>CAWBRU010000014.1:0-127171 GCA_963791325.1 uncultured Alphaproteobacteria bacterium | reverse complement strand
GCGCGGCCACCGTATGTGGCGCTGAACGAGATCATCGCGGTGCGGGGGAAGGGACACCGGCCCGCAGATGGATTATTCTTGTCGAATGCAAAGTAGTTCCGCGGAGGCAACGATGATCGTCAGAACGTTGGCCGTTATCAGCTTCATCGCCGCCGAGTGTTGTACAGCCGCAGCTAAAGATCTCGGAGGTCACTATGCCGTCGATGGTACGCTCGCCAGTGGCAGGACTTACTCGGTTTCGGCAGACATCATATGAGGCCGGATGGCCTCTCACGCGTGACGACCGACCTGGTGCGCTGTCTTGGAGCCTGCTGGACGCGCACGTTGTACCTCCAGCTCACCGCCGGGCGCGTCCACTCCGATGAGCCCGGCCCGGCTGACGGGTCTGGCCAGGTCAAACCGGCCAGCCTGCCCAGACGGTGCTTGCCTTGCGCTTGCGTAAGCTTGACGCCAATCTCTGCGCCAGATACGGTCCTGCCGGATGCTTTCCGTCGTCGGACACCGACAGAGCCCCTCGATCCCTACTGCCCCGCCCAAGCACATGCTCGAGCAGCGGGGGGCTCGTATCATTGGCGAGGCCGGCGTCGACAGTGCGGTCGGCCAGGCCGTAGCGGGGTCGTATCCCTGCACTCACATCTTTCGCGAGCCGCTCTCGGAGGCGCGAGCAGGGCGATAGGGAACGCCCGGCTCGCGCCCGGCTGAAGCGGTCTAGCGTGGTGCCCTAGATTTGATCCTCTCAGCGCACTTAGTCTAATCCTGCTCCTTACGGCTCGGCAATAAGTATTCGCCGCTGAGACCTCCAGCCCGTCAGATCACTAGTAAAGGAAAGTACCTGGATATTTAAGGCTACAGCTTTTGATTGGTAGCGCCCGGCACTCTTAACATCTACCATTCACGACAATTGAGAAAGACTTACGGGGAACGGGTCACTAAGCCCGAAAAGGGATGAGTACGGTCTTGGTTATTCTTGCGTGCTTCGGCGCGTTGGATGATTGCCTGTTTTTGTGCCTCAACCATGCTGCGATCGGCGATGTTCAGCCCGTCGGAGCCAGCTGGATTTCAAGTCATCCGCAATATCAAATCAAACGGTTGATTTGCACTGATCAGAACCGCGTAGGTGTACTACTGGGGCGGGACCGAGTCTGAGCGTCGGTTCTGCAAGTCTGTAGCTTGCTGTCGTGAGCGCCGCCAATTTGAGGCCGCGAATGGCCTGCGTGCCGTCGTCGCTCCAGTCTCCCTAGCGCTAGGAAGACTGGACCATGCTTAATCCAACGGAAGCCTCAGCCTGGTCGAAATCCCCATTCCGAAAGCATCCTGGGCCCTCGCTCGGCGACCCGCGATCGGGGCGGTTCGCCGTGTATCAGGTTTCGCGGCCCGACCTACCGTCAGGTGCAACGTTGATCTTCCGCAGGCGCTGTCGTGCGCTCTCGCGCGCATTGACCGCGTCGACAAGGCTGCCAGCTTTGCCAAGCCCGATGGGCGGCATTCCGCTATAAATTGCCTCGTAATTCCCGGCTCTCACAAGGTAGGTTTCGTGCCAGATGCCCACGTCACCTCGTGATTTCTTGATGCGTTTGTTGAAGGCCATCCAGGCTGGCCAATGGCTCTGGTCGGGTGCGCGAGCATAGGCCTCTAGATGCTCGAATGAGCGCCAGTATTGCGAGAAGGAGTAATCCGACCGATCGGCTCATAGCCAGAGACCGCTTTCCGGCCTTGCTTCTAACTCCTGGAGCATCGGCCTCATGGCACGCAGGACCGGAAGCCACTTTTGCACCTTCCATGGCTTATTGATGCGCATGCCGATCAGGAAAATTACGAAGTCGCCTTCGATCTCGCCGGCAACGCGCCGAGGCACTACTTCCGTCACAGTCATGGTACAGCTCCCTGAACGATCGACACGTTCCACCTGGTCGACACGCCAAGCTGTAGCTCAATCGTACAACAGGCCGGTTGTAACCGCCATATCATGGCAACGCCCGCGCCCAAAGTTGGGCCACCCGAACAGCCATGAGACCAAACTTCCCGACGTATCGGCAGCCGCTCCAACGAGATCGGACTGGTGAGCGCCTGAATTACGCCCAGCACGAGAAGCTGGAACTAGACCGGCCCTGCGGTTGGACTAACCGACAGAGATGCGGCGCGTGACCTGGCCGTTGCTTTCCCAATATGTATGCTTCTTGGCGATAAATGGGTCATCCATGGCCGGCTGAACATTCCCCGCTTTATCGGTAGCCCGCGATGTCACGGTGTGCTCGCCCGGTGATGGCGGTGCCCAGTGAGTACCCAGATCAGCCATGCAAACTCGGCTTCTTCATCGCGATCTATGGTAGCTGCAAGCCATGGCCCGTCATCGATTTTCACCTCAACCTTTGCGATAGGCGCTCCCCATGCTGCACCGGTGATGCGGTATCCAGAAGTCACTCCGGGTAACCCTTGCAGGGGCGGATTTCAGCCGCGTGCGGCCAACCGATGTCTCGGCCCAGATTGTTTCTCCGTCGTGTTCCTCCTCACAAATCGTCACATAATCCCGTCCCATGAGTTTACTCATAAAGCGGCGGTTTCGAACTTCGATGCGCGTCAGCCACTTGGCGTTTGCGATGCCGTACCAACCAGGCGCGATCAGCCTGAGCGGAAACCCGTTCTTCGCGGGCAGAGCGGCCCCGTTCATCTCGTAACACAGAATGTTCTGGGGGCTCATAGCGTCAGCGAGCGACATACTGCGGGCAAAGTGCTGATGCATCTTGACATCGCGAATGTCGTCTTTAAGGGCGATGTCGCCAGCATCTGCACCCCAAAACACGACTTCGATGCCGTCGTCCATGACGCCTGCGTCGTCGAGGATTGCAGCAAGCGGTGTACCGGCCCAACGCGCATTTCCAATGCCTCCAATGAAGAATGGAAAGCCGTGATTGCCGGAACACTCCAACGTGAAAATGACCTCTTGACGGGGCCTTGCCTTGAGATCGGCGAGTTTGAGGGTCATCGGCTTCTTCACGAGGCCGTCAACCTCTAGTTTCCACGTGTTGAGATCAATGCTTGGCCACTGGAAAATGCATGACACCGAAGAATTTTTCGTTCGGCGTTATCCGAGAAGTCCAGATCCTCCCAGACAAGGAGATC
The DNA here is from genome assembly GCA_963791325.1 of uncultured Alphaproteobacteria bacterium. GTDB lineage: Bacteria > Pseudomonadota > Alphaproteobacteria > Rhizobiales > Rhizobiaceae > JBEVJK01. The sequence goes on along the minus strand of CAWBRU010000014.1, from coordinate 124,051 downwards.
CTTTAGGCCCTTTGGATCAGGGTTGGCTGGCGGCTGATCAAGCCACGGGACCGCTTTCTCACCGGCCTGGCTCGGAAATGCTTGAGCTACACGCGATTGAAGGGCAGCCAACGCGGCGAGGGTTGCGCCACTTTGAACTATAAATTCGCGGCGTGGAAGACTACGCATTCGGGTATCTCCTCCAACTATCCAGCTATAAGGTAACCCCCTAAATGTCCCGATTGAACGGGAACAGTGGACCTCCTCCATAAGTTTGGCAAGTCTATTAAGGAGAGTGGCGGCCAAATACCTACCGGGATGCCGAGAGCAGGCAGGACTGAGCGTTGTTGCTGCCGTTTTGGATCGGAGCAGCGTCGCACTTTTGGTTTTAGACCGATAAAGATGTACAACACAGTCCACCTCTGGGGTGACACATCGCTGCGCTGATGTCATGGCCCCAGAAAGCGCCCCACTCCCGCCTTCGGGTTTAATCCCCGGAGCTGGCGTGTCCCGCAAGGAGGGCCCCCATTGCATGAATTGGTTCGACGTCGTTGTTGAAGTGGTCGGCGACTGGTCAGCATCTCCTTGGCCTTTGCGCCCCTCGCGGCCGACTTGCTCAACCCGGTCGAAGTGGTGTCAGCGGATTCTTTAAACGGTGAGCGGAGTGGCGCCGGAGCGGCGAGCAGTCCACAGCAAGCGTTGCCGGGCGGGAGGAGAAAAGTTGCACTTGTTCACTTCATTGCAGCAAGGAGGCCTGTCGGCATCTCGCCATACTGGACAAGCAATTGATAAGTGGTCTGCGACAACGAGCACCCCGACGTCGCGTCATCCCGCCATGCGCGTTGTAGCGGGTCCATATCCGCCTTGGCCCATGCCACAGCGAAGGCGTGAATGCGTCGCCGTTGGGCAGAATAACAATTCTTCCACACAGTGTTTTCTCCAAGGGTGCCGACCTTCTGGGCGCCGTGTCAGCGAACATGGAGAGGTTTCCGACCCATTGTTGCCCATCAGGACCACATCGTCGTGCCACCGTTGCCGGTCAAGGCTGGTTGGCGGGGCCGAAGCCCTCTCAAGATGCAGTTGAGGCGATATCAGCGCGGGCCCGATTTATCAAGGCTTCCGCCTCGGCAGGACGTGGTACCCTTGACAGCGTCGACCCGCCGGATCGATAGCCTAAACAACGAGCTTAGTCGGTGAGAGGGCTGACATGGACACGATTGGACCGAAGCGCTGGTATTGGGAAGGATCTGCCGAGGACTTCCGACGGGCTTAGTCGACGGGATTCTAGGCCAGTTAGTTGCTCGTCATCCGTTCGACGTGGGTTGAAGGCAACGCGATGCATGGATGGATCAAATTGAAACCTGAAGCTCCTCGCGTCAGCGATTCCCCAAGGCCATTTTTTCCTTGAGTTCTCGATCCCGCGCATGGGCAAACGGGCGGATGCAATTCTTTTGCCGGCCGGATTCGTATTCGTACTGGAATATAAGGTAGGGGCTAGTCGACTACTGGCGGCATGCCGCTAGATCAGGCCCTAGACTATGCGCTCGATCTTAAGAACTTCCACACCGGAAGTCATGACCGAACGATAATTCCGATTCTGATCGCCACGGACGCTCCATCCGTCATCTCCGCCATCGACCCTGGTCCGACGGCGTCATACGGCCCCTACTCGCAAGTTGCGAAACCATTGCGCCGCTCATGTGACGGCGCTGCTCAAGTTTGGCTCAAACGTCGTGGATAATGCGCTCGCGTGGGCACACTCTTCCTACAAACCAACCCCGACCATCGTCGAAGCCGCCCAGGCCCTCTATCAGGGCCATGACGTCCACGAAATCTCGCGCAGCGAAGCCGGCGCGGAGAACCTATCTCGGACCGCCGCCTACATTGCCGGAGTAATCGAGCAAACCAAGCAAAAGCGAACGAAAGCGATTTGCTTTGTTACCGGGGTGCCGGGTTCAGGCAAGACGCTCGCTGGTCTGAACCTCGCTACAGAGCGCATGAGAGCCAGCGAAGAAGAGCACGCAGTCTTCCTTGTCCGGGAATGCCCCGTTGGTCGCCGTCCTCCGCCAGGCTTGGCTCAGGATGAAGTCGAACGCAGCCGATCGGCAGGCGAACCAACAAGCCAAGAAGGACGCCACACGTCACGCCAGTACCTTCATTCAGAACATTCACCATTTTCGTGACGAGTATGTCGGAAACGAAGCAAGTGCCGACCGAACGGGTCGTCGTTTTTCGACGAGGCGCAACGTGCCTGGACGAATGAACAGACGTCAAAGTTCATGGCGGAGCGAGGCCACGACGACTTTCGACATGTCGGAGCCGGATTTCCTGTTGTCCGTCATGAACCGACATCGAGGTTGGTGTGTTGTAGTCTGCCTGATCGGCGGCGGACAGGAAATCAACACCGGCGAGGCCGGTCTAGATGAATGGTTCGCTGCGATCCGAAAGCATTACCGAAACCTGGGACGTGCACATCTCTGACCGCCTCACGGGTGCGGACTACCTCGGCGAAGTGCAGGCTACCGTATCCCGCAGGCAACACAAGACAGCGCGCTCCATCTGACTGTCTCGGTCCGATCGTTTAGAGCGGAGGCCCTATCGGAATTTGCCGGGGCCGTAATCGCCGGCGACGCGACGCTGCGCGGGCTTCGATCAAGAAGCTAACAAGTACCCCTTTGATAACGCGAGACCTGAATGTCCGCGCGCGACTGGCTCCGCAATCGAGCCCGCGGCACCGAACGAATTGGGTTGGTCGCGTCGTCAAACGGAATTCCGCCTGAAGCCCGTCGGCATTTTTGTTAAGGCGAAAATAGACCCGCCGGTCTGGTTTCTTGCCGGCAAGGACGATGTGCGTTCGTCCTACGCGCTTGAGGACGTCGCAACTGAGTTCGACGTCCAAGGCCTCGAACTTGATTGGGTCGGAATGTGTTGGGACGCAAACTTCCGGCGCGAGGCCGGCGCATGGAAGCCCTACTATTTCCGCGGGTCGCGTTGGGAGAACGTAGAAGATCTCACTCGGGCGGCGTATCTCGCGAATGCATATCGCGTACTGTTGACGAGGGCTCGCCAAGGCGTGGTCATCCTCGTGCCACACGGTAGCGAATTGGATCGAACGCGAGCGGCTTCCTTCTATGACGAGACGACCTCGTTCCTTACCAGCTGCGGCATTCCGGAGTTACGATAAGGGGCGCTTACCTGGCAGGGTGATTGCCGGGAACAGCCGGACAAGCTTACCCTGGGGATAGCTCTGGGCTGCAAGTTTCCGACGTGCAGAATGCCGGAATGCTCGTCGCGCGCGGATAGATGGGGCCCCACAAACGACCCCTACCCCCGTCGCCGGGTTGATCGGGGGACGGGGTGGGTGAGCTACTCCCCTCTCATGCGCCGCGCCCTTTGGATCGCACCCCAAAGGCTGCCGTCCGGTGTCTCGGCCTCGATTGCAGCAGAGTGTCCGCTCGTAGCATCACTCTCCTTGGCTCCGCGGCCAATTGCCCGCTTCACGGCCATCGCCGACCACTCCGCACCGGTCGAGGTTTTCAGCCCAGTCGCGTTCAAAGCTTCAGCCATCTTTCGCAGTGAAGTACGCCGAAGCACGCATGGGCTCAAGCAGCTGTAGGATTTTCGCAGCCGCCTCATCAGCCGCCCTTTGCCGTACCTTGTTCGCCCTAGCAAGCGCGCCATGACGGTCGCCGCCGAGCTTCACGCCGCGTTGCTTCGCCATATGCAACGCAGCCTTGGTCCGCGCGCTGATAAAGTCGCGCTCCATCTCGCTCACCAGGCTATAGACGTGCAGCATCGCCTTGTCCGCGTGCGGCATCGATGCCACCCGCAGCTTCAGCTTCGGATCTTCCATCAGGGTTGCCACATAGCTCAGTCGGCGGCTCAGCCGGTCGAGTTTGGCGACCAGCAGCTCGGCCTTGGCTTTTTTGGCCAAGGCGATGGCTTTCTGCAGTTCGGGGCGACCATTGTCAGCACCCGAGCCAATGTCCTGGAACTCCCCGACGACCTCGTACGGCACGTCCGAGTAGTTCTTCAGGAACAGCTGGATGTCGCGCCTCTGCGCCTCGATCCCGAGCCCGCTCCGACCCTGTTCCTGGGTGCTGACCCTCGTGTAACAGACGTATTTGCGCTTCATCGCGACCTCGTGGGAGCCGGACACTCCCTCCGATTTTCAGCAAGCCTCCGATGCCTGCACAGCGCCTTTACGCGGCCGACCGTAACGCTATAGTCTGCAATTTGCGGCGTGACTTGACTGAATTCAGCTGACCGATGCCAGGGCCCCGAGATCGGATCTCGCCGATCGGCCTACTGCCGCCGCCCGTCAGGGTCGGCTCCGCTGGCCAGATCCCGTGACTTCGGCGCAAACTTGGCCTGCCATTCTTCCAAGGACATGGGTCTCCTTAACTCGGACTGGCTGAGAGGCTCGCGCAACGGCTTGCGAAGTGAGCCCTCGATCTCGCGGCGGTCGGTGATCAATCCGAACAACTTGGCCTTCGACATGGAGGCAGCGACGGCGGCGCTGGCTTGTCCCTGCTCGTAGGCGAGCCGGCGGTCCTCATCAAGCTGGGCAGCGATGGTCTCAATGGTCACAAGGTTCGCTTGGCCGCCCGGCCGACTGTAGCGGTGGCGGGAACGCCAGCAGCCGCCCAGGACAAACCCAACGTCGTGATGCTCATGAGCGACGACGTCGGTTGGGGCGACTACGGCGTTTACTTCCGCGGCGCCGCTCTCGGGCATCCCACACCGAACATTGATCGTCTCGCGAAGGAAGGAGCGGTATTTACCAGCTGGTACGGCCAGGCGAGCTGTAGAGATGCTGTTCGCGCATCTCAAACGCATCCTGAAGCTCGATCGTCTGCGATTGAGAGGTCCCAACGGCGCGCGCGATGAGTTCCACCTCGCAGCCGCAGCCCAGAACCTCCGCAAACTTGCCAAGCTTCATCCCGATACCCACCCTCAAACCGGCGTGAGAGCCCTCGGCCTCCGCTCGACCGCAATCGCAAAGCAACCGACCGCCGCCGCCGCCAGGCGACTTCTTCAACAACATCGGCGCGAAGCGGGCATCCTCAGCCGTCCCCTTGACCCATATTGGGGTATGGAAAGCCGCTCATTAACGCTCCCCATCCGCGGCTCCTAGGCGTAAGGTGCGCGAGTACATGCAGCGGAAGCGGGCATGGCCGTGGATCGCCTTCAGCGCAGGATTGCTGCCATCCTTGCGGCCGATGTAGTCGGCTACAGCCGACTCATGGGCAAGGACGAGGAGACGACGCTTGCCACGCTCAAGGCATACCGCGCGGTCATTGACGGCCTGATTGCGCACCACGCCGGGCGCATCTTCGGCAGCGCAGGCGATAGTGTGATCGCGGAGTTCGCGAGTCCCGTCGAAGCGGTTCGGTGCGCCACCGAGATTCAGCTGGAGCTCGGCAAGCGGAACGCCGATTTACCCGAGGCGAGCCGCATGCGATTTCGCATCGGCATCAACCTGGGTGATGTCGTCGTCGACGGCGACAATCTCATGGGCGACGGCGTCAACATAGCCGCGCGTTTGGAGTCGATGTCAGCCCCAGGCGGAATCTGCATCTCCGAAGCGATCCACGCTCAGGTCCGCGATCGGTTGTCGCTCGATTTTCTGGATCTGGGCGAGCACAGAATGAAGAATATCGCGCGGCCGGTGCGCGCCTATCGTGTGCCGCTCATTTCGGAGGAACAGATCAAGTCGCCTTTCCGCGGTCTTGACGTCTTCGAGTTCGAACATGCTGACATCTTCTTCGGCCGCGCAAGCGCCATCGCCGCCTGCTCGCAGCGGCTTGAGCAATTGGCGGCCAACGACAAAGCGTTCTTGCTGATCTACGGCACGAAGCGGTTCGGGTAAATCCTCGCTGCTGCGCGCCGGACTGCTCCCAGCGATCACGCGAACCCGGTGCCGTGGCTGGCATCACGCTCTGGCGCCGCTGCCTGTTTCGACCGTCTGAGGGGTCCGATGCGATCGTCTCGTTGGCCGCCGCGTTGTCGCGCGAAGATGCCTTGCCAGAACTTAGTTCAGAAAAGAACTATGGCTGAGTTGGTGGACCTGCTTCGCGCCTCACCCGACCGTGCAATGGCATCTGATCCGCGCGGCGCTTGGCAAAGCAGCAATCGCGGTGGGCTCGGCCCCGTCGCAGGCTCGCTTGGCGCTCGCCCTGGACCAGATGGAGGAGCTGTTCACTACGGAGACAGACCCGGCGTCGCGCGAAGCATTGGTGCGGCTCCTTCAGACCTTTGCTGCCAGCGGCCTCGTCTGGGTGATCGGAACGATCCGGGCGGATTTCTTTCACCGCTGCGGTGAAGTCCCTGGCTTTTCGGCGTTGAAGGACGGCCTAAGCAGCTATGAGCTTCTGCCTCCGACCGGGCCAGAGATTGCACAGATCATCCGTGAGCCGGCACGCGCTGCCGGACTTCGCTTCGAGGAGACAGCCGATCAGGGCCGGCTAGAGGATGTGCTGCAAGCGGCGGCGATGGCCGACCCTGGATCGCTGCCACTTCTCGAATTCGTTCTCGACGCCCTCTACGAGGCCGGCAGAGACCGTCGGCTGCTGACCTTTGCAGCCTATCGGGCGCTGGGTGGCCTTGAAGGCGCGATCGCGCGACGCGCCGACGAGGTCGTCAACTCGCTCCCGCCCCAGGTTCAGGAGGCACTGCCGGCTGTGCTACGTGCGCTCACGACAGTGCGGTTGGGCGAGGATGCCGTCACCGCAAGCCCGGCCTCGCTGGCCGACGTAGCCGGAACGCCCGCAAAATCCGCTCTTGTCGACGCGCTGATCGGGGCTCGGCTTCTAGTCAGCGACGAGAACATCGACGGCCAGGCCATCGTCCGCGTGGCACACGAGTCACTGTTGCGCCGCTGGCCGCGTGCAAGAGACATCGTCAACGCGAACCGGGATTTCCTCGAGACGCGCGCGCGGATTCGGACGGATGCTCGCCGTTGGTATTCTGAGAACAAGAACCCGGACCTTCTTCTTCCCGCGGGAAAGCGTCTCGCCGAAGCCGAGGAATTGCTGCTGTCGAGGCGCGAGGAAGTCGACGATCAGATCGTCGGCTACATCGAGGCGTCGTCATCAGCCCAGAAGGCAGTTGCGGAGAAGGAGCGACAGGCCGATCGCGGGCGCATAGAGGCTGAAGAGGCGACCAAGCGCGAACGCCTTGAACGCGAAGCAGAACGCCGCAGCCTGGTGGCGGAAGCGGCGACACGGCTTGCGCGCCGCACCCGTTACGCGGCTCTGGTCGCCACTGCATTGGCGGTCTTGGCAGGCGCCGGCGCGATCGCCGGATTCTGGGGACAGCATGAGGCCAGACTTCAGGCCGAACGCGCCGACGAGAATGCCCGGGAGGCCATAGTGGCGAGAGACCTCGCGCTGCGCAACCAGGCACTGTCTCTCTCGTCAATCTCGATGCAACTGTCGTCCGCTGGGGACAGCCAACTTGCGATCCTTTTGGCCTTGGAGGCCCTCCCCAAGGACGGGCAAGCGTCCGATCGACCCTATACGACCGAGGCCGAGGCAGCTCTGTTCAGCGCTCTGTCCAAGTATCAGGAAATAGCTGTCCTTGGCCATCAAGGTCCCGTAACTCACGGCGCTTTCAGTGCGGATGGAGAGCTGGTCGTTACATCTTCGTTCGATCAGACTGCGCGTGTGTGGAACGCCCGGGACGGAAAAGCGCTTGCGATCCTCAAGGGCCATAAGGGCGTGCTGAAGAGAGCAGTGTTCAGCCCGGACGGAAGTCAAATCCTTACCGGCTCGGTCGATGGCACAGCAGGGGTTTGGGACGACGGCGACCGGCAAGCAACTTTACGTCCTCAATCAGACCGGTGACGTCCACGCAGCGATTTTCAGCCACGACGGAACGCGCATCTTTACGGCTTCGGAGTATGCCGCGCCAACAATTTGGAACGCCAAGGACGGCTCCAAGATCGCCAAGTTGCCAGGAGCCGATTGGGTGCACCCTACCGTTCTGGCGGTGAGCCCGGACGACAAAATTATTGCTACCGGTCGAGGAAATAACGTGCAAATCTGGAATGCAGCCGATGGTGCTCCGATCGGCACGTGGGTCAACCCTGACCATATTGCAGACATAGATTTCAGTCCTGACGGAAGCCAGCTTCTTACGGTTCCTTGGACCGGCGCATCCCGTCTGTGGAGCCTGCCGAGTATGGCAGAAATTACTGCCTTTAGCGGATCTTCAGCCCAAGGCCAGCAGGGGACGTTCAGTCACGACGGTCGCATTGTCGCAGTCGTTGCCGTCGACGGGTCCGCCCGCCTCTGGAAGGCAAAGACAGGCGAGTTACTCGCATGTGCTCGGCAACGAAACTCGGCCGAAGGTCGATGCAGCGGGAATTTCCTATCAGTACCTCGATGTCAATGGCGCGTTCAGCCCCGACGACGAACTCTTCGTCAGCGGGTCGGTGAGCGGTATTGCGCGTATATGGGACGTCGAGAGCGGCTCGCAGATTTCGATCCTCCACGGGCACACAGCGCTGATCGAGCACGTTGACTTCAGCACCGACGGCCGTCGCGTTCTCACGACATCCCACGACGGAACCGCGCGTCTCTGGGACGTCGACGGTGTGCTCACAACCACGCTGCGTCACAAACGCTCACCCAAATTCGCTATGTTTAGTCCTGATGGAGCGCGCATCACGACGGGAGACGGTGTCGTCGCGCATGTCTGGGATGCTAGACGTGGTATCGAGGTTTCGACACTTGCGCCCAGCACCGGCGGGCTGCTTCAGCTTGCGACATTCAGCCCTGATGGCCGCCGTCTCGCGACGACGTCCCACGACGGCGTTGTTCGGCTGTGGGACGCCCAGAGCGGTCGCGAGGCGGCTCCGCTGGAGGGACATGGTCCCAAGGTTGCCCAGATCCAGTTCAGCTCAGACGGCTCGTTCCTGGCGTCCGCCTCGGTCGATGGAACGGTGCGGCTATGGGATGCCTCAAGCGGCGCTGCCACGACCGTATTTGAAACAGAGGCCGATTTGCGGGACGCCCTGTTCAGCCCGGATGGCAAGCTGTTGCTTGCGATGTTAAACGACAATACAGCTCGGCTTTGGAAGACAGACGGCACTGAGATCAGAGGTCTCCCAGGACCCGAGATCCGTATCAGCGCCGAGTCTTTCAGTCCCGATGGCCGCTTGATCGCTATCGGTTCATTCTGGCGGAGCGGCGCAAATCTGGTCAATCGAAAAAGGGAGATTTACCGTCACGATGAAGGGCCACGTCGGGTCAGTTGCCGACGTCGCGTTCAGCAACGATGGCGGATCATTAGCAACTGCCTCACGAGACGGAACAGTTCGTATATGGAGCGTCAAGGACGGGAGGGAGAGGTCTGTTCTTAGGGGGCAGCCGCAGCGTCGACAACGTCGCGCTAAGTCCCAACGGTTTGTATGTGGTGACATCGTCGTATCGTGAGCGGTCAGTATGGCTCTGGTCTGCGCGCACTGGTCGGCCGATTGCGCTCCTTGTAGGTCAGCATGACGCTGGCACGATCATGCCGGCGCTCACGCGAGCCGCATTCAACTCAGACGGCACACAGGTTGCGATTGTCTCAGGCGGGGACAGCGTGCAGCTGATCCGCGTGTTCCCGTCGCCTCGGGATCTCATTGTCTATGCTCAAAAATATGTGCGCCGAGAACTGACCCCTTGCGAGCGCAGGCGCTTCTTTCTGCCTATCGAAGATGGCCAACAGGACTGCCCGAGCTAGGCCGGCATTGGAAGCAACCTTGCCAGCAGCGAAATGAACCGGGACTCCTGAACCTCCGGTAGTGGCCCGCTGAGCCGACCTTAGTGAAGGAAAATGCAAACGAGCGATAGTGGCGGATATTGTTGAAAAAGTCCGCGCCTAACCCGAAGAGGACGTTTGCGTGGAATATTGTTCCCTCAGGAAGCCCGCTCCTGAATCATGATTTCGGGTAAAGCCCTGCCATGAAATGCGATTCGTCGCCAACGCTTGCTCAATCGTACGTGGGACTTTCAACAATATCGGTGCAAATCTGTCTGTGGTGTGTGCATTAGCGATGTCCGCGCCGGAGCGCGCGGCGGATCCCGTCGGCTTGGACATCCCCTGACGTGAATTCTCGAAGGGCTCGCTCTCCTCTCTGCAGCGGTATTGCCCAGGCCAGATTTCCGCGTGTCAATGTTGGCAATCCGTACCCCATTGCCCGTCGATGTCCTGCCTGTCGGCGTCCACAATGTTCAGGGATGGCGGCATGGGTAGTACTGGCGACCACTGCCGCCGCCAGGGGCAGGACGAGCTTACTCGTCAATCGCCGCACTGCCTGTCACAAGCGTAGCATCGTGGTCGCGGTCGAGCTTGGTCATACCATTCCGCAAATCAGCCTGTGCCTGCTCGCAAGTGACCTTGTTGCCGTTGTCCAAGCCGACGTCATGCGTACAAGTGTATGCAAAGGCTGGGATGGACAGGGTAGCGAGCATGGCGGCAATCAAAATCATCTTCATTTCTCTGACACCTTTCAAACCAGCGAATGGCCCTAGATGTACTTTTGATCCCTTTTTTTGCGCAACGCTATGAACACAACCGCTACCAGTTGCAGTACTAGAAAATGAATGGCCACTGCCAACCGAAAGACTAGAACAGTTGCGATGCCTTCTTGCAGGTATAGCGAACACTCGGTTTGCCGGAAACCTTCAGAGCTGCTCGCCCATTTAAGCGGCTAGTGGAGAAGGTCCACTGCTCCTCAAGCCCTTTATCAGGGCTATTGAAGCCACCCGAGAAATGGATCTATGAGCTAGTAGTAAAATGACCTGTCACGCCGCCTAAGTGATCTGCATACTCCTGCCACCCGATCTACTATTTCAACCAGGGAAACTGAACCGGTCCGGGCAGACAGCCCAAATCCTCCATCGGGCGAACGTGGGGTCAGGTCCGATATGAACTCGCCTGAGATGCAGTCGACGGTATGACCCAGAATCTTCTGAGCCTCGAGCGTGATCACAACGTCCGCGTGGCCCTTGGTCTTGCAGAGAATTACCTGCCTTGCATGAGCGGGCGAACTCGCCATCGCTACGATGGCCACACAAACCTTCACTCGGCGAAGCCTTCCGCTCTCCTCCTAACGCTAAAACAACGTCCAAATCAACCTCATTGCCCATGTCGAGCCGCCACGGGTATTACGAAAAGCCCGAAGGCCAGATGAACTCCGTCACGCCGTCCTGAGAGCGCCTCACCGTACACCTTTCGTCATCAGTCTTTGCGCCGTGACGGATGATAACGCATCGTAGGCCGTCAATTTATTATGGCGTCGTGGTTGGCATCGCCCTCTATGGACTGGACAGAAATATTGCACCACTATCTCTGCGCGTCGATTGAGGACCAGCAAGCGGTCGCGTTTTCAACATATGCGCCGTTATCTTGAGGTGTCGAAGGTTGGGCATCGCATGTGCATTTCTCCTGCGATGCATTCTCTGCAAGAGAACTGGCAGGTAGGTTGGCCACATCGATAAGAGTAATAGCGGCCGTGACGTATTTCACGTCCACACCTCTCATCGCCCCTCCGAGGCAATCTAGCCTCAGAGTTGTGAGAATTCCAAGCCGTATGTGTTTGGCTTCAATCTACGGTAGCGCCAACGACGTGGTGCACTGCTCAACTGCCGCTCTGCAATTGCTACCGGGTCGATCGGACGGCCCGGACCAAGCACGGCGCCTTGGTTGACGCCCAGCTGCTTGCCGCCGTCTACGTCGAGCTTGTCGTAGCGCAGGCAACCCTAGAGCTAGACGCGCGCGAGGATTTGGTGGCAGCCGTCGGCCCCTATCGCGCCTGCTCGCGCCGCGGCTTACGTGTGCCGATTTGGCGGCCCATAGTCGGATGCTGGACTCAATACCCAATCCGTTCTGGCGAATTCATTTCCCCGCAGGGCTGTCACAGCTCTACGGGGGTCATCGTCTCTAAACAATAACAAAAAGGAGATCGGGTTTGCCCACGAGCAGCAAGAAAGAGCAACAGAAGCGGAAGATACTCGCCGACCTGCTTGTTGACGCGCATGCCGCTTACAAGACCCGGTACGGAGATATTCCCTACGAAAGGGCGCTCGTGATCATGACAATCCGGGCGGAGCAAATAAGTGGTCGCGCGCCCGATCAATCGACCATAGCCGAGCGAACGGGAATTCCGCGCAGCAGCGTGGTGCGGCACTTGGATGAACTGGGGGGACGCGGTTACGTGCGCACGGGCCGCATAGGAAAGCGGGCGGTCAGCTTCTTGCCGGCGGGGTCAGATCGGAAGGAGACGCAGGAGTTCTATGACGCGATGCTGGAGCTTGTAAGCGCCGCCGCGCGGGAACCAGCCAAGCTGGATGACACTATCGCGCGGTAGTCCTCCCGAGCTGAAAGCGGCGGACCAGCTTGTTACCAGCCCGCCGCCCAGAGCACCGGACCTTTTGGGACAGCATGTGCTCACTATGGAAAGTAGCACAGCTAGCAAGCCAGTGGAGCGCCTTTAACAAAGGGTGAGCGGGGCGCGGGGCTTCGGACGGAGTGCGCATCAACAGCGATGATCGGCCTACTGCACGAAGGCCGACCACCGCCGCGTTAGCGCTGCCCACGTATGACGGTGTAGCAAGCCCAACAGCCCACTATGACACACCTAGCCCCACCTAGCGAGCCACCTCACCTCCACGCGCGTGACTGTAGTTATAGGGGTCTTTGGACCGGGCGGAATGGACTTTGGTCTGAGTTGTACTCGCGTCCGGATTGGACACTTAAAGTGAGAGATGTGGCCCACAACTAGGCGGGGAATCGAAATGACCGTGACTGCAATCATACGTCATCGGAGACGACGAGCAGGCCAACCGCATCGTGATGGGCGAAAAGCTTGTCGCGGTCGAGCCCGGCGGTTCTATTTGCCGCGGGTGCAAGTTGTTTGAGACTTTGGCATGCCCCGGCTTGAAAGCATTGAAGCGCTTGGCCGCAGCTCTTTTGATCATTCTGCCGCCGCTGGCTTATAGGTCTTCCGTTTCGGCAGTATCGATTCAGCCGACCGAAAACTCGTTTGATCAGATTGCCAGGGTGAAGATCAAAAACAACGCTGCGATCAATCTCATGTATTCCCGTCGCGCCTGATACATTTTCGCGCCCTAGAAAACAAAGGGGCGCCTCGGCGCCCCTTTTTCTTTCCAATGGTGGCTAGGCTACTAAGTGTCGGCACTGCCACCTTTCCGGCCCATATCCTGCGCGGCTCGATCGAGCGCGGCACGGTTGTTGCCGTGCTGCTTGATCAGGTCCACCGCTTGCTGTTTGGTGAGCCCGTGCCGCTTCGCGAAATAGTCGACCTCGTAGTCCTGTCCCGCGGCGACGCGGCTGGTGTCGCGCTTGTCGTGCTTGGTCTTGTCGTCGGCCATGAACTTTTCCTCCTGCTCAGCTCGAATGCCAGCCTGAACAAGGCGCAACAAAGCAGCTAGGAATTGTTTGTTCAAGCCAGTCGGTGGCGCTAGCGTGCCGGTCGGGCCGAGAGGGGTGGGGCGGGGCCGGACGCGCCAGCGCCGCGCTGGTCACCGTGGAGTGGAGGAACGGCGCCAGCGTCAAAAATGGATGTGGTATGGGCGGCGCCTCTGTTCAAGCCCGGCGCTGTCAAAGCCTATCAGGTGCCCTTACTGCCCGACCACCATCTGCTCGACCATGCGGCGCGCCTGCGAGCGCAGCGTGTCCAGGTCGGTGGCGCGGATGGTTACGTCCGCGGCCACACGCGCCTGCGCAGCGTCGCTCGCGTCTCCGGCCGGCCCGACGTGCCCCGGACGCTCCAAGCGCACCACGTGCCCGCCCTGGCCCCGGAAATAGGGCGCCTCCTAGACGAGTGACTCGACGACCACCGACCGGACGGGGTGCAGCCGGCGGACGCGGGCAAGCTCCATCGCCATCGTCCACTCGACGCCCATGTGCGCCAAGTTCCCGAACCGTTCGAGGAACAGCCGAGGCGCTACGCCGCCCGGCAGGTAGCGCGACGGCCTATCCTTGAGGTCGCCGAAGACCATCCGGTCCGCAACATCCTCGTCGTCGGTCACATACCGGAACCACTCGCGGGCCGCATACTTTCCGCCGTCGAAGGCGTGCACCTTGACGAAGCCGAACTCCTTAACAAGGAGATCGGCGACCGTCGACTTGCCAACGTTGCGCAGCCCGGTCAGGCCGATCAGGAGGCCGGACGTCGCCGGCCGAATGTCGTTCAACGGCGCGCGCGGCGCGCGCGGAAGGCACGGCAATGCCTCCCCAGGGCGAGTAAATGGCTTCAGCGGTCAATTGTCTCTCCTCAGCAGGTAGCGGACGACAAGGCGAACGAACAGGATCTCAGCCAGGACGAAAGTGAACCCGACGCTGGCAACCATCAGAGCCCCGTCCCGGGTCATCTCGGGAACCACCGTGGCCATCAGAGTGGCGGTCACGGTCGCCGCGAAGATCGGGATTGCCAAGTGGAGCAGGCGCATCAGTAGGCCTTGCCGCCAGCTGCGGCCCGCGCCTCGGGCTTGTGGTCGGGGCGCTGCGCGTTGAACTCCATCTTCTCGACAATCGCGCCGCCAAGATCGAGGCGGAGCGCGTCGGCAAGGTCGGCAATGCGGATGACGGCGTCGGCAAGCTCAACCTCGATCATCGACCGGTGCGGCAGCTTGTCGTCCTGCAGGCCCTTGCGGTGGCCCTCCATGGCCTCGCTGACTTCGCTGTGGATGAGGGCCAGCTTCTGAGCAACGAGCGCGGCGCCGAGCAGCGCCTCGTAGTTGGTCATCGGCGCGCGCATCAAAGCCGCCAAGTCCGTGCCGAGGGAATTCCACCAGCCGGCCGCAGTCGCGGCGCCGTGGCAGGCCTCCACCAGGGCGTTCGCCGCCCAGGCAAGGCCGGGCTTGTTGTCGTTGTCCTGGGCGCGCAGCGCCAAGCACGGCGCCCAGCGCGGCCGGGTCGACCGAGATGAGATGGGTCAGTCGGGTGCGGCCGAAGTCCTTTCGCAGGCTGGCGATGGCTTCGTCGAGCGGCATCCGAGCGGAGGCCGCCTTTACCTCGGGCGTGCCCGTGCTGGTCTCTACGGGGCCGAATTCCAAGCTGGTGCAATTCCGTCAGATTTCCCTCATCAAAGGCGGGTCAAGGTCACGGTAATATTCGAATCGGCTGTCGGCGATTTCGACGCCGCAGTCGCCGCACCAGGGGTACGGTCGATCCCGGTCCACCAGACGACTGCATATTCCCACTGGCAGTCGTTCCAGCGGGCGAGCAGAAAGACGTCGCGGGTCTTGGCGTCGGCATCGATCGGCTTCCACGCGCTCTTAGTCTTCCGCATCAGCCGACCTCGCAGTTGCGGTCGGGGACGGAGATGACCAGCGGCTTGTCCGGAACCTTCTTCGGCTCCTCAGGCGCCCAAGGCATGTGCGGCTCGCCGCCATCCGGCTGCGGAGCAATCAGGTTGCGGAAGATCGCGATCGGGTCCTTGACCACCGGCTTGAACCGGGTCGCCCGGTACGGCGTGTCGTGGTCGCCGTCGATCTTGGTCGGCTGGTGGAGGTCCGTAGATGGTCGTACTCGCGCAGTGGCTGCATCGCCTTCGAGTGAAGCCGTGCCGAAAGCGGCGTGCCGGTGGTAGGGCCGAGCAAGCATCGGCGTGTAAGCGGACTTTGTGTTGCGTGCTTTTGCAGAGGCTGTGGCGGTGTGTCCCGCTTGCCTGCACTCGGTCGGGTCGCTCCAGATCGGGGCAAATTCGCGTCGAGCCAACCCGACGTCTGCCCAAAGGTTGCGCCACGCACGCAAAATTCCATCGACGGACTTGGCCGCCGCGCATTCATCAAATTTTCCTTGGAATACACCTATAATGTAGATCTGTGTTGGCCGATGTGCAATACCTTGGGGGCAGCTTGCAGGCTACTCGATTTGGCACCGCCCCCAGTGGTCGGAATCGCGCATCAGTTGATCATCTTGGGAATGCCGAAGCCCTGGGAGAAAGCCTTCCGTCGCTTACCGACAACTCCCCATCTCCACGTCGATCAATCCTCCCGTGACTCTACGTGGCGGAGCCGGTCTATCTGAACAACAATACCCGGTTGGAGCTCGCGGCCCTCGGCCACAGCGGCGTGTCGAGAAAGTAGACGATTACCAGATCGCTAAGATCGCGGTTGCGAATGAGGCAGCCAAGCAGCCTACCATCACGATATTCGGCGGCCGGATAGGGTAAGCCGCAGCGTTCCAAACTGATCGCATCGCGCCTAGCCTGCGCCTGTTCCACCGGAAACATTGTCTCCGCGGCATTGCGCATTACTTATCCGCGCGCTGTGAATACAACTCTCCCACCCCTGGCACGCCTCCCGCGCGTCAGGTGAAACGAAGTGCCAGGCCGCCAATCGTTCGCGAGCCATGGGAAGACGGTCGTCTAAACCGCGACGGTATGGCATAATCCTGGCCAGTTTCGATCACTCATTCAGATCAGATGAGAATCGTCATGCTTATGCACCAACTTGTCCTGGACGGAGCCGACCGCCATCCGGATCGGATTGCGCTCAACTGGGTGGACCGCAAGAAGGCGCTGACCTATGCCGAGGCCGCCGCCGCCATGAATCGTATGGCCGGAGCGCTGGCATCGCTGGGAGTCGGCGGCGGCGATCGCGTCACGGTCTTCGCGCACAACGGGATGGACTATCTGCTCGCCATGCTCGGCGCCTGGCGGATCGGTGCTATCCCGGCGCTGGTCAACGTGAAGTTCGCCGACGAGCTGTCTTACTACTTGTCGGACCACACGCCTTCGGCCATCGTCTACACCCACGACATGCTCGAACCTGTCAGGCGGGCCGCCAAGCAAGTTTCCTCGATCCGCCACCTGGTCTGCATGGACGGCCCGCAGGACGGAGCGCTGTCGCTGCCCGAACTGATGGGGGCTGACTTGCTGCCGCCACCCGACCCGTGCGACGAGACGGCGATCGCGCATCTGTCCTACACCTCCGGGACCACTGGCAAGCCCAAGGGCGCCTGCCTCGCACATGAGCCAACGGTGCGTGCGACGCGCTGCATCGCCGAACGGCTGCGTATCACCCAGGAGGACATCTCGTTCGGCCCGACCGCGCTGTCTAGTTCCTACCAGCTGGTCGCCAACCTGCTGCCGCATCTAGCCAAGGGGGCGACGGTCAACGTCATGGGGCGCTGGACCCAGGCAACCGGCTGGGAGGCGATCGACGCGCTCGGCGCCACCGCCTTTGCGGCCAACCCGACGCTACTCGAGGAGGTTCTCGCCGAAAGCCGCAACCGCGGCCGCGTGCCAGGTGCCCTCCGCTACGGGTTGTCGGGAGGCGGGCCGGTGCCGCCGTCGCTCAAGATCGCTTGGCGCGACGAGCTCAAGCTGCCGCTGGTGGAAAGCTTCGGCCAGAGTGAGCTTGGCGGCTTCATGGCGCTTGGCTTTCCGGTGCTGGAGGCCGACAACGCCAAGATCGGCCGCGTCGGGCAGTCACTTCCGGACAAGGACGTTCGCATTGTAGACGGCAACGACAGGTCAGTTCCCGTTGGCACGGTCGGCGAGGTCACGCTGACTGGCGGCTTCATGGTCGGCTACTGGGGCAGGCCCGACAAGACTGAAGAAGCGACCCGTGGCGGCAAGCTGCGCACCGGCGACCTCGGCCTCATCGACGCCGAAGGCTTCGTAACAATGCGCGGTCGGCGTTCCGAACTGATCGACGTGAAGGGTATTGCATGGTTTCCGCGCGACGTCGAGGAAGCGCTGTGCGGTTTGCCGAACGTCCGCCAGGCGGCGCTGATTGGGGTGCCCGATCCCGTGCTCGGCAAGCGCCCGTGCGCGTTCATCACGCTGTCGAACGGCGCCGATGCCAAGGAGGCCGAGCTGAAATTAGCGATTGCCGGCGCGGTGCCCTACGACCTTGAACAACTGTCAATCCGCGTGATCGAGGAGTTGCCGATGACACCCACCGGCAAGATCGCGAAAGCAGAGCTGGCCGCTCGCGTCGCCGAGGCCGCGTGATGCTACCATCGCGCCGCTGGACGGACCTGACGACCGCGGACTTCGCCAGGCTCGACCTGGCCGGGGCGGTGGCAATCCTTCCGGTGGCCGCCATCGAGCAGCATGGCCCGCATTTGCCGGTCAGCGTCGATGCCACAATCAACGCCGGCATCGTCGAGCGCGCCATCGACCTGCTGCCGAGCGACGTGCCGGCATTGGTGCTGCCGGCACTCTCGGTTGGCAAGTCGAACGAGCATCTCGCCTTCCCTGGAACGCTCAGTATCTCCTACGAGACGCTCGGCAAGGTCTGGTTAGATGTCGGCGAGAGCGTGCATCGAGCCGGCTGCCGGCGCATCGTCTTTTTCAACTCCCATGGCGGCCAGCCGCAGCTCATCGACATCGTCTGCCGCGAGTTGCGCGTTCGCCTCGGCATGTTGGCGGTCGCCTGCACATGGTTCCAGACCGTTGACATGTCCGACCTATTCGACAGTGACGAAATCATGCATGGCATCCATGCCGGAGCGGTGGAAACGAGCGTTATGCTCCACCTGCACCCAGAGCTCGTTAAGATGGACCTGGCGGAGAATTTCGTCTCGGCCTCCGCAAGCATCCAAGCGCAGAACACCGTGCTGCGCAGCGAGGGCTCGGTCGGCTTCGGCTGGCAGATGCAGGATCTGCACCCGGCGGGCGCCGCCGGCGACGCAACCAAGGCGACGGCCGCGCTCGGCAAGGAACTGGTCGAACGGGCGGCCAGTGTGCTTGCCAGGCTGGTCGCCGAGACGGTGTGCTATCCGCTCAACGCCATCGGTCAGGCGACCCGGTACAATCGCTGACGACATTCAAGACGAGTGGGACGTTTCCAAGCTGCCGCTTCCCATCGTTCAACATGAACAGCCGGGCCCTTCAGCAAGGCGCGTCAGAAACTTCCGGAGAACAAAAGTGACCTGCATTTCTAGACGTCAGTTCAATCTGTTCGCCCTCGGCTCAGGTCTTGCCGCACTTGTCGCCAGATCGGCCTTCGCACAACAGGAAACCAGTGTCGTGCTGCTGCTCTCGGGGTCGATCGCCGACGGCGGCTGGGGTCAACACGCCTATGAGGGTCTCAAGAGCCTTGACGGCAAGCCCGGCTACAAGATCGCCTTTGCCGAGAACATCAGCCAGGCGCAAATTCCGCAGGTTGCGCGTGGCTATGGCGACGACGGCTACAAGCTGATCATCGGGCACGGCTTCGAATTCGGCAGCCCGCTGCTCGAAGTCGCGCCCGACTATCCCGAGAGCAACTTCTTCGTGTCGTCCTTCCTTCCGCAGCCGAACGTGCCGAAGAACATTCTGTACGCCGACCTGGCCTATTTCGACGTCGCCTACGCGGCTGGCGCGCTCGCCGCACTCTCCTCCGACAAGAAGACATCGGTTGGCTTTGTCGGCGGCGGCGACAACCCGACGCAGCAGAACATGATGAAGGCCTTCATCGCGGCAGCCGGAAAGACCGTGCCGGGCGTCAAGGGCTTGGGCGTGGTCACTGGTGACTACAATAACGCCGCGAAGGGTAAGCAGGCGGCGGCGACGATGATCGGCAACGGCGCCGACGTGATCTGGCACGCGGCCGACATCACCGGCCTCGGCGCGATCCAGGCAGTCACCGAATCAAGCGGCGTCAAGGCGCTCGGCTGCTATTCCGACCAGACGTCACTAGCGCCGAAGCACATGGTCACGAGTTTCGCCATGGACCTGGCCGGCATGGTCACCAAGACCGCCGACATGGTGGCAAGCGGCTCGTTCCACGGCGGAGTGGAGTGGAAGCCAACCCTCGACCAGATGTGGATCTTGCAGGCTGGTGCGGCCGGGGACCACAATCCCGACCTGATATCGGCCGACAACTGGGCTGCCTTCAAGGCGATCTGGAGCGACGTCGCGGCACGCAAGATCGATGTGGCGGCGCTTCTAAAATAGCTGGCAGAGTGGGTGGCAAGGGGAGGGAAATGGTTGCATTTCTCGAGATGCGCGGCATTGTGAAGCGCTTCCCCGCCGTGCTCGCCAACGACAACGTGTCGCTCAGCATCGAGCACGGCGAAATCCATGCCGTGCTTGGCGAGAACGGCGCCGGCAAGTCCACGCTGATGCAGATTCTCTATGGGATGTACGCGCGCGACGCCGGCGAGATCCTGCTGGACGGCTCGCCGGTGGCGATTGCCAACCCGGCGGAGGCGATCTCGCATGGCATCGGCATGATTCATCAGGAGTTCATGCTGGTGCGTCCGTTGACGGTGGCTGAGAACATCGTGCTAGGCCTCTCGGAGGGCCGCGGGCCGATGCTAGACATCGCCGTCGCCTCGCGCCGGATCATAGGGCTGTCCAAGCGCCATGGGCTTGCTGTCGATCCGTCGTCCCTCATCGAGCACCTACCGATCGGGGTGCAGCAGCGCGTCGAAATCCTGAAGCTGCTCTATCGCGAGGCGCGGCTGCTCATCCTCGACGAGCCGACGGCTGTGCTGACGCCGCAGGAAAAGGACGGGCTGTTCGTGGTCCTGCGGCAGCTTGCCCATGAAGGCCGGTCGATCGTCATAGTCACGCACAAGCTGCATGAGATCATGGATGTCGCAAATCGCGTCACGGTGATGCGGGACGGTCGGGTGACGGCGTGCCTTGCCATCGCCGAGACCACCGAGCGCGAACTGGCGCGGCTAATGATCGGCCGCGACGTTGACCTGAAGGCCCGGAAATCGCGGCTGGAGATGGGCGGAGTCGTCCTGAGGCTTGACCGGCTGTCTGTCAACGATGACACCGGACGAGCCAAGCTCGTCGATGTGAGCCTGGACATCCATGCCGGCGAGATCGTCGGCATCGCCGGCGTGGACGGCAATGGTCAGACCGAACTGGCGGAAACCATCCTCAACCTGCGCAAGGCGGAAACGGGAAGAGTGGAGCTGGACGGCACCGACATCACCATGATGACGCCGCTGGAACACCGCGAGCGCGGCCTTGCCTATATTCCTTCCGATCGCCGTCGCGTCGGGTCTGTCGCAGACCTTTCACTGGCGGCAAACGCCATGCTCGGAACCCAGCGTCAAAGGACCTGGCTCGGCGGCCTGCTGCTTGACGAGCGTGCGATCTGGGAACACGCGTCAGAGCTGGTGCGCCGCTTCGGCGTCCGCACGGCCGGCCTCGACGCCGCCGCGGGAAAGCTTTCGGGCGGGAACCTGCAGAAGCTGATCCTCGGACGGGAGATCATGCGCGAGCCGAACATCCTGATCGTCGAACAGCCCACCCGCGGCCTGGATGTCGGCGCGATCGAGACCGTCTGGGCAGAACTCCTCAGCCAGCGCGACAAGGGAAAGGCGATCCTGCTGATCTCCGCGGACCTGGAAGAGCTTCTGAATCTCGCCGACCGCATCGCTATCATGTTCGAAGGCAAGATTATGGGCATCATCGACGCCGCCAATGCTGACCTCGAGGCGATCGGCCTGATGATGGCGGGCATGACGCCGGAGCGCAAGGCGCAGACCGGGGCGGGGCGTGAGTATGCGCGGATTCATTGAGCGACGGCTGGCGCCTGCCGACTCCGCGGCCGCGATCGCCGCGTCGATGTTGCTGTCGGTGCTGGCCGCGCTCGTCTTCGGCTGCGGACTGTTCCTGCGTTTGGCGCTGACCCGTTGACCGCCTATGCGACGCTGTTCAACGAAGCTTTCCTGTCGTGGCGCGGTTTCGGCTTCTCGCTGGTAAAGGCCGCGCCGCTGGCGCTGATTGCGCTCGGCACCATCGTCGCCTGGCGTTCGGGCTTCGGTTACCTGGGCTTCGAGGGCTGCTTCGTCGTTGGCGCCGCCGGGGCGACCGCATTTGCGCTGTCGGGAGTGACCGCAGAACGCCGGCTGCCGTTCTTTGTCTTCCTGCCGCTCTGCATCGCGGTCAGCCTCGCTTCCGGCGGCGCCTGGGCCGGCGCCGTCGGCGCCATCCGGTCGCGCTGGGGCGGCAACGAGGTGCTGATCTCACTGATGTCGAACTATGTCGCCCTGCTTTTCGTTCAGTTCCTCATCTCCGGCCCGATGCGTGCGCCCGGCAGCCTGCCGCAGAGCCAACGCCTGCCGCAGGATACGTGGCTGCCCTTCATCATTCCCGGAACGCGCGCGCACGCGGGGATGCTGATCGCGCTCGCCGCGACATTTCTGGTCTGGGCGTTGCTCAAGAAGATGCCGGTCGGCTACGAGATGATTGTGACCGGCCTTAATCCCGCGGCGGCGCGTTATGCCGGTATCGCAACCGGGCGGCGGATCATCCTCGCTTCCTTTCTGGGTGGAGGCCTAGGCGGTCTCGCCGGAATGGTCGAGCTCCTCGGCGTACAGCATCGGCTCGTGGACGGCATGAGCGGCGGCGTAGGCTTCATCGGCATCGTGGTTGCGCTGCTTGCCAGGCTCAATCCGATCTGGGTCCTGCCCACCGCGATCCTCTATGGCGGCATGACCGTCGGCGCCGACGCCATGCAGCGCAGGACTGGGGTGCCCAGCTCGATCACGTTCATCCTACAGAGCCTGATCGTGCTGTTCGTGCTGGCCAGCGAACTGGCGCGACGCTTTCGCATCAACTGGAGATTGCTCGCCGCTCAGCAGCCGGAGAAGGGTTGAATGGATCTCGAGTCCCTGTTCACATCCGCCTTCGTCGTCACCTGGCTGACGGCGAGCATAAGACTGTCCGGCCCGGTGCTGCTCGCCGCCCTCGGCGAGACCTTCGCGGAACGGTCGGGCATCCTCAATGTCGGCATCGAGGGCACAATCCTGCTCGGCGCGCTGGCTAGCTACAT
This sequence comes from uncultured Alphaproteobacteria bacterium, assembly GCA_963791325.1. Lineage (GTDB taxonomy): Bacteria > Pseudomonadota > Alphaproteobacteria > Rhizobiales > Rhizobiaceae > JBEVJK01. The sequence goes on along the minus strand of CAWBRU010000014.1, from coordinate 101,321 downwards.
CACCAGCTATTATACGGGCTCGCCGACCACCGGTGCATTTGCGGCGCTCATTACCGGCATCCTGTCGAACCTGTTCCTCGCCTTCATGTATGTCAGCGTTCGGGCGAGCCAGGTCGTGGTCGGGATCGTCTTCAACGTGCTGGCGCTCGGACTAGCGAGTTTCATCTACCGCCTGCTCATGGGCGCCGCGGCGGGCCCCGAGACTGTCGCCATGTACACGCCGCTGCACATTCCGATACTCAGCGACATTCCGGTGCTCGGGCCGATCTTTCTTAGCCAGACGGTGCTGCTCTACCTGACCCTTGGCCTCGTGGTTCCGGCTTCGGTGGTGCTTTTCCGCACCAAGTTCGGGCTGGCACTTCGGGCGGTCGGCGAGAACCCGAAAGCGGCCGAAGCCGCCGGCATCAATGTTGCCAGGATGCGCTATGTCGGCACGATGATATCGGGTGCAGGAGCCGGCCTTGCCGGCGGCTACCTGATGCTGTGCGAGGTCGGGCTGTTCCGCGACACGATCGTCACCGGCCAGGGGTTCATCGCACTCGCCATCGTCATCCTCGGTCGCTGGACGCCGTGGAAGGCTATGATCGCGGCGCTGCTGTTTGGCGCCACCGACGCGCTGCAACTGTCGCTGCAGATATTTGGCGCGCCGGTGCCGCCGCAGCTGCTTCTGGCACTGCCCTATGTTGTCACGATCGTCGCGATTTCCGGCCTGCTCGGAGGCAAGGCAGTGCAGCCCGCCGCCCTGATGGTCCCTTACGAGAAGGCTTGATCCTTGAGCATTATCCTCGCCGACGGCTGGCTCATCACCATGGACCCGGACAGACGTGTGCTTCAGGGCGGCAGTGTTTGCGTCAAGGCCGACAGGATCATCGGGATCGGCACGCTGGCGCAGCTTCGGAAGGCGCACCCCGAGGCCGAAGTGATCGACTGTACCGGCCGCATCGTCATGCCGGGGATGGTCAACACCCACACGCATCTGTTTCAAACCCTGCTCAAGGGCCTGGGCGACGACATGGTGCTAAAAAAGTGGTTCACCTGTATGACTGGCCCGAGCGCCCTGCATCTGACCGTCGAGGATGTGCGGATCGCGGCACGCCACGGCTGCGTCGAATCGATCCGCTCCGGCGTCACAACGCTGGTCGACTTCATGTATGTCCACACCCACAAGGGCATGAACGACGTCGTTATCGAGGCGTTCGAGGAGACCGGCATCCGCGGCTTCGTCTGCCGCGGCTTCATGACGACCGGCCAGGAATACGATGTGCCGGCGAGCCTGATCGAGGAAGCGCGCGCCGCGGTCGCCGATGCGCGCGACGTAATCGTCCGGCAGAACCGCCCGGGCGGTAGGGTGCAGGCCGGCGTCGCGCCATGCATGATCTGGACGGTGGACGAGCCGGCGCTGCGGCTCACCCGCGAGCTCGCCGACGAGACCGGCTGCCTGGTGACGATCCACGTCGCGGAGACCACCTTCGAGCTGAAGGAAGCCGACCGCCGCTACGGCCAGACCGACACGGAGTTCTTGAGCGACATCGGCTTTCTCGGCTCGGACGTGCTGGCCGTCCACTGCGTGCATTGCCGTTCGCATGACATCCGCATCCTGAGGCATCACGGCGTCAAGGTCTCGCACAATCCATGCAGCAATCTCTATCTCGCTTCCGGCATCGCGCCGATCCCGGAGATGCATATGGCAGGCGTCACCGTCGGCCTCGGCTCGGACGGGCCGGCGAGCAGCAACAATCACAGCCTGTTCCAGGCGATGAAGTTCGCCGCCCTGACCCAGAAAGGGGTGCATGGCGACGCCACGATCATGACCGCCGAAAAGGTGCTGGAGATGGCAACTATCGACGGTGCCCACGCCGTCGGCCTGGGCGACCAAATTGGCTCCATCGAGGTCGGCAAGAAGGCCGACATCGTCGTGATCTCCTGCGACAGTCCCTTCATGACCCCGATCCACAACCCAGTTTCGGCGATCGTCTACTCGGCGCTCGGCCATGAGGTGGTGAGCGTCATGATCGACGGGCGCTTCGTCATGCGGGACAATCTTTTGACGACGATCGACGAGAGAAAGACGCGCCAGGCCGCGCAGATGCACGCGGATGCGCTGGCGCGTCGTTCCGGTTCGGACAAATTCAAGAAGCGCGGCTGGCGATCCTCGGCGATCTAATCCGTCAATAGGACCAGCGGCTCGGCAGGATGGGTAAACAGTTGTTCGATCTTGCGGCGCGGACTCTCGTGTCGTTCCGCCTGCAGAGCAAGGCCTTTGATCTGAGCTTCGCACGCGAGAGCGATCGCGCGCAGATCGCGCTCCAAGGCGAGGAGCGTATTTCCATGTGGTGGCGGAGCCACGGCATCTGTAAGTCAGCTCAAGGCTGTCTTTGCGGACCCGTAAACGATGCTGCCGGACGGTCTACCGTGCTCTAGGATTGCAATCTCTGAATGGTCATATGGCTCACATTGAACGACCGTGCGATGGCGCTATGTGACTCACCATTTTCCTTGCGGGCTAAAGCCTCTGCCCGTTGGGCAGGCGTAAGCTTTGGTGGTCGGCCCATGCGCTTTGTCGATCGCGCACGACCCTCGGCGGTGCGGGTCAAGATCATCTCGCGTTCGACGTCTGCGACACCGCCCAGGACCGCGAGGAACAGCCGGCCGGTGCTGCTGGTGCTGTCAGCCATGGGCTGTGAAAGAGATAGAAAATGGCCTCCGGCATCGAGCACACGCTTGACGATGCCAAAGAGGTCGAAGACCGATCGGGCGAGACGGTCGATCCGGGTGACTACCAGTTGATCACCAGGTCCGATTGTCTTGAGCAGGCGCATCAGCTCCTTGCGATCTGCCCGCGTCCCGGTGATCTTCTCCTTGAAGATGAGCTCGCAGCCTGCGGCCTTCAGTTGTTCCAGCTGCGATTCAAGTGTCTGGCCTACGGTGCTGACGCGGGCGTAGCCAATGCGTCGAAAAGGTGGAGCACTTTTGTTCATGATTAATGTGCATCGTAAATCACTGATTGCATTGGAGCAAGAGGAGTGCACATAAATTTTGAATTGAGTGCAGTCGACCTCGGCGCTGTCAGACGCGGCCGGCGTGTGTAACTTTCGATCATGTCGTTGTAGTCGACGGTCAAGGCACTCTATCGCCGCGGAGCTTGGTGGAGGCGACATTAAGACGAGCAGGAGATAAATTCATCTGCGCACTGGTTGAGGAAGACCCACATGAAGCCAATGAAGGAGGAGCACCTCGCAGTTCTTCGCCGGCACATGGTCGAGTTGATTGCGATTCTCGTCGACCTTTCAAGCGAAGAACTCGGCAAGGCGGCGCTCGATGCGCGGGTGATGGCCGCGATGCGGCGGGTGCCGCGGCATCTCTTCGTGCCTGCCGAGGTTGCGCCTTATGCCTATCACGACATGCCGTTGCCGATTGGATTCGACAAAACCGTCTCGCAGCCTTTCATGGTCGCTCTGATGACCGATCTGCTCGCTCCCCAGCCACAGGAGGCGGTCCTCGAGATTGGCACCGGCCTGGGCTACCAGACCGCAATCCTTGCCGAACTCGCTGGGCAAGTTTGGAGCGTCGAGATCATCGAAGAATTCGCGCGCCATGCCGAGGATCTCCTGAAGGCCCTAGGCTCGTCCAATGTCGGCATCCGCGTCGGCGACGGGTCTCGCGGCTGGCTTGAGCATGCCCCCTTCGACAAGATCCTAGTCACCGCAGCGGCTACGCGGACGCCGCAGGCTTTGCTTGAGCAGCTTAAGCCCAATGGACGTCTGGTTATGCCGGTGGGAGATGAAGCAACAGGTGCTGACTGTCATCGACAAAGATCCGGCAGGGCAGCTCAAGGTTCGAAAACTCATTTCGGTTCGATTCAGCCGGCTCGAAACGGTTTAGGATACAACAGGGGCGAACCACCAAGTTAGCGCGATAAAGCATCCTACTCGGACAGGCGAAGCGTAAGAATACGAGCACCGTTAGTGAACTCCCATTTGCAGCGAGATCGACATGGCCATTCATTTCAATCACACGATCCTTTCGGCTCACGACAGCAAAGCGTCAGCAACATTCCTTTCCGAGATGTTGGGCCTTCCGCCTCCGCGTAAGTGGGGACCATTCCACATGGTCACAACCCAAAACGATGCCAATCTCGACTACATGGACAGCAAAGGTGAAATCGTGCGCCAGCACTACGCCTTCCTAGTCGGCGATGCTGAATTCGACGCCATATTCAATCGAATTCGCGACCGCGAGCTTCCCTTCTGGGCTGACCCTGGGCAGCGTAAGCCGGGCGAGACGAATGATCACGACGGTGGGCGCGGCGTCTATTTCGAAGATCCGAACGGGCATCTCCTTGAGATCATCACCCGCCCGTACGGCAGCGGCGGCTGGAACCCCTAGCGGCCAATAGCTACGCTGGATTCCAACGGCTAGCGCATCGGGCCGCTGGCTGGATGCTGTTGACGAAGTGGTTGACAGTCCGGCTTCCGAATTAGCGCCCGCCTGGCGTCTTGCTAAGATTACGCGAGCGCAACCGCATGGAGTTGAGATGGGTTGGCCTCATTGTCGCCGGCGGCTTGAGTTATTCCATCACCAAGCTAGCCATGCGCTGATTTCTCGCCGGCGCTTCACACATCAATGGTCGATCACCTGCCCCCGCTTGAGCGCCCGCGCCTCGGCCGTGATGGCGGCGATCTCAAGCCGTAGCTCCTCTTCGGTCATCAGAGCGTACACGTTGACAGTATGGCGCTCGACATTGAGGCCTAATAGTTTGGCTTTGGCAGTGCAAGCGGCGACGGCCGCGGACATCTGCTTGTATTGAATAGCGAGCGCGCGATCCTCATCGAACTGGCGGGCCATCGATTCGACCGTGCATTCATATTTTTCGATCACCTCAACCTGTATTTCCCTTGTTCTGGCCTGAATGTCGCCCTTTGTCGCCAGTCGCGCGGCGTGCTTGAAGCGAGGCCTAAGTTGGCCCTTCGGGCCGGGACAAATTCGCGCGACCCGACCTGACGGACCCGGAGCTCAACCCCACAGACGACAAACTCCGGGTCCGCCCCCTCGGGCCCAAAAAGAGCTCACAGCGCCCGGCCGGAGAGCCGTGCGATCTCGAGCAGCGCATCGTCGGCGAGTTCTTGGTAGTAGCCGCTGTTGCGGTTGAAGACGAAGGTGATGTGCTCCATCGGCGCCGGTGCCTCGGCGTCGTAGGAGACATAGAGGTGGCCGGTCTGCCAGGTCTCCGGGGTGTTGATCGTGCGGTCGAGCCACACTCTTCCGCCAAGGGTGGCGCCCAGCGCCTTCCAGCGCCGCAGTGCCGCATTCACCGTCTCGGCGATGTCGAGCAGGTATTGGATGTTGAACGGCTTGTCCAAAAATGGCTCGTGGGCTCGCTCGATCAACTCGATGATGGTGTCGTGGGCGCGGCGCACCGACCAGAACAGTTTTGTCGTATCGCCGGACGGCACGCGGTTGCCCCACAGCTTGAAGCCGCCGCTCGCGGGCGAACGCACGATAGTGGCGACGCCATTGCGGTTGAGGTACTGCAACTCGCTCGAGGGATCGGACAAAGTGTGTTCGATCGTGCGGGCGACCCCGACAATTCCCTCGACCACATGATTGGAGGGCGAGCACCAAAAGCCTTCGTCGTAGTCGACCCTGGCCTGCAGGCCTGCGACACGGGCGCTGGTGGGCTGGACGACGATCTCCGAACCCTTGGCCACTTTGACGAAGGGATCGACGATCAACAGCCGGTCGCTGGCAAAGTCGGTGCGGTAGGCGACGGCGGCTTCGCTGTTGGTGTTGGGGCCATCGACGATGGCGCAGGCGCGCAGCCGGTTGGCGAGGCCGACGAGCTCGATCGCCACCGGGTTGGCAACGACGCCGAGGGTAACCTTGGCCGCAGCACCAACTCCAGCCCCGCCCGAGAATGAGACCGCCGGCGGCGCGCTGAAGCCAGCACCGGGATTGCGCAGCACCACTTCGGTGACCACGCCGCGCGCGGAATCGATCACTGCATTCGCAGCCGCCCCTGCGCCGCCGCCGCCGCTGATGACCACGACAGGCGCGTCGGTGTAGCCGGAGCCGCCGGCGGTCAACTCGATGGCGGCGATGCCATCGGTCGGCCGCAGCGAGGTGAAGCCTGGCGCGATCAAGAGCTTTGGTTTGAGCGCCAGTTCGGCCTCGGCATACCTGAGCGCATGCATGCCGGTCTTGCCAAGCGCCGAGCCCAGCTCGCTCAGCCTCAGCGGTCCCGAGCCACCGAACTCTTGCCTGAGATCCGACCAGCGGATCGGGCCGGCGGCGGCGATCGCCATGTCAGGCCTCGAGCCTTGCGTTGAGCGCGGCGATCTCCGCCGCTTGCTTAGCCAGGGCGGCAGCCTGATCTGCGATGAGCGCTGCGACGTCGCGAAACGCCTCGACGAAGTAGGCGGCCATCTTTGGATAGGCGACGGAGTAGAGTTCTTCGTCGCTGCCGGTGACCAGCCCGGTCATCCCAGCTGCCAAAAGCTCCTGGGCAATGACGACGGCCTCGTCCTTGCGGCCGGTGTCGGTGCGGTCGCAGAGGAAGCCGCCGATCGCCAGCACTTTTTGCAGCGCGCCTTCGATGCGGCGCAGGTTGGTTTTGACACGCCGATCGGACAGGCCGGTAATCTCGCCGGAGGTCCACAGGCCGCCGTCGCCCATGGCCGAATAGCCGACGCCATTGTTGCACCAGACGACCTGATGGCCGCCGGCCATGTTGCCGCCGGTCGGGTTGGTGGTGTGCTTGTAGGCCAGGCCGTAGAGGCTGCCGAAATTGCTGCCGTCGGCCGCGGACAGGTAAGGGAGCCCAATCGACCAGATCTGCTGGGTCTTGGTGGCATCGTAAGTGCCGACAATACCGCCATTGCGCATGGTGCCCGCAACCACGATCCGGGCACTCAGCGTGCTGTCAGCATCGTTGCGCAGCACCTGGCTGGCATTGGCTTTCGTGGCGATTGCGGCGGTGAGCGTGGCGGCGACATTGGCGTCGTTGCCGATCGCCTTCTGCAGCTCCTGCAGCGTGTCAAAGGCAGGGTCGGCGCCGCCCAGAATCTCTCCCTTCAATGACGCGCGCGCCTGGGCGATGGCCGCATCCGCTTCGGTCTTGGTGTAGGCATCGGTGATGCCATATCCCGCGACCGTTGTCGGCTTGCCGGCGATCTGGGCAAAACTGTGCGAGTGAGTACTGAATGAGGCGAGCAGCGCCGCCAAGCCGACATCGACGCGGTGAAGCTCGGTGTCGACCTGCCCCAGTGCGGTGGCGATCTGATCGATCTCCTGGCGCTGGATGCCGTCCCTGTCGGGCCGCGGCCAGCCGTAGTTGAGGGTCGGTGCCACAGTCACGGTGTCAGATCTCCGTGGTGATCATGCGCAGCTTGGAGAGCTGCGGCCAGGCCGCCGGCGTGCCGGTCAAGACGTATCCTCGCCCTGGCATCGAGAGGCTCGTAGGGCTTGCGCTGAAACGTCTGCTCGACAACTCCGTCGCCGAGCGGCACGGCGGCGCTGACGGCGACGGGCACGAACGCGCCGGAGACGCCGATCTCCACCGTAGCCGTCGATCCGGCCGGCAGGAAAGCGTCGACCGTGACGATCACCCGATCGGCGCCCTCGGCGGTGACAGCGCGGCTGACATAGTCGGCGGTGAGCTTGAGCTCGCCCTCGACGATCTGCACGCCGGGGAACAGGAAAGGCGAGATCCTCGAACTGCCCGTCAGTCTGGCTGCGACCTGGATGGTCTCGTTCTCGATGAAGCTGTCCAGCCGGATCCTTTGCTCCGGGCGCTGCCCTGATCACCTCGCCGTTTGGCCGCGTCAGCAGCAGCTCGACGCTGGCCTCGCTCTCCGGGTACTCGACGCCGGCCGAGACGATGATGTCGCTCATCCTGGTCGCCGTGAACACGCCGAGCGGCAGCACAGTTTCCGTCGGATCGAAGCGGCAGCCGATCAACTGAAAGACCAGGTCGATGTCGTTGTGCACCGTCCAGGTCATCGCATTCGACGAGGACAGCAGCACGCCGACGACGAACGGCTGCTCCGAGACGATGGCATTGTTCTGGTCGATCTTGCCGAGCTCGGCCACGGCCAGCGCATGGTTGGCATCGTCGGTCAGCGCCACGAAGGCGTAAGCGCGGCCAGGCTCGAGATAGACCGGCGTCGAGAAGCGGGCGGTGAAGAACTTTTGCTCCTCCAGATCGGGCCCAGGGACGAACGCCTCGGCCAGGATCTCCGACGTCGGCAGGCCGACCTCGACGGTTCGGAGCTGGACGAACACGGCATTGGAGGCAAAGCCCTTGCCGGCGCACTTCAGCCGCACCGCGGTGATGCAGCGGCCTTCGGTGAGCATGAAGGTCTGCGCCAGCGGGTCGGGGGCATGCCCCCCTGCACCCCGGCGGAAAAGTCAACAGAGCCGCTTGGAGCGGAAATCCGGGTGACATGCTGTTGGATCACCGTGGTCTGGTTGATCACCTGGGTGACCTGGGTCACCGGATTGGGAAGTTCCTCGGTGGTGCCGTTCAAGGCCGTCGCCAGCCGGTATTCTTCAACGGTGATTGTGCCGCGAGCGACATAGGTCGAAGCCGCAGAGGTGCCGACGCTGCCGGTAAAGGACACCACCTTTGAGCCTTGCGGGATGTTCGCCGGGATCGTGAACGAGCCGGTGATCACGCCGTCCGCGTCGGCGGCGCCGGCCACCAGGGAAAGCACAGCGACGCCATCGAAGCGAACCTCCGTCAAAGTCTCCCTCTCGATGAAGCCCTCCAGCCGGAAGTTGACCGAGCGCTGGCGCACGAACTCCGCCGCCACCTCGGTTGAGCGGATCAGCTGGACAGAGGTGTCAAGCGTCACCGAGGTGATGGTGACGTTGTTGCCGGCAGCACCCCGGTCCGGCGGGTCGAACACGGCGGTCGATGGCGATGGCCAGACCGTCTGCTTGTCGGTCCAGATGTCGGTCGAGGGCTCCAGCGAGGCCCGGCCGGGCATCGGGGTGAAGGTCATATAGGGGTTGATCTTCATCCCGCCGGTCTCGCGCAGCTGCGAGATCACCACCTCGTCGGTGAACGGCAGCGTCGCCACCGCGCTGAAGTTCGGGAACTCGTGCACCCGGCCCTCGATCGGCAGCCGCAGCGCCCCGCCGAACGCGGCGGCGGTCTGGGCAATGCCCTGGTCACGCAGATCATCGTCGAGGAACGGATCGACAAAGACGCCGCGCTTGGCCGCCACCTCGCGGCTGGTGGCATCGGTCTTCAGCCGCTCTTCGGCCACCAGCTGGTAGAGGTCGAGGATCGCCTGCCGCATGTTGACGATGTCGGCGTAGGGCAGCGTTCCTCACCGCCGACGGCACGATGTCGGGGCGATGCCCCAGTTGTTGATCACCCTGGCCAGCTCGAGCTGGGTCGAGGGGACGGCCGGCGGCTGTGGCCGGGAGATCGCCGGCACGCCCTTGAGGTAGAGCACGGCGCCGGTCATATCCATGACTACGGCGTTGGTCCTGGGCAGCTTGTAGGCATAATCGACCAGGATGTTGGACGGGTTGACCGCCCCGTCACCGTGATCGTGTTCCGGGTCACCCGGTCGGGGACGACGTTCTCGTAGTAGCGATAATCGACCGTGTAGCTCGAGCCGGGCGCCGGCTCGGCGCCGGCCGGCGACCAGTCGATCTGGCCCTGCGACAGCAGCCAGCTGCCCGGCGTGGTGTAGGTGGTGTCGCCCTGCTTGATCGAGACGATCAATTCCACCGAGGGATGGACCAGCGCATCGGCCACCCCGGCATAGGGGCCGTGCACCAGCGTTTCGGTGACCCACTTGACGATCGTCACCCGCTCCACCGCAGCGATCGGCCCTTTGCTCAGCGTGAACGTCTGCGCGCCGCCGCTCGCCGCGGTGAAGGCGTGCGGCTCGGCGTCGACGTCGCGCAGCGTCGGTTCTTCCGGCACGGTGAAGCGCAGGTTCTGATTGCGCGGGATGCGGCGGCCGTTCACATAGGCCGTGCCCTCCGACACCGCAGAACTGCTGCTCGCCCGCGGCATTGAGGCTGAGCGCAGTGACGTCGCAGCCCGAGTTGACGAACGAGCCATTGCTCTCGCGGGAGTAGTTGGAGATCGCGTTGTAGATCTCGGAGAAATCGATGTTGGTCTGGTTGGTCAGGATGGCGCCGTTGCGCATCGTGTAGACCGGGATCAGCGGCGGCGCAGCGATCCCGTCGGCCGAGTGGCCCCAGGCGACGTCGAGGCGGATCCTGGCCGCGCCCGGCTCCATGTAGGCCTCGGTGCCGGGAAGGGCGGCCACGCAGGCCGATGTCGGAGACCGAGTCCTGCAGGGTCTCGGTCACGCGCACTCCGAGGCCGACGTCACCGTCCCGCGGCAGGGCGAAGCGCGCCTCGACCACATCGTGGACCAGGCCGGCGATGTAGATGGAGGCCACCGGCAGCCGGACGTCGACATGGATATCATCGCCGTCGATTTCCGCGATGACAGGGTCAGCACCCGCCACCTTGCGGCCATCCTGCAGCACGTACTCCGCCACGCGCCGCAGCTTGTCGTCCTGCAACGACTGCATCTCGTTGAGCTCGTCGGACTGCAGGAACTGCGCGGCATCAGGAAATGCCAGCGCAAACCGCCTCGAGCTGCGGTCGAAGCGGTCGGAATAACCCTGGCGTTTGATCAGGCTGTCCATACGAATGGGGCTGTCCACATAGTTTGATACGAAGGAACGACGTTCGCGCTTTCCGCCGCAACCTGCAGCGAAACGTTGAGCCAGCACGGCAACCTCGGGCAACGATCCTTGCGAGGAGCAGGTCCTCGTGTAGGGCGCTGCGAACTTAGGGGCCCAAGTCGTTGTCGCGAGATCAAGGAGGGCGACGAGTGCGCCAGTTGAAGTAACTCGGAGCGTGCATAGATGCGTCCAGCATCATGCGTTCCCGCGATGCATCTCCAACTCGGCAATGCGACCGTCAGCGCGACGAAGCCGTCGACAAAGCTCGCGATTGATGTTCTGGATCACCATCACATAAGCCTGAACGTCGCTCTTATAGCAGCGGTAGAGCTGGCCGGCCGTGAGCTCCAAAAGAACCGTCGGGCTCTCGGCCACGACGGTCGCCGACCGGTTCTGCATTTCGATCAGCGTCATTTCTCCAAAGAAGTCACCCGGGTCCAGGCTCGACATCCGCAAGACCCTCCCCAACTCGGCGTCAAGGACTCTGCTTACCGCCAGATGGCCAGAGAGAACGATGAACATGGAATGCCCCTGGTCGCCTTCGGCCACGACAGTGTCACCGACGTGGAACCTGCGCTCGACAAGCATCGAGACCAGGAGTTCGATGCTTGCGTCTGAAAGGCCACCGAAGAATGGCGTGGCAAGTAGAAATGCTTTCAGGTCGGGCAAGCTGAGAGCCATCGAATTGTTATACGCTCAACTCCCGCTGCGACAACTGGAGAGACGCGCTCCGACACGACGCAGATCGAGAATGCGTCCGGCGAGTCGAGATCATTTAGCCCGAAGTCCCTTTGAATGGCGGTCACCTAAAGTGTCAGCACGAACGAGAACGTCTGCTCGATGAGTCCGTCTCGGTCGATCGAGTTGAAGCGGTCGAGGTGGATCAGCTTGCCCCACGAGGCCACCGCCGGTTTGTCGAGGTACATCTGGCCACCCGGCGTTCCGTCGACGATCTTGGTCCCCCAGTAGAGCCCGGCCTCGCGGATCAGCTCGCCCTTGGCGTCGGCCGGGTCGAGCTTGAACGAGAGATAGAGGTAGCGGCTCGGGGCCGCACTGGCCGCGAATTTCGAGCCATCGGCCATCTGGATCTCGCCGTCGGGGTTGGGCACCACATAGATGAAGCGCCGCATCCGCGTCAGCCCGAATTTGTCGACGAGATCGGTCGCCATTGGCGAGGGCGGCTCGGGCGCGGTGTCCCAATTGGGATCGCCATGACCCAATCCGAGGAAGAAGGGCTGGCCGAGCAGCAACTCCGCCACCACTTCCCGCCCGCCGATGGTGAACACTGCCATAGTTCAAGGCAGCCGGTCGAGCGCCGCGCTGAGCGCCTTCTCCGTGGCTGTCGCATTGCGGGGCAGGAGATCCCGCCGCATCAGAATGCCCGGCCCTTGTTGGTCAGGGTGACGGTGCCGAGCGCGATCGCGGTATTCGGATCTGCGACCACGCTCATGGCAGGCGAGGTCACTTTGACTCGCTTGACGCCCGCGGCATGCAGCCGCAACTCGATCCAGGAGAGGTCGAGGTCGAAGCCGATCGACATCTCGGCCGACCATGCTTCGCGCAGTGAATGCTCGAGGCTGTCGACCACGGTCAGCGGTGCCTCGGGAAGCAGCCAGATGTCGGCAGCCACCGCAACAACCTGGGAGACCGCCGTCTCGACCACGACCTTGTCGTTGATCAGCCGCACCGTATCCGACCGCACCTCCTCGCCTACGGCTTCGAGCATAGCTTGATCGGCAATGCCGCTGTTCTCGGACGAAAGCACCGCGACATGCACCACCGGCAAAAACTCTTCGCGGTAGACGGCGACATCGCGGATGCGCAGGTCGGCCCTGAGTGCCGCCGCCTGGTACCAGTACTTCGAGCCGCCCGGCGAGCGCGCCTGGATCGCCAGGATGGTGCGACGGCGAAGTGCGGCATCGGTCTCACCGCCAAGCCGCACGACATCATAGAAGCCGGCGAGATGGTCGAGGTCCCCGCCGCCGGCGAAGGCGACCAGGTTGGCCTTCGCCGCATCGTTGATCCGCGCCCTGAGCAGCGTCTCTCGCGCGGCCGCGGCCTCGAGCACGATCTTCACCGGATCGACTTCGAGCCGGCCGACATCGTAGGCGATGCCGGCGGCCTGGAGCCGGGCAGTGACGTCGGCCACCAGTGCGTCGACGATGGCCTCGTTGGACAGCGTCTCGATGATCGCCGGCGGCGGCAGGCTTTGGACGTCGAGCGTCATCTGAACGGTTCTGTCAGCGGCACGGCGATCGAGCGGCTCATCTCGGCACCGGAGAAGTCGCCGCGATGGCCGTCCGGAAAATAGTCGCCGACGACGGTGGCCAACACCGCGCCGTCGGCTCCTGGCTCGAGCCCGATCTTGGTCAGCCGGAAGCGCGGCTCACCCAGCCAAAAACCATCCTCGCTCCTGAACTCGAGCGCCTCGGCAACGGCCATGTAGAAGTCCATGACTGTCTCCAGGTTCTGCGGCTTGTCGATCATCTCCGGCACGCGGCTCCCGAAGGCGCGCCGATAGACCCGTTCGCCGAGCTCCGTCGTCAGGATCACCGCGATCGATTGGCGCACATGATCCCAGCCGACCAGCGGCCGCCAGCTCGTGCGATCGATGCCGACGCTGGTCACTTGTCCTCCGGCTTTTTCTTGGCGGCCGGCTTTGCCATCTGATCGTCTGCAACCGCGGTGGCCAATTTGGCCATCGCGTCCTCCGCGGGCACATTCATGGATGGCGGCACTACTACGGCGGGGCCCGCCGGATCCATTGTCGCGGCCGGCTCCGGCTTGGCAACTACCTGGCCGCTCATGACGAGATACTTGGCGGCGCCGTCGAAGAGCTCGACCTCCTGGCCGGCGGCATAGAGGCGGCCGTCGATCCAACCGTCGAGCAGCACGGTGTAGGGCTTCTTGCGGCGGACAGCTGCTGGTGTAGTCATGAAAGAAGATGCTCCTCAGACCGGGATGTCGGTGATGCCGCCGCCGGGCTTGACCCCAAGATGCTTGTGGTCGTCGCCGATGCTCTTGACGTTGTGGACGACCCTGCCGCCCAGGACCCGGAGGCCATCTGCGGTGATCTCGACCCGTACGCCGCCGGCCTCGATGAACACGCCCTCGCCGGTTTGGGTGATCGAGACCTCGCCGACGGTGACCCGCTTCTCGCCGGCCTTGTCGTGCGGCTGTGGAAAGCGCCCTGTGTAGCCGCCGGGCAGGATCAGCCCTTGCCCCGGCTCGCCCGAGGGCGAGATCAGGACAATGCGCTCTCCGATCGCCGGCGGTGTCCACTCGCGGATGCTGCCGGCCCGCTGCAGCCACGGCACTTTCTTCGACACCAGGCCATGGGCATCAACCCGCGCCAGCCCCTCTTCAGCGAAGAGCTCTGTGACCGTGCCCTCGCGCAGAAAATTGTTCTGCCGGCGATCGAGCTGGTTGAGCTGTGCCTCGATCTGCTCGATGCGCCGGACCAGCGCGCCAAAGACATCGGGCATGGTCAGGCCCCGAGCGGGCGCCCGATCGCGTCGAGCCAGACGATAGGCTCCTTGCGAAAGACCTCCTGGCGGCGGTAGCCGAGTGCTGTAAGTGCCTCGTCGGCCCAGCCCATGGTGCGGATGAGCTGCTCGGCAGCGGTCAACGACCCGGGCGCTTGGTAGAGCTCGCGAACGCCCGGCACCCGGTCGGCATAGTCTTCGTGCCGCTCGAGCTCGTCGAGGAAGGCAACGATCGCCGGCGGGATCGTTCCATTCGTCGGGCCTTTCGGCGTCAGACCCTCGACCGTGATCTGCCGCGCCGCGAGCTTCGCGCCGGCCTCGGCGGTGGCACCGCGTCGGCTGATCACACTGGCGTAACTGTAGACCAGGTGCCGCCAGCAATTTGCGGCGGCATTGTCGGCCCGCAGCGCATTGCTGATCTGCAGCTCAAAGATATCCAGCGAGGTCTCGAGCTCGCTGTCGGTGTTGGGCTGATCGAGGACGAAGCCGGCCTGCGGATCGGAGGAAACCGGGGAGATCTGGGCGATCAGCAGCTCGAAGGTCACCGCCAGCGTGCGGTCGCCGAAATTGGTCAAGGCGTGGACCCAGTGGTCCTTGTCGTGATCGGTGTAGACGACGCAGAGCGGCAGCAGCACGTCATGCTTCCAGTCCTCGACCGGCTCGATGCGGGAATCGAAGATCTTTGCGCCGGCCATCGTCGGAAACGGTTCTTGCCCAAAATTGCTGAGTGCCGCCACCGCTGCCCAGCGCAGCACCAGCCGGTCGAGATTCATGCCTGCGATCCCAAGTGGACAAGCTTCAGGACCAGTCGCGCAAGCCCGTCGCGCTTGACCAGCACCACCTCGAACGGCGGCAGGTCGGGCCGGCTCGGAAAGTCCACTCTGTCGCCGGGCCTGGGCTCGTTCACTGAACCGCCGAAGTACCGCCGATCGATCGAGACCAGCGGCTCTCGGCCGCTCTGCAGCGATCTCAGATCATTGGCCGAGCCGTAAGCCTTGCGCACCCCGAGCTCGACGCCGAACTCGGCATCGACATAGTCGAAGACCGCCGTCGCAGTGAGCTTATCCCGGCGTGGATCCGGAGCAGGCCGACCGTTGGGAGCGGCCTTCATCGGCGTGATCACGACGGCGATCGCGTTGATCGCATCGACCGTCCGGCTCGCCATCCCGTCGAGCCGCTCAAATGCGCCGCCCATCGATACTCCTCACCCGAACGACGGGTTGAGACGGACTTTGCCGAGGCCGGATGGGTTGGCCGCAGGATAAGCGGCTACGCCGACCTTGGCGTTGCCGTCGGCGCTCTTGCTGCAGATGCCGGCTGGGTTGGCGAAGATGACGTCGCCGACGGCCCAGTCCTCTCCAGCGACCTTCGGCAGTTCCCAGACTTCGCCGGTGTGGGCCTCGAACTCCTCGCCTTCTGCAGCCGAACTGCCCGCCACGCCGAACAGCGCGCCGGCAAACACCAGTTGGCCGGAAAGCACGCCGCCGGCCGGCGCCACCAGCGTCATCACCAGACCCGGCTTCACATGATTGCGCATTCTTTTGGTCCCTCAGACTGAGTTTTGGGAAAGCGGTGCACCGATCAATCGAGACGGGCCGGCCCTACTTCGGGCCCTCGTTCTTGTACATTCCGCGCCAATCGATCGGTGCGGCGCCAAATCCTGGCGCACCTTGACCCGCATGCCGTCGATGTCGAAGCCCTGCTCGGTCTCGGTGTAGGGGCCCTCGTTGTTCTCCAGATAGGCGTACTCGATGGTGTCGATCTGGTTGGGATCGGCGACGAGGAACCAGGCCTTGCCGCCGTTGACCGCCGAGAGCCTTCCCTCCTCGATCGGAGTCAGCGAGCGGACATAGTCGGGCACGATGTCGGTGATCCTGGTCGGCTGGAACGAGCCGAACAGCTGGGCGATGTCGAAGGCCATCTCCGGCGCATGCAGCAGGAACTTCGGCCGGATGTCGAGCACGTCGACCCCGTCGATATCCCGGTGCTTGGCCATCAGCGAGCGGGCCTCGTTGGCCGAGGTTGGCGAGAGGGCGGCTGCGGTACCGAGGTTGCCATGCTTGGCATCGAAGAGCGGAACCCTGTCCGACGACATTTTGACGTTGTCGATCAGGATATTCCAAACCGTGCGGCTCTCCAGCCGGGCGACCGCATTGCCGAACTTTTGCGCCATGTTGGTGAAGACCCCGAGGTCGTCGTTGATGATCACCTCGCGGGTGATGCCGATGATGCGGCCATAGGTGGCGATGCGGTACTTCTCGCGGCCCTCGCCCAAGGTGGTCGACTGGTACTCGCCATGCTCGTTGATCTTCTTCAGATCACCGACCTCGCCGACCTGGATGCGGTTCATGTCACGGAAGTCGAGTGCGGTGACGCGCTTCGAGAAGGCTTTGAAGGTCTGCGGATAGACATTGTAGCTGGTGCGCAGGGTGCGGCTGATTACCCCCTCCAGGATGATCGGGAAGTCGGAGGTAGTGTTCAAGCCGGCACGCGAGAACATCGCGGTGGCGATCTCCAGCCGCGCCATGCCCTCGACCCGCTCGCCGCGGCGCCTGAGCAGCTCGCGGCCGATCTCGAGCAAGGTCAGGCCGCGCCACTCGCGCGCCTCCGGCTTGAGCTCGACCCGGTCGGGGAAGACGCGGTGCATCAGCGCGTTGGTGACCGCCTCGCGGCGCGTGTCGACTTCGTCGCGCGTAATATGCAGCTGCGACCGGGTGTCGATCTCGACCTGGCCCTCGGCGAGCTTCTTCAACGCCGCGACGCGAAACTCCTCGATCGAGGTGCCAGCGCGGATGTGCCTGTCGCTGAAGCTGCGGTCGAGCCGGTTCTGGGTGGCGAGCGCGTTGATCTCGGCAACCCGGTCGCGCTCGGCCTTGCTAGCCTCTTCGGCAGCGGCGCGACGGATAGCCTCGAGATCCGGCTGAGGTCGACTCGGGAAGGGAGGTGTCGGCCCGTTACGCGGAACTTCCTCTCTGACGATCGCCGTTGGAGGAGGTGCCTCCGCCCGCGCGATCGCGTCGAGCACACGTCCCTGGAGAGCCTCGTCGTCTTCCTCGTCCCCTCGCACCAGGCCGAGGCCGATCGCCAGGGCTGCCAGGGCCTCGCCCGTGAACGTGATGGCGGCATCGCGCTTGTTCATGATCTTCGTGTCCCTCGATGGTGCCGGCTCTTTTGCGGCAATGATTGTTGGATCCGTCACGACGACGGCCTCGTAGCGCTCGGCGTCCTGCGATCGCGAATGGGCCGCGGCATCGGCCGGTACCGGTACGGCGGAAAGCTCGAGCGGCTCCCAGTCGATCGCCCGCATCTTTGGCAGCGTGCCTTCCGAGCCCTCGGTCTTCTCGTAGGCGTAGGTCCGATAGCCGACACTGACCGGAAAAGCGTGGCCGTCCCTCAGGTCCTGGAGCAGCTCCTCCGCCCTCGCCTTGCGCGACAACTTGACGACCGCCAATCCCTTGCCGTCGGCGATCCTGGCCGAGCCGGGAATGACGGTGCCGAGGCGGCCGTCCATGCTGAAGGCATCGTGGGAATCGAGCAGCGACATGCCGGTCGCAAAACGGCCCATGCGCACGGCCTTGGGATCCATCGACAGCTCTTCAATGTAATAGCCCTGGTCCCAGCTGTAGCGCTTCACCGGAGCTCCGGCCGCCCAAACGATCTCCACCGTGCGGCTTTCGGGATCGAAGGATTCCGCACGCACCTCGCCCTCGCCATAGCCGAGCGCGATCTGCATGGTTTTTTGGTCGATTTGGTCAGTGCGGGTGAGAACCTGCGCCGTTTGCTTTGCCATTGAGCTTCTCGTTGGTCTTCGGCTTTTCGACACCGGTGTCGCTGCCCTGTGCCTCAGCAGTTGAAGCGTCGGCGGCCATCTGCAGCTGGCCGTTGATCGCGATCTTGCGCGGATCTGAGTTCGAGCACGATGCCGAGCTCGTCGACTTTTTTGTTCCAGTCGGCGATTTCCTGAAGCACCGCCTCATTGGAACGCCCCGTCGAGGCGATCACGTCGGTCATCGAGCGGATGCCGGCCCGGACGGCGAGGATGTCGGCCTTGACGTCGTCGATCGGGTTGAGCGCCTCGTGCCTGGGCGTGGCCCACTCGACCGGCACGATCTCGTTCTTCTTGACCGCCCCGGCAACGCGGGCGGCCTCGATGAACCAGTCCCAGATCGGCTGGCAGAACAGCGGAATGACGATGTGCCACTGGACGTGCTCGATGAAGCGGCGGTAGGCGATCACCCCCATGCGATTGGAGGAGAAATTCGACTGGCTGTAGTCGCCAGACATCAGCTCGTAGGGAATGCGGGCCCCTGCCGCGATCTTCCGGTGCTGGGCTCTCAGATACTGTTCCAGCCCGCCTGACACTGCCGGGTTGTTGAAGCGGATGTCACGGCCATTGGCGGCATAGGCGATCATTCCTGGCTCGAAGCGCTCGACGGGAAAGCCGCCGGCATCGGTCAGGCCGTTGTGCTGGTCGCCCGGGGAAGAAATGCCGAGCGGCTGGTCGTCGTTGTCGCCGGGGATGACGACGCCGACGACGCACGCCTCGATCTTCTTCCGGATCAGCTCAGCCTGGTTGTACTCGTCCAAGTCCCTGAGCGGCACGATCACCGGAGCCAGCCACGGTGCCCCGATCTCCTGTTGGCGCTGGGGCTCGAAGAGGTGCGCGACCTCGGTCGCCGGAATGAAGCGCGAATCGCGCGACAGCTTTGGATTGGGCACGGCAGCGCCGGGGTGCTGCTGGAACAGCCAGTAGCCACGCCTGCCGCCAATGCCGTCGAACTCGATGCCGGCCGAGGCATAGTTGGGGCCGACCGGACCATTCTTCGCTCTATCGAGAAACTCCGCCTCGAGCAGCTGGATCTGCAGCGGCACGATCTTGTCCTTGGACTGCAAACCGGCAATCGGCTCGCTTCGCCATCTCCTTCTGGCAAAGACGTCGCCGCCCTCGATCATCTCGCGGCAGGCGATATACTGGAGGCCATAGAAGTCGGCGATGCCGTCCGACGTGCACCTTTGCGACCAGCGGTCGAACAGCTGGTCGATGGCGGCATCGCGCTTCGGCTTGCCCGTCTTTGCCCGTGGCACGATGCCGGCGCCGATGATGTAGTCGGCATGGGCGGCGATGATCCGCGAGGCGAAAGCATTGTTGCGGACGAGATCACGCGACCTCTGGCGCAGGAGATCGCTGGCCGCCACCAATTCACTGTCGGCTGAGCTGCCGGTCGTCCGCCAGCCCTGGGTCCGGCGACTGCGAGAGGCGCCCTCGTAAAGGCGCGAGGAGACGCCCTCGATGAGCTCCAGCCGGCGCCGGGCAAATGCCCGCTTGGCTGCAACGCTTGGAGCGAGAGCGGCCAAGGCGCGCTCCAGCAGGTTCGGCATCACAGCCCCGACGAGAACGTCGCGACGGAGGCCCGTGGCTTTGCCGCTCCGGAGATGTCTGCCTCGAGGTCGGCAATTGCACGTCGCATCTCGCTGTCATCCCGGTAGGTCACGTCGCGCTCGCGGAAGCGGACCCGCTTGGCGCCGGAATAGCGCGCGGCATAGAGATCCCTGAGCAGCTGGCGCTTTTCTTCGATCGTCAGGTCGTTGGTCATTTCCAAGAGATCACCAGATGCTTTCGCGCGGCAGGAAGCCGGATCTCGGCTCACGGACCCGGGCCGGCGACAAAGGTTTTGCTGGAGCGACTTCGTCGCCTGGTTCGACTGAACCGAGATCAGTACGCCGTGCCCGCCTGAGACTGGCCTGGCGGTTGTCGTCGCGGATAGCCTGCAAGTTGAGGATCATCGCCGCGGCAGCCTGCATGGCCAAGCAGTCCAAAAAATGGTTGTCGCGCGAGCGCTCGATCCATTTGACCTTGCCGGATGCGGTCTTCATCCGTGCTTCGGAGACCAGCTGCATGCAAAAATCGTCCGAGATGTCGACCGGCAGGTACCAGGCGCCGGGTGCCCCTTCCGGCCAGCGGATCTTGCCGTGGACTAGCGACTTGAAATGGTCGGCATCGAGCCGGATCAGGTCCAGCCCGCGCTTGAACTCGCGGCCGTTGATCTTGACATCGATCTTTGACGCCTGCACCGGCCGGCGCATCGGCGCCGACGATCCTTTGGTCGCGCGAACTGAGTGCGGAAAGCGCCGGCAGAATTGATAGACCCGGTGCTCGGGCACAATCTCCTTCTTCCCCGGGCGGAAGCCGGAATCGATCAAGGTCAACCTGACCGGCATGCCGGCCCAGGTCGCCTGCATCAGCCCGGCGAGATCCTCCCAGACTTCTTCGCCTTCGGTGTCGCCGAAGAGATCGCCGGCATCGAGCAGCCCCGAGGTTGCTTCGACGCCCCAGCCATGGACCGTGTAGACCAGCCGGTCCTTCTGGACGTCGACGGCCATGGTGACGACCCTGACACCGTCCGGTGTGTCACCGAGATGGTAGGGAATGCCGAGCTCCCTCAGCCAGGCGACCTCGTGCCACTCCGGCACCTCGCCATCGCCCGGCGCGAACACTTCCGCGAATCCGCCATTGACCACGGCCTGGATCTTGCCGTGCTCACGCGAGCGTACCGCCGTGACATAGGCCGCCGCACGCTCGCCCCAGGTGACGAACGGGCTCGCCAGCCCCGAAGCCCAGAACGACACCGTCCAGTTCTCCGGCGGCGGGCCCTCGACCGTGCCGTCTGATGAGATCGACTGTCCCGGCGCGACGTAGACGCCGCGGGCGTTCATCCCTGCCTTCTCGCCGTCGAAGATGACGCAGCCGTTCCTCGGGCAGACGAGGTGTGCGGAGCTCGCCGCCAGCGCCGGCGTCGACGGCAGCTCCTTGCCGTTTGCGCCCTTTGGCTTCTTCCACCCGAGGCAGCGGAACCGCGGGATGAAGAACTCGCCACAGTGCGGGCACGGCCAGGCCCAATGGTGGCGCGTGCCCGACAGAAACAGCTTCCAGATCGTCGAACTCGATCTCTTCCGGATTGTCGTCGGTTGCCCAGAACTCCAGCCCGCTATTTTGGTCCACGACGATGTCGCTCGGTCCCCTGCCCGGAGTCGAGATGATCGCGTGGACGAAGTCGGCATAGGTCTGGCCGCGCAGGTCAATCAGGTCGATCGGGTTGCCCTGCCCGTTCAGATTGGCAACCATCTCGTCGGCCTCGTCAGTGATCGCCAGACCGAACGGGCCCGACTTCAGTGCTGCCGAGGAGCTGCCGTGCGCCAGGCGCAGCGCCACGCCGGAGATGATCTTCTTGGTCTTGGTCGAGCGCTTGCCGCGCGCCACCTTGCCGGCGAGCGTCGGGGCCTCGTCGAGCAGCTGCATGATCCGCGGCTCGAACTGCTCGACCAGCATCTGCCTTGTCGGACCGACATAGAGGATCGGCACCGGTGCGGTGTCGATCCGCTCGCCGATGACGTCGAGAATGCTTTCGGTCTTGCCGGACTGGGCGCCGAACACCCCGACCACCCGCCGGTGCATCCTTGCCTGGATCGCACGGGCAAAGTCGATGGTGTAGGGCGCGAGCTCGGGGCAGCGCGGCCCCGGCACGCCCGAGCTCGGCGGATAAACCCGGTTGGTCCTCGCCCACTCGTCAGGAGTGGCGCGCGGGCTTGGCTTGGTGAGCCGGGCTGCCCGCTCGTAGAGATCGCGCCGTCCTGGCGAAGCGGTCGGCAAGGCGGAGGCGCTCCCCGTCGCAGATCCCTTCGAGCCGCTCGCGTTCACGCGGGTTCCTCGTCATGCGTGCCGGCAGGCCGGAGACCGACTCGAGATAGGCGCCGACGATCTCGTCGAGTGCTGCGGTTGCCTCGTCGATGTGGATCAGGACCCTTTCGCGGAGAGCAGTCCTCTGGGCGATCTCCTTGGCTCGTTCGTCTCGCAGCCGGTCCGCTGATGAGCTTCCCTGCGCCTTGGCCAGGCTCTCCAGCTTCGAGGCCAGGTAGCCTTGCACCGCCTCGCGCAGCGGATAGACCCCATGCCGGCGTCTGGGGATGACCCCTGACCCGGCCAGCTGGCGGATACGCGCCTGGGTCACGCCGAGCACCCGCGCCAGCTCCGCGGCGTTGACCTCGACCGCTGATGATCCCTCAGGCTGTGCTGACATCAGAAGTCCAGCAGCCTGTTCATACGCGAGAGAACCTTGTCGGCGAGCAGCGGCGGCCCGACCCGCTCGAAGGTGGCCAAGGCCTCGTCCTTGACGATCTCCTTCATCAGCGATGGTCCGAACAGTCTTCTCACCCGGCCGTAGGTCTTGCCCGACGGCGCAAAGCGGCCCGAAGCATCGCGCGGCTGGCCAGGCTTGGAGCCGTAGGTCCACAGGACACGCGGCGCCACCTTGCCGGTCCCGCCCGGCAGCAGGGCAAAGAAGCCTCCCTTGGCTGCGAAGGAGCGCTGAAACACCCTGTGCGAGTTCCACACCCCCGACCGCACCGCGCCGCTATCGGCCTGACCGCCTGCGGACTTCAACACCTGCAGGCCCTTGTACTCTTCGATCCGCTGGCCGCCGGTGACGCCATAGATCTCGAAGGCAAGGTTGGCCCACTTTGGCGAGCCGCGCGTGCTGGCGCTGACCAGGCCATAGCGCTTCGTCGCCATTTGCTTGTGGACGGCGCGCTGCACCTCGGTCTTGGTTCGACGGCCCGCATCCACCACGCCGCGGAACGCTTCCTGCTGCCAGCGCCGGCTTGCCAGGACCCGCGCACTTTCCTGCATGGACGCGACCAGCTCGAGGCGCTGCCGCACGACGATGAGCTGCATGAGAGCTGCACGCAGAAGGTTGATGGTTGGAGGCAGAGGACGCCGGCGCCGGGCACAGCAATCCAATGTGCCGCAACTTTTGCCCCTGTTCGTGCCCAATGTCAACTAACAGTTGAGATTTCGGGTGCCTTGAGAGACCCTTTGCATTGGGCCGAGCTAACAACGCCGAATGTCAGTATGTACCTTCACTGTCGAGCTGATGAGACAGCAACTTTTCTGACACCAAGCTGACTTGCGCATTCGCTACATGGACGACAGCTTTGCGCCCCTGTCGGCCGTCCAGGCGAGGTTCGGATCCGCGCAAAGCGCACGTCGAGGTGTAGGCGCAAGTTTGCGGTCCCCAGGAGTGGACCTTTGAAACTCGGCAGTACCACAGCAAATATGTTGTTCGCGGAATATGTGGTTGGCAGATAATTAGTCGGCCGGACGCGTGACCGCATATATTTGGCGAAATGCTCCGTCGTGAAACGCCGCATCCGCTGATACATCTAGTCTATTGCAGGTCCGGGACCTCATAAGTCCAGACACGAAACGCTTTCAGGACGTGCGGGCCGAAGGAATTTATAAGCGGTATGTCGGCTGCGTCGCGGCCGCGCGCCACCACAATTCTGCCGATCCGCGGGACGTTGTTGCGCGGATCGAAGGTGTGCCATGCACCGTCAAGAAAGACCTCGATCCAGGCGCTGAAGTCCATCGGATCGACAACCGGAACGCCGATATCACCGAGATGACCGTTGACGTAGCGGGCGGGGATGTTGAGGCAGCGACAGAAAGTCAGCGCCAGATGCGCGAAATCGCGACAGACGCCAACACGCTCGTGAAATGTCTCGAACGCCGTCCGCGTCGAGCGGGCCTGCATGTAGTCGAAGTGTATGTGGCCATGGACGAAGTCGCAAATGGTCTGCACGCGGCCCCAGCCAGGCGGGATCGAGCCGAACAGGTCCCAAGCAGTCTGGCTGAGACGGTCGGTCTCGCAGTAGCGACTACCCATCAGGTAAACGAGGCAATCGTCGGGCAGCTCGGGCACCGCAAGCTCCCGGGCGTCAGGCAGCACGCGGTCCGGTCTG
This sequence comes from uncultured Alphaproteobacteria bacterium, assembly GCA_963791325.1. Lineage (GTDB taxonomy): Bacteria > Pseudomonadota > Alphaproteobacteria > Rhizobiales > Rhizobiaceae > JBEVJK01. The sequence goes on along the minus strand of CAWBRU010000014.1, from coordinate 77,322 downwards.
CCGTCGTCTTCGATCGTGGCGTCGCCCCACATCGTCAGGTCTCCGGCCGGAGCGACAAGGCGTCGGCATCGGTTGCCGAACAGGTCACGATAAGTCGAAACCGGAACGTCAGGGTTGGTGAATGTCGTTTCGGCAGCTCTGATGTCGGCTGCGCGATCCTCGTTGACGGATAATAGGCAGACCAACGCGGTCGGCTGCAAGCAGGTCAGCGTGATCTCGTAGCCGTAGCGGATGAACATCCAGAGCCTGTCTAGCGGAATTCGGCAGCGATCAGAGTATAGGCGCTGCGGCATCCATAAGAATAGACTTCGCGCACGACGTCAAAGATTGAACGGCGCGCTGCATCGAAAGCCTTAAGGAGATCCGCGTCAGACAGCTCCGTTTTGTCTGGCCTTGCCAGCGCGCCGGTCGCAACGAAGAATGACGCCGCGAACATGCGCGTCCTCAGTCGGGGCGATATTCACTGCGCCCCCCCGATCTCGTGGCAGCATCTCTCTTGTCAAGCCTTGCCTTTGCCGCGTGGCGCAATTGCGTTTGCGGCAAGCTTCATTTGGTTGCCGAATGTGCTGTCAGGCTTGGGCGGAGCCTTTTCCTGCTTCGGCTTCCTGATCTCGCGACTGCTACGTCTCTGTCCCTTGGCCATGGCCGAATGTCCTTTCGACAGGATTTGCGCCTTCGCCCGATCGCGACATGTCGACCGGCTCGAGACTGTCATGCGTGGTCACCCGCTGATGACGTTCGTCGTTGCGGATGCGGTCTTGAGGCGAAGCGCCTCCGGCGGGAATGTGCCGGCGACGGGATCGATCTCACCTGGCAAAGCCGGGCTGCAAAAAGCCGCCGTTCAGGCCGACGAGCCGGCCATTGAAGGGCGACGCTATGCGAGTTCCGGTGAAGCTTGTGGCGAGGGCTGCCAGTCATACATCCGTGGGTCTGTATTGGGCCTCGTCCCAGGTTCGAATAAAGCGTCTGCGCGCCGGATTGGCGCTTGTGCGCTTGCTGTCGAGAAATCGGTGGTGAATTGGCGGGCCGTAGTCTCTGACACCGCGAAAGCCAAATCGGCAAAATCAACGAATTTTAGGTATGCGCCGCAATTTGAACTTTAGCAAGGCGATCGGCACATTTATTATTCTGGCGAATTGCAAAACGCCATATATCCGAAAATATCTTTCTGAACGCGTTTTCTCCCGCGTGTTCCGGAGAACGGACCAGATTTACAGTTTAGAAAGTCCGCGAAATAAATTTTGGCACTCCTACCAATCGAGTGCCAGGCGCGCTATGTATGGAGTGCAGCTGGCCCTAAGCGTCGGCTGCGGAAAGAACCCCAATGAAATTCCGGCCACTCCATGACCGCGTCGTCGTCCGGCGCGCGGAAGGCGACCTCAAATCCAAAGGCGGGATCATCATTCCCGACACCGCAAAGGAAAAACCCCAGGAAGGCGAGGTGATCGCCGTCGGGCCGGGTTCCCGCGACGAAAGCGGCAAGCTGGTTGCCCTCGACGTCAAGGCGGGAGATCTCATTCTGTTTGGCAAGTGGTCTGGGACCGAGGTCAAGATCGACGGTGAAGACCTTCTGATCATGAAGGAGAGCGACATCATGGGCGTCGTTGAGAGGACCGGAGTGTCCACCAAAGAAGCCGCCTGACCGAACTCCCCGGCCCTCCACTCTCAACACAGAACTGGACGAACATCATGTCTGCCAAGGAAATCAAATTCGCAGGCGATGCCCGCGAGCGGATGCTGCGCGGCGTCGAACTGCTCAACAATGCCGTCAAGGTGACGCTCGGACCCAAGGGCCGCAATGTCGTCATCGACAAGGCCTATGGCGCGCCGCGCATTACCAAGGACGGCGTCACGGTCGCCAAGGAAATCGAACTTGCTGACAAGTTCGAGAACATGGGCGCGCAGATGGTGCGCGAGGTGGCGTCAAAGACCAATGATCTTGCCGGCGATGGTACCACGACGGCTACTGTCCTCGCCGCTTCGATCCTGCGCGAGGGCGCCAAGCTGGTCGCCGCGGGCATGAATCCGATGGATCTGAAACGTGGCATCGACCTCGGCGTGGCGGCCGTGGTCAAGGAAATCCAGGCAATGGCCAAGAAAGTGAAGTCTTCGGCCGAGGTGGCGCAGGTCGGCACCATCGCTGCCAATGGAGAAGCGACCGTCGGCGAAATGATCGCCAGGGCGATGGAAAAGGTCGGCAATGAGGGCGTGATCACTGTCGAGGAAGCCAAGACCGCGGAGACGGAGCTCGATGTGGTCGAGGGCATGCAGTTCGATCGCGGCTATCTCTCTCCCTACTTCGTCACCAATCCCGAGAAGATGCGGGTGGATCTGGAGGATCCTTATATCCTCATCCACGAGAAGAAGTTGGGCAATCTTCAGGCATTGTTGCCGATCCTCGAAGCCGTTGTGCAGAGCGGAAAGCCGCTGCTGCTCATCTCGGAGGATGTCGAGGGTGAAGCGCTCGCGACGCTGGTCGTCAACAAGCTGCGCGGCGGTCTGAAGGTGGCGGCTGTCAAGGCTCCAGGCTTCGGCGATCGCCGCAAGGCCATGCTAGAGGACATCGCTGTGCTGACCGCTGGTCAGATGATCTCCGAAGATCTCGGCATCAAGTTGGAAAACGTGACGCTCGATATGCTCGGCCGCGCCAAGCGGGTGCAGATCGAGAAGGACACGACCACGGTTATCGATGGCTCTGGCGACAAGGCCGGTATTGCCGCACGCATCAGCCAAATCAAGGCGCAGATTCAGGAGACCACTTCGGACTACGACAAGGAGAAGCTACAGGAGCGGCTGGCCAAGCTCTCTGGCGGCGTCGCCGTCATACGCGTCGGCGGCGCGACCGAAACCGAGGTCAAGGAAAAGAAGGACCGCATCGACGACGCGCTGAACGCTACCCGCGCGGCCGTCGAGGAAGGAATTGTAGCCGGCGGCGGCGTTGCTCTGCTGCGTGCTCGGGCGGTCCTGACCTCGCTGAAAGGCGCCAACGCCGATGTGACCGCAGGCATCTCCATCGTGCTCAGGGCGCTCGAGGCACCGATCCGGCAGATTGTCGAAAATGCCGGCGTCGAAGGCTCGATCGTGGTCGGCAAGCTGACCGACAGCAAGGACCGCAACCAGGGGTTTGATGCTCAGACCGAAACCTATGTGGATATGATCAAGGCAGGCATCGTCGACCCCGCAAAGGTCGTCAGAACCGCACTTCAGGATGCTGGCTCGATCGCCGCCCTACTGATCACCGCCGAAGCGATGATCGCCGACATTCCCGCCAAGGATTCAGGGCCTGTAGCAGGTAATGGCGGCGGCATAGGTGGAATGGGATACTGACCCCCATCAAGCGGTCGCAGACGACAGGCCAGTAGCATCTGCCGCCAGCACGTTCGCTCAGGTATTCCCGCCAAAATGGCGAGAACATCAATCAGAAAGGATTAATCCATGACTATGCAAAGCGCAACAAGACCCTCCTTCTCCCGACGTTGGGGAGCCTATCAGCCTTCCAAAACTCTTTTGTTCTGGACGTGTATTGCTGCAATCGTCGCCACAATGGTCGTCGGGTTCAGTTGGGGCGGCTGGGTTACCGGGAGCACCTCGCGAATGATGGCCGCTTCCGCTGGCGACGCGGCGCGCGGGGATCTTGCCACCGCCGTATGCGTCGAGAGATTCAACTCAGCGCCGGACGCTGCGGCCAAACAAGCCGAGTTGAAAGCCTTGACCGACAACTACAAGAAGCGGCAGTTCGTGGAAGCCGGCGGCTGGGCGACCATGCCTGGACAGACCAGCCCCGACAAACTCGGTCTTCAGGGCTGCGCCACCGCTCTCGGCGCCTAAGGGCCCCTTTCAAAGAGGGGGCGCTTCGGTGCCTGCCGGAGCGCTGCAACAATCTATCAGAAGTCGGGAGTACGACAATGATCTCTTTCGTTAAGAAGGCAGCCCCTCAGCCATCGCCTTCGGTTGCCGAGGACAATCGCTTCGAACAAATCCGAAAGGCAGCCGAGGACCGGCACAAGAAATCCGACACTGACGGCACACGCCGCCGCGACCGGCAGAAAGCCGATGACAATCGCCTTATCTGAGGGGAAGCAGCAAGCGATGAGGCATCTCGATCGAATAAGGACGGAGCCATCGCTTTGGCTCCTGCTGCTGTTATTCGGTGGCGTGGCAGCCGCACTGCTTTACCTGGTATTGAGTAGCATTACCTTTTGACCAAGCGGAAGCCGTTATTGCCGACCTCGCCACCTCTGGACAAATTGACTGGCGAATGCGCCGATCGTTGTGAGATACGTCGCTGCCTTGGCGATGACCGCTCTTGCGACGGCCGTGGCAGTCGCCTTCGACAGCACGATGGCAGTTCCGAACCTGTCACTTGTTTTCCGAGACATTCCACATCGAGCTGAGGTCGTTGGCGCTGATGAGACCGTGGAGAACCCTTGGAACTGATGCCTAAGGAACTTCCCAGGGGGTGAGTGCCGATCGTGACCGGCACGGGAACCCTCGGCTCTATTACCGCAAGAACGGCAAGCGAGTCCGACTTCGCGAGGCACCGGGCACGCGTGAATTCAACGAGGAGGTCGCCTGCGCCCTGCTGAGCGTACCCTACAAGTCCAAAGCCGAGGGAGTAAGCCGCTATCCAGGGGCCAACGATGAGAGGTCGCTCGGATGGCTAGTCAGTCAATACCGGAAACGGGCGAAAATCAGTGAGGGCCACAGGTTCCGTATCGTGCGCATGCTCGAGGAGGTCTGCCAGAGTACGCACAGAGGCAAATTCAAGCGCGGCGCGCTTCCATTCGCGCTTATGGAGCGAAAGCACGTCCTCGAGATCCGCGACGAATTGCGGCCGCCGAGTTCTCCTGGCGCCCAAAACAATGTCGTTCGCGCCATCTCGAGCCTGTTCACATGGGCGATCGAAACTGGGGCAGCCAAGATCAATCCATGTAGCATGATCAAGATGCTGAAGGCCGGGGATGGCTTTCACCAATGGACTGAGGAAGAGGTCGAGCAATACGAAGCTCGCCATCCGCTGGGAAGCAAGGCGCGTTTGGCGCTCCACTTGGCGCTGTTCACCGGGCTGCGTTTGTCTGATCTGGCCAAACTCGGCCACCAGCATGTGAGGAACGGCCTGCTAAGCATCCGTCCAGGCAAGACCGCCGGGTCCTCGGCGGTCACTGTCGACTTGCCCGTCCTACCCGTGTTGCAAGAGACCATCGACGCATCTCCCACAGGCGATCTCAATTTTCTAGTCACCGACTATGGAAAGGCTTTCACGATTAAGGGCCTCGGCAATCGGATGCGGAGGTGGTGCGATGAGGCTGGCCTGCCCCAGTGCTCGATGCACGGGCTCCGAAAGGCTGGCGCCGCCCTGGCGGCGGAGAACGGCGCCACCGACGACGAACTTATGGCCATCTTCGGGTGGGTCACGAAACAGCAGACGACCCTCTACACCAAGGCTGCCGATCGCAAGAGGATAGCCAAGAATGCAGTCCACAAGCTGGCCCGCGAGCCGAACAAAAACAGCTCAAATTTGTCTCACCTCCCGGCGCATTCTTTAGAAGTGAGACAAAAATCGCGAAAAGACAAATGAAATCAAACGTCAAGGAAGCGGGTGGTGGGCCTGGAGGGACTCGAACCCCCAACCAAGCGGTTATGAGCCGCCGGCTCTAACCATTGAGCTACAGGCCCCGCGGCTGCTTAGAGCAATTGCGGGCAAAGGGAAACCCCGCTTGCGCCGCCCGCCGCATCCCCAACGGCGCCGCCCGCACCGCGCCAATAGCGTCCGTGGTCCGCCCACGGCGCTGCACCCCGCCGATCGCGCTGGCGCCCGAGGGCGGCCGCCTTCCCGGCGTCCCGCCTTTTTTCGTCCGGGTGCTTGAACAAAGCCCCAATCGGCCCACAATCGCGCTCTATCGACGCCATCGAAGGGCCCTGTTCAATCGGAGAGTTGAGATGAAGAGCATCGTCCCGCTGCTTGCCGCAGCGTTGGTCTCGGCGCTGCCGCTCGCCACCGCCGCAGCCGCCGACCAGCCGCGGCTCTCGGTGGTCGGCGTCGGCGAGGAGAAGCTGCCGCCAGACATGGCGCTCCTGTCGCTCAGCGTGATGCGCGAGGCGCCGACCGCGCGTGACGCGCTCACCGCCAACAACGACGCCATGGCGGCGGTGATCTCGGCCATGAAGGCCTCCGCTATCGCCGAGCGCGACCTGCAGACCGCCGGCGTGCAGATCGCTCCGCGCTACGACTACACCCCCAAAGCAGACGGCACCCAGGAGGCCAAGCTCGTCGCCTACCAGGTCACCAACACGCTGTCGGTCAGGGTCCGCGACCTCGGCAAGACCGGCGAGATCCTCGACAAGGCCGTGGCGCTCGGCGTCAACCAGGGCGGCGGCATCGTGTTCACCAATGACGATCCGTCCAAGGCGCTGACGGAGGCGCGCAAGAAGGCCGTCGCCGATGCGCTCGCCAAGGCCGGCACGCTCGCCGAGGCGTCCGGGGTGTCGCTCGGCCGCATCCTCGAGATCAACGAAGCTGCGCAGTCGCAGCCGCCGCAGCCGGTCGCCGTCCGCTACGCCTCCAAGGCAGCCGAATTCGGTGCCGGTGGAATCGGGCGAATCGGCCTACCGGGTCGAGGTCAGCGTCACCTGGGAATTGCGCTGAACCCGCAGCCGCTCTGAGCAAAGCCGCGGGCCGGAGCGAAACTCCGGCCCGTCGCTTGGGCGGTGCCGGGCCGCCAAGCGGTCGGCGTTCAGGTCAGCCGATCACCGGGCAGCGCGGCGCCCGCGCGAAGGTCACGAACACACGCTCGCCGCGCGAGCGTCCGGTGACGGTGATGGTGCGCGGGCTGGCGTCGGCGATACGGGCGCGCCAGATGCCCATGCGCTCCGCCTTGTCGAGCGCCCGGTCGGGGGTGCAGCCGCGGCCCCACTCCGCGCGACGGTCCCAGCGGTCGTCGGGACGGTGGTTCCAGCCGTCGTCCGACCAGCGGCGGTCCGGACCGTACTGGACCGGGTCGGACCGATCGAGCGTCACCCCGCCATTGCCGAAGCGAAGGGCAAAACCCTCTTGGGCGGACGCCGGCAGCGAGGCAAGGGCGGTGATGCCGATCACCGCCGATGCGGCGGCGGCCTTGAAGGAAATCGTCATGGTCAGTCTCCGATGGGTCGAGTTGCTCGCCGAAGCGATGCCGCCAAGATGCGCCGGGCAAGCTGAACGGGGCGGGAACCGGCCGTTCATGTGGAGTTCATCTGTCGGAGCCGGCGCGGCGAAGGACGGCCGGCGCGCCCCTCGGCGCGGCAAGCGGGAGCGGATCACCGCTTGCCGCAAGGGGACACCCCGCTCCAAATCCTTGCCGTTCCCGGAATGGCCCTCGCCGCCGCTCCAGCAATTCCCTGGAGACGCGGAAAACGGATTCTCCCTTCGGAATTGCAGAAAAAGTAAGGAGTTGGAGGCCGCTCAAGGCTCCCGTTCGAGCATATAGGCGAAGTAATCCTCCGGCTCGCCGAGATCGCGCTCCGAGGCGGTGACGCGGCCGCGCACGGACATGCCTGCCTGGTGCACGGTGTCGGGATCGCCGGAGATCAGCGGGTGCCACCAGGCGAGGTCCTCGCCATTGGCCACCAGCCGGTAGGCGCAGGTGCCGGGCAGCCAGCTCAGGCTGCGCACATTTTCGGGGGTGAGCTGCACGCAATCGGGAACCAGCGTCGCACGCGCGGCATAGCTGGTGCAGCGGCAGCTGCCGGCATCGAGCAGGCGGCAGCCGACGCTGGTCCAGTAGATCTCGCCGCTGTCGGCATCCTCGAGCTTGGCCAGGCAGCATTTGCCGCAGCCGTCGCACAGCGATTCCCACTCGGCTGCGCTCAGCGCCTCAAGCGTCTTGGTCTTCCAGAACGGCTCGCCCATCGGCCCGATGTGGCGTCGGGAGCCGACAAGGTCAAGGCCAAGCCGGCGCGGCACAATCGCCCGGGCGCCGGGGCGCAGCCCGGGGATGTTCACTCCGGGCGCCGAATCTTGCAAACTGAAGCGGCCTGCCCGAAGCTGGCGCCGGATTGCGCGGACCCGCCATGAAGCGACTGGAACTGTTCATCGAAAAGATCATCCTGGCTTCGCGCTGGCTGTTGGTGGTGTTCTATGTCGGCCTCGGCCTGGCACTCGCCATTTATGCGCTGGCCTTTGCCAAGAAGCTGGTCGGCTTCGCCGCCGCGGTGACGATGATGAACGACACCGAAACGATCCTCGCCATGCTCGGCCTGATCGATGCCGCGCTGGTCGCCAGCCTGGTGGTGATGGTCATCATTTCCGGCTATGAGAATTTTGTCAGCCGCTTCCAGGAGGGCGACGAGATCCACTGGCTGGGCACGATCGACGTCGCCTCGCTGAAGATCAAGGTCGCCGCCACCATCGTCGCGATCTCCTCCATCCACCTGCTGCAGATCTTTCTCAACGCGGTGAGCTACACGCCGGTGCAGCTGATGTGGTTTACCCTGATGCACCTCGCCTTTGTCGTCTCGGCCTTGATCCTGGCCTATATCGACCGGGTCACGGCCCTCACCAAGTCGAGCAAGGACGAGGTGCCGGCCGGCGAGGCCGGGTCCTGACCGGCAGGGCCGGCGAGCCTCAGCGCAGGCCGATCACCTCGGTGTCGGTCTCCTCGAACACCCAGTCGGGAACGAAGAAGTCGCCGGCCAAGGGACCGTCCCCGGCGGCCGGCGCGTAGCGGCTGAAATCACGCACCCCTGCGGCCCGGAGCACCAGCTCGTCGATGAAAAACCCGCCGGTGACCTCGCGTGCCGGGCGGGTCAGGATCCAATGCGCGGCGTCGGCGACGATCTCCGGCGAGCGGCATCTGGCCGCCACCGCCTCGCCGCCGAGTAGGTTGCGCACGGCCGCCGTATCGATGGCGGTCAGCGGCCAGAGCGCGTTGACGGCCAGGCCGTCGGCGGCGAATTCGGCGGCCATGCCGAGCGTCAGCATCGACATGCCGAACTTGGCCACCGAGTAGGCGACGTGGTCCTTGAACCATTTCGCCGCCATGTCGAGCGGCGGCGCCAACGTCAGGATGTGCGGGTTGGCGGCCTGCTTGAGGTGCGGGATAGCCGCCTGCGAGACCAGGAACGTGCCGCGCGTATTGATCTGGTGCATCAGGTCGAAGCGCTTGACGTCGGTGGCCAGCGTCCCGGTAAGCTGGATGGCGCTGGCATTGTTGACCAGGATATCGATGCCGCCGAAGGCGGCGGCCGTCGCAGCCACGGCCGCCGTCACCTGCGCAGGGTCGCGGATGTCGCAGAGGAGCGGCAAGGCCCGGCCGCCGGCGGCCTCGACCGCCTCGGCGGCGGAATAGATCGTGCCCGGAAGCTTGGGATGCGGCGCGGCCGTCTTGGCGGCCAGGGCGACATTGGCGCCGTCCGCTGCGGCGCGCCGCCCGATCGCCAGCCCGATGCCGCGCGACCCGCCGGAGATCAACAGCGTTTTTCTCCTGAGCGACATCGGCGAAATTGCTCCCGGCGGCTCCGATCGAATTTGTATAGACATAACCGGCGGACCGCCTGGTCTTGATATGTCTAGACATATCGGGGATGCTTCGGTGCCGCGACCGTCGCCTCAGCCCGCCGCGGTGCCGCCGCGGTTCCAGCCCCGCCCCCGATCCCCCATCAGTTCCGGCCCATCGGCGTGGATGGCGACAGTGTCCTCGAGCTTGATGAAGCCGCGCGCGGGATGAAGCATCGTCGTTTCGACGGAGATCACCATGCCGGCCTCCAGCGGCCGCTCGGCGTCGACGCCCTCATAGGCGACGGGATGGTTGGTCATCAGGAACGGCACTTCGTGGGTGATCAGGCCCATGCCATGGGCGAAGAAGTCGGTGAAGGCGGCGCTCGGGCCGGCCTTGAGCACCGCTTCGGCGGCGGCGATGAGATCGCCGCCGCGGGTGCCGGGCCGCGCGGCGGCGATGGCGGCCTGCTGGACGGCGTCGATCTCGGCCAGCCGGTCGGTGAGTTCGGCATCGGGCGCGCCGAGCACCGCCATGCGGCAGAGGTCGCCGATATAGCCGCGGTAATTGCCGCCGGAATCGAGCGACAGCACCTCGCCTGGCTGCCAGCACTGGGCCGAGGCGGCCCGGTTGTGGCTGGCGCCGAGCGTGATCAGGGCGTATTCGAACTGCAGCCCGCGCTCCGTCTCCTCGCGTTTCAGCGCGTCGATGATGTCGTGCTTGGAGGCGCCCTCGCCGCTCTTGGCAAACACCGCCAGCATGGCGTCGGTGATCAGCTCGGAAGCGGTGCGCAATTTGTCGAGCTCCGCCGGCGTCTTGATCGCGCGCAGCCGTTCGAACACGCCGGTCGCGTCCCGGAACGCGGCGTTGGGCAATCCGTTGCGCAACAATTCATAGGCATCGGCCGGCAGGAAGCTGGGCTCGAAGCCGATCCTGGCTCCGGAAAGGCCGAGCTTGTCGAGATGGGCGAGCGCCAGTCCGGCAGCATCGACGGTGCCCCAGCTCTTGGGCTCGAAGGCAGGCGTCCAGAACGGCGAGTTGTGGTGCTCGCCGCCTTCCATCTTGTTGGCGACATAGGCGGCGTTCTCGGGCCGGCCTTTCTGGTAGACGACGATCGGCAGATAGCGGCTGTGGCCGATGGCGTCCATGGCGGAAAAGAAGATGAAGCGGTAGCCGCCGAGCAGGTATTGGGTGTTGTGCTTCGACGTCGCCAGGAGCACGTCGAGGCCGGCCTCTTCCATCAGCCGGTCGGCCCGGTCATGGTCGAACGGGATGGCAATGGTCGAGCCAATCGTTGCGGTCTCGTTCATGGCGCGTCCTCCCGAACCGGTCCAGAGAGCTGCAAGCCCAGGCCTCCGCACCTCTGGTCCGACCAGATTGCCCGAGATGTCCGTTCCCGTCCAGTGCTTCAGCCGCCGGAGTCGGCTGCCGTCAGCTCGGCCCCAGCTTCTTCAACTCGCCGGGCTTGTGGGCGGCCCGCTTGCCGGACTTTTCGCTTTCCACGATGAACTGCGGGTTGTCCTTCGACGCGGCGACCTTGTGGGTCTTGATCTTGGTCTCGGTGGTCTGCCTCTTGATAACCTTGCCGCGGGTCTTTCCCTGGCTGGTGTCCCACGCGACCCGGTCGCCCGTCTTGAGCTTGTCGGCCATGCCAATCATCTCTCCGTCTTCGCAGCATGCTTGTCCGGCCTTAACCGGCCGGCCGGGTGAGGGTTCCCGACCCTCCTGACAGCGGCGCAATCTGCCGGCGCGGAGATTTCCAGAGCGGATCGGTGCTCTCCGCTCTAAGTCTTTGTTTTTCCGCAATTCCGGACGGAGAACCGTTGCCGCTTTTCGGGGAGTTGCGCTAGGCGGGCGGGTGCCAGCCGAGCGGCACGTGGCCGGGATCGGCGCGGACCCGGTCGAGCCAGCCGGCAACCGCCGGGCCGACGCTGAAGCCGTGCTCGGCCGCGTCCTGGGTATAGGCGTAGAGGCCGATATCGGCGACCGACAGCTCGTCGCCGGCGAAATAGGCGTGGGTGGCGAGATGCGTCTCCATCACGGCCAGCGCCCGGTTGCCGGCCGTCAGCGTGGCGGCCAGGCGCTCCGGCGTCGCTTCGGCGGCGCGGGACGGGTATCTCATGATCGCGCGGCGCACCGCCACGTAAGGCTCGTGGCTGTATTGCTCGAAGAACAGCCATTGATAGGCGAGCGCGCGCTGGTACGGGTCGGCGGGCAAAAACCGGGTATTCTCGGCCAGGAACAACAGGATCGCATTGGATTCGGCGACCCGCCGGCCGTCGTCGAGCTCCAGAACGGGAACCTTACCGTTGGCGTTGATCGCCAGGAAATCGGGTTTGCGGGTCGAGCCGTCGAGCGAGTTTACCTCGACATGGCGAAAGGGCCGGCCGAGCTTGGCCAGCAGCAGGCGCGGCTTGTAGCAATTGCCGCTGTCGGTCATGCCGTAGATGGTGATCATGGTTCCTCCGGCGGAGCACTCTAGGGGCTCGGCCCCCAGCAGATCCAATGATTTGTTGTTGCCGACCGATCAGCGTTTCGAATGCCTGCGGCGCAGCGAGACGACCTTGCGCAGCGGCCGCAGAAGCTCGTCGAGGTCGCGCGGGCCGGGATCGATGATCGAGCCGGCGGGCGCCGGGCCGGCCAGCGCCCTTCCCTGCAGATAGTCCGCTTCGCAGCCAAGTGCAGCGTCGAGCTCGCGGATCGTCTCGATGCCCTGCACCAGGAGCTTGGCGCCGAGGCCGGTGAACGCATTCAGCACCGCCGGCAGCAGCCGGGTGGTGGCGGCGCTGTCCTGGGCGCTGCGGAACCAGTTGCCGTCGATCTTGATGACGTCGGGGCGCAGCAGCGTCAGCCGGTCGACGGTCGGCTGGCCTGTCCGGAATTCGGCCACGGCAATGCGCACGCCGGCGTCGCGCAGACGGCCGGCGAGGCCGAGCAGGATGTCGAGCGAGAGGAAATTGGCATCGAGGATCTCGACGATCAGCGAGGTCGCAGGCACCTCGAGTGTATCGAGCAGGCGCGGCACCGCGGCAATCTCGGCCATCGCCTCCTCGCTTGCTTCCAGCCGCGGGTCGATGGTCAAATAGCAGTCGAAGCCGTTCGGATCATCGGTGCCGATATGGTGGAAATTGTTGAGATTGAGTTTGCGGCGCACCGCTTCGGCAAAGCCGCGCTGCGGCAGCGGCACCTGATCGAAGAACGCAGCCGCAGTCTCGCTTGCGCCGTCCCGCTCCGCGACGATGCGCGCCTCGGCGCCGAACGGCACCAGCACGGCCCCGTCCCGCCTGAACATCGGCTGATGCGTGGTCTTCAGCCGATGCGAGCCGATGACTGCGCTGACGATGCCGATCTCGTCGACCAGCAGAGCGCGCTCCAGTTCGGATTCAAGAGGGCTCTTCGCAACCATAGCAAGCTCCCGTCGGGGGGAGCATCGACGTCGCGCCGCAGTTGGGCATTGCCGCGCCGGGGCAACCCGCGCACCGGCGCCAGCCCAACTCAGCCGGATGGCCGCAGCGCCGAAGCGGCGCCGGATCCGAAGCGACATGATACCGCCAACCCTGTTAGCTCCGGCTCTCTGCGGCCGTTGGAGAAGACGTTAACAGAGCGCGTTTGCCCGCCCGTTAATGGCGAGCCCGGTGTTTTAAGCAGTTCCGGTTTCGGGCACCGTCGACGCGGCCTGGGGAATCGGCGGCGATCCGGGAAAGCGGGCAAGATCGACAGCGGCGAAGACGGCCGGTACGATCTCCGGCCGGGCAAGCACGAAGCCTTGCACCATGGAGGCACCGGCCTTCTCGGCGAGCTCCAGCTGCCAGCCTTCCTCGATTCCCTCGAACACGGTCTCGATGCCCTGATCGCCGAAGCTCGACACCATCGCGGCGAGCAGGGCGAAGCCCGGACCGGTCTCCATCAGCCGGGTGATCCATTTGGCATCGAATTTGACGATGTCGGGCTTCAGCTCCTTGATCCGGTTGATATCGGAGCTCGCCGAGCCATAATCGTCAACGGCGATGCGGAAGCCGTTGCGGCGCAGCGCCTGCACGAAGCGCACCAGCGCCGCCTCGGAGGCGGTTTTCTGCTCGGTCACCTCGCAGACCACCCGGCGCGGATCGATCGCGGCGCGGCGCAGCACCGCGCGCATGTCGCGCAGCGCCGACTCCGCCGTACCGGCCTCGCTGAACAGCGACGGATCGAGGTTGATGAATACCGAGACGTGGCCGGCCAGGCAGGCGCCTGCATTGAGCAGGTGAAGCGAGCGCGTCATCGTCTCGACCTTGAGACGGTGGTGCGGCGGAACCGACGCGAAGAACGATTGCGGCGCGATCTGCTCGGTTTCGCGGAACGGCCGCGCCAGGCCTTCATAGGCGATCAGCGCAAGCCGATCACGGGCGAACGCGAAGATCGGCTGGAACGCCGTCCTGACGACATGCGCGCCGAAAATCCCGGCGAATACGCCGTTGTCTTGCCGGGCAATCCGGGTCGGGCCTCTCAAGGTCGACACACCCATGGTTCTCCGTCCCCTGGATCGGAGAAGGTCGACCAAGAAATACCATGGTAAAGGCCGCTTGAGAGTGCCGTATTTCGAGGTAGAGGCTACTGGCCTTGGGAGAATGACGCGCGTGACCCTTGCAGAGCGGGCCGGCTTCCGACAATAAGGCCGCGCTGCCGTCAAGGCAGTCCAAACCCGGAGTCCTCGACATGGCTTTCCTGGCCGCTGCTCTTTCCCGCGTGAAGCCCTCCGCCACGATCGCGGTGACGCAGAAAGCGCGCGAGCTCAAGAATGCCGGCCGCGACATCATCGGGCTCGGCGCCGGGGAGCCCGACTTCGACACGCCCGACAACGTCAAGAATGCGGCCATCGAGGCGATCCGCCGCGGCGAGACCAAGTACCCGCCGGTCTCCGGCATCGCCCCGCTGCGCGACGCGATCGCCAAGAAGTTCAAGCGCGAGAACAACCTCGACTACCGGGCGGAGCAGACGATCGTCGGCACCGGCGGCAAGCAGATCCTGTTCAACGCCTTCATGGCGACCTTGAACCCCGGCGACGAGGTCGTCATTCCCTCGCCCTATTGGGTCAGCTACCCGGAGATGGTGGCACTCTGCGGCGGCGAGACGGTGCTTGCGCCGACCACGATCGACAACGGCTTCAAGCTGGCGCCCGAGGCGCTCGAACGCGCCATCGGCCCGCGCACCAAGTGGCTGGTGCTCAACTCGCCGTCGAACCCGTCGGGGGCCGCCTACAGCGAGGCCGAGCTCAAGGCGCTCGCCGCAGTGCTCGTCAAGCATCCCCATGTCTGGGTGCTGACCGACGACATGTACGAGCATCTGACCTACGGCGATTTCGTCTTCACCACCATCGCCGAGGTCGAGCCGGCGCTCTACGAGCGAACGCTGACCATGAACGGGGTGTCCAAGGCCTACGCGATGACCGGCTGGCGGATCGGCTACGCGGCCGGCCCGGTCGCCCTGATCAAGGCGATGGACATGATCCAGGGCCAACAGACCTCCGGGGCCTGCACCATCGCCCAATGGGCCTCGGTCGAGGCGCTCAACGGCCCGCAGGATTTCGTCAAGAAGAACAAGGCGATCTTCCAGGCGCGCCGCGATCTGGTCGTATCGATGCTCAACCAGGCCCGCGGCATCTCCTGTCCGTCGCCGGAAGGCGCCTTCTATGTCTATCCTTCCTGCGCGGACCTCGTCGGCAAGCGGGCACCCTCGGGCAAGGTGATCGACAGCGACGAGAGCTTCTGTGCCGAGCTGCTCGAGGCCGAGGGCGTCGCGGTGGTGTTTGGCCAGGCGTTCGGGCTAGGGCCGAATTTCCGCATCTCCTACGCCACCTCCGAGACGCTGCTCGAGGAAGCCTGCAGCCGCATCCAGCGTTTCACCGCCTCGCTCAGCTGAGGGTCAAGCCGAGGGCGATGCCGGCAAATCGGCCGGCTCCCCTTGCCTCGCCTCGAAAGCCGTGTGACGATATCCGGCGAGACAGGCGACGACACGCATTCGCCTGCCCTCAGCGACGGCCGGAGGAGGCCGGCCGCCGCCTCAGTGTCCACACGCGAGGAGGAGGTCAGGTCAGATGGGAAAACGCGCCGGCGGCAGGCTTGCGGGACCGAAATGCATCGGCATTGTCGGTCCCTTTGCGAGCGGCAAGACCACCCTTCTGGAAGCTATCCTTGCCCGGACCGGCGCCATTCCCAGGCAGAATGCAGTGGCTGCAGGCAATACCGTCAGCGATTATTCGGCCGAGGCGCGCGCTCACCAGATGAGCGTCGAGGCGGTTGTCGCCACGACCGACTTCATGGGCGAAAGTCTGACTTTCTTGGATACCCCGGGCTCGATCGAATTCGCCTTCGAGGCGGAGCCGGTGCTCGCCGCCTGCGACCTGGCGGTGGTGGTCGCCGAGCCGGACGAGAAGAAGATCCCGGCGCTGCAGCTGATCATGCGCAAGCTCGACGAGCTCGGCGTACCGCGCATCCTGTTCTTGAACAAGATCGACAAGGCCAGCGCCGGTGTGCGCGACACGCTGAAGCTGCTCCAGCCGGCGAGCAGGGCGCCGCTGCTCCTGCGCCAGATCCCGCTGCGCAAGGACGGCGCCGTGATCGGCTCGATCGACCTGGCGCTGGAGCGCGCCTACATCTGGCGCGAGTTCGCCGAAAGCGAGATCGCCGAGATCCCCGGCGACGACAAGGCCCGCGAAATCGAGGCGCGGTTCTCGATGCTGGAGACGCTGGCCGACCATGACGATGAGCTGATGGAGCAGCTGCTCGACGAGATCGAGCCGCCGAAGGACGCCGTGTTCGACGACCTATCGGCCGATCTGCGCGCCGGGTTGGTGACGCCGGTGCTGATCGGCAGTGCGGAAAAGGGCAACGGGGTGCTGCGCCTGCTCAAGGCGATCCGCCACGATGCGCCCAATGTCGAGGCCACCCGCGCGCGCCTCGGCGTGCCGGCGGGCAAGGACGCCGTCGCCCAGGTGATGAAGACCATCCACACCGCCCATGGCGGCAAGCTGTCGATCGCGCGGGTGCTGGCCGGCAGCATCACCGACGGCACCGAGCTCACCAATTCCGACGGGGTGAGCGGTAAGGTCTCCGGCATCTACCGCATGCTCGGCAAGGACCAGACCAAGCTTTCCGCCGCCCAGTTCGGCGAAACGGTGGCGCTGGGCAAGCTCGACGAATTCAAGACCGGCGACACGCTGAGCTCGGCCCGGGGCGGGATTGCGCCGCTCGCCGCCCTCAAAGTGCCGGAGCCGGTGTTCGCCATCGCGCTGCGCTCGAAGGAACGCAAGGACGACGTCAAGCTGTCGGCGGCGATCCATCGGATTGCCGAGGAAGACCCTTCGCTCACCGTCCAGCACCACCAGGATTTCGAGCGAGATGGTGGTGTCGGGCCATGGCGAGATGCATCTGCGCGTCACCGTGGAGCGGCTGCAGGGCCGCAACCAGATCGGCGTCGACCACCATACCCCCGCCGTCCCCTATCGCGAGACCATCCGCAAGCCGGTCTCGCAGCGCGGCCGCCACAAGAAGCAATCCGGCGGCCACGGCCAGTTCGGCGACGTCGTGCTCGACATCAAGCCGCTGGCGCGCGGCAGCGGCTTCCAGTTCACCGACACCATCACCGGCGGCGTCGTGCCCAAGACCTATATCCCCTCGGTCGAGACCGGCGTGCGCGACTACCTTCGCTCCGGTCCGCTTGGCTTTCCGGTCGTCGATGTCGCGGTGAACCTCGCCGACGGCTCCTACCACTCGGTCGATTCCTCGGACATGGCCTTCCAGCTCGCGGCCAAGCTCGCCATGAAGGAGGGCATGGTGGCCTGCTCGCCGGTGCTGTTGGAGCCGGTGATGAAGGTGGAGATCTACACGCCGAGCGATTCGACGGCCAAGATCACCGCGATCGTGCCGCAGCGGCGCGGCCAGATCCTCGGCTACGATGCCCGCCCCGGCTGGCCGGGATGGGATGTGGTCGAGGCGACCATGCCGCAATCGACGATCGGCGACCTGATCGTCGAGTTGCGCTCGGCGACGGCGGGGGTGGCAAGCTACACCGCCCGTTTCGACCACATGGCCGAACTGACCGGACGGCTGGCCGACGACGCGATGAACGCCAGCAAGGCCGCTTGAGGCGTCCGCTGCGCGCCCGCCATCGGCGGGCGCCACCTCCCCTCCAGCATAAAAAAAGCCGGATCGAGACGATCCGGCTGAGTTTTTTGGAAGTGCCCGTTAGGGCGAAACCTCCAGAGGGGAACACTCGCTGGGCGCTAATGGGAGGAGGAACGCACCCAGGAGATGACTGAGATATGGGCGCCTCTTGCCCAAAAAACAAGCGGCCGGCACGCATTTCACCCATGCATTTTTGCATGAGTGCCGTAAGTTCATGGAAAATGTAGAAAAACCGGGCAGGCCCCGCCTCTAGAATGACCAGCTGCGGGCTTTGGAGAAGACGAAGTCGCGGAACGCCTTGAGCTTGGCCTGGTTCTTCATCGCTTCCGGATAGCAGAAAAACGTGTCGAAGGACGGCACCTCGATCTCCGGCAGGACCTGGACGAGGCCCGAATCCTTGTCGGCCATGTAATCGGGAAGCATGGCGATGCCGACGCCGCGCTTGACCACCCTGCGCACCGACATCAGGTCGTTGATCTGCAGGCTGGCGATCCGCCGCTCGCCCTCCGGCCGGCCGAGCGTCTCCAGCGAATTCAGCTCGCGCAGGAAGTTCGGCACCGGCTCGCCGAAGGTGATCAGCCGGTGCTTGTCGAGGTCCGTGACCGCCGCCGGGCGGCCATAGCGCTCGAGATAGGCAGGCGCGGCGAACAAGTGCAGGTGCACGGTGAACAGCCGCCGCTGGATCAAATCGGGCTGCTGCGGCTGGCGCAGGCGGATCGCGCAGTCGGCCTGGCGCAGGGTGAGATCGAGCTCCTCATTGGCAAACACCAGCTGCAGCTGGATGTCCGGATAGAGCTCGGTGAACTCCTGAATGCGCTCGGTGAGCCAGCCGGTGCCGAGCCCGACCGTGGTGGTTACCCGGAGCACGCCCGACGGCCGGTCCTTGGCCTCGGCCAGCCGGGTGCGCACGGTCTCCAGCTTCATCAGCACGTCATGCGCGGTCCGAAATAGGATCTCGCCCTGCTCGGTCAGCACCAGGCCGCGCGCATGGCGGTGGAACAGCGGCACGCCGACGTCGTGCTCGAGCGCGCTCACCTGGCGGGAGATGGCCGATTGCGACAGCCGCAAGGTCTCGGCGGCATGGGTGAACGAGCCAGCCTCCGCTGCCGCGTGGAACACGCGCAGTTTGTCCCAGTCCAGTGACATGCCGACCCCTCGATGTCAGACGGCTTATTCCGCCGCTTCGCGATGCACGTCCATCTCGGCCAGGTATTTCTCGGCCTCCAGCGCCGCCATGCAACCCAGCCCCGCAGCGGTCACCGCCTGGCGGTAGACATCGTCGGTCACGTCGCCCGCCGCGAACACCCCGGGAATGTCGGTCTTGGTCGAATCCGGCGCGGTCCACAGATAGCCGTTCTTCTTCTGCTTCAGCTGGCCGACGAACAGCTCGACCGCCGGCGCGTGGCCGATGGCGACAAACACGCCGTCGATCGGCAGCTCCGACAGGGCGCCGGTCTTGGCGTTCTTCAGCCGGATGCCGGAAACCGAGGGCGGCATCGGCACCTTGCCCGGCACGCCGGTGATCTCTTCGACGACCGTGTCCCACAGAACGGTGATGTTCTTGCGCTGGAACAGCCGCTCCTGCAGGATCCGCTCGGCGCGGAACTCGCCGCGCCGGTGGATGACGGTGACATTGCGGGCCAGATGCGACAGATAGAGCGCCTCTTCCACCGCCGAATTGCCGCCGCCGATCACGACCACGTCCTTGCCGCGATAGAAGAACCCGTCGCAGGTCGCGCAGGCCGATACACCGAAGCCCTTGAAGGCCTCTTCGCTGGGCAGCCCCAGCCACTTCGCCTGGGCACCGGTTGCGATGATCAGCGCATCGGCGGTATAGACCGTGCCGGAATCGCCGGTCAGCCGGAACGGGCGACGTCCGAGATCGGCCTCGAGGATGATGTCGTTGATGATCTCGGTGCCGACATGCTCGGCCTGCTTCAGCATCTCGCCCATCAGCCAAGGGCCCTGGATCGGATCGGCGAAGCCGGGATAGTTCTCGACGTCGGTGGTGATCATCAGCTGGCCGCCCTGCTGGAGCCCGGCAATCAGAACGGGTTTCAGCAATGCGCGGGCGGCATAGATCGCCGCGGTATAGCCTGCAGGACCAGAACCGATGATCAGCACGGGCGCGTGTTTGACGGACATTACCTCGAGTCCCTTGCCGGCCGGCCACGACGGGCGCCGGCGCCTTCTCTCCGCGCAATTTAGGTGCTGCCTACCCCCTGTTGCAAGGCGAGGAATGCGTCCTCCCCGGAAAGCTGGCCGGCCTTTGGTCCACAGGATATCGAAGCTTTCCCAATCCGGGCTATTCGGGTAACTTCATTGCGGTTTTGCGACAGATTGTTGCGCGGAGACTGACGATGCCGCTGAAGGCCGAGTTGGACGCCATCGACTGGAAGATTCTTCGCGAGTTGCAGAACGACGGCCGCATGACCAATGTCGAGCTGTCGAAACGCGTCGGCATCTCGGCGCCGCCCTGCCTGAGGCGAGTTAAGCGGCTGGAGGATGCCGGCATCATCCGCGGTTACCGGGCGCTGCTCAACGCCAAGACGCTGGGCTACGACGTGGTCGCCTTCTGCCATGTCGGCCTGCACCATCAGGCGGAGGCCGAGCTCAGGGGCTTCGCCGACCGCACCCGGGGCTGGCCGATCGTGCGCCGCGCCTGGATGGTCTCGGGCGATTCGGACTTCCTGCTGCATTGCGTGGCCAGCGATCTCGGCACTTTCCAGGCCTTCGTCATCGAGGAACTGACCTCGACGCCGAATGTCGACACGGTGCGCACGGCGCTTACCATCCGCCAGGTGAAGGACGAGGGGCTGGTCGCCATCGACGGGGCGACCTGAGCGGCCGATGGCCCGCTTCGACCGGCCGATCTCTGGCTTCGTCGTCTGCCGCAACGAGGTGGACATGCTCGGCGATGCGCTGGCAAGCCTCGATTTCTGCCGCGAGATCGTGATCGTCGATTCCGGATCGACCGACGGTACCCTGGCGCTGATCGAAGACCATCGCCGCCAGGGCTATCCGATACGTTTGATCGAGCGGCCCTGGCCGGGCTTTGCCGCGCAGAAGCAGTTTGCCTTGGAGGCTTGCACCGAGGCCTGGTGCCTCAGCCTCGACAGCGACGAGCGGCTCGACCCGGAGATGCGCGCCGCGCTTGCCGGCCTCGACCTCGCGGCCAGCGCGAGCAACGCCTTCGCCCTGCGCCGCCGCGACTACCTGCCCGGCTACGGCTATCAGCCGCCGGCGGTGCATGCCAAGGCGATGGTGAGGCTGGTGAGGAAGGGCACGGCCAGCGTCGACGAGGCGGCGCTGGTGCATGAATCGATCCTCACCGATGGTCCGGTCGAGGTGATCGCCCGCGGCTCGATCCTGCATTTTCGCCGGCTGACCATCGGCCAGGAAATGGCCAAGGGTGCAGCCTATGCGAGGCTGAAGGCCAAGGAGCGGTTCGCGCGCGGCCGCCGCACCAATGCGCTGCGCCTTCTCGTCAACCCGCTCGGCCGCTTCCTGAAGAGCTACGTCGTCCACCGCTATTTTCTATGCGGCCTGCCGGGGCTGATCTACGCCGCCATGCTCGGCCAATATGCCTTTCTCACCGAGGCCGAGCTCTACCGCCTCGGACTGCGCGACGGCAGCGCGGGCGAAGCCGAATAGGGCGATGACCCGGCCCACAGGGCCGCATAGACCTCGCTGATCTCGTCGGCCTCCCGCTCGAGCGGAAAGTCGCGCCCGACCCGCGCCAGCCCTGAGAGGCCGTGGCGGCGGGCGAGCTGCGGATCGGCAAGGTAGGCGCGGATCGCCTCCCGCAAGGCCCGGCCGTCGCCTGCCGGCACCACCGCGCCGGTCTGCCCGGGCTCGACCTGCTCGGCATAGGCGCCGGCGTCGCTCGCCACCACCGCGCTTGCCGAGGCCATCGCCTCGAGCGGGGTCAGCCCAAAGCCCTCGTTGCGCGATGGCGCGACGAAGAGCGTCAGCCGCCGGTACCAGACCGCGATATCCGGGACCTCACCGAGAAACAAAATGCGCGCTGCAAGCCCGGCGGCGGCAACGTCGCGCTTCAGCCCGTCGGCGAACGCCTGATGTTCGGCGGTGACGCGGCCGGTGACGACGCCGATCCAATCGGGGAACTGCGGCAAAAGCTCGATCAATGCCGCGACAAACAGGTCGGTCCCCTTTTGCGGCCGGACACGGCCGAAGCACCCCAGCGCATGGCGGGCGTCGAGACCGGCCCCGGCCAGGGTGTCGCCGGGCCCGGCCGCGGGGTGAAAGCGCGCCAGGTCGACACCGTGCATGATGACGCGGTGCGGCACCTCCAGGAAACTGCCGGAGCGGACGCTGGTGGCGATGACGGCGTCCATGCGGCGGATCAGCCAGCGGGTATAGCGGGTGTGACGGCGCTGTCCTGCCGAGGTGAAGACCAGCTTGAGCGGCGCGCGCATGACATCGCGCAGGACCACGCCGGCCAGCATTTCGGTGTTGCGGCGCGCGTGCCAGATGCGGAACGGCCGGCGGGCGGGCGGCTTCAGCAGCCCGAGCAGCTGGCGGACGCGGAGTTTCGGCAAAGACGGCGGCAGGCCCGGCCCGAGCGTGGCGATGCCGAGGGTCTGCGCCTGGAGCGGCACGAGCTGGAGGATGGTGCTGGTGACGCCCGACAGCCGCCGCTTAAAGTTCGGCGCCACCACCTCGACGGCGGCAACCTCGACGCCGGCTCCGCTCGCCGCGCCGCGAGCGGCCGTGGCGAGGGACGGCGCCGCCATCTGATCAGATGAATTCGACGCGGACGATCTCGTAGCCGCGGGCGCCCCCCGGGGCGTTGACCTCGATCGTCTCGCCGACCTCCTTGCCGATCAGCGCCCGCGCGATCGGCGAGGAAATCGAGATGCGACCGGACTTCACGTCGGCTTCCTGGTCGCCGACGATCTGATAGGTGCGCTCTTCCTCGGTGTCCTCGTCGACGACCACCACCGTGGCGCCGAACTTGACCTTCTCGCCGGTCAGCTTGGAGACGTCGATCACCTCGGCGCGGGCGACGAGGTCTTCGAGCTCGTTGATCCGGCCTTCGTTCAGGCTCTGTGCCTCCTTGGCCGAATGGTATTCGGCGTTCTCGGACAGATCGCCGTGCGAGCGGGCTTCGGAGATGGCCTCGATGATGCGCGGGCGCTCTTCCTGTTGGCGCCAGCGAAGCTCTTCCTTGAGCGACTGGAACCCGCCGGCGGTCATCGGCACCTTGTTCATCGTGACTTCCTTCCTTCCGCGCCGGAACGCGGTCCTTTCCAAGGCGATCGGAACGCTGAGAGACAAAAAGAAAACGGTCCGTGGGCCAAGCCCACGGATCCGTTCACCTGGGTGATCTCCGAATGTAGCAAGTCCGGCCGGGATTTTCACCTCAAAAATCCCGCCCGGACATTCCGCCGCGCCGGCGGACCGTCAGCCTTTCACGAAGGCATCGATCTGCGCGGAGAGCTCGGTGTATTCGCTGCAGCCGGTGCCGCAGCGCTTCTTGATCTCGTCGAGCTGGTTGCGGGCGGCGGCAACGTCGCCGAGCTGCAGATGCGCCTCGCCGAGATATTCGCGCACCAGCGTATAGTCTGGATCGCTGCGCAGCGCCTCCTGATAATAGCCGAGCCCGACCAGCACGCGGCCGGCCTTGCGATGCGCGTAGCCGAGATAGTTGAGGACGCGGGGATCGGTCTTGTCATGCGCCAGGCTGAGGATCGTGATGGCCTCGTCGAAGCGGCCCAACAACGCCAGGTCGCGGCCCGATTCATAGATGCTGTCGTCGTCGAGGAAGCTTTGCCCCGGGACCACGCATTTCTTCTTCTTCTTGTCCCAGACCTGGCCCTTCTTGCATTGGGCGACAGGTGTGTCGCCGCCACCGCCATCGCCTGCCGCGTAGACGGGGACGGACAGAAGCGGCGCGGCAAGGGCCAGTGAAGCCAGGACGGCGAGCATTCGGGCGTGCATCTCAAATCTCCTCGAGAACGCGGGAAGTGCAAGTCTAACGGGTTTCGGCGGGAGATTCTTCCGCGACGGCCGCCGGGCCCCCCAGCGGCGTCGATCACAACCACGTGAGCGCAAGCTCAGGGATTTGTTGACCGAGGTTCCGTGCCGGGCCGGCGACCGCCGGCATGCCGGCTCGATTTTTGCGCCCGGGGCGTGCATAGTGCGCCACGATCGAGAGCTGGACGGCTGAGGTGCAACAGCGGCTGCAACGCGAGTGGGAACTCGCCATCGACCCCGATACGGTGCGCCTGTTTGCGCTGAAGGCGCGGGCAATCAGCGCCGCGGTCAACGAGGATTACGCCGACGGCGCCGAGCATGAGGTCGAGCTCGACGGCAATTCGCGCGAAACGCATCTGCATGACGGCCTGGCCGAGGAGTTGGCGGAGAACCTGAACGAAGAGGAGCTGCGCGAGCTGCTCGGCGACCTCAATGTCGACGAGGCGGCCGAGCTGATCGCGCTGGTGTGGATCGGCCGCGGCGACTACGACGCGGCGGAGTGGGCCGACGTCGTCAGCGAGGCACGGCAGCGCGGCCACAAGCGCATCGCCAGCTATCTGCTGCACATGCCGATGCTCGGCGAGTGGCTGGAGGACGGCCTGGAGGCGATCGGCGCCTGACGACGCGCATTCGGACGCCGGCAAGGATCCCCATCGGCCGGCTGAAGGTGCCGGCTTAACGTTCGAAATAATTCTGCAGTGGGCGCACCTCGAGGCTGCCTGCCTTCAAGGCCGCGATTGCCTCGCTGACGGCGGCCGCGCCGGACAGCGTGGTGTAATAGGGCACCCGCTGCATCAGCGTGGCGCGGCGCAGCGACTTGGAGTCCGACACCGCCTTCTGGCCGTCGGTGGTGTTGAACACGATCTGCACCTGCCGGTTGCGGATGGCGTCCTCGATATGCGGCCGGCCTTCGAGCACCTTGTTGATCTTCTCGGCCTTCACACCGTGTTTCGCCAAAAACCGTTGGGTGCCGCCGGTGGCAAGCACGCGGAAGCCGAGGGCCGCAAGTTTCTCGACGCTCTCCAGCACGCCGGGCTTGTCGTCGTCGCGCACCGAGACGAACAGGGTGCCGCCGCGCGGCAGGTCGACGCCGGCGCCGAGCTGCGACTTGGCGAAGGCCAGCGCAAAATCGTAGTCGATGCCCATCACCTCGCCGGTGGAGCGCATCTCCGGGCCGAGCAGGGTGTCCACCCCTGGGAAGCGCGCGAACGGGAATACCGCTTCCTTGATGGCGATGTGCGGCCGCCGCCGCCGCTCCGGGCGGCCGCCATAGGCGGCAAACGCCTCGTCGAGGCTCTCGCCGGCCATGATCCGCGCCGCCACCTTGGCGAACGGGGTGCCGACGGCCTTGGCGACGAACGGCACCGTGCGCGAGGCGCGCGGATTGACTTCGAGGATGAAGACGATGCCGTTCTTGACCGCGAACTGGACGTTCATCAGCCCGCCGACCTTCAGCGCCAGCGCCAGCGCCTCGGTCTGCCGCTCGAGCGCGGCCACCGTCTCGTCCGTCAAGGTGTGGACCGGCAAGGAGCACGCGCTGTCGCCGGAGTGGATGCCGGCCTCCTCGATGTGCTCCATCACGCCGGCGATGTAGGTCGCCTTGCCGTCCGACAGGCAGTCGACATCGACCTCGATGGCGCCGGCGAGATAGGTGTCGAACAACAGCGGGTTCTTGCCGAGCAGGGTGTTGATCTGCCCGGTCTTGTCGCTCGGGTACTTCTGCTTGATGTCTTCCGGCACCAGGCCGGGCACGGTGTCGAGCAGGTAGGACTGCAGCATGCTCTCGTCCTGAATGATCTGCATGGCGCGGCCGCCGAGCACATAAGAGGGCCGCACCACGAGCGGAAAGCCGAGCTCCCCCGCCACCAGGCGCGCCTGCTCGACCGAATAGGCGATGCCGTTCTTCGGCTGGGTGAGCGCCAGCCGCTGCAGCAGCTTCTGGAAGCGGTCCCGGTCCTCGGCCAGGTCGATGGCGTCGGGCGAGGTGCCGAGGATCGGAATGCCGGCAGCCTCGAGCGCGGCGGCCAGCTTGAGCGGGGTCTGGCCGCCGAACTGGACGATGACGCCGACGAGCTCGCCCGCCGTCTGCTCGACGCGCAGGATCTCGAGCACGTCCTCGGCCGTCAGCGGCTCGAAATAGAGCCGGTCCGAGGTGTCGTAGTCGGTCGACACGGTCTCGGGATTGCAGTTGATCATGATCGACTCGAAGCCGGCATCGGCAAGCGCGAAGCAGGCGTGGCAGCAGCAATAGTCGAACTCGATGCCCTGGCCGATGCGGTTGGGGCCGCCGCCGAGGATCACCACCTTGCGGCGCGCCGACACCCCCGCTTCGGAGCGGACCTCGCCGGCGAACGGCGCCTCATAGGTCGAATACATATAAGCCGTCGGCGAGGCGAACTCGGCCGCGCAGGTGTCGATGCGCTTGTAGACGGGGTGGACGGCGAGCTTGTGGCGCGCCCTTTGCACCTCGGCAGTGTCGAGGCCGGCGAGCGAGGCCAGCCGGGCATCGGAAAAGCCCATGCTCTTCAACCGGCGCAGATTGGCGGCGTCGGAAGGCAGGCCATGCTCGCGCACCCGCGCCTCCATCGCCACGATGCCAGCGATCTCCTCGAGGAACCACGGGTCGATGCGGCACATCTGGTGCACGTCCTCGAGCGAGGTGCCGAGGCGGATCGCCTGGGCGACCATGCGCAGCCGGTCCGGCGTCGGCGTGCCGAGCGCAGCGCGGATGGCATTGCGGTCGTCCGGCCCGCCGCCCGCGGTCAGGCCGGGGATCTCGATCTCGTCGAGGCCGGTCAGGCCCGTCTCCAAGCCGCGCAGCGCCTTCTGCAACGATTCCTGGAAGGTGCGGCCGATCGCCATCACCTCGCCGACCGACTTCATGGCCGTGGTCAGTACGGGCTCGGCGCCGGGGAACTTCTCGAAGGCGAAGCGCGGGATCTTGGTCACGACATAGTCGATCGACGGCTCGAAGGAGGCCGGCGTGGCGCCGCCGGTGATGTCGTTGTCGAGCTCGTCCAGCGTGTAGCCGACCGCCAGCTTGGCGGCGACCTTGGCAATCGGAAAGCCGGTCGCCTTCGACGCCAGGGCGGAGGAGCGCGACACCCGCGGGTTCATCTCGATGACCACCAGGCGGCCGCTGCCCGGGTCGACGGCGAACTGGACATTGGAGCCGCCGGTCTCGACGCCGATCTCGCGCAGCACCGCGATCGCGGCGTTGCGCATCACCTGGTACTCCTTGTCGGTCAGGGTGAGCGCCGGCGCCACGGTGATCGAATCGCCGGTGTGGACGCCCATCGGATCGATGTTCTCGATCGAGCAGACGATGATGCAATTGTCCGCCTTGTCGCGGACCACCTCCATCTCGAACTCCTTCCAGCCGAGCACGCTCTCCTCGACCAGCACCTCGGTGGTCGGCGAGGCGTCGAGGCCGCGCTCGATTATCTCGAAGAACTCCGAGCGGTTGAAGGCGATGCCGCCGCCGGTGCCGCCGAGCGTGAACGAGGGCCGGATGATCGCCGGCAGGCCGACGACGTCGAGCGCCTGGGCGGCGACCGCCATTGCATGCGCCATGTAGCGCTGCTTGCGGTCGCCCTCGCCGAGGTTCCAGCGGGTTTCCAGGGCATCGAGCGCCGCGTCGAGGTCGGCCGGCGCCTCGGCCTTGAGAGCCGCCCGCTCGCCCTCGTGGCGGCGGCGGTCCGCTTCCTTGACGGCGGTGGCGTTGGCCAGCATCGAGCGCGGCGTCTCCAGCCCGATGCGCGCCATCGCCTCGCGGAACAGCGCCCGGTCTTCGGCCATGTCGATGGCGTCCGCGTCGGCACCGATCATCTCGACCTTGTAGCGGTCGAGCACCCCCATTCGCCGGAGCGACAGTGCCGTGTTCAACGCGGTCTGCCCGCCCATCGTCGGCAGCAGCGCGTCGGGCCGCTCCTTGGCGATGATCTTGGCCACCACCTCCGGGGTGATCGGCTCCACATAGGTGGCGTCGGCGAGCTCCGGGTCGGTCATGATCGTCGCCGGGTTCGAATTGACCAGGATGACGCGGTAGCCCTCGGCCTTCAGCGCCTTGCACGCCTGCGTGCCGGAATAATCGAACTCGCAGGCCTGACCGATCACGATCGGCCCGGCGCCGATGATCAGGATCGACTTCAGGTCGGTGCGCTTGGGCATGGGTCGGTTCGTCCGTGCTGGCAGGTTGCATGCCTCGCACCGCGAAATCGCCGGCGCGCTGTGCATGACATGGATCAGGCTGGAAGCGCCTTATAGGCAAAGCATCCGGGCTTGTAACCCCCCTCGCCGACACCGCCGATGGCAGGCCCGGCTCGGAGCCCGTCCAGGGGTTCTCGCCGGCGTCGCCCGCTCTTCTGTCCAGCGCTTCTATTCGACCTTGCGCAGATAGCTTCGCGGCGGCTCGCCGAGCATGCGCTTGAACATCGTGGTGAAGGCCGGGACGCTTTCATAGCCGAGGTCGAGCGCCACGCGGGTGATCGGCTCGCCATCAGCCAGCCGCGGCAGCGCCGCGAACAAGCAGGCTTGCTGGCGCCAGGTCGACAGGCTGATGCCGGTCTGGCGATGAAACAGCCGGGTGAACGAACGCCGGCTCATCCCAGCCGCTCTGGCCCAACCGTCGATGCCGGCACGCGGCGCGGGCTGGGCGAGAAAGCGGCGGCAGAGCTCGACCAGCCTGGCATCGGCGGGAAACGGCAGGCCGAGCGGCCGCGGCGGCAAGGCCGGGATCTCATGCAAAAGGAGTCCCATCAGCAGGCCCGCACGGGTCGATGGGTCCGGATTGGGCGCCAGGCGGACGGCCTCGACGATCAGGCTGCGCATCAGCGCCGTCATCGCCACCACCTTGAGCTCGGCCGGCAGCGACGCCAACGCGTCGGGCCGCACATAGATCGAGCGCATCGCGACCTCGCCCAGCATCTCGACCGCATGGCGGGTGCCCGCCGGCAGCCAGATCGCGTGTTCGGGCGGAACCATCCAGCGGCCCTCGTCGGTGGTCACCAGGACGGCACCGCTCAGCGCATAGAGCAGCTGCGAGCGGCTATGCCGGTGGGCCGGCACCTTGTGCCCGTC
Source organism: uncultured Alphaproteobacteria bacterium (assembly GCA_963791325.1). GTDB lineage: Bacteria > Pseudomonadota > Alphaproteobacteria > Rhizobiales > Rhizobiaceae > JBEVJK01. The sequence continues at coordinate 48,608 of CAWBRU010000014.1, read as the reverse complement.
GGGAAAGTCGGTCGGCAAGGCCAGCACCGCGCCTTCGGTGGTCTCCACCCAGGCGAGCCGCTCATCATGCAGCCGGTCTTCCTGATCCCGGCGATCTGGGCTCAGCATGTCATCCCTTGATCCGTCGCGTCCGGCAGCCTCGCTGGACCAGCAAGTCTAGCGGCAATTCGCCGCGTAGCAAGGCCCAGTCGCGAAAGTGATGGGCCAAACCACGTAAGCAGGACGCCAATGCCTCGCGTATGAGAATCCGGACAAGGATGCCGGCCGGCGTGCGGCCGTGACCGGCGGCGGAGCTCTTTCGTGACCGACACCACGCTTTCCCCGACCCGCGCCTCGGCTCAGTCCGCCGTCTATGCGGTGATCCTGGCGGTCAGCTTCTGCCATCTGCTCAACGACATCATGCAGTCGCTGCTGGCGGCCATCTACCCGATGCTGAAGGACGACTACGGCCTCGACTATTGGCAGATCGGCTTGCTCACCATGACGTTTCAGGTGACCGCGTCGCTGCTGCAGCCGGCGATCGGCATGTATACCGACCGGCGGCCTCTGCCATATTCGCTGCCGGCGGGCATGGGCGCCACCCTGGTCGGTCTCATCTTTCTGGCCTATGCCGCACATTACGGCGTGCTGCTCTTCGGCGCGGCACTGGTCGGCCTCGGCTCGGCGGTGTTTCATCCGGAATCCTCGCGGGTGGCGCGGCTGGCCTCGGGCGGGCGGTACGGCCTAGCGCAGTCGCTGTTCCAGGTCGGCGGCAATGCCGGCCAGGCGCTCGGGCCGCTGCTTGCGGCCTTCATCGTGGTGCCCAACGGACAAGGCAGCATCGCCTGGTTTTCGCTCGCGGCGCTGCTCGGGATGGCGATCCTGTGGCAGGTCGGCACCTGGTACAGCAACCATCGCAAGGCCAATGCCCACCGACCGGCGCCGCCGCCGATCGCCGTGCTCGCCCGCCGCCGCATCGCTGTGGCACTGGCGGTGCTGGCGGTGCTGACCTTCTCCAAGAACATCTATATGGCCAGCATCTCGAGCTACTACACCTTCTATGTGATCCAGAAGTTCGGGGTCAGCGTGCAGGGCTCGCAGATCCTTTTGTTCGTGTTCCTCGGCGGGGCCGCGGTGGGCACGATCCTCGGTGGGCCGATCGGCGACCGGTTCGGCGCCAAGACGGTGATCTGGTTCTCGATCCTCGGCGTGTTGCCGTTCACGCTGGCCCTGCCCTATGCCGACCTCAACTGGACCGTGGTGCTCTCGGGCGTCATCGGGCTGATCATGGCTTCGGCCTTCCCGGCGATCGTGGTGTTCGCCCAGGAGCTGCTGCCCGGCCGGGTCGGCATGGTGGCCGGTATCTTCTTCGGGCTGGCTTTCGGCATGGGCGGCATCGCCGCCGCGGTGCTGGGCGTGCTTGCCGACGCGCACGGCATCGAGACCGTCTACCGCATCTGCTCCTACCTGCCGCTGCTCGGCCTGCTCACGGTGTTCCTGCCCGATATGCGCAAGCTGCAGGCCGAGGCCGCTGCCTGAGCCGGTGGAACAGCCGGCACGGTGCCGGCGTTCTCTCTGAAGGCCGGTATGGCCGCAGGAGGCGATCAATCATGGCAGACAAAGCGACGGCAAGGCCGAGCGCCGAGACGGATGCCGGCCGCGAGGCCGGTGAATCCTTGAAGCGGGCCGCAAAAGGCGAGGAGCGGAAGGTCGAGGCGGAAAAGGGCAGTCCGCTTGCTAAAGGCGAAAAGCGGTTCGAGGAGCGCTCGCGCAGCTCCGACGGCAAGAGCCCCGGGCAAAAGCAGGTCTGAACTCAAGGTCTTCGGCGCCCTCATCCCTTTGGCGGTGCAGTCGAACAACAGGTTAGAGCAAGATTGCTGTGCCGCAGCATGAGCTATTGCTCTTCCCCGTCGACACGAGCCTTGCTTTCCGGCAGAAAGTCAAAGTTGAACATTTGTCGCTAGACTAGGGCTGCGTTGATTAAGCCCGATCGGACCAGCGTAACGTGAAGCTTTGGCGATTCAAGTTTCGAGCCGTTCGTCGGGCCGGGCGCAGGGCTCGGCAGGCCACCTTTTCGGCCGCCAATATTCCGGCGGTGATCGCGCTGTTCGTGGTCGCCGCCATGGCCTTATTTGCCGACCACCAGAACAACATCGTCTCGCAGCAGAATCTGCGCGCCAATGTCGCCGCCGAAGTCAGCCTGATGCGGGCCAAGCTGGAAGGCAATATCAATGGCAATCTGCAGCTGGTGCGCGGGCTGATCGCCAGCCTGTCGACCGAGCCGGACATGACCCAGGCCCGGTTCGAGGAGCTGGCCGAGCTCGTGTTCCGCGACCGCTCGCAGCTGCGCAACATCGCTGGCGCGCCCAATCTGGTGATTTCGCTGATGTATCCGATGGCCGGCAATGAGCGCGCCATCGGGCTCGACTACCGCACCTCGCCGTCGCAGCGCGACAGCGCGCTCAAGGCGCGCGATACCGGCGAACTGGTGCTCGACGGGCCCGTACAGCTCGTCCAGGGCGGGCTGGGCTTCGTCGGCCGCTTCCCGGTTTTCGTCGACGGGCCGGGGGGCAGGCGGTTCTGGGGGCTGGTCGCCGCCGTCGTCGATGCCGAGCGGCTCTATCGGGACAGCGGCCTGCTGGCCCACGACCTGCCGATCGACATCGCACTGGCAGGGACCGATGCCAACGGCGCCCTGAAGCCGTTCTTCGGCGACGCCTCCGTATTCAATCGCCGTCCGGTGATCGCGGAGGTCAACGTCCCGTCCGGTCCCTGGAAGCTTGCGGCCGTGCCGAAGGGCGGCTGGGACGTGCGTCCCGACAATGACTGGTTCTTCCGGCCGATGCTGCTGATCGCCGGCGCCCTGGTGGTGATCCCGCTGTTGGTGCTCGGCCACCTGTTCCGGGAACGCCAGCGTCACTCCAAGACGCTCGGCCGCAATGAACGGAAGCTGCGGCAGCTGTCGCACCGGCTCGAGCTTGCGCTCGATGCCTCGCAGATCGGGGTCTGGGAGCACAATCTGGAAACCGACGAGCTGTTGTGGGACGACCGCGTCAACGAGCTCTATGGCAAGCCCTCGGACGGCAAGCCGCGCGGCATCGCCGACTGGCTGAGCGCCATCCACCCGGACGACGCCGAGCAGGCGCAATCCGACTTCAAGGCCGCCGCCAAGAACGGCGAATACTCGTCCGAATATCGGCTGAAGCTGGCCGACGGCACGCTGCGCTACATGCGCTCCCGCGCCACCGTCTTCCAGGACGAGAAAGACCAGCCGCGCATGATCGGCGCGGAATGGGACGTGACCAAGGACATCACGCTGCGCAAGGATCTCGAGCGCGCCAAGACGCTGGCCGAACTGCGCAATGCCGAACTCGAGGCGGCGCATGCCCGCATCGAGCACAACGCGCTGCACGATTCGCTGACCGGGCTGCCCAACCGGCGCTATCTCGACGAGACGCTGGAGCGCTTCGTGCCGGGCGAGGACGGCATCGCCGTGCTGCACATCGATCTCGATCGCTTCAAGCACATCAACGATACGCTCGGCCATGCCGCCGGCGACGCCATGCTCGTCCACGCAGCCAATGTGCTGCGCTCGAACGTGCGCGAGAGCGACTTCGTCGCCCGTATCGGCGGCGACGAGTTCGTGGTGTTCTGCCCGAGCGACGGCGACAGCGAGCGCATGGCGCTGCTTGCCGACCGCATCATCCGGCAGATGCGCCGGCCGGTGACCTACCAGTCGCACCAGTGCCGGTGCGGGGTGAGCGTCGGCATCGCCGCCGAGACCGGCCCCCGGGCTGATCCCAAGCGGCTGCTGATCAATGCCGACATCGCGCTCTACCGGGCCAAGCGCCGCGGCCGCAACCGCTACGAGTTCTTCACCCCGGCGCTGCAGCAGGAGATCGTGTCGACCAAGCGCACCGCCGACGAGATCCTGAACGGGCTCGAGTGGAACGAGTTCGTCGCCTACTACCAGCCGCAATTCGATGCCCGCACCTTCGAGATCGTCGGGGTGGAGGCGCTGTCGCGCTGGCAGCATCCGACTCAGGGCGTGCTCACCCCCGACGCCTATCTCAGCACCGCCGAGGAGCTCAACGTGGTCGCCACCATCGACCGGCTGGTGCTCGAGAAGGCGATCGCCAGCCGCAAGGAGTGGAACGCCGCCGGCCTCGACGTGCCGCGGGTGTCCGTCAACGTCTCGGCGCGCCGGCTGCAGGAAGAGAGCCTTGTCGCCAGCCTGAGGGCGATGAACATCCAGCCGGGCACGGTGTCGTTCGAGCTGGTCGAGTCGATCTTCCTCGACGAGAGCGACGAGCTGGTGACTTGGAACATCGACCAGATCAAGGACCTCGGCATCGACATCGAGATCGACGACTTCGGCACCGGCTATGCCTCGATCGTCAGCCTGCTCAAGCTCAAGCCGCGGCGCCTGAAGATCGACCGGCAGCTGGTCTTCCCGATGGTGAGCTCGCCGGCGCAGCGCCATCTTGTCGAGTCGATCATCGACATCGGCAATTCGCTCGGGATCGAGGTGACCGCCGAAGGCGTCGAGACGATGGAGCATGCGCGCCTGCTCAAGGAGCTCGGCTGCGATGTGCTGCAGGGCTTTGCCTTCGCCGGTCCGATGAGCGCCGAAGAGTTCAAGACTTTCGTCCGCGGCCGGCTGAAGCTGGTCGCCTCGTGATTTGCGCGCAGCAAAATCTCGGTGTCGCGCTGCAACCGTTCGGCTTATGATCTGTTGTCGATGGCTGGCCCATTGCAGAGCCCGCCGAGCTGATCCGAGGGAAGGTCAAGCGCATGCTGTGGAGAGGCCGCCGTCAGAGCGACAACATCGATGACCAGCGGGGTGGCGGCGGACTGGGCGGCGGCTTGGGCGGCGGGCCCGGACGAATCCGCATCGGGCCCGGCATCGGCACCGCCGGCGGCGGCGGGCTGTCCGGCATTCTCATCCTGGTGGTGCTGTTCTTCGTGCTCAGGGCCTGCGGCATCGATCCGATGGCGGTGCTGACCGGCGACGAGACGGGGATGCAGACCGAAGATCAAAGCGGATCCGGTCCGCAGAGCGGCAGCAATGCCGGCGCCTCGGACGAGATGAAGCAGTTCGTGGCCACCGTGCTCGCCGAGACCGAAGACACCTGGAACGGCATCTTCAAGGCCCAGGGACAGACCTATGAGGAGCCGCGGCTCACCTTGTTCTCGGGGCAGATCCGGTCGGCCTGCGGTTTTGCCTCGGCCGCGTCGGGGCCGTTTTACTGCCCCGAGGACCATAAGGTCTATCTCGATACCAACTTCTTCACCCTGCTCGACCGCCAGTTCGGCGCTTCGGGCGACTTCGCCCAAGCCTATGTGATTGCCCACGAGGTCGGCCACCACGTCCAGAACCTGATCGGCATCCTGCCGAAATTCAACCAGATGCGGCAGCGCATGGACGAGGTCCAGGCCAACCAGATGTCTGTCAGGGTGGAACTGCAGGCCGACTGCTTCGCCGGCATTTGGGGCCATTTCACCGACCAGAAGGGCATTCTGGAGAAGGGCGACGTCGAGGAGGCGCTGAACGCGGCCCAGCAGATCGGCGACGACACGCTGCAGCGGCGCACGCAGGGCTATGTGGTGCCGGAAAGCTTCAACCATGGCACCTCGGCGCAGCGCCAGGCCTGGTTCGCGCGCGGCTTCAAGAGCGGCCGCCTGCAGGATTGCGATACGTTCAACAACCCGATCTAGAACCGGTTCTCCGTCCGAAATTGCGGAAAAATAATGACTTAGAGCGGGTCGGCGCGTCGAAGAACGCTGACCCGATCTGAGTTGCTGATTCCAGCCGCCGGCAGCAGCGGCCCTTGTCGATCTACTCGGCCAGCGCCGGCTCGCCTTTGCGGACACGGATCAGGTTGATGAAGCGGCGGAACAGATAGTGCGAATCCTGCGGCCCGGGAGAGGCTTCCGGGTGATGCTGCACGGAAAACACCGGTTTGCCGGTGAGCGCAATGCCGCAATTGGAACCGTCGAACAGCGATATATGGGTTTCCTCGACCCCCGCCGGCAACGATCCTGACGCGACCGCAAAGCCGTGATTCATCGACACGATCTCGACCTTGCCGGTGGTGTGGTCCTTGACTGGATGATTGGCGCCGTGGTGGCCCTGGTGCATCTTCTCGGTCGTGCCGCCGAGCGCCAGCGCCAGCATTTGATGGCCGAGGCAGATGCCAAACAGCGGCAGGTCGGTCTTGAGCAGGTCCTGGATGATCGGCACCGCATAGCTGCCGGTCGCCTCGGGATCGCCCGGCCCGTTGGACAGGAAGATGCCGTCCGGCTTCATCGCCAGAATGTCCTCGGCGACCGTAGTGGCCGGCACCACGGTCACTTCGGCGCCGAGCCCGGCAAGCAGCCGCAGAATGTTGCGCTTGACGCCGTAGTCGACCGCCACCACGTGGATCGATGGCTCGTCCTGCCGGCCGTAGCCGTTCTCCCAGTTCCACGCCGTCTCGCGCCAGGTCGAGCTCTGGCCGGAGGTGACCTCGCGCGCCAGGTCGAGCCCGACCAGACCCGGCCAGGACGCCGCCCGGCGCTTGAGATCGTCGACGTCGAAGCGGCCGTCGGCGGCGTGGGCGATCACCGCATTCGCCGCGCCCTTGTCGCGGATCAGCGCCGTCAGCGCCCGGGTGTCGACGCCAGCCATGGCGACCAGGCCGCGGCGCTTCAGCCAGGCGTCGAGGTGGGTCGCCGAGCGGTAGTTGGAGGGGTTGGTGATGTCGGCTCTGAACACGGCGCCCAGGGCGCCGGCGCGGGCGGCCGGCGTGAGATCCTCGATGTCCTCGTCATTGGCGCCGACATTGCCGATATGCGGGAAGGTGAAGGTGACGATCTGGCCGGCGTAGGAGGGGTCCGTGAGGATCTCCTGATAGCCGGTCAGGGCGGTGTTGAAGCACACCTCGCCGACCGCGGTGCCGGCGGCGCCGAGGCCGCGGCCCTCGATTACCGTGCCGTCGGCCAGAACCAGCAGCGCAGTCGCGTCTTCCTGGCGCCAGGGTGGGGTGGTCGAGGTCATGGCAGCGTATCCCGGGGTTGTCGAAGCGGCAGCCGGGCGGGGTCCGCGGCTGGCCCGAATTCCGCCTGACCTAGCCGAGCAAGCCTTGAGATGCAAGGCGGCGCGCTTTGCTGCTATGGTTGCGGCAACGAGCACGGAGCAGGTGACGGATGCGCGAGCGGATTGCAGAGGACCTGAAGACGGCGCTGAAGGGTGGCGACAAGCAGCGCGCGGCGACGCTGCGCATGGCCAATGCTGCGATCAAGGACCGCGACATCGCCAACCGCGGCACCGGCAGGCCGGCGGCCGGCGCGGACGAGATCCTGCAGATCCTGACCAAGATGGTGAAGCAACGCGAGGAATCGGCCAAGGCGTTCGAGCAGGGCGGCCGGCCCGAGCTTGCCGCCCAGGAGCGGGCCGAGATCGCCATCCTGCAAGAGTTCCTGCCGGCGCAGATGGACGAGGCGGCGACCAAAGCGGCAATCGGTGCGGTGATCCGCGACATCGGCGCCACCGGTCCGGGCGATATGGGCAAGGTGATGGCGGCGCTGAAGCAGCGTTATGCCGGGCAGATGGATTTCGGCCCGGCGAGCGCGCTGGTCAAGGCGCTGCTCAATTAGCAAGGCCGACGCCGCAGCTGCCGCCTCTGTGTATAGCGGGCACCCCCGCAGCCGTCGCTCGCTTCTGTCCAAAGGATTGGCTAGACAGGATGGCGATGCGCTTTCCGCCCGCCTTTCTCGATGAGGTCCGCAGCCGCGTGCCGATTTCGGCCGTGGTCGGCCAGCGCGTCACCTGGGACCGCCGCAAGACCAATGCGGCGCGCGGCGACTGGTGGGCGTGCTGTCCGTTCCACGGCGAGAACACGCCGAGCTTCCATTGCGAGGACAAGAAGGGCCGCTACCATTGCTTCGGCTGCGGCGTCTCGGGCGACCAATTCCGGTTCTTGACCGAGCTTGACGGATCGAGCTTTCCCGAGGCGGTGGAGCGGGTGGCCGAAATGGCCGGCCTGCCGCTGCCGGCGCGCGACCCGGGCGCCGAGCGGCGCGAACGCGAGCGCGCCAGCCTGACCGACGTGATGGAGATGGCGGCGGCGTTCTTCGAGGCGCGGCTGCAGGCGCCGGACGGTGCAGCGGCGCGCGCCTATCTGCGCAGCCGCGGCCTGACCCCGGCCACCCAGCAGCGCTTTCGCCTCGGCCATGCGCCCGACAGCCGCAATGCGCTCAAGGAGCATCTCGCCGGCAAGGGCGTGGAGAAAGCGCAGATCGAGGCTTGCGGGCTCACCGTCTTCGGTGACGACGTGCCAGTCTCCTATGACCGTTTCCGCGACCGGGTGATGTTTCCGATCCCCGATTCGCGCGGCGCGATCATCGCCTTCGGCGGCCGCGCACTGTCGGCAGAGGCGCCGGCCAAATACCTGAACAGCCCCGAGACGGCGCTGTTTCACAAGGGCAATGTGCTCTACAATTTCCGCACCGCCCGCCAGGCGCTGCAGAAGGGCGGCACGCTGATCGCGGTCGAAGGCTACATGGACGTGATCGCGCTCGCCCAGGCGGGCTTCGAGGCCGTGGTTGCGCCGCTCGGCACGGCGCTCGGCGAGGCCCAGCTGGAGCTGTTGTGGCGGCTGTCGCCCGAGCCGGTGCTCTGTTTCGACGGCGACGCCGCCGGGGTCAAGGCGGCATGGCGCGCCGCCGACCAGGCGTTGCCGCTGATCGCGCCCGGCCGCACGCTCCGCGTCGCCATCCTGCCGGATGGCAAGGACCCCGACGATGTCGTGCGCCAGGGCGGCGCCGAGGCGTTCGCCGCCATCCTCGCCGAGGCACGCCCGCTGTCCGAGCTGTTGTGGATGCGCGAGACGGAGGGCGGAGTCTACGATACGCCGGAAAAGAAGGCCGCCCTCGAGCAGCGGCTGCGGGCGCTTACCGCCCTGATCGGCGACGACAGCCTGCGCTACCATTACGGCCAGGAGATGCGCAGCCGCGTCCAGGCCTTGTTCGGGACGGGGCGGCGCCCCGCCGAGGGCCGCGGGCCCGGTGGGCGGGCGGCCGCAAAGGGACAGCGGCTCGGCGCGAGCGCGGGGCCGCTCGCCGCGTCGGAACGGCTGACCCGCTCGGCGCTGGTGCGGCGCACGGCCGCGGGGCCGCCGCTGCGCGAAGCGACGCTGGTGGTGGCGCTGGCCAACCATCCGGCGTTGATCGAGGAGCATTTCGAAGCCGTTGCCGGCCTCGAGCTCAGCCATCCCGAGTTGCGCCGGCTGCATGCCGCACTGCTCGACGCGCTGGCACACGGCAAGGCGGATGATCGGGGCCGGCTTGCCGCTGCGCTTGGCGAGGCCGGGCTCGCCGAGGCCTTTGCGCGCGCAGTTTCGCTGGTCAAAAGCGCGGGGCAGTGGCCGGCGCTCGGAGAGGCCGCCCTCGAGGATGCACGCGATGCGTTCGTGCAGGCGTTGCACTTGCACCTTGGCGCGCGCTCTCTACATAGGGAGCTCAAGGCGGCCGAAGCGGCGCTGGCCGCCGAATTGACCGACGAGAACTACCGTCACATGCTTGACGTCCAAGCGCAGTTGCGTGAGGCCCAGGCGACGGACGCCTTGATCGAGGGCTTCGGCGTCTCCTCGGGGCGCGCCGGCCGGTGAGACGGCAAATGATTCGCTTTTTTGACGCGAATCGTGCGAGAGGCGCTTGACCTTCCGCCGGAATGGCGGAATCAGGTCGATTCGAGAAGGCAAACTCCGCGGAGCGCGCTCCGCGACCATGAGACAACGGGATCGGAAGCGCTGGTCGCTGGACGGGCCGCCGGCTCGGACCAGATATCAGGGTTAATCGGGCTTTAACGCGCAGTCGTCTCTTAGTGGCGGCTCAACGCTCGGGGTGGAGCCACCCTCCGGTTTTAGGTTGGCCGCGGCGAGGCAGGTCCGCTCCGGCCGCTTGGAGAAAGCAAAAGAATGGCGACAAAGGAAAAGGAAGAGGTCGAGACCGAACGTGAGGCCGCCACCGACGGCCCGCTGCTCGATCTTTCCGATGACGCGGTCAAGAAGATGATCAAGGCCGCCAAGAAGCGCGGCTATGTCACCATGGACGAGCTCAATTCGGTGCTGCCCTCCGAGGAGGTGACCTCCGAGCAGATCGAAGACACCATGTCGATGCTTTCCGACATGGGCATCAACGTCGTTGAAGACGACGAGGCCGGCGAAGAAACGGAGGCCGAGACTCCCGATAGCGACGAGGAGGCCAACGAGCTCGCCGAGCAGACCGGCACCGCCGTTGCAGCCGCCCCGGCCAAGAAGGAGCCGACCGACCGCACCGACGACCCGGTGCGCATGTATCTGCGCGAGATGGGCTCGGTCGAGCTGTTGTCGCGCGAAGGCGAGATCGCGATTGCCAAGCGCATCGAGGCCGGGCGCGAAACGATGATCGCGGGCCTGTGCGAAAGCCCGCTGACCTTCCAGGCGATCATCATCTGGCGCGACGAGCTCAACGAGACCAAGATCCTGCTGCGCGAGATCATCGATCTCGAAGCCACTTATGCCGGGCCGGAGGCCAAGCAGGCGCCGGTGGTCGAGCGCACCGAAGAGCAGGACAAGGCCAAGCCGGCCGACGACAAGACGCGCCGGCCGCGCGAGGACGACGACATCACCAATGTCGGCGGCGAAGGTCAGGTCGAGGAGGACGAGGAGGACGAGGACGAGGCCAGCCTGTCGCTGGCGGCCATGGAGGCCGAGCTGCGGCCCCAGGTGATGGAAACCTTGGACACCATCGCCGACATCTACAAGAAGCTGCGCAAGCTGCAGGACCAGCAGGTCGAGAACCGGCTGGCGGCGGCCGGTACGCTGTCGCCCAGCCAGGACCGGCGGCTGAAGGAGCTCAAGGACCAGCTGATCAAGGCGGTGAAATCGCTGTCGCTCAACCAGAACCGCATCGAGGCGCTGGTCGAGCAGCTCTACGACATCAACAAGCGCCTGGTGCAGAATGAAGGCCGGCTGCTCAGGCTCGCCGAGAGCTATGGCGTTCGCCGCGACGAGTTCCTCAAGGAATACCAGGGCTCCGAGCTCGACCCCAACTGGATGAAGTCGATCTCCAACCTGGCCGGCCGCGGCTGGAAGGAGTTCACCAAGAACGAGAAGGACACGATCCGCGACCTGCGCGGCGAAATCCAGAGCCTCGCCACAGAGACCGCCATTTCGATCACCGAGTTCCGCAAGATCGTCAATCAGGTTCAGAAGGGCGAGCGCGAGGCGGCGATCGCCAAGAAGGAGATGGTCGAGGCCAATCTGCGCCTGGTGATCTCGATCGCCAAGAAATACACCAACCGCGGCCTGCAGTTCCTCGACCTGATCCAGGAGGGCAATATCGGCCTGATGAAGGCGGTCGACAAGTTCGAGTACCGGCGCGGCTACAAGTTCTCGACCTATGCGACATGGTGGATCCGGCAGGCGATCACCCGCTCGATCGCCGATCAGGCGCGGACCATCCGCATCCCGGTCCACATGATCGAGACGATCAACAAGATCGTCCGCACCTCGCGGCAGATGCTGCATGAGATCGGCCGCGAGCCGACCCCGGAAGAGCTGGCCGAGAAGCTCGCTATGCCGCTCGAGAAGGTGCGCAAGGTGCTGAAGATCGCCAAGGAACCGATCTCGCTCGAGACGCCGGTCGGCGACGAGGAGGATTCCCATCTCGGCGACTTCATCGAGGACAAGAACGCGATCCTGCCGATCGATGCCGCAATCCAGGCCAATCTGCGCGAAACCACGACGCGGGTGCTCGCCTCGCTGACGCCGCGCGAGGAGCGCGTGCTCAGGATGCGGTTCGGCATCGGCATGAACACCGACCATACGCTGGAGGAAGTCGGCCAGCAGTTTTCGGTGACGCGCGAGCGCATCCGCCAGATCGAGGCCAAGGCGCTCAGGAAGCTCAAGCATCCGAGCCGGTCGCGCAAGCTGCGCAGCTTTCTCGACAGCTGAGCGGTCCGCGTACGGTTTGATCGAGGGGGTGTCGGCCGTGTCGCCGGAGTTTCTTGCCACCACCTTGGTCATCGTCGCCCCGCCCGGCGCTGGCGTCGCGCTCGGCGCGCGCCTTGCCTTCCCGCAGCAGTGACGAGGCCCGGCGCTGGCCCACCGGCAGACCGAGATCACGATCGCGACCCAGGGGCCCGGGCTCTACGAGTTTACGGACCGCGCGGCCGAGTTCGTCGCCGCGGCGGGGCCTGAGATCGGGCTGCTGACGCTGTTCGTCCGCCACACCTCCTGCTCGCTGATCGTTCAGGAAAACGCCGATCCGGACGTCAAGCGCGACCTCGAGGCCTTCTTCGAGCGCTTGGTGCCGCCGGCCGACGATCCGGCGATGGAATATCTGGTGCACCGGCTGGAAGGCCCCGACGACATGCCGGCGCATATCAAGGCGGCGCTGACCCTGTCCTCGCTGTCGATCCCGGTGGCCGACGGGGAGCTGCTGCTCGGCACCTGGCAGGGCATCTATCTGTTCGAGCACCGGAGCCGGCCGCACCGCCGCAAGGTCGTGCTCCATCTCGCCTGACCGGCACCGCGGAAAACGGCTTTCCCCTTTTCCCGAATTCGGTCGTAGACCGGTTCAGCGCCTCTTCGAATTGCTGACCCGTTCTAAGCCTTTGTTTTTCCGCAATTCCGGATGGAGAACCGGTTTCCACTTCTGCTGGAATTACTATAGGGTGATCGGCTCAAACAGCGGCGGAAAGAAGAGCAGCCATGTCGTTCCTGAAGCGGTTGTTCGGCGGTGGCGGCGACCCCGAGAAGAGCGAGCCCAAGGTCGCCGGCGAGGTCGAGCACAAGGGCTTCATCATCCGGGCGACCCCGTTCAAGGAAGGCGGCCAGTATCAGACCTGCGGGGTGGTGGTTCGCGAGATCGACGGCGCGGTGAAGGAGCACCGCTTCATCCGCGCCGACCGCTTCGCCTCGCTCGACGATGCCGTCAGCGTCGCCCTGTCGAAGGGCCGGCAGCTGGTCGACGAGCAGGGCGAGCGCCTGTTCTCAAGCTGACGCCACCAGCCGTCATCTAATTTAGCGGCAGGCGAGCAGCCCCTCGACCAAGGCGGCAAGCGCGGCCAAGTGCTCCTCGGGCACAGCCCCTGCCTCGATCGCCAAGGCCGCGCGGTCGAATGCCGCCGAGAGCTGCGCCGTCAGCGGCTCCAGCGGCAGGCTTCGCACCGCGCCGCTGCGCATCGCAAAGGCCAAGCCGGCCCGCAAGGCACGCGTTCCGTGGCGGGAATCGATCGCGTCCATCTCGGCCCGGCCAAGCACCGCCGGCCCGTCGAGCAGCAGCAGCCGGGTGCGGCCGGGCCGGCGCATCGCCTTGAGGAACGCCGCGCCGCCGGTGAGCAAGGCCTCGCTCGGCGAGAGATCGGGCGTCGAAGCCTGCTCGATCTCCTCGGCCACCGCGGCGGATTCGGCCTCGACCACCGCCCGGAACAGCGCCCGCTTGTCGGTGAAATGGTGGTAGAGCGCGCCGCGGGTGAGCCCGGCGGCGGCGACGATCTCGGGCGTGCCGGTCAGCGGATAGGACCGTTCCAGGAACAATCCCCGGGCGGCCGCGAGCAGCGCACCGCGGCTTGCTTCGCTGCGCTCGGGATTGGACCGGCGCGGGTCTTGTTGCATACATGCAGCCTGTATGTTAATAGATGCATACAGACTGTAGGTAGATTCATTGCAAAGGAAAAGAGCCCATGCGGCCACTGGTCAGCTATCCCGTGCTTCTCACCGGCGCTGTTGCCGAGACGGCCGCCTTCTACTGCCGCCATTTCGCCTTCCGGCCGCTGTTCGAGAGTGGCTGGTATGTGCATCTCCAATCCAGGCGCAATCGCCGCATCAACCTGGCGGTGATGGACGGAGACCACGACACAGTTCCCGCCGGCGGCCGCGGGCGCACCGCAAGCATTCTGCTCAACTTCGAGGTCGCCGATGCCGATGAAGAGTATCGCAAGGCGCTGGCCGCCGGCCTGCCGATCCTCTGCCCGCTGCGCGACGAGCCGTTCGGGCAGCGGCATTTCATCACGGCCGATCCCAACGGGGTGATGATCGACATCATCACGCCGATCCCGCCGAGCGCGGAGTTCGCGGCCCAGTATGCCGACGCCGCGCCTCCGGCCTGAGCGCGAGCGGCGCCGGCCTACATGATGCCGAAGGTGGCGAAGGCCTCGACGGCGCTCATCCCGTCGCGGATCGCCTGAGCGACGCGCTTCTCGCCGCGCGCCTTCTCCAGCGCCAAGCGCATCACCTGCTCCTCGGCCGCGCGCGGAATGACCAGCACGCCTTCCCGATCGCCGAACAGAAGCGTGCCGGGCTCGATCCGCACGCCGCCGATCTCGACCGGGCAGCGATAGTCGATGACCTTGCCGCGCGGACCCTGGTCCTGCGCATAGAAGCCGATCGAGAAGCACGGGAAACCGAGCGCACGAATGCCGTCGATGTCGCGGGCGAAGCCGTCGACCAAGGCGCCGCGCGCGCCGAGCAGCTTGGCGCGCGTCGACATCAGCTCGCCCCACAGCGCATAGCGCGGCGAGGCGCCGGCCGCGACATAGATTTCGCCCGGCTGGAGCCCGTCCAGCGCTTCGAACATCAGCCCGAACGGCTTGGCCATCAGCGGATGCGAAGCGGCTTCGGTGGTGGGCGACGAAAAGATGTCGGCCTCCAGCACCGGCATCGCCCGGCCGATCAGCCGGCTCGCCTCATCGACCGGCCGAAAGACCGGCGGCAGGAACTGGTGCTGCAGGCCGATCGTGTCCATCACGTCGCCGACCACGGCGACGAACAGCTCCGTCTCCATCAGCCGGAACAGTTCGCCGTCGTTGCCGTAGAGCCTGGAACCGCTCATTGCCCCCTCCTGCCGCTATTCCGCAGCGATCGGCCGCGCCGAGGCCCGGGCCGGGCCGAGGGCGGCGGCGTTCTGGACCAAGGCGCGCATATAGCCGAGCGCGAATGCCATCCCGGCATGCCACGGCGCCGGGCAGCTCATCTCCGGGGTATGGTCGGGGATGAGCACGCCGGCATAACCCTCGTCGCGCAGGATGCGGACGATCTCGGCCATGTCGATGTCGCCCTCGTCGACGAACGTCTCGTGATAGCGCGGCACCTTGCCGCGCACGTTGCGGAAATGGATGTAGCCGATCCGCCCGCGCCGGGCGAAGCGGCGAACATCCTCGTAGATCGTCGCCGACCCCGGCATCTCCTGCAGCGATCCCAGGCAGAGCTCCAGGCCGTTGGCGGGCAAATCGACAAGGTCGAGCAGGCGGTCATACTTGGCCGGCCGATTGACCAGGCGGGCAGCGCCGCGCAGCGCCTCGGCCGGCGGATCGTCCGGATGGGCGGCAAGCACCACATTCGCTTCGGCCGCGACCGGCACCAGCTCTTTCAGGAAACGGGCCAGCCGGTCCCACAATTCTTCCTCGCCGACCGTTGCAGCAGGCGCACCGGGGCGGCCGGCCCGGTAGCGCATGTTCCACACCACCCCGTCCGGCAGCGGCAGGTCCGGATCGATGGCCGACAGGTCGAGGCCGACCGACATCGCTTCGCCGCGCGCGAACGGCCCGCGCGACCAGCCCCAGACGCCGGCGATGGAGAAGTTGTAGCCGATGCAGGGAACGCCGGCCCGCCCGGCGTCGCGCACCAGCTGCTTCAAGCCGTCCATCTGGACGTCACGCGCGGGGCCGTCGAGCAAGACGTCGGACCAGAAGCGCGGCGAGAAGTTCTCGATCGCGGCAAGCTGAAGCCCGTTGTCGCGGACGGACGCCGCCAGCGCGGCGAGTTCCTCATAGCTCCACAGCCGGTCGTCCGAACAATCCCCCCAGCCGTCGACCGCGGTGCCGGCCGACAGGCTCGGGTCCCGGCCGCGGAAATAGTTGGTGAGGTGGGCGACGATATGGGTGGCGCCGGCCTGGCGGGCGAAGCGGAAGTTTTCGGGCGTCAGCGATTCGCGGTAGAGGCCGAGACCGATCTTCATGGCAGGAAATCCCTATCTCACCCCGATGCCGGCGGTCAGGCCGCCGTCGATCCTGTAGTCGGCGCCGGTGCAGAAGGAGGCCTTGGCCGAGCACAGAAAGGCGATCAGTTCGGCCACCTCCTCCGGCTCGCCGATGCGGCCGAGCGGATGGGCCGCGCCGAAGCGCTGATAGGCAGCCTCGACGTCGGCGTCACTTCCGCCCTCCCCGCGCGCCGCCCGCTCGAGAATAGGTGTGCGGATCGAGCCGGGGCTGACGGAATTCACGCGGATGCCCTGGCCGGCATAATCGAGCGCCAGCGAGCGCGTCAGCGTATGGATGGCGCCTTTGGTGGTGGCGTAGGCGGCGACATTTTCCTGGCAGGCGAAACCCTGCACGGAGGCGACATTGACGATCGCGCCGCCGCCGCGCCGGACCATCTCGGGAATGCCGTAGCGGGCGGTGAGATAGATCGAGCCGATGTTGACGCTCATCGCCCGCTGCCAGACGTCGGGATCCGTCGTCGTGGCGGTGCCGTAGGGGTGGACCGCCGCCGTGTTGACGACGATGTCGAGCCCGCCGAAGGCGCTGACCGCCCCGCCGATCGCCGCGCGCACCGGCCTCGGCGACCGAGACGTCGAGGGTGAACGCCTTGGCGCGCCGTCCGGCCCCGCCGAGCTCGCGTTCGAGCGCCGCATTGGCCGCGCCGTCGATGCCGAAGGCGGCAATCGCCGCGCCGCCCGCCGCGAGCCGCCGGGCGGTCGCCAGCCCGATGCCGGTGGTGCCGGTGACGACCGCCACTTTGCCGATGAAATCGTCCATCTCTCGCCTCCCCGCGCCGCTCAGCGGCCGCGCTCGAGAATCTGGTTGAGCAGCACGGCGCCGAGGATGATCGCGCCGCGCACCACATATTGCCAATATTCCGAGACGTTGAGCAGCGTCATGCCGTTGGAGATCGAGCCGAGGAACAGAACCCCGATCAGGGTGCCCCAGATCCGGCCCTTGCCGCCGAACAGTGACGTGCCGCCGATGATCACCGCCGCGATCACGTCGAGCTCCATGCCGGTCGCCGTGGTGCCGGTGCCGGAGCCGATCTGCGAGGCGATCAGGATGCCGCTTACCGCCGTCAGGCCGCCGGTGATCGCCAGCGTCATCGTCTTGACGAACCAGATGTCGATGCCCGACAGCCGCGCCGCTTCCATGTTGCCGCCGACGGCGTAGATGGCGCGTCCGAAGCGGGTGTTGTTCATCAGGAAATGCATGGCGAAGAAGGTCGCGGCGAAGACGTAGACCGGAAACGGAATGCCGAGCAGGTAGCCGCCGCCGAAATACTCGAACCAGCTCGGAAAGGTGGCGAGCGGAAACCCGCCGGTGATCAGATTGGCGGCCCCCCGCAGCGCGGTGAACATGGCCAGCGTGGTGATGAAGGTCGGCACGTTGAACCACTGCCGGATCTTGCCGGTCACCGTGCCGGTGAGGCAGCCGACGGCGATCGCCGCGGCCGAGCCGATCAGGATCGCGATTCCGGCGCCGAGGGTCTCGGAATAGGCGCCGGCGAACCAGGCGACGATGCAGCCGGCGAGCGCCACGCCCGAGCCCACCGACAGGTCGATTTCGCCGGCGACGATGACGGCAGTCATGCCGAAGGCGATGATGCCGAGCATCGACACCGTGCGCAGCACGTTGAGCAGATTGCCGGTGGTGTCGAAGCCCGGCGCGGTCGCAACCAGGACCGCCACCAGCACCAGGAAGATCAGCTCCATCGGGTAGCGCTTGACGAGCGCCAGGGGCATGGCGTCGCGGCGGCGGGTCATGACCTGATCGCTCATGCCGCCCGGCTCTCCGCACCTTCCTGCATGCACAGCGCATAGAGCTCCGAGAGCGTGATCGCCTCCGGCATCACCTCGGCCACGACCCGGCCGTGGCGCATCACCAGGATGCGGTCGGTGACCTCGAGCAGCTCCTCGAGCTCGGTCGAGACAAAGATCGACGACAGTCCCTGCCGGGCCTGGCCCCAGATGATGTCGAAGATCTGGCGGCGGGCATGCACGTCGACGCCGCGGCTCGGCTCGTCGAACAGCATCACCTTCGGGCCGGTGTTCAGCCAATTGCCGATCACCACCTTCTGCTGATTGCCGCCCGACAGCGAGGCGACCGGCAGCATCGGTTCGGCCTTGATGCCCAGTCCGCCGATCTGCCGGGTGACGAAGGGGCCCTCCATCGCCCGGGTGATCAGGCCGCGCGGCGCAATGCCGGGCAAGCTGGCGAGACAGAGATTGTCGTGGGTGGACAGCATCTGGACGAGCGCCAGCTCCTTGCGGCTTTCGGGCGTGTAGCCCAGGCCGCGGGCCTTCATCGCCTTGGGCGAGGTTGGACCAGCCAGGACCTTGCCGCCGAGTGCGATCGTGCCGGCATCGACCGGATCGGCGCCGAACACGGCGCGCAGCACCTCGGTGCGGCCGGAGCCGAGCAGCCCGGCAAGCCCGAGGATTTCGCCGGGATAGAGATCGAAGGAGACGTCGTGGAAGGAGCCCTGGCGCGACAGGCCGCGCACCGACAGCGTCGGCGGGCCGGAGCGGGCGATGGCGAGCCGCGGCGGCCGCTTGGCGTGGGCAACGTCGCCGAACATCATCTCGACGATCAGCGCCGGGCCGGCGGCCGCCATGTCGATGCTGCCGACCAGGGCGCCGTCGCGCAGCACCGTGCAGGTGTCGGCGATCTCGAACAGCTCGTTCATGCGGTGGGTGATGTAGATCATCGTCACGCCGCGCGCCTTGAGGCGGCGGATCAGCGCGAACAGCTGCTCGACCTCCTTTTGCGCCAGCGCCGAGGTCGGCTCGTCGAGGAGCAGGATCTTTGGCCCGAACGACATCGCCTTGACGATCTCGATGATCTGCTGCTGGCCGACGCTCAAGGTCGCGGCGGCCTGGCGGGGATCGATGTCGACCCCCATGCCGTGCAGAAGCGCGGCGGCCTCGGAATAGAGCAGCTGCCAGTCGACGGTGACGACGCCGAGCCGGCTTTTGACCGGCAGCCGGCCGAGAAAGATGTTCTCGCCGATCGACAGGGACGGCACCACCGAGAGCTCCTGGTGGACGGTGGCGATGCCGGCAGCCAGCGCGTCGGCAGGGCTCGCGAAGGCAAGCGGCACGTCGTCGAGCGACATCGTGCCGGAATCGGCCGCGACCGCCCCGGACAGAATCTTCACCAGCGTCGACTTGCCGGATCCGTTCTTGCCCATCAGCGCGTGAACGCGGCCCGAGGCGAAGGCGTGGCTGAAGCGGTCGAGCGCCAAGGTCGGCCCATAGGCCTTGGTCAGCGCCACGAAGTTCAGCCGGCCGCCCGGGTGGGGCGTCGCCTCGAGCGGCATCCCGATCGCGGCCATCGGCCTACTGGTTCTTCTTGAGCTCTTCGCGGAATGCCTTGACAGCGGCGGGATCGCTGCGGTTGAGGCCGAGCACCGGAACGACCACGGTCTTCTCCACCGGCTTGCCGTCGATGGCGTCGACGGCCGCCTTGACGGCTTCGGAGCCCATGGTGAAGGGCTGCTGCGCAGTCACGGCCTGGAGCACGTTGTCGTCGTCGAGCAGATAGCCGGCGAGCTGCTCGGAGCCGTCGATGCCGAAGACATAGATCGAGCCTTGCTTGCCGGCCTTGCGCACGGCCTGCACGGCGCCGACCGTGCCGCCTTCATTGGCGGCATAGATGATGTTGATGTCGGGATTGGCGGTGATCACGTCGCTGGCCACCGCAACGGCCTTTTCGGCGAGCCAGGCATCCTGCTGCGACACCACCTGCACGTCGCCGCCGGCCTTCGCCTCATCGAGAAAGCCGCCGACGCGCTGGCCGGAAACCTCCGGCAGCAGCGCCTTGAAGCCGAGCGTGGCGATCTTGGCCTTGCCGCCGAGCTTGTCCTTGATGAACTCAGCCGCAGCCTTGCCGGTGGTCTTGCCGAGCTCGAGCTGGCTGGAGTTCAGGTAGGCCACGGCGAGATCCCCTTCGACCGCCGAGTTGTAGGTGACGACCTTGACGCCTGCATCGACAGCGCGCTTCAGCGCCGGCGCGGAGGCCTTGAAGCTGATCGGCGAAATCACGATCGCCTTCACGCCGCGGGCGATGTAGGTGTCGATCAGGCTGGCTTCTTTTTCCGGCTTGGATTCGGAGTTGGCCTCGAGCAGCTCGGCGCCGGCTTGCTTGGCCGCCGCCTCCATGCCCAGCTGGATGGTCCGGAAGAACTGGTCCTGCTGGAAGACGATGCCGGCGATCGTCTTCTTGTCCTGGGCAAGGCTCGCGCCGGCCAATGGCAGCGACAACGCCGCGGCCAGGCCGATCAAGGCTGTTCTACGCTTCATGTCTTCGTCTCCTCCAGCGAAAGTGTCTCGGTCAACTCTTGCTCCTGCGCGTCGGCGGAACGCGCGGACGGAATCGCGGCTTGCGGGAAAGCTTCGCGGCGCATTCTACTGCGGGTTCCGCGGCCAGCAAGAGCTTGGCTGGACGCGCCCGGGCGCAACGAAGACTTGCGGCGATCAGGTCGCAGTTCGCTTGGCCGGCGCCAGCACGAAATCATAGGCCACCTCCCAGAACGGCCCCGCAAACTCCAGCGCCTTCGCCCGCGCCGGATCATCGACCTTGACGAACTCGGCGAGCAGGCTCTCCTTCACGCCGAACACCGCGTCGGAGTGGATATAGGGATCGTCGGGATCGAAGATGTGGGTGGTGAGCGTCTCGAAGCCGTCCGCGCTCGAAGATGAAATGCAGATGCGCCGGGCGGTAGGGGTGACGGCCGAGCGCGTGCAGCAGCTTGCCGACCGGGCCGTCGTCGGGGATCGGATAGAAGCTCGGCTTGACGGCGCGGAACCAGTAGCTGCCGTCGGCGCCGGTGCGGAACACGCCGCGCAGGTTGAAGTCGGGCTGGATGCCCTTCTGCTGCACGTCGTAGAAGCCCTCGTCATTGGCCTGCCAGACGTCGAGCACGGCGCCGGCGATCGGCTTGCCCTCGGTGTCGAGGATGCGGCCATGGATGAACATGTCCTCGCCCTTGCGGTCGAGGCAGATATTGGCGCCCATCGGCAGTTCCGGCGCATCCGCGACATGGAACGGGCCGAGCACCGTGCTTTCCGAGGCGCCGGACGGCTTGCGGTTGTTGATCGCGTCGACCAGCATCGAGACGCCGAGGATATCCGACAGCAGGATGAACTCCTGCCGCCAGTCGTTGCAGATCTGCCCGGTGCGGGTGAGGAACTGGATCGCTTCGAACCATTCGTCCTCGGTCGGCTCGATCTCCTTGACCGCCTCGTGCAGCTTGCGGATGATGACCTCCATCACCTGCCTTCAGCCGCGCATTGCTCGGCCGTGCTGTTGCGCGCCGGTCACCACCTCGGCCGAGGTCGCTTCGGTGAAATAACCCCTGTTCGTGCAGCTTCCATGGCAGTGCCTCACAAGGAAAGGACGGTGAGGAGCGCCTGGCGCAGGGCGCCGTCGGGGTCGGCGGCGATCGCCTCGCGGCGCCAGCAGACATGCTGGTCCGGACGGACCAGCAAGACGCCGCTGTCGCGCACCTCGCGCAGCGCCGCCCAGTCGCCGGTCAGATCCTGCCACGGCTGGCGCGGGCCGATCACGTGGGCTGCGATGTCGAGGCCGAACTCCTCGCGACAGCGCCTTGGCGGCCTCGACCCAGCCGTCGCCGCCGATACCGGTCAGGACGCGTGAAGCGGCCCTTGCCGCAGAGGTCGAGCGTCGAGATCCTTGCGCCGTCGCTCGCCGAACAGCCAGACATGCGGCAGCCGGGCGCCGGGCCACGTGGTCGGCTGGTAGTGCAGCTCGGCGATCGCGTCGCGAATGCCGGCTCCGGCGTGCCGTCGGCGACGACCGCGCCGGAGCGGTAGCGCTGGTTCATCTCGACGCCGTGCGCGTCGAATTCGTAAACCTTGAAGGCGATCGCCTCGCGGATCTGCCGGCGCTGCTCTTCGGCCTCGGGCGTGTCGTCGCAGCGCGCATCCATGTTCTGCTGCATCTTCACCGGATCGACCGAATCGAGCAGCCCGAGCGCCTTGAAGATCGGGCCGAACTCCTCGATCGACTGGTTGGCGCGGGTGACGATCTGCTTGGCGATCGGCGCGCGCTCGGCCTGGTAGCTGTCGAGCAGCCCTGGGCCGGCCTGTGCCTGCAGGACCATGCGCGAGCTTCCAGGCGAGATTGAAGGCGTCCTGGATCGAGGTGTTGGAGCCGAGCCCGTTGGACGGCGGATGGCGATGGGTGGCGTCGCCCATGCAGAACACGCGGCCGCTCGACATCGTCGTGGCGTACATATTGTTGACCGTCCAGGTCGAGACCGACTGGATCTCGATCTTGAGCTCGGGATCGCCGACGAGGTCGCGCGCCACCTTGGTGGCGAAAGCCTCGTCGACCTGCGGCGCGCGGCTGGTTGATGTCGTAGCCCCAGACGATCAGCCACTCGTTCCACGGCCGGACCATGCGCACCAGTCCCATGCCGATGCCGCCGACGTCGGCGCCGGGCTGCATCACCCAGTAGAGCACGGACGGCCGGTGGGCGACGTATTTCGACAGGTCGGCCTTGAACAGGATGTTCATCGAGCCGCCGACGCCCATCTTGCCCTCGAACGGCAGCCCGGCATCCTCGGCGACCTTGCGAGTTGCCGCCGTCGGCGCCGACCAGATATTTCGAGCGGACGGTGAAATCCTTGCCGGTCAGGCGGTCGCGGCAGGTCGTGGTGACGCCGTCGGCGTCCTGGACATGGCTGAGATATTCGGTCGACATCCGCGCCTGGGTGCCGCGCGAGCAGGCGGTCTTGAACAGAAGCGGCTCCATGAAGGTCTGCGGCAGGTCGTTCATGCGGCAGGGCGAGGCAAGCACGATGCTCGGCCGCGCGACAGCGGATGCTTGCCCCAGGTCTTCAGCCGGCCGATCTCCTCGCCGGCCAGCGAGGTGCAGAAGACGTTGTCGCCCATCAGGTCCTGCTCGGTGGCGAAGAGATAGGCCTCGTCCTCGACCTCGCGGCCGAGGTCGCGCAGCACTTCCATCGTGCGCTGGTTGGTGATGTGGGCGCGCGGCGTATTGGCGAGCCACCGGTAGCGGTTGATCAGCCAGGTTCTCGACCCCGTAGGTGGCAAGCAGCGCGGCCGTCGCGGAGCCGGCCGGGCCGGTGCCGATGATGAGCACGTCGGTGGTGATGTCAGCCATGCGGCGCTCCCTTGATGGTCTGCTGGGAAGGTCCGGCGCTCAGCGTCCGGCGGATCGGGAAGAGTTGCGATGCCGGTGCGATCGGCGAGAAGGCCCCACAGGCCGCGGGGCGACACCAGCATCACGACGATGCCGATCAGCCCGAGCAGCAGCAGGTACCAGGAGCCGTAGCCGGCGAAGCAGGTTCTGCAGCGGCGAAGAAGACGATGACGCCGACGATCGGCCCCTCGATGGTGCCGATGCCGCCGATCACCACGATGAAGATGACATAGGCGGTCCAGTCGAGTCACCGAGAAGGCGGCGTCCGGCGAGATGCGCGCCTTCTGCACATAGATCAGCGCGCCGGTCAGGCCGGTGACGAAGGCGGCGGCCAGATAGACGCAAGCCTTCATCCAGCGCGGCATCGACGCCGACGGCTTGCGGCCGCCTGCACGTTGTCGCGGATCGCGGCCAGCGCCAGGCCCTGGCGCGAGCGCAGCAGGCCGTAGATGAAGGCGACGGTGCCCGCGGCAAGCAGCAGCGCCAGCCAGTAGGCAGACGATGTCGCGCGCGCCTGCGAGGCGCGCACGCCGATGGCGGCCGGCAACCCAGTCGACGCCGACCATCGTCGCGCGTCGCGCCCGAAGGCAGCGAGGTGCCGGTGCCGCCGCCGAGCGCCTTCCATTGCGCCAGCGAGCAGCCGCACCACCTCGGCGATCACCCAGGTGCCGATGGCGAAATAGGCGCCCTGCAGGCGAAACACGAAGAACGCCGGTCGGGATGGCGAGCAGCCGCCGCGCCAAGCCCCGCCAAGCAGCATCGCCAGCGAGCGGATCGAGGCCAAGCAGCGCTACCGCAGGCGAACATCGTGTAGGCGCCGAAGCCGACGAAGGCCTGCTGGCCAACCGAAACCAGGCCCGACATAGCCGGCAAGCAGGTTCCAGTTCTGGGCGAGCACGAGCATGGTCAAGATGAAGAACAGGTCCTGCAGCGACGCTGCGCGAGACGACCAGCGGTGCAGCCAGGGCGAGCCGCCAGCACCACGGCAGCGCCTGCCGCGAACGCCGGCGAGAGGCGGCCGCCGGCTGCGGCCTTCGGCGCGGGCAAGGCCTCGCTCGCCATCTCAGTCCACCGCCCGCGGGAACAGGCCGCGCGGCCGCATGAGCAGCACCAGCAGGAACGCGACATGGCCGGCAAGCATCTGCCATTCCGGGTTGATCGCGGCGCCTGCCGTCTGGGCCACGCCGATGACGATGCCGCCGGCGAGCGTTCCCCAGAAGCGAGCCGAGGCCGCCGATGATCACAGCCTCGAATGCATAGATCAGCCGGGCGGTGCCGATGGTCGGGTCGAAATTGGCGCGGATGCCGAGGTAGAGGGCCGCGATTGTCGCCACCACCATGGCGATCCCGGTGGCCAGCGCGATGATGCGCCCGGACCGGATGCCCATCAGGCCGGCGGTGACGCGGTCGTCGGAGGTCGCGCGGAAGGCGCGGCCGAGCGCGGTGCGATAGAACAGCGCGTTGAGGCCGATGATGACGGCGACCGCCGAGACGAAGGTCAGAAGCGGCATCAGCGCCGATATTCAGCGGCCCGAGGGCGAGCGACGTGGTCTCCAGCGCGCCGGCATCGAGACGCCGGCTGTCGGCCGAAAAGGTCTCCAGCAGCCCGTTCTGGATGACGATCGACAGGCCGAAGGTGACCAGCAGCGGCGGCAGGATGTCGCCGCCGAGCGTCCGGTTGAGCACGCCGAGCTGCAGGGCAAAGCCGAGCGCGAACATCAGTGGAGCGGCAAGCAGCGCCGCCAGGAAGGGGTCGAGCCCGAGCGCCGGACATCAGCCCGAGCATCAGAAACGCGGCCAGCACGATCAGGTCGCCATGGGCGAGATTGACGAGCCGCATGACGCCGAAGACCAGGCTGAGACCCGCCGCAAACAACGCATAGAGCCCGCCGAGCAGGACGCCCTGGACGAGCGTGTCGAGCCAGATCATCGTGCCGGCGCCCCGAAATAGGCGGCGTGGATGGCCTCGCGGGTCAGCCCGACCGGTGCGCCGGCCAGCGTGATGCGGCCTTCCATCATGCAGTAGACGCGGTCCGCCGACCTTGAGCGCCTGGCCGATGTCCTGCTCGACGATCACCGATCGCGGCGCCGCCCGCGCGGATGCGCGGAAACGCCGCATAGATGTCGCGGATGACCACCGGCGCAAGGCCGAGGCTGATCTCGTCGCAGAGCAGCACGCGCGGGTTCGACATCAGCGCCCGGCCGATCGCCACCATCTGCTGCTGGCCGCCGGACAGTGCCGTCGGCGGGGCTGCGGCGGCGCTCCTCGAGGACGGGAAACAGCTCGTAGACCGACTTCAGCGTCCACGGCCCGGCGGCACGCCGCGCATAGGCGCCGATCATGAGGTTCTCCTCGACGCTCAGCGAAGGAAACAATTTCCGCCCCTCCGGCACCATGGCGATGCCGCGCGGCGACGATATCGGCCGCCGGCAGCGCGCCGATCGGCGCGCCGTCGAAGACGATCTGGTCGGGCCGACCGGCAAGCAGGCCCGCGATCGCGCGCAACAGCGTCGATCTTGCCGGCGCCGTTGGCGCCGATGACGGCGACGGTCTCGCCCTCCTCCAGCGGCAAGCTCGACGCCGAACAGCGCCTGGAAGTCGCCGTAGAAGGCGGTGAGCGCGCGGGTCTCGAGCAGCGGCATCAGACCTCGATCCCGAGATAGATCTCGCGCACGGCCTGCGAGGCCATCACCTCCTCCGGCGCGCCCGTGGCGATCACCTTGCCGAAGTCGAGCACCAGCAGCCGGCCGACCACGGCGTTCAAGCGCATGCAGAACGTGCTCGATCCAGATGATCGCGGTGCCCGCGCGGTGGATGCCGCGCGATCGTCTCGACCAGCTGACCGGCACTCGGCCTCGGTCAGGCCGCCGGCGATCTCGTCGAGCAGCAGCAGCGCCGGCTCGGTCGCCAGCGCGCGGGCCAGCTCGAGACGCTTGCGCTGGAGCAGGGTCAGACCGCCGGCGAGCTGGTTGGCGCGGCCGGCAAGCCCGGTCTCGGCGAGGATCGCGGCGCAGCGGTCGGCCACCTCGCGCTCGCGCCTTGCGCTGGCCGAAGGCGGCGGCGACCAGCAGGTTCTCGAACACGGTGAGCGTGGCGAACGGCTGCGGGATCTGGAAGGTCCGGCCGATGCCGGCCAGGCACCGCGCCATCGGCGGCATGCCCGGGTGACATCCTCGCCGCGCAACAGGATGCGGCCCGCATTCGGGCGCCACATTGCCGGTGATCAGGTTGAACAGCGTCGACTTGCCGGCGCCGTTGGGGCCGATGATGCCGAGCGCCTCGCCCGCCTCCAGGGTGAGCGAGAGCGCCTGGGCGACCTTCACCGCGCCGAAGCTCTTGGAGACCTGCTCGACGGCAAGGATCGGCATCAGGTGATCGGCTCCATGGTGCCGCCGGTGGGGATTTCGGGAGCCGTCTTGTTGTCGATGATGACGAGTTCGTAACCCTTGTCCTTGAGCCGCCACTGGCCGCCGACCAGCGGCGTCTTGGCGACGTTCTTGGCGGCGAAGGGCGGCAGGTTCGTGCCGTTCCAGGCGATCGGGCCGACGATGGTGTCGAGCTTGGTGGCCGCGATCGCCGCGACCACGGCGGCGCTGTCGCCGGGATCGGCGGCCGTTTCATCACGTCGGCCGCCAACTCGAACAGCGCATGGACGAAGCCGATCGGCTGCGTCCAGGGCCGGCCCGTCGCCTTGCTGAAGCCGTCGGCGAGCTGCGGCCGAGCTCTCGCCGGTCAGCGACGACTTGAACGGATGGCTGGGCGACCACCACACCTCGGAGGAGAGATTGTTGGCCGACTTGCCGAGCGCCTCGACCGATTGCGGGAAGAGCAGCGCCTTGCCGATCGAGGCGACCTTCGGCTTGAAGCCCTGCTGCTTCGCCTGGTTCCAGAACGTGGTGAAATCAGGCGGGATCATCACCCCGGTGATGATCTCGCAGCCGGCCGACTTGAAGGCGTTGATCTGCGCCGAGAAGTCGTCGGTCAGGTTCTGGTAGCGGCCGGGATCGATCGAGCTTGTAGCCCTGCTTGTCGAGCACCGGCGGGAAGCCGACCACCTTGTCGCCCCAGGCATTGCCGTCGCCGTCATTGGGAAACAGCCCGCCGACCGTCTTGTTGGTCTCGACCTGACCCCACATGTTGGTGAAGACGGCGATGACGTCCTCCAGCCCCCAGAAGAAGTGGAAGGCGCTACTTGAACGGCTTCCACGAGGACGGGTCGGTCGGGTTCGCCTGCTGGCCGATGAACCAGGGCTGCCACGGCGCAACCGTCGAGATGCACGGCATCTCTTCCGCCTCGCAGGTGGTCGACACCGGGTTGGTCGTTTCCGGCGTGGAGGCGACCAGCATCAGGTTGACCTTGTCGTCGACGATCAGCTCCTTGGCGACCTCGGCGGCGCGGTTGGGATTGGACTGGCTGTCCTTGACCACGACCTCGTAGGTGAGGCCGGCATCCTTGGTGGCCTTGAGAAAGCCGTCGATGATGAACTTGTCGGCCTCGGCGAAGGCGGCCAGTGGCCCGGTCTGCGGGCTGACATAGCCGAGCTTGACCGGCGCCTTCTGGGCGAGCGCCGGCAGCGGCAGGCCGGAGCTGCCCGCGAGCAGGCCTCCGGCTGCGGCACTCTTGAGCAATGCGCGTCTGGTGATCATTTCCTCTCTCCTCCCAATCCGCTCCAGTCTTGGCTCTGCCGCGCTAACCGGCGGGCCGTGCTCCCTCCCAGGCCGCTTGCAGCAGCGCCCGCACCGCGCCGCGCTCGATCGGGCGCGGGTTCGAATATGGGTTCCTGGTCGCCAGTTCCGCTGCCCGGTCGAGGTCCGCTGCCTTCATGCCGAGATCCTTCAGCGCTCCGCGGTGCGCCAACCGTTGCGGCAAAGTCGAACAGTGCCGGCCCGGGCGAGCCGCCGAAGGTCGCTGCAAGCGGCGCAAGCAGCTCGGGCACGGCAGCGGCGTTGAAGCCGACCGTGTGCGGCAAGCAGCACCGCATGGGTCTCCGCATGCGGCAAGTCGAAGCTGCCGCCCAGCGTGTGGCAAAGCTTGTGATGCAGCGACATCGCCGACCTGACCGAGCACCGCGCCGGCGAGCCAGGCGCCGTAAAGCGCCTGTTCGCGCGCCGCCCGGGCCTGCGGGGCGGCGACGATGCCCGGCAGCGCTCGCGCCAGGGCCCGCGCCGCTTCGCCCGCCATCAGCGAGGCCACCGGGTTGCGGTCCTCGGCATAGAGACCCTCGGCCGCATGGGCGAGGGCGTTGAGGCCGCTGGCGACGCTGATCGCCACCGGAAGACCGAGCGTCAGCTCGGGATCGTACAGAACCACATTCGGCAAAACCTTCGGATCGCGGAATGTGGTCTTGGCGCCGCCCTCCGTTTGGCCAAGAATCGGGGTCACCTCGGATCCGGCATAGGTGGTCGGGATGGCCAGTTGGGAAAGTCCGGTCCGCCAGGCGATCGCCTTGCCCAGTCCGATCGTCGAGCCGCCGCCCAGCGCAACGACGCAATCGGCCTGCAATGCCGTCAGCTGCTCGAGCGCCCTCTCCGTCACCTCGACCGGCGTGTGCATCACCGCCCCGCTAAAGACGCCGGCCGCGAGCGGCCCCAGGCGCTCGGCAAGTGCAGCACCGGCCGCGGCTTGCCCCGGTGTGGTCAGAACCAGGGCGCGGCGGGCGCCGAGCCGCTCCAGCTCGGCGGCGGCCTGCCCGACGGCGCCGGCGCCGAACACGATGCGCGCCGCCGGCACGGCATAGGTGAAGCCGAGCGTCATGGAAGCCCCCGCCTCGGCTTGGCGCGCACCATGACGAAGCTGAAATCGAGCGCCCAGCCGCGGCTGCCGCCGGCCTCGGCCGGGTGAAAAACCCCGATCAGCTGCGGCTTGACGCCGAACAGGGCGTCCTCCGCAAGCTGCGGATCGCCTGCCGCGTAGACATGCGTGCTGATGGTCTCGAAGCCGTCCGCCTTGATCAGGAAATGCAGATGTGCCGGCCGCCTGAGCGGGTAGCCGAGCCGGCCCAGCAGCTGTCCGACCGGGCCGTCGGCGGGCACCGCGTAGCCGGACGGCCGGACCGTCCGGTAGTGGAACCGGCCATCGCCGCCGGTGGTAAACACCCCTCTCAGATTGAACTCCGGCTGCAAGTCGGGTGCCTGGTTCTCGTAGAGCCCTTGCGCATTGGCCTGCCAGGTCTCGACCACCGCCCCGGCGATCGGCCGGCCGTCGAGATCGACCACCCGGCCGGCGACGGCGAGCGGCTCGCCCACCCCGTCGAGCGAGATGTCGGCGCCGAGCGGCAGGCGCGGCGCATCCGGCCGGTAGAACGGCCCGCGCACCGTGTTGGGCGTTGCGCCCGCCGGACGGCGGGAGTTGATCTCCTCGACCAACGCGGTGATGCCGAGCAGGTCCGAAAGCAGGGCCCATTCCTGGCGCTTGTCGTCGCTGGCATGGCCGACCTCCGTCAGGAACTCGATCGCCCGGCGCCATTCCGCCGCGGTCGGCCGGGTCTCGCGGACGACGCTGTGCAGGTGCGCGACCGCGGCCACCAGAAAATCCGCCAGCGGACCGCCGGTCCGCTTGGTCAACCGCTCCGCAACCAGCTCGGCGGAATTGTTCTCGCTGAACGCCGCTGTCACCTTGTCCTCCCGCCGGCGATGGTAACCGCGCACTTCGTATCGGTTGATGATTTTTTCACCAACTAGTATAGCATTCTGGTATGAAGCTCGACGAACGCCATCTGGTTCAGCTTGCCGCGGTGGTCCTGGCCGGCGGCGTCACCGAGGGCGCCAATCTGATCGGGGTGACCCAGCCGGCGATTTCGCGCACCATCGCCCAGCTCGAGAAGCGGCTCGGCGAGCCGCTGTTCTCACCGTGGCCGCCGCCCGCTGAAGCCGACGCCGCTCGGCCGGGCGCTCGCCGACCATGGCCAGGCGATCCTGGCGGCCGCTCGCGGCGCCTCGGCGATCGTCGAGGGGTTCCGCAAGGGCGGCACCGGGGTGGTGCGTGTCGGCGGCACCCCGTTTTTCATGGATGCGCTGATCTCCGGCATGATCGCCGAGTTCCAGAACGGCGCGCCCGACATCCGCGTCGAGCAGAGCTACGGCTATCTGCCGGAGCTCAGGGCGGCGATCAACGCCGAGCGCATCGACCTCGCCATCTGCCCGATCGACGTGCTCGAGGAGGGCTCGGGCATGCTGTTCCAAGAAATCTTGCCCGGCCGCAATGTGGTCGCCTGCCGGGCCACGCACCCGCTGCTCATCAAGCGGCGGCCCAAGGCGGCCGAGCTCCTCGACTACCCATGGATCGGGCCCCCGCCCGGCAGCCCGCTGTTTGCCGACCTGCGCAGCCTGGTGCTGTCGCTCGGCGCCACCGAGATCAAGATCCGCTATTCGGGCGGCTCGCTGACCAGCGCGGTCAACTACATGAAGGCGAGCGATGCGCTCACGCTCTTGCCGCACAGCGTGGTGTTCGCCTTTCGCCAGGAGAAGGCGATCACCGCGCTGCCGTTCAAGATCCCGCACCCGGAGCGCGCGCTCGGCCTGCTGCGGCGCGCCGATGCGCTGCGGGCACCGGCGGTCGAGGCGTTCGCGGCGCATATCCGCCGCAGCTTCGACAACCTCAAGCATCTGATCAAACGGCACGAGCAGGCGGTGGTCTGGGGCGCCTAGAGCATGAACCGGAAAAGCGGCCCCGGTTCTTCTTCGCGCGAAACGCGGAAAACGCGTTTGCCGCGGAGATCATGCGCAATCAAAGGATGAGAGCGAGGTGGCGATTCGAACGGACGCCATCCGCCTAGCGCGGGAATCGGAAACCGGGCAGAGTTCGGCGCATGAGTCCGTGCATCATTTGCGTCGCCATCACCGGATCGCTGCCGACCAAGAGCGACAACCCGGCCGTGCCGATCTCGATTGCGGAGCAGGTGGAGAGCACCCAGGCGGCGTTCGAGGCCGGCGCTGCGATCGTGCACTGCCATGTGCGCGACGACGAGGGCCGGCCCACCGCCGAGCCCGCGCGGTTTGCCCGGCTGAAGGCGGACCTGGTCAAGCATTGTCCCGGCATGATCCTGCAATTCTCGACCGGCGGCCGCTCGGGCGCCGGCACCGCCCGCGGCGCCATGCTGAGCCTCAGGCCCGACATGGCGTCGCTGGCGGTCGGCTCCAACAATTTTCCGGCCCGCGTCTACGAGAACCCGCCCGACCTGGTCGCCTGGCTGGCGGCCGAGATGCGCGCCTATGCGGTCAAGCCCGAGATCGAGGTGTTCGACCTCAGCCACTTGTTCAAGGCGGCCGAGATGGTGCGCGAGGGCCAGCTCGCCGAGCAGCCCTATGTGCAGTTCGTGATGGGGGTGAAGAACGCCATGCCGGCCGACCGGGCGGTGTTCGACTTCTATGTCGAGACCTGCCGCCGGCTGCTGCCCGGCGCGCTCTGGTGCGCCGCCGGGATGGGCCGTCACCAGCTCGAGCTCAACCAATGGTGCATCGCCGCCGGCGGCCATGTGCGTACCGGGCTGGAGGACAATGTGCGGCTCGACCGCCGGACGCTGGCGCCCTCCAACGCCGCCCTGGTGAAGCGCGCCGCCGACCTGTGCGGCGAGCATGGCCGCCGCCCCGCCACGGCGGCGGAGGCGCGCGCGCTGCTCGGGCTGCCGGCGGCGGCGGCGGTTTCGATTGCAGGCCGGCCGCAGGCGGACTAAAAGCCGCGCCGGGCCCGCAAATTTGCAAGGGTTGAAGGACGATGACGAAGACGCAACACGGCCTCACCTTGGCGCAGTTCGACCCTCAGGCGAACGCCTATGTGTCGAGCACCGTTCACGCCTCCGGCGCCGACCTCGACGCGCTCGAGCGGCTGGTGGCCGGGGCGCAGCTCGGCAGCGCGCTCGATCTCGGCTGCGGCGGCGGCCATGTCAGCTACCGGCTGGCGCCGCATGTCGGCCAATTGACCGCCTACGACCTTTCGCAGGCAATGCTCGATGCGGTCGGCCGGGAGGCCGCCGGGCGCGGGCTCGGCAACATCGCGCTGCGCCGCGGTGCGGCCGAGGCGCTGCCGTTTGCGGATGCGAGCTTCGACCTGGTCGTCACCCGCTACAGCGCCCACCACTGGACCGACATGGCCGCCGGGGTGAAGGAGATCCGCCGCGTGCTGAAACCGGGCGGCCGGGCAGTCATCATCGACGTCGTGTCTCCCGGGCCGCCGGCCTTGGATACGTATCTGCAAGCGGTCGAGCTGCTGCGCGACCCCTCGCATATCCGCGACTATTCAGCGGTCGAATGGCTGGCGGCCGTGGCCGATGCCGGCCTGAAGCTGGAGCGCTGCGAGCTGCGGCCGCTGGCCCTCGACTTCGGCACATGGATCGAGCGGATGAAGCCGCCGCGCAGCCATGCCGAGGCGATTCGCTCGCTGCAGGCACTGATGCCGCAGGACGTGGCGGCGGCCTTCGTGCTCAGGCCGGACGGCTCGTTCCAGGTGGACAGCGCGATGATCGAGGCCGTCCGCCCCGGGTGAGCGGGGCGGCATTTTCCGACTGCGGGCGAATTCCGACCCCGAATTACTCCCACTCGATGGTGCCGGGGGGTTTGGAGGTCACGTCATAGACCACCCGGTTGATACCGCGCACCTCGTTGATGATGCGGGTGGCGGCGCGGCCGAGGAAATCCATGCCGAAAGGAAAGAAATCCGCGGTCATGCCGTCGATCGAGGTCACCGCCCGCAAGGCGCAGACGAATTCATAGGTGCGGCCGTCGCCCATCACGCCCACCGTCTGCACCGGCAACAGCACCGCAAAGGCCTGCCAGATGGCATCGTAAAGGCCGGCCTTGCGGATCTCGTCGAGATAGATTGCGTCGGCCTCGCGCAGGATCTCGAGCCTGTCGCGGGTGACGCCGCCCGGACAGCGGATCGCCAGCCCGGGCCCCGGAAACGGGTGGCGCCCGATGAACGTCTCGGGCAGGCCGAGCTCCCTGCCCAGCGTGCGCACCTCGTCCTTGAACAGCTCGCGCAGCGGCTCGACCAGCTTCAGCCGCATGCGCTCCGGCAGGCCGCCGACATTGTGATGCGACTTGATCGTCACCGACGGGCCGCCCGAGTAGGACACGCTCTCGATGACGTCCGGATAGAGCGTGCCCTGTGCCAAAAAGTCCGGCGCCCTGCCGTCCGCCGCCAGCTTGGCCGCCTCCTCCTCGAAAACCTCGATGAACAGCCGGCCGATCGTCTTGCGCTTGCGCTCCGGATCCGCCTCGCCGGCGAGCGCGGCGAGGAAGCGCTCGCCCGCATCGACATGGATGAGGGGGATGTTGTAGTGGCCGCGGAACATGGCGACCACGTCGGCCGCCTCGTCTTTGCGCATCAGGCCGTGATCGACCAGGATGCAGATCAGCCGCTCGCCGATCGCCTCATGGATGAGCAGCGCCGCGACCGCGGAATCGACGCCGCCCGAGAGCGCGCAGATCACCCGCCCGTCGCCGACCCGGCGGCGGATTTCTTCGATCGCGTGGGCGCGGTAGGCGCGCATCGACCAGTCGCCTGCGATCCCGGCGACCTTGTGGATGAAATTGGCAAGCAGCTTGGCGCCGTCCGGCGTGTGCACCACCTCGGGATGGAACATCAGCCCGTACATCTTGCGCTCGACGCTGCCGAAGATGGCGAACGGCGCGCCGTCCGACCGGCCGAACACCTCAAACCCTTGCGGCAGCGCGATGACGCGGTCGCCATGGCTCATCCACACCTGGTGGCGCTCGCCCGGCTGCCACAGCCCGTCGAACAGCGGGCTCGGCTTGTCGATCTCGACGAAGGCGCGGCCGAACTCGCGATGGTCGGAGCCTTCGGCGACGCCCCCCATCTGCACGCACATCGTCATCTGCCCGTAGCAGATGCCGAGCACCGGGACGCCGGCCTGAAACACGATCTCGGGCGCACGCGGGCTGCCCACCTCGGTGGTCGAGGCGGGGCCTCCCGAGAGAATCACCGCCTTCGGGCGGATGCGGCGGAAGCCCTCGTCGGCCGACTGGAACGGAACGATCTCGCAGAATACCCCCGCCTCGCGGACGCGGCGGGCGATCAGCTGCGTCACCTGGCTGCCGAAATCGATGATCAGGACGGCGTCGGGGTGCGCAGGGCTTTGCATGGCGAGCCTTTAAAGAACAACGCGAATGGGCGCAATGGCCGGCTCGGCTCACGCCTCAGGCGGCGGCGCGTGGATCACGTCGAGGCTGCCGTCGGCCAACGCCTCGGCCAGGCGGTCGACCGCCGCGGCCAGCTTCTCGTCGACGACATGCAGATATTCGGTCCAGTCGCCGACATGGGTGAGCTCGGCCGCGCCGTCGGAGATGCCGCGCAGCGCAATCAGCGGAATGCCGAAGATCTGGCAGGCGCGCAGCACCGCAAAGGTCTCCATGTCGACCATGTCCGCGCCGATCAGATCATAGCCCGCGCCGGAGATGACCGCCGCCCCGGTCGACAGGCTGGCTTCCTTGACGCCGGGCACGCGCAGCGTCAGCGGCACGATCGCCGGCAAATCCAGGAACGGGGTCATGCCCTTCTCGAAGCCGAGCGGCGAGGCGTCCATGTCGCGATAGGACACGAACACCGCCTGGTAGACTTCGGTCTGTTCGAGCGCCCGGCTGCCGGCCGAACCGAGCGACACGATCAGCTCCGGCAAGCTGCCGTCGACCTGACGCCGGCCGAGCTCGGCGCCGAGCACCACGCCCGCCTCGACCGGACCGACGCCGGTCATCAGCGGGCGGAAGCGTCGGCGCAAATGCGGGCCGTACTCGGCCTGCGCCGCCATCACGAACAGCACCTTGCGGCCGCCGAGCAGGGCCAGTTCGGCCATCCCTCAGCCCTCGATGCCGTGACGGCCGGTGACCGTCATCATCGTCCCGGTCATCGTTGCGATCAGCCGGGCCGGACCGCTCGCCCCCAGCGCATAGGCCTGACCGTCGGCGACGATGATGGTGCGGCCGGGCTTGGTGACCGAGCCGCGGAACAGGAACCGCTCGCCCTTGCCGGGCGCCAACAAGTTGACCTTGAATTCGATGGTGAGCACGGTGGCGTCGGCCGGCATCAGCGAGAAGGCGGCATAGCCGCAGGCCGAATCGAGCGCCGTCGAGATCACCCCGGCATGGAGGAAGCCGTGCTGCTGGGTGAGGCTTTCGGAGAACGGCATCTCGATCTCGATGGTGCCGGGGCGCACCACGGTGAGCTCGGCGCCGAGCGTGCGCATCGCGTTCTGGCGCTCGAACGAAGCGCGCACGCGCTCCTCGAAATCGGCATCCGGTACGGGT
The DNA here is from genome assembly GCA_963791325.1 of uncultured Alphaproteobacteria bacterium. Taxonomy (GTDB): domain Bacteria; phylum Pseudomonadota; class Alphaproteobacteria; order Rhizobiales; family Rhizobiaceae; genus JBEVJK01. The sequence goes on along the minus strand of CAWBRU010000014.1, from coordinate 13,169 downwards.
TCGACAGCCACGGCACGGCCCTTCCTTGACCCCCGAGTGCTAGCGCATTGCCGCGCCGCCGTGCAACCCGCTTATGGTGCAACGCAACAAGCCAGGCCTGCGCCAGCTTTAGTTGAGCCGCCAGATCGCGGCATTGAGCAGCGTGGCGAACGCCACCCAGGCGGCATAGGGGACGAACAGCCATGCGGCGACCGGCTCGAGCCGCCAGGTCGCCGCGATGAACAGCACGATGGCCAGCAGCAAAGCAAGGATGACCGCAAGCGCCAGGCCGATCTGGTGGAGCGCGAAGAACACCGGCGACCAGAGATAGTTGAGCACCAGCGCGATGACCCACAGCCGCATCGCGCGGCCCGCGACGGCGACCCGCCAGACGCGCCAGCCGGCAATGCCGATCAGGATGTAGATGAGCGTCCAGACCGGGCCGAACATCCAGTTGGGAGGGTTGAAAGCCGGCTTGGCGAGACTTTCATACCAGGGTCCGGGCAGGGTCGCGAAACCGATCGCCAGGCCGATGGAAGCCACGGCGATCACGAACACGGCGAGCGCCACCCGATCGGACATCGGCTTCTGCCTGCGTCGAACTGAAAGCCTATAAGGATCAGGCGCTTGCGAGATCATTGCCGGCGCTCGAGCAGGCCGAGATAGAAGCCGTCGGTGGCGGTCCGCGCCGGCGACAGCACGATGCCGTCCGCGCTGTCAATGCGCGCCCTGGCGCGGTGGGCAGCGAAGTGCCGGTCCCACACCGCGCCGTGGTCGAGCGGCTGGAAGCCGGGATGGCGCGCCCTGAAGGCGCCGACCTGGTCGCAATTCTCTGCCGCAAACAGCGAGCAGGTGATGTAGGCCAGCCGGCCCCCGGGCTTCACGAAGGCCGCCGCTGCGTCGAGGATCGCCGCTTGCTCGCCGAGGCGGACTTCGAGCTGGCGCTCCGTCAGCCGCCATTTGGCGTCGGGGCGGCGGCGCCACGTGCCGCTGCCGGTGCAGGGCGCGTCGACCAGGACGAGGTCCATCTCGCCTTGCAAGGGCGTGAGCGCCGCAGGGCCGGCGGCGACCTGGACGTTGCGGGCGCCGGCGCGCTTCAGCCGCTCGAAGATCGGGGCAAGCCGAGCCTTGTCGCTGTCGAAGGCGAAGATCTGGCCGCGATTGCCCATGGCGGCCGACAGCGCTAGGGTCTTGCCCCCGGCGCCGGCGCAGAAATCGAGGACTTGGCACGGCTGATCGGGCGCGATCAGCGCGGCCACCAGCTGCGAGCCCTGGTCCTGCACCTCGAACCAGCCTTTGCGGAACGCCGCTTCGGCCTGCACATTGGGATGGCGCCCATCGCCGGCGATCGGCGCGATGCGCACCCCCTGGGGCGCCAGATCGGTGGGCTCGGCGCCGGTCGAGGCCAGGGCCGCAAGGACCCGCGCGCGCTCGGCCTTCAGCGTGTTGACACGCAGGTCGAGCGGCGGCCGGGCCGCAAGCCCGCGGCCCTCGCCGACCCAATCCGCCCCGAAGGCGCCTCGAAGCAGCGGCGCGCACCACTCGGGGCAATCGGCCTGTACAGCCTCTGGCGCCTGGTCGAGCCCGGCGGCGGCGAGCCGCGCCAGTTCCGGCGCCGTCAGGGCGGACGGCGCGAACGCATCGCCGGCCAGCCGGCCGTTCAAGCTCTCCGGGGTCTCGGCCCATTCGAGCAGCAGCGCCCCGAATGCCAGCGCCCGCGGCGTCTCGCTGTCGAGCAGCCAGCCCGCCGAGCGGCGGCGGCGCAAGGCGTCGTAGACGATGTTGCCGATCGCGGCGCGGTCGCCGGAGCCGGCGAAACGGTGCGACAGGCCCCAATCGCGCAGCGCCTCCGCCACCGGCCGGTGGCGGCGTTCGATGTCGTCGAGGACCGCGATGGAGGCCGCCAGCCTGCCGCCGAGCCGCATGGTCAGGTCAGTCCCAACAGATGCAGCGCAAAGAACACCCAGATGGCGCCCAGCACGGCGGCGCCGAAGGCGAACACCAGGCCGCGGGGACGCAGCTGGTTGCCGCCGAGATGGATGGCGGCGTGAAGGTAGCGCAGGACGACGAACAGCCAGGCCAAGGCGACGACGACGATATTGGCACCATTGGTGACGAACAGCGCCAGGCAGGCGGCGTAGAAAAGCACCGGAAATTCGAACTGGTTGACCAGGTTGTTGTAGGCGGTGATGCTTGCGGAAGGTTCTGCCTCGCGTTCGCGAAATTGGGGCCATTTGGCCTCGCCGGCGCGCACGGCGCCGCCGCGGCGCTGCGTCAGCAGCCACAAGACGAGATAGACGAGCACCACGTGGGCGATCATCGGCCAGAAAATCGCCGTGCGGATCATGGTCTGCCGTTTCCTTCGCGCAGCGGGCGGGACTGCCGAGCTCAGCCGACGCCGGGGTAATTGGGGCTTTCGCGCGTGATCGACACGTCGTGGGTATGGCTTTCGCGCAGACCCGCAGGGGAGATGCGCACGAATGTCGCGCGCTGGCGCAAGGCGGCGAGGTCGGCTGCGCCGACATAGCCCATGGCGGCCTTGAGCCCGCCCGTCAGCTGATGCAGGACGCCGCTGGCCGGCCCCTTATAGGGCACCTGGCCTTCGATCCCCTCCGGCACCAGCTTCAGCGAATCGCGCACCTCGGCCTGGAAATAGCGGTCAGCCGAACCGCGCGCCATGGCGCCGACCGATCCCATGCCGCGATAGGCCTTATAGGAGCGGCCCTGATGCAGGTAGACCTCGCCCGGGCTCTCGTCGGTGCCGGCGAGCAGCGAGCCGATCATCGCCGCGCGGGCTCCGGCGGCGAGCGCCTTGGCGAGGTCGCCGGAAAACTTGATGCCGCCGTCGGCGATGACCGAGGTGCCGGAGCGCTCCGCTGTCTCGACCGCCGACATGATCGCCGACAGCTGCGGCACGCCGACGCCGGCGACGATGCGCGTGGTGCAGATCGAGCCGGGGCCGATGCCGATCTTGACGGCGTCGGCGCCGGCATCGATCAGGGCCTTGGTGCCGTCGGCGGTGGCAACGTTGCCGGCCATCACCCGCACCGAGTTCGACAGGGTCTTGGCGCGGGTTACCGCTTCGAGCACGCGCTGCGAATGGCCGTGGGCGGTATCGATGACGAGCAGGTCGACGCCGGCATCGATCAGCCGCTCGGCGCGCTCCAAACCGTCGCTGCCGACGCTGGTCGCGGCGGCCACGCGCAGGCGGCCTTGCGCGTCCTTGGCCGCGTTCGGATTGAGCTGCGACTTCTCGATATCCTTGACCGTGATCAGCCCGACGCAATTGCCTTCGGGGTCGACCACCAGCAGCTTCTCGATGCGGTGCTGATGGAGCAGCCGCTTGGCCTCGTCCTGGCTCACCGTCTCGCGCACGGTGACCAGCTTGTCGCGGGTCATCAGCTCGGCGACCTTCTGGCCGGGATCGGAGGCGAAGCGGACGTCGCGGTTGGTGAGGATGCCGACCAGGCGGCCGGTGCGCTGCCCGCCGACACCGGCATTGGCGACCACCGGAATGCCGGAAATGCGGTGCCGTCTCATCAGCGACAAGGCGTCGGCAAGGGTCGCCTCCGGGCCGATGGTGACCGGGTTGACGACCATCCCCGATTCGAACTTCTTGACTTGGCGGACCTCTTCAGCCTGCTCGGCCGGGCCGAGATTGCGGTGGATGACGCCGATGCCGCCGGCCTGGGCCATGGCGATCGCCAGGCGCGATTCGGTCACCGTGTCCATCGCTGCCGACAGAATCGGGATGTTGAGATCGATATCACCGGCGATTCGGGTGCGCACGTCGGTTTCGGCCGGCACGACCTCGGAATGAGCCGGCTGCAGCAGCACATCGTCGAAGGTGAGCGCCATTGCGCCGGTGGCGGTCTCGATGATGCGTGCCATTGGCCGATCCCCTGAAATGCGAGCGAGGCGCCGTCGCCTGGACAGCGCCCGAACTCTGGTGTTCCCGCTCGCGGATTGGCACCGGCTGCTACCATGCTTCGCAAGGATTGAAAAGGCCGCCATAGCCCGCGCGACCTGCGCGCATTGAGCGCGGCGTCGTCGCGAAAAGTTGAACGCCGCCGGCAAAGAAGCCGTGATACCCCGCAACCGACTTTCTCGCTCGCGCGTTCGCGCGGAAGACCACACTCGGACACGGCCAGTGAATCGCACTGTCCCGCTCATTCTCGCGGTCGCCTTGTTCATGGAGAACATGGACTCGACCGTCATCGCCACGTCGCTGCCGGCGATCGCCACCGATATCGGCACCAGCCCGATCGCGCTGAAACTGGCGCTTACCGCCTACCTGGTCTCGCTCGCCATCTTCATCCCGATCAGCTCGTGGATGGCCGATACCTACGGCGTCAAGCGCGTGTTTCGCTCGGCGATCGCGGTGTTCGTCGTCGGTTCGGTTGCCTGCGCCGTCTCGCACTCGCTCGGCGCCTTCGTGCTCGCCCGCTTCGTGCAGGGCATCGGCGGGGCGATGATGACGCCGGTCGCGCGGCTGGTCCTGGTGCGCTCGACGCCGAAGCGCGAACTGGTGTCGGCGCTCGCCTGGCTGACCATCCCGGCGCTGATCGGGCCGATGGTCGGGCCCCCCGTCGGCGGCTTCATCACCACCTTCTTCTCCTGGCACTGGATCTTCATCATCAATGTGCCGATCGGCATCCTGGGCATTCTGCTGGCGAGCATCTTCCTGCCCGAAGTGCCGCCGGCCGGGGTTGGGCCGATCGACATTCCGGGTTTCTTCCTGTCGGCCTTCGCCGCCTCGGGCATCGTCTTCGGCCTGTCGGTGGTGAGCCTGCCGGCGCTGCCGCCCACCGTCGGCGTCGCGGCCGTCGCACTCGGGCTCGCCGCCGGCGTCATCTATGTCCGCCACGCGCTTCGCCGCCCCGCACCGCTGCTCAATCTGAGGCTCTTCCAAAATCCCGTCTTCCGCACTGCCGTGGTCGGCGGAACGCTGTTCCGGATCGGCAACGGCGCCACGCCGTTCCTGCTGCCGCTTTTGTTCCAGCTCGGCTTCGGCATGACGCCGTTCCAGTCCGGCATGCTCACTTTCGCCACCGCGATGGGCGCGTTCGCGATGAAGTTCCTTGCGCCGTTCACCCTGCGGCTCGGCGGCTTCCGCACGATACTGACCACCACGGCGGTGCTGAGCTCGGCGCTGATTGCCGCCAACGGCCTGTTCACGGCCGAGACCCCGGGCTGGGCGATCATCGCCGTGCTGATGGTCGCCGGCTTCTTCCGCTCGCTGCTGTTCACCTCGGTCAACGCCCTGGTGTTCGCCGATATCGAGGACAAGGACGCCAGCCAGGCGACGGCGATCGCCGCGGTGACGCAGCAGATCAGTGTCGCGCTGGGCGTGGCGATCGGCGGCGGCGTGCTGGAGGGCTTCACGCTGTTGACGGGCGGCGCCCTCGACCGCACCGCCTTCACGGTGGCGTTTTGCGTGATCGCGGCGATCACCGCGTCCTCGCTGTTTGCCTTCCTGACGCTGTCGCCCAATGCCGGCCATGCGGTGTCCGGCCACCGGGTCAAATCGGTGCAGGAGATCGACAAGCTCGAGCCGGCGCCGGAGACCGCTGCCCACAGCTAGAGCAACTTCAGGAAAAGCGGCAACGGTTTTTCCGTCCGGAATTGCGGAAAAACAAAGACTTAGAGGGGAGCACCGATTCAAGGAAACGGTGCTCCGCGCTCGGCTATCAGGGACCCTCGCCCGGTGGTGACGGCCCGCCCTTGAAGCCCTTGGCCAGCAGATAGAGCTCGACCGACTCCTCGCGCGAGGCCGGCGGCTTGATGTGGTGGACGCTGCGGAACCGGCGCTTGAGCTGGTCGAGCAAGGCGGCCTCGGTGCCGCCCTGGAAGGTCTTGGCGAGGAAGTCGCCGCCCGGCTTCAGCACCGACAGCGCGAACTCGGCCGCCGCTTCGCACAGATGCATGGTGCGCAGATGGTCGGTGCGCCGGTGGCCGGTGGTCGGCGCCGCCATGTCGGACAGCACCAAGTCGGGCGCGCCGCCGAGTGCGGCCGAGATGCGCTGCGGCGCATCGGCATCGAGGAAATCGAGCTCCAGAATGGTCGCGCCCGGCAGCGGGTCCATCGGCAGGTAGTCGATGCCCACCACCTGCGGCGCCGCCGCCGGCGAGCGCGTCCGCTCGACCGCGACCTGGCACCAGCCGCCGGGCGCGGCGCCGAGGTCGACGACGTGGCGGCCAGGCTTGAGCAGATGATGGCGGTCGTCGATCTCGATCAGCTTGTAGGCGGAGCGCGAGCGGTAGCCGTCGGCCTTGCTTCGCTGCACGTAGGGATCGTTGAGGTGGCGCTCCAGCCAGCGGCGCGACGATTCCTTGATGTTGCTCCGCTTCACCCTGGTGCGCAGCACCCGGCTCGACCCGGCGCCCGACCCGGAGCGGCGGCTCATGGCCTGCGCTCCGGGTGCCGCTGCCGCCGCCACACGCCGGCATCGGCCATCAGCTCGGTCAAGATGCCCTCGCGCAGCCCACGGTCGGCAACCCTCAACCGCTCGGACGGCCAGACCTTGCGGATCGCCTCGAGGATCGCGCAGCCGGCGAGCACGAGGTCGGCCCGGTCGGCGCCGATGCACGGGTTGGCGACACGGGCCTCGAACGACCAGCCGAGCAGGGTGGCGATCATCCGGTCGACATGCGGCCGCTCCATCCACAGACCGTCGACCCGCCGGCGATCATAGCGCTCCAGCCCGAGATGCACGCCGGCGAGCGTGGTGACGGTGCCGGAGGTGCCGAGCAGGTGGAAGTGCGGGCCGGCCGCGATATGGTCCAGCCGGTGACGTCCGTCGAAGGCCGAGAGCATCGCCGCCACCTCCGCCACCATCGCCCCGAACACCTCGGGCGAGACGTTGCGGCCGCCGAACCGCTCGGCCAGCGACACCACGCCGACCGGCAGCGAGGTCCACGAGACGATGTGGTTGGCCAGCCGCGGGGTGCGCCGCTCGGACAGATCGATCAGCGCGATCTCGGAAGACCCGCCGCCGATGTCGAACAGCACCACCCCTTCGGTGGCCGGCTCGACCAGCGAGCCGCAGCCCGATACCGCCAGGCGGGCCTCGGTGCGCCGGTCGATGACTTCGAGGTCGAGCCCGGTCTCGGCCGCGACCCGGCGCAGAAAGGCGGCGCCGTTGGCGGCGGCCCGGCAGGCCTCCGTGGCGATCAGGCGGGCGTGCCGCAAGGTGCGGTGGCCGAGCTTGTCGGCGCAAACCTTCAGCGCCGCCACCGCCCGGTCCATCGCCGGCTCGGACAGCCGGCCGCTCGCCGACAGCCCTTCGCCCAGACGAACGATCCGCGAGAAGGCGTCGATCACCCGGAACTGGCCCGGCGGGCCGGGAACCGCGACCAACAGGCGGCAATTGTTGGTGCCGAGGTCAAGCGCGGCAAACACCGGCAGATCGTGACTGCGGCGCGGCCGCTGCGGCGCCGGCTTGGCGTGCGGCTGGACCGGAGGCTCGACGCGCGCCGGCTCTTGGCGCGGCGGCGGTGCCGCACCGGCGAGGCGAGGCTCGGCCGGCGCCGCGGCAGCGCCGTCATGGTCGCGGTCGAACACTTTGCGGCCGCGGCGACGTTTGCGGCGCTTGCGCCCGCGCGGCGGTTCGCCGACGCCGGGCGACGCACGGCGAGCGCCCGCTTCGAAAGGTGCGGAGGGATCGGCGGCCGGCCGCTCCGCCGTCGAGGTCGGCTCACTGCGGCTGAGGGCCACCGCACCCGGCGCGACGGCACCGGCTTCGGGGTCCTTCAAAGGCAAATTCCTTTCGGCGCCGCGCGAACCCAGGCCGGGACGCTGCACGCGCTTGGTTCTCGTTGGCCCAACCCTAGCAGCGCCGGCCGCGATCACCAAGCCTCCCATGACGCGGCCGATTTCCGATTTGAATGGCGGCGAAGAAAGTCTATCTCTGCAGGATCGCCGCCCTCGCGCCCCAGGCGCGCGCGGCCGGCCAAGCAGAGCGATGCGCACGCAAGATGAAGTGGAAAGACTATGTCTGGCCGATCATCGGCCTCGTCGCAGTGGCGCTTTCGGTGTGGCTGCTGGTCGATGAACTGCGCGGCATCTCGCTCGACGATGTCGGCGAAGGCCTATCGGCGATCTCCCTCCACCAGTGGCTGCTCGCCGCGCTCGGTTCCTTCGTGGCCTACGCCGCACTCGCGGGCTATGACCACATCGCGCTCCTCCATGTCGGCAAGCGGGTGCCGTGGCTGTTCATCTCGCTGTGTTCCTTCACCACCTATGCGCTGTCGCACAACATCGGCGGCTCGGTGGTGTCCGGCGCGGTGATCCGCTACCGCGCCTACAGCTCGCGCGGCCTGACGGCGACGGAGATCGGCATCCTGGTGGTGCTCTGCTCGTCGACCTTCGTGCTTGCCACCTTGGCGCTTTCCGGGGTCGTGCTCGTTCTCCAGCCCGAGCTGGTCGACCGCTATTTTCCCAATTTTCCGCCGGCCTGGGGCCTGGCCGCCGGAATTGTCCTGCTCGGAGTTGTCGCGCTCTATGCGTTTCTCAGCTGGCTGCATTTCCGCCCGCTCCACATCCGCGGGCTCGACATCCACTATCCGCGGCTGCCGATCGTCTGGCGCCAGCTGATCATCGGCCCGGTCGAGCTGATCGGCGCCGCCTCGATCATCTATTTCGCCCTGCCGGCCGCCGGCAATCCCGGCTTCATCACCGTGCTCGGCATCTTCATCGCGTCGTTCTCGGTGGCCCAGATCTCGCATGCGCCGGGCGGGATCGGCGTGCTCGAATACGTGTTCGTGTCCGGAATGCCCGAAATGGACCCCGCCGCCGCGATCGCAGCGCTGTTGGTGTTCCGGCTTTTCTACCTGATCATCCCGCTGGTGCTGGCGGTCGGCGTGGTGCTGGTGTTCGAACGCTCGCAGTTCGCCCGTACCTGGGCGCGGCCCCTGCCCACCGATACCGATGCCGGCTGAGCCGGAGCCGCGGCAGCCGGCCGCCGTCATATAGCGTCCGGACCAGCGGAATGTCATCCCTCCTGTCCGCAGCAGTCTGTAAGGATGGAGGGGAAAAGGAAGCCCTGCTTCGATTCCAGTCAGCCACCAGCGCCGAACCTAATCAACTCCGGCGAATTCCAGGGGATGTCCTGAATTGCCATCTCCCCCTGGAACGGCTCACTCTGACCGGGTTGGTAAGGAAATAACGCCAGGGGGTTTCGGACCGGGGCCCCTCGCGGTGCAACTGGCGAATTGTGTATGGCGCCAAGAAGTTCAGCGAGCAGGTCCTTCCCGTCAGCAGCAATGAGGTGGCCGGTTTGGGTAGCGCGAGGGTTGAGCTCGATGAGCTGAGAGCTGCCATCCTCCGCGCTCAATATGAAATCGAACCCACATAATCCTGAGAGCTTAAGGCGCTGTACCATGAGTTCGACGGCGCGTGACATCCCGGGGTGTGAGATGACGCGGACCACCGTTGCCGGACCCGTTGCACCGATTGATGCGAGGACTTCTACATGCACCGAAGCGAGCACCCTCCCTTGCCAGCAAGCAACGGCAGCATTGGCCAGCCGTCCTGGAACAAAGCGCTGCCCACTTACTGCCGACGGTGCGCGTCGTAGACACCGGATGACCAGTGTGCGGTCGCGATTGAGGGTAAACCGCTTCAGCGTGAGAAGAACACTAGGAGGTGTAGAAAGTTTGCGAAAAGCCCTCTTGGCTTCTCTTCGATTGGTCACTATTGCGACGCCTTTGCCTGACCAGCTGCCGTCGGACTTCAGTACGGCCGGAAGGCCTACGGAATCCAGAGATGCTGCTAGGGTCCCGGCCGTAACGGGTATCGTGCGTGGAGCAGGAATATTGAGCTGCCGAGCCAACGAGCAGAGACCGTGGCGGGAATATACAAGATGAAAAAAATCCGGTTCTCCCAATGATCGCGCAATGAGTGTCTTAAGCCAGGCTCCATCGGGCTCGCTCGATCTGGCTGTTCGGTAAATATCGTGAAGTTGACGCGTCACGTAATCATCACAAGGCACAACGAGCGTCGGCCGTGAAGTTACGATGGTTTCGCGGAGAGCTGCTATCGAGGCGAGAGCATTGTACCGATAGCTCGCACTCACGAAAGGCAGCTTTTCGACTTGGTACCCTCTCGGGCACGCAGCTTCGACCATAAAGCCTACCTCGCTCATCTCCAGCGCAAGCCGCATCACTGACCACCAGCGTAGTGCGGTCACGATGAGAACCTTCAATCGGGCCGTCTTCGCGCTGCGCTGAACAGTCTCACTCGCGATGGACCCGGATACCGGGGGCGGCCGGATCCGCGCACCGCAATCGCCGTCATCCGGTTGGGCAAACTTGCAGCTCAAGCGCCACCCCCTCTGGCGATATGAGCGGCGATTCTGCGGGCGGCAAACTCAGTACCGTGGACAAATCTCAATAGCGGCCCGAAGCTGCCTGCTGCTGCAAGTCCCGCAAAATAGAGGCGAGGGACGTTGGATTCGAGATTCCGAGAAAGGATCGGCGTCTGACCGATAGTGCGGATGCGACCCCGTAGGCTGGCATCCATGAAGTGGAGACGTTGCACGTCAACGCGATAGCCGGTGGCGGCAATGACATGATCTGTCGACAGTGCCAGCGACTTCTCGCTTCCCTTCGTAACGCTCAGATGAACACGATTTTCTCTAATCGTCGCGCCATCAATCTCATAGCCCATCAGCAAATCCACTTTCTGAAGGGCAGAACGGAGATAGCCTGGCGATGCTGGACCGAGATGACGATGAAGAATGTCGAGGCGGGTTGATGGGGGCAGATAGCGAAAAAGGTGGGGATATTCGGAATACAGCCACGATTTCAGATTCGGGCCCAGTCCCGATCTCGGGTGCCGAAGCCTTCGCCAGAGACCTAGGGCGGACGGTCTTGGAGTACCGACTATCGAACCTGATAGCCGGCGCGCGAATAACTAGTCTCGCCTTCGCTCCCGCTTCATGCAATGCAGCGGCAAGCTCGAGGGCAGAAGACCCACCACCTATGATCGTGACGTCCGAATTGAGGAACTGGCTGACTTCCTTCCAAGCGCTGCTATGACTGACGAAGCGCCCTGCGTGCTCTTTCAAGCCTTCGGGGACATGATCGAAATGAGAAATTCCGACCGCAAGCACGACACGGTGTGCATGCAGGCGCTCACCCCCTTCAAGCCGCAGTGTGAATCCGCCGTCGCGCGAGGCAAGTTCGGTGAGCAGCCTTTCATCGACCTCGGGGACAAATCGTCTCTGGAAGTCGAGCGCATAATCGGTGAAGGTCGTAAGTGCTACCGGGATGTCGTAGTCATCGTAGCTGATTCCGTGGCTGAGACAGTAGGAACGGAGAGTGTGATCTCCGGCAGGAGCCGAAAGGTTCGACGCGAAGCCATCCGACTTCAATAGCATCGATTTCGGCATATGATTGAGCCAGGTGACCATGGGCCGCCCGAATATCCGGTGCTGAATGCCACGGGCCCTCAGATGAGCCGCGATGGAAAGTCCATACGGACCCGCACCAACAATCGCAGTCCCCACAGTCTTCGCAATCATGCCGCTCCCGCCTGCCCGCGATGACGCAAACGAAACCCATTGCCTCAGGAACAGAGCTCCCGACGTCCAAATATTCGGTGAAGCAGCCAGCTCAACTGCCAGCTGCCGCAGCTTCAAAATCCGAGCTTGCCCAACTCGAACTCCCAGCATTGTTGTCGGCCAGGTAAAGACCCGAAAGTTTAGATCCCAGCCAACTGCCCACGCACCCTCGTGGACGATAAGGAACATAGCGTCCCAACTCGGCGCGGCCGAGAACCTGCACAATCCAACGGCCATTTGTACACGATTTCGGATACAGCACCCGAGCGGCTATTACGGTTGCTCAAGTATGTTTGAGCGCCGCCTGCGATGATCGCGCCGTGAAGGCGGTGTCAGTTGTCAAACTGGCGGGGGATGGTGGCCCGAATGAAGACTCCACAGGTAGCCATATTTGCCGCTTATTTGACGAAGCCGGCAGCCTACGATCCAAGTCGTTGAAATTTCTGGCACGTCCAAAGCGAATCGCACTTATGTTTGCGCCGTCATATAGCGCCAGATAACCGATTGCCGCCAGCATGATCAGCCCGCCGAGCGCGCCGATCAGCGAAACGCGTTCGTCAAGCAGGAGCGCTGCACCGGCCGCGCCGAACACGCTCTCGGCGCTGACGATGACTGCCGCATGGCTGGCCGGCGTGTAGCGCTGCGCCAGCGTCTGCATGCCGAAGGCGGCGGCGGTGGAGAAGATGCCGAGAATGGCGAGTTCAGGCGCTGCATGCCACAGGGCCGCCAGGCTGAGGCGGCCGAAGACGGCACCCAGCGGCAAGGCGAGTACCCCGGCGGCGAAGAACTGCGCCGCGGCGGTCTCGATCGCCCGTCCATGGACGGCGAGGTGACGGCCGAGCGCCACCATCCACCCTGCATAGCAAACCGCCGACAGCAGCGCCGCGCCGTCGCCCAGCGTGACCGCACCGCGCAGCCCGCCGGCGAGCAGGAACACCCCCGCCAGACACATGCCGGCGGCGAGCGCAACCGTCGTCGAGGGCCGTTCTTTCAGCATCAGCCAGGCGACCAGAGGCGTCATCACGGCAGCAGTGTTGACCAGGAAGCTTGCATTGGTGACGGAGGTGCCGAGATAGGAGGCCTGCTGCACCGCCATGGCGATGGAAAACAGCGCGCTCACCGTGAGCAGGCTCGACCAGCGGCCGGGCCGGCCGCCTGAGCTGCCGTCGAACCGGATCAGCGGCGCAACCAGCACCGCGGCGAGCAGGCAGCGGATGCCGACGGCGCTCATCGGATCGAGATGATGGAGCACGGTCTTCTGGGCGACATTGCCGAAACCCCAGAAAGCCGCCGCCAGAAGCAGGAGCATGTTGGCGTGCAGCCTAGACATCGGCGCATGCCTCCAACGCGTGGACAACGGCACCTGCGAACATCGAGCGCCTCCACTGCCAAGTTTGAATTGTCCCCGGGGCGACCCCTCGCTTCCAACGAAGCCGATTGCTCCGGACCTCACCGGCCTACACCAGCTCTCCCGGCGGGGATGTGATGAAGGTCACACCCGCTGCGATCGGGTGGCCCATGGCGCCCGCACGTCTCAAACGGCGGCCGTCATCCTACGGACACTCGGGCCGGCTAAGACACCAGGGCTCCCCGCCCCTGTCTCGACACCACCCATGAAAGGTTCGG
>CAWBRU010000013.1:0-89718 GCA_963791325.1 uncultured Alphaproteobacteria bacterium | reverse complement strand
CTGCCGCACACCAAGGCGGTGCCTTCGCCTGCCAACTTCCAGGAAGTCGAGAAGATCTTCATCCGCTACTACACTGCCATGATGGCGGACGAGGTGTCGATCGCCGACGGCTGCAAGCAGGCCGACGCCGAACTCGCCGAGTCGTTCGCCCGCTTAAAGTAGATTGGCGGCTGATACGGGTTTCCTCCCGGCCTGCGCCCGTCTCCTTCACACACCCGAAAGGGGACGGGCGCCGCGCCGATGTCTTTGCTCCGGAGCAGGCAGGGATTTTCGTGACAACGATGATCGCAAAGCGGCAAGTCTCTGATCTAGCCCGCTCCCAGGCGCGGACCGCATATCTATTCGTGCTGCCAACCTCGCTGCTCTATTTCACCTTCGTGCTGGCGCCGGTCATTCTCACCTTCATCCTAAGCTTCAGCCACTACGATCCCATGCTCGGCTCGCGCTGGGTCGGCTTCGACAATTTCACGCGCTTCTTCACCAATCCGCGGTCGCTGCAGATTTTCTGGAACACGCTGCGCTTTGCGCTGTTTGCGGTCACCTTCAACGTCTCGATCGGCCTGCTGCTGGCAGTGGCGCTCAACCGCGCGATGCCGGGATGGCTGCTCTACTTCTTCCGGCTGGCTTTCTTCCTGCCGGTGATTATCGCCGCCGCCTTCGTCTCGATCGTCTGGGGCTACTTTTTCGCCGACGACCTTGGCGTCATCAATTATTTCCTGCGCGTGGTCGGCCTGCCCAGCGTGCATTGGCTGACCGACAGCCACAACGCCATGATGTCGATCATCATCATGGACGTCTGGAAGAACACCGGGTTCTTTATGGTGATCTTCATCGCCGCGCTGCAGGGCGTGCCGAGGAGTATCACCGAGGCGGCGCTAATGGATGGGACGCCGGCGTGGCGCAGCTTCCTGCGCATCACCCTCCCGTATATTTCGCCGGTCGTCTTTTTCGCCATCGTCTACGCCTCGATCGGCGCATTGCAGGTCTACGAGTTGATCGTGATCCTCACCCAGGGCGGACCGGGCGACGCGACGCGCTCGCTGTCGATCCTGATCGTCGAGGAAGGTTTCGGCAGCTTCCAGATCGGCTATGCTGCTGCCATCTCGGTAGTCATGACAGTGATCATCCTCATCATTACCGCGATCCAGCAATTGCTGTCGCGCCGCTGGGTGCAGCAATGAGCGCCGCCTCGGCCATCCGGACGCGTGCCGCCAAGCGCTGGATCGACGCCATGATAATCGCGGTCATGATCGTCCTCGCCGTTGGCATGCTGCTGCCGTTTCTGTGGCTGTTCTCGATGTCGTTTCGCCCGGTCAGCGATGCCTACAAGCTGCCGCCGAGCTTTCTGCCGGGAAGCCTCGACTTCAAGAACTACGCCACCGTGATGGCATCGCGCGTGCCGTTCCTACAGATCTATGCCAACTCGCTGCTGGTGGCCGCCATAGTCACCGTCGGCCAGCTCGTCACTTGCACGCTGGCCGCCTTCGCCTTTGCGCGCCTCAACTTCCGCGGCCGCGACACGCTGTTCGTCATCCTGCTTGTCGGGCTGATGTTCCCGGCACAGGTGACGATCCTGCCGATCTATCTCGGCTACGCGCAGATCGGCATGATCAACCGTCCGATCGGCCTGGCGCTCATGTATCTGACGTCGAGCTTCGGCGTATTCCTGATGCGCCAGTTCATGCTGAGCCAGCCCAAGGAACTAGAGGAGGCAGCGCTGATGGATGCTGCCGGCTATTTCAAGATCTTCTGGCGCATCTCGCTGCCGCAATTGCGGCCGGCGCTTTCGGCACTCGGCATCATCACCTTCACGCAGACCTGGAACTACTATTTCCAGGCGCGCGTGCTGCTCGGCAAGGAACCGTCGATGACGTTGCCGATCGCCATGGACGTGCTGCGCGGCTTTCTGGCCTCCGGCAACCTCTCGGTCGTGATGGCCGCGATGAGCATGTCGATCCTGCCGGTCGTGCTGCTCTTCCTCGTCGCCCAGCGGTTCGTGATCGCGGGGATCACGATGAGCGGCATCAAGAACTGAGAACCCTCAACGCATAACCATTCAGGACAGATTTCATGTGGGACGACCTTGCTTCCGTCGATCCGCGCTTTGCCTACAAGGGCGAGCGCACCCGCTACATCGCGTTTCCGTTGGGCGGGGTCGGCTCCGGCGGCTTCTCGATCTCGGGAAGCGGCCGGCTGGTCGACTGGTCGATCCGCAACCGGCCAGCGCTGCAAGGCTACAACGGCTATTCGCATTTCGCCATCAAGGCCGAGAAGGACGGCAAGCTGGTCGACGCGCGCGTGCTGAACGGTCCCTATGACCTCAACCCGTCGGGGGCGCCGGGCCTGCGCAAAATGTTCGATGGCTTCGGCCACGGCGCCAACCGGCAGACGCTGGTCGGCGTGCCGCATTTCCGCGAGGTCGATTTCTACGGCCGCTTCCCGACCGCCGACCTGGTGTTCAAGGACGAGCGCTTCCCGGGCGGCGTGCGCCTGACGGCGCTGTCGCCGTTTATCCCGCACAACGACCACGACAGCGCGATGCCGGTCGCCATGTTCGAGTTCGAGCTGGTCAACGACACCGGCGACGATCTCACCTACACGCTGGCCGGAACGCTCGGCAACTATGGCGCCAACAGCGGCATCCACGCATTCGAGCGCAAGAACGGACTAAGCACGCTGCTGCTGACCTCGTCCGACCAGAATTTGCAGCCGGCCGATCGTGGCGACCTGACCATCGCCACCGACGCCGAGGACGTCGACCACACCGACTTTCACTACCGCGGCCAGTGGTTCGACAACCTCGCTGTGTTCTGGAAGGAATTCGCACGACCCGGCCGGCTGCCGGAGCGGCACTACGACAAGCCGCGGCTGTCGCGGCATATGAGCCTGCAGCCCGAGCACGGCACGCTGGCGGCGCGCGTGACGATTCCGGCCGGCGGACGCAAGAAAGTGCGCTTCGCCATCTCCTGGAGCTTTCCGACGGGCGACATCTACTGGGCGTTCCGTGCCTCGCCGGATTCGCCAATCCCCGACCGCGAGACGCCGACCTGGCGCAACTACTACGCCAATCACTGGGCGGACTCCGAGGCAAGCGCACGCGACGCCCTAGAGCGTTGGGACAAGCTCGCCGGTGAGACCATCGCGTTCCGCGACGGCGTGTTCGGCTCGACCCTGCCGGCCGAGATCAAGGATGCGGCGACCGCGACCCTGGCGCTGCTGCGCACCGCCACCGTGATCCGGCTGGAGGGCGGCGAGATCTGGGCATGGGAGGGCCAGCACACGCAGGACGGCTCCTGCGAGGGCACCTGCACCCATGTCTGGAACTACCAGCAGGCGCTGCCGCATCTGTTCCCGGCGCTGGAGCGCACGCTGCGCGAGACCGAATTCACCTACAACCATGCTGCCGACCGGCGGCCTTACGTTTCGCCAGAAGCTGCCGCTCGGAGCCGGCTTCGACGTCATCGGCCCATGCGCCGACGGGCACTTCGGCGCCGTGATCAAGACCTATCGCGACTGGAAGCTGTCGGGCGACACCGAATGGCTGAAGCGCTACTGGCCAAAGGTCAGGCGCGCCGTCGAATATGCCTGGAGCAAGGACAATCCGGACCGCTGGGATCCGGAGCAAACCGGCGTGCTGTCCGGCCGCCAGCACCAGACCCTCGACATGGAGCTGTTCAACCCGAATTCCTGGCTCGGCTCGATCTACGTGGCGGCGTTGCTGGCCGCCTCGGAAATGGCGGCAGCACTTGGCGAACAGGATTTCGCCGACACCTGCGGCGAGCTTGGCCGCAACGGCGCGAAATACATCGACGACAAGCTGTTCAACGGCCGCTGGTTCGTCCAGGACATCGACCTCTCCGACAAAAGCGTGCTGGCGCCGTTCGACACCGGCCGCAAGGCCGGCGTGCTCGCCGACGGTTTCATGGAAACCTACTGGTCCGACGAGCATTCGGAGCTGAAATACCAGATGGGCGAAGGCTGCATCACCGACCAGATCCTCGGGCAATGGCACGCCGAGGTCGCCGGTCTCGGCGGCTTCCTCGATGACGGCAAGGTCACGGCGGCGCTGAAGGCCGTGCATGCCAACAACTTCCTGCCCAGCCTCGAGAACCATTTCAACCCGTGCCGCAACTACGCCTATGAAGACGAAGGCGGATTGCTGGTGGCGACCTATCCCGAGGGTATTCGCCAGCCGATGGTCGCGGCACCCTATGCCGAGGAAGTGTGGACCGGCATCGAATACATGTCGGCCTCGCACATGATCATGCGCGGGCTGGTCGAAGAGGGCCTCGACATCGTTCGCGCCGCGCGTGATCGCCACGACGGTTCGCGCCGCAATCCCTGGAACGACATCGAATGCGGCTCCTACTACGCCCGCTCGATGTCGGCGTGGCAGTTGGTCAACGCCTGGGCCGGTCTGAGCGCCGATCTGGTCGCCGGGCGCATCGGCTTCGCACCAAAGGCGGAGGGCGATTTCACACTGTTCTGGTCGGCCGGCAATGGCTATGGCCAGCTGACAAGCCATGCCGGGGAACTGACTCTCAGCGTGCTCGGCGGCAGCCTCGACGTTTCGGAGATCGCCGTCGCCGGCCTTGGCGTGCATCGGCTCGGCAAGCGCCGCGCAATTGTCGCGGGTGAGCGTCTACCCTTGCAGTTCGCGCCGGGACAACCGACGGTAGCGTGATGGCGGCGATCGAACTCAGGGAGGTCAGGAAGAGCTTCCAGTCGCTCGAAGTGATCCGCGGCATCAACCTTGCGGTCGACGAAGGCGCCTTCACGGTCTTCGTCGGCCCGTCGGGCTGCGGCAAGTCCACGCTGCTCAGGATGATCGCCGGCCTCGAAGAGGTCAGCTCCGGCGAGGTCCACATCGACGGCAAGCGCTGCGACCATCTGCTGCCGTCGGCGCGCGGCATGGCGATGGTGTTCCAGTCCTATGCGCTCTACCCGCACATGAGCGTCGAGCAGAATTTGCGCTTCGGCCTCGAGAATCTGCGCACGCCCAAGACCCGAAATCGACAAGCGGGTCGCGAAGGCGGCCGAGATCCTGCAGATCCAGCATCTGATGAAGCGGAGGCCGAACCAGCTGTCGGGCGGACAGAGCCAGCGCGTCGCCATCGGCCGCGCCATCGTCAAGGAACCCAAGGCGTTCCTGTTCGACGAGCCGCTGTCCAACCTCGACGCCGAGCTCAGGGTCAAAATGCGCGGCGAACTGGTCGCGCTCCACCGCCGCCTGAAGTCGACCATGATCTACGTCACCCATGACCAGGTCGAGGCCATGACCATGGCCGACCAGATCGTGGTGCTGCGCGAAGGCGTGGTCGAGCAGGTGGGCTCGCCGGTCGAGCTCTACGCGCGTCCGGCCAACCGTTTTGTCGCCGGCTTCCTCGGCGCGCCGCAGATGAATTTCGTCGGCGCGAAGGTCGGCCGGGAGATGGCGTCGCTCGCGCTGGAGCTGGCCGAGGGGCGACCGTTGCGCTGCCCGGCCGCGACGCCAGTCTGCCGGACGGCGCGCCGGTGACGATCGGCATTCGTCCCGAGCATGCCGAGATTGGCAGCGGGCCGCTCAAAGCCAAGGTCGAGGCGACGGAGATTCTTGGCTCGGAGACCATCATCCACGCGCGGCTTGCCTCCGGCGAGCGCTTTACGCTGGCCCAACGCGGCATCTCCGGCGCCAGGCCGGGCGACGACGTGCCGCTCGCGCTGCCTTCGGCCTTCGTCCATCTGTTCGACGACAAGGGCATTGCCGTCGGCGCGACGCCGGACTGGCGCCGCGACTATGTGAGGTGAGCGCCCGGCTTCTGGGCATTGAGGCGCGAATGCGGATGACGACGTAGTACCTGCTTAGCGAAGGCTGAAGTTACCCAGGGTGTGCTCGGATTTCCAAGCCAGAGGAAGGTGCCTGGAGGAGCCCCCACCACCGAGCAGGGACGAAGGCGATCTATCCGCCGAGCGTCATTGGATCTCTATTCCGCCAAGTGCAGAAGGGCGCGTTGACCTCGGCATTTTCAATTGACAACGGATGCCGACGATCGAAATCGGCCCGTCAATTCTTGCCTACCAGCTGTAGCCGACCTTCACCTTGCCGGCGTAGCTCTTTACGTTGCCGGAGAACTCGCCCTCGAAGGTAGCGGCGGCAAAGATTCCGGACGGTGCCCGGTAGCCGGCGCCGGCGTCGAGCAGCAATGCGTTGCGGTCCGGCTCGGCGCCGTCGATGGTGAAGGCCGTTCCGGGCAGGCTCTGGAAAGCAGCCCCGACATTGCGGTCGGTGCCGCCGTTGATCGCCCAGGCGGCGCGGCCGGTGAGCGTGAGCAGGCCGCCGTCGCTCAATGCCAGCGCATGCTCCAGCCGCGCGCCGAGTTCCACCCGGGTGGCGGTGGTGGTGTCGGAGTCGTAGTGCAGGGCGAAGGGACTGCCGCTCGACGTCTCGGAATAGCCGGGCAGGTGATAGGCGGTCGCCTGGAAGGCTGCATAGGGCGCGATCGCGGCAACGGGCGCTTCGAAACGGTAGCCGGCCTCGGCCCGGCCGGAGTAGCTGTTGGCGTCGAAATCCGCGTTGAGCACATCGCCGAACACGGTGCGTTGGGTGTCGACGTCGTTGAAGCCGTAGGCAAGTGCACCGGAGACATAGGCGTTGCCAAAGCCCTGGCGGCCATAGAGGCCGGCATTGAAGGTGTTGGCGCTGCCGCTGCCCAGGCCGTCCGACAGCGAAAAGTCGCTCCAGCCGCCGCCCAAGCCGAAGCCGACCAGCGTGTCGTCGACATGATAGCTCAGGCCGCCGACCAACCCCCAGACGTCTGCCGTGGTATCGTGCGATCCGACGGCGGGATCGCCGCCGGTCTCCTCGGACCCGCCATAGGCGGTGCCCCACACATTCCAGCGTCGCGCGAAAACCGACTGGACCTGGTCGGCGTCATGGCCGGCCGAATGTCCGA
The DNA here is from genome assembly GCA_963791325.1 of uncultured Alphaproteobacteria bacterium. Taxonomy (GTDB): domain Bacteria; phylum Pseudomonadota; class Alphaproteobacteria; order Rhizobiales; family Rhizobiaceae; genus JBEVJK01. The sequence continues at coordinate 82,786 of CAWBRU010000013.1, read as the reverse complement.
GCAAGGCAAACCTCTCGTCGGAGGCGGGCTTGGCGTCATCGGCATAGGCGGCCGCAGCGCCTCCCTGAACGGGCAGGCCGGCTCCGGTTTCCAGCTGGCCGTCGAGCGCCTTGAGGAACTGGTCGGCACTGTCGAGGCCGGCGGTGAGCCCGGCGGCCGCCAGCTCGCCTGAGACCACCGTCAGGCCCTCGGCGTTCAGCGCAGCGAATTCGGCCGGCAGCACGCCATTGACATCGAAATAGTCGAGCAGGGTCCCGGCAACGGCCCGCTGATTGCGGTTCAAAGCGCCGAAGGCGGGGGCGGTCTCGTCGGCTGCGGTGACCAGGTGAACGTCGGTCGGGTCATAGACGAGCCTGGTGGTCAGGCCGGGCAGCGATGCCGCATCAAGCCCGGCAAAGGTGGTTCCGGCAAAGCCGCCCGCCGCATTGAGGATCGTATAGTCCTTGGCGACGAAGGTCCCCGGCAGGTAGGTCACGACGACGGTTCCGCCGGACAGAAGCGCGGTTCCCGCGACGTTGGTGCGGTCGGCGGCGGCCGGCGAGACGTCGACCGCATACTTGGATCCGGCGCCGAACACGAGATCTCCGGCCACCGTGAGGGTGCCGATGGAATTGCCGGGCGCGAGCGTGCCGCCGGCGATCGTGGTGTCGCCGACCGTGCCGTTGCCGCCCAGCGTGCCGCCCGGATCGACCGTCGTCAGCGACGACGACGCGATCGAGCCGTTGACCGACAGGATGCCGCCATTGACCGCGGTTGGGCCTGTGTAGGTATTGGCGCCCGAGAGCATGAGGGTGCCGGGCCCGAGTTGCTGCACCGCGCCGCTGCCGGAGATGGTGCCATCGAATTGCACGGCGTCGGTGCGGTTGAAGGCGAGTACCCCATTGTCGGCAACATCACCGAGTATCGATCCAGTGGTGCCGCCATTGCCGAGCTGCAAGGTGCCGGCAGCGATCATGGTGCCGCCCGTGTAGGTGTTGGCGCCGGTCAGAATGAGGCTCGAGCCGCCTGTTTTGGTGAGGCTGCCGAGGCCGCTGATCGTGCCTCCATAGGTCACCGCATTCGAGCGGTTGAAGATCAGACCACCGTTGTCGACGATGTTGCCGCTGATCGAGCCGGTCGTGCCGCCATTGCCGAGCTGCAGTACACCGGCGCTGATCGTCGTCACCCCGGCATAGCTGTTGTCGCCGGTCAGGGTCAGCGTGCCGGCCCCCTGCTTGGTCAGCGTGCCGGTGCCGCTGATCGTGCCGCCGAAGCTCAGGCTGTCGCTGCGGTTGAAGGTCAGCCCGCCATTGTCGACGACGTTGCCGATGATGCGACCCGGCTGTGCCGCCATTGCCGATGATCAGCGAGCCGGCGGCGATCGTCGTGCCGCCGGTGTAGGAGCTGTCGCCGGTCAGAGTGAGAGTTAAGCCGCCTGTTTTGGTGAGGCTGCCGATGCCGCTGATCGTGCCTCCATAGGTCACCGCATTCGAGCGGTTGAACATCAGCGCACCGTTGTCGGCGATGTTGCCGGCCACGCTGCCCGTTGTTCCAGCGGCGCCGAGCGACAGGGTGCTGCCCGCATTGATCGTCGTGTCGCCGGTGAAGGTATTGGCTCCAGTTAGGGTCAGCGTGCCGGTGCCGGCCTGGGTGAGCGAGCCGCTGCCGCTCACCACCCCGGCATAGGTCAGCGCGGTCGGAGCGGTTGAACACCAAGGCACCGTTGTCGACGATGTTGCCGCTGACCGAGCCGGTCGTGCCGCCATTGCCGAGCTGCAGCACACCGGCACTGATCGTCGTGCCGCCGGTATAGGTGTTGGTCCCGGTCAGGGTCAGCGTGCCGGTGCCGCTGCTGTGACGACGCTTCCGGCTCCGCTGATCGACACTGCCGTAGGTGAGATCGTTGCTGCGGTTGAAGATCACCGAGCCGGCATCGGCGATGTTGCCGCTGATCGAGCCGGTCGTGCCGCCATTGCCGAGCTGCAGCACACCGGCGCTGACGGTCGTCGTCGCCGGCATAGGTGTTGGTCCCGGTTAGGATCAGCGTGCCGGCCCCCTGCTTGGTCAGCGTGCCGGTGCCGCTGATCGTGCCGCCGAAGCTCAGGCTGTCGCTGCGGTTGAAGGTCAGCCCGCCATTGTCGACGACGTTGCCGACGATCGCTGCCGGTTGTGCCGCCATTGCCGATGATCAGCGAGCCGGCGGCGATCGTCGTGCCGCCGGTGTAGGAGCTGTCGCCGGTCAGAGTGAGACTTAAGCCGCCTGTTTTGGTGAGGCTGCCGATGCCGCTGATCGTGCCTCCATAGGTCACCGCATTCGAGCGGTTGAACACCAGCGCACCGTTGTCGGCGATGTTGCCGGCCACGCTGCCCGTTGTTCCAGCGGCGCCGAGCGACAGGGTGCTGCCCGCATTGATCGTCGTGTCGCCGGTGAAGGTATTGGCTCCAGTTAGGGTCAGCGTGCCGGTGCCGGCCTGGGTGAGCGAGCCGCTGCCGCTCACCACCCCGGCATAGGTCAGTGCAGTGGAGCGGTTGAACACCAAGGCGCCATTGTCGACGATGTTGCCGGTGACCGAGCCGGTGGTGCCGCCATTGCCGAGCTGCAGCACACCGGCACTGATCGTCGTGCCGCCGGTATAGGTGTTGGTCCCGGTCAGGGTCAGTCGTGCCGGTGCCCTGCTTGGGTGACACTGCCGGCTGCCGCTGATCGACCCCGCCGTAGGTGAGATCGTTGCGGCGGTTGAAGATCACCGAGCCGGCATCGGCGATGTTGCCGGTGATCGAGCCGGTGGTGCCGCCGTTGCCGAGCTGCAGCACACCGGCGCTGACGGTCGTGACCCCGGCATAGGTGTTGTCGCCGGTCAGGGTCAGCGTGCCGGCCCCCTGCTTGGTCAGCGTGCCGGTGCCGCTGATCGTGCCGCCGAAGCTCAGGCTGTCGCTGCGGTTGAAGGTCAGCCCGCCGTTGTCGACGACGTTGCCGATGATCGATGCCGGTGGTGCCGCCATTGCCGATGATCAGCGAGCCGGCGGCGATCGTCGTGCCGCCGGTGTAGGAGCTGTCGCCGGTCAGAGTGAGACTTGAGCCGCCTGTTTTGGTGAGGCTGCCGATGCCGCTGATCGTGCCTCCATAGGTCACCGCATTCGAGCGGTTGAACACCAGCGCACCGTTGTCGGCGATGTTGCCGGCCACGCTGCCCGTTGTTCCAGCGGCGCCGAGCGACAGGGTGCTGCCCGCATTGATCGTCGTGTCGCCGGTGAAGGTATTGGCTCCAGTTAGGGTCAGCGTGCCGGTGCCGGCCTGGGTGAGCGAGCCGCTGCCGCTCACCACCCCGGCATAGGTCAGCGCGGTGGAGCGGTTGAACACCAAGGCGCCGTTGTCGACGATGTTGCCGCTGACCGAGCCGGTGGTGCCGCCATTGCCGAGCTGCAGCACACCGGCACTGATCGTCGTGCCGCCGGTATAGGTGTTGGTCCCGGTCAGGGTCAGCGTGCCGGTGCCCTGCTTGGCTGACACTTGCCGGCTCCGCTGATCACCCCGCCGTAGGTGAGATGCGTTGCTGCGGTTGAAGATCACCGAGCCGGCATCGGCGATGTTGCCGGTGATCGAGCCGGTCGTGCCGCCATTGCCGAGCTGCAGCACACCGGCGCTGATCGTCGTCACCCCGGCATAGCTGTTGTCGCCGGTCAGGGTCAGCGTGCCGGCCCCCTGCTTGGTCAGCGTGCCGGTGCCGCTGATCGTGCCGCCGAAGCTCAGGCTGTCGCTGCGGTTGAAGGTCAGCCCGCCATTGTCGACGACGTTGCCGACGATGCTGCCCGCTGTCCCGCCATTGCCGATGATCAGCGAGCCGGCGGCGATCGTCGTGCCGCCGGTGTAGGAGCTGTCGCCGGTCAGAGTGAGACTTAAGCCGCCTGTTTTGGTGAGGCTGCCGATGCCGCTGATCGTGCCTCCATAGGTCACCGCATTCGAGCGGTTGAACATCAGCGCACCGTTGTCGGCGATGTTGCCGGCCACGCTGCCCGTTGTTCCAGCGGCGCCGAGCGACAGGGTGCTGCCCGCATTGATCGTCGTGTCGCCGGTGAAGGTATTGGCTCCAGTTAGGGTCAGCGTGCCGGTGCCGGCCTGGGTGAGCGAGCCGCTGCCGCTCACCACCCCGGCATAGGTCAGCGCAGTGGAGCGGTTGAACACCAAGGCGCCGTTGTCGACGATGTTGCCGGTGACGCGAGCCGGTCGTGCCGCCATTGCCGAGCTGCAGCACACCGGCGCTGACGGTCGTCACCCCGGCATAGCTGTTGTCGCCGGTCAGGGTCAGCGTGCCGGCCCCCTGCTTGGTCAGCGTGCCGGTGCCGCTGATCGTGCCGCCGAAGCTCAGGCTGTCGCTGCGGTTGAAGGTCAGCCCGCCATTGTCGACGATGTTGCCGACGATCGATGCCGGCTGTCCCGCCATTGCCGATGATCAGCGAGCCGGCAGCGATCGTCGTGCCGCCGGTGTAGGTGCTGTCGCCGGTCAGGGTCAGCGTGCCGGCGCCCTGCTTGGTCAGGCTGCCGATGCCGCTGATCGTGCCCCCATAGGTCACCGCATTCGAGCGGTTGAACACCAGCGCACCGTTGTCGGCGATGTTGCCGGCCACGCTGCCCGTTGTTCCAGCGGCGCCGAGCGACAGGGTGCTGCCCGCATTGATCGTCGTGTCGCCGGTGAAGGTATTGGCTCCAGTTAGGGTCAGCGTGCCGGTGCCGGCCTGGGTGAGCGAGCCGCTGCCGCTCACCACCCCGGCATAGGTCAGTGCAGTGGAGCGGTTGAACACCAGGGCACCGTTGTCGACGATGTTGCCGGTGACCGAGCCGGTGGTGCCGCCATTGCCGAGCTGCAGCACACCGGCACTGATCGTCGTGCCGCCGGTATAGGTGTTGGTCCCGGTCAGGGTCAGCGTGCCGGTGCCGGCCTGGGTGAGAGAGCCGCTGCCGCTCACCACCCCGGCATAGGTCAGCGCATTCGCAGCGGTTGAAGATCACCGAGCCGGCATTCGGCGATGTTGCCGGTGATGCTGCCGGTCGTGCCGCCATTGCCGAGCTGCAGCACACCGGCGCTGATCGGTCGTCACCCCGGCATAGCTGTTGTCGCCGGTCAGGGTCAGCGTGCCGGCCCCCTGCTTGGTCAGCGTGCCGGTGCCGCTGATCGTGCCGCCGAAGCTCAGGCTGTCGCTGCGGTTGAAGGTCAGCCCGCCATTGTCGACGACGTTGCCGATAATCGATCCGGTGGTGCCGCCATTGCCGATGATCAGCGAGCCGGCGGCGATCGTCGTGCCGCCGGTGTAGGAGCTGTCGCCGGTCAGGGTCAGGGAGCCCGTGCCCGTCTTCGTCATGCCGTTTGCGCCCAGCATTTGGGAGCCAATCGTGGCCGACCCGCTCGTGACGCCGATGACCGGAGCGACCCCGCTGAGGGCTAGGGTTCCGGAGCCGAGCAAATATCCCGTGGTAGCGAAGCTGACATTGTGGACGGTGATGGCGCCGCCGAGGGTAACCGTTCCTGCAGTGCCCCCGAACGCAGCGTCGTCGACAGCGCCGTTGTTCCAAGCCTGATACGTCAAGCCGTTGAACCAGTTGAGGTTGAGCGTGTTCCAGACGCCTGTTCCACCGCTGCCGCCGGCAGCACCATTGGCATCCCATTGAAGGTTGGCCGCGTGGACCGAGGCTCCGCCGGAAAGGGTTGCGAAACTGGCTGCTGAACTCAGCAAGAGTCTACGAACGGCCGATCTCAACATCCCTCGCAGCGCAATTCAGAAATCGGCGGCCGAACAAGGCCATACAGTTTCTTCAGCGTGCCTAGTTTAAAAAATAGGTGCTGACCGCGGTAAGCAGTCTGTAGTTGAAGCTTCGATTTGTACTGGATAGTGTTGCGCTGCTGCCACACACGGCCAAATCGCGACCCCTGAAATTCTTCGGATTTCGATGGAAAAAGTAAGCAAGCCTCGATTCGAAGCGGCTTACATTGAGAGTTTTTTGGCGCATCCACGCTCGTGCCGTGGATCCACGGCGATGTCCGCTTTTCGCCTGGTCAGGGTCAGTCAACAACCGATAAGCGGGACAGGCCGGCATTGGGCGGGAACAGCCGACGAAGTTGGGCGGGCTTGGCGTTCGACAGCCGCTTCCGACATCCGGCATCAAACTTGGACGTCAAGGGCCGGAAATCTCCGGCTGGACGTCAGGGTCGCGATCGCCTCTCCAAGTTGCCGGCCGAAGAATGTCAACGTTTCCTTTGCCCATATCGTGCCAGAGGAGACTTGGGCACGGGGATGAAGACGAGATGGCGAAGGCGAAATCTTTCGCGTCGGCGGCAGCAGGCGTTGACGTCGATCGAGCTGCTGCTGATCGACGCGCAATTACAGGCAAGCAGCTATCGATTCGAGTTCCTAACTTACCTGTTGGCCATGGCGCTGACCGAGGTGCACGAGCTACGACGGCCCCGACGGAAAAGCCAATAGGACGCCCCTAAAGCGGCAGGGCATCCAAAATCTTCACCACTGCCCAGACCGCGGCAAGGCACATTCCCCAAGTGCGCAGGCCGCTCAGCACAGTGCTCACCCAGAGCTCGGTCTGCGACGGGACCTTGGGTTCCGCCGATGGTTCATCGGTCTTCAGGTCGAACAGTCTTTCCAGATTCATTTTGCCCTTGCCTCCGAAATCGCCGCGGCGGCCGGATCGCTCCGGCCGCCGCTAGCCCCACCGCTCAGCCCGCCGCCCCAATGTGATACTCAGATCTCACGCTCTGTTTCACGCTGACACAATAAAACCCACCCACTGCTGGTCATGCAGGTTCCGTGCCAGAGCGTGAGTTGCGGCCGGACGCGGAGCCGAAGAGCTTTCGGCGGCGGTGAAGAGCGGCGATAAACGGCGGAAGGCGTAGGCCGCGGCCTGCCGTCGGCGGGGTGTTTACCCACAAGGAATAGGGGCGGGTTAATTCTTTGCTAACCCGAATCGATCTAGGCTTGCGCGAGTAGGGAGTCTCTCTCCCTTGGGGTGAGCGAACCAGATGAACTTGCCTGGGCGCTCACCCCCAAAAACCACTCTCCCCCAAAACAATGCCTGCAGCGTGTGCCTTGCGCGCGCCCGGCGGCCACAGGATCGAACGCTGGAGCGGATCACCGTTTCTCCAGCATCGGTGCTAGGCTCTAAGTCCTTGTTTTTAGGCAATTCCGGATGGAAAACCGTTGCCACTCTTCCTGGAATTGCTCTGAGGGAGGGCGGCCGCTTGGAGCCGTGAGCCCGCCGCTGCCCGAAAGCGGGGGCGGGGCAGCAAATGGGAGGCGGGCTCTGCCGGATGTCCCATCCACCCGACATCCCTTAAATGGTTCTTCGACAGCCGAAGTAAAAGGCCGGCGACAGCCTGTAACGAGGCCGTGATCGCAGGTGCCGTTCAAAGGCGCATCGGCGCACGCGGGCGCTGGCATGGCGGGGGCACGCCGCCGCCTGATCGCGGAAAAAAAGCAAGGGGCCCGCCGCGCAATCCCCTCCCGAAAATTCGGACGTCGCGGCGGGCGAGTTGTCCGCCCTTGGCGGGTGTAAGTGCGGACTGCCGATCTTAGCGGCACGCTGCCGGCGGGTCAGCCTAGCCAGGCGAGCGAGATATGTGGCCGGCTCATAAATCCAACGGGTAGCGCAGCCGCCTCGCGCCAGTCCCGCTGAGGGCGGAGAAGGACCCGCCTTGTGATGCGATGGGGCGGACGATCAAGCTGATTCGCCTGGCCAAGCGCGCCAACGCCCTCTTTGAGGGTGGTGTGCGGTCATATAAACCCTAGGCTTGTTGTGATGTGCCGCCGGGCAGGCTAACCGATTTGACGCACCGCTCACGCTAGACTGGTGCCCGGGAGCGTCGCGAAAGCATCACAGCCTCGTCAAACGACGCTTCCGGTCAGGCGCATTCCTGCAGCAGGCAGCAGTTCGCATCCACGGGTTTCGCTGGGGGGTGTCGAGGCCTCGCCTGACTGCCTGCGCCGCAATCGAGAGCCCCCGGGTCCTTCTTCGAACCGCTGCTCCGCTCAACTCGTTGTCGTTCCGCGGGTCCGGACGGAAGGCCGTTGCCAGTTTTCCCCGAATTGCTCTACGAAGGGCGCTCGCCGCGTGGGCTCAACCCCCGGCTCGCCCCGACGGGTGCCGGCCGGCAAGAAGGATCTTTCGATGTTTTACGCCATCTTGGCCTATCACGAGGAGGGCGTGGTCGGAGCCTGGACCAAAGATGAGGACGCGGCCGTGATGGCCGACCTCCTCAAGGTCAATCAGCGTCTCGTTCAGGAGAAGCGGCTAGGGCCGGCGGCCCGGCTCGGGCCGACGCGGGAGGCCGTGACGCTGCGCGGCGCGGGCACCGGGATGCTGATCGACGGACCGTTTGCCGAGACCAAGGAGGAGCTGCTCGGCCTCTACCTCCTCGATTGTGCCTCCCGGGACGAGGCCGTCGCGGCCGCCCGCGACTTGCGCCGCGCCAATCCGAGCGCCGTCTACGAGATTCGGCCGGTGCTGGTCTATCGCCCGGGCACGCCGCTGTCGCCGGCGGCCGAGATGTGAGGCGGGCGGCGCCTCGGCCGCTCCGCAGCCGCACCGGCCGTTCCGGTCAGCGGCGATAGGTCGAGGTCGTCGAGGAGCGTCCGTCGAGGCTCCAGGCTCCGGGCCCGGCAAAGAACAGCAGCAGGAAGACGAAGCAGTAGAGAATGGCCGCATCGCCGCCGTTGAGCACCGGGAAGAAGCTTCTCGGCGCATGTGCGATCCAGTAGGCGACGGCCATCTCGCCGGACAGCAGGAAGGCGACCGGGCGGGTGAACAGGCCGATCAGAAGCAGGATGCCGCCGAAGAATTCGAGGATGCCGGCGAGCCCGGCCAGAGACAGCAATGCGGGCTGGCCCCCACCGGCCGCCGCGGGGAAGCCGAACAGCTTCTGCATGCCGTGTTCCATGAAGGTCAGCGCTGCAACAATGCGCAGCAGCCCGAGGGCATAGGGGCTGTAGCGGTCCAAAAAGTCCAATCGTTGCATCAGGCGATCCTATCGTAGCTGGTCAAGAAACTGGCGGGGGGTTGATGATCGGCGGGGCGTGACCCGAGGGGCCGGCTCTAGAACTACACAGCCCGGGCGCAATTTCAACGCACGCTGGACGCGGCGCGCCGTTCGAACCTTGTGAAGGCCGCGGCTTCAAGCACTCGTGAAGCGCCGCCCGGAACATGCCTTGAAGAAAGGGGTTCTACCCCGACGGAGCGCCGAGGCCGCAATTTGATGCCGATCGATACGCAGATGCCAGCCCCCGTCGCCGTGACGGTCCGGCGCCCGACCCATCCGGCGCTTCTCCATGTTGCTGCCGCCGCATTGGCCGGTTCGCTGCTCACCGATATCGCCTATTGGCGCTCGGCTGAGATGATGTGGGCAAACTTCTCCGCATGGCTGGTCTCGGCCGGAACACTGGTCGGGCTGGTGGCGGTGCTGGTCGGGCTGTTCGACTGGATGACGGGGCGGCTGAGAGGCATCGGCCCGGCCGACCGATGGCGGCTGCTCGGCTATCTGCTTGCCTGGGTGCTTGCCGTCGTCAACGCCTTCGTTCACACGCGCGACGGCTGGACTTCCGTCGTCCCCTGGGGCCTGACGCTGTCGGCCATCACCGTCCTTGTGATCATCGTGTCCGGCGTGCTCGGCCGGCGACGTTCGGGCCGCCTGCAGGAACGGGTGGTCCTGTGAATTGGAGATCAGCAGCGAAGTGAAGCCGATGCGCATTGCTCTCTTGGCACTTGCCGGCACGGGCCTGCTGGCCCTGTCGGCGTGCAACGACCAGCCCTTCGACCCGCAGACCCAGGTCGGGCCGGACCCGCAACTGCCCGAGCCGCACCAATATCTGTTCCCGCCGATGCATCTCGCCTCGGTCATCGGCTGGAAGGATGGTGCTGCCCCGAAAGTGGCGGAGGGATTGAAGATCGAACCCCTGGTGACCGGGCTGCAGCATCCGCGCTCGCTCTACGTGCTGCCCAATGGCGACATCCTGGTGGTCGAATCGAAGGCACCGGGGACCGATGCGGTCAAGCGGCCCAAGGACATCGTCATGGGCTTCATCGAATCGCTGGTCACCTCGGGCGGCGGCGGTGACGACATGCCAAGCAACCGCATCACCTTGCTGCGCGATGCCGACGGCGACGGCAAGCCCGAGACGCAGAGCGTCTTTCTCGACCACCTGAATTCCCCCTTCGGCGTCGCCCTGGTCGGCTCCGACCTCTATGTCGCCAACACCGACTCCGTCATGCGCTACGCCTACACCGAGGGTGACACCAAGATCGCCACGCCGGGCACCCCGTTCCTGCCGCTGCCAGGCGGTCCGATCGACCACCATTGGACCAAGAGCCTGGTGGCAAGTCCCGACGGCAAGCTGCTCTATGTCGGGGTCGGTTCCAACAGCAATGTCGGCGAGAACGGCATGGAAGCGGAGAAGAATCGCGCCGCTATCTGGGAGGTCGACCGGCAGACCGGCAAATGGCGGGTCTTTGCAAGCGGGCTGCGCAATCCGAACGGGCTGTCGTTCGAGCCGGAGAGCGGCGCGCTGTGGACCGTCGTCAACGAACGCGACGAACTCGGCCCGGATCTCGTGCCCGACTACATGACCTCGGTCAAGGATGGCGGCTTCTACGGCTGGCCTTACAGCTATTATGGCCAGCATCTCGATCCCAGGGTGATGCCGCAGCGGCCCGATCTGGTCGCCGCCGCCATTGCCCCCGACTATGCGCTGAGCTCGCACGTCGCCCCGCTCGGCATGGTGTTCAGCACCGCCAACGCCTTGCCGGCCGCCTATCACGGCGGAGCCTTCGTCGGCGAGCATGGCAGCTGGGACCGCGGCGGCTTCAACGGCTACAAGGTCGTCTACGTGCCGTTCACCGGCGGCAAGCCGAGCGGCAAGGCGGTGGACGTGGTCACCGGCTTTCTGAAGGACGACAAGGCGCAAGGCCGCCCGGTCGGGGTGGCGCTCGACAAAAGCGGGGCGCTGCTGATTGCCGACGACGTCGGCAACACGGTCTGGCGGGTGACGGCGGCGCAGGCCGGCAGCTGACGGGCGCCGCTGCCGCTGCGATGCACCGATATGTGAACGGATCGGGCGGGCCGGGATGATATGATGCCGGTCCCTGAACGCGCGGACAGGAGGGGGTGAGCGGCCCCAGGTAGCCCGACTCCAAAGACCGCTCGCCTCCGGCGCGATGCCGCGCCGGCCACCGCTCGAGCAGTTCAGCGTTTCTTCGAATCGCTGACCCGCGCTAAGTTCTTGTTGTTTCGCAATTGCGGACGGAAACCGGTTTCGGCTTCTCCTGGAATTGCTCTACTCACCCGACAAGCCGCCAGAAAAACACCGCGCTCATCAGCGCGCCGATCGCGATCACCAGCGCCCGCAATGCCGCTCTGGGAAGCGCTCGCGCCAGCGGCGCGCCGACGTAGCCGCCGAGGCTGGCCGCCACCATCATCATGAGCGCCTGCGGCCAGGCGACGATGCCGGCTGCGGCGAAGGTGACGACGGAGATGGCCGAGAGAATGAAGGAAAGCCCGTTCTTGAGGCCGTTCATCAGGTTGAGGTCGCGCATGCCCGACAGCGAAAACAGCGCCAGCAGCACGATGCCGAGCCCGCCGTTGAAATAGCCGCCGTAGATCGCAACCAAGAGAAGCCCGAGCCGGCTTGGCCTGCCTTCGGCCCTGCCGCTGGGCAGCCATCTCTCGAGCCGCTCGCCGAAGGCGAAGGAAAGCGTGGCGAAGGCAAGCAGCACCGGCACGATCGCCCTGAACGCCCGGTTGGAGGAGGCGAGCAGAAGCAGCGACCCGATCAGCCCGCCGACAGCGGTGATCGCGCCGATCTCGGCGAGCCGCCGCCGGTCGAACGCGGAGATCTCGCGCGCAAAGCCGAGCGCCCCGGCGATGTAGCCGGGAAACACGGCAACCGCGCTGGTGGCGTTGGCGGCGACGGGCGGTAGCCCGGCATAGACCAGCGCGGGAAAGGTCAGGAAGGTGCCGCCGCCCGCCACTGTGTTGAGCACGCCGGCCAGGAACGCGGCACCCGCGAGCAGTGCCGCGTCGGTCACCGTCATCGCACCCCACGACCAGCACCTTGACCTCGCCGGGGGCGGGCGGCGCGGCGATCGCCGGTGCAGCCTCCTCGAGCGCGATGACCCGCGAGATCAGCGCGTCGACCTTGATCCTGCCGGATGCGATCAACTGCGCGGCCCGCGCCTGGGTGAACGGGTTGAGGAAGGCAAAGCGCAGCTGGATCTCACGGAACAGGAGGTCGAACGGCTCGATCGGCACCTCGGCGCCTTGCGCCAGCACACCGAGCACGACGACGCGGCCGCCTTTGCGGGTGAGCGGCGCAGCGCCCGCCACGGTCTCCGGAACGCCGGCGCATTCGAGCGTCAGGTCTGCGCCTTGCGGCCAGATGCGGAAGGCTTCCTCCGGCGTTGCCGCGGTCTCGCCGACGCCCAGCCTGCCGGCCAGCGCGCGCTTGGCAGGGTGGCGGGTGAGCAGCATGGTCTCGGCGCCGGCAAGCTGCGCCAGCTGCAGCGCCAGCAGGCCGATCACTCCGCCGCCGATCACCAGCACGCGCTCCCCGGCAACCGGAGCGCCGATGTCGAGGCCGTGCAGCGTGCACGCAAGCGGCTCGCAGAACGCCCCGTGGAGCGGGTCGAGGTCGGCCGGCAGGGTGATCGCCCGGCGTGCCGGGAACACCGCGAACTCCGCAAAGCCGCCGTCGCGGTGGATGCCGGTGGCGACGTTGCGCTCGCACAGATTGACCCGGCCGCGGCGGCACTCGGCACAGTCGCCGCACCAGTCGTTGGGGTCGCAGGTGACGCGCGTCCCGGCGGCGAGCGCCACGCCGTCGCCCGCGGCAAGCACGATGCCGGCAAATTCGTGGCCGAGCGTGACCGGCGGCGCGCACGGAAACTCGCCCTTGAACAGATGCCGGTCGGTGCCGCAGATCCCGGCCGCTTCGATCCGGATCAGCACCTCGCCGGGACCCGGCGCCGGCATCGCCACCTCCATGGTACGGATATCGTGCGTGGCCAAGAGTCGTGTCGCGCGCATCAGCTGTTCCGTCCCTGTCCGTGCCCGGCGGCCGGCCGATGGCCGCGCCTGGCGAGCCGGTGCCGGCCAAGATGACCTATCATGGAACGCGCTGCAAACGGCAGCGGGAGCCTCGAGCGCTTCCCCGCCGATCTTCCCACAACCCGGAAATCGGATAGGCTGGGCACCTTCGAACGGTGGAATCCCGGACCACCCGGCTCCTCAGCTATCTTGGGGGATGTCGGCTCTCACGCTCGTCGCCATCGCCGTGACCCTGACGGCGCTGCTCACGCTGGTCGGCCTGGCGGTCCGGCTCAGGGTCGCCGGGCGGCTGGGCCGCGCCGCCGTGCTTATTGCCTGGCTGACCTTCGCCGCCTTTATCGTCGTGGTCTGGGTTGCGGTGCTGTTCGGGGTGTCGCACCTCGGCGGCTGGGCGGTGGTCGCCGCGCCGCTCGTTCTCATCGGCCTCACTGCGCTGGCGCTCGGCGTGGTGCGGAACGCCCGGAAGACCCGGCGACAGCAGCCCGGCACCAGCACTCCGGCCTTTCCCGAGCCGGAAGCGTAAAGCGCGCTCGTTGCCGCTGAAGCCTGACTTCAGCGGGCGTTGTATTTGGCGTCGACGGCATCGATCGCCGCGACATTGCCGGCCGAGCGGCCGTCCGGATCGAACGTTTCCTTGAGGAAGGCGTCGGCGATCGATTTGGCGAGCTCGCTGCCGATCACCCGCGCGCCCATGGTGATGATCTGGGCATTGTTGGAGAGCGCCGCGCGCTCGGCCGAATAGGTGTCGTGGGTGAGCGCCGCGCGGATCCCCGGCACCTTGTTGGCCGAAATGCACACCCCTATGCCGGTGCCGCAGACCAGGATGGCGCGGTCATAGGTGCCGGCCAGCACCTCGTTGGCGACCCGGTCCGAAAGATTGGCGTAGAACGGCTCGGCGCCGGCATCCGTGCGCGAGACCTCCGCCACCTCGTGCCTGGCCTTCAGATGCTCGGCCAGGGTCTTGGCCAGGCCTTCGCCGGCACTGTCACCTGCAACTGCGATTCTCATTTGGCTTCTCCTTTCAAAGTGCGGCCGCCGATCGGGCGAGAATGTCGAGATAACCCTCGACGGTCCAGGCCGAGCGGCCGATGAACAGCCCGTCGATATGCGGACAGGCAATCAGCTCCCGGCAGTTGCCGGCATCGACCGAACCGCCATAGAGGCAGGGAATCTTGCGGCCAAGCAGCTCGCCCGCGAGCCCGACGATCTCGGCCTGGCGTTCGTCGGCATAGTCGGCCGATGCCGGGATGCCGTTGACGCCGATCGCCCAGACCGGCTCGTAGGCGAACAGCAGCGGCGCTTGGCGCTGCGCGGCCGAGAGCTTGCCGAGCGCGCCGCGCACCTGGGTTTCGAGCACCGCGCGGGCGCGGCCGGCCTCGCGTTCGGCGAGCGTCTCGCCGATGCAGACGAGCGGCACCAGCCCGTGCCGCACGGCGGCCTCGGTCTTCAGGCCCACCGTCTCGTCGGTCTCGCCGAAATGCTCGCGGCGCTCCGAATGGCCGAGCTCGACCAGATCGAGGCCGCAATCGGTCAGCATCGGCGGCGAGATCTCGCCGGTCCAGGCGCCCTCGTCGGCCCAATGCATGTTCTGGGCGCCGACCTTGACCGACGTGTCTTTCAGCATGGCCTTGGTCTCACGCACCGCCGTGAACGGCGGGATGACGAAACGCTGGATCCGCTGATCGCGGTCCGCGTCGGCGGCGGCCAGCCCGTTGGCGAAGACGCGCGCCGCGGCGAGCGTTTTGTTCATCTTCCAGCTGGTCCCGATCCAGACTTGGGTCGCTTGCGGCATCGGTCAATCCCTTGCAACGGTGATGGCAACGCCCGCCCGGTCGAGCGTGGCGCGCGCCTCCGACGCGGGCGGCGCGTCGGTGATGATGGTGCTGAACTCGGCGAGCCCGGCAAGCAGATGCAGCGCCGAACGGCCGAAGCGCTTGTGGTTGACGAGCAGGCAGGTCCGGTCGGCCGCCGCCATCATCGCACGTTTGGCACGCACCGCCGGCTCATCCATGTGAAAGGCATCGAGCCCGCTCACCGCGGGGGCGGAGATGAAGGCGACGTCGGCGCGCAGCCTGGCCAGCGCGGTTTCCGTGACGACGCCGAAGAAACCGTTGAATTTCGGCGAGAAAACCCCGCCGAGCGCAATCAGGGTGATGCCGGGCATCCCCTTCGTCTCATCGATGATCGCGGCGTTGTTGGTGATGATTGTCAGCGGGCGCTTACCTTCCAGGCCTGCGGCGAGCACGGCGGCCATCGAGCCGTCATTGATCATCACCGTCATCCCCGGCTCGACCAGTTCGAGTGCGGCCTCGGCCATCCGGGTCTTGGCCTCGCCGTCATGCTTCTCGCGGATGCGGAAATCGCTTTCGAACCGGGTGCCGGCCTCGATCGTGGCGCCGCCGCGGACCTTGCGCAGCAATCCTTGATGCTCGAGGTCGTCGAGATCGCGATGGATGGTCATCTTGGAGACCGAGAACAGCTCGGCCAGCATGTCGAGATCGACGGCCCGGTCCTCGACCAGCCGGTCCATGATGGCCTGCCTGCGCTCGTCTCGCTTCATGACGGGTCCTTTGGGGTTGCCGCCTTGTAACGTCGGCCGGACGCAAACGCAACATTAAAAATGTGATTTTGTGATATTTTAGTGTGAAGAAAGAGCGCGCTTTGTTTCCCGCCATATCGTCTCAACGCTTCCTTTGCCAATGGCGTGCCAGAGAAGGCATGGGCATCGGGGTCAAAGGCGAGATGGCGAAGGCCGGTCGCTCACGCGGCGAGCACAAGGCGTTGACGTCGATCGAGGGCTGGCTGCTCGACGCCCAGCTGGAGGCGAGTTGCCATCGGTTGACGTTCCTCACTTACCTGTTGGCGATGGCGCTGAGCGAGGTGGCAGAGCTACGACGGCCCGGACGGAAGAGCGAATAGGACGCGCTAACGGGCGCGGCCATGCAGCGGACCACCGGCCCAGAAGACGAGACCGTGGACAACGATGCGGCACTCGAGCTCGTCGCCTCTAATCGTCTCGGTCGCGTGGGCCTTGTTGTCCGAGATGACCTTTAAGTCGCCGTTCGACATCAGCTGAAGCCGTTTCAGGCACAGCTTCCCGTCGAGCGAAAAAACGAAAATCCCGCCGCGGGCGAGCGTATCGAGGTCGATTTCGACGACCATCATCAGCAGGTCGGCGATCAGGTCCTCGGGCGACAGCGAAGCGGCGAGCTGGCCCCGTCGCGGTTGGTGAAGGCCTTGAATCGTTGTCCACGGTCTCGTCTTCTGGGCCGGTGGCCGCTGCATGGCCGCGCCCGTTAGGGCAATTCCAGCAAGATTGGACGCGGTTTTCCCCGTTCGAGATTGCGGAAACAAAGACTTAGCGTGAAGGCCCTGATTGAGCCGGGCAGCGGCGCTGTGGGC
This sequence comes from uncultured Alphaproteobacteria bacterium, assembly GCA_963791325.1. Taxonomy (GTDB): domain Bacteria; phylum Pseudomonadota; class Alphaproteobacteria; order Rhizobiales; family Rhizobiaceae; genus JBEVJK01. The sequence continues at coordinate 66,308 of CAWBRU010000013.1, read as the reverse complement.
GGGGGGCTGGCCGCCGCCTGATCAAGCTACGCTTGATGGTGCTCGGCTTGCTGCCGCCCCGGTCGCATCACTCCGGGGACTTGGCCAATTCGTCGAGCCGCTCCGCCAGCGCCTTCAGCTCCCACTTGCGGGCGAGCTTGGCGGCGCGATCCCAGGTGGGCGTGCAGTCCGGCACCGGCGGCAGCGGCGCTGCGGCGTCCATGGTGGCGATCCGGCGGTACAGCCTGAGTTCGTCGGCCTGGATCGGAAAGCGGCCGGCGGCGATCATCGCTTCGAGGTCGGGGTGCCGCTTCAGCAGGCTCGCCGCGGTCTGGGCACCGACGCCGCGGGCGCCGGGGATCTTGTCCGACGGGTCGCCGCGCAGCGCGATGAAATCGGGGACCTGCGAGGGCTCGACGCCGTAGCGCTCGCGCACCTGGCGCGGGCCGATCCGGACAAGCTCGCCCGCCCTGGCCGGCTGCAGGATGGTGGTGGTTTCGGAGGCCAGCTGGAAGGCGTCGCGGTCGCCGCTGGCGACGAGCGCCGTCCCGCCCTGCTTTTCCTCCGCGGCCACGGCGGCGGCGAGAAAATCGTCGGCCTCATAGCCGGCATGCTTGCCGACCACCATGCCGCAGGCGCGGACGAAACCGGGCAGCAGTTCGAGCTGCTCGACCAGCTCGTCGTCGAACGCCCGGCCGCTCTGATAGGCCGGAAACTCGCGGACCCGGAAGGTCGGGGCAGACAGCGTGTCCCAGCCGACGACCACCGCCCGCGGGGCTTCGGCCTGGTAGAACCGCAACAGGTAATTGGCAAAGCCGAGGATCGCGCCGGCGCCTCTGCCGCCGGCGCGGCGAATGGTCTTGGGCAGGCCGTGATAGGCCCGATGGGCGAACGAATCGCCGTCGATGACGAGAAGCGGGCGTCTCAGCGGCGCAAACCTCCGCGGCCGGCGAGCGCACGTTCCTCGAAGGCGATGCACTCTTTCACCATCGCCCGCCAGATGCGCTCCGCCGTGTCCGGGTCGAAGCCCACGTCGGCGGCCCGCTCGCGAACCCGCGCGGCGACTTGCTCGACCCGCCAGGGCACGCGCGCCTGAGCGATACCCTCTTTCAGCTCCGATGCACGCCGGATGGCCGCAAGCCGCAACCCGAGCAGCCTGACGAGTTCGTCGTCGAGGGTGTCGATGGCGGCGCGCACATCGGCCATGGTCTGGTAGGTCTCAGCCGTCATTGCGGCTGCCATGTACACGGGCAGGCGTCCTCGGTCCAGCCTTGCGACGGGAAGCGGGCAGGATCCTCGGGCTGCGCGGCTTGCAGCCGCGATCTGCCGATTGGCAAGCCGCCGCGCGATCCGCTAGGCTCTGCCGGGTTGAGCGAATTTGGAGTGTTGAAATATGCGCAGCTTCGTCCGGGCGGCCGCCGCCGCCGCAGTTCTCGTCTGTTCGCAGGCATGGGCGGCCGACCTGCGCCGGCCGGATGCACCGCCCGATCCCGAGAAGTCGGCCAAGCAGGACGAAGCCGTCAAGGCCGCCTGCGACAGGGCGATCGCCGATTGGGCCAAGCAGTTCGATCCCATCAAGATCGACACGGTGATCACCGGATCGGTCGGGAGCGAAGGCGAGGACCGGACGCGGATGCTCGACGTCACGATCGACTACAAGCGCGAAAGCGGGGTGGAAACGCGCCAGGCCAAGATCGAATGCACCGTCGGCCATGACGGCTCGGTGGCGGTCAAGGAAAGCAAATAGCGCCGCTGCTGACCACAATGGGCGAACTGTGAACCAGGTCACCTCGGCGAACCGCGGCCGGGTGTAAAACCACGTCCTCGACCGCAAGGTGAGAACGTGATGACCAGGCATAGCGCAAAGCGGCAGATCCGACTCGAAGACGACCGCGACTATCTGGTGTTCGCCATGATGGGCGAATTCAACCTCCGCTTCGAAGTCGCCAGCCGTCTGATGCGCAAACACACCGGCGACACGCCGTCGCTGCGGCGCGAAGCCGCCGCGCTCGCCGGCTTGCCCGGCTGAACGCCGCAACGGTCTCGAGCCGAGCGATCCGCTCTGTGAACCAGTTCGCTGACGCCGGCCGCGGATCCGCCCATAGTAGAGACTGGGCAATCAAATTCCAGGGGTGAATTCATGTCGAAGCTCGATCGCAATCTCGTCAGGGCACGATTTGCCATCTGGCAGCGGGGACAAGCCATTGCCGGCCACGACCCGGACGTCTGGCTGAAGGACGCCGCCGGCGAGCCGATGTGCTGGTACAGCTATCAGGACTGCCGGTCGCCGTTCGGATGGGACGTCGACCCCAATGCAAGGCCGCGGCGGATCAGGCGCTAACGGCCTCCCGCCGGCTGGTGCGCTCCAGCGGAACCGGCCGGCCGGCCGCGAGTTGAGGAGGGCCCGACACCGGCGAAGCTGGACCTGCCTTTGGACGCTCAAGCCGCGCAGCATCGCCGGACCCAAGACCTGCCGCGCCGCGCACTCCTCGGGCTCGACGGTGTCAATTTCTTCCTGGCGGATGTGCGTGACGGGCTCGGTCCCTACCTCGCCATCTACTTGCTGGCGGTCCGTGGGCCGCAGCATGGATGGAACGAAGCCACGATCGGCCTGGTGGTAACGATTTCAGGGATAGCGGGCCTGCTCGCCCAGATTCCCGCCGGCGCGTTCATCGACCGCACCCGCTCGAAACGGGCAGTGGTCATCGTCGCCGCCCTGGCGGTGACGCTGAGTTGCCTGGCGCTGCCGTTCATCTCCGGATTCCTCGCCGTGGCCGGGACGCAATCGATCGCCGCGATTGCCGGCTCGATCTTTCCGCCCGCGATTGCCGCGATCTCGCTGGGCGTGGTCGGCCCCCAGGCGTTCGCCCGTCGGGTAGGCCGCAACGAGGCGTTCAACCACGCCGGCAATGCCGTCTCGGCGCTGATTGCCGCAATCACAGCTGCGGCGTTCGGCCCGCTGGTGGTGTTCTGGCTGATGGCCGTGCTGGCCGCGCTCAGCATCGGCGCCATGTTGGTCGTGCCGGGCCGGTCGATCGACGACGCGGTGGCGCGCGGCCTCGACGACGATGCCGACAAGGCCGAGAAGCCGTCGGCGCTCGGGCTGCTCCTGCACAGCCGCCTGCTGTTGATCTTTGCCGCGCTCTGCGCGCTGTTTCACCTGGCGAATGCGGCAATGCTGCCCTCGGTCGGACAGCTGCTCACCAAGATCGTCGGCAAGGACTATGCCACTTCCCTGGTGGCGGTCTGCATCGTCGCGGCGCAATGCGTGATGGTGCCGATGGCCATGCTGGTCGGCGCCAAGGCGGATGCCTGGGGACGCAAGCCGCTCTTCTTGGCCGGGTTTGCGGTGCTGGCCCTGCGCGGCGGGCTCTACACGCTGTCCGACAATCCCTTCTATCTGGTCGCCGTGCAAAGTCTCGACGGCGTCGGGGCGGGGATCTACGGGGCCCTGTTTCCGCTGATCGTGGCCGATCTGACTAAAGGAACGGGACATTTCAATCTCGCCCAAGGCGCCGTCGCCACCGTCCAGGGCGTCGGCGCGGCGCTGTCTGCGACGCTTGCCGGCCTGATCATCGTGGCGGCAGGCTATTCGGTGGCGTTCCTGGTCCTTGCCGGCCTGGCCGGCCTCGGCCTGATCCTGCTCCTGCTGGTGATGCCCGAAACGCGCGACCGCGGCGTCTCGCATTCTGTTGATCGGCGCGAGGCGCAGGAGCCGCCTCCGGTTGCTTGAAGGCCGCATCGATCTCGTGCCAGGGTCCGCCGGCAATTTCACCGGACGCGCTGATGACCTCGTTGACCCGCCGCAATTTCCTCAGGGCTTCGGCCGCGGCCGCCGTCGGGTCGGCTGCGCTCGGGGCAACCGACCGCTTCAGCAGGGTCGCCGCCCTGCCGGCGCCCGCACCGCTCAAGGTGTCGAAGCGCGAGGCCGATCTGGTCGGCAGCCGGCCGACCGAGGTGCTGACCTACGGCGACCAGGGGATGCCGCCGGTGCTCAGGCTGCGGCGCGGCGAGCTGTTCCGGGCCCAGCTTGCCAATTTCATCGACGAGCCGACGACGGTGCACTGGCATGGGCTCAGGATCGCCAACGCCATGGACGGGGTGCCGTTCATGACGCAGCCCTATGTCTATCCCGGCGACAGCTTCGACTACGCCTTCGTGCCGCCCGACGCCGGCACCTTCTGGTACCACCCGCACTGCAACACGCTCGAGCAGATGGGCCACGGCCTGACCGGCGTGCTGGTCGTCGAGGATCGGGACGATCCGGCATTCGACGGGGAGATCGTGCTCAATCTGCGCGATTGGCGGCTGGACGAGTTCGGCAAGTTCCTCGCCCCATTCCGGCCGCGCGACGCGGCCAGGACCGGCACCTACGGCACCGTGCGGACGGCCAATTGGCAGCAGCAGCCCGTCTACGACGTGCCCGCCGGCGGCCTCGTCCGGCTGCGGGTGGCGATCACCGACGTCACCCGGATCTATGCCTTCGGCGTCGAAGGCGGTGAGGCGCGCGTGATCGCGCTCGACGGCAATCCGGTTGCCGAGCGCTTTACCCCGCAAGCCCTGCAGCTCGGTCCGGGCCAGCGCCTGGACCTGGCGGTGCGCATGCCGGACCAGGAGGGCGCAATCGTCGGCTTGCGCGATCTGCGGGGCACCAAGTCGATCGTGCTCGCCGGTCTGCGTGCGGTCGGCCCGACGCTGCGGCGCGACCTGCGCGAGGTCGCCGCGCTCAGCTCCAACCCGGTCAAGCCGTGCGACGTCAACCAGGCAGTTCGGATCCCCCTGGTGCTGAGCGCCACCGCCGAGAACGCGCCGAGCGGCGATATATGCGGGGCGCTCGGCTACAGCTTCTGGGCCATCAACAAGCGGCCGTGGCCGGGCGACACGCGCGATCCCACCACCCCGCTTGCCGAGCTCAAGCTCGGCAGGAGCTATATCGTCGAGATGGCCAACACGACGCCGCAGCTGCATCCGATCCATTTGCACGGCATGAGCTTCACCTTGCTCAAGTCCAACAAGCGGACCCTGCCGCCGCTGGTCTCCGACACCTTCCTGATCCTGCCGGACGAGAAGGTCGAGCTCGGCTTGGTCGCCGACAATCCCGGCGACTGGCTGTTCCACTGCCACGTCATCGAGCACCAGAAGTCCGGGATGACGAGCTATCTGCGGGTCGCTTGAGCCTGCCCGCCCCGCGGCCGCGAGTTCAACACCTGCGCGGTCATCTCCAAGCGCCGAGCGTTGCCGGATGGAGCCAGCGCTGCAGATTTTCCAAACTTTCGTCCGCAGTATATCCGGCAATTGTCGCAGCATGCCGTAGCTCTGCCGACGATGCGTTTAAACCTCGGGCCGGCGTTATAGGCCGGGGTATGCCATGAGCTTTTCACCGTTTCAGGCGATACGCGTCCAGATAGTCGCGCCACGCGACGGAAACCTTTGCTTTGTTGTGCTTCGCCCGGTTTGACGAATATGCTTTGCTGCCTGCTCAGTGACAGGAGTGGCCGGAAGCGTCGGGGGAGCAACCGTTTAGAGAGGGCCTCGTCGACGACGCTTCCGGTCACGAGATCTCCGATGGCTGCCGGGATCGAGCCGCACGGGCGCAGCGCTCGCCTGCGGGCAGCCTTCGTCTCCGGCGTTAGGAGGGCGTGCGCTCGCTGACGGGCTTGGTCCAGGGCAGCCCGGCCGGCCGGTTCGGGTGGGCAATCAGCGTGCCTTTGGCGGCCAGTGCATCCCGCACGAACCTGTAAGCCTGTTCGGCTATCATCTGGCCGACCATCACCCTTTCGCACACATAGACCGCGTCGCGTGCCTTGGCCGACAGCCGGCCCGGCCACCGGTGGCCGAAAAAACCAGCGCGTCCTGGGCCGAGAAAAGGATCTGCACGACATTGCCGAGGTGCGCTGCGCGAATGCAGACGGGTTGCGGGAAGCGGTGGCGGAACATGCGACTGGGCACGACGTTGGGAGCGGTCCGGATGGTGCTGCCTTGAACAGCTGTCCCATCCAACGCCAAAGGAGAACCGCATGGCGACCCCCAAGAAAGATACGAAGACCACGACCAAGGGCCTGGAGGACCTGTTTCTCGACGGCCTCAAAGACATCTATTATGCAGAGAAGAAGATCGTGAAGGCGCTGCCCAGGATGGCCAAAGGCGCCTCCAGCGGCGAAGTCACCGCAGCGTTCGAAAAGCATCTGGCCGAGACCGAGGGCCAGGTCGATCGCCTGGAACAGGTTTTCGAGCTCATCGGCAAGCCGGCGCGGGGCAAGACCTGCCCAGCCATCGACGGCATTCTGGAGGAAGGCTCGGAGATCCTGTCCGAGTACAAGGGCGCACCGGCTCTCGATGCCGGTCTCGTCGGCGCGGCACAGGCGGTCGAGCACTATGAGATCGCGCGCTACGGCACGCTGATCGCCTGGGCCGAGCAGCTCGGCCACGACGATGCCGTCAAGCTGCTGCAGGAGACGCTGGCCGAGGAAGAGGCGACCGACGAGGCGCTCACAGCGCTCGGTGAAGGCGGCGTCAACGAACGCGCCGTCAGCGAAGCGGCTTAGGGCAATTCCCGGAAAAGCAGCAACGGTTTTCCGTCCGGGATTGCGGAAAAACAAAGACGTGGAGCGGAGCACCGTTTCAAAGAAGCGGTCATCCGCCGGAAGCGCTGCTCTGCGCGCCCGCGCCGGCAGGCCGCCCTCGCTCCGGGTATCGGACAAGGGCGGCTCGCTGTTACGAGGCTCGTCGACGCCAGCCCAGCGGTCTTGCACGGAGGAAAACAGCTTGCACGAATGAAACTCGCTGACTAACCTCAGACCAGCAAGCCAGCACCGGGAGGACGATTTGATGCCGGGCTTGACCGGGTTCGTTGGCGTCTGCTTACGTCTGACTGTCCCCTGTGCTGCGGCGCCGGCGGGCGCCGAGACGCGCAACACCGGATGAGCGCGGCCCCGGCCCTGCTCGCGGCTCGCCAGGCGCCCTTGCGCGGCGAGTATCGGGTGCCGGCCGCGGCCAAGGTGCTCGACATCCTCGAATTCATTGCCGACCAGAGCCAGGGGCTGACGCAGACCGAAATTTCCGCCGGGCTCGACCGCTCGCTGCACGAGATCTATCGGGTACTGGTGCTGCTGGAGAAGCGCGGCTATCTGGTGCGCGACCGGGCCGACCGGCTGCGGCTCTCGCTCAAGCTGTTCGAGCTGGCGCACATGCACCCGCCGATCAACAGGCTCGTCGAGGCGTCCCTGCCGGTGATGCGCGAGCTCGCTGCCGAGGCCGACCAGTGTTGCCACCTGGTGGTGCTGCGCGACCTCGCCGCGCTGGTGGTCCTGCAGGTCGATTCGCCGCTGCCGATGCGCTATTCCGTGGCGCTTGGCTCGCGTTTCCCGCTGCTCGAAACGAGCTCGGGCGCGGTGCTCCTCGCAGCCTTGCCGCCGGCCGAGCGCAGCCGCACCCTCGACCGGATCCTGGCCGCTGGCGAGGGCGTCGGCAGCGCCAACGAGATCAGGGCGCGGCTTGCGGAGGCCGAGGCGCGCGGCTACGAGATGCAGCCCTCGCTGGCGCTGGAAGGATGCACCAACATCTCCTTCGCCGTGCGCGACCACACCGGCGCGGCAGTCGCGGCGCTGACGGTGCCCTTCCTGCCGCAAAAGGCGGCCCGGGTCGCGGCCGACGGTGTCTTTGCCCTCGTCGCCGACGCGGTCACGCAGATCTCGGCCGCGCTCGGGGCCGGCAGCGCAGCGCCCGTCGGATGACCGGGCTTGCCCACAGCGACCAAGGCGACGGCCGGCAGCCGCTCTGGCGCATGGAGGGCGTGCGCAAGACCTTCGGCGGCGTCGTCGCCCTGGACGGGGTGGATTTCAGCTGCCGCCGCGGCTCGATCCACGCGGTGCTGGGCGAAAACGGCGCCGGCAAGTCGACCCTGATCAAGATCATCGCCGGCGTCCACCGGCCGGACGAGGGCCGGCTTTTCCTCGACGGCGATCCGGCCTCCTTCGCCACCCCGCGCGAGGCCGAGGCGGCGGGCGTCGCCTGCGTATTCCAGGAGCTGTCGCTGATCCCCGATCTTTCGGTCGCCGACAACATCTCGATCACCAATCCGCCGGGCCGGTTCGGGCTGATCTCGGCAAGAGCCCAGAACGAGCGGGCGCGCGCCATGCTGGCGCGGATCGGCTGCGGCGACATCGACCCGCGCATCCCGGTGCGCGATCTGCCGCTGTCGCGGCGGCAGCTGATCGAGATCGCCAAGGCGCTCAGCCGCAATCCCCGCCTGCTCATCCTCGACGAGGCGACCTCGGCGCTGACCGGCGCGGATGTCGAGCGGGTCTATGCGCTGCTTCACCGGCTGCGCGCCGAGGGCCTGCTGCTGCTCTACATCTCGCACCGCATGCCCGAGATCGAGGCGCTCGCCGACACCTGCTCGGTGTTCCGCAACGGCCGTCACATCGAGACCTTCGCCAACGGCACCCGCAGCAAGGCCGAAGTCGTGCGGATGATGATCGGCCGCGACATCGCCAATATCTTTCCGCCGAAGCCCGCCCGGCGCGGCCCCGGCGGGGTGCCCGCGCTCGAGGTCCGCGACCTCGCCTGGGCCGACAAGCTGCGCGGCATCTCGCTGTCGCTCGATCGCGGCGAGATCGTCGGCTTGGGCGGTCTCGACGGCCAGGGCCAGCGCAACCTTTTGCTGGCGCTGTTCGGCGTGCTCAAAGGGATGCGCGGCGAGATCCGCGTGGACGGTCAACCGGTCGAGCTCGCGGGGCCGATCGATGCCAAGCGCGCCGGTCCGGGCATCGCGCTCATCCCGGAAGACCGCAAAACCGAAGGGCTGATGCTGCCGATGTCGATCCGCGACAATCTCGGCATGGCCTCGCTGCGCAAGCTGGCGCCGCGGTTCGTCATCGATGCGGCCGCCGAAGACCGGGCGGTCGAGGTGATGGTGCGGCAGCTGCAGATCAAGGTGAACCAGCTCGACAACCCGGTCTGGACGCTGTCGGGCGGCAACCAGCAGAAGGTGGTGATCGCCAAATGGCTGATGACGGGGGCCAAGATCATCCTGCTCAATGACCCGACCCGCGGCATCGATGTCGGCACCAAGCAGGAGATCTACGCGCTGCTCAGGCGGCTGGCCGACGAAGGCGCCGCCATCCTTTTGTTCAGCACCGACTACAACGAGCTGATCGGCTGCTGCGACCGGGTCGTCATCCTCTACGACGGCAAGGTCCAGGCCGAACTGGAGGGCGCCGCGATCACCGACCAGGCGATCGTCGCGGCCTCGCTCAATGTCGCCCTCGACCCCACCGAGCAGCCGGGAGCGCTGCATTGAGCGCCGCGCGTCTCTGGGCGCGCCGCAACTCGGGTGCCATGGCCGCGGCGCTGCTCTTTGCGGTGCTCTACGGCATCTACATGCATCTCCATCCCAACGGCTTCGCCGCCAATGTCCTGCTGACCAATTCGAACCAGGCGTTCGGGCTGGTGCTGGTCTCGATGGCGCAGGCGCTGACGATCCTTTCCGGCGGCATCGACCTTTCGGTCGGCGCGGTCATGGTGATGTCCACCTGCCTTGCTTCGGTGGTGGTCAACGGCAGCCCGCTGGAGGTGGCTGGCGGCGTGCTCCTCTGCCTGGCCGCAGGGGCAGCCGCCGGGCTCGTCAACGGCCTGGTCATCGTCTACGGCAGACTGCAGCCGTTGATCGTCACCATCGCCACCGGGGCGCTGTTTCTCGGCATCGCCATGTTCCTGAGGCCGGCACCCGGCGGCGAGGTCGACCTCGACGCATCCGATATGTTCACCTCGGATCTCGGCTTTCTGGTGCCGCCGGCGGCCGACATCCCCTATCTCGGCGCGATCCCGATCTCGCTGATCCTGCTTGCGGCCGTGCTGCTTTTGGTCTGGCTGCCGTTCCGCCGCTCGATCCTTGGCCGCGGCGTCTATGCGGTCGGCTCATCGGAGGGCTCGGCCTATCTGTCCGGCGTGCCGGTGCGCGCCTCCAAGATCGCAGCCTATACGCTCGCCGGCCTGCTTGCTGCGATCAGCGGCCTGTTCGTCGCCTTCCTCACCGGTTCGGGCGACGCCAAGGCCGCTCAGGCCGGCATCTACACGCTGAACTCGATCGCCGCCGTGGTGATCGGCGGCAACCCGCTGACCGGCGGGATCGGCGGGCTGGTCGGCCCGATGCTGGGCGCCATGGTGCTGCGCACCATCTCCTCGATGATGCGGGTGACCAACACCATCTTGTGGATCATGCCGGCCGACCCGCTGGTGCAGCCGCTGTTCGAGGGGCTGGTGCTGCTCGCGGCCGTGACCTTCGGCGCCGCGCGGGTGCTGAGGGCCCGCAACCGCTTGGACCTGTTCCGATGACCAGCCCGGCCGAGGTCTCGCGTTCCCGCCAGCTGCGGGTCCTGCCGGACCGCGCCGTGCTCATTGCGTTTGGCTGCCTGCTGATCCTGCTGGCGATCGGCGGTGCCGTCTCCTCGTCGTTCCTCACCCCGGCCTTTCTCGGCCAGCAGCTGCAGCGCGCCGCCTATCTGGGGGTCATCGCGCTCGGCCAGTTCGTCGTCGTCCTGGTCGGCCGCATCGACCTGTCGATGCCGTGGACGCTGACCACCGCTGCGATCCTGGGCACCGCGGCGGCCAGTGCCGGCTCGCCGTGGCTTGCGCTGCCCGTCGGGCTGGCGGTCGGGCTTGTCAACGGCCTGATCAACGGCCTCGGCGTTGCCTATCTGCGTGTGCCGTCGATGATCTTCACGCTGGGCATCAACTCGGTCCTGCTCGGCATCATGACGCTGTTCACCGGCGGCGGCTTCGCCCCGGGCGACAACGCCACACCGTTCATGTCCTGGCTCGGCGTCGGCCGCACGCTCGGCGTCGCCAACCCGCTGCTCGTCTGGCTGGCGACCGCTGCGGTGCTGTCGCTCGTGCTGCGCAAGACCGTATTCGGCCGCTCCGTCTATGCGCTGGGCAACGCCGAAGCTGCCGCCTTCCTGTCGGGCATCGACACCCGCAAGGTGGTGCTCGGCACCTTTCTGATCTCCGGGCTGGCCGCCGGGCTCGCCGGCATCCTGCTCGCCGGCTATGCCGGCAAGGCCGCACAGGCGATGGGCGACGAGTTCCTGCTGCCGTCGATCGCCGCGGTCGTACTGGGCGGCACCAGCGTCGTCGGCGGCCGCGGAACCGTGCTCGGCACGGTCGCCGGCGTGCTTCTGGTCACTCTGCTCGGCGGCATGCTGACCGTCACGCAGCTGCCGGAGGGCGGCCGTCTCATCATCTACAGCATCGCCATCATCGGCATGCTGCTCATCTACGGCCGCGACAAGCAAGGGACCGTCTAGAACCGCAGGCCGGGCCCCCTGCCTGCAAAACTCGTGGGATCAACATCGGAGGAGATACAATGATCACCCGCAGAAACCTGATGCATTTGACCACGGCGAGCCTGTTGGCCTTCGCCGCCTTTGCGGGCGCGGCCCGCGCCGCCGACAGCTACAAGCCCGAATGCTTCAAGCCGGCCGCCTCGAACGAGAAGATGATCACGGCCAAGAACCCGCATCCCGGCCCCTACCGGATTGCGCTGGTCAACGGCTATGTCGCCAATACCTGGCGCCAGCAGATGATCAAGACGGCGCAGGCGTTCGCCGAGCAGCCCGACATCAAGAAGGACATCAAGGAGCTGAAGATCGTCTCGGTCGGCGAGGATTTGCCGGCGCAGCTCGCGGCCATCGACGATTTCATCAATCAGGGCTACGACGCGATCCTGATCTCGCCGGAGAGCGGCACCGGCTTCGACCGGGTGATCCGCAACGCGCAGAAGGCCGGCACCGTGCTGATCGGCTTCAACGGCTCGATCCAGACCCATGACATCGTCCAGATCACCCAGAACCAGGTGGATTTCGGCCGCGAATGGGCGAAGTTCGTCGTCGATCACATGGGCAAGAAAGACGGCAAGATCCTGGAAGTGGCCGGCATCTCCGGCAACCCCGCCGACAATGATCGCCATGCCGGGCAGATGGACGTGCTCAAGCAATACCCCGACATCAAGGTGATCACCGTGTTCGGCAAATGGGACGACGGCACCGCCCAGCGGGTGACGGCCGACGCGCTCGCCGCCAATGCGCCGATCGACGGGATGATCGTGTCCGGCGGCTCGACCGGGGCGGTGCGTGCCCTGATGGATGCCAAGCAGCCCTTCATCCCGGTGGCGGGCGAGGCCGAGAACGGCTTCCGCAAGCTGATCGCCGAGCACAGCAAGGACGGGCTGGCGGGCATTTCGATCGGCAACTCGCCCGGCCAGTCGGCGATCTCGATCCTGGCGGCGATCTCGCTGCTCAAGGGCGAGACGCTGCCCGACACGGTGGAGCTGCCCAATCCGACGGCGACCAGCGAGACCCTGAAGGCCGGCGAAAACTACTATCCGGACCTCTCCGACAACTTTTTCACCCCGAACCAGTTTCCGCCCTGCGGCGTGAACATCTCGGGGCCGGAGATCATGGCCCAGCCCGAGGCCAAATAGGATAGGCTGGCAGAAGACGCGCGCCGCCGGGAGGACGTGATGACCCGAAGTCAGGCATCCGCAGAGCTTGCCGCCGAGGGCCTCGGCTGGCCGGAGGGGCCGACGGTGCTTGCCGACGGCCGCATCGTCTTGGTCGAAAGCTATCGCAGCCAGCTCACCGCGATCGACCGAAAGGGCAAGGCGAGCCGGTTTGCCTACACCGCCGGCGCGCCGAATTCGTGCGTGCTCGGCGACGACGGCGCGCTCTATGTCTGCCAGAATGGCGGCACCTGCGGCCCGTGGCGGGCCGCAGACCAGACCACTCCCTCGATCCAGCGGGTGACCGAGGGGGGCAAGGCGGAGATCCTGCTGACCGAGGTCGGCGGCGTGGCGCTCAACGGGCCGAACGACCTCGTCTTCGCCGCGGACGGGCGCCTGCTGTTCACCGATCCCGGCACCTACAACCCGACCAGTCCGGATCCGAGCTACATCTACGCGATCGAACCGAACGGTTCGGTTCGACTTGCTGTCGGGTTCGAACGGCCGACCTTCCCGAACGGCCTTGCCGTCGAGGCTGACGGGTCGATCGTCTGGGCCGAATCCTACACCGGGCATGTCTGCCGCCGGCGGCCGGATGGCAGCCGCGAGGACCTCGGCCGCCTGCCCGGTGACAACCCGACCCCCGACGGCATGAAGATCGGCGCCGACGGGCGCCTCTACGTCACCGACATCTTCGCCAGCGGCATCCACATCCTCAGGCCCGACGGCACTGCCGAAGCCTTCCTGGCCTGCGGCAAGGCGACGACCAACTGCGTGTTCGACGGCGAGACCCTGTGGGTCACCGCGGCCGGAGTGCTGGCCGACGGCACCGATCCCTCCTTCGGCGGAACGCTCTGGCGCCTGCGCGTCCCGGGCGGCGGGGCTCCGACCCACTGCGGCCGCATCGCCGCAGCCGCGCGCGCGTGAACGCCGCGGCCAAGCCCACCGCCCGCCCGCGCGCCGTCCAAGGCGGCCCGCTCTTTAGCGTCGCGGCGGTGCGCGAGAAAGCCCGGCGGGTGCTGCCCAAGCCGGTGTTCGACTTCGCCGATGGCGGAGCGGAGGACGAGCGCACGCTGCGCCGCAACGAGGCCGCCTTCGGCGACCTCGCGCTGTTGCCGCGGCCGCTCAACGGCGCGGCCAAGCGCGATCTCTCCATCACCCTGTTCGGCCAGCGCCTGTCGATGCCGCTCGCCATTGGGCCGACCGGTCTGTCGGGGCTGTTCTGGCCGAACGGCGAATGCGCGGCAGCCCGCGCCGCGGCCGCCGCCGGGGTTCCCTATTGCGCCAGCCATGGCTCCGCTTGCCGGCTGGAGGATATCGCCGCCACCGGCGCCCGACCGCGCTGGATGCAGGTCTTCGTCTACACCGACCGCGGCTTCACCCGGGAGATGATCACCCGCGCCGAAGCCGCCGGCTATGAGGCTTTGGTGCTGACCATCGACAACCAGCTGCTCGGCAACCGCGAGCGCGACATCCGCAACGGCTTTTCGATCCCGCCGCGGTTCGGCGTCACCGGCACGCTGGCGGCCGCCTCGAAGACCGCTTGGCTGATGCGCATGCGCACCATCCTGCCGCGGCTGACCTTCGCCAACTACGTCGCGCCCGGCGACAGCGCCGCCATCGGGGCGGTGGCTAGCCGCATGGCCGGTCTGCTCGATCCCGGCATGTCCTGGGACGAGGTCGACTGGATCCGCTCGTTCTGGTCCGGGCCGCTGCTGATCAAGGGCATCCTCCATCCGGCCGAGGCCGCCGAGGCGGCCGGTCGCGGCGTCGACGGCATCATCGTCTCCAATCATGGCGGGCGCCAGCTCGACGGCGCCGCCGCCTCCCTCGACGCGCTGCCCGGCGTCGTGGCCGCCGTCGGGGGCCGCATTCCCGTGCTGGTCGACGGCGGCATCCGGCGCGGCGCCGACGTGGTCAAGGCGATCGCGCTGGGTGCCGCCTGCTGCCTGGTGGCGCGGCCGCAACTCTGGGGCCTGGCGGTCGCCGGCGAGGCCGGCGTCGGCCATGTGCTGGAACTCTTTCGCACCGAGATCGACCGCGCCATGGGCCTGATGGGGGTAAAGACGGTGGCCGGGATCGGCCGTGACTGCCTGCTGCCGATCGGCGAAGGATTCTCGAGGGGAAGGTCATGACCAAGCTGTCCGGCGTGGTAGTGGTCAGCGGCGCGGCGTCCGGGATCGGCCGCGCCTCGGCGGAGCATTTCGCCGCCTGCGGCGCCACCGTGATTGCAACCGATCTCAACGGCGACGGGCTGAAGACGCTCCAGTCCGACGCGATCCATGCCGTCGAGGCCGATCTCACCCGCAACGACGACTGCCGGCGGGTCGCCGAACAGGCGGCGCAGCGCGGCCGCATCACCGGGCTGCTCAACTCGACGGGCCTCGAGCTGCACGGCACGGTCATCGCCATGCCGGAAGACGAATGGGACCGGGTGATCGCCGCCAATCTGAAGACGATCTTCCTGCTTTCCAAGCATGTCGTCCCGCACATGATCGCCGGCGGCGGCGGCGCCGTGGTCAACATGTCCTCGGTGCAGGCGCTCGCCACCCAGCGCGAGGTGGCGGCCTATACGGCCACCAAGGGTGCGGTGATCTCGCTGACGCGCGTCATGGCGGTCGACCACGGCCATGACGGCATCCGCGTCACCGCCATCTGCCCGGGCACGATCGAGACGCCGCTCGCCCGCTCGGTCGCGGCCATGTACCATCCCGACAACCCGCAAAAGCAGTTCGAGATCTGGGGCGCCAAGCATGCGCTCAACCGGGTCGGCCAGCCGATCGAGGTGGCACGGCTCGCCGCCTTCCTCCTCTCGGACGACGCCAGCTTCATCACCGGCTCCTATCACCTGGTAGACGGTGGCATGTCGGCGATGCTGTAGGAGCCCACCGATGATCAAGGACCCGCCCGTCCTCACCATCCGCCGCCGGTTCGAGCGGCCGACCGCGGAGCTGGTCGCGGCGCTATCCGACGTTCCAACCGGCTACCTCATCGATGCGATGAGCGGACGCGGGGCGCTCAGCCACCGCATCAAGCCGCTGTCGCCCGAGCGCTCGCGCCTCGCCGGCGTTGCCGTGACCTGTCAGGCCGGCCCGGCCGACAATCTGGCAGTGTTCGGGGCGCTCGCCGTGGTTCGGCCCGGCGACATCATCGTCGCCGCCACCGATGCCTTCACCGGCGCCTCGGTGGCCGGCGATCTGCTCATCGGCATGGCCCGCAACAGGGGCGCGGCGGGCTTCGTCACCGACGGGCTGGTGCGCGACCTGCCCGGCATCGAGGCGGTCGGCCTGCCCGTCTATTGCGCCGGCGTGACACCCAACTCGCCGGCGCGCAACGGACCCGGCACCGTCGGGCTGCCGGTGGTCCTCGGCGACGTCGCCGTGTCGCCCGGCGACATCCTCGTCGGTGACCGCGACGGCATTGCGGTGGTGCCGCGGGTGGAGGCGGAAGCGGTGCTGGCGCGGCTGACGGGAATCGCGGCCGCCGAGCACGCGCTCGAGGCCAAAGTGAAGGCCGGGCTCGAAATCCCCGACTTCATCACCGACATCCTGAACTCCGAACGGACCAGCTATCTCGATTGAGCTCTCGCCGGCGCCGTCAAACCGTCATCTGAACCGACGACCAGTCGCATTCGAGCGCTGGAACCGGGCCGGCGAATCCTTTCAGCTGCACCAGCTTGCGGTTGATGAACAGGCTCTGGTCATCGTGCTCGCGGCAGATATTGTCCGAGACCAGGATCTGGCCGGCCGTTCCTGCCGCGCACAGCCGCGCGGCCAGCTGGACCGTCGAGCCGAACAGATCGTCGCTGTCCTCGACCGGCTCGCCGCTGTCCATGCCGATGCGCACGTGGATCGGCTCGGAATTGCCGCGATTGTAGCGGTCGAAATCGGCCTGAATGGCGGCGGCACAATCGATGGCCTGCGCCGTCGATCGAAACGAAGCCATGATGCCGTCGCCGAGGTGCTTCACCTCGCGCCCGCCGGAGCGGCTCAGGCAGCGGCGCACCACGGCGTCATGGGCGCGCACCAGCTCGGTCGCCAGCCGGTCGCCGAGACGCGCGGTCATCACGATCGAATTGACGATGTCGGTGAACATCACCACCCGGCGGCCGGAATCCATGTCGGGCGCGGCACGGCCGGCCGGAGGCTCCGGATCCTGGATCCGCCCGAGAAAGGCTTCCACCGCCGACAGCGCCACCTCGACGATCTCGCTGGCGACGAAACCATGCGCCTCCTGGTGCACGCAGTGGGCCGTGGCCTTGTCGGGCGCATCCATGAGGCAGAACACGGTGCCGCGCTGCTGGTCGAACCAGTAGGTGAGGAACTTGACGCCGTAGCGCTCCTGGATCTCGAGATCTTTTTGATGGGCAACTGCGATGTCGGCCGCAGTCGTGTGCTCAAGGTCGTGGCGATCCATGAAAATCGGCATGCTTCGTCTTCTCCGGCGAGCTTCCTTGATAAAGCTGTCCCGTTTCAGCAGTTTTTCTCGAAGCGGAGAAAAATGTTTCGATTGTTTCTGCAGGCTTGGTTTAGGACAGAACTCTCTGCGCGGCCGCTGATGTGCTTCGGCCGTCAGGGCCTTCCGTTCCATGCGAGGTCAAGGACAACGCTATGCCGGCATTCTCCGCCGTCACCCAATCCCTGGAGATCAACGGCAAGAGGCTGCGCGCCAGGGTCTATCTTCCGGCCCATCAGCCGGGCCTCGCCGAGAACGGGCTGCCCGGCGAACGCTATGTCGATTACCATCGCCAGCGCGCCCGCGCGGGCCTCGGCATGCAAATCACCGGGGCAACGCCGGTCAAGTGGTCGGAGGTCTGGGCAGACGGGCTGACGCTGGTCAATGTCGACGACCGCATCGTGCCCGGCTACCGGGCCTTGGCGAGGGCCGTGCATGAGGAAGGCGGGCTGATGCTCGCCCAGCTTGCTCATGTCGGGGCGATGGAGACCTCGGGAGATGCCATCGTCTCGGCCTCCTGGACGCGCTCCGAGCTCACCCAGCAGATGTCGCGGGAAGCCTCCCCCGAGGAGCTCGAGGAGATTCTCGCGCTCTACCGGGCCGCAGCCGTGCGCTGCCGCGAAGGCGGCCTCGACGGCGTCGAGGTCACCATGGCGCATGGCATGCTGCTGGCGAGCTTTCTGTCGCCGCTGATGAACCGCCGCCAGGACGACTATGGCGGCGATCTCGACGGACGGACCCATTATCCGCGCCGCGTGCTCGCGGCGGTTCGCGACGCGATGGGCGCCAACAGCATCATCGGCGTGCGCATCCCCGGCGACGAGCTGGTCGATGGCGGCATCGGTCCGGACGAAGCCGCCCGGATCGCTGCCCGCCTGGTGGCGACCGGGATGGTCGACTATGTCAGCGTTACCGCCGGCAACAACACGCGCAAGCTGGCCCGCGTCGATCACTGGCCGCCGACGCCGGCGCCCTTGGGCGCCTTCCGCCACCTCTCCAGAGCGGTGAAACAGGCCGTGTCCGTGCCGGTGGCGACGGTCGGACGGGTGACGACGCTGGAACTGGCGGAAGAGATCCTTGCCGCAGGCGATGCCGATCTCGTCGGCATGGTGCGTGCCAACATCGCCGACGCGCAGCTGCTGCCCAAGGCGCTCGATCTTCGCGCCAGGACGATCCGCCCCTGCGTCGGCGCCAATGTCTGCATCAATTCGCTGCTCGACCACAAGCCCCTCACCTGCATGGTCAACCCGGAACTCGGCCGGCCGCTCAAGACGATCGACCAGCCGATCGGCGCCGCGCGCGCGGCGGTCGTAGTCGGCGCCGGCCCGGCCGGGCTGGAGGCGGCGCGGCGCCTGGCGCTGCGCGGCTTCAGCACGACCTTGCTCGAGGCCGAGGACGGGATCGGCGGGCAAATGCACCGCTGGTCGGCGACCCCGTCGCGCAGCGAGTTCCGGCAGGTCATCCGGTGGTGGGGCGATGAGCTCGAACGGCTGGAGGTCGCCATGCGCCTCGGCGAAGCAGCCGATGCGGCGACGGTGGCCGTGCTTCAGCCGGCGGTCACGCTGCTGGCAACCGGCTCGACGGTGACCGTGGACGGGCAGGATCGGCAGCCATTGCCGGCCTTCGGCCCCTATGATGCGCCCGCCGAAGGCGGCCACGTGCTGGTCCGCGATGAGATGGGGCGGCTCGCCGCAATGCTCACCGCCGAGCGTCTGTCGCTCGGCTGGCAGCGGGTGACCCTGGTCACCTCTGCGCTGCATCCCGGCGAGGGAGAGGGGATCACCACCACTTACCCGCTGCTGCGGACGCTGGCGGAGCGCGGCGTGGAGATCATCGACCGGGCCGTGGTCTCGCGTTTCGACGCAGATACCGCGATCCTGACAGGGATGTTCGGGGAACGGCGGGAGCCGGTGCGGCACGTCGACGCGATCGTCTCGCTGCTCGGGGCGACGAGCCGGGCGCCGTTGTTTGCCCCGCTGACCGCGCTCGGCCTCGACGTTCGCCTGATCGGCGATGCGCGCCTGCCGCGGTCCGTCACCCAGGCGGTGAGCGATGCCGCAACGACGGTGTGGTCGCTGGAAGCCAGCAACAGCTAGCCGGAAGTCCGCCGCCGGCGGGGCTGTCACTCACGATCGAGCAGAGCGCGGATCTTCTCTGCCAGCGCCTCAACGCTGTAGGGTTTCGAGATCAGGTGGGTGCCGGCGTCGAGCGTGCCGTTGTGAACGATGGCATTGCGGGTATAGCCGGTGGTGTAGAGCACCTTCAGCCCGGGCCGCGAGCGCTTGATCAGCTCCGCGAGCTCCCGGCCCGACATCTCGGGCATCACCACGTCGGTGAACAGCAGCGAGACCGGCTGACCGGTCTCGATGGCGCTCACCGCCTCCGACGGCCGGCTGCATTCGATCACCGAATAGCCGAGCTCCTCAAGCGCCTCGACCGAGACTGCGCGCACGCGCTCGTCATCCTCCACCACCATGATGATCTCGCTGACCCGCCCGGCTTGCACCACCGGCCTGACGGCAGGCATTTCGGCCTCCTCTCCCTCGCCGCTGTGGCGAGGCAGATAGATCTTGACGGTGGTGCCGGCCCCGGGCTCGGAATAGAGCTTCACATTGCCGCCGGACTGGCGCACGAAACCATAGACCTGGCTGAGCCCGAGACCGGTGCCCTTGCCCACGTCCTTGGTGGTGAAGAACGGATCGAAAGCCTTCTGCATGATTTCGGGAGCCATGCCGCGGCCGGTATCGGTCACCGCAAGCAGCACGAACTGCCCGGCCGGGATGGCCGACTGCTTGGCATAGCGCTCGTCGACATAGGCGTTGGAGGTCTCGATGGTCAGCTTGCCGCCTTCCGGCATCGCGTCGCGCGCATTGACCGACAGATTGAGCAGCGCGCTCTCCAGCTGCGTCGGGTCGGCCCACACCTTCCACAGGCCGGCGCCGAGCACGGTCTCGATGATGATCGTCTCACCCAGCGTGCGGACCAGGAGATCGCTCATGCCGCCGACCAGCCGGTTGACGTCGAGCCGTTTGGGCTCGAGCGGCTGCTGACGGGAGAAGGCGAGCAGCCGCTTGGTCAGCCCGGCGGCACGTTGCGCACCGTCCAGCGCGCCTTCCAGAAATCGCACGACGTCCGTGTCGCCTTTCGCCAGCTTGCGCTGCATCAGGGTGAGCCCGCCGATGACAACGGCGAGCATATTGTTGAAATCGTGGGCGATCCCGCCGGTGAGCTGGCCCACCGCCTCCATTTTCTGCACCTGCCGGAGGCTGTCCTCGACCCGCGCCCGCTCCGCGACCTCCTCCTGGACCCGCTGCTCGAGGGTCGCGTTGAGCGCTTCCAGGCTCTGCTGGGCCCGCAGCCGTTCGATATGCGCCCACGACCGCTCGGTGACCTCGCGCAGCATTGCGAGCTCTTGCGGCAACCAGCGCCGCGGCGCCTTGTCGTGGATCGCCATCAGCGCCGTCAACCGGCCTTCCTTGACCAGCGGCATGCAGATCGTCGCGGCGATGCCGATGTCGAGAAAGGTCTGCGCCTCCTTCGGCGCCAGCTCCGCCCGGTTGTCGTTGACGATCAGCGGCAGCCCGGCGCGAAGATTGTTCACCGCCAGCTTGCCGAAATCGGCGAGGCTGTAGAAGCCGACGATGGAGGGCGAGCCCGCCGCGCTCCAATCGCCGCGAATGGTGAAGTGATCCTGGTCGGGCTCCATGTCGGCATAGGCGCAGATCGAGACGCCGAGATGCTCGCCCAGCATCCTGGACGCGGTCTGCATGATGATCTCGGCGTCGGACTCCCGGCCGGTTTCCCGCGCCAGCCGGTCGAGGAAGCGCAGACGGCTCTCATTTTCGCGCACCTTGATTTCGGCGCGGCGGCGTTCGACGGCGGTGCGCGTGCGGCCGGCGACTTCCCGCACGAAGGCGATCTCGTCGCGGCTCCAGTCGCGCGGATGGGCATGGTTGAGGTAGAGAAGGGCGACGAAATTGGCCTGCTCGGTCACCGGCATGTTGATGAAGGATTGGGCACTGATCGCCTTCAGGGCGGCGGCATTGGCGGCGGTTCGGGGATCGAGCTCGGCGTTGACGCAGACGACGGTGTCGCCGCGCTTCAAGTCTTCGATGTAGGAGCCGTAGTCGCGGAAATGGAGCAGTCCGGCGATGCTCTTGATTCCCGGCGCATTCCAGTCCCGGTCGATGGCGATAGTTTCGTTCCGCTTGTCGATGGTGCCATAGCCGGCACGGCTGACATTGAGCTCCCGGCCCAGGATCTCCGCAGCGCCGTAGGCGAGATCCTCCGGGTCTTCGGTCTCCCGGATGCGGTCGTCGAGCTCCGCCAATGCCAGCGAGCGGCGCTGGGCGCGATGCGCTTCGGTCATGTCGAAGCCTTCGCAGAAGATGCCCGAGATCGCTCCGTCGCGGGCAAAGAGCGGCGCATAGATGAAGGTCAGGAAGCGCGTCTCGGGCTCGCTGTCGGCGGTCCGCTTGTAGCGCACGGGCTGGGCATGGGCCTCGTAGGTCTCGCCGGTCTCGAACACCTTGTCGAGCCGCTCGAAGAAGCCCTGGCCCTCGATGCTCGGAAAGGCTTCCCGGATGGGCTTGCCGGTCCAGCCATGGCTGTTGAACACGGCCCGATGCGCGTCGTTGACGAACTCGACAATGTGCCCGGGCCCGCGCATGATGATGATGAAGCCCGGAGCCTGCTCGAACAGGCGCTGCTGCCGCTGCGCCGATTTCGGCCTCGCGCGTCTTGGCCAGCACAGCCTGGGTGGTCTCGGTGCAGACGACAAGGACGCCGCCGACGCCGTTGGGTGCCGTCTCGTCGTCGATCGGGCCGTAGCTGTAGGTCCAGTAGACGTCCTCGCGCCGGCCATGCCGGGTGATCGGCACCAGCGCGTTTTCGTGCCAGGTGGCGCCGCGGCCAGCCATGACCTGATCGATTTGCGGACCGATGATATCCCAGATCTCGTCCCAGACCTCCCGGGCCGGCTTGCCGAGCGAGCCGGGATGCCGCTCCGGGCCGATCGACTGGCAGTAGGCGTCATTGTAGAGGCAGGCCAGATCGGGCCCCCACCAGACATACATCGGGTGTCCGGTGTTCAGCATCAGGCGCACGGCGGTGCGCAGCGGCTGCGGCCAGGCAGAAGGATCGCCGAGCGTAGAGGCGGCCCAATCGTGGGACCGCATCAGCCTCCCCATCTCGCCGCCGCCGGCGAGAAACGCAAGATCGTCGGTCTGTTGGCTCATCAATCGTTCCGCACCCTGTCAGAGCTGGGCAATTTAGTGCACTTTGGCAGCAGCGCAAAAGGCCGGCATCGCATCTTGGGGAAGCTCCTCCTTCCGGGCCGGCGCCCGCCCCCGCTTGGGCGCCGCATCGACGGCAAACCACGCGTTCAACGGACGATTTGATGTCTTATGATTGGCTATGCTGCCGGCGTTCGGCTGCCGTCGAGCGGGAAGTGGCAGGCATAGGCACGGCCGCCGGCCGCCGGCAGCAGCGCCGGTTCCTCGCTGACGCAGCGCGGCGCGGCCCGCGGACAGCGGGTATGGAACCGGCAGCCCGAGGGCGGGTGTGACGGGCTCGGGATTTCGCCTTTGAGCACGATCTTCTCGCGCCGGCGGTCGGGGTCGATGACCGGATTGGCCGACAGCAAAGCGTGCGTATAGGGATGGCGCGGCGCTGCAAAGACCATCCGGGTCGGACCCTCCTCCACCACCTTGCCGAGATACATCACCGCGACCCGGTCGGTAACGCGGCCGATGACATTGAGATTGTGGCTGACCATCAGAATGCCCAGCGCGAACCGCTGCCTCAGGTCGGCCAACAGATTGAGCAGTTCGCCCTGGACGGAGACGTCCAGGCCGGCAGTCGGTTCGTCGGCAACCAGGAACGACGGCTCGACCACTAGCGCCCGCGCGATGGCCAGGCGCCGCGCCTGTCCGCCGCTGATCTGGTGCGGATATTTGTCGAGCTGGCTCTCCGGCAGGCCCAAGCGGGCAATGAGGTCGAGAACCTTCGGCCAGCGCTCGCGCCGGTCGAGGCCGTGGATGGCGATCGGTTCGGCAAGCAGGCGGCGCAAGGTAAAGCGCGGCGACAGCGACGACAGCGGGTCCTGGAAGATGATCTGAACGCGGCGGCGCAGCCAGAGCCGTTCGTGGCGTGTCAGCGCTGTCAGATCGCGGCCTTCGAGCCTCACGGTGCCGGCGGTCGGCCGGCTGAGGCCGAGCAGCGCCTTGGCGAGCGTGGTCTTGCCGCTGCCGCTTTCGCCGACCAGCCCGAGCGTCTCGCCCACCGACAGCGAAAGGCTGACGCCGGCGACCGCCTGCACGCCGCCGGCAAAGGTGACCGCAAGTCCGTCAACCTCGACCCGCGCCGTCATCAGGCCTCTCCGGCCAGCCAGCAGGCGGCGCGATGGCCCTCGCCGGCCGCGCGGAGCGGCGGCTCCTCGACGCAGCGCGCGAACCGCTTCGGACAGCGCGGTGCAAAGATGCAGCCCTGCGGCACCTCGATCAGGTCCGGCAAGCTGCCTTTGATGGTCGCCAGCCGGCCGCCCGGCGGTTGGCGCGGATCGATCTCGCAGGCGAGCAGCGCTTGGGTGTAGGGATGGCTCGGCCGGTTGAACAGCTCGCGCGTCGCGGCGATCTCGACCACCTTGCCGGCATACATCACCGCCACCTCGTCGGCGAGCTCGGAGATCAGCCCGAGACTGTGCGAGACCAGCACCACCGATCCCTCGAAGCCAGCCTGCAGCTCCTTCAACAGGTCGACGATCTGGGCCTCGATGGTGACGTCGAGCGCCGTCGTCGGCTCGTCGGCGATCAACAGTTCCGGCTCGCAGAGCAGCGCCATGGCAATCATCACGCGCTGGCGCATGCCGCCGCTGAGCTGGTGCGGATAGGCGTCGAGCCGCCGGGCGGCATCGGCGATGCCGACCCGCTCGAGCATGGCCTGGGCGCGCTGGCGCAGCTCACGCCGGGAGAGCCGCGGATGGCGATTGCGCTGGGCATCGACGAGCTGCGTGGCGAGCGTGAACACCGGATTGAGCGAGGTCATCGGGTCCTGGAAGATCATTGCGATGCGGGCGCCGCGGCGGCGCCTCGCCTCGTCCTCCGGCAGCGCCAAAATATCCTCGCCGGCAAAGTCGATGCGCCCCGACAAGGCGGTAGTGTTGGCCGGCAGCAGACCGAGCAGCGCCAGCGCCAGCGTCGACTTGCCGCTGCCGCTTTCGCCGACCAGCCCGAGAATGCGCCGCCGGCCGATCGCAAGCGATATCCCGCGCAGGACCTTCAGCGGCCCGGCCGGGGTGGCGAAGGCCAGCGACAGGTCTTCGATTTCGACCAAGGCGTCGGCGGTCATGACCTGGCCCTCAGCTTGGGATCGATGGCGTCGCGCAGCGCTTCCCCGAACAGGGTGAAGCCGAGCGTGGCGAGCGTCAGCATCCCGCCCGCGACCAGCACGGGCCACACCGACCGGTCGAGATAGGTGAAGCCGTCGAACAGCATCGCCCCCCAGCTCGCCAGCGGCGGCCTGATGCCTACCCCCAGAAACGACAGCCCGGCCTCGAGCGTGATGACCACCGGGATGTTCATCGAAGCCAGGACCAGGATCGGGCCGACAATGTTCGGCAAGACATGGAAGAAGACGATGCGCGGCCCCGAAGCGCCGAGCGCCCGCTCGGCCTCGAGGAAGGGGCGCTGCGCCACGCTCAGCGTCTGTGCCCGCGCCACCCGGCCGAACTGCGGCACGAAGACGATGGTGACCAGGATGATGATGTTGACCAGGCCGGGGCCGAGCACGGCAACCAGAGCCAGCGCCAGAATCAGGCTGGGAAAGGAGCTGATGATGTCGAACAGCGCCAGGATCAGGCGTTCGAGCGGCGGCGGCGCATAGGCTGCAATCACCCCGAGCAGGATGCCGAGGACGAGCGCCGTGGCCGTCACCGCCAGCGACACCCCGACCGCGATCCGGGTGCCGTAAAGGCCGCGGGAGAGCAGGTCGCGGCCGAGATGGTCGGTGCCCAGCCAATGCGCCGCAGAAGGAGGTGCCAGCCGGGCCGCGACGTCGATCTGGTTGGGCAAATGGGTCGCCAGGAGCGGCGCCGCGAGACCGGCCATCACCACCAGGAACGTGGCGATCAGCCCGATCCTGCCGCTCGGGCTTTGCCAAACCTGAGCAAAAATCCGCCGCATCAGCCGCCAGGCGCCCCGGTTGGGCGGCCGATCGCTTCGCGGATACGCGGGTCGAGCCAGGCGTAAGCGAGATCGACCGCAAGGTTGGCGACGACGAAGATGGCGACCACGACCAGAATGCTGCCCTGCACGATCGGGTAGTTGCGGTTGCGGATGGCATCGAAGATCAGCGAGCCCAGGCCGGGCCTGTTGAAGATGATCTCGACGAACACCGCGCCGCCCATCAGTTCGCCGATGCCGACGCCGAGGATGGCCACCGTCGGGATGCAGGCAAGCTTGAGCGCATATTTCATCACCACCCGGCGCTCCGGCTGCCCATAGGCCCGCGCGGTGCGGATGAACGGCTCCTCCAGAACTTCCAGCAGCGAGGTGCGGATCAACCGCGCGACATAGCCGATCCAGCCGACCGCGAGCGCCAGGGTAGGCAGCACCAGATGGTGCAGCTGGTCGAGCGGATGCCCGGGCTCGCCGGCGCCGAGCACCGGAAACCAGCCGAGCCGCACGGAGAAGAAGTAGAGCAGCAGAATGGCGACCACATAGCTCGGCGTAGCGACCAGGCTGACGCTGGTCACGGCGAGCAGCTGGTCGGTTGGGCTGCCCGGCCGGACCGCCGCATAGCAGCCGATCGGCACGCCGATGAGCACCGCCAGCAGGATCGCCGACACCGCCAGCAGAAGCGTATTCGGCAACGCCGCCGCCACCATCGCGGCAACCGGCCGGCCGTTGAGCACGTCGACGCCGAGATCGCCGTGCAGCGCGCCGACGAAGAAGCGAAAGACCCGCTCGTAGATCGGCAGGTTCAGTCCCATCTGATCGCGGAAGGCGGCGACCGCCTGCGGCGTCGCGCGCGGCCCGAGCAGGATGGTCGCGGGATCGCCGCGGACGATCAGCGTCAGGCAGCTCAGCAAGGTGATGCTGCCGACCAGCACCAGCAGCGCCAAGGCCAGCCGAACCAGGGTGTAGCGAAGAAGGCTTGCCGAGCGCCACATGCTGCGTATGCGACCGGTTCGAGCGTCAGGTCAACGCCCGGCCGCCCGCCGGGCGTTTCACCATCGCCTCTCGCAGCGCCGGCTTCAAGCCTGCCTGAAGTCTTCGTATTGCCACTGGTTGCCGTTCGGCAGGATCCCGGGCTTCAGCGTATCCTTATAGGCGAAGGTGTAGGCGTTGTGGGTGATCCACCAGAAGGCGGCCGAATTGTCCATCAGCTTCTGGGCGTCGATATAGATCTGCTCGCGCTTCTTGGCATCGGTCTCGACCCCGCCCTGCTTGTGCAGAGCATCGAATTCGGGGCTCGCCCAGCGCTGCCAGTTCCAGGTTCCGATCTGGTCGGAGGTGAACCACTGGGTCTGGAAGCCGGGGTCGAACTTGCCGCGGTATTCGATCAGCACCAGCTCGAGATCCTTGCTGGCGTTGTCCTTGCCATAGGCCCAATAGGCGCCCTCATCGAGGGCGTCGATCTCCACCGTGACACCGATTTCGGCCAGGTTGGCCTGCACGATCGCCGCCGTCGCCTGCGCCACCGCCGTGTTGAGAACGGTGAGCCGGGTGGTGAAGCCGCCGCCCTGTCCGGCGTCGGCCAGCAGCTTGGTCGCCGCCTCGATGTCGCGCGCCTGCCTCGGCGCATCGGCCCAGTGGCCGAGAATGCCCGGGGCCTCCAGCGCATAAGCGGGCTCGACGGCACCGTTATAAGCTCCGGCGATGATCGCCGGCACATCGATTGCCAGGCGCAGCGCCTGGCGTACGCGCACATCATCGAACGGCTTCTTCTCGATGTTGGGGCCGATCCAGACATAGTCGATGGCCGACAGCCTCTGCACCTTGATCCCGGGCGCCGAGCCGATGTCCTTGGCTACCGCCGGGTCGAGCCGGGCAAAGTCGATCTCGCCCGCCTGCAGCGCCAATTGCGCGGTCTTGTCCTCGGCGATCGGCTTGCCGATGATTTCGCTGAAGAACGGCTTCTCGCCCTTGAAGTCCGGATTGGCGGTCAGCGTGAAATGGTCGCGCGGCACCCATTCCTTGAAGATATAGGGGCCTGAGCCTATCGGCGTGGTCGCCGCCTTGTCGCCGAGCTCCGCAAACGCCTTGCGCGAGACGATCGTGCCCGAACCGTCGGCGAGCGCGATCAGCCAGACCGCCGGCGACGGGGTCTTGAGATGGATCTTGCCGGTCAGCTTGCCCGTCACCTCGACCGAATCCAGCGCGGCCCAGTCGTCGGCATAGTCGACCTTCTTGCCCGCCTTGTCGGGCTTGGTGAAGCGCTCGAAGGAGAACTTGACGTCGTCGGCCGTCAGCTCGCCATAGGAGCCGGTGAATTTCAGGCCGTCCTGAAGGGTGAACTCGATGGTCTTGTCGTCGACCTGCTTGATCTCGGCGGCGGCGTCGTTCTCCCATTCGGTCGAGCCCGGCTTGAATTTCACCAGGCCCTGGCCGACGGCGCGCAGCACGTTCACCTCGATCGCCCCGGTGCGGTAAGCTGGATCGAGGTTCTTCAAATCCTCGTCGAGGCGCACCACCAGACGGCCGCCGGCAGCCTGAACGATGCTGGTAAGGGGCAATCCGAGCACGGCTGCTGCTCCGGCAGCGGTGGTGCCGGCCAGAAAGCCGCGGCGGGTGAAAATAGGGCTCATGATCAACCTTCGTGTGGGTGTTGGCGGCAGCGCGGAACAGCTTCCCCGTCTCTCCATCGGCCGACAGGGTAAGCAGCCGCGGGCTGCGTCACAAGGAAATTGCGTCATCAGAAAGACGCCAGCCAGCCGAATTGCATTTCGGCAAGCCGCCATTTCGGGGACGATCATTCTCGATCTGCCGCGCTGCGGCCGCGATCGGCAGCATCGTTTTGCCGGGATCGCCTATATCATCGCGGGGTGATAAGCGGGGCCGGCGGGCGAGCCGGAAGGATCCGATGAGAATTGTCAGAGAGTTTGCGCGGGGCGTGCGCACGATCGAGACGGAGTGGATCACGCTCGGCGACGGCACGCGGCTCGCGGCGACGATCTGGCTGCCGGCCGACGCGCTCGCCGCGCCGGTCCCGGCGATCCTGGAATTCCTGCCCTATCGGCGCCGCGACGGCACCGTGCTGCGCGATCGCCAAATGCACGCCTGGTTCGCCGGCCAGGGCTACGCCGCGGTGCGAGTCGACATGCGCGGCAGCGGCGATTCCGACGGCATTCTCGACGACGAGTATCTTCCGCAAGAGCAGCTCGACGCGGTGGAGGTGATCGCCTGGCTCGCCGCCCAACCCTGGTGCAGCGGCAAGGTCGGCATGATGGGCATATCGTGGGGCGGCTTCAATGCGCTGCAGGTCGCCGCCCGGCGGCCGCCGGCCTTGAAGGCGATCATCACGCTGTGCGCCAGCGACGACCGCTATGCCGACGATTGCCACTATATGGGCGGCTGCCTGCTCAACAACTCCATCGCCTGGGGCTCGACCATGTTCGCCTTCGGGGCGCAGCCGCCCGATCCGGAGGTGGTGGGCGCGCGGTGGCGCGACATGTGGCTGGCGCGGCTGGCGCACAACCGGCCCTGGGTCGCGACGTGGATCGCCCATCCGCAGCGCGACGCCTATTGGCGGCAAGGCTCGGTGTGCGAGGACTATGCCGCCATCGAGGCGGCGGTCTATGCCATCGGCGGCTGGGCCGACGGCTACTCCAACGCCGTGCCGCGCCTGTTCCGCGGGCTCACCGCGCCGAAGAAGGCGCTGATCGGCCCGTGGGCGCATGCCTACCCGCAGGCCGCCCTGCCCGGCCCGGCGATCGGCTTCCTGCAGGAGGCGGGGCGCTGGTGGGATTTCTGGCTGAAGGGCATCAACAACGGCATCATGGCGGAGCCGCCGCTGCGCCTGTGGCTGCAGGAAAGCGTGCCGCCGGCCACCACCTATGCCGAGCGCCCCGGCCGCTGGATCGCGGAGGCCAGCTGGCCGCCGGCGACAGGCCGCCCGCTGGCGCTCTATCTGGGCGACGGCACCCTCGACGCGGAGCCGTCCGGCTTCGACCGGGAGATCGTCGTCGTCTCAAGCCCGGCGACGGGCGTGGCCTTCGGCGAATGGTGCCCCTACGGCCTGCCGGGCGAACTGCCCGCCGACCAGCGCCCGGATGACGGACGGTCGGTGACCTTCGACAGCGTGCGCCTCGCGGAGCGGCTCGAGGTGGTCGGCGCCCCCACGGTGGCGCTCGAACTCGCCTCGGACAGGCCGTCGGCGCTTCTCGCCGCCCGGCTGGAGGATGTCGCGCCGGACGGCGCCTCCACCTTGGTCAGCTATGGCTTGCTCAATCTGCAGCATGCCGACGGCGATGCCCGCGTGGTGCCGCTCGAGCCCGGGCGGCCGGTGCGGGTGGAACTCAAGCTCAACGACATCGCGCACGCCTTCCCCGCCGGCCACCGCATCCGCTTGGCGCTGGCCAGCGCCCACTGGCCGATCGCCTGGCCGGCTGCCGATCCGGCGCGCCTCACGGTGCGGCCCGCGTCCGCCACGCTGACGCTTCCCGCGCGCGACCCCTCGCCGCTCGATGCCACGCTCCCGGACTTCGCCGCGCCCGAGGAGGCGGAACCCGAGCCGCACGAGATCCTGCGTTCGGGCGGGCGCAGCCGCACCATCACCGAGGATCCCCTGACCGGCACGACGACGGTGACCGTCAACCGCGAGCGCGCCTCCTACCGGATGCCGGCGCTGGGGCTGACCTTCGAGGCCAATGCCGGCGAAACCTACAGCATCACCGAGGCGGCGCCGAATGCCGCCCGTGCCGAGACCCAGGCCGTCTGGTCGCTGACGCGGGAGGGGTGGCAAGTGCGCACCGAGACTGCGGTGACCGTCACCTCGACCGAAACAAGCTTCACCGTGACGGCCAGGATCCTCGCGTTCGAAGGCAGCGAGCCGGTATTTGCACGGCGGCTGACCTACCTCATCGGCCGCCCCGAAGGCGGGATCCTGTCGGCGGAGGAAAGCTGAGCGCGGCCGGGGCAACTGCTGATTGAACGGCCAGCCAATAGCTTCAGTGAAGCAGCAAGAACGGGTAGAGATGGAAACCTGCTGGCGCAGCTGAAGCGGCGAAAGGGGAGAGGATGAGCCAGCCGAAGGCGGAACCCATACCGGCAATCGACGTCTCGGCGCTGTTTCTCGGACCCTCGCCGGCACGCGATCTGGCCGACCGGCAGATCTTTGCAGCGGCAGGCGGGATCGGCTTCATGACCGTCCATGGCTTCCCCGGGGCGGAGCTGTTGACCAGCGAGCGGCGGGCCGGGCTGCTGAAGATCTTCGCGCTGCCGGATCGCGAGAAGCAGAAGCTGCTGCGCTGGAATTTCGATCCGTCCAACCCGAACTACTATCGCGGCTGGTTTCCGCTGCAGCCCACCGCCGTCTCCTACAAGGAAGGCATCGATATGGGGCCCGACATCGCCCATGCGGATGCGGAATTCGCCGCCGATGATCCGCTGCTCGAGCGAACGCCGCTGCCGGACGAATCGAGCGCGCCGGGCTGGAAGGCGGCCGTCGCCCATTATTACAGGTCGATGGAGCGGGTGGGTGCCCGGCTGATGGGCTCGCTCGCGCGCAGCCTCGCGCTTCCGGAGGACACGTTCGACCGCCATTTTCGCGCCGGCATCTCGACCCTGCGCCTGATCCGCTATCCGCTGCGGACCGAACGTGCCGGCGCCGATCTCTCCGGTCCGGACTACTCGGTCCTGCACCATGGCGAACTGCGGCAGATCATCGGCCGCGAGCATGCCGATTCCGGCTTCGTCACCCTCCTGGCGCAAGACGGCGTCGAAGGGCTGCAAGCCAGGAACCACGCCGGAGCATGGATCGATGTGCCGCCGGCAGACGGGAACCTGGCCGTCAATTTCGGCCAGCTGCTCGAGCGCTGGACGGGCGGGGTCGTGCGGGCGACCCGCCACCGCGTCATCGCCCCCAAGCAGGCGC
Source organism: uncultured Alphaproteobacteria bacterium (assembly GCA_963791325.1). Taxonomy (GTDB): domain Bacteria; phylum Pseudomonadota; class Alphaproteobacteria; order Rhizobiales; family Rhizobiaceae; genus JBEVJK01. Next base: position 35,281 of record CAWBRU010000013.1, on the reverse strand, counting down.
GCTACGCGATTCCCTTCTTCTACGAGCCGCGCGTCGACGCCCAGATCGCGCCGCTGCCGATCCCGGGAGCGGCCGGCTTCACGCCGTTTCTCTACGGCGACTATCTGTGGCAGGCAGCGACCGATTTCGTCGAGATGGCCGGCGTGAAGGCATTGCGCCAGCCGCGAGGCTCGATCAACGTCTAGAGCGTATCACCCGCTTCTTCGAATCTGCGCTTCCCTCTAAGTCTTTGTTTTTACTGGAATTGCCAGGGCGGCCGCTTCCCGTTACTTGGCGACGCCGCCGTTGCCGGCCTGTCCGCCGACTGCTTCCATATTGGCCGCTTCCCGCTCGGCGGTCTGTTGGGGAACCTTGAAGACCTGACCGGGCCAGATCCGGTCCGGATTGGCGATCTGCGTCTGGTTGGCGAGGTAGATCGCCGAATAGCGCAGGCCGTTGCCATAGACGCGCTGCGAGATCTCCCACAGCGTGTCGCCGCGCCGGATGATCACGTTGCCCGCTTCGGCGGCAAGCGTCTCGGACATGCCCGCAATCTCGCTGCTGCCCGGGCCTGCGCCCGTGGTCTGCGGCGCCGACGCCGAGGCGACGGCCGTGGCGGCCTGTCCCGGGGCGCGCCGGAAGGGGACCGCGGCTTGCGCCACCACCTTGGTGCGGTCGGCGCTGAGCGCCTCGACGCGGAACACATGATCTCCGACCGCCAGGTCGCGGCTCGCTTCGACGAGGAAATGGCCATCGGGGGCGCTGTCGGCCAGGCCGAGCAGCACGTCGTCGACATAGGCCCTGACCTTGCGGCCGGGATCGGCGACGCCGGCGACAAAGATCTTGCTGCCCTCGATCTCGACCGCTTCGACAGCAATCTTCGGTCCGGTGGGTTTCGACGCATCGGCTCCCTGCGATGCCGACACCGAGACCGTCTGCGGCCGGGGGGTTGCGGCCGCGGCCAGCTCGACGGGCGCGGCCTTCGGCACGGTGATCAGCCGGCTGGCCTTGCCCGCCTCTTCGACCATCACCAGCACCTGTCCCTGCGCACTCTGCGGGATCGACACGACGGCGGTCTGGGTCGACAGCTCGACGGCATTCTGTGCCGTGGTGGAGCGGAGCATCAGCTGGTATTCGCCGGGCTTCAGCGGTTCGTCGATAACAATGGCGAAGTCTCCCTCGGCGCCGGCCACCGCTTCGCCGATGATGCGCTCGCCGGCCGCGAGCTCGACCTTGGCACCCGGCGCGGCCTTGCCCGCGACCACGATCGAACCGTCGGCCTCGACGCGGACGAGGTCGAACGACGGCGAGCTCACCTGCTTTACCGCGGCCGGGGCAGGAGCGGGCGCGACGGCAGCAGGTCTGTCGAGGTCTCCCGGCTGCAGCCGCAGGGTCGGCGCGGTCACCTGCGGCACGGCCGGTCTGCCCAACGTTGCCGGCAGATACGGATCAAAGACATCCGACACGTAGGCCGCTGCCGCGGCCGCGGAGCAGCCGCTCACGAGAACCACGAGAACTTTGAACGGAGTGAACGCCATGCTGTCCTGCCAGACTCTCGGGAGAGGATCTCCCGGCACGAGATCAAGCAGGGCATCAAAGCACCGAACCGACGTCTTTGTTATTCCTCGATCGGCTGAATGAGCGCTCCATTGGGCGTAGTCCGGAGGAGATACGCCGAAAAGATGAGGGCGTGGGGCAACGAAAGGTGATGCCCGAACGGAGGGGCGCTGCTTGTACTCAGACGCGCACCCATTGGCGCTTGGCAGAGGACTCGAAGCACGCATCGACGATCTGCATGATCTCGTAGCCGTCGCCGAAAGTCGGCCACGCAGGCTTGCCGGTGGCGACCGACCTGACCACTTCGGACACCTCGATCGCCTTATACTCATTGTAGCCAAGGGCGAAGTTGGCAACCGGCAGCAGCGAGGCGAAGTTGGGGTTCTCGGGCCCGACATCGATCAGCCGGTATCCCTGCCGGTCGGGCGCGTCGTCCATCGAGAAGAAGCGCAAGCGATTGACCTCGTCATAGGTAAATTCCAGGCCGCCCTTGGAGCCGTAGATCTCGTATTTCTGCAGGAAGCGGCGGCCGGACGCCACGCGGCTGACATCGATGACGCCGCGCCCGCCATTGCTGAACCGGCACATCAGATTGACCAGGTCCGAATTGGTGACCGCCCGCTTGGTGGCGCCGGCCGGCGCCTTGGCCTGCACGCCGTAGCCGAACCCTTCGCTGTAGGTGCGCTGCGGCGTGACTGTCGCGACATCAGCCACCAGTTCTTCGATCGGCCCTACCAAGCGGTGGATGAAGCTGAACAGATGCGAGGCGACGTCGCCGACGACCCCGGTCGGCGCGAGGTTGCCGTCGCAGCGCCACATGAAAGGCGTGTTCGGGTCTGCGAGCACGTCGACATGCATGGAGGCGCGGAACAGCACGATGTCGCCGATCTCACCATTGTCGATCATCTCCTTGGCGAGGTCGTGCACCGGGTTCTTCGGAAAGTTGTGTCCGACCCGGGTCACCAGTCCCTTCTCCCCGGCGATCTCGGCCAGTTGCCTGGCCTCCTCGGCGGTCGCCGTGAACGGCTTCTCGCAATAGACGTTCTTGCCGGCGAGCAGCGCAGCCTTGGCCGCCTCAAAGTGGAGGTGGTCCGGCAGGCAGATGTCGACGAGGTTGATCTCGGGATCGTTGAGCGGTTCGCGCCAGTCGCTCGATGTCTTGACGTCGCCATAGGCGGCTTTGATCTGATCCAGACGGGCACCGGCCTCGTCCACCAGCCAGCCGATCTTCGGACCCGGCCCCAGATCGGGAAACATCAAGGGGGTATTGCGGTAGCCCAGGGAGTGGCACTTTCCCATCCACCCGCAGGCACCCAGGATGGCAACGGCAACTGGCTTCATCTTGCTTCGGCTCCTCGAATCTTGGCGGCTCGGCGGCATTGGCCGTGGCCATGCCGATGGGAAGGATGTCAGCGAACGTCGATGCGCTCGTCCGATTGGGCTTCGAACAGATGAACCTCGGCCGGCTCGGTGCCGACGAGGACGGATTGGCCGAGCTTCACCCGCACCCGGCCGGGGATCTTGGCCCTGACCGATCGACCGCCCAGATCAAGCGACACGATCGCCTCGTCGCCGGTCGATTCCACCAAGGTCACGGTCGCTGGATTGCCCGCGCCCGGCCGGGCGCCGAGGGTGAGATGTTCCGGCCGGATGCCGAACTTCGTCTGCGAGCCCGGCTGGACGGGCAGATCGGGCCGGATCGGCCACCAGGCCTCGCCGGAGCGCACCCCGGCAGCGCCGTCGCGGGCCTCGACGACGCCCTCCAGGATGTTCATCGCCGGGCTGCCGATGAACGTGGCGACGAACAGGCTCTTCGGCCGCTCATAGAGATTGTCGGCGGTGTCGACCTGCATCAGCCGGCCGTCCTTCAAAACAGCGATGCGCGAGCCCATCGTCAACGCCTCGACCTGGTCGTGGGTGACGTAGACGGTGGTCGACCGGATGCGCTGATGGAGCTTGATGATCTCGCTGCGCATGCTGACCCGGAGCTGGGCATCGAGGTTGGACAGCGGCTCGTCCATCAGAAAAACCCCGGCCTCGCGCACAATGGCGCGTCCGAGCGCAACGCGCTGCCTTTGGCCGCCCGACAGATTGCGCGGCCGGCGATCCAGCAGATGGCCGATCTCCAGCATCGCCGCCGCCTTCTTGACCCGCTCGGCGATCTCGGGCGCGGCGACACGGCGGTTCTTCAAGCCAAAGCCGATGTTCTGCTCGACCGACATATGCGGGTAGAGGGCGTAGGACTGGAACACCATCGCGATGTCGCGTTCGCGCGGCTCTGCAAAGGTGACGTTGCGGTCGCCGATGTAGATGTCGCCCCGGCTCACCTCCTCCAGCCCGGCGAGCATGCGCAGCGTGGTCGACTTGCCGCAGCCGGACGGGCCGACAAGCACCAGGAACTCGCCCTCCTCGATGGTGAGATCGAGGTCGCGCACGACGTCGACGCTGCCGAAGCTTTTTGAGACGTGATCGAAGCGGACCCGGGACATCGACATTCAACCTTTCACGGCGCCGGCAGACAGCCCGCGGACCAGCCATTTGGAGGCATAGATCCCGAGTACGACCATCGGCACGATGCCGATCAGCCCGAGCGCCGACATGATCCACCAATAGGCGCCGAGCTCGTTGGCCTGCCCGGCGATCATCACCGGCAGCGTTTGCGAACGCCGGAAGGTGAGGATCAGTGCGAACAGGAACTCGTTCCAGGCGAAGATGATGGAGACGAAGAATGCGGTCACCAGCCCCGGAAAAGCGAGCGGCAGCGAAATCTTGAAGAACACGCCGAGCCGGGTGCAGCCGTCGACCAGCCCGCTTTCCTCGACCTCCAGCGGCACGGCGCGGAAGGCGTCGCGGGTGATCCAGATCGCCAGCGGCAGATTGAACAGGGCATAGGCGATGCCCAGCGACCAGGCGCGGTCGAGGACGCCGGCATAGCGGTACATCAGCAGGAATGGGAACACCACCGCGACCGGCGGCATCATCCGCTGGGAGATGAAGAAGAATGCGATGCTGTCGTTCTTCAGCCCATATTTGCGATAGTCGAAACGTGCCAGCCCATAGCCGGCGAGCGCTCCGGCGAAGGTGGCGATCGACGCTCCGACGAGCGCCGCGATCGCGGAATTCTCCAGGGCGTTGAACAGCTGCGACCGATACTGGCCGAACACGGTCTGGAAGGCCGAAAGGGTCGGCTGGAAATCGACCCAGGGAATGAAGGTCGGCAACGGAAAGACATCCGGCCGTTCCTTGAACGCGGTGATCACCATCCAGTAGAGCGGGAACGCCACCACGACGAACCAGACCGCCTGGAGCGCCCAGCGCCATGCGGCAATCTTGGGACGGCGGCGCGTCACAGGAGACGCTCCACCATGCGCCGCGAGCCGGCCAGGATCAGCATGGCGATCAAGGTGGCGACCAGCAGCAGCGAAAAGGCCAGCGTAGCGGCGTAGCCGAGGTCGAAATTCACGATGCCGACGCGGTAGGCGTAGAGCGTCAGCGATTCCGTCGCGATTCCGGGCCCGCCATTGGTGAGAACAACGATGATGTCGGCGATCTTCAGCATTTCGATCGAGCGGATCAGGATGGCGGTGACCGACCACGGTGCCAGCATCGGGAAGGTGACGCGCCAGAAGGCCTGGGTGTCGGAGGTCGTGTCGAGCCGCGCGGCGTCCTCGACCTCATTCGAGAGGGACGTCAGGCCGGCGAGCATCACCAGCATGAAGAACGGCACCCACTGCCATGTGTCGACGATCAGAACGGTGATGAAAGCGCCAATGCTGCTGGTCAGCCAAGGCACGGCGGGAAGGCCGATGGCAGTCAGACCAGCGTTGATTGGTCCCACAGCCTCGTTGAACATCACCCGGCCGACAATGAAAGCGACCACGACCGGGCTCAGCATCATCGGCACGAGAAACAAAATGCGCAGCCAGTTCTGCTGCCGCCGTGCCCTGTCGATCGAACGCGCCAAGCCGAGCCCGATCAGAAATTGCACCGGGATGCCGATGGCGAAGTAGAGCAGCGTGGTGAGCAGCACGTAGTGGAAGTGCTTGTCGGAGACCAGGCGCGCCCAATGGCTGAGGCCCGCCCAGCGCACCGGCGCCATGCGGTTGCCGAAATCCCAGAACAGGAACGAGAGCGCCAATGACGACAACAGCGGGATGATCGTCAAGGCGATCACCAGCAGGAATGCCGGCGTGATGAACGCCACCGGCAAGATGCTGCGCTTGGGTCCTCGGCGATCCACGCTCGTCCTCCCAGGGGCGGCGCCGCGTCCGTCGACGCGGCGCCGGCCGATGTCAGCCGCCCAGCGCGGCCTTGTAGAGCTTGGCCTGGTTGTCGCGGCCGAGACGGTCGGTGGTCTCGTTCCAGCCGTCGGCGGCGTTCTTCATCGCCTGCTCGGCGCTGATCTCGCCGGCCATGAAGCGCGACGCCTCGACGTCGAGCAGATTGTAGTATTCGCCGCTGCCAGGAATGGAGAGATCGAGAACCGCGTTCGGGTGGCCGACCGCCTTGCCGATGCCTTCCAGGTACTGCTTGGCATCGGTGGGATCCATGCCGGCATCGATCAGCGGCTGCGGGTCTTCGATCGTCTTGGTCCGTGACGGCTGGATGCCGCTATCGGGGTAGGCGACGAGCTTGGTCGAGGCCTCGGGGTTGCATAGGAACGCCGCAAGATCCCAGGCAGCCTCCTTGTTCTCGGCCGTGGTCGGAACACCGAACAGCCAGGCCGTGACGCCGAGATAGGGCGCGTGGTTGGAGCCGCCTTCCGGCTTGATCCAGGCCTTGGCGGTGCGGTCATAGACCTTGCTGGCGCCTGGGGTGAGCGTCGTGCCGGTCTTGCCTTTGACCTGCGAGTCCTTGGCGTAGGACAAGGTGCCGATGTCGCCCCAGTCGGTGACCATGGCGCTCTGGCCGCTGACGAAGGTCGGGCGCGTCTCGGAGAAGCCATATTGCGCCAGTCCGGGCGGGCCGGCCTCGAGATCGTGCTTCCAGTCCTCCAGCGCCTGGACCCAACCCGGCTCGGAAATCCGCGGCGTCATGTCTTCGGGGTTGAAGAAGGCATAGGGATCGCCGGGCTTCTTGGAGTAGCTGACGCCGCGGCCGACCAGGAAGTAGACGCCGCCGGTGCCGCGTCCCATCGGCTCGACGAACCCATAGCTCTTGCCGGTCCCGGACCAGTCGAAGCTCGAGAAGAACTTCGCCACGTCGTGGAACTGCTCCCAGGTGTCGGGCGGCGCCAGCTCGTAGCCGTATTGATCGGAGAATTTCTTTTTGTAGTCCGCGTTGTCGAACAGGTCGCGGCGATAGAACAGATTGTGGGCATTGCCGTCATAGACGATGCCGTACGGCTTGCCGTCGAAGCTCATCGCCTGGCGGAAGATCGGATAGATGTCGTCCGACTGGATGAGCTTCATCACGTCGTCGGGCACTTCCTCCATGAAGCCGCCGCCCATGAAGTCGCCGCCCCATGTGGTCTGGAAATTGATCAGGTCGGAGGTGTAGGCGCCCGAGCTGAGCTCCGTGCGCAGCTTCTCGAACATCTGCCCGAACGGATAGGTGACCAGCTCGATGGTCGCGCCGGTGGCCTTCTCCCAGATCGGCCCGAAGATCTGGATCGGACCGCTGATCACCGGCCCGGATTGGCTTTCGACGATCACCTTCACGCCGTCGAACTTCTTGTCGGAAATGATCGGCAGGGTGACGTCGCCGCTTTGGGCGAGCGCGCCGCGCGAGCTCGCGACCGACAACGCGGCCATCGCCACCATCCCCTGCATGATCTGACGACGCGTCAGGTCGTCCAACCTTCTCACAGTCATTGCTACCTCCCGAATTGGCGCGGTACCGCGCAGGTGAAGCTCAGAGCGAGCGAAACTCGACCGGCTCCCGGCGGGCGCTTTGCCAGGAGCGGATCATGGTGTCGGCAATCTCGACGGCCCGGTAGCCATCCTCGAACGTCGCGGCCAACGGGGACACGGCATGGCTGCCGAGGACCGCCTCGATGAAGTGGTTCATCTGCTGGACGAAGCACTCCACCCAGCCGATCGGATGGCTGCCCTGCACTCCACCCTCCCACCAGAAGTCGGCGAACGGATGCTCTTCCTTGATGACCTGGATGGTGCGGAACCCCGAGGCGAGCCCCTCGGCGATCTCCAGCTCGTTCAGGCGGGCGACGTCATAGCGGATCGAGCCCCTGGTGCCGTCCACCTGGATCGCGGACGTATGTCCGTGACCGCCAGCCACGCGCGACGCCTGGATGGCCCCGATCGGGCCGGATTCGAACTGCAGCACCGACACGAAAGCGTCGTCGACCTCGACCTTCTGGCCAGCCACTTGCGGCACCACGGTGCGCCCGATCGCCGCCACTTCGCTGATCTCTCCGACCAGAAAGCGCGCCAAATCGATGTGGTGCGCGCCCAGATCGCCGAACGTGCCGGTGCCGGCAATCTTCTTGTCCAGCCGCCAGCTGAAGTCGAGATCCGGCTGCAGATAGTTGGACATCAGGTACTCGGAGCGGAAATGGGTGACCTCGCCGATCGCACCGCCGCGGATCAGGTCGCGCGCATGGCGCAGCGCCGGAACGAAGCGGTAGACGAACGCCGCCTGGTTGACCGCGTTTGCCGCCGCGGCCGCACGCCACATCTCGAACGCCTCGGCGGCATCCATGGCCAGGGGCTTCTCGCAGAACACCGACTTGCCGGCCTTGAGCGCGGCGATCGACGGCTGCGCATGCAGGACGTTGGGCCCGGCATTGACGAAGACGTCGATGTCGGCGCCGAGCACCTCCTGCCAGTCGCCCACGCCCGTCTTCCAGCCGAAGCGGTCGATCAGCATCTGGCGTGCCTGCCGGTCGCGGTCGGCGATCACCTCGAGACGCAGGTCGGCTTGCGGCGCCTGCTTGATCAGCGATTGCAGGCGCAGCGCATAGGAGTGGAAGGTGCCGATGAACCCTGCGCCCAGCATCCCGACTTTCAGCTCGGTCATGTGACCTCCTCAACTCGTTCACGGTCAGGTTCGGCCGTTGGCGCGGCCGGCCGGCCCATCAATGTATTTCCTTGGAGCGCGCCATCGCCGCCTGCAATTTCGCAAAGCTGAAGGCGCGATCGCGGCAGGCGTCCAGGATGACCTTCTCGCGCCGCGACACCAGGGCGACGGCCTCGGCCACGCCCGCGACGCAGTCGGCCGGGATCACCACCGCTCCCTGGTAGTCGGCATGCACGATGTCGTCGTGGTGGACGAGCATGCCGCAGACATCCACCGGCTTGCCGAACTCGACGATATGCACATGCGCGTGGCTCGGCCCGACATGGCTGCCCAGGATCTGGAAGCCGTCGGCCAGGGCGGTGACGTCCCTGAACGAGCCGTTGGTCACGCAGCCGGCCGCGCCCAGCGTCTTGTGCACAAGGCTGTTGACCTCGCCCCAGAAGGCACCGGTGCCGGGCTCGACGTCGCGATCCTCGATCACCACCATGGTGGGCAGCTCGGCCGCGGCGACATATTCGTACCAGCTGACGCGTTCCGGCACGGAGCCCGGCCGCGGCGCTGCGGCAGCGCGGATGGCGCCGACTCGCGCGAGGCCCACGACCGGCGCAAGATCGGGCCTTGCCGCCAGCAGCGGGCGCCTGGTGTAGCCGGCGGACCGGCATTCCGGACGCAGCACTTCGAGCGCATTGCACACCGTTGCCGTGTCGAAGCGCGCCAGGAGTTCCAGGTCTGCTCGCGAGACCACCGGCTCGGCCATGCGCTGCTCTCCTCCCAATCCCCGGCGCTGCCGATCAGCCGACAACGTTCCACCCGCGGCCCTGGTCGCCGAAGGCCTCGAAGCCGTCGTCCATGACGGCAACCGTATCTTCGAGCTTGATGAAGCCGCGCTTCGGGTGCAGCAGCGTCGTCTCGATCGACAGCACCATGCCGGCTTCAAGCGGGCGGCCGACATCGGTCGCCTCGTAAGGGACCGGGCCGGTGCTGGTCAGCCGTGGCGCTTCATGGGTGATCAGACCCATGCCGTGAGCGCAGAAGCGCAGATGTTTGCTGTTGGCCGAGGCTTTCAGCGGCGCCTCGACGGCGTCGTAGATCGCCCGGCCGATGGTCCCCGGCGCGACCACCGAGCGGGCCTTCATCTGGATGTCCTCGATCTCGCCCAGAAGATCGACAAGTTCCGCGTCGGGCTCCCCGAGCACCGCCATCCGTGCAACGTCGCCGATATAGCCGCCGTAATTGCCGCCGGAATCCAGCGACAGCGGCTCGCCGCGGCGCCAGCGCTGGTCGGACGGCGCGCGATTGAGCGAAGCGCCCATGGCGATCAGGCAGTATTCGAAGTTGAGCCCGCGGGCGACTTCCTCCTCCTTGATGACCTGGACGATCTCGTTCTTGCTCGCCCCTTCGCCGATCTGGCCGAGCGTGGACAGCATCGCATCGATGACCCGGTCGGAGGCCAATCTGAGATCATCGAGCTCGCTCTTGGTCTTTCTCGCCCGCAACCGCTCGAGGACGAAAAGCGCGTCGACGAGCTCCGCCTCCGGAAGCTGCCGCCCGAGACCGATGAGGCCGGAACTCGGAAGAAAGGCCTGCTCGATCCCGATCCGCTTCGCCGGCAAGCCGCTCCTGGCGATGAAGGACACTGCAAGCGAGATCGCGTCGTCGACACCCCAGACTTTCAGACCGAGATCGTCCGGCCAGAACGGGGTGATGTCGTTGACGTAGTTTTCCATCTCGTTGCCGATATAGCCGGCCTTTTCGGGATGGCCCTTGAAATAGACGACGATCGGCAGGTAGCGGTTGGTGCCGATCGCATCCATATAGTCGAAGAAGAAGAAGCGGTGGCCGCCGAGCAGATATTGGACGGCGTGCTTGGATGTCGCGAGCAGCACATCGATGCCCTCGGCGTCCATCAAGCGGTCCAGCAACGCGGTGTCGAAGGGGATCTTCCCCCGCCGGCTCCGCTCGTCGTCATCCACGTTCATCGACATCTGATCACAGCTCATTGGCTTCCCGAAGCCGGCATTCACTGACACATCTGTCGGCTGTCGACAAGTAGAAAAAATTAGCTCGCCGAAACGATGCTTTTCCTGTCGTCCGGAGAACTCAGTCGGCGCAACTCCGATCTTGAAATGCCCTAACTATCGGTTATTACTCATAATTTCCCTATCAGCCTCAGGCTCTCGTCGACTGTCGACAGATTGGTCGATTGTTGTTAGAATACGTGCGTTTCTTCTCCATCATGCGCCTTGTTCCTGGGAAACAGGACGGGGCTTCTCCGGTCCTAAGATCATGACCCTGACCAACGAAAGCGCGATTCAACCGCTGGCTCGCCCGGAGCTTATCTCCGATCAGACCTATGAGAGCATCCGACAGCTGATCATCAGCTGTCAGCTCCAGCCCGGCGTGCCCTTCGTCGAGGCCGACATTGCCCGCCGGCTCGGCATCAGCCGGTCGCCGCTGCGCGAGGCCGTCCGGCGGCTCGAGGAAGAAGGCTTCATCGAGACCCAAGACGGGCGGCGCCGAGTGGCGCCGATCACGGCCGAGAAGGTGCTGGAGCTTTACGAGTTCCGCTGTGTGCTGGAGAAGTTCGCCGCCGACAGGTCTGAGGGGCTGATCTCGCTCAAGGACATCGAGCGCGTGAGCTCGAAGTTCGATCAGCTCGCGGCAGAGCTCGATCGGCGCAACGTTCAGCCGTTCAATGATGCCGATTTCGAATTTCACCAGCTGTTCATCGGCCGCTGCGGCAATCGGCTGATCGTCGGCCAGCTCGCCAAGCTGGAATCGCAGCTCAAGCGCGTGATGAACTTCTTCGGCAAGCGGGTCGGCCACACCAAGCTGGCGCTGCAGGAACACCTGGAGATCGTCGAAGCCATCCGTTCGCCGAAGCCCGGTGCACTGGCCAAGGCGGTCGAACGGCATATCCTGGCGGTTGGGCATCGGGTTTCGGAATTCGTGCGCGAGAAGCAGACCGGCATCGCCCCGGACTGAGCCGCCGAGCCGCATAACGCGCCCCGCTGTCGCAGCCTCCCGGCCTCGCTGGTGCGGAGCTCAGAAATTTTCCATCCAGGCGACTTCGGTCCGTGTCGGACCGGCAGAGCCTCGTTCGTCCTTGAGGCATTCACCCAGTCGATCAAGAAGGACAACGTCCATGCCAAGTACCGTACGCCTGCACCGCGTGCTGACCACCAGCCCGCAGAAGGTCTATCGCGCTTTCGTGGAAGCGGATGCGCTCGCCAAATGGCTGCCGCCGAACGGTTTCACCTGCTCCGTGGACCATCTGGAAGCGCGGGTCGGCGGCAGCTTCAGAATGTCGTTCCGAAACTTCACCACGGGCCACAGCCACGCCTTCGGCGGCAAGTATGTCGAGCTCGCCGAGGGCGAACGGGTGCGCTACACCGACACGTTCGACGACCCCAATCTGCCTGGCGAGATGCAGGTCACCGTGACGCTGAAAAAAGTGTCGGTGGGCACCGAAGTCGAGATCACGCAGGCGGGTGTGCCGGACGCGATCCCGCTCGAGGCGTGTTATCTCGGCTGGCAGGAATCGTTGCGCAATTTGGCGAGGCTCGTCGAGCCCGAGATCAACCAGTAACCCTCGGTTCGTCCGGGCGGCAGGCCGGTCACCCCTGCCGCCTGGACGGGCAAGGGAAGGCCGCCGCCGGGAGCGGTCAAGGCGCGTTTCTTCCTTGAAATCAGCGAACTTTCAGCGCCGCTCAAGCAGGGGTGACCAGGCTTTCATCGCCCCGGCATAGGCTTTGACGAGGGGTCTGGCATAGCCGCCGCGTTTGGAGGTCCTGAGGCCGAGCGCAGACAAGGATTCCGCCAGCCGGACGGCCGCTGCCACGCCGTCGACCACCGGCAAGGCATGCTTGCGCGCAAGCGCGGCCGCGAGGTCCGCCATGCCGGCACATCCGAGCACGATCGCCTCGGCACCGTCCTCCTCGATGGCGCGATCGATCTCGCGCGAGATCAGCGCGGCGGCAGGCGAGCCGGGGATTTCGAGATCGAGCACCGCCACCTCCGCCGCGCGGACTTTGGCGCAGCGGCTGCGCAGGCCGTAGCGGACAAGATTGTGCTCGATCACCGGAATCGAGCGGCCGAGCGTCGTCACGACCGAGAACTTGCCGGCAATCAGCGAGGCCATGTGAAAGGCCGCTTCGCCGATGCCGATCACAGGAGATTCGGCGTAGCTGCGCGCGGCATCGAGGCCGGTGTCGTCGAAGCAGGCGATCACCGTGGCGTCGACCGCGCCGGCCGACCGCATCTCCTCGATGAGCCCCGGAACGGCGAACACTTCGTCGTAATAGCCTTCGATCGAGGGCGGTCCCGAGACCGGATTCACCGCGACGATCTCGGTGTCCGCCGAGGCCGCCGCCCGTGCCGCGGCGCCGATCTTGTCCGTCATCGAGCTTGTGGTGTTGGGATTGATCACCAGCAGGCGCATCAGACGTCGCCCCCGAGATAAAGCGCACGGATGCGATCGTCGTTGAGCAGTTCGGCCGAGGTTCCGGAAAGGGCGACCCGGCCAGTTGTCAGCGCGTAGGCCCGCTGGCTGATGCGCAACGCCATGCGCGAATTCTGTTCGACCAACAGCACCGAAACCTTCTCCTCGCGATTGATGGCAATGATCGAGCGGGCTATGTCCTGCACCAGCTTGGGTGCAACGCCGAGCGACGGCTCGTCGAGCAACAAAAGCCTGGGCTTGGTCATCAGCGCGCGGCCGATCACCATCATCTGCTGCTCGCCTCCCGACAGCGTCGAAGCCTGCTGACCGAAGCGTTCCTTGAGCCGCGGGAAGCGCGTCAGGACACGCTCGAGGCTGTCGGCGATGCCGGCCTTGTCGGTGCGCACGAAGGCACCCATCAGGAGATTGTCGCGCACGCTCATCAGCGGGAACACGCGCCGCCCCTCGGGCACCATCGCGATGCCCATCTTGACGATGGCGTCGGGCGCAGCGCCATCGATGCGCCTGCCGTCGAAATGGATCTCGCCTGCCCGCAGTTTCCGCAGCCCGGTGATGGCACGGAGGATCGAGCTCTTGCCCGCCCCATTGGCGCCGATCAGCGCCACCGTCTCGTCCTCGTTCACCTCGATCGACACGCCTTTCAGCGCATAGACGTGGTCGTAGTAGAGCTCGGCATCCGAGACACGCAAAAGGGCCATGGCTAAATCCCGATCGTCTCGTCTTCGACGCCGAGATAGGCTTCGATCACCTTCTCGTCCTTCTGAATTTCGGCCGGCGTTCCCTGAGCGATCATCTGACCGAAATTGAGCACCACGATGCGGTCCGAGATCTTCATCACCGCCGGCATGTCGTGCTCGACCAGCATCACCGTCACCCCGCGCTCGCGCACGCCGCGCACCAGGTCGACGGCATGCATGGTCTCGTCGTGGTTCATGCCGGCAAACGGTTCGTCGAGCAGCAGCACCTTCGGATCGGTGGCCAGCCCCACGGCAATGCCGAGCGCCCGCAGATGGCCCTGCGGCAGGCTCGCCGCCTCTTCGTCGCGCAGTCCGCCGAGCCCGAGGAATTCCAGGATCTCGTCGGCCGAGCGGCCGAATTCCGCCTCGTCGGCGCGGGCCAGCCCGGTGCCGAGATAGAACGCCAGCAGGTTGGCGCGGCTGCGCAGGTGATGCGCCACGATGACATTGTCGCGCACCGTCAGCCCCTTGAAGATAGTGGCCTCCTGGAAGGTCCGCACCACGCCGCGGCGAGCCACGAGATGCGGCGCTCTGCCCGAGATCACGTCGCCCTCAAACACCACGCGCCCGGAACTCGGCTTGACGAACGAGGCGATCAGCTTGAACAGCGTCGACTTTCCGGCACCGTTCGGCCCGATGACGCTCAGGATTTCCCGCTCTCTGAGATCGAACGAGATGTTGTTCACCGCCACCAGGCCGCCATAGCGCTTGGTGAGATTGTGGACTTGCAGGATCGCCTCGGGCATCAGCGTCCCCGCGCCCGGGCCGGGCCCGCGCCGAGCAGGCTGAGCAGCCCGTTGGGAAGCACCAGCATCAGCGCGATCAGCACTGCCGAATAGATCAGAAGCTGCCACTGCGCGGTCTGGTAGAGGAGATCCCAGCCGAAGCGCAGCACGAACGTGCCGACGATGGGTCCGAACACATAGCCGAGCCCGCCGAGGAAGCAGTTGAGCATGAAATTGATCGAATCCTGCGTGGTGAAGCTTGACGGATAGATGGATTGCGACACCGCCGAGAACACCGCCCCCGCCACACCGCCGAGAAAGGAGGAAATCGCATAGGCGATCACCCGCAGCCGAGCGATGTTGATGCCGGTCGAGGCGGCGAGCTCCTCGTTCTGCTGCAGCGCCACGAACAGCTTGCCGATGCGCGAGTTGACGAGTCGCCACACGCCGGCGAAAACCAGCAGCATGATGATCACCGCCAGGTAATAAAAGGCCGGCCTGGCGTTGGGCAGCGAGGCGAAATCGGGCACCAGCGTTAGCGGCCCGAGCCTGATCGGCCCCGGCAGCGGCAGGTTGGCCATGCCCTTGGCGCCATTGGTGATCGGCAGCGCCAGCGCCGCAAGCCGCGCCACTTCGGTGGAAACCAGCGTCACCATGGCAAAGTAGACGCCGCGCAGCCGCAGGATCGGCAGGCCGATCAGCGTGCTGAAGAAGGCCGCGACGATGCCGGCAGCCGGGATCGTCCACCAGAACGAAATTCCGAGCCGGGTGACGAGGATCGCGGAAACATAACCGCCGATCAGCGCGTAAGCAGCTTGGCCGATGTTGATGCGTCCGATGAAGAAGGTGATCCACACCCCGGCGCTGGCGACGGCGAGCAGCGAGACCAGGGTCAACGTATAGTAAAGGTCGGGATGGCCGCTGGCCTCGATGATCGGCGGCACGGCAAACAAGGCCAGCACGGCAAAGACGCCGAATGCGAGAAGCGGCAGTCTGTTGCGGGACATCGCTCAGCCCCACGGCTTGCCCATCAGCCCGTTGGGGCGGATGGCGAGAAAAACCATGAGCGAGGCGAAGATCACGAGATAGGTGATGTCGCCATAGGCGTGGAGCACGGTCAGTCCCACCGCCTCCAGCATGCCGAGGATGAAGCCGCCGGCAATGGCGCCGCCGACCACGCCGGCGCCGCCGATCATCACCATCAGGAAGGCCTTGGTGGAGATGGCGCCGCCGATGCCCGAGCTGACGCCGGTGACGGCGACCAAAAGGCCGCCGACCAGCCCGGCAAGCAGCGCGCCGAGCGCAAAGCCGATCATCGAATAGCGGTCGACATTGACGCCCATCAGCTGCGCCGCCTGGCGGTCCTGCGCCAGAGCGCGCATGGCGCGGCCGGTCTTGGAGAACTGCATGAAGGCCATGAACGCCGCGATGAAGATCACCGCCAGCGCGGCGACGAGCACGCGATCATACGGGATGATGATCGCGCCTGTGTTGATGATCCCGTTGAGGATCTTGGGCACGCCGTGACCCTTCTCGCCGAACAGAAGCAGGATCACCGCATCGAGGAAGAACGCCACCGCAGCAGCCAGCAGCATCGTGCTTTCGTCGCGCTTGGAGCGGCGGATGACCGGACGAAACAGCAGCTTCTCGATCAGCGCGCCGATCACCGCCAGCGTCACCGACGAGGCGATGAGCGCCACGACGAACGGCAGATGCCATTGGCCGTAGACCGTGTAAGTGACGAAGCCGCCCAGTACATACATCTGGCCGTGAGCGAAGTTCAGGACGTTCATCAGCGCGAAGATGAGCGTCAGCCCCAGCGCTATCAGGGCATATTGGGCGCCGAGATAAAGACCGTTGACGATGACCTGTTCCATCGCGCTCCCAGGCGGCGTCAGAGGGCGGAGCCGCGCTGCCGCCCGGCTCCGGAATGCGGCGACGGATCGGTCAGTCGACGGTGCCGACGAACAGCGTCTTGAAGGCGCCGTCTTCGTACTGGTTGACGACCATCGGCACAGCGAGCTGGCGCTTCTGGCCGAAGGAGGTCGTGCCGACATAGCTCAGCTTGGCATTCGGGTCCTTGAGGAAAGGGTTGGGCGCCGAAAAGGTGTCCATCGTCTTCTGGAACTCGGCAACATCGTCGATCGCCTTGGGATTGGCCTTGAGCGTGTCGACGATGTACTGCAAGGCGTAGACCTTGGTGTTCGAACTCGTCGTTGTACTCGCCGAACTTCTTGGTATAGGCGGCGGTGAAGGCCTTCATCTGGTCCGAGGCGATTTCCGGGGTCGATGCGCCGCCGACCGAGATGAAGCCGTTGGCAAGCTCGCCCGCGCCTTCTTTCAGAACATTGGAATCCTGCCCTGTCTCGGTGGAGATGAGGCCGGTGTAGCCCCCTTCCCTGGCTGCGCGGATGGCCAATGCCGCCGTCGCCGGCGCGACGCCCGAAAGCACGAACAGATCCGGCTTGAGGGCGACGATCGGAGCAACAACCGGCGCGAAATCGGTGGTGTCGCTGGGGTAGGTATCGTTGTCGGCGAGCACGTTGAGGCCGAGCGCCTTGGCTGCGGCCGAGCCGCTGTCGCGCTGGCTGAGCGAATCCGAACTCGTTGGCGGCGAGGAAAGCCACCGACTTAACGCCGTTGTGGTCCATCAGATATTTGTAGATGGCCGGTCCCGACTGGTAGTTGGCGACCATGCCGAGCACGGCGTTCTCGGCCGGCTTGGTGTAGAGCGACTTCGGGAACGAATACGGGAAGTACATGATGTTGTTCTTCTCGGCCGGCGGGCGCACGGCAACGGCGGTGTCGTCGACGTTGGGGCCGACCACATAGTGGATGCCCTCGGTCGCCATCTTCTCCATGCCTTGGATCGCGACCTTGGGATCGGCCTGGTCGTCGAAGGTGACGATGTCGACATCGTACGTCTTGTCGCCGATCTTCACGCCGCCGGCGCTGTTCCACATCTCGGCCAGTGTCTGCATCGACCGAACGTTCGAGGTGCCCCAGGCGGCCTGAGGGCCGCTGGTGACGCCGACGAAGCCGATCTTGAGCGTGTCGTTGGCGAAGGCCGGCAGGCATGCCGCCGTGACGGCGATGACCGATGCTGCGCCGAGAAGCGTCAGTGTTGAACGTCGCGTAGCCATATTGTCTTCCCTCCCCGGAAGCGATGAGCCCAGCGTGCGGAGCTCGCAGGTTGCAGCTAAGCCCGATGCACAATTCTCGTCAAGGATCGTATACGATTTTCCGCGCGAAAAAGCCGGAATAAACCCACATGCCTGCAGATTCCTCGGACCACCCGTGCGCCTGGCCTAGGCAGGCGGCGGCAGCTGGATGCTGGACGGGTGGCTGCAGCAGCCTTTATGTATACAAAATATCGTAGATAATCGCCGGTGCCTCCGATATCCTCCGCAGCGCATGACTCCGCCGCAGCCCCTTCGCGCCCAGCCTCCCCGTGTCGGTCTCAACGAGCCTGAAGACGTCGCCCCGCGTCCGCCCGGCCGCTGGTCGGCGGTCTATCTCGGCCTGCGCGATGCCATCCTTTCACACGCGCTCGCACCAGGCATGAAGCTGCCGGAAGACGAGCTTGGCGATGTCTATTCGGTGAGCCGCACGATCATTCGGTCGGCCCTGCAGGCGTTGGCACATGACCGGCTGGTGACGCTCGAGCCCAATCGCGGGGCCTTTGTCGCCAAGCCCACCAAGCGCGAGGCGCGTGAGGTGTTCGAGGCGCGGGCGCTGATCGAACCCAAACTCGCGGGGCTTGCGGCCGGGGCCGCCGGGCCGGCGGACATCGCACTGCTGCGCCGGCATCTCGACGCCGAGCATATAGCGATGCGCGACGGCCGCGACGGCGAAGCCGTGGTGCTCTCCGGCCGCTTCCATGTGGCCATCGCCGAAATTGCCGGGCAGTCGATCCTTACCGATTTCGTGCGCAGCCTCTGTTCCCGCTCCTCGCTGATCATCGCCCTCTATTGGAGCCGCCGCGAGACCATCTGCCAGACCCACGCGCACACCGCATTGGTCGATGCGATCGGCAGGAACAGCCCGGCGGATGCAACCGCACTGATGGCAATTCATCTCAGCGAGTTGCTTTCGGGTCTTGATCTGACGGACCGATCCGCCGAACCGAAACGCCTGGCGGAGATCCTCAAGGGGCGACCGGCGGCCAAGTAGCCGGACAGCTTCGACGCGCCGGCTCGGAAAGTGAACGGTCATCCGACCCCGGGCCGGCTTCTCCCGACGCGGGTGGGCGCCTATCTTCTCCCTTCGTTCATTTGCGGACTCGGTTCGGGAATGCAATGTTGGCAGCGGTCCTCAGGAGGAAACGATGACGGTGAGACTGGGCGCACTCGCAATCGCGCTTATGGTCGGCGCTTCTTATCCGGCCGCGGCGCAACAGTTCTCGGACAACAAAATCAAGATCGGGATCTTGAACGACCAGTCCGGCGTCTATGCCGATTTCGGCGGCAAGTGGTCTGTCGAGGCCGCCAAGATGGCGGTGGAAGATTTCGGCGGCAAGGTGAAGGACATCCCAATCGAGGTGGTGACGGCCGACCACCAGAACAAACCCGACATCGCCTCCAACATCGCCCGCCAATGGTATGACACCGAGCAGGTCGATGCGATCATGGAACTGACGACGTCCTCCGTGGCCCTCGCGGTGCAGGGCATCTCGGCGGAAAAGAAGAAGATCGACATCGTCACGGGAGCGGCCACCACCGATCTGACCGGCAAGGCCTGTTCGCCTTATGGCTTTCACTGGGCCTATGACACGCATGCATTGGCGGTGGGCACCGGTGGCGCGCTGGTCGGCCAGGGCGGCGATACCTGGTTCTTTCTCACCGCCGACTACGCTTTCGGCTATTCGCTGGAGGAGCAGACCTCGAACTTCGTGAAATCGAAGGGCGGCAAGATCCTCGGCTCGGTGCGCCATCCCCTGGCGACGACGGACTACTCTTCCTTCCTGCTGCAGGCGCAATCGTCCGGCGCCAAGGTGATCGGGCTTGCCAATGCCGGGCTCGATACCGCGAATTCGATCAAGCAGGCGGCCGAGTTCGGCATCGTGGCTGCCGGCCAGCGTCTCGCGGCGCTGCTCTTCACGCTGGCCGAAGTGCACGGTCTCGGGCTTGAAGCGGCGCAGGGGCTGACATTGACCGAGGGTTTCTATTGGGACCGTGACGACACATCACGCGCATGGTCGAAGAAGTTCTTCGACCGCACCGGGCGGATGCCGAACATGATCCAAGCCGGCACCTACTCGGCGGTGATGCAGTACCTCAAGGCGATCGACAAGGCCGGCACCGACGAAACGGAGGCCGTCGCCAAGGTTCTGCATGAGATGCCGGTCGACGACATCTTCGCACAGGGCGGCACGGTCGGTGCCAACGGGCGGATGATCCACGACATGTATCTGATGGAGGTGAAGAAGCCCTCGGAAAGCAAGCAGCCCTGGGACTATTACAAGGTCCTGGCAACGATCCCGGGCGACGAGGCCTACATCAAGCCAGCGGAATCAGGCTGCCCCCTGGTGAAGTGAGCGCGGCCCGTGGCGCTTGATCCTGCGCATGACGGCGGGCCGCGGTCAGTGCTTTCGGCCCGCGGCCTGCGCCGCGATTTTTCCGGCTTCGTCGCCGTCAGGGATGTCGATCTCGATGTTCATCACGGCAAGATCCACGCCTTGATCGGCCCGAACGGCGCCGGAAAGACGACGGTCTTCAATCTGCTGACCAAGTTCCTGCAGCCGACGGCGGGATCGATCACGCTCGAGGGACAGGACATCACCAAGGCTTTGCCGGCCAGGGTGGCGCAAATGGGCGTCGGGCGCTCGTTCCAGATCTCGGCAACCTTTCCGCATTTGACCGTGCTCGACAACGTCCGTGTCGCCTTGCAGCGGCCGCATGGGCTGGCCCGCCAATTCTGGCGATCGCTCACGATACTCGATCGGCTGACGCCGCGCGCCGAGGCGCTGTTGGCGACAGTGGGGCTCGCCGATGCGCGCCACCGGCTGGCCGCCGACCTCTCCTATGGCCGCAAGCGTGTCCTGGAGATCGCCACCACGCTGGCGCTCGATCCGAAGGTGCTGCTGCTCGACGAGCCGACGGCCGGCATGGGACATGAAGATGTCGGCACCGTCTCCAAGCTGGTCCGATCGATCGCCGCCGACCGCGCCGTGCTGATGGTCGAGCACAACCTTTCCGTCGTCGCTGATATCGCCGACCGGGTCAGCGTCCTGCAGCGGGGCCGGGTGATCGCCGCCGGCGATTACGCCACCGTGAGCGCCGACGCCGGCGTGCGCGAGGCCTATCTGGGAACCGGGCATGCCTGATCAGCCGCTGCTCTCGGTTCGCGCGCTCAATGCCTGGTACGGCGAAAGCCATGCGCTGCACGGCGTCGATCTCGAGATCCGGGAGGGCGAGACGGTCACTCTGCTCGGCCGCAACGGGGTCGGCAAGACGACGACCTTGCGCGCCATCATGGGGCTGATCCGCAAGCGGAGCGGAGCGATCACCTTCGCCGGCCGCAACCTGATGCGGCTGCCCCTGCACCGGGTCGCCCGCGCCGGCATCGGCTTCGTGCCCGAGGAGCGCGGCATCTTCGCGACGCTGACCGTCGACGAGAACCTGCTGCTGCCGCCCGTGGTCGCGCCGGGCGGCATGAGCGTGCGAGGAAATCTATCAACTGTTCCCGAACCTCGAGGAGCGGCGAAACAGCCCCGGCACCAGGCTGTCGGGCGGCGAACAGCAGATGCTGGCGATCGCGCGCATCCTGCGCACCGGCGTCAGGGCGCTTCTGCTCGACGAACCGACGGAGGGCTTGGCGCCGGTCATCGTCGAACGCATCGGCGACCTGCTGGTGGCGCTCAAGAGGCGCGGCATGACCATCCTGCTGGTGGAGCAGAACTTCCGCTTCGCCAGCCGCGTCGCCGACCGCTTCTACCTCATGGAGCACGGCAAGGTGGTGTCGCATTTCCCGGTCGCGGCGTTGGACGAGCGAATGCACGATCTCCACCATGTGCTGGGGGTCTAGCCGATGATCCTCGGCATTCCCGTCCAGGCCTTCGCCGGGCAATTGCTGATCGGGCTGATCAACGGCTCGTTCTATGCGCTCTTGTCGCTCGGGCTGGCGATCATCTTCGGCATGCTGCGCGTCATCAATTTCGCCCATGGCGCCCAATACATGCTGGGCGCATTCATCGGCTATATCCTGCTCGCCACGCTCGGCATCGGCTACTGGCCCGCGCTGATCCTGGCGCCGCTGGTCGTCGGGCTGTTCGGCATGGCGGTCGAGCGCCTGGCGCTGTCGCGCCTCTACGATGTCGATCCGCTCTATGGGCTGCTGTTCACCTTCGGCCTGGCGCTGGTGATCGAAGGCTCGTTCCGTTATTTCTATGGCGTCTCGGGCAATCCCTATCCGGTACCGCCGCTCTTGGCAGGCGGAACCAATCTCGGGTTCATGTTCCTGCCGATCTATCGCGGCTGGGTCGTCGCGGCATCGCTGGTCATCTCCCTCGGCACGTGGCTGTTGATCGAGAAGACCAGGTTCGGCGCCTATTTGCGGGCGGCGACGGAGAACCCGAAGCTGGTGCAGGCGTTCGGCGTCAATGTGCCGGCCATGCTGACACTGACCTACGGCCTCGGCGCGGGCCTGGCAGGATTGGCCGGCATCCTGGCCGCGCCGGTCTATCAGGTGAGCCCGCTGATGGGCTCGAATCTGATCATCGTCGTGTTCGCGGTAGTCGTGGTCGGAGGCATGGGCTCGATCCTTGGGGCGATCGTGACGGGCTACCTGCTCGGTCTCGCCGAGGGCCTCACCAAAGTGTTCTATCCCGAAGCCTCCAACATCGTGATCTTCGTAATCATGGCGATCGTGCTGCTGCTGCGGCCGGCCGGGCTGTTCGGAAGGGACATGTGAGATGGCGCGCACGGTCCCTTCACAATCCGTCGCAACCCGGGTCTCTCGGATCGAGGGAATTCTGCTGGCTCTCGGCCTGGTCGCACTCCTGGCACTGCCGTTCTTCATCTACCCGATTTTTGTGATGAAGATGATGTGCTTCGCGCTGTTTGCCTGCGCCTTCAACCTGCTGCTCGGCTACACGGGCCTGCTGTCTTTCGGCCACGCGGCCTTTTTTGGGGGCGCGGCATATTTCACCGCCTATGCCGTCAAGGTCTGGGGACTGGGGCCCGAGGCCGGCATTCTCGTCGGCGTCGTCGGCGCAACGCTGCTCGGCCTGGTCATCGGCTTCTTCGCCATTCGCCGACAGGGCATCTACTTTGCGATGATCACGCTGGCGATGTCGCAGATGTTCTTCTTTTTCTGCGTGCAAGCAGCATTCACCGGCGGCGAAGACGGCATTCAAGGTGTGCCGCGGGGCTCTTATCTCGGCATCATCGACCTCCAAGACACATACGCCATGTACTATTTCGTCATGGCCAATTTCGTGGTTGGCCTGTTCTGCGTCTGGCGGATCGTCAATTCGCCTTTCGGCATCATCCTGCGCTCGATTCGCGAAAACGAAACACGCGCAATTTCGCTCGGCTATTCGGTGCAGAACTACAAGCTGGCAGCCTTCGTCATGTCGGCGGCGCTCGCCGGATGGGCGGGGGCAACCAAGGCGCTCGTCTTCCAATTCGCGACGCTGACGGACGTTGCCTGGCAGATGTCCGGCGAGGTGATCCTAATGACCTTGCTCGGCGGCATCGGAACCCTAGTCGGCCCGATCTTCGGCGCCGGCTTCGTCGTCACGCTCGAGAATACGCTGGCGACGTCGGCGTTCCCGGTGACGATCGCCACCGGATTGATTTTCATGATTTGTGTGCTGGTCTTTCGCCGCGGCGTGGTCGGCGAGATCTATGCTTGGCTGGGCCGCGGCGATACGGGCCGCTGACCCGGACACGACCTGAACCGCGCCGATCGATGCCTGAGGGCGTTGCGTCGCCGCCCATGCCCTCGGTGAGAACGCGATTCCGGGATCGGCCCGACCCGCCATCGGGCCGGGATAGCGATTGCGCCAAGTGATATGATGGTATAATGACTTGATGAGGATACGTCTACGTCGAAGTAGGCAGGTGGGAGGAACGATGAAAATGACGATGACGGGGGCGCTCGCGGGCGCCGCGATGGCAGCGCTGGCGGCTGTGCCGGCCTACGCCTCGAAGGACAAGCCGGTGATTGCCCTGTCCAACGCCTATTACGGCAACACCTGGCGCCATCAGATGGTGGAATCGTTCGAGGCCGCCGCCAAGGAGGCGAAGGACAAGGGCCAGATCGCCGAATACATCATCGTCAACGGAGACGGTTCGGTCGCCCAGCAGAACAGCCAGATCGCCGAGCTGATCCTCAAGGGGGTCGATGTGCTGTTGGTTGACGCCGCCTCCGAAACGGCGGTCAACGGCGTGATCGAGAAGGCATGCAAGGCGGGGATCATCGTCATCTCCTTCAACTCCGTCGCCTCGGCGCCCTGCAACTACCAGCTCAACTTCGATTTCAAGGGCTACAAGGCAGAGCAAGCCGAGAAGGTCATCGACATGATGGGCGGCAAGGGCAACATCATCCAGGTGCGCGGGGTGAAGGGCTCGGCCCCCGACAACGACATGTACAACGCCCAGACCGCGGTGCTCGCCAAGCACCCGGAGGTCAAGGTCGTGGCGACCGTCTATGGTCAGGCCACCGCCTCTGTCGCGCAGTCGGCGGTGACCAACGTGCTGCCGAGCCTGCCGCATGTCGACGCGGTGCTCGGCCAGGGCGGCAGCGATGACGTCGGCATTGCCGCGGCGTTCCAGCAATATGGCGGCGACTACAAGGACAAGATGCCGATCATCGAAGGCGGGGGCGGCACCGACTTCGTCAAGTGGTGGGCCGAGGAAAGCAAGAACAACGGCTACAAGACGATTTCCATGAATACGACACCCGGGATCGGCGGAGCAGCCTTCTGGCTCGGCCTGTCGCTCCTCGACGGCGCCCAGGCGCCGAAGCTGATGATCATGCCGGTGGCCACGGTGAACGCCGACAACCTCAAGGACTATGCCGGGCTGCCGAGCGGGCAGATCATCAGCCCGACCTACTCGCTCGACTGGGTGAAACAGAACCTGCTCAGCAAATAGCGGCAGGCCGGAGGCGCCTGACCGCGCCTCCGCCTTCGGGCGGGTCCAAGGCAATTCGAGCGAATACGGTTTTCCGTCGAAGTTGCGGTAGATTTGCGATCTGGACCGGAGATCGCTTCAAAGAGGTGATGATCCGCTTCGGGAGCGGGCCAGCCGCTCGCTTTCGACGTCGCAGCTGCCGGGGAAGCCGCCCATGATCACTGCCGATGCGCCTGCCGTGGCGGGGAACCGGGCGGACCTGCCCCGGCCCATCGTTGCGCTCGCCGATATCTCCAAGGCATTTGGGCCGACGCTCGCCAATGCCGAGATCGACCTCACCGTCTCCGCCGGGACGGTCATCGGGCTGGTCGGCGGCAACGGCGCCGGCAAGTCGACGCTGATGCGCGTGCTCTGCGGAGCCGTTGCGCCGACGCTCGGGACCATCGCTTTCGACGGCGAGACCTTCCCGTTCAGCATCTATGACACCGGCGAGGCACAGCGTCGCGGCATTCGCATGGTCCACCAGGAACTGTCGATCTGCACGAACCTGTCGGTGGCGGAGAACTTCTATCTCGAAGCGCCCGACGACGGCAGCATCCGCCCCGGCTGGCGGAACACCTATCGCAGCCGGGCGCGCCGCGCACTGGACGTGGTCTTTCCAAGCAGCCGCATCCCCGTCGACGAGCCGGTCGGCCGGCTGACCATCGGCGAGCGGCAGATGGTGGAAATCGCGCGCGCCGCCGCCACCCCGGGCGTGCGGCTGATCATCCTCGACGAGCCGACCTCCTCGCTCGACGCCGAGCGCTCGCGGCAGCTCCGCGCCTTCGTCAAGGCGCGGGCGGCCGAAGGCCTGGCGTTCATCTTCATCAGCCACAAGCTTCAGGAGGTGGTCGACATCGCGACCGATGTGGTCGTGCTGCGCAACGGCCGCCTGGCTTGGCGCGGATCCGTTGCCGAAGCATCGGTCGGCCGCCTGGTACAGCTGATGGGCGGCGATGCCGACGCCATCCATCACCACCGCATCGCCAAGCAGGCGGGCGAGCCGCTGCTGACCGTGGGCGGCCGCTTCGCCGCTCCGCTCGACGGCGAAATCCGGATCGGCCGCGGCGAGATCGTCGGCCTGGCCGGACTGGAAGGGAGCGGGCAGAAGGAGCTCCTGCATGCGCTGTTCGACCCGCATCATGCGCGCTCCGGCGAAGTTCGCCGGGCCGGCGAAGTGAGCTTCATCGCCGGCGACCGGCAGAAGGAGGGGGTGTTTCCGCTCTGGAGCGTGCTGGAAAACATCAGCATCGGACGGCTCGCGCGCCGCGCCGGCCTCGGCTTCGTCTCGGACGCGGCCGAGCGCGCGGCCGCGAGAAGCCCTGCTGCCGCCCTGCGGCTCGACCAATCCCGGTTCGAGTCCAGCATTCTTGAGCTCAGCGGCGGCAACCAGCAGAAGGCGCTGGTCGCGCGCGCGCTGACGGCCGACGCCCAGCTGATCCTCCTGGACGATCCCACCCGCGGAGTCGACATCGCGACCAAGCAGGACTTCTATCGGCTGTGCAACGAGATTGCGGCGGCCGGCCGCACGCTGGTCTGGTACACGACCGAAGACGCCGAACTGCTCGCCACCGACCGGGTGCTTGTTTTCCAATCCGGCCAGGTGGTCGCCGAGCTGACGGGCAAAAATATCCGCCAAGACCGGATCGTGCAGGCCTCCTTCAGCCGCAGCGCCGAGGCCGCCGGCGGCGGGACTGCCGGTGCCGGCAGCGGCAGGATCGCCCGCCGGCTGGTCGATCTCGCGCCGGTGATCGGCTTGGCGCTGGTCGTGACGATCATGACCTGGGTCAACCCGCTGGTCGCCTCGGTCTTCGGTGCGGACCTGCTGCTGATGCCGGCCTTGTCGCTGGTGCTCGTGACGGTGGCGCAAATGTTCATCGTCGGCGGTAGCGAGATCGATCTCGGGGTCGGCGCTTTTGCCGGGCTGGTCAGCGTGCTCGCCGCGACCCTCCTCTACGATCGGCCGTTGACCGGCGCCGCCGCCATCGTCGCCGTGCTTTTAGCTTACACGCTGCTCGGCGGCTTGATTCAAGCGCGGCGGATCCCGGCCATCGTCGTGACCCTCGGCGCCTCATTCATCTGGGTCGGGCTCGGCTACGCCCTGCAGCCTACCCCGGGCGGCGCCAGTCCGGAATGGCTCTCGGCCCTGGTCGGCTGGTCGGTCTCCGACCTGCCGACATCGATCCTGTTGATCGTCGCCGTGGCGCTGATTGCCCGGGCGATCGACTGGTCGCCGATCGGCGTGGCGCTGCGCGGCTTCGGCAACAACGCCGCGGCCATGCGCCGGTCGGGCTGGTCGCCGACGCGCTATGCGCTGGTGCGCTATTTCATCGCCGGCCTGTTCGCCGCCGCGGCCGGCCTTTCGCTCACCGCGATCAACACCGCAAGCGACATCAATTCCGGCAACTCCTACACGCTGCTCAGCATCGCCGCCGTGGTGATGGGCGGCTGCACCCTAATCGGCGGCATCATTTCACCGTTCGGCGCCGTCGTCGGCGCCGTCACGCTCGGCCTCATCGGTGCGCTGCTCGGCACGCTCGGCGTCAGCAGCGATTACAACCCGGCGACTCAGGGTCTGGTGCTGATCGGGCTCTTGGCGCTGCGCAGCGCCGTCGCCGAGCGCAGCGCGGAGGATTGACCGTGGCCGGCTTGTTCGACTTCACGCGCCGCAACCGCTGGGTCTGGGCTGCCGCCGCCGTCGTGCTGCTCTGGCTGATCCTGTCCTTCGCGACCAGCCGGTTCAGCCTGTCCAGCCTCTCCGGCATCCTGCTTTCGGCTTCGTTCCTGACGCTGGTCGCGCTCGGACAGATGTTCGTGGTGGCGACCGGCCGCGGCAATATCGACCTGTCGATCGCCTCCGTCATCACCCTCAACGCCTATCTGGCATTGATCACCGTCGGCGGGACCGACGCCGGACTGTTGCTTGGCCTGCCGGCCGCTGCCGGTGTCGGGTTTCTCGTCGGCGGGTTCAACGCGCTGCTCGTCCTTGCCGTGCGCATCCCCGCCATCATTGCGACCTTGGCCACCGGCTACGTGCTCGCCACCGCCACCCTTGCTGCCAATCGGGCGATCCCCGGCTTTGCGGTCAGCCCGACACTCAAATGGCTGACCGCCGCGCGGCTTGGCGGGCTGCCGATCATGACGCTTCTCGCGCTCGGCGCGGTCGCGATTGCGGCCTATGTCCTGCGTTTTACCGTCTACGGCCGCAGGCTTTCGGCAGTGGGCCAGAACCGCGCGGCTGCAGCGCTCGCCGGCATCGCCAACGCCCGTATCGTCGCCTCGGCCTTCATCCTGTCCTCGCTGCTGGCGTCGATGACCGGCGTTCTGCTCGGCGCCTACACCGGCGGTGCGTTCCTGGAACTGGGCCAACCCTACTTGCTGCAATCGGTGGCCGCGGTCGTGCTCGGCGGCACGCTGATCTTCGGCGGAGCGGCGACGGCAGTCGGCACGTTCCTGGCGAGCATCCTGCTCATTCTCATCGTCACCACGATGCAGATCCTTGGCCTGCCGCCGGGCGCGCAGGACATGGTCCAGGGGGTGGTCGTGATCCTCGTGCTGGCGCTCGCCGGCCGCGAGCACGTAACCCGCCTCAGACGTCCCGCGGCCGACCCCGGCGGCACCGGCACGCCGGCCGCCTGATGCAGCCGCGCTGCGCCGTCGGCCGGGTCGCGCCGGCGCGGTGCGACATCAACGGCATTGGATTCGGCAGCTGCCCGGGAGATAAGCAAACCCATCGGACTACAGGACAAAAAACGGGCGCGAAGCAGCATGGTCACGGTCGACGGCTCAGCATCACCCGCAGACCCATCGGTCACCGGCAGTGTGATGGGCTTTCCGGCTCACGCCGGCAGGCCCGATGCGATCGGCGAGGTGCATGCCCGTCCGCATCCGCTGATCGAGAAGCCCCGCATGCTCATTCAGTTGTCGTTCGTGACCGAGCCCGGGGCCGGTTTCGACGAAGCCGTGCTGTCGGAGCTGTCGCGGCGCCTTGGCATCGCGGCACCGGAGAGGCAGGCACGTCACCATGCGATGAAATGGGGCAACGGGACACTCCGGTGGGAGCGCCACACGGAATTCTCGAGCTATCTCTGGGAAGGGCCGCTGCCTGCCAGGCGCAGCAAACGAGGTCCCGAGGAGTGGCCGTTCGGCAATGGCTTCTCCCCTCCGGGGACGGTGATTGCCGGGATACGCCTCGAAATCCACGACTGGACGCCCGACAACAAGTCCCTGGTCACGGCCTTCGATGCGGAGAGCCTGTGCTTCTCGCTGGTCGACAACCAGCTGGCCGCCATCGTCACGGACTTTCGGCAGGATGGCGACGGCCTGACCCGCATCCTGGTGCTCGACAAAGGACTCTCCCCCTCGCGTCGCGGCGCCTTGGCGCAGCGGCTGATCGAGATCGAGACCTATAGGACCCTTGCCATGCTCGGATTGCCGCTGGCCCAATCGCTCTCCGGGCGGCTCAGGCGGATAGAGGACAGGCTTGCCGAGATCACCGGGGCGATGCGCGTCGACGGCCGGCGCGGCAGCCAGACGCTGCTGGCGGATCTCACCGAGCTGGCTGCCGAACTGGAGGCGGATGCTGCCGCGAGCCTCTACCGGTTCGGGGCCAGCCGCGCCTATGACGGGATCGTACAGGAGCGCCTTGCCGCGCTCGGCGAAGAGGCGGTTCCCGGCTACGACACGTGGGCGGGTTTCCTGCAGCGTCGCGTTGCCCCGGCCATGCGGACCTGCCAATCGGTAGAGGCCCGGCAGAACAGCCTGTCGGAAAAGATAAGCCGCGCGACGACGCTGCTGCGGACCTGGGTGGACGTCGAAGTGGAGAAGCAAAATCGCGACCTGCTCGCCTCGATGAACAATCGCGCCCGCCTGCAGCTGCGCTTGCAGCAAACCGTCGAGGGCCTTTCCGTGGCCGCGGTCTCATACTATGTCGTCGGGCTCGTCGGCTATCTCGCCAAGGGTGTCTCGCCTCTTGGCCATGCGATTGCGCCGGAACTGGTCACCGCGGTGTCGGTCCCGATCGCGGTGCTGTCGGTCTGGTGGGGCGTGCGCAGGATCAGACGCTCCCACAGCGAGCCCGACGGGGCTGCAGCCGCCAAACACTGACGCGCCGAAAACAGGGAATGCCCCTGGCTGAGGTTGCATGCTGCCCGACGCGACGCTGCGTTCGCGGCAGGTCAAAATGAGCCTCGGAGGGGTTTGGTGGGCCTGGAGGGACTACCTTAGATGAGCAATTCCAATAATTTAAAGCGCGGTGAGACAAAATTGCCCTTCCAGAATCATTGGACATTTTGGCCCCAATTGTCTCACCCAAAGCGAGCCACCATGGATGCCAATCTGCAAGCACTAGCCCATTTTGGACCTCGGTGATGCGAACACATATGCAGTAGACGGGGCACGGCGATTCCAGAACGCGGCTCCTTGGCCAGGGACACCCGTCGGTTGTCATTCTAGCCTGCGCTTGAATTTGCGTCGAAGTAGTGTCGACGGCTGTCAACCTCGTGGGCAAACCTGACTGCGGAACGCGGGCGGGCTGTTTACGAAAAAAGAGTGAACGCGCTGATGATCTATTTCGGAAAGATGGACCATATTTACAGCTTGAGTTGTTCGCATTGCTGCGGCTCGGGCTGGGCTTGCGAAAAGCACGCAAAAATGCCGTGGGAGCACGACGGCGGCTGCGGCGGCGCCGGAGTTCCGTGCGGGCGTTGCAACAGTGACAGTCCCCTCAAACTGCCGCCAGGATTCACGCTGTACGATCCTCCGCGAACTAAGGCATCCGGTGAAGGTCGGCCAGAGATTATGACAGGCATCGTGCTCGAATAGATGCCAGGGCCCCGAGAGGATGGGATGGGCGCGAAGCTGCTGATGCTGCTGCGCGGAGAGGTTTTCCTGCCATTGTCGCCCTGTTGGGGTGTCCAAGTATGCTTCTTAGGCTGAACGTAGCTGCCGGATACCTGCGCACTGGGCGCCTTCGCCGCTCCCCGGCCGGCCGCGGCATTGCTCGTCTTGACACCTTGCTTCCCGCCTCGTCCCATTTCCCTGGCAGTCCTCCACCTGTACCGAAGCCCCCGCACCCTTAAGGCGGCGCATTTAAAGAGCTGGTACCGAAGAACTTCGCATCTTGTAACCACCCGCGCAGGGGGTACGCTGCAGGCATCCGTGAGCGCCCGAGGAGTACTTCACCCCACGGGGACAATCTGCCGGCGAGAAACAAAATGATGATTGCGGTCGAAACTCCGAGGCCGGACGATCTCAACCAGCCGCCGAGCGAGGAAGACATACGCCGGCTGCAGTTTTCGACGCTGCTCTATTATCTGCACGAGACCAACCCCGACAACGGGCTGGTGCGCGACAAGACCGATGCCAACGCGCCGGCCAGCATCGCCGCCATCGGCATGGCCCTGGCAACGCTGCCGGTCATCGTCGAACGGGGCATCATCATTCGCCCGTTCGCCGCCAAGATCGCCCGCCGGCGGCTGCGCTTCCTGATCGATTGCCGGCAAGGGCCGGAGCCGGATGCATCCGGCTACAAGGGATTTTTCTACCACTTTCTCGATATCGAGACCGGCCGGCGCGTCTGGAACTGCGAGCTGTCGACCATCAATTCGGCGTTTCTGTTCGCCGGGGCGTTGACGGTCGCGACCTATTTCGACGGCGACACGCCAGATGAGATCGAAATCCGGCGGCTCGGCCATGCGCTCTACGAGCGGGCCGATTGGGAGTGGATGCTGAACGGCGGGCTCACCGTCACCCATGGCTGGCGGCCGGAGACCGGCTTCCTGCCCTATCACTGGGAGGGCTATGACGAGGGATTGCTGCTCTACCTGCTCGGCCTCGGCTCGCCGACCCACGCCTTGCCCGCCGAGAGCTATGCCGCCTACACCTCCACCTACCAGTGGAAGAGCATCTATGGCTGGGATCTGCTCTATTCGGGGCCGCTGTTCACCCATCAGCTGTCGCATATGGCGGTCTTGCGCCTACTTTTAAAAGGTTACATTCTGCACCGCTATTCCTGTTGGCTCGGGACAGCCAATCAGATGATCGCAATCCGGATCGGTGCCGCTCTCGTCGTTCCAGTCTTTCTGGCGGCCTGTGCCAATTCGAGCCACCGTATCGCCTTTTTGGCGCCGAATGTCATCGAGCCGCCCGGCGCTTCGCAAGTCGACATGCTGGTTGAGACGACGCGCAGCCGTTCGACGGCGCCGGGCGTCATCTTCAGCGGCGATCGGGCTCGGGAGCGATCGCGCTACCATCTCGTTATCTCTACGCCACCGGACCAGAACAGGAAGATCGGCGAGGTCCAGTGGCCACGGCGTTGGCCGCCAAATCCCCGGACGGACTTCGTGACCCTGAAAGCCGAGAACATGGACGAGGCCGAGCTGGATAGATGGTTTTCCTCGGTCGCGGGCAGAAAACACAAGCTCTTCGTATTCGTCCACGGCTTCAACAGTACGTTCCCTGAAGCCGCCTACCGGCTCGCGCAGATCGTGCACAACTCCGGCATGGAAGCCGCTCCGGTGCTGTTCACCTGGCCGTCGCGCGGCAGAGTACTCGACTATGCCTATGACGCGGTAAGCGCGGCCTATTCTCGCGACGCGCTCGAATACGTGCTGACCCGGGCGGCGACCGATCCCAGTGTGTCAGATATCACCGTCATGGCGCATTCGCTCGGGAATTGGGTGATGATGGAGGCGCTCCGCCAGATGTCGATCCGCCATGGACGCATCTATCCGAAGATCAAGAACGTCATCATGGCAGCACCAGACCTGGACGTCGATCTCTTCCGTAGCGAATTGCAACAGATCGGCTCGCCCAGGCCACGAACAACGATCCTGGTTTCGCAGGATGACAAGGCCCTGGCATTTTCGAAAAGCATTGGCGGCAACATCGATCGCGTAGGCGAGCTCAATCCGGATTTGCCCCAGTACAAGTCCAAGCTTGCTCAATACAATATTGTGGTCATCAACCTTACCAAGTTGAAGAGTGGTGATCCGTTCAATCACAGCAAGTTTGCCGAAAGTCCTGAGATCATTCGCCTGATCGGCCAGCGGCTGATCGCCGGCCAAGAAATCGAGGGGCGCGACCTAACGCTTGGTGAACGCGTGACCGGAGGTAAGGTCCGCAAGCTTAGTCAGTCGGTGACCGGCTTGATCCCGGCGCGAACGCAGACGGCCACGCAGTGATGCCCTCGCGAGTCGGCAGCGATTGTGGTTGCAAGCTGGCATTCGTGAGGTGTGGCATGGCAGACCCCTCACATAGTTTTGCCGATTGCTCGCCAAGAGCGACCGTCCTTGGCCAGCAATACCTCCGCTGATGCGGGCCCCTCGCTGCCAGCGCGGTAATTAGGAAAATCTTTGGGTCTCTCGAACTCCCATCCGTCGAGCAACGGTTGAACAATCCCCCAAGCCAACTCGACCATATCAGCCCGCTGAAACAAGGACGCGTCGCCGATCATGCAATCATAGATGAGCGTTTCGTATCCGACATTCGCCTGCTTCGGAAACCAGTCACGATAGGCAAATCTCGTCTCGACTGGCGCGAGCGCAACCACTTGTCCCGGTCGCTTGACTTGGAACTGGAAGGAGATGCCCTCATCCGGCTGTATTTGCAGGACAAGCCAGTTAGGGGCCATCTGGGTGACGTCAGTGCCTTGGAAGATCGCGAGTGGGGCACTATGGAACCGTATCGCGATCTCGGTCCAACGCTTGCTCATCGACTTCCCGGTGCGCAAGTAGAACGGCACGCTGGCCCAACGCCAGGTGTCGATCTCGAGCTTCAATGCCACGAAGGTCTCGATAGGAGAATTCACTGCCACATCGGGCTCGTGCCGATAGTCGCGCATAGTCCGACCAAGTACTTCACCCGCCGCATATTGGCCGCGCACAGCGGAATCGGGCGTCACGGGACGAATTGCATTGAGCACGTCCGCTTTGCGATTGCGCACCGCGTCGGGATCGAAGCTCGAGGGGGGCTCCATCGCGATCATCGTCATTAGTTGGAAGAGGTGATTGGGCACCATGTCACGCAAGGCGCCGGTCTGCTCGTAAAAACGTCCGCGGTGCTCCACACCGACGGTCTCGGCCACCGTAATCTGTACATGGTCGATGTGATCCCGGTTCCAGATCGGCTCGAACCAGCCGTTGGCGAAACGTACGGCCATAATGTTCTGCACGGTTTCTTTGCCGAGGAAATGATCGATCCGATGGATCTGATCTTCCTTCAGGACACTGAGCAACCGCGCATTCAGCGCTTTGGCTGAAGCAAGATCGTGCCCAAAGGGCTTCTCAACGATGATCCGCCGCCAGCACGTTCCGGATCGCTGATCTGCCAGGCCCGCACGGGCAATGTGTTCCGCGACCGGGCCGAGAAGCGATCGGGGATTGCCAAGTAGAAGAGCACGTTGCCGCGGGTTTGATGCTCCCGCTCTGCGTTATGCAGCAGCCCGCTAAGGGCTGCGTAG
This sequence comes from uncultured Alphaproteobacteria bacterium, assembly GCA_963791325.1. Classification (GTDB taxonomy): domain Bacteria; phylum Pseudomonadota; class Alphaproteobacteria; order Rhizobiales; family Rhizobiaceae; genus JBEVJK01. The sequence goes on along the minus strand of CAWBRU010000013.1, from coordinate 1,265 downwards.
GGTGCGTCATTCTCGAAGTCGCCGCGCAAATAAGTCGTTTGAGCAAGGAGCGCCCCCAAGACAGCCTCGTCGATGGTGTCTAGTTGGAAGCTGCCGCCCCCAGACAGGAAGCTTTGCGTCGTCGGAGAGGTGAGTTCGCCACTGATCTGTCGAAAGCTCCGCGCCATCGACACCGATGAGCACGAATTCTTTCGGCAGCAATCCAGTTGCAGCAAGGTTGTAGAGCGCCGGGACGACAAGTCGTTTGGTCAGGTCACCGGCCGCACCAAAAATCACCATCGCGCATGGCGGAGCGGGTTTTGCCTGCGTGGCAGACCCGTTTGTCGACATGGTCGAAGTCATTATATGCCCTTTCGACTGCTCGAGCCTTGCGAGCTGCTCGCGCGCGACGGTCACCAGGTGATCAGGCGTGAAGCCGAATTTTGTGAGCAACCCTTTAAGCGGGGCCGAGGCACCAAATGTATGCATGCCGACGACAGCGCCGCGGCGGCCGACATAGCGTGCCCAGCCTACCGTCGCCGCCTGCTCGACGGCGACCCGCGCGTCGACGGCATCCGGCAGGACCTTCTCGCGATAGGCCTCGTCCTGCTGCTCGAACAGCTCCCAAGAGGGCATACTAACGATGCGGACAGGCAAGCCGCTCGCCGCGAGCTGTTCGCCGGCCGCTACGCAGAGCGACACTTCGCTGCCCGTGCCCATCAGGATTATCTGCGGGGGAGCATCCCCGAGGTCGGCAAGAACATAGGCGCCCCGCGCCACACCAGACGCGGCAGAGAAGCGGCTTCGATCAAAGGTCGGCAGCGGCTGGCGGCTTAAGATCAGGCAGGCCGGCTGGTGCTTGAGCCTCAAAACGACACGCCAGGCCTCGGCGACTTCATTCGCATCGCATGGGCGCAGAGTGATCAGGCCGGGCACTGCGCGAAGGCCGGCCAGTTGCTCCACCGGTTGATGCGTCGGACCATCTTCACCGACGCCGATTAAATCGTGCGTGAAGATGTAGAGTGCCGGCAATTCCATGATCGCCGCCAGCCTGATCGGATTGCGCATATAGTCGGAGAAGATCAGGAAGCCCGAGCCGAAGGGCCTGAGCTTGGCGAGCGCCATCCCGTTGACCACCGCCCCCATAGCATGCTCGCGGATCCCAAAGTGGAAATTGCGGCCGCCATGATTGTCGGCTCGAAGTCACCCGCCCCCTCGAATGTCATGCAAGTCTTAGTCGATGGGGCGAGATCCGCCGCGCCGCCGACGAGCCAAGGCAGATGCTG
>CAWBRU010000012.1:0-131901 GCA_963791325.1 uncultured Alphaproteobacteria bacterium | reverse complement strand
CGGGGGCGCCGAGCTGGCTTGAACGCGCCCATTCGACGGCACCGACTTCCATTGGCCAGCCGCCAAGTCGTCGACGGCTACGGCAGCTTCAACGGAGGAGACGGGGCTCTCCACATCCGCCTCCTCGGCGGTAACGGGCGTCCGGTCCAGGTGCGATGTCCGGCGTCAGCACCAGTGAGACAAAATCGGCTTAACTGAGAGCGGAGGATTTCTGGCTCATAGTAGCCTTTCAAAAGGAGCAAAGATCAGCCAGAATGCGGGACACAGAAAGCGTCGGCAGAGGCCACACCATCCTGCTGCAACGAGAAAGGATCAAGCGACAAACCATCAACCAGCGGCGCTTGCTTCACCGCAACGCCGTCGCCTAAATTGACAACCGAGATGGGCCAGAGCCTCCACTAAATCAGGCCGCCAGTTGTCTCAAATTCCCTGACGACGGACACAGGGCTGCCGACCAGATCGCATCGTTGGTTGCATTGGATCAACTTCTTGATTGAGTGCGCGGCAGAGCTTGGCCGTCCATCCCTTCTCAACCCATCCTGTCCGCCGGCGTCGTCGGACGCCGAGCACGCAAAGAAGCATGAACCCTTCCGGACGCCCTTCGATCGATTGGGGGGCCTGACAAATGAGTTGACACTTGATGCCCGCCTAAAGAAACCAGCGATACGCCAGGTTCAGATGAACTTCGTCGGCATAGACGCCGCTCTGAGCGGATGCCTATACAATAGCCGATGATCAGCATTCGGATCATCAAGTCGGGATCATCGAAGGCCGACCAGTCTCGCTATAGAAGGGGCGCAATTGCTCGCGGATGGCCGACAGGTCCACGAACCGGTCGATCGAGCGCAACAGATGGTCCGCCGGCACATGCGATCGAAGTTGAAGCTGTAAAACAGCGCCTCCTGCGCCACCATTCGCTCACCCATCATCGGCCTGCTCTCCGGATGCTGGCAATGAGTGAATCAGTGGATCGGCGCCACTTCAAGGCCGAGTTTTTTAACAGAATCAGGCGGATAGCGGACCGTTGTATGCGCCATGCGTTGACATCAGGCGGCCGGCGGCCAGTTTAGTGTGGGTGCCAAAGCTGTTGTGCCCTATCGGAAGATGCTAGGTTACCTCTTACCTCTCGGCTACCGCCCCATCCTGTCGCTTCTTCGCGGCACCGGCTTCCTGCTTGCAGCGACAGGGTTGCATGGCTTGCTCTTGCCGCTGCGCGGGCAGGCGGAGGGGTTCTCGACTGCGTCCCTTGGGTTACTCGGAACCGCCTGGGCAGGCGGCTTCGTCGCCGGCTGCATCTTGGCACCTCGGCTTGTCCGCCAGATCGGGCACGTCCGCGCATTCGGCACCTTTGCGGCTTCTGGTGCAATCATCGCGCTGCTCACGGGCTTGATGGTCGACCAGTATGTATGGATTGTTCTGCGCGCCTTCACCGGCTTCGTGATGGCCGGCGCTTACATGATCATCGAGAGCTGGTTGAACGAGAAGGCGACCAATGAGAACCGTGGCACCGTCTTCGGCCTCTACATGATTGTCTCATATGCCTCGCTCGTGGCCGGCCAGATGATCGTCGTCTTGGGCGACGTGAGGAACGCGGCTCTGTTCATGGTCGCCGGTATCTTCTTCTGCCTCGCCCTAATCCCGACGGCAGTGTCATCGGCAGCGACGCCAAAACCGCTAGAGGACGTCACCCTCGACCTGAAAGGTCTCTACGCCACTTCACCGCTAGCCCTGATCGGCTGCTTCCTGACCGGCGTTGCCAACGGAGCCTGGGGAACGCTCGGAGCCGTCTATGGTGCCCGCATCGGTATCAGCAACACGGGTATTGCAGTGATGGCAAGCGCGGTTGTTCTCGCCGGTGCCGCTTTCCAGTTTCCGGTGGGCCGGCTGTCCGATATCACCGACCGCCGCTATGTGCTGGCCGGTGCGGCGGTCGGAGCGGCCGCTTTCGCGCTTCTCATCTTCGTCCTCCAGCCGCGGTCGGCCGCATTGGTCATAGTTACCACCGCGGCCTACGGCGCCCTGGCCTACACCCTCTATTCCGTCGCAGTGGCACATGCCAACGACCACGCCCGCCCAGACGAGTTCGTCAAGGTATCGAGCGGTCTGCTGCTGTTGTATGGCTTCGGCACGATGGCCGGGCCGGTGCTGGGGGCCGTTCTGATGGCCGAGATGCGGCCCGAAAGCTTGTTCCTCGCTACTGCTCTTGCCCACACTCTGCTCGCCGCATACGCGCTGGTCCGCATCAGTAGCCGACGTCCGGTATCGCGGGCTGCCAAGGAGGCGTTCAGGACACTGCCGGTCGAGCAGGCAGGGACGCCTGAATCGCTGCGGCTGGATCCGCGAACCGGCTGACGGCCGGCGACAATCGATCCTGGCGCCGACGGCGCTGGCCGGGCCTGCCGCCACTCGGGGCCAGCGCCGGGCGTTTGGCTCGCTGCTCAGCCAGGCTTCAGATCTCCTGCAATTCTTCCTGAGCGAAGCGGCCATACCATTTGAGTGCCGACCTTGGGTGAATGCCGAGCAGCGTTATTGAAAGGTGCCAGCTCAGGCTGGTCAGTGCGTAAGGCGCGGCCCCCGCCGCATTTGCCCGATCCGACAGGGCCCTTTCGACTCGGGACAGCCTCGTCCCAGTCAGGTCTCGCAAGAGGTTCGATTAACATGACTCGCAACCACGATTCCGGGCGGCGCCATGCGCAGTCCCGCCTTCGCCTTGACGAGCGTGCACCAAGGTGCTGCCCAAGGTTGAGCCAGTGTCTGCAACGGCTTGAGCGACGACGCATGTCCCCTGGGAAAGCCGGGCGGGGCGCACGGGTCCAGAAACGCGATCCCTGCGGTACGCGGCCCGGGAGCGCCAGCGTGACTCGAATAGATATGCTCCGGCCGAGCGCTTGGTGTGTGGCCATACCCTTGCAGTTGATTGGGCACATCTTCTGCGTGGCATGAGCTATTTGCGCGAAAGGCAGGCGCGGCTGTCTGCGATGCGACCTTCCATGCCCGTCAGCGCGTGCAGGATCGCAGCGCTCGGACTGTCGACGAAGGCCTCTTTGGTTCAACCGGCACTGGTGGAACAGCCAACCGGCCCGGAGAGTTCAAACCATCCTAGTGTCCTGTCCCGCAAATAGCTTTACATAAGCGAGCGACCTTTTCGAGGATGGCTTCGCTGGTCGCGGTCCAAACGAAGGGACGAGCCTTACCGTTGTAGGCGGTTACGAAGGTCTCAATTTTTCCCACGAGATCCTTCGCACTGACGAACGATCCGCGTCGGATATGACGCTCGGTGATGATCGCGAACCAGCGCTCGACTTGGTTCAGCCACGAGGCATAGGTGGGCGTGTAGTGGACGTGGTAACGCCGCCGATCCCCGAGCCAGGCTCGCACTTTCGGATGCTTGTGGGTGGCGTAGTTATCGACGACGAGATGCACGTCGAGGTCAGGCGGCACATTCGCATCGATATGCTTGAGGAAGGCGAGGAACTCCTGGTGACGATGCTGAGCCCGGCACTGGGTCAGCACCTGACCATTGGCAATGTCGAGAGCGGCGAACAGCGTCGTCGTCCCGTGCCGGACATAATCGTGGGTGATGCCCTCGATGTAGCCGAGCCCGAGCGGCAGGATCGGCTGCGTTCGCTCGAGCGCCTGGATCTGGCTCTTTTCGTCAACGCACAGGACGATCGCGTTGTCAGGCGGGTCGAGGTAGAGCCCGACGATATCCTTCACCTTATCGACGAACAGCGGATCGGTGGAGAGCTTGAAGCTTTTGGTGCGATGCGGCTGCACCCCGAAGAGCGCGAGCATGCGCGCCACCGTGCTCTTCGACAGGCCCGTGACCGCCGCTGCGGAGCGGACGGTCCAATGAGTGCCCTGGATCGGCTTGGTGTCGAGAACGGTGCGCAGGAGCTGCGCGACTGTTTCCTCGTCGTGGGTTCGTGGCCTGCCAGGGCGGGATTCCCCGTACAGCCCGACGATCCCCTGTTCAAACCACTTCTTGCGCCAATGGCAGATCGTCGGATTGCTCACTCCTAAACGCTCCGCGATCGCAGTGTTCGGCTCGCCCCTGGCCGAGGCCAGCACGATCTGCGCGCGCCGCACCAGACTGTGTCGCGCCGAGCGCGACCGACCGATGCGCTCGAGCTCGTCGCGCTCCCCATCACTCAGCGTCAGAGCCCGTTCTGGAGGTCGACCTATCCGCGCCATGATCCGCTCCGTGCACCGGCGAATCATCAGCGAAGCGTCTGCTTTTGTAAAGCTATTTGTGGGACAATACACTAGGGTCTGTACCCAATTAGGATTGAACGAAGCCGCTGACGCGGCATTTGGCGGGTCGGTTTGCGGGTGAAGCTTCTGTCTTGAACGATTGCGGCTGTTGAAGCGCAATCTTTGGAACAGGAGCATTGAGATGGCCGAGTTGAGCCCTCTTCGCCGGCGCATGATCGAGGACATGACGATCCGCAATCTGTCGCCGGCCACGCAGCGATCCTACGTGCACGCGGTGGCAAAGTTTTCCCGCCATTTCGGCCGCTCTCCGGAGCGGCTCGGACTTGAGGACGTCCGCGCCTTCCAGGTGCATCTGGTTTCTCAGGGGATTTCATGGCCGGCGCTGAACCAGACTGTGTGCGCGCTGCGGTTCTTCTACGGCGTGACGTTGGGCCATGCCGAGATTCCGGAGCGGATCGTGTATGCCCGCTCGCCGCGCACGCTGCCGGTGGTTCTCAGCACCGACGAGGTTGTCCGTTTCCTGGAGGCGGTGCCGAGCCTGAAGACGCGCACGGCCCTGACGACGGCCTACGCAGCAGGTCTTCGCGCCTCGGAGACCGTCGGGCTGAAGGTCGGTGACATCGACAGCGGTCGCGGGGTGATCCGTGTCGAGCATGGCAAGGGCGGCAAGGACCGCACCGTGATGCTGTCGGCGCAGCTTCTGCGCATCCTGCGGGTCTACTGGCGTCTGGCGAAGCCGCAGGGCTGGCTGTTTCCCGGCCGGGACGTGAGCCGTCCCATCGACGTGCAGGTGCTGTATTCGGCTTGCCGCTCGGCACGAGCCGCCGCCGGCATCGACAAGCGCGTGACGGTGCACACGCTCAGGCACAGCTTCGCCACGCATCTGCTCGAGAACGGCACCGATATCCGCATCATCCAGGTGCTGCTTGGTCACAACAATCTTTCCTCGACGGCGCGCTACACCAAGGTCTCGAACGGCCTGATCCGGCGCACGACGAGCCCGCTCGACCGGCTGAACATCGAGGTGGTGCCGCCGGGCTGATCCGGTCCGCCCATGCCGGCGAGACTGGAGGTGGCGGATATCTTCCGCCGCCATGGCGAGGCATATCGGCAGGTCAATATCGGTCATCTCGGACGTGTCGAGCGGCGTGTGATGAGCGCGATTGAGCTGTGCCGAAGGGCCGAACTGGGCGGCCATGTCGAGGGCTGCCGGTCCTGCGGGGCGATCCGTGTGGCTTACAATTCCTGCCGCAACCGTCACTGCCCGAAGTGCCAAGGCCAGGCCTGCCGGGACTGGCTTGCCGCGCGGCAGGCCGAGCTCCTGCCGGTTGCTTACTTCCACGTGGTGTTCACCCTGCCGGCCGAGATCGCCGCGATCGCCTTCCAGAACAAGGCGATAGTCTACGCCATCCTGTTCAAGGCAGCGGCCCAGACGCTGCGCATGATCGCCGCCGATCCCAGGCATCTTGGCGCCGAGATCGGCCTCATCGCGGTGCTGCACAGCTGGGGCCAGACCCTCACCTATCATCCCCACCTGCATTGCATCGTGCCGGGCGGCGGCCTGTCCCTCGATGGCACGCGCTGGATCTCCTGCCGACCCGGTTTCTTCCTGCCGGTGCGCGTGCTGTCGCATCTGTTTCGGCGGCTGTTTCTGGAGGCGCTGCGCGCCGCCTTCGATGCGGACAGCCTCAAGTTCTTCGGCGATCTCGCCGGCTTGGCCGAGCCAGCCGCCTTCACCCGCCTGTTGGCCGAGGTCCGTCGCCTCGCATGGGTCGTCTACGCCAAGCCGCCCTTCGGCGGGCCGCAACAGGTGCTGGCCTATCTCGGCCGCTACACCCATCGCGTCGCCATCGCCAACTCCCGGCTGATCAGCATGGACGACGATCGCGTCGCGTTCCGCTGGAGAGATACTCGTCATGGCGGCAGGACGAGGATCATGACGCTCGACGCCCACGAGTTCATCCGTCGTTTCCTGCTGCACACCTTACCGGACGGCTTCCATCGCATCCGCCACTATGGCTTCCTCGCCAATGGTCATCGCACCACCAGGCTCGAGCTGTGCCGCAGCCTGCTGGCCAACCCGCAACAGAACAATCTCGAACCGGATGCCGAAAGCACCGCCGCCGCCGCACCCCTCGCATCAGTGCATCGCTGCCTATGCTGCGGAGGACCGATGATCACCCTCGCCATCTGGCGGTGCGGACAGGCGCCGCCGAGCCCTTTCTGGAGCGACACCTCATGATCGCGCCCAGTGTGTCCTCATCGCTATGCCCAGCATCCGTCACCATGGACGCCGGAACGCCAACTCTTGGCCCATCGCAGAAGGGTGGAAGCAGCCAGGCTGGTGATGAGGGGCACAGCAATCTGACCGGCGGCACCCGCCATCAAGATTCTGTCCTCTATCGTGGCCTCCTTCGCCGTCATCGCATCCCGAAAGCCCTTCATCAATCTGGCGAAGACTATCCCGGCCGCTGCTCCGGGCTACAATCCCCATAGTGCCAGTCCTGCCCCGCGGCTTCGTTCAATCCGGCTTACAATGAGGTCCGACGTCCTGCCAGGCGGCTCCGTCGAGCATGCGGACCTCACAGAAGCCTCCAGATTCCAGCTGGAAGGGAGTTGTGATTCAAGGCTTCTGGATCGAGGAGGCCTTGATGCGGAAGCAACTCTACTGGCTGAGTGACGAGGATTGGGAGAGGATCGAGCCCCTGCTGCCAAGAGGTCGACGCGGCGCGCATCGGGTCGATGATCGGCGCGTCATTAGCGGCATCATGCATATGCTGCGCTCAGGCGCGCGCTGGCGTGACTGCCCACCTGAATACGGACCCTACACGACGATCTACAACCGCTTTAACCGGTGGAGCCGACAGGGTGTCTGGCTAGCGATGTTCAAGGCGCTGACTGGCCGTACAGGCGTAAGCGGCACAGCCGCGATCGACGCCTCGCATGTTAAGGCGCACCGCTCCGCCGCCGGCGGAAAAGGGGGGTCTTCGAAGAAGCTATCGGGCGATCTCGAGGCGGCCGCACGACCAAGATCCACGCGCTGACCGATGCCGCCGGCCGGCCATGTGTTCTGATGATTGCTCCGGGCAATCTGCATGACGTGATGATGGCCGAGGAACTCCTCTGCGCCGCAGGACCGGTCGAGAGGCTCCTTGCCGACAAAGCTTATGACACCAATCGCCTACGCAAGTTTCTTGCCCAACGCGGGATCGAGGCCGTCATTCCGTCCATCGCCAGGCGCAAGCCGATGATCCCCTACAATCGCGAAGCCTACCGACAGCGCAATCTCATCGAGCGCATGTTCGCCAGGCTCAAGGACTTCCGCCGCATCGCCACACGCTACGATAAGCTCGCAAGGAACTTTATAGCGGGCGTCCTCCTCGCCGCCGCCGTAACCTGGTGGCTCAATTGAGTCCGGACCCTAGTGGAGCTCGATGATTGCGCGCCGCACGGCTCCCGCTGTTGGGATGGCTCGGGTCGCCATCGACGTCAGAAACGACGTCAAGTTTGGGCCACCCATAAAGGATCAACTACGAATTTACCCCTCATGATCGCCTCCCCATGTCCTCAGCTACCCGCTTATCCTTGTGCATCGGCCGATACGCGAGGTAGACTTCGTTTGGCCACATAAATTCGTCGTGCTTCAGCAACTCTGTTCCAAGTTTCGGTTGACCTGCAAGAGAGTTGGACCTCGCAACAGACAGAGGCGCTTGTACTACTGCAATGCGATACCCAGGAGGACTCTGGCTACTTCGTCAAGCCTGGCACCAGGCGGGACATATTCCTGACTGCGTCCGGGCGGGTGCTTCTCGCTTTCCAGAATGAAGACGAGCTGATGCGACGATTGGAAAAGGCGCTGGCGAAGTCGCCGGGATTGATGACCGAGGCAGAGTTCCTGCGACGGCTGAAGATCGTTCGTCTCCAAGGTTTCGAGGAAATGGCGAGCCCACAGATTTCGGACGTCCATATCTCAGTTTCCCTGTGTTCGACACCAGCGGCCATGCGATCGCAGCGATGACGCTGCCGTTTCTGGTGCGCACCGACTTGCCAAGCACGATCGATGATGCGCGCACCCTGCTGCGCCGGGCAGCAGCAAAACTGTCCAGCGGGATGTGCGCATAGACACCGTTTCCTTCTCCGCAAGTTGCTTTACCAGTCCTGCGGGTACTGACCCCATGCCCAAACCTGCGCGCACCTCTCCGGCAGCCGTCTGATCAAATTGTCGCAAATCGGCCAAATCCAAAAGCCCCAAATCTTCCGCAGCGAGAGCAGCTTTGCAAAAAGGGGCAGAGTGTTGCAACAGAGAGACAGTAGGCGGTCGGAGCTACGTAGCTGAAAGTTTTAGCTGTTCTACGTGCCAGCGTTGAACCCTGGTCAACTTGATCTTCACGCGATAGAGTACGAGCCATCCTATACGTTTGCCGGGTGGCCCTGCTCGAGGAGCCTACGAATGAGTCAATTTCGCCTGCTTACAAGAGCACGGCAGGTAACCGAGTACTCATGCGGTGCGTGCGCACTTCAAGCGGTGCTCAGTTATTGGGGCACAAGCGTGAGCGAGGAGGAATTGATGCAAGTTTTGCATACAACCTCCGAGGAAGGCACGTATCCAGAGGATATTGTCCGCGGGGCGCGTAGCTTGGGCTTCGAGGCCGAGGCAAGAGAGAATGTGACACTTGATGAGGTCCAGCAATTTACGGCCACCGGGCATCCAATGATCGCGTTGGCCCAGGTCTGGCGGAGTGAGAAGGATACGGCGGTGTCGGTCGATGACGAATGGGACACCGGTCACTACATTGTCGTTTTGGGTGTGGATAAGGACTACGTCTATTTTCAGGATCCCTTCGCACGCATGAGCAAGGCCTTTGCCCCGCGGAAGGTCTTCGAGCAGCATTGGCATCAGGTCATGGGTGGCAACCTGGAAAAGAACGCGAAACTCATTCACCTTGGCATATTCGTCCACGGCATTAAACCGGCCGATCGGCCAATCCCTGAGAACTTCGGCCTCGCAGCTCTGGATTTTCAGAAGTTTGGCTCCCTGAATCTCATGGTTGCCCAATTTCCAAGGGTTCTCATGCCTTATGACTTCCTGAACGAGCTCAGCACGATCTGGGCAGACGGAAGCGTGCGGCCGGACGCTTTCATTTTCCTAAGAAAGGACCGAGACGGCAATGTCATGGGGATGGAAGGCAGCCGACTACATGACGAGGAAGACATCGCCTCGATCAATGCCGTGCTCGCCGTGGTCGTTGCCCGAGCTATTGGAATTTCCGAGCTGGCCGGACCGAGAGCGCAAGCAGCCGTTGGCGCAGCGGCAATCGGTGATTTCGGGCTTTCGGCCGAGGACATGCAAGCGATCGCTCGCAAGCTTCCCGGAGATCACTCAGCCATAATAATTCTCTTTGAGAACGTCTGGGAGCGCAAGTTCAAGGCGATAACTGAGAGCCATGGCGGCTCCTTGATTAGGCAGCGGCTCGTTGCACCGGACGACCTGGCAAGGGTGGCGAATGAACTGACGGCATCAACCGGAACGAGGTAGCGTCGGGCTCGTGATAATCCGACAGGAGCAATGGATGCTCATTTCCAGAGATGAGGAAATTCAGGAGGTCGTGCGAATCGTCAGTGAGACGCCTCAGCCAAGGGTCGTTATATTCGGCGGCATTCATGGCGACGAAGTCAGCGGCATTCACGCGATCGAAAAGGTTCTGTTCGATTTCCTCGGGGGCAAGAGGTCGTTAGCGAGGGGTTCGCTGACACTAGCCCGAGCAAACGAGGAAGCGATTGCGGTTGAACGCCGCTATGTCAAATACAACATGAACCGAATGTTCCGCGAGGACTATGGCCCCGAAATAGATCGCACCTCATATGAATATCGTCGCACCCAGGAACTCAAGCGAGTTCTCAAGGAATGTGATTATTTCTTCGACTTTCATTCAGCGCCCACGGCGGATGAGCCTTTCGTGGTGGCTGAACAGCATGCGGTGGAGTTCTTCTCCAAACTTGGAATTTCGCGAGTAATAACAGGGTGGGGTAAGTTCTCAAGCGGCGCGATCGGGGGGGACGCGGAAAATTACGCCAACGCGTGCGGAGCCATCTCAGCTACGTTAGAATCTGGGAGCCATTTCAACAAGTTGTCCAATGATGTCGCTTACCGATCTGCAATCTCGCTTTTGTCGGTCCTAGAGATGATCCCAGCTGAGGAGTTTCCCGTGTCCGATGAACCGGCTGTGTTTGAGATGCACACCGTTGTGACGAAAGAGTTCCCCGACTTCAAATACGCGGGCGAGGTGACAAATTTTCGGTTCCTGAAAAGAGGCGAGGTCTTTGCAACCCAGAACGGGAAGCCTTTGGCCGTGTCCGAAGATAGCTACCTTCTCATTCCGATGAAGCCGAGTGATACTAAGGTTGACGAGGAAGTTTGCTACTTGGGGCGCAGCATAAAGCCGAAGCTGTCGTGACGCTTGGAAGCGGCCTGAAGCGGCCCTATGTATTAGACTTAGCTGCACGGGTCAGGCCGGAATGGCGAAGAGAGATCGCGCGTACCACCGATCCCCCGCTGCCCATGACGCGAATTGCCCAAGGTTGCCGTGGAAAACAACGTCAAACCTAGGGCCAGAAATGGCGATCGATTACGAATTGAGCCGCCGCGATTGGCTCCCAGTGCCTGCCCGGCTACGCTTGTGCCTAGGTCCATGCGCAGACTTCTTTTGGCAGCATAGGGTGCACTGACTCAGCAACTCTGTTCCAAGTGTTGGTTGGCCAGCACCAGTGTTGGACCGATGCAACAGACAAGGGGTGTTCTGACATGGTTAACTCATTCCGAGCCCGTGCGCTTATTGTTGATGATGATCTTGCCAACCTCAATACCACTCTAGGGAGGGCGGCCGAGGGTCTTGCCCGATCACTCGAGCAACGCGATGTGGATGTGGTACGCGCATTTTCGTTTGAGGACGGAGAAGCGGTCGTAGTTTCTGATGCGGCTATACAAGCCGTCCTGTTGAACTGGGACCTCGGTACTGATGACGAGGGCTCGCACCGCCAGGCGATGGACCTTCTAGGAAAATTGCGCGAGCGTCACGGGGAAGTACCGGTATTCCTCTTGGCCGAGCGGCGAACCGCGACGAGGACGATCACGATCGAAGTTGCCGAAATGGTGGACGAGTTCGTATGGCTGCTGGAAGACACGCCTGATTTCATTGCCGGCCGGATCCTGGCGGCGATCGGGCGCTATCGGGCATCAGTGCTGCCTCCCTATGCGAGAGCGCTTGCGGACTATTCGCGTCTTCGTGAACACTCGTGGTCGGCCCCCGGACACCAAGGTGGCATAGCGTTCACGAAGATTCCTGCAGGTCGTGCATTCTTTGACTTCTACGGCGAAAATCTCTTTCGCACTGATATGGGGATCGAACGAGGACAACTTGGGTCTTTGCTTGATCACACAGGGCCAGTTTTGAACAGTGAGCGGTACGCCGCCCGCGTCTTCGGCGCTCATCGCAGTTATTCGGGGGTGGTCGGAACGTCGGGATCCAATCGAACCATTATGCAGGCTTGCATGAGCGACGGCGATTTGGTGTTGCTCGACCGGAACTGCCACAAATCGATCGAACAGGGCCTCATACTGACCGGTGCTCGTCCAATCTATCTGCTTCCTACCCGCAATCGCTACGGCATCATCGGTCCCATCTCGCCCTCCCAGCTCGAACCGGAAGCCCTGCAATCGAAGACGGAAGCCAGCCCGCTTACGCGTGATTTGGTGGCTAGCAGACCCGTTTACTCGGTGATCACCAACTGCACCTATGACGGCCTCTGCTACAACGCGGCGAGGGCGCAGGACTTGCTCGAAAAAAGTTGCGACCGCATCCACTTCGATGAAGCGTGGTACGGCTATGCCCGATTTAACCCGATTTACGAAGGCCACTTCGCCATGCGTGGCGATCCCGCGTCCCACAGCGGCGCCACAGTTTTCGCGACCCACTCAACTCACAAGCTGCTGGCTGCGCTCTCCCAGGCTTCGTACATCCACATTCGGGACGGGCGAGGTGCAATCGACCATCACCAATTCAACCAAGCCTACATGATGCATACGACAACGTCGCCGCTCTATCCGATCGTCGCCTCGAACGACATCGCCTCTGCCATGATGGACGGACGGGCTGGCTACTCGCTCACTCAGGAGGTGATCCAGGAGGCCGTCGATTTTCGACAAACTGTTGGCCGCATCCGCAGAACTTTCCAGGAACGGGGGGATTGGTTCTTCAAGCCTTGGAACGCCGAGGTGGTGACAGATCCGAAAACCGGCAACCAGGTCGATTTCGAGGATGCGACGCCGGACCTGCTTTGCACGCTTCAAGACCCGTGGATCATGAATCCTACGGATACGTGGCACGGGTTCGAAGAGATGGCGCCCGACTGGTGTATGCTCGATCCGATCAAAGTCAGCATTCTCGCCCCCGGGATGGGTGATGACGGGCAATTGCAGAAAACCGGTGTACCTGCTGCGCTTGTAAACGCCTATTTCACCCGGTTCGGAATTGTTCCTACCCGCGTCACCGACTTCCAGATCATGTTTCTGTTCTCCATTGGCATCACCAAGGGCAAGTGGGGCACTCTCGTGATGAATCTGCTTTCCTTCAAGCGAGATTATGATGCAAACAAGAGGTTGAGTGAGGCCCTGCCAGAGCTTGCTGCACTTCATCCCGAGCGGTACCGCAACATCGGTTTGCGGGATTTGGGCGACGAAATGTTCGAATACCTTCGAGCGAATCGGCCAGGCGACCTCTTGAACCGGGCATACGAGACGCTGCCCACTCCGGATCTAACTCCAAGAGAAGCGTACCAGCGCATCGTTGCGAGGGATGTGGAACACGTATCCGTCGAGCATATTGCGAATCGCACAGCAGCAAACGGCGTCATGCCATATCCGCCGGGGATTCCCATGCTGATGTCGGGAGAGAACTTTGGAGGAGAAGACAGTCCGCAAATCGGATATTTACGTGGCCTCGCGGCATGGGATCGGCAGTTCCCGGGGTTTGAGCACGTCACAGAGGGGGCTGAGGTAGTCGACGGAACCTACCATGTTCTGTGCGTTCGATAGGCGGAGCCGCTGACGCGTTCTGCAAGGCTCTTTCCATGATCGTTGCCGCTCCAGCAAGTGGGCGGCCACCTCTCGTCGACAAACGGATGAGATCGATGGTGCCCGGCTGCTGTGGATGGCATTAATGAAGTGTTGATGGATACGGCATAGAACCAGTAAGCTAAATTCTGAAGCTCCTTGTGGGAGTATCAGTGGTTTTTGGGAGCGTACCGAACAGACGAACGACATAGGGGAACGAAGGATGAGATTGCCGGAGTTTAGGTGGCCAAAGGCGCTCGAGCCGGGATACTCAAGTCACGTCAAGTGCGTTTCTCCTGCGAGAGTTGCAATGCTTGCAGGTCTGGCCAGTTTTCTGCTTGGTTCGGACGCCTACGCCATCGAGCAAGCCTTCGAACCGATCGAGCCGACGGCCTCTGAGGCCGAAGCGGCGATTGGACAACGGCAGCCCACCTTTCCGTTCGATGTCGGCTTTGGTGTGGCCTTCACCAGCAACTACGTCTCTCGCGGCATTACCAACTCCGGCGATCATCCTGCCGTTCAAGGCTACATCGAGCCGAGCATCGGACCGCTCTATCTGAACGTCTGGTCCTCCAATGTCGATTTCGGCGAGGACTTCGAAGGCGCCGAGATCGATACGGCAATTGGGGTGAGGCCGGAGTTCGGCCCGCTCTCGCTCGACCTCGGCTACGTCCACTATTTCTATGCGCCCAAGGACGTCAGCCCAGACTATGGCGAGCTGTTTGCCAAGGCCGACTACAACTTCAACGACAGGTTCACGCTCGGAGCGCGCGTCTTCTTCGCCCCTGACTACAATCAGAGCGGCGACACAGCGACGTTCGTGGCAGGCGGGATCAAGGTGCCGCTGCCGCACGATTTCTCGGTCTATGCCGGCATTGGCTATCAGTTCTTCGAGGATCCGGCGGCGTTCGAGCAACTCGCTTGGACGGCGGGCGTTTCCTACAGCTGGAAAGCCCTGACCTTCGACGTCCGCTACTGGGATACCGATCTCAACGATGACGAATGCGTGGCGCGCAGTGGTTTCGCCAATGGCTGCGACGCGCGAGTCGTTGCCACGGTCTCACTCGATACCGCCTGGTCGACGCTGAGGGATCACTTTGGCCTTGCTCAACCGTGAGGGAGCCCTTTCGCGAGCTGCATGCGCTCATGATGAGGCAGTCGGACGACCCGGGCTGTCATGTCAATCGCCCAGCCGCTGTTGCGCCGGGAGAACAGGTTGGCGCCGGGGCAACATAGAGCTTGTTTCGGCGGTCTGCAGATCCAGAAATTTTAGCGCAGAGGCAAGCTCAACATGCTGCTGCGTCACTCGGATCATGGCAGCCGCAAATACGAGCCTGCTAGCCTCAGGCGGCTACTTTGGCTCGGGCAACAACGACTGCCAGGACTCGGGCGCGGCCATCCAGCAGGTCTACTCAGCCGTGAATTCCTTCCACTCTTACAGCACTCGGCAGATGCTTGTCACGTAACATACGGTAGCGAACTGCCTCGCTAGACGCACCGCGTCAGGGCAGCGGGCCATGCGCCCAGATTGGCGCCGAGCAGCGCTGCTGATCCACTTCCTCCAGAAACTACGCGATGCTACAAGCACTTCGCAGTGGGGCTGCTTAGAATGACCCTCTCAGCGCAGAGGTCTTGAATGCTTTGTAGATTCGCAGCGGCCATGATCGGCCTGATTGTGGCAGTTGGACTGCCGGGGGTCGCGAGATCGCAGCAGTCTGCTGAACGACCGTCGCCGAGCAGTAACGAAATTCCGGCTGCAAGCGAAAGCGAAGAGACTGCAGCGCTAACGCTTGAGGAACTCGAGGTCCTGGCGGCGCCAATCGCCCTTTACCCGGACGATCTCGTTGCTCTTTGCATTTCGGCTTCGATCTATCCCTTGCAGGTCGTGCAGGCGGCCCGCTTCCTGGATGACAAACAGAAGGACAAGGACCTAGAGCCCAATGAGAAATGGGATGGCAGCATCGTTTCGCTGCTCAATTATCCGAAAGTCCTGGAGATGATGAGTGACGACCTCGACTGGACCCAGCAGCTTGGAGAGGCGGCCGTCAACCAGCAAAAAGACCTGCTGGTCGCCATCCAGCAGCTCCGGGACGAGGCGGTTGCGAAAGACATTCTGAAGTCGACAGACAAGGTCAAGGTGAAGAACGAGGGCGAGAATGTGACTATCGCGTCGGCCGATCCCAAGACAATTTATGTCCCCACCTATCCGCCCGAAATGCTTTACGAGCCTGGCTATGTGATCCCCAGCCAGCCGATCGTCTACGATTCCTATCCGTCCTACTACTATCCAACCGCTCCCTACTGGGCAGCCTTGACGACGGGCGTGGCTTTTGCGGCGGTGGTTGACTGGGACAATTGGGGCACCTGGGGCGGCGATCTCGACATCGACGTTAATCTCGGCGATCGCGCCGATATCGACTTCAACAAGATCGATCTCGACAAGATCGACGTCAACAGACTGAAAAACCTGGACCTGAGGAATATCGACCGCTCGAAGCTCAACCTGACTAATGCCAATATCGATCGCAGCAAGCTCAAGCAGAACCTGCAGAGCAAGGATTTTAACAATATTGCGCGGCGCGGCCGGGAAAACCTCGCCGCGCGAGGCCCGATCGATCGCCAGGTCCGCGCTGGGGATCTGAAGGGCAAGGACATCCGCAAGAACGCCGCCGAAGGGCTGAAGCAACGCCCTGGCGCACAGCTGCCGGCGCCAGGCGCCAAACTGCCCGATGCCAAACGGGTCAGCGATCAATCAAAGTCAGCAAGGGCTTCGCAGCGACCGGCGGCCGGTGCGGGTCAAAGACCAGCCGCTAAGGCCGGGCAGAGACCAGCGGCCAAGGCCGGTCAGAAGCCAGCGGCCAAACAGGCCGCTCAGAAGAAGGCGTCGGGGCCGAAAGCGGCGACGCGCATCGACAACCGGCCGAGCAAGCCTTCGGCGATCGGAAATCCGCGGCCGGGTCGGGCGACGGCTAATTATTCCTCGCGCGGGGCGGTGAGCCGCGGCGGTGGTTCGCGGGGCGGCAGCATCAGCCGCAGCGGCGGACGCGGAGGCGGCGGGATGCCACGCGGCGGTGGCGGCCGTGGGGGTGGCGGTAGAGGAGGAGGACGTCGATGACCGGCTGCTCCAAGTCACGGATGCGAGTGGGGCGACGTCGCGGGACGGTGCGAAAGCTTGCGGCAAGTGTCTTCTGCGCGTCCGCCCTTCTGCTGTCGGGAGCTTCTGCTTCGGCCATCGAAGCGCCGAAGGACCTGGGCGAGTTCAGGGGCTTCGTCGGAGTCCCGGCGCCCTCGTTCGGGTCGACGGACGAGTTGGTCAAGCAGTTCCAGGCCGTCCTAGCGGACGGTGACAAGGGGAGGCTGGCCACTTTGCTCGGGCTCTCTCCAGCGCAGGTCGAGAGATCGGACGAGGTGGCGCAGTCGCTGCCGGAGATCCAGGCCGAGGCGGCCAAATCGATCGGGGTGAAGCAGGTCGATCCCGACCGGGTGATGCTGCTCCTTGGTGACCAGTTGTGGCCGTTTCCTTTTCCGGCGGTACGCAAGGATGGCAAATGGTCATTTGTCGCAGTCGATGGGCTCGAGGAAGTGATCAATCGCCGGATTGGCGAGAACGAACTCACCACGATCGCCAATCTGAGGGAGATCGTGGAGGCCCAGGAGCGCTATCGCGCCACGGACTGGGACCAGGACGGCGTCGACGAATATGCGCAGAAGCTGATCAGCTCGCCGGGCAAGTATGACGGTCTCTACTGGCAACCTGGCGACGGCGTGCCGGAGAGCCCGATCGGCCCTGGGTTGAGCGAAGCCGAACTGGCCACGGCGGCAAAGGACGGTTATTTCGGCTACCGCTACCGCGTGCTGAGGGGCCAGGGGCCTCATGTCGCCGGCGGCGCCTACAGTTACGTCATCAATGGCAACATGATCGCCGGGTTCGGGGTGATTGCGACCCCCGCCATCTACGACCGCACCGGAGTGATGACGTTCGTCGTCAACCAGCACGGCACCATTTACCAGAAGGACCTCGGTCCGGATACGGCCAAGGCCGCCGCCACGATAAAGAGCTTCAACCCGGACGACAGCTGGGAACTCGTCACGGATCCCGGTGACTGACATCTATCAGGCTTGAAGTTAGCCCTGACTGCCCGTGGTGAGTTGAAGCAATCCAAGCGCCACTGCTGAGGCTTCTACGGGGCCGGCTCGCCTGTTCGCCGCCGCTGCCAAACGAACACCGGAATCCCCAGCAGCAATAAAACCAACCCGTAAAGGACCGGCTCGGCCCCGCATCCATAGAGCGTGAACATGGAAAACACGAATGCCACAATCTCGACAAATGTTACCCGCGGCACTTGCGAACCGCCGCTCACACGCGCTCCAACGAGGGTAGGCGCTAGAGCACAGAAGGCGTAGGGAACCACTGCCGCCATCGTGCTCAATCCCACGACGAGGCTGTAAAAGGCTGAAAATCCTCCAGACCCGAACGCCTGAACAAGGACGAGCGCTGTCGCAAGCAGCGCCGAAACAACGATCCCGGTCGCTGGCACGCCCCGGACTGACTTCGCGCCGAAAATCTGAGGAAAGAGTCTATCCTGCGCGGCGGCCATTGGCACTTGGCCCATGAGCAGCGTCCAACCATTAAGTGCCCCAATTGATGACAGAACCACAGCGATCGAGATCGCGATCTCTCCCGGGCGGCCCCACAGGATCCTGGCAGCATCCGAAAAAGGAGCAACAGAATTCACCAACTGCTGACGAGGGACCAAGCCCATGACAACCACGGTTCCCAGGATGTAAAGAGCTGCCGCGATTGCAATGCCGAGCACGGTCGAGCGTGGGATGGTCCGTTCCGGATCGCGGACATCGCCGGCCGGAACGGTTGCCGATTTCGAGCCCTAAATAGGCAAACATGGTCAGGGGTGCGAGCGCGGCGCTTGCCTGCAGCAATGGCACGCCGCTTGGATTGAATTCGCTGAAGTGGGCGGGATCGATGAAGAAGATCCCGAGCAGCGCGATCGCGCCGAATGGCACTAATTTGGCGTATGTTGTTATTTGAGCGAAGACTCCGGCCGTGCTTACGCCGCGCAGGTTGATCAGGACAACTGCCCAGATGGCGGCCAGAGTGATGAATACGACAACTCCCCGGCTCCGGATGGCGGGGAAAAGATCGACCACAACACCGGCAAAAGCCACCGCAATGACTGGCAGCGATGCCCATATAGAGATCCAGTAGCCCCACGCGATGAGGAAGCCTGGGAAGTCGCCGTAGGCGAGCCGGGTGTAGGCATAAGGTCCGCCGGTCGCGGGCACAAGCCGCGCAAGTTTGGCGAAGGTGAGACCGAGACAGATGGCGCCAGCGCCCATGATCAGCCAGATCAGGATCGCGAGATTGCCGTAGGGGGCAACAGCGGCGGGAGAGAGGTAGAACCCTGAACCAACCATGTTGCCGACCACGATGGCCGTGCAAGCGGCCATTCCAAGGCTCTTGCCGTGGCCTGACGATAGCATGGCTTCCCCCTTGGTCCTGCCGTCCAGGAACTTTTTTATATGAAACCACGGGTCTATGCTGGGCGCCAGCATATCCGAGCTAAGAAAATGCTCAACGAGCAAGGCAGTCTGCGCGTCTCCATCGTAGCCACTTTTGTCGTGGCGACATTCGGAATCGTCTTGGGCCTCCTGTCCGGCTCCTTCTCCATCACATTTGACGGTGTCTACTCGTTAGGCGATGCGGGTATGACGACACTGGCGCTCTGGATTTCGAGCCTCATCGTAAAGTCTGTGCCGCCCGAGGAGACATACCGAGGTCTTCACCGGCGTTTTACAATGGGATTTTGGCACCTTGAACCGATCGTCCTGCTGCTGAACGGCAGTCTCTTGCTGTCGGTCGCAATCTATGGGCTGGTTACCGCCGCGGGTAATATCCTGAATGGAGGGCACCTTCTCCGGTTCGACTTCGCCATCATCTACGGGGCACTCACGTTGGTCGCCTGCGCAGTCATGGCTTACGTCCAGATACGGGCCAATCGCAGGCTCAAATCGGATTTCATCGCGCTTGATGTCAAGGCGTGGATCATGTCGGGAGCTATCACCGCGGCTCTGCTGATCGCGTTCATGCTGGGCTATGCGGTTCAGGGAACGCCGCTCGACTGGCTGTCGCCCTATGTAGATCCAGCGGTCCTGGCAGCTGTTTCAATAGTGATCATTCCCATTCCGATCGGAACAGTACGGCAAGCATTGTCAGATATCTTGCTGATTGCGCCCGCTGACCTGAAGTCTCATGTAGATCGAGTGGCTGCCGACACCGTGGATCGGCACGGGTTCCAGTCCTACCGCGCCTATGTCGCGAAGGTCGGGCGAGCAATGCAAGCTGAGCTCTATTTCATCGTGCCGAAGAACCTCCCTGCGAGAACGATCGAAGAGTGGGACAGCATCCGCGACGAGGTTGGTGCGGCGATCGGGGGTGAGAGCCAAGATCGGTGGCTAACCATCGCCTTCACGGCAGATCCCGATTGGGCCGAATAGCATCTGCTCACGCTCGGGTCAGCCTCTTGCGGCCCGAGCCTGTTCGCCCTGGCCACGGAACCCCCGGCATCACCGTTCGATACCGTAATATACGTGGTCATCGGTCAACCGAAGCGCTAATGTCTTTTTAGTGCGACATGCCGTGTACTGTGAGGTCGCAGCACTTGTGAGCCCTTACGCTGAGGCGTGACTGGCAAGAGATTCATATAAAGACTTCACGAAGTGAGGTGGGCTTATGGAATTTTACCAGGCTTTTCCCATTGCCATCATTGACGAGGACTTCGAAGGAACCAACGCCGCCGGACGCGGTATGCGCGAACTTGCCAAGGCGATTGAGGGTCAGGGTTTTCGCGTCGTGGCTGGTATCGGATACGAAGACGCGCGGCGGCTCGTGCATATATTTAATACGGAGTCCTGCTGGCTAGTATCGGTGGACGGTGCTGAAGACCAGTCGACGCGGTGGGAGATCCTCGAGGAGGTGCTCGCAGCCAAGCGCAATAAGAACAACATGCTGCCGATCTTCCTCTTCGGCAATGATGTCACCGCAGAGATGGTGCCGGCCAAGGTGTTGCGGCACGCCAACGCCTTCATGCGTCTTTATGAAGACTCGCCCGAATTTATGGCCCGTGCGATAGCACGGGCTGCCCAAAACTACCTCGATCGTCTTCCACCACCGATGTTCAGGGCGCTGATGGACTACACGCTGCACGGCGCCTACTCCTGGCATACGCCGGGTCACGGCGGCGGAGTGGCATTTCGCAAGAGCCCTGTTGGGCAACTGTTCTACCAATTTTTCGGTGAGAACACACTGAGGTCGGACATCTCGGTCTCAGTGGGCAGCGTCGGATCGCTCCTCGACCATGTCGGGCCGATCGCCGAGGGCGAACGCAATGCGGCTCGGATTTTCGGATCCGACGAAACATTGTTTGTGGTGGGGGGGACCTCCACAGCAAACAAGATCGTGTGGCACGGAATGGTGAGCCGAGGGGACCTCGTGCTCTGTGACCGCAACTGCCACAAATCGATCCTGCACTCACTCATCATGACGGGCGCGACGCCGATCTATCTGACGCCCTCCCGCAACGGGCTCGGGATCATCGGTCCGATCTCCAAGGAGCAGTTCACGCCGGAGGCCATTGAGAGCAAGATTGCCGCAAGCCCGTTCGCGCGCGAGACCAGCGGCAAGGTACGCCTGATGGTCGTGACGAACTCTACCTACGACGGTCTTTGCTACAATGTGGACGGAATCAAAGCCTCGCTTGGTGAGACGGTGGACGTGCTGCATTTCGACGAGGCCTGGTACGCCTATGCGAATTTCCACGAGTTCTATGATGGCTATCACGCTATTTCGTCGGCTCGGCCGGAGCGATCGCCGACGGCGATCACCTTCGCCACCCAGTCCACCCACAAGCTGCTCGCTGCCTTCTCGCAAGCATCGATGATCCACATCCAGCACGCCGAGCAAAAGCAGCTCGATATCACGCGCTTCAATGAAGCGTTCATGATGCATACCTCCACGTCCCCGCAATACGGGATCATCGCCTCATGCGATGTGGCCGCCGCGATGATGGAGCAGCCGGCAGGACGCGCGTTGGTTCAGGAAACCATCGACGAGGCTCTCAGCTTTCGCCGCGCGATGAGCGGCGTCAAGAAGCAGATCGAGGGCTCTTGGTGGTTCGATGTTTGGCAGCCAGCGGCAGCGCACAAATCTTCGAGCCAATCGCTGACGGACTGGGTTCTGAGACCAGGCGAAGCTTGGCATGGCTTCGAGGGCCTCGCGGACGACCACGTAATGGTCGACCCCATTAAGGTTACTCTGCTCGCACCTGGGCTCACTGCGGCCGGAACGATGGAGGAGCGTGGGATCCCGGCTGCAGTGGTGACGAAGTTCTTGTCTTCCCGGAGGATCGAGGTCGAGAAAACCGGACTTTACTCCTTCCTGGTGCTCTTTTCGATGGGGATCACCCGTGGCAAGTGGAGCACACTCGTCACCGAGCTGATCAACTTCAAGGATCTCTACGATGCTAACGCACCGTTGACGCGGGCACTCCCGGCCATAGCCGCGGCGCACCCTGAATCCTATGGCAAGCTGGGCCTGAGAGATCTCTGCGAACGCATCCACGACATCTATCGTCAAGATGACCTGCCGAAGGCGCAACGGGACATGTACACCGCCCTGCCGGAGATGGCCTTGCGGCCAGCAGATGCCTACGATCGACTCGTGAAAGGTCGCGTCGAAAGCGTCGAGATCGACAACCTTATGGGCCGAATCCTCGCGGTGATGGTAGTGCCGTATCCACCGGGGATTCCGCTCATCATGCCGGGAGAGCGGATCACCCAGTCGACAAAGTCGATCCAGGATTATCTCATTTACGCACGGGATTTCGACCGCAAGTTCCCCGGCTTCGAAACAGACATCCACGGTCTTCGCTTCGTGTCTGGTGAAGGCGAGCGTCGCTATCTCGTGGACTGCGTCATCGAGGAAGGGCAAGGATGATCCCGCGCGACGTCCTGGCACCCACGGTCGCCATTCCGTTTCACAAGCTGCTCAAAATCGTGGCGATTGTTGACGCGCGCGACGTCCAGACGAAGGAACTCATTGCCCAGATTGCGGCCGAACATTTCGAAGTCGAAGTGTGCGAGACCTATGACCGGGATGCATCCGAAGACGCCTCCGTAGGAGCCTACATCGGCACAGTCGAAGGCGGCCGTCGCGAAGAAGCTCGCAGGTTCGCCCGCTCTGTTCGCAACCTTGGCTTCAAAACGCCGCTCTGGGCGCTCGCCGAACTCGAGCGGGATCTCCGAGGTCGAGGTTGTCGACCTGGCAGGTGAGGTGGACGGTTTTGTCTATCTGGGGCAGCAGACCCCGGCTTTCTACTCCAAACAAATCATCGCCAGCCTGATCAACTACGGCAAAACGCTGTTGCCACCCTTCTTCGGAGGCTTGATGGCGTACGACGGGGAGGCGAACATCGCCTTCGATTGCCCCGGACACCAAGGTGGCCAGTTCTACCGCAAGTCGCCTCCTGGGCAGCTTTTCTTTAAGTATTTCGGCGAGAGTATCTTCAGAAACGATCTGTGCAACGCGGACGTCGATTTAGGAGACCTCCTCATCCATGAAGGCCCTGCGGCAGAAGCACAAAAAAATGCGGCCCGGATTTTCGGAGCGGACAGGACCTACTTCATTCTGAACGGCACGAGTACATCCAATAAGGTGGTTACGAATGCGCTGCTCCGAGCAGGAGACCTCGTCCTATTCGACCGCAACAACCACAAGTCCCTCCATCAAGGAGCGCTCGTACAAGCCGGCGCAATTCCAGTCTACCTTCCCACCGCGCGAAATCCATTCGGCATGATCGGCGCCGTTGACTGGGACGCTTGGGACGAAGCCACTCTGCGCAAGCGGATCGCGGAGCATCCTCTTGTCGAAAACAAAGCTCGGGCCGAATTGGATCGTCCTTTCCGGCTCGCCTGCATCCAACTCGCGACCTACGACGGGACGATCTACAACGTCCAGAAGGTCCTGGAGAAAATCGGTCATCTCTGCGAGTACGTGCTGTGGGATGAGGCATGGATCGGCTACAATGCCTTCCATCCCCTCTTTGAAAATCATAGTCCAATGCGGCTCAAGGATCTTGGGCCAGACATGCCGGGGCTGTTCTCTACTCAATCCGTGCACAAGCAGGGCGCCGGCTTCTCGCAGGCCTCCCAAATCCATAAGCGCGACGAGCACATTCGCGGCCAGCACCGATACCTTGAGCACAAGCGGTTCAACGAATCTCTTTTGATGAACGTCTCTACCTCGCCATTTTACCCGCTGTTTGCCTCGCTTGACGTCAATGCGAAGGTTCATGAGGGCAAAGCAGGAGAGATGCTCTGGGACCGCTGCATTGAACTCGGCATTGAAACACGCAAGAAGCTTCGCGACTTCTGCCGGTACTATGAGAAGGCCGGGAAAGACGCCGAGGAAAGATGGTTCTTCGACCCGTTCGTCCCTGACGTGGTCTCGGTCCGCGGCCGCAACGACGGTGATGACCACATCGATGTGCCATGGGAAAGTCTCCCAACCGAGTTGATCAAAAAGGAACAGCAATGCTGGCGATTTGAGCCAGACGCCGCGTGGCATGGCTATTCGGGGTACTCGGATGGCTATGCAATGGTGGATCCGAATAAGCTGACCTTGCTCACGCCAGGCATCGATCGCAAGACGGGTGGATACGGCTCCTTTGGAATTCCAGCCACGGTTGTTGCCAACTATCTCCGCGAGCAACGGGTCGTGCCGGAGAAGTGTGATCTCAACAGCATTCTCTTCCTGCTTACTCCGGCTGAAGACGAGAGCAAGCTGAACACACTTATTGCGAAGCTCGTGAAGTTCAAGAATCTTTGGGATCGAGATGCACCTCTCCCGGAGGTGCTCCCGACGGTGTATGCCGCACACGCCAGTCGCTATGCAGGTTACACACTGAGACAAGTTTGCGCCGAGATGCACGACTTCTATCGGCAAGCTGGGGTCAAGGATCTGCAGCGCCTTTGCTTCCGAGCGGAGAGCTTCCCAGAGCCGGCGCTATCCCCGAAGCAAGCTTACGAAGCCCTCGTGGCCAATGAGGTGGACTACCTGCCGCTCGAGGAGGCTGCCGGCCGTATCTCTGCCACTCTCGCACTGATCTACCCGCCTGGCATTGGCGTGATTGTGCCGGGGGAGCGTTGGGACGATCGGGCGTACGCGATGCGCGATTATTTCCTGGCCTTCGAGGAGTCGTTCAACCGTTTCCCAGGCTTCAATTATGAGGTGCAGGGCGTATTCCAGGAGCGGATTGGCGACCGCATCAAATTTCATACCTACACCGTGCGCGAATGAAAGATTCGCTCAAAGGGGAGTGCAGCGCTCGTGGCTAATATGTCTGAGATCTCGACGAGTCCGGCTGCTGGTACCAGCGCCGCAAAGAAAATGAACCTGATCCAGCTCACCTTCCTCGTGGCGGTGAACATGATGGGTTCGGGGATCATCATGCTGCCGGCTAACATGGCACAGGTCGGCGCCATTTCCTTGTTGTCGTGGCTGGTGACCGCCGTGGGCTCGATGGCGATCGCCTACGGCTTCGCCCAGGCTGGCCTTTTCAATCAACGACCGGGCGGGATGTCGGCCTATGCCGAGGATGCTTACGGCAAATCGGGGTATTTTCTTGTCTTTTTCCTCTACTTCCTTTCGCTTGCTGTTGGCAACGTGGCGATCGGCATCTCGGCCGTTGGCTATCTGGCCGGCTTTTTCCCGTGGCTAACATCTACCCCGATCATGACGTGCCTCGGGCTGATTGCGCTCCTCTGGCTGACAACGGTCGCGAACTTTGGCGGGGCCAGCCTTACGGGTCGCATCGGCTCGATTACTGTTTGGGGCGTCATCATTCCCGTAGGAGTGCTCTCGATTATTGGCTGGCTATGGTTCAGCAGCGAGACATTTGCCGCCGCATGGAACCCGAAGGGGCTTACACTTCTCGAGGGCATGGGTTCCAGCATTTCTCTGACCCTGTGGGCCTTTCTTGGGATGGAGTTGGCCGCGCAGAACTCCGATGCCGTTGAGAACCCCCGACGTGATGTGCCGCTGGCCTGCATGTTCGGTACGCTGGGGGCGGCGGTGATCTACATCCTCTCAACCGCTGTCATCCAGGGGATCGTCCCCAATGCCGAGCTCGCTGCGTCCACCGGACCGTTTGCGCTCGCCTACGCAACCATGTTCAACCCGACAGTCGGCAGGATTATCATGGCCCTTGCCGTCATTGCCTGCCTCGGCTCGCTCCTCGGGTGGCAGTTTACCATTGCGCAAACCGCCAAGAGCGCCGCGGACGAGCGCATGTTTCCACGCCTTTTCTCGAGAGTGAACCAGATGGGGGCGCCGGTGACGGGAATGATCGTCCTTGGCGTGGCACAGACACTGCTCGCCCTCATGACGATCTCGCCGACCTTGAGCGAGCAGTTTGGTGCCCTCGTGAACCTTGCGGTCGTCACCAACGTGCTACCCTACATCATTGCACTATCCGCACTGTTTGTGATGATGAAGGCAGCCGGCGTTCCCGAGCGCAAGTATCGCCTCAATACCGCAATCGCAACAGTAGGCATGCTTTACAGCGTCTTCGCGATCTATGCCTCTGGAAAGGACGCGGTCCTCGGCGGGATGATCGTCACTGCGATCGGCTTCCTGATCTATGGCTTCATTGCGCCTCGTTTCGCGATTGGCTCAGCCCGATCGCGGTCGGCGTAATGTATTGCGGAATCGGAGGGTGTTGATCATGCAACTGGCATCAAAGAAGCCGTCTCTGCAGAGCTTACGGCGGCCCGTCTGTGGAGTGATGGCGGCCCTAATTGGAGTGGGCTTGTGGACGGCGGCTGATGCTCAAACCCTCGAGCGGATCCGAGGCGCGAGCGCCATCAAGCTGGGCTATGAAGTCGACGCTCGACCTTTTTCCTTTAAGAATGAGTCGGGCACAGCCGAAGGCTATGCGGTCGGCCTTTGCACAAAAGTGGCAGATCAGGTGAAAAGCGAGCTTGGCCTGGCGAACTTGGCTATTGAGTGGGTCCCAGTCGAGTTGAACCAGCGATTTCAGGCCGTGAAAGAAGGGTCCGTTGACCTGCTTTGCGGAGCCGATACCGTCACCTTGACGCGGCGCAAGGACGTCTCCTTCTCGATTTCCATTTTCCCGAGCGGCACTGGAGCGGTCGTCAATGCCTCTTCTCCGCTTGCGCTGCGCGAGATCCTTGAGCGCGGCCAGCCTCCCGAACGGCCGATCTGGCGCGGGTCGCCGGCACGGACCCTTCTGGAGCAAGCGACATTCTCGGTCGTTCCCGATAGCATGAGCGCGAGCTGGCTGCGCGAGCGGATCAACACGTTTCAGCTTGCCTCGACCGTTGCGCCGGTGAAGACCTACGACGAAGGCATCGAGCGCGTACTCAACGGCAGTTCAGGCGTTTTCTTCGGCGAGCTACCGCTACTGCTTGATGCTGCCGCGCGAAGCGAGGCCTCCGGCAGGCTGATTGTGCTCGAACGAAACTTCACCTATGAGCCTATGGGACTGGTACTGGCTCGCACCGATGAGGACTTCCGCCTAGCAGTTGATCGGGCACTCAGCGCGTTCTATCGATCCGAAGACTTTCGCTCGTTCTTCACTGGATGGTTCGGCCCGCCCGATGAGGACATAGTGACGTTCTTCCGGCAGACCACCCTTCCGGAGTAGATCTCGGCCGTGCAGCAAATTACGGCCGACTACCGACGGCCGTCCGAACCACGCATGCTCAATGACCGCTAGGAAGGACGAACCAGCGAGCAAGCGGGTCCTTGAGCCCGTTGAGCGTATTTCCGAGGTGCTCTTCGGCCTCATTATGGTCCTGACCTTTACCGGGTCGCTGAGCGCAGCGGAATCCGGTCGAGCGGAGGTCCGTACGATGCTGATCGGTGCGATCGGCTGCAACCTGGCGTGGGGGCTTATCGACGCGATAATGTATCTCATGGGCTGCCTTGCGGAGCGCGCAACCAATCTGCGGATTTGGCAGGCGCTGCGGCAAGCCCCAACGTCTGAGCAGGGGGAAAGAGTGATATCTGAGTCCTTACCGCCGATTGTTTCTGAGGTGTTGACGCCTTCGGATCTGAGTAGAATCAGAGAGAATTTGATGCGGATTCCAGGCCTTCCACCAGCGGCGAGGCTCCGCAAGCAAGATTGGCTTGGTGCGGCGGCCGTATTCCTCCTGGTGGTCGTGTCGACCTTTCCGGTCGTACTCCCATTCATCTTCATCCAAGAAAGCGTGTCTGCACTCCGCGTATCGAACGCAATTGCCATCCTCATGATGTTTGTCGCCGGTTACGCATTCGGACAGCTTACTGGTTATCGACCGGTTGTGACGGCCGGCTCCATGGTCCTGCTCGGCTGTATGCTGGTTGCGTTGACGATTGCGCTCGGGGGCTGACTTGAGGCTCATGTTGTGCGGGGAAGGCGCGCCACGTGCGTGAGGGAGCGTTCAACCGCTCCCGGCGCCCAGGGTCTGCAGCTGGCATCGAGCCCCGGCGCTTGGACGTCGTCGCAATGCTATCTAGGGACACGGCGGCTTGATCGCTGACCTGGAGTGCGCCCCTCGAAGGCGACAGGATCAGGCGGCAGTTTTGACAGAATGCCGGGTGTGTTGATCCTCGAACTGCTGCGGGCTTAGATATCCAAGCGCCGAGTGTAGCCGGCGCTCGTTGTAGACCTGATCGATGAAGCGCGGTAGGTCGGCGGCGACATCCGCAAAGCTCTCGTAGGCCAAAGGGTAGACCGCCTCGACCTTCAAGGTTTTCATGAAGCTCTCCGCCTTGGCATTATCGTAGGGGTTGCCTCGACGACCCATCGAGCCGATGAAGTCGCGAGCGGCAAGTGCCTGCCGATAGGGCCCCGCCGCGTATTGCGAGCCCCTGTCTGAGTGGTGGATACAGCCTGTAGTCGGTTTCCTCTTCTCGACGGCGGACTGCAGCGCTGCCAGCGTCAGCCGCACGTCCATCGACCGCGCTATCGCATAGCCCACCACCTTGCGCGACCAGGCGTCGAGGATGACGGCGACATAGACGAAGCCGGCTGGGATTGCGACATACGTGATGTCCGCAACCCAGAGCCGGTTGGGACCATCGGCGACGATCTCCTTGCCAGGTTCGGGAAGATCGGCAGGTCGTGATCGCTATCGGTGGTGGCTATGTAACGACGGCGCCTGCGAGGCTGCAGGTCGTGCTCCCGCATCAGGCGTCGCAGTTTCTTATGGTTCACGACGAAGCCCTGCTGGCGTAGCGCAGCCTGCATGCGGCGATAGCCATAGGTCTCGAAGTTGTCGGAGATCGCCACCATTCGTTCGACGAGCGCGGTGTCGTCGAAGCTCAAGGCCGGCCGGTCGTAGTAGGTCGAGCGTGCGATGCCCATCAGCCTGCACCCTTCGGCGACGGAGATGCCCCGGGGCCGGTGATCATGGATGTAGTCGCGCTTCTCGGTCGCGGTCCGTGCTTCAGAGCCCCCTTTAGAAACTCGATCTCCAAAGCCTGTCTGCCGACCAGCCGCTCCAGCGCAGCGATCCTGGCCTCATAGGCTTCGATCGTGCTTGCCGCGATAGCCTCGTCGTCAAAGGCGCCGGCCTCGAACTTTTGGATCCAGATGCGGACCAGATTCCGCGACAGATCATGCCGCCTGGCGAGTCCATGGAGCGTCTCGCCGGCAAGATAGTCCTGCACGACCTCGCGCTTGAACTCGATGCTGTGGGTGCGATGTCGAACCATGGGCTTCCATCCTTCGAAAGCCCGGCGAGCCGGTCAATGCCCTTCCAACAATCTGTCCATCCACAGGGGCGCACTCCAACCTGCGGCCAATCGCGGTCCTAATCTCGTCGCATAGGCTGACGATCCAGCCTCCATACTCGGCCACTCGATGTTGCCCGCAGATGTTCGGGAGCAGCGTGACAGCCCTCTGAGGGCGTTCCTCTCTGCAAGAAGTTATCGCTAGACCTCGCGGCACCCGCCCCTCACAAGCTGCAGGACGTAGTTTCGTCGCCGGCAAAAGCGCCTGATTTCAACCGGCCTAGCTCATTCTAGCTATGAATGCAGATCACAAGGGCGATAGCGGCCGCAGCGCAGTCGCAATAAATTTACAAGCGAAACATTGGGTTGAACACCCGACGGGGCGGAAGTTTGAGCATGCATTCCCGCGTCGATCATTCACCAAACGGCCTGGCGACCTCAGGTCCGCGGCAGACCCAGCTCGGATAACCCTGGCATGCAGCTGCCCGATAGCTAAGGAGCAATGTTTTGTCTGACCATGGTCGGCAATGCGTTATCTGCGGCGCCGACATCACCGGCCGAAACGCTCGAGCCACCGTCTGTTCGGACGTTTGCGCGACGGAACGTGAATTTCGACGCTATGAAGCGGACAGGGAAAGGATTGCCGCCCAACGGCGTGAGTATTACCGGCGCAAGTCTGCCGAGCTGAGAGCGGAAAGACGACGTCGGTTCAGCTCTTCGTGAGCTGTCCCGCGCTCCAGGGTGCTCGCTCGTCCTCGGATTGAGGACCGAATACCCAAGGGGTGAGCATTTTTCCTGGTAGGGACCGACCCTTGAGTCGGGGCAGCTCACCCCTCGGACCCCGGGCTGCGTTATGGAGGGAACCCAGGGTCAATCATGCTACCACGACCCAAAATACCTGGCAAAAAGAAATGACGGACCCGCACCATTCGGCGCTTCGCATTTGTTCCGAGAATTTGCGCTAGGCTCCCTGCCAAGTCGAGAAGATGCGGCCATGGCGTTTCAGATGCAAAAGATTTCGATCGCGAATCCAGACACCCAGCTGTGGTGCCACGGCCCCAAGGGTTCGAACTCATCAGCTGGCATCTAGATTCGGATAGAGTAAGGCACGAAGCGATCACCGAACTTTACCTCCGAGGCCTCTCTCCCGGCCATGTGCTCAGGGCGAAGGGCGGGATGTGCTCGACCCGGCCGTTGCTTGCCACTGGGCCAAGGAGTCGAGGCCCTGCAGGCAAAAGATTGGGGCTTGTCAGTGTGTCCAGCGTTAACCCTGGTCCGAAGAGTCGGTAATGCGGCGGGTGTATAGAGCGGACTAGTTCTCGATGAAAGCGACAGGGAACCAGAGAAGCTACACTGGAATGGCATTAGGTTTGGCTTTCCTCTCACTGGCTGGTCGTGATTACCGCCCTGGCGGGTGGCCCGCTATTGTTTACCAGGATCGAAGCGACCGCACGAAGTTCGTCGTTATCCCACACTTCACGATTGTGTCGTATTGCCTGGAATCTGCAGGCTAAGGGTGACGTGACAATGAATGCGGCAAGAAACTGCGAGGAATATGGTGATTCACGCCGTAGGAACATCTACAAGAGATATCGCAAGTAGCTCGGAAAATTTTCTTGAAAACAATGCTACACAAATGGTTCATCTTCAATACGAGTTACAGCTTGCTCGTGCTTGACTGCTGGCGCCCTGTCAAGAGGACACGTCGGACGTTGAGTAGACGGCAAATTGCTGTGAGTTAGCCGGCGGTAGCGAGCTCATTGTGGCCAGCTCCGAATGGGCACGACGTCCTTGTGTTTGCAATTCCGGCGTGAGCGAGGTAAACGATTCGTGCGGACATTCTGTGATTTTCTCGAGCAGATAACCGTTCGAGCGTTTCGCCGCAACCGATGTCGGAAATCGGTGCAAGCGCTACGGACGGACACCCGATCCCTGGCTTGACCAGGGATCAGAACGGAGAAGGAAATGAAGATCAAGATCCTCAACTCGAAGGCCCTTTTCATGGTCGCATCCGTCGTCCTCATGGGCGCTGCAGGAAGCGCCGGAGCTGCTGAACAGTGGTTCGTGCTTGGCGAGCAGACGATCAAGTCCGCCGATCCAAGCGTCAACATCAATAGCGTCGGGAATCGATGGAAGAAGGACGTCAAATGGGTGAAGCTCTCCGCCGAGGGCGCTGACGTGGAGATCGAGAAGGTCGTCCTCCACTGGGACAATCGCCGGGACGACACTGTCTCCGATCTCGGCGTCCTGAAATCGGGAGGACAAACGGCGGCGAAGGACGCTCCGGGACGCAAAGGGCGTCTCACGGGGGTGACGGTCCAGTACAAGATCCTTAATGATGCCAAAGCGGCCACCCTCAAGGTCTGGGGATACGACTGAGCGGCAGGCCGCGGGGCCACGAGCGCCTCGGCGGGCTATGTTCGAGCTGAAAATAGCTGGCAAGCCCTGTTTCCCGGTGAGGGGCGTGGCGTTGCGCACTTGCAAGAGTTTGGCGGCGCCATGACATTCTGCCCGGAGCAGATCCGGAAAACGCTTATTAATCACAATGCTCCATTGGCCGCAGCTACCGTGTCGTCATTGTGCTCTCTCCGGACGCAGGTCTGTCGACCCAGCCGTTCCTGGAAAGCCATGATTGGCTGGCAAACTGGCTTTTGAAGGATCTTTCGAGACCCATTCAGAAGTCTCGCACAGATTGCAGATCGCTGTGCTTGAGGTAGCTGGTCTCTCAGCGAAACACCGAGTGCAACAGCTGGTACAAAGCAAATGCAATACAGACGAATATAAAGATGTTCCTACCCATTTCCCACAAACTACGCGGCGGATGCCGCCAGTTCCAGTAGCCCAGCGATTTCATAAGCATTCCTCTACTTCTCTTGATTGACTCAAGGCCACATCGGACTCCATCAGACCGCCGAGTCGTCCTGCTTGACGCCGCCCCTGAGAAGTTGGGTCGGTAAACGACATGTCGGCTGCACCTGGAAGGCCACAGCCGCAAATATCAGTTGAGTGTTCATCGATTTTCCCCCAAGGGAACTTCAACATAGCATCGCTGACGTGCGTGGAAAAGATCGCCTGTTCGGCGAGGGCTATAGTGGCGGAGGCAGCGAGTGAGACGGGCGAGGCGGGTTGCCGAGATGCTCAGCATTGCACCAGTTATCACGACCCGATAAAGCGCCGACAGCTAAGACCGTCGTCTAGCGATCGCCGAATAGACAATGGCACGTCAGCCCTACCGTGGCGACTGAGAGGCTGGAGAGATCGGCCCACGGTCCGAAGACTTCTTGCCACACTAGACGCGCGGTGGCCCGCTCGCTGACCTGCGGCTGACCGCCGTCCGGACCTCATCGCAGAGGCTGACGATCCAGCTTTCGCATTCGGTCAATCGATTTTGCCTTAGAGCTTCTGGGACAAGGGCCGTCCCTTCAAGTGCGCGCTGCGCCACCGCAAGGTCGTCGCAGAGGTCAACGAAGGATTCATCCTCCATCGCCAGCACTCTGATCCGAATTGCAAGTTCGGGCATAAGCCGACAGGCAAGAGACACGCCAGGGCTCATGTGTAAGGCCCTTGTTCCCTGAGATCGGTCAGGATCCCACATTTGCTTTCATTCGTCCCGGCAGCTAACGTAAAATACCGTAACGAACATGCATCGAGCCGCCGAAGGAGGGATTGGTGGTCGGGCTTGGCGTGACTGCCCCCCTGTCGACTTATGATTCAGCGACCGCTGAGCTGGTGCGCCGACAGCTTGCATCTGTGCTCGAAAGCCCTCAATTTGTGGTGCCCGAGCGGGCTCGACGCTTCCTGAGCTACATCGTCGAAGAGTCGCTTGCCGGCCGGGCAGACCGCATCAAGGCTTTCTCCATCGCAACCGATGTGCTGGGGCGGGGTTCGTCCTTCGACGGTTCAGTCGATCCTGTGGTGAGGATCGAGGCGGGGCGCGTGCGCCGCGCGCTCGAGCATTACTATCTGGTCGCCGGCGCCGATGATCCGATCATCATCACGATCCCCAAGGGCGGCTATGTCCCGATCTTTACCCGTCGTGACACCAACGGCAGCAGCGACCAGGCTTCTGTCGACGAAAAGCAGTGGCGCAACTGGCACCGTCTCGCCTGGCTACTCCCGCTGGTGGTTGGGCTCATTGGCGCGGGCCTGATTGCCGGGCGCCTTCCGGCCCTTGAGGCAGTGTCGAGCACTCAGACACTGTCGCTTTCAAGGCTGCTCGTCTCTCCGTTTACCTTCGATGGCGGTGCGGCACACTCAGCGGACATCGCCCAGGGCTTGACCGAGGAAGTGGTGCGCCAGCTGGCGTCCTTCCGCGAAATCGAGGTGGTGGCGGGGCCGCAGCCGACGTCATCCGGCATGGCCGATCCGGTTCAGTACCAGCTTCAGGGCGCGCTGCGGGTGATCGACGGGCGCTATCGGTTGAGTGTACGCCTAATCGACATCGCCGACGGCTTCGGTGGTCTGGGCGGAGAATTACGACGCGGAAGTCGACCCTGCCAGGCTCCTGGACAGTGAATCGGCCATCGCCGCCAAGGTCGCAACTGCGGTCGCCCAGCCCTATGGCGTGGTCTTCCGCACCGATGCCGCGAAGCTGGAGCGCGAGACGCCGAACGACTGGGCCGCCTACCAGTGCACGCTCGCCTACTATGCCTACCGGGCCGACCTCAATCCGCAGGCCCACAGCGCCGTGGAGAGATGCCTGGAAAAGACCACAGTCGCGTTCCCGACCTATTCCACTGCCTGGGCGCTTTTGTCGCTCACCTACCTCGATGAGGTCCGTTTCCGCTATGCGGTCGGCGGCGGCTCGACCCCGCCGCTTGAGCGCGCCTTCGACGCCGCGCGGCGGGCCGTCGACCTCGATCCCAACAACGCCCGGGCGCTGCAGTCCTATATGACTGCGCTGTTCTTCAGCCAGGACGTCGAGGCCGCGATGAAGGTAGGCGCGCGCGCCATCGCCATCAATCCGAACGACACCGAGCTGCTCGCGGAATACGGGTTACGCCTGGCCCTGACTGGCGAGTGGGCGCGCGGCCGCGATCTGATGCTCGACGTGCTCGACCGCAATCCCGGACCGCTCGGCTATTATGAGAGCGTGGTCGCGCTCTGTTATTACATGCTCGGCGACTATGGCAGCGCCGGGGTGTGGATCGGCAAGGCGAAGCTTTCCGCCAACCCGATCTACCACGTGATCGCGGCCGCCATCTATGGCCAGCTCGGTCGCCGGGAGGAAGCCGAGGCCGAACGGCAATGGTTCGCCAAGGCCGCGCCTGAAATTCTGACCGAGCTGCCCAAGGTAATCCGGATGCGCAGCATCAAGCCCAAGGACGAGACCCACCTGCTGGACGGCCTCGCCAAGGCTGGGTCTAATCAGCTTGCAGTCGGGAAAGCAGCAGGGATGACGGCTGCTGACGCGACCTTTCAGTTCAAAGTTCACAATCCGATGCGTAGACGATGCGTAGACTAGGCGGTGCCTCTCTCAACAATTTCGCACCAGCAGCGGCTCAACGGCGGGCACTTCGGCGCGCGACTCCCGCAACACTGACCGGCGTCAGAGGCCGGCCAACAGCGGCCTTTGCTGTCGAGACAAAAGCGGGAACACCCTCAATGGTCAAGTGTTCGACCGACTGGATCATAGCGCTCATGGTGACCAAAGCGACGGCCAGCATCGCAACGTGCCTCAATACAGTCATTGCTTGTCTCCCATTGCGAAGTTCGAGGGGAAGTCACTGATTTTGTCTTTTAAGTCTTTTAGATCGATCTTTTCGGCGTTTGTCGCATTCTGAAATGCGAAGCTATCGGCCGCAACTTCGGCGCCTGTCTTCCAGTTCCTGATCTCGACGCTGTATTGTGGCCCGTCGGCAACCAACCTCGACGTCACGACATATTTGCAGGGGTGGGGTCGATCCCCTTGTGCGATCCAGATCTGTAGATCTACCTCGTCTTTGCGGAAGGCGAGAAAATCGCACTCGGTGCCGTTGATCACGCCGCTCCCTAGATCTTTGGAGTCGTAGACATCCTGCATCAACTCCGAATAGGAATTTGACATCAACAGATCAGCTGCGGGCAGGGGCCGATCGTACTTGTCCTTCAACTCATCAATCAACTGGTCGATGGTGCCGGAAACTTCAACCTGGGTGTACTTGTTAGCATTCTTCCCAAACAAGGTTAGCGTCTTGCCATCGAACACGGTTTCGGCATCAACGAAGCCCCCGGAGCGAGTGGCATGGATTTTATCCGGCCGGTTGAGGGTCACTGTGCCGGAGCTCGCGAGCTCAAGCTTTTGACGATCGTTTGTGACCACCCCAAGCGAAGCATTGTAGTCAAACGATATCGCCTTCTGTGCAGCTTGGTAGTCCGACATCGCTTTGAGCAGTCGCTTGGCTTCTGGCGAGTCGGTGAATCGGATCAGCTCGACCCGACGGTTGAGAGCTCGCCCCTCGGGCGTATTGTTGGCCGCGACAGGTCTGTTCTCGCCGGCTCCTGCCGTGGCCAGCCTTTCGGCGTCAATGCCAAGCTCGACAAGGGCCGCCTTGATCGCGTTGGCGCGCTCCAGCGACAGGGCCTCATTAGGCTGCGGATCACCCGTGGCGTCGGTATGGCCAACGATCCGCAAATGCCATTCGGGGAAGTTTTTGAGCGTTGTCGCAATGTCGTCAAGGAGAGGTTTGGCACCGGCTGGGATTGTCGACTGATCACTCTCGAACCGTAAGCCATACAGATCGAAGTGCTCCTTCGTCTGTAGCGCCTGCTCCATGTTCTCAATCTTGTACTGCTTGGCGAGATCGTCTGCCGTCTGCGCCCAGGCAGGAACGCTTAGCGTGACAATGCCGACCATCAGAGCGACCGCCGTCAACCCACCCCCGGTCATGCCGCGTGCGCGTCCGACGGTAATCCGGCCACGGCTCCATCTAGGCGACAAGCCCGCCCCAGTACCGGTCAGATCACCTCTCCTCGGGCAAGTAGGGTTGAAAAGCGGATAAATGCTCATCTCTATTCCTCCCTCAAGTCAACAACACTACAAATGGATGCCGCACCCATAGCCATTTGCTGGCCTAAAAGACTGCCCGTAGTGAGCGGCGACCGCGAGGCAAGCGACGGCCACCGACAACGCTCTGGGCATTTTGCGCGCTCTACCAAGCAGCGGCTCGGCGATCGCGGGCCGGTGCTTCGACGTGTTTCGTTGGTGCGACTGTATAGGTGATGAGCACGAATCGCGCGTATGATCGCGTAGTTTCTGGCGTAACCCCGTGATGTAGACGCCCCAATTGTGAAGCTCGGACGCACAGGGCTAGGTGCAAGGAATAGCAACACCCTGGGGCGCAAACACTCAGGTCGAGGTAGTTCCTGCGGGAAATCGAACCCATCGGGTGCCCGCTTGGTGGACCAGTTGCGCTGCCAGTAAACGCAACTGGGGGCGAGTCGGTTCAGATCGCGGTCCCGGTGGGCATGGCGCCAGAAGGACGGAGCGCAGCTTGATCGCATGTCGTGTTCCCATTCCTATGCGCCTCGCGCTCTTAATGGGATTTGGTCTCCTCACGACGCCTTCGGGGGCGGTCACACTGACCAACCTTGACGCCGAACCCTTTACCTGGACAGTCACCGAAAGGGGCGAACGAGCGGAGCTGACGGTGGGCGCCGGCCAGACGGTCGAATTCTGCACGGACGGCTGTTTTGTGATCGGGCCGAGTGGCGATCGTGCAGCGCTCATCGGAAACGAGCATTTGGAAATCAGGGGTGGCCGTGTTCGGGTAAGATAGAGCTGGCCTGGTGCACTGGCTGTTCATTCGAGGGCGGGCGAAAACTCTAGCGGCGAAAGGGGATCGAGGTGCCTGTTTATGTAGCTGAAATCGCAGGACGAGCGATATTTGCATTCGATGCCGATGACGAGGGTAACGCGAGCGCACGTGTGTCCGACAAGGCTTTCGTGCATGACCTGCACGTGCTTCAGCACGGCGGTCGCTCACTCTGGGATGGCTCGGCGGAAATATGCCTTCGTTCCGCTCGACCTGAGGAAGCGGCTGTTTGGCAGGCGGATCACGACGCCGTCGGTCAAAATGCAAAGTCCCCCTGGCGTGTTTTCCTGTTGCCGGTAATCGATCCAAGCAAATTCGACGATGACCACGACGACGAGGATCATCCCGATTTCGATTGAGAGCCGCAAACTGTGGCAGTCATATCACAGCCCTTTTGACCAAATGGTGGTACGAACCATTATCGACGGGCCATGGGACTTGGTTCGATAAGGAAGGAACAAGCTTATGAGAATCTTCCCTCTCGCACTTTTGGCTGGCCTGGCAAGTACCGGCGCTTACGCTGCCGATGTGGTCGAGGAGGCTCCGCCTGCACCTGTGGTTCAGGAAGCGCCTATATTTAGCTGGACCGGTGGCTATATCGGTATTCAGGGTGGCGGCCTCTGGTCCCACAGCAGTTTCAATGAATCCGACACCGGCTTGTTCTCGGACAACTTCAATGGAGGTCTTCTCGGCGGTTATGCCGGCTACAACTACCAAGCCGGCGCCTGGGTGTTCGGCATAGAAGGCGACTTCAACGGGGTCTGGAACGACGAAACGTTCAACGTCGGTGGCTTCGACGTGGATATCGGCACCGACTACCTGGCCTCCGTGCGAGGCCGCGTAGGCTATGCAATTGACCGCACGCTGCTCTTCGCCACCGCTGGCGTGGCGTTTACCCAGATGTCCGCCGATGCCGACCTCTTCAATGGTGTCAGTCTGAACGCGAACAAAAACTTTACCGGCTGGACGGTCGGAGCTGGCGCCGAATACGCCTTTACCAACAACTGGATCGGCCGCCTCGAGTACCGTTTTTATGACTTCGGCAACAGTTCGCTCGACAACTTCGGCGACGTCGACCTCCACACCAACACAGTGACGGCCGGCATCGCCTACAAGTTCTGATCGTCACAGAAACACGAATTGGCCCGGACATCGTCTGGGCCAATTTGTTAGTGGTCGTCGCTCGCGCACAGCGCGGTTACATTGAGCGGACCCCCTTCGCCATGGGTTGTTTGCAAATCCGTGCGAAGTGAGTCCGATCAGACAGTCGATTTAGATCCTCGAGTTCCGGACACTTTTTAGCCCATCGAGAAATATTCAAAGCAGCCATGCTGAACCTGATACCCTGCTCGTCCGAACTCCATGCGAATGAGTACGAGTTCGACTTTCTAATGACCCTCCAGAAAGCGATGTCGGTTGGAGTCGTCCCTACTTGGTGCCGACTCGCGCGATGGCTGATGCTGCTGTGCGGTTTTTCTGCTGGCTGTATGAGCGGGCCAGATGGTGGAAACGAGCACGATACTGTCGCCAGGCAGATCGAGATCTGTCATGGGTACAGCTGCAAATACACCTCGAAGCTCCCTCTTGGTTCTGCGGACGCCCATCAATTCGCAACAATTCTGGCCGCCGGACAAGAGTCACCGCCCGCTGAGCGGGCCGCGATCGGGCGAGCGGTGAGCTATTTCGAAGATCGAACCTTCGCTGTTATCGGGATCCGCGATAGCCCGAAATCAAAGTTCGGCGCCTTCGGAGTGCGGGGCCAGATGGATTGCATCGATAAATCGACCAACACACGAGCATTGCTCCTATATCTGGAGGATCTAAACCTGCTCCGGTATCACACAGTCACCAGGAACGCGTCGCGCGGCATGCTCATCGACGGGCGATACTTCCACAATACCGCCGTGGTTCGTGACTCAAGCGGGGTCAAGTGGGCGGTCAATTCCTGGTACGCTCCAATGGGCAGCACTCCAGATATCTTACTCTTGAGCGATTGGATGGCTCGCGGCTTCTGGTTCCGTTCGTCACCACCATAGCGACCAGGGTCGGTCTTGGGTTGGAGGGGTCTTAGCGTTTCTGTCGATAGTGACATTTCTGCACTAGTCGCAGCCATCGAGGTGACTATGGTGCCAATTAATTCTAAGGAGAGGATTATCTGGATGGATAAGATTCTTGTTGCATTAGTAGCAGCAATGTTGGTGACTGGCAGTCTAAGCGGCTGCGGAACCCTCGGCAAAGGCAAAGGAAAAGCCCCTCCGCCGGTCGCCGAGCCAGCTCCAGTAGCCGAGCCTGTCTACAAGTAAAGACCGGGATCGGAATTGAGGTGAGGGGCTGTGACGCCCTTCACCATTTAGAATTTAAGTTTTGCCGGCACGAAAGCAGTCCGTGAGGCTCAAAGGGCCATCTGGGCAGAATCGGGCCTTATCAACGCGTTTGGAAGGAAGGATGGCGGCTTCTAAGTGGTCGCTTGTGTCGTCCCCTCCGACTATCTGAGCTGCGGTATGTCAGACGAAGGACTAGCTTCCGTGGTCGACCTATGCTTCTGAACCTGCGACCTCCAAACAGCCGCAGCTCATGGCGTTTAAACAATTGGCCACGCTGCCAGCCAGCGCGGCTCCGGCGGCAGCTGCCTCTTTTTCATCGATTTCCCGCTCGCCAAACGCTCAGGTATGGACGGTAGTCTTCGGCCGCGCCGACTCCCGATCCCGACCTCGTTGGCGTCCACCCTTCTTTGATTGAAAGTAGTTTCCGATGTATTCCGGCGTTTCGCGCCGGTTTTCTAGTCGCGGCCTTCTGGGACCAATCCACCGCCCGTCGATGGCGGCATATTGGTGGTGCTGCGCCGCCGAACGGTTTACCAGTAGCCAAATCCCCGCGATGTTGGGTGTCCCGCCTGGCACTGTGAGCCGGATGCTGAAGGGCCGGGCTGTCTCGGGCTGAAGGACATCGATCCCCTCTGAGCGTCCGCTACAAGCTCACGCCGAGGAGGCATACAGTGCGGGTCTTGTCGAGGTCGGAATGAGCGGCGATACCTGTCTGCCCTTCGGGTCTGTATCCAAGAGGTAGATGATGGATTCCACAAACATGACAGGCTCACCGCCACCCGCGCGCTGGGGGCTAGCTGCAAAGCTGTTTCTGATCCTCGTCCTGCTTGGCTCGATCGCTGTCCTCATCACAGGGGTGCTCGGTTATTTCAGCGCTCGTGACGCTCTTCAAAAGACGGTTTTTGACCACCTCACGACCGCCCGCCAAGCCAAGGCGCGGCAAGTTGAAACCTACTTCCGGACGATCAAGGCCGAGCTGCACCTCCTAGCAACGTCCAAGATGGTCGTCGATTCGACGCGCGAGTTCCGAACCGCGGTCGACGAACTCGATCGAGCAGGCACATCGCCTGAGTTGCGCCAGAAGGTCAGCGCCTGGTATGGAGAGAATTTCCTACCGGCAATGACGCGTGTTCTGGGCAAGAAGCCTGCTCTGGCCGACTACCTGCCGGTTGGCTCTGCTCCCTACTACCTCCAGTACCACTATATTGTAGACAACCCAAATCCGAAGGAACGACGCAAACTTGTCGACGATCCGGGTGACGGCAGCACCTACAGCAGGCTGCACGCGGTCTATCATCCGCTTCTGCGCGCCGCAGCCGCAACGGTCGGTTTTTTCGACCTAATGGTGGCTGATCCCAAATCAGGTCGGCTGATCTATACCGTCGAGAAGGAGGTGGACTTCACCACGTCCCTCCAATCTGGTCCCTATCGTCGATCCAATGTCGCCGCCGCTGTCGCCCGCTGCGCACTCACTCCCGACCAGTCGGCGATCTGTCTGGAGGATTTTGCACCTTACGCACCGTCTCGCGGCACCCCGACCGCCTTCATGGCAGCACCGGTGATCGACCGCGGCATCGTCATAGGCGTTCTGGTTGCACAACTGTCGAACGAGGAGATCGATGACGTCGTGACCGGCGATCGCCGCTGGCGACAAGAAGGGTTCGGCGATACGGGTGAAGCCTATCTCGTCGGACCCGACTATCTAGTTCGGTCGGCGCCGCGGGCCTTCTACGAAAACCGTGACAGCTACTTCGCCGAACTTAAGGCCGTTGGCACTTCGGACGAGGAGATCGCGGACATCCAGCGCTACGGGACACCAGTGCTGCATCAACAAATCAGGACCCAGGCCACTCGGGCCGCCCTAGCTGGTGTCGAAGGTACCGGAGAAATCGTAGGCTACCGTGGCGTTCCTACGCTCGCGTCATGGGGCCCACTTGCAGTTTCAGGCGTCCACTGGGGCCTTGTAGCAAAGATCGACACCGCCGAGGCCTTTGCTCCAATCCAGCAACTGCGCCGGAATCTGATGATGGTTGGGGGTTTGGTGCTGCTCATTGTGATCGCCGCCGCCGCCTGGCTATCGCGAGCACTGCTCGGGCCGCTGCGCGAGCTGACAGCGGGGGTGAAGCGCTTTGCTGCCGGCGACTACGGGGCCAGTGTGCCGGTCCGCACGAAGGATGAGATCGGGCAACTGTGCTCAGCCTTCAACGGCATGGTAGGAGATCTACGCGAAAAGAACATCGTGATCGAGAACAAGAATCGCGAGAACGAGGAGTTGCTTCTCAACGTGCTGCCGGCGCCCATTGCCAACCGGCTGCGCAGCGGCGAAGCGGGGATTGCCGACGGCTTCGCCGAGGTTACCGTTGCCTTCGCAGACATCGTCGGCTTTACCGAGCTGACGTCGGAGATGCCGCCCAACGACGTGGTAACCTTGCTCAACGGGCTTTTTACCCGGTTCGACGCCGCTGCCCATGAACTCGGGATTGAGAAGATCAAGACTGTTGGCGATGCCTACATGGCCGTATGCGGCCTGCCTGAGCCCGTGGCCAATCATGCCGAGCGGATCGTCCGCATGGCCATTCGAATGGTGCACATCACCCGCGAACACGCCATGGAACACAATGTTTCGATGAAGATCAGGGTCGGCGTCAACACCGGGCCGGTAGTGGCCGGCGTGATCGGCAAGAGCAAGTACATCTACGACCTCTGGGGCGACACCGTGAACCTCGCCAGCCGAATGGAAGCCGGTGGCATACCCGAACTCTGTGCAAGTCACGCGCCCGGTCTACGAACGGCTCAAAGGCCAGTTCGTGTTCGAGCCGCGCGGCGCGATTGAAGTCAAAGGCAAGGGCAAGGTCGAGGCCTGGCTGCTGAGATTATAGGCGGTGGGCAGAACCCGGTCATCTGCAACCAGCAGGGCTACCACTCGGACCAGAGAAGCTTTCCTTGCGTTTGGTAGGGAAACAACGGCGCGAAGAAGCGCCTTGCGGTAGTCCGTTTGCGGTTACCTGGCGCTCCTACTGGCGGCACGACGAGCCCCATCGGTGGGTGCCGTGAGTGCAGAAGGCGGGTTCTCGCCTTTATGTGGTTGGCTCGAAATTTCTGGAGCTTGCTGCTCGCGGAACGAAGCTGCCCGCTCAGCGTGTGAATCGGATTGAAGAGCATCCGCATTTCATGATCGTAAGCGCTGACCAGGCCTTGAAGCTCGCGCTCCTTTTCCGTGCTCATCTCTCGCTACGGATCCACCGGCGCGAGATTGAAGACGGAACGCGCGGGGCGCGATGAGACTGTCGCGCTTTGTGAACAGATGATTCGAATTGCCGGCAACGCAGTTTATGAGGCAAATACCAGCAGGGACGGGAGTCTTAGCGTCAGCGACGGATGCGTCGATGACAGCAAAGGAACATTCAACCTATTATGGCCATTTTGACAGGGAACCGTTGCTAGGTCGCAAAGCGCAGTTCTCTTCGCACGAGGGACCTTGACCCTCCAGAAAGGTCCCAGTTATAGGCCTTCACTGAATGTTCCATCTTTTTGCTCTCGGCGTCACGACACTATTCCTCATTGGTTCATTGTTACTATTGATTTACGGTCGACAGCTTGGTTTGCGGTACATGAAGAAGGCGGGCTCAGACAGCATGTCGGGCGTCCCGACCATCGAGGGCGCCGTATTCGCTCTGATTGGATTGCTCCTCGCGTTCA
The DNA here is from genome assembly GCA_963791325.1 of uncultured Alphaproteobacteria bacterium. Taxonomy (GTDB): domain Bacteria; phylum Pseudomonadota; class Alphaproteobacteria; order Rhizobiales; family Rhizobiaceae; genus JBEVJK01. The sequence goes on along the minus strand of CAWBRU010000012.1, from coordinate 88,950 downwards.
CCATATCAGGCGCGCTTCAACGTTTCGATGAACGCCGACAGCTGGTTGTGCAGGAGGCCAATGCTATCCAGACGGCTTACGATCGCCTTGCTCTGTTCGAGGATGAAGCTAGCAGCCTCAAGTCCGCCCTCAAAGACTATACCAAGGCCAGGATCGATCTTTATGCAATGCCACACGATTTCGCGCTGGCAAACAGCAGAACTCTGGTCTTCCGAGCAACAGCTCAAGATACGAGAACTCAAGAACAAAGTCTGGGACGCGACAGTGGCGACGTGTCCGGCGTCGAACTATCGGCCCGGGTGCCCTCTGGCGCTGATTGCTCTAGGAAATGCATTCGAAATCTCGCGACTGCGGGAGGGCGCTGCCGAAAAGCATCCACCTCAAATCATCTACATCATGCTGTTCGGTCTCGGGCTGGGCGGATCCCTACTGGCTGGCTTTGCCCTGGCGACGACCGCAGCGCACAGCTGGATCCACATGGTGACTTTCGCCGCTACTCTGGCCATTACCCTCTACGTGGTAACTGACATGGAATTTCCTCGGCTTGGCCTTATCCGCGTCGAGAACTTCGATCACTTTCTTGTCGACTTGTACAACCAGATGCGGTGATTGAGGGGGGCTGACTTGCCCCCCCTTGGAGGGGCAAGCTTTCCCGCGCACGCGGCTTCCTCCGACCAAGGTCTGCAAAATCATGGCTGCGAACGGTCGGCATAATCCATCAACTGTGGCTAGACGTTGGAACGGAGAAACGCCCCAGCCCCGCGTGGAGTAGAAGAAGCCCCAATACTCTGCATACTTGGGAACCGAGCCGCGCCAGCAATGAAATTTCCTCTCTTGTCCCCAACCATCGAGACGGAACCGCTTGCACCTGGGTCTGTTTAACGCGAGATCGAAATATGGACCTCGCCGGTTATCGGAATTCTCCATCAAATTGGGCGTGTAGTATCTTACGGTCGCGGTGTCGTCGTCCGCGCGCCACGTGACCTCTTGTGAAACGATCTGCGGGTGTAACGTAATGATCGAGCATCCGCCGCGGTCCATGGCAACACCGGCTGCATTGAGACGGCGGCACAGGCCAGCAACGAGCTCCGCAACGTCGGTCCCGCTTAGCCCGCTCTCGGCAACCAGTCGAGAGTTGCCGGAATGAACCCCGAAGGGGCCGAAAGCCTGTTGATCATCACTATCCACCTCGATAATTCCTGTCTGGACGATCATACAAGGCGATGTGACGGAGGGCGGGGTGCCGACCCTGGAGCAGCAGGTGCTATCGGGAAAGCAGGTTTCGCTGTGAGGATGGATGCTATCGGTAGCACTCGAATGGCAATCGTTGCGAACCCGACCGGACCTAAATAGATGGAAAGTTGGCCTAAAGCGGCCATCTCATCTACAGATCTCGAGAACATTCCAGTCAACGTTTTCTTCATGGTCTCGTCGCAAGCTACATGCAGGCTCTCTCTAGATGAAGCCCGACCGGCAGCGCATTTTCAGATCGAGACCCAGATGACAGAAGCCGAGTTCAACGTCCCTGTACTCGTTGTGCTAGGTCCAGACAGGAGCGTTCGCGCGATTTCGAGCGCCGCCGAGGCGATTGCATGCCTCTCCAGCATCTATTGGCCTAAGGCGGGCAAGCAGCACTGGCGCGAGGCTGCCCATGTCTGCACGCAGGCCTGGCGCGGATACCGGACGCCGCAGAACGCGCGCGTGGCTTTCATTGCCGCCGCCAACGCCGCTGACGTTTTGATCGTGGGCCATCTTGATTCCGCCGGCAGCCTCTTGGCGGAGGCCTGAGATCGAAAGAAACTGGAAGCCTGCAGCGACGTGGCCGCCAGGCAGAACTTCTTGCTTGAATTGCAGGCGCTCCTCCCCGACTCGGACAGCGCCAAGCTCCGCATAACGGTGGATCACTACGCTCGCCTCGTTAACGTAGCTGCCCTGTACAGGGCGCGACGGCGGTTCACGAACGCGAAGGTTCGACATCTAGGACGAGAGGACGCGCCATGCGCCGGTACGCCGTGGAATTCATCGGAACGTTTTTTCTCGTGCTGACGATCGGCTGCACTGGGCTTGCGGCGGCTCCAGGCGTGATTGCTCCGCTGGCCATCGGCTCCGTATTGATGGCCATGATATATGCAGGCGGCCACATCTCGGGCGCTCACTACAACCCGGCAGTCACGCTCGGGGTGTTCCTGCGCGGGCGGTTTCCTGCCTCCGACGTGCTGCCCTACTGCGGCGCGCAACTGCTCGGTGCTGCCGTTGCGGCCTGGATCGTCGGCCTGGCCCTTCGGGGCGCGCCGGTGACTCCACTTGTTGCCCCCGTGTTAGGGGCTTTTCTGGCCGAGTTCCTTTTCACGTTTGCGCTGGTGTACGTCGTGTTGAACGTGGCCACGGCCGAGGCGACAGAGGGGAATTCCTACTTTGGTCTTGCTATCGGCTTCACGGTGCTGGCCGGCGCCTTCGCCGTCGGCCAGGTATCTGGAGCGGCCTTCAACCCGGCCGTCGCCATCGGCGCCTCGATCCGCGGTCTGCTCCCGTGGTCCAACTTGTGGCTATACCTTGTTGCCGAACTGCTGGGAGGGGCCGCGGCGGCGTTCGGCTTCAAAGCGCTAAACGCAACCAGCCGGTCCGAGAAGGAATAGGACTGGGCAGCAGCCAGAGCCGCACCTTCTGACTAGACCACGCCTGCTCCCCTACCCCCCAACAGGGCTGGGTCACCGGGGATTGGCGAAAAGAGAGGCCCGCAGGAAGTCACGCTGAGACAGATGCCTGCACCACATTGTCGCCTGAACTATCCCGCTCACCTATCTACGGCAACATGAACTGGTGATGCCACCCCGACGCGGACTCCATACAGTCTCTCTGCTGCAACACTCCGCCCCATTTCCGCGAGGGCCGCTCTCACGGTGGAAGATGTATGCTTTTGGTTTCGCTCGGCTCACGACAAGATGCCTTTGGCGCACAGGGGCGTTGGCTCCTGTCGACGCTACATGCAACGAGAATGAGCCGCATCCTAGGTCTAGTCCTCGGAGCTGTAGCCGCCGCCCTTGTGCTTGTCGACTGCAGCGCGAATTTGCCGGAAACAAGTCTCGACTACAAGAGCCGCGCTACGTCGCGCTCTGAGGGCGGCGTGCGGGTATCGACCGCGGTGCTGTCGGCGGACGAGAGTGCCGCCGTGTATGGCGTGCCGCTTGCAACGCGATCAATCCAGCCCGTCTGGATCGAAGTCGAGAACCGCGAAGACCGCGGGTACTATCTGTTGTCGCCGGGACTCGATCCGAATTTCTTTCCCGCCTCAGAAGCGTCCGAAGCCGTTGCATCGACGGAGTCCCCGGACCAGAAAAACGGGGCTCGACCGGCGCTTTCAACAGCTGGCCTTCCACAACCCTGTCCTTCCTGGTGCCACAACATCGGGGTTCGTGCTGACGAACCTCGACGAGGGTTTCAAGCTCGTGCAGATCGACCTTGTCTCCGGGGGCCGGGCGAGAACCTTCTCGATCCTCTCCATCGTGCCCGGCTTTCGCTCCGACTACCACGTGAGCGAAGTCTTCAGGCGGGATATCTACGCTCCCGAGAAGGTCCTGAACTACACCGATGACGTCAGCTTCCGCACTGCGCTCGAGGCTTTGCCGTGCTGCGTGACCAACAAGGATGCCTCAAGGAATGGCGATCCGCTCAATCTGGTGGTGGTGGGCGGCCTCGACGACGCCTTCCCTGCGTTCGCGCGTCGCGGTTGGCGCCCTACCGAGCAGAAGTGGTCAGGGTCAATCACCAAGATGGTGACATCCGCGCTAGCTGGCGAGCGCTATGCGTACGCCCCGGTGAGCGACCTGTACATGTTTGGGCGGCCCCAGGACCTGGCGTTGCAAAAGGCGCGCGACAACATCCACCAGCGCAACCACTTACGGCTCTGGCTGAGCCCGATGCGCTACCATGGCAAGCAAGTGTGGGTGGGGCAGATCAGCCGTGACATCGGCAGTCGCCTGACCATTCACTCGCCGACACTCACGACCCACAAGATCGATCCCGACGTTGACGAAGCACGCAGCGCGTTGGCGCAGGACATGGCCTATTCCCAGAACCTTGCAAAGATCGGATACGTGAAGGGAGTCGGTGCCGCCCCCAAGAACACCCCGCGCGGCAACCTCACAACCGACCCCTACTACACCGACGGCTTTCGCGTTGTCGTCGTGTTCGACCGCCAGCCCACGTCGCTGGCTGACGTCGACTTCTTCCCGTGGGAGGTCGTCAGCGGCACGGAAGACAGACGGTGAAACCGGCGGGCGTCGATCGATGAACGCGTCTCCCTCATTGCTGAAGGCGAGTCGCCCGGTCTTGCGTGGGCCGCTGCGTCTGCTCGGAAGCGCGCTGTTTGCGGCGAGCCTCCTATTTGGTGTCGCTGGCTGTAAGACATCCCAGGTTCCCAGCACTTTCAACGATGCCGAGTTGCGCGCGCGCGCCGTGACTGCCTCCAGGCAGGGCGTGAGCGTGATGGCGGCGGTACTGAGCGCGGAGGACAGCCGGCGCATGTTCGGCGCCGACGTCAACAAAACCGGCGTGCAGTCGGTATGGATCGAACTCCAGAACCAGACACCCGAGCCCTTGTGGTTGCTGAGGCCCGGATCGGACCCCGACTACTTTTCGCCGCTCGAAGTCGCGTGGTCCGTGCACACGCCGCTTGCGCGGGAAGCGAACGCTCGCATCGACGACGAGTTCGACAGACTCGCATTCAAGAGTCCCATTCTTCCGGGTGAAACGCGCGCGGGCGTGCTTTTCATCAACCCGGAGCACCTCACAAGATTGCTCAATATCGATCTGCTCCGAAGGAAGGGATTGATACCCTTCTCGCTGTTCCTGCCAGTCCCGGACGATGCAGCAGATCCGCATTCCGGGACGATCGCCTTCAGCTACCCGAATGGCGGCACTCACCGACTACAAGGATCTCGCCGCGCTGCGCGGGGCGCTGGAGCGGTTGCCCTGCTGCGCGAGCGACGCGCGCGGCACCACTCGTGGCGATCCCCTCAACGCCATATTCGTGGGCGAGCTTCCCGACATCGCAGCAGCGCTCGTGCGCCGCAGCTACCGCCGCGACGCCCAAGCCGTGGACGCGGACCAGCACGTCTTTGGCCGCGCACCCGACTTCGTGTTGCGCAAGCAGGCGCAAGCTGGTGCACCTTCGACCTGGATTCGCCTGTGGCTTGCCCCTATTCGCTTCGACGGCCGCCACGTCTTCATCGTTCAGGTCGGACGGCCAGTGGGCGGGCGTTTCGTGCCTCGCGGCGCGAAGGATATCGTCTTGCATGAGGACGTGGACGAGGCGAGAAATCTTTTGATTCAGGACATGATGTATTCGGGCGGTGTGGACAAGCTCGGATTTGCGACCGGTGTCGGAGTGGCATCCCCGACACAACCTCGAACATCTTTCGGTGGCGCTCGATATCACACCGATGGTCTTGCGCGCGACCCTGTTCTTCGCCACCCGACCGCTCAGCCTGGCGGATGTGGAGTTTCTCGATTGGGCGCCGTATCTCGAAGTAGCCGATCCCCGCGCAGGCAACGAGGGTCGCCGATGAACCGATCGCGCATCCTGCTCGATTGTGATCGCCGCGACTTTGGCGCTGGGGGCATGTGCGACGAAGCCGCTGGTGCCCTATTCGGTCGACACGCCACCGCTTGCTCTTGTTCCCGCGTCCCAGGCGGGTGTGCAGGACAAACGAGGGCGCTTTCGCGAAATCTACTGCGCTGTCCTAGAGGCTCGTGCACGCGACATTCCCGACTACCGACCCTGCGAGGACGCCCTAACTCGCATCGGCAGCGAACCTACCGGCACCGGGAGGCCCGTCGAGCTCGGCTCTTCGAAACGACACTTGGTCGCCGCAGTAGTGGCCGGCATCGGATACGAATGCTTCGCGAACTGGCTACAGCCGCCTGGCACAGTGGCGAAGCACCTACAAAAGTTCGGATATGACATGACGCTGCTCAAGGTCGATGCACTGTCGAGCTCGGAACACAACGCACGCCAGATTCGTGATGCGATCATGGCCATGTCAGCCGAGGCGGCAGCGCCGCGTCTTGTGCTGATCGGCTACTCAAAGGGTGCCCCCGACATCCTCGAGGCGGTGGTCGCGTATCCGGAGATCCGGCGCCACATTGCGGCGGTGGTCAGCGCCGCCGGCGCGGTTGGAGGGTCGGCGCTTGCCAATGATGCAGAGCAATACCAGGCCGATTTGCTAAAGCACTTTCCAGGTGCAACCTGCGGTCCAGGCGATGCGGGCGGCGTGAACAGTCTGCGGCCGGCAACACGGCGGGCGTGGCTCGCAAGAAATCCATTGCCTCGCGAGTTGCCCTACTACTCGCTTATCACTTTCCCTCGGCCGGGATACATCTCGTCGATCCTGATCAAGAGCTACAACAAGCTTGCCCGAATCGATTCGCGCAATGACAGTCAGGTGATCTTCTATGACCAAGTCATCCCCGGAAGCACCCTCGTGGGCTACCTCAATGCCGACCATTGGGCGCTGGCGGTGCCGATCGCAAGGACACACTCCATAATCGGCTCGATGCTGGTGACGCGGAACGCCTACCCGCGTGAAGCATTGGTCGAGGCTCTGCTGCGCTTTGTGGAAGAGGACCTGTCGGAATCGCCCGAACGAGGGCTGTTGAACTAAGGCTCCCAAGGTTGCTTTCGGCATGTGCAGTGCTGATCGCGCTGCAACGGGGGCGCCTTCCGTTGGAGAGATTTGCCCTGGCTAGGCCGCTAGCGTGGCAGGTGTGCGGAAGCCGCTGCGGCTTGTGCGGCGCCTTTACTGACACGAGGGCTTTAGTAGGGCTTATCTTATGAGTCTGGCTCGAAACCGACCCAGTCAAGGCTGCCTGGGCGCCCGCGCGAGACGTTCAACGATTTCAACGAGCTGATGGTGCGCCGCGCTATTTGGATCGCGAAACTCGTCGACCTCATGTTCGTCCGCGAGCCTGTTCAAGCGCATTAGCTCGCGAGCACGCTGCCGCCGGTTCAATTGCAACTCCGATGGCCTATAGGCAAACATCAATCGTCGCATTTCCGCCGGGCCGAAGAGTTGGCTGAATTCCGACGCCGTCACATAGATCAGGAACAGCACGAGTATCCAGAGGGAAATGGCGCTGAAGCGCTGCCACGAGAAGTCGGAGATCAGGTAAGCCGCGAAATCGACCGGCCGGTTGCGTTCAATGATCGAGAAATGCAAGAAGCGCTCCGCCAGGCGCGCAATGAATGTCGCAAACCAGTAGATCGCCGTCTTGAATAAGATCGGTTGGATGAGCGGCGCCCGGTCGAACAGCTTGAGGAAGGGCATCGCGTTCGCGGTCATCACGGCCTTGCCGACGACAAGCGCGGCCACGGTGGCGAGCATGAAATTACTAACAGCGACGGCATAGTCGGCAACCAGGAGGTTCGTCGTTAAAATGATGAAATTGAAACCGACGAAGAAAAACATTGTCGGCGGCAACGCTGCGCGCAGCTCGTGCAGAAACCAGGCGCCTACACGCACGGACAAAGTCGAATAAGCATCCGCCCCTCCCACCACAACGTCCCCACGCATGTCGCGCGCTTCTTGCGAAAGAGGATCGCTCTTCATGGGCATGGGCTTGTCCCTGAGAGCCGGGTGTAGACTATGCAGGTCGAGTTCAGCACCGACAGAACAAAGTTCAGGGCCGGCCATCGGAAACCATTGTACATCTGATTGCCCGGAAGATACGATCGATAAGCCGCTCTCTCCTCACCAATGCTGGAAACCCACCTCGACCCCGCGGAGGCCGACTTCTGCAGAACTGGGCAATTCCGGCTTCGGTGATAGCCGCTCTTCCCGAAATATTGCGCGAAGCGATGCTCGACCACGGGGCACGTCAAGCTGCTCCTGAAGCTTCAATTCAACAAAGCGCATTGTAGGGCGCGTAGCAGCCTCGGCGATGGCTTCCGCATCTCGCTCGTCATTCTTGTGGGCCTTCACATAGGGGCGAGCATATTCCGGCGACATCAGTCGAACCTCGTGTCCAAGGTTGGCCAGAAGACGCCCCAGATGATGCGCACCGCAACACGCTTCCATGGCGGTAACGCACGGCGGCAGCTTCGAGGCGAAACTCACAATCGTCGTGGGCTGCATTCGCCGGAGAAGCACTACCTTCCCGGCCTCATCCAATCCCGCAACGCTGCAGCTATTCTTGCCAAGGTCAATTCCCAACATCATGATCGTCATGGCTCGTCCTTCTCCGTTTCCAGACACCGGCATCCTAGCCGATGCCTTCGAGGAGGGCGGGCCACGACATAAAACGCTGCTGGCCAGCGAGCAAGATCGCCCCGATATCCGCAAGGCCCGACAAGAATGGCAGAAAAAGCGCCAGCCACGGATGCGGCTTGAGCCGCATCGACTGGTGTTCATCGACGAGACCGGAACGACCACCAAGATGGCGCGTCTGCGCGGCCGCTGTCTGAAGGGGCGCCGGTTACGAGCCAAGGCGCTGTTCGGGCATTGCCGTTGCTGACCATGAGAGTCGCAGGGCGGTTCAGATCACCTCCGATGCACAGGAATCCGATGGTTGCGGCTCAGGAGGGCCGGGCCCACCTATGGCTCGCGGCGTCCGGGCTGTCGCCGAAGACTGTGCGGAGCATCGTCACGGCGTCTCAGAAGGCTGAGCGCGAACGCAGGAAGCTGAAGAAGCGCACCCTCAACAAGGAAGCGGCGGCGCGCTACAGGGCCAGGATGCGCGGCCGGGCGCTGATCGAGAAGGAGGTCAACGAGAGCGCCAAGCGGCAGGCCAAGCTGATCAAGGCGGCCAAGGGCCTGGAGCGATGATGTGGGCGCATGACCTCACCAGGGTCCTCGCTGTTCCGGCGAGGCGCGGTCAGCCCTGCTCCAGGATCCGAGCGTCACACATTCAGGCCGGGTTGCGCGGGATAGGTGACGGCGGAGGAATGCGGACCAAGCAGCCCCATCTGGAATTTTTTGCGCGAAATTTTTTGGCCGGCCCTTCGCGCGGGTTTGTATGAACCAAGGTGGAGTCCCATTAGCCACGTCGGCGGGGGTGGCGGCAGGGTAGGGGTCCCCCGCCCCGTCGAAGTAGCGTCCATCGAAAATGAAGCATCTGTGGACGTCCCAAGCTGCGCGAAAATGTCACGATAGGCACCGCTAGTCACCCATTTGTAACCCAGGCCAATTGAGAGTAGACACGAGAGTTCGGCTAAGACACTGAAAACATTGGCGCGCCCGAAGAGATTCGAACTCCTGACCCCCAGATTCGTAGTCTGGTGCTCTATCCAGCTGAGCTACGGGCGCGCTTGGGCCAAGGCCCTTGCAGCCACCGAACAGGAGGCCGCGATGCGAGCAGCTACCTAGCGAGGGCCGCCTTGAAAAGCAAGCCGCCGCACGAAAACTTTCTCCGCCGGCCCGCCAACGGCGGCCTGCCGGATCATGAGCCGGCGGCAGCCCGCGGATTTACCCGCCGCAGCGGCCGCTCGCCGGAACGGCGGCCGTGGAGGAGCCGGGTCAGCGGCCGCTCGCACAGCTCGTAGCAAGCGACGCCGATCAAAACGCCGGCGAGCGTCATGGCGGCCATTGTTGCGCCGGAAGCAAAGCCGACCAGCACGGCGACCTTGAGCATCACCGAGATGGCGAAGGTGTGCCACAGATAGACCGAGTAGGAGCAGTCGCCGAGATAGGCGAGCAGCGCCGCATGGGGCACTGCCCGCCAGCGCTCGAGCACCAGGATTCCCCAGACGAGCAATGCCGCGAGCGGAGCGAGGACGATGTGTGGAAGCCCTGGCCAGAGATGGCGATTGCCGCGAAGCCGGCAATCGCCGCCATGACCGCCGGCGATCCGACGATCCGCCGGGACGGCGCTTCGCTCAGCCACCAGGCTCCGATCACGACGCCGGCGAGGAACTCGAGCAGCAGCGGCCGCGAGAAGGTGAAGGCGATCGGGTTCTCCGGCGAAGCCCATGCGCCGAGCGCGACGCAGCCGACCAGCAACAGCGACAGGGCTGCCATCCGCCAGCGCGACGGCAGCAGCAGCGTGGCAAACAGCAGGTAGAAGAACATCTCGTAATTGAGGGTCGAGCTTTGAACCAGCACGGGCCAGATCTGCCCGTCGCTGGGCGAGCGGGCAGGGATGAAGAACAGCGAGGCGGCGACATAACCGGCGCTGATCCGCAGGTTTGGAAACAGCCCGGTAAGCGCGCCGAACACCATGACCGCCGTGGCCAGCCAGTAAAGCGGGACGATGCGCAGGATCCGCTCGCGCAGGAAAGCATGCGGCGTCACCGGCGGCCGGCGGTGATGATCCACATGATGAAGCCGCTAATGACAAAGAAGACATCGACGCCGGCCGCACCGATGGTGAAGTGCAGCCCGGAACGCTCGGCGGCATGGAACAGCACCACTCCGATCGCGGCCAACGCCCGCAGGTGCTGGATGCCGTCCAGTCTGCGGGGCAAATCGGCCGGCGGGGCGGCGCTAGGCACGTCCGAATTCCAGCGGGTGTGACGCGAGACGCGTAGGCGCCGCCGCCGGCACGCGTCTCCCCAGCACGCCGGCTGCATAGTAAAGCAGGAACGAGCCGATCGCGTAGGGATTGATGACGTCGACCTCGACGAAGGACTGCACCACAGGCATCACCACGAAGCCGAACATGGCCAGCGCCCAGGTCTCGTTGCCGCGGCTGACCAGCCCTCTGACATGGCCGGCAAGCGTGCCGAGCAGCACGACGAGCAGCATCAGAAGGCCGATGACGCCGAGCTCGACCAGCACTTCCATATAGGTGTTGTGGAAGTGAAAGCCCGAGCGGCTGGCGATGTAGAACTCTTCCCAGAGCCACTCCGGTTCGGAAAAGCCTTGCACCCACCAGGCCTGGTAGCCAACTCCGACAGCCGGCGCCTCCTGGAACGCGGTAATGCCTTCCGTCCAGAGATAGGTTCGGTCGATCAGCGTCGCGTCTTTGCCGAACAGGGCAAGCACGAAGTTCAACGCTCCTGCGTTGAGGGCGGCGAACACCCCGACCGCCCCGACAACCAGCCCCACGATCAGCATCAGCTTGCGCAGACGCGTCGGCAGCCTGAGCACCATGGTGGCGGCGAAAGTGGCGGTCAGCGTGACGGCAATCGCTGCGATCGGGGTGGCCGACTGCGAAGCAAGCATCGTGTAGACCGAGAGCAGGCCGATCCCGAGTGCCGCCAGTCTGTGGCCGGCGCTGACGGAGGGCAAAAGGAAGAACGTGCAGAAGGCGAAGAAGACGCCGAGCGAGGAATAAAAGCCCAGCTGGTTCTTGGACGAGAATGCCCCGGCGAAGGTGTAGCTGCCGTCGATCGGATCGTAGAGATAGACGCCGAAAAGCAGCGAATAGGCCACCACCAGAAGCGCCCCGGCGAGGCCGCCGAGGACCAAGGTGCGGGTCGAGAGGGCGCGCGCCGCAATCAAGGCGCAGACGATATGGCTGAGCAACTGAATGCTGGCCCGTGCCGTGACACTCGGCGCCTGCGACCAGAAGACGGACAGGCAGGCGAAGATGGCAAAGCCAAGCGTCTACAGCAGGCGCTCGGCGTGGCTGAAGATCAGCCGCGGCGCCGCCAGGCAGAGCCGCAGCCAGAGCGCGTAGTAGCACAGGATGGAAAGCTGTCCGAAGCGCGCGGAATAGGCGATACCAGCATCGACAGCGCGAACGCGGTGCCGCCATACCAGCCGTTGCGGCCGGCATCGACCAGGCTCGATTTGGCGATCCTCGCCGTCACGGACGTCCGCTTCGGCTCAGTTCGTCGGCAGGCCGGCCAGGGCAACCTTGATGACATCCCCCGGCTTGACCGGCGTGGTTTCGTCGGCGGTGATTTCGCTGGTCTTGCCGCCGGCGGTGCGCACGATCGTGTAGGTGAGCGGCACCTGGCCGTTCTGCGCGGTTCGCGCCGCCGCTTCCGGCGCGCCGATCAAGGCTTCCGCCATCAGGTCGCGGTGCATCCCGATCTTGAGGTCGAGCGACGCAAGGTCGGCCTCCACCTGCTGCTGCGTTTCGGCGATGTCGGAATCGCGATCATTCGACAGCGTGGTGGCGTCCTGGTCGGCCTTGTTGATATCCTGCTTGGCGCGCAAGGATGCGGTGTCGAGATCGAGCACCTTGCCCTCGCCATCGGCGATGCTCTGTTCGAGCGCCAGCACGCGCGAATTGACGACCAGGCCTTTGTCGGCGAGGTTGCCGATTCCTTTCAGCTCTTCGCGCGACAGCGCGACTTGGCGCGTCTGGGTTTCGGATTTCTTCTCCAGGGACTCGATCTCGCTCTTGAGCAGAGACTTGAGGTCCTCGATCTGCGCCAGCTGCAGATTGAGCCGCTTGGTGCGCGCTTGCATCACGGATTGCTCTTCGGCCATCAGGGCGGCACCGTCGGCAGCATCCGCCAACTCCTTCGGCGTCTCGATCTTATCCTTGTTGCCGGCCTCGGCGGCGAGCCGCGCCCGCTTGGCGTAGAGCCGGTTTCGCTCGTCGCTGAACACCGAGTAATTGCCCTTGGAGTTGATGAAGTTGCGCACGTCGTCGCGGCTCGAATCCGGTGTTCGGCGGGCGCCGCCTGCCAGGCTGATGGCCTTCAGCACGCTGAGGTCGGGCGCATAGGGGTAGCGCCCGGGCGTCTGCACGTCGCCCGACAGGAAGATCGGCCGGAACTCCGCCATCTCGACGGAGGCATCGGGACGATTGCTCAGGCCGAACTTCTGCTGCAGCGAATCGCCGATCGTCTGAGCGATATCTGCAGTGGTCTTGCCCACGGCCTTCGTCTGGCCGACGAATGGCAACGACAACGTTCCGTCGGGACCGACGGTGTAGTCGCCGGTGAGCGCAGTCCAGTCTCGGAACGTGCCCTCGGCGGTCTGCCATTCGACCACCCGCACGTGCAGCTTGTCCATGACATCCAGCCGGTAATCCTCGGCAGACGCAGCCCCGGCAAGGCAAACGAGGCACAGCAGCGACATAAGCGCCGCGCGGCAGGCGCCGCGGCGCGGGAGAAACCAGGCGTTGGGAGACATGGAAAAATCCGTCAATAACGTGCGCGGTCTAGTCAATAGCTTCCGCGCGAGAGGCACACGGCCGGAATGGTCCTGAGGATAATCAGCACGTCGGAGGTCAGCGACCAGTTCTCCACATAGTGTCGGTCGTAGGCGATGCGGCTTTCATAGGAGACGTCGCTGCGGCCGCTGACTTGCCACAGGCCGGTGAGGCCCGGGCGCGACTTGAGGTAGCATTCGGCCGCCCGGCCGTAGCGCTCCAGCTCGTCGGCCACCACGGGCCTCGGCCCGACGATGCTCATCTCGCCGCGCAGGATGTTGATGATCTGCGGCAGCTCATCCAGGCTGAGCTTGCGCAGCACAGCGCCGACCGGGGTGACGCGCGGGTCGTTCTGCAGCTTGCGCGTGGCATTCCATTCGCGCCGGGCTGCGGGATCACGGCGCAAATGGGCGGCAAGCACATGTTCGCCGTTGCGCACCATGGTGCGGAACTTCAGGCACTCGAAGGTCTCGCCGTTGCGGCCGATACGGCGGTGGCCGTAGAGGACGCTGCCGCCGTCGGACAACCTGATGAGCGACGCGATCATCAGGAGCAACGGGCTGAGCAAGACCAGAGCCGCAAGCGCGAAGAGGATGTCAAACGCCCGCTTCAGGGCGCCGCCGATCGGCGGGTGGCCCTTGGCGTTCGTTCGTCGGGGGTAAAGGGGATTGGCCAATCTGGCGGCATTCTTCATGACGCGGGCTCCGCGGAAGGGGATCAGGTTGGGGTCCGATCAAGGTAAACAGAAAGATTGTGCAGTGCAACATAGTGGCACCGACAGCAACCACATAAACCTCCCATCTTTGCGCTAAAAGTGAGACATGAAGGCTCATAGGAGTCATAATTTGTAACGAAATGAAACAATCTGTAACGGGATGTCAGTTAAGTGACTGTTTACCTTGTGCCGCCTTGTTGGACAGCCCCCTGGAACGCTAAGTCTTCCGAAGGACTTGTTTGAGCCGATCTTCCGCAATGCGGGTCAGATCCGCGAAGTCTCCATGAACTTGCATGCATTCGCTAAAATTTTACTTAGATCCGAACGCGCCGGTACTCTCATTCTTATGCATGTAAATCGTGGTCCTGCGTTGCGGCGCAATATAAACATTGGCAGGACTTTCCTCCATCATGAGTGGTACCTCTGATTGCCAGAGTGGATGTTGCGGAAGGACCTAGTGTCGCATATATTCAGCCCCGAGGTCCTCGCAGTTCGGGGATGGGGATCATGCCGGCCGACAACTGGGCAGAGGCTGAGGCGCGAAACGACGGCGCAATATCAAGCGAGCGCGCCGACACGCTGGGCAGTGCTATCCACTTGTCTGGACTCCGGCTCGAAGCGGGCTGACGGAGATGTCTTTTCCACGTTTTTTGGTGGGCATGCTGGGCGCGTTGGCTGCTTTTGCCATCTTCACCTTTGCTGCATCGCAGTCGCTCTGGACGACTGTCTGGCAAACGCTGGTTTGCGCGGTGCTGATCCAGATCGGCTATTTCGGCGCCGTGCTGGTGCTGGTGAGCCGCCAGAAGCGCGGCGTGTCCGACAACGGCAGCGTCGTTGATCAGGTCGCTCCGCAGGAGCGTGGCGTTGAGCCCTTGGCGAGGGTCGGCCGGGCTCGCGAGCTCTGAGACCAGCCAAGCCCGCTCCAGGCAGCTTGGGCGTCTTGACATTCCGGCCATGGCCGATTGTGTTTATGAAGCGCCGCCGTCGAGTTGGCGTTGATTTCGCCCTGTCCGAAGGACGGCCGAGCTTGGACATCGATGGCCGGGCAGGCCGCCGGCGCGAATGAGGGCCGCCCGACTGCGGTCAAGGCAATCGCCGGAATAACCACGGAATGGACTGAGTTTGTTGGCTCCCAGCGACAACACCGTCTGCGTCGTGATCGCCGCATGCAATGCAGCTGCGACGGTCGGAGCCGCGGTCGCGTCGGCGCTGGCCGAGGTCGAGGTCGGCGAGGTGGTGGTGGTCGACGATGCCTCGAGTGACGGCACCGACCGGGCGGCACGCGGCCCCGACGATGGTAGCGGCCGGTTGCGGATCATCCGGCTCGACAAGAACCACGGTCCGGCCTTTGCCCGCAACCAGGCGATTGCGGCCTCAGGTTCGCCGTTGATCGCGGTTCTCGACGCCGACGACGTCTTCCTGCCGAACCGCTTCAAGCCGATGCTGGCGACGCAAGATTGGGATTTCATCGCCGATGACATCGTCTTCGTGCCGATCGGTCAGTCCGCGCCGCCGGTCGAAGCCCGTCCGAGCGGCGCCGGTGCCTTTGTGCTCGACCTGGCCGCCTTTGCCGACGGCAATATCTCGAAGCACGGTGCCGATCGCGGCGAAATCGGCTTCTTGAAACCGGTGATGCGGCGGGCTTTCCTGGTCGACAAGCGCCTGGCCTATCGCCAAGAGCTGCGGTTGGGAGAGGACTACGACCTCTATGCCCGCGCACTGGCGGCCGGGGCCCGCTACAAGGTCGTCCGCAATTGCGGCTACGCCGCCTTCATCCGCCCGGACTCTTTGGCGGCCCGGCACCGTACGGAAGATTTGCGGCGCCTTTGGCAAGCCGACCGTGCGCTACTTCAAGGCTCCTCCGGCGCTGCCCCTATTCCGGCTGCTGCCGCCGCCGCCGTACGCCGCCACGCGCGCCATGTGCGGGCAAAATATGAGCAGCGCCGCTTTCTCGACCTGAAGGCCGAGGCGGGTCTGGCCGCTGCCCTCCTCGACGCCTTGCAGCGGCCGCGGGCGCTGCCGGCAATTGCCGGCGGCATCCTCTCGGACAAATGGCACGGGAGGCGCGGCAGGCCGGTCGCCGATGCCGGCCCTCAACCCTTCTATCTGCTGGCCGCCCGCGGGGCCGGCGAACTAGACCGGCTGCCAAATGAGACGTCCACGAAAAGCGCGGTCGGTTCTGCCTCGAGCGACCGGAAGCCTTGACGGCCGGCCCCGAACGGCCTTTCGTCCTGGTAATGTGGCCTTGGGGGCGGAATGTGAGACAAGCCAAGAGTGCGCTGTTTCGGGTGCGCAGCCATGACCGGGATGGCCAGACCGACCGCCGTCGCTGGGCGCGGCTGCGTACGCTTCTGACCGAGATCTCGGCGGAGCTCCTGGCCGAAAAGGCTGGGCTGCAGAGCCGATACGACAACGCCGCCGCAGACGCGGCCTTCTCCCAGCAGGCGGTCGAGGACGACAGCGCGGCCGCGACCGCCGCAAAAAGGATCGACGGCCTGACGGCATCCCTTGTCGCCTATGGAGACCGGATCGCCGGGCTTGACCGCCAACTCGCCTTCGTCGCGCGTCTGACCGATGAAATAGATGGGTTTGCGGCCGCTCAGAAGCCGGCCTCGAAGATCTAGCCGCGCCGGTTCCGGCGTCAGCCGCTCACGCTTTCTTTGACCTTGGTCCTTACGTACGATCATAAATTGTTACCCGGCGATTGTCGGTTAACGATTCGTCGTCATATTCTGATCTCCTAGTTGTCCTAGCTGCAGCGCAGCAAGCGTCGCGGCGCCACCGCTGCTGCGGGCCACCGTTCATGCAAGCGTGAGGTTGACTGGTGTTGACAGGCTTTCCGAGGACAGATGCGAGGCTGAACCGCTTCTGCGCTTCCGTTTGCATGGGTTTGCTCGCCGTGCTGGCCGCAGCGCCTGCCTCTGCTGCGGAAGCCGCGTTGGGCAAATCGTTCGTCGAGCAGTTCGATCACCTCGATCCCGGCCGCTGGTACACGTCCGACGGCTGGTCCAACGGCGATTTCCAGAACTGCACCTGGTCCAAGCAGCAGGTCCGCATCCAGGACGGCATTCTGCAGCTCGGCTTCGCCAACCGCCGCTACAAGGAACGGGACAATATGTGCGCCGAGGTGCAGACCAGGCCGCTGTTCGGTTACGGGATATATGAGGCACGTATCAAGGCTGCTGCGGGCTCAGGTCTGAACTCGGCCTTCTTCAGCTATATCGGCCCTGCCCAGAAGCAGCCGCATGACGAGATCGACTTCGAGGTGCTTGGCCGCAACCCGGCAGAGGTGCAGCTCAATCAGTTCGTCAGCGGCAAGAGCGTCGGCGGGCATGCGCGCATCGAGGTCCCCGGCGGCGCCGACAAGGGGTTCAACGACTATGCCTTCGTCTGGGAGAAAGACCGGCTCCGCTTCTTCGTCAACGGCGTTCAGGTCGGTGAGGAGACCGATCCCGCCAAGATTCCAACCCATCCGTCGAAGATCTTTTTAAGCCTGTGGGGAACCGACAAGCTGACCGACTGGATGGGCGCATTCGAAGCCGGCACAGAGGCCACGGTGGAAGTCGACCGGGTGGCCTACACGGCCCTTGGCGAGCCGTGCCAGTTTCCGGAATCGCTCGCCTGCAAGCTCGCGCCGCAAGCCTCTAAGTAGGTGCGGGGCGCGGCCGGGCGAAGCTTCGCCGCGGCACCCATATTGCGGTGCAGCACAGAGTGTAATATTGCCTCTGACGGGGCCAGACGCGGAGCTTTGATGCTGCACGTCCTTTATCTGGTGCATGATCTGGCCGATCCGGCCGTCCGGCGCCGTGTGCTGATGTTGCTGACCGGCGGCGCCACGGTGACGCTCGCCGGCTTTCGGCGCGACGACAATCCGCTGGCAGGGATCGAGGGCATCCAGCCGATCGAGCTCGGACGCACCCGCGACCGGCGCTTCCTGCAGCGCACTTTGGCGGTGCTGCGTGCGACCTTTCGCCTGAGACGTATGGTGGCGGGGCTGAAGCGGCAGCCCGATGTGATCATCGCGCGCAATCTGGAAATGCTGACGCTTGCCGAGCGGGCGGCGGGATTGATGGCGCGGCGGCCGCCGATCGCCTACGAGGCCTTGGACATCCATCGGCTGCTGCTGCGCCGCGATCCGCTCGGCGCGCTGCTGCGCGCGGTGGAGCGTCGACTGGGCCGCAATGCCCGCCTGCTGATCACCAGCTCGCCAGCCTTCCTCCGCGCCTACTTCGCCCGCTTCGCGCAGATTTCCGCGCCGGTCGAGCTGGTGGAAAACAAGGTCCTGGCCTTGACCGAGGAGGCCCCGCTGCCCGTCGAGGGCAGCCGCCGGGCAGGTCCGCCTTGGGTCATCGGCTGGTTCGGCGCGCTGCGCTGCCGGCGTTCGCTGGCGCTGCTTGCCGCCTTTTCACGCGCCATGGGCGGCCGTTTTCGGATCGTGCTTCGCGGCCGGCCGGCGCATGGCGAGTTCGAGGACTTCGACGGCTTGGTGGCGCGCGAGCCGTTCATCGAGTTCCTCGGCCCGTATCGCAATCCCGAAGACCTGGCGGCCATCTATCGCGGCGTCCACTTCGTCTGGACGATAGATTTCTTCGAGGAGCATGCCAATTCCCAATGGCTGCTGCCCAACCGGCTCTACGAAGGGTGTGCGGCAGGTGCCGTACCGATTGCCATGGCCGATTCGGAGAGCGGCCGTTTGCTGGCCGGGCGCGGCATCGGACTGCTGCTCGAGGCAGCCGAGGAAAAGCCGCTGGAAGCGCTGGTCGGCGACATCGACGGCGAGCGCTACCGGGCGCTGGCCAATGCGGTGGCCCGGCGCGACCGCCGAGAATGGATTTGCGGCCCCGAGGATTGCTTGAGGCTCGTCGACCGGCTGAAATCCTTGACGCTGCCCGGCGCTTCGCCTGTTCTGCAACAAGCTGCATGAGGCAAGGTCATGACCGCCCCTCAAACTGATCAACGCTGCCTCGCCATCGTGCCTTGCCTGAACGAGGCCCGGCATATCGGTCCGACGCTCGAGCGCCTGCGCGCCGATGCCGAGGCCCTCGATATGGCCTTGGTGGTGGTCGACGGCGGCAGCACCGACGGCACCCGCGAGATCGTCGGCGACATCGCGGCCCGCGACCGCCGGGTTGCGCTGCTCGACAATCCGAAGCGGATCCAGAGTGCCGCCGTCAACCTCGCCGTCGAGACCTTTGCGGACGACCGAGACCTGCTCATCCGCATCGATGCGCATGCCGACTACCCGCCCGATTATTGCCGCCAGCTGGTTGAGGACGCGGTGCGGACCGGGGCCGATTCGGTGGTCGTAGCGATGGCGACCGAAGGCGTCGGGCCGTTCCAGAAGGCAACCGCCTTGGCGCAGAACTCGCCGCTCGGCAATGGCGGATCAAAGCACAGAAGTGTTGGCGAGGGCCACTGGACCGACCATGGTCATCACGCCTTGATGCGGGTCGAGGCCTTCCGGGCGGTCGGCGGCTATGACGAAACGTTCAGCCACAACGAGGACGCCGAACTCGACTACCGGCTGCGCTCGGCCGGCTATCGGATCTGGATGACCGACCGGACGAAGATGACCTATTATCCGCGCAACTCGGTCGGCAGCCTGTTCCGTCAGTACCTCAACTACGGCCGCGGCCGGGCCAAGAACATTCTCAAGCACCGTGCACTGCCCAAGCTGCGCCAGTTGCTGCCGCTCGCGGTGGCGCCGTTGGTCGCCGGCACCTCGCTGGCGTTCCTATCCTGGGCCGCCTTTGTGCCGGCCGGCCTGTGGATGGCAGCGTGCGTGGGCTACGGCGTCTGGCTGGCGGTCGGGCAGCGCAATCCCTACGGCCCGCTGGCCGCCTTCAGCGCCATGGTGATGCATCTGGCCTGGTCCGCCGGCTTCTGGCTGCAGCTCATCGCCCACCGCCGCGGCAGGACTTCGGAACAATGAACCCGCCGCGCTCACGCCCCGTGGTGGTCGACATTGCCGTCTGCACCTTCCAGCGGCCGCAGCTCGAGGCCACCTTGCGCTCGCTGGCAGAGCTCGTTTTGCCGCCGGATGCAGCCGTGCAGCTGATCGTTGCCGACAACGACCGCAGCCCGAGCGCGCGCGACCTGGTAGCAAGGCTGAGCCCGTTGCTGCCGTTCCCGGTTCAGTATTTGCACGTCCCGGCCGGCAACATTTCGCTGGCGCGCAACGCCTGTCTCGATGCTGCCGGAGGCGATTTCATCGCGTTCACGGACGACGACGCGACTTGCGCCCCGGCGTGGCTTGCCGAACTGCTCGGCACCGCACTGTCGAGCGGAGCCGACGTGGTGCTCGGGCCGGTCGGCGCCGCCTATGCGGCCGGCACCCCCGACTGGGTGCGCCGCGGCAATTTCCATTCGGTCCGCCCGGTGTGGGTGAACGGCGCGATCCGCACCGGCTACACCGGCAATGTACTGATCCGCCGCGCTTGCCCGGCCGTGGCCGGCCGGCGCTTCAACCTTGCGCTGGGCAAGACAGGCGGCGAAGACACGGAATATTTCGGCGGCGTTCATGATGCCGGCGGCGTCATCGGCTTTGCATCGAATGCATGGACCTTCGAGGATGTGCCCCTGGAGCGGGCGCGCTTCGGCTGGCTCGCCAGGCGCCATTTCCGCTCGGGGCAGACCCATGGCCGGCTGACCGCCGGGCGCCGGCCCGGCGCGGCGACGCAGGCCGCGGCCATCGGGGCCGCTGCAGCCAAGGCCGGCTATTGCTTCGCCCTGGCCGGCCTTACTTTGCCGTGGGCGGCGCGGCGCAATGCCAATCTGTTGCGTGGCCTGATGCATGCCGGCGCGGTCGGCGGCCTGCTCGGGGTGCGTGAAATCACCCAATATGGACAGCTCGAAGAGACCACCGGATGACCCGACCCACCGTCAGTGTGCTGATTGCCGCTTGGAATGCCGAAACGACCTTGGCCGACGCCATCCGCAGCGCGCTTGCGCAGCAGGGCGAGATCGATGTGGAGGTGATCGTCGTCGACGATTGTTCCAGCGATCGCACCGTGTCGATCGCCGCCGGCTTTGCGACGGACCGCGTTCGCGTGCTCGCCTTGACTGAGAACCACGGACCGGGAGCCGCGCGCAATGCCGGGCTTGCGGCTGCGCGCGGCGAATGGGTGGCCGTGCTCGACGCCGACGATACCATGCTGCCGGGCAGGCTGGCGGCGATGATCGCGCGGGCCGAAGCCTCGTCGGCGGCGATCGTCGTCGACAACCTGAAGGTCGTGCGCGAGGGCCAGATGCCGGAGGTGATGTTTGATCCGACCTTCTTCGGCCGCATCGGCGAGATCGACCTCGCCAACTTCATCGCTTCCAACATCCTGTTCGAGGCGACGTTCTCCTACGGCTATTTGAAGCCGGTGTTTCGCCTCAGTGTCCTGGCCGAGCATCAACTGCGCTACAACGAGAACCTGCGCATCGGCGAGGACTATATCTTCTTCGCCTCGGCGCTGGCCCGCGGCGCCAAATGCGTGGTCGAGCCGACCGCGGGGTACAACTACTTCATCCGCGAGGGCTCGATTTCGCGGGTGCTTGAGCTGCGTCACGTCGAGGCGATGCTGGCCGCCGACCGCGCCTTTGTGCGCGACCACGAATTGGATGCGGCTGCGCGGACGGCGCAGGCCAGGCGTACCCGCAGCCTGGAGCAGGCCGCCTCGTTCCTGATGCTGGTCGATCATATCAAGGCCGGCGCCCCGCTGAAGGCGGTCGCCGCGGCGCTGCGCGATCCGGCGGCGCTGCGCCATTTGCGGATGCCGATCGCTGCGCGGCTGCGGCGGCTTGCTCCGTTGCGGACCGGCAGCTGAGCCGGCGTCTGGTCAAAAGGGGCGTTCGGGAGGGCCGAAACGGAAGCCGCAACGGGACGATGCAAGATGAAGGCAATCTCTCAAGCAGTCGTCCCGGTCTTGCCTCCCAAAAGGCAGGTTGCTTGGCCCCGTGCGACGATTCGGCCGGAATTATCGCGTCGACAGTTCTTCGCCCGTTCTGGTAAGTGTCGCGGCCTCAACTCGAATGAGCCAAGTTTTTCTTCAGGCCGCCGGTGGTTTTGCCCTGATCCGGCCCGATATGATCCATTGGAAGGGGCGTTGTCCGACAGCGGACTGCTCCACGGCACGGCCACGATCAGACGACATGGGTGGCAAAGGCTAGAGTTAGGGCGGTGGCTGCCGATGCCGCCGTGGCATCTGAGGACATAGAGCGGACGGCCGGATCGGGAGGCGGCACGTCGGCGGCGAACAGGCTAGCGCGATGAACGAAAGGCATCTGCCCCTCAATGGGCGATTGGCACTGACCCCGACGCCGGGCGGCGAAGATCCGGAAGGATTCATCGATTTCGAGCGTCTCGCCCGGATCGCCCAGCGGCGCATGCGTGTCGTCGCGGTGTTCGGCCTCATCGGACTGGCCCTCGGCATCGCCTATCTGCTCATCGCGCCGCCGACCTACACCGCTGCCGTCAGCATTCTGCTCGATGAGAACCTGACCCGCTATGCGGATCAGGAGGCGACCACGGCCGCGAGCAACATGAAAACCGACGCCAACCTGCTTACCGAGGTCGAGATCATTAAATCGAACCGGCTGGCGCTTTCGGTGGTCGACCATGAGCACCTCGATGAGAATCCGGTGTTCATGAACCCGCCGGTCTCACCCGGGGGCTGGCTGAAAGCCCGCGTGAGGGCAGTCATCAACCGGCTCGACTTCTGGTCGGACAAGCCGTCGGGCGACTCGGTCAAGGATTCCCGGCGCGCCCGTGCGGCCGTCCTCCTGCAGCAGGGCCTCGACGTCGAGCGGGTCGGCCGCAGCCTGGTCATCGACGCGTCGTTCGATTCGCATGACCCGAAGCTCGCCGGCGCCATCGCCAAGGCCTACGGCGAGGCCTATCTCTCCGACCAGCTCGACGCCAATTTCGATGCCACGCAGCGCGCCACCGTGTGGCTGCAAGGGCGGCTCGACGATCTGCGCGAGAATTCCCAAGCCGCCGCCTTGGAGGCCGAGCGATTCCGTTCCGAGCATGGCCTGACGGAAGCCCGCGGGGAGCTCATGTCCGAGCGGCAGCTCGCCGATCTGAATAGCCAGCTGATCCTCGCCCAGGCCGACGCGGCCAGTGCCACCGCGCGCTACGAGCGCTACAAGGCAATCGTCGAAAGCGGCGAGGAGAACGCGGTCAACAACGCGACCATCTCGCCCAAGGATGGCGGCAGTCCGGTGATCGACGGGCTGAAATCGCGCTATCTTACCATCACCAAGCGTGAGCAGGAGATCGCCAGCCGCTTTGGTCCCGATCACCCGCAGGCCGTCGATCTGCGCCGCGAACAGGCCGATGTCGCACATCAGATCTTCCAGGAGTTGAGCCAGCTGACGTCGAGCTACCGCAACGAATCCGAGGTTGCCCGCTCGCGCGAGCAATCGTTGCGCGACAGCATCAACAACGTCGCCGGCAAGTCCTCGCAATCGAGCGGCGCCCTGGTTCAGCTGCATGATCTCGAGCAGAAGGCGGCTGCGCTCAAGACGCTCTACGAGACGTTCCTGGCGCGCTATCAGGAGGCGGCTCAGCAGCGCTCGTTTCCGATCGCCAAGGCCCGCGTGATCTCGGAAGCATCGGTGCCGACGACGCCGTCGGCGCCCAAGCGCAGCATGGTGCTGGCGCTATCCCTGGTGCTCGGCCTGATGGCCGGCACCGGCATCGCCGCCCTCCAGGAGTTCCGCGAGCGCTTCTTCCGCTCCGCCGACGACGTCCGCAACGAGCTTGGGCTGAAATTCCTCGGCTATCTGCCGATCATCGGCAATTCGGCGTTGGAACGGCTGCGAGAGCGCAAGCAGCATCGCGTTGACGAGGGCGACGCCGGGCCTGCCTTCCGCTCCATCATGCGGGTGGCCGTCGACGCGCCCGGCTCGCATTTTGCCGAGACGCTGCGCAATGCCCGCATCGCTGCCGATGTCATGCTGCAGGCTTTGCCGAGCAAGGTCATCGGCGTCACCTCGGTGCTCCCCGACGAGGGCAAATCGACGGTCGCGGCCAACTTTGCCGGCTTGCTCGCCGCCAACGGCTCCAAGACGCTGCTGATCGACGCCGACCTGCGCAATCCCGGTCTCAGCCGCATGCTGGCGACACCTCCCGAGAACGGCATCGTCGAGGCGCTGGTCGGCGAGGTGCCTTGGCCGGCCGCCGTCCGCGTCGATCGCAAGACCAGGCTTGCCATCCTGCCCACCCGCGAACGCGGTCAATTCGCGCATTCCTTCGAGCTGCTCACCTCGCTCAACATGCGCCGGATCGTCGAGGCGGCGCGGGAGAAATTCGACTATATCGTGGTCGATCTGCCGCCATTGGCACCGGTTGTCGACGCCAAGGCCTTCGCCCAGATGGCCGACGGCTTCCTTTTGGTCACCGAATGGGGGTCGACCCCGCGCAACCTGGTCCGTTCACTGCTTCAGGCCGAGCCGCAAGTCGCCGGCAAGGTGCTCGGGGTGCTCTTGAACAAGACCGATATGAAGCTGCTCAGCCGCTATGGCGCCTACGGCAGCTCCGAGCACTATTTGCACGCCTACTCCGGCTACTACGTCGAGTCGTCGAGCATCAAGACCTCTTGAGGGCCCGGACTTCTCGCTCAGGTCGAGAGAATGCGCCCGCTGGTGCCGATGATGCGCACCGCCGACAGCCGTCCGGTGCGGAAGGCGCCCGTGTCGAGGTTGAGCCGCCGGCCCTCGAGCCGGGCAAGCTCCACCGGGGTGTGGCCGTGGACGACCCACTGGGTCAGCCGGTGCGCCTGCTCGAAGAACGCCGAGCGGATGAACAGCAGATCCTGCTCGGACTGCTCGCCAAGCGGCAGCTCCGGCCGGATGCCGGCGTGCACGAAGATGGTCTGACCTCCATCCACCAGCACCGGCAAGCCGCGCAGGAACTCGACGTGGGTGGCCGGGATTGCGCGGTTGACCAGCGTCAGCTGCTCCGCCGGCAGCAGCACGCCGCTCATGTGGCCGTAATCGATGCCATAGGAACGCAGCGTCGCGTCGCCGCCCATCTGCACCCATTCGCCAAGCGACAATTGACCGTCGAGCACATCCAGCATCATCGCCTCATGGTTGCCGGCGAGCGCGATGCGGTCGAAGCCGGCCGGCGGCGGCGACAGCAGATGCTCGACAACGCGCGCCGGATTGGCGCCGCGATCGACATAGTCGCCGAGCAGGATCATCACCTTGCGCCCGGGAAGCGGCGCTGCATCGGCGACGATGCGCTGTTCCAGCGCAAGCAGGGCATCATAGGAGCCGTGCACGTCTCCGATCGCGTAGACGACCGTGTCGCGCATGTTCAAAGCAAGGCGCGGTCGCCGTCCTGGCCGGGTGGTGCGATCCCAGCCCATGATCTCGGCCAAGCTCCTGATCATGCCAAAAGCTCCCGCGCCGGCCTGGTCCGTGCCGATGCGCCAACGACATCGGCCGGCAAAATGCCGGCCGATCGTCAATGAATGAAGCCGTTGCGGCCGTCAATTGCGACGGGCGCCGGCCGGCGGCTCGATCACTCTACGGTAGAGATGCCAGGTGGCATGGCCGAGAATCGGAATCACCACCGCCAGGCCGGCAAACAGGGGGATCGATCCGACCACCAAAAGCGCGGCGACGATCAGGCCCCAAACGGCCATGGGAACCGGGTTGGCAAGCACTGCCCGAACCGATGTATGCATCGCATCGTAGGCGCCGATGTCCCGGTCAAGCAGAATCGGGAAAGCGACGACCGTCGTGGCCAGCACCACAACGGCAAAGACGAAGCCGATCAGATTGCCGACGATGATCAGCGTCCAGCCGCTCGAGGTCGTGAACACGTCGCTGAAAAAGCTGCCTAAAGAAACCGGCGGGCTGGAGCCGAAGCACCATTGATAGATCGCCTCGGCCGCAAGCAGCCAGGCGATGAAGACGGCGAACAGAAACAACCCCACCGCGATGATCGAGGGGATGGCGGGGGATTGCCGGACCTCGAGCGCATGCCACCACGACGTGTCCTCACCGGCCTCACGCCGGCGGCTGATTTCGTAGAGCCCGAGTGCCGCCAGCGGCCCGAGCAACGCAAATCCCGACATCAGTGGAAACAGCAGCGGCAGCGCGTTGTTGCCGGAGGTCCAAGCGGCCAGGACCACCCCGACCAGGGGATAGATCAGACACAGGAAGACGTAGTGTGAGGGCTTTTCCCAGAAATCGTCGAAGCCGTTGCGCAGGGCTTCCAAGAGGTCAGCGACGCCGATCTTGCGCACCCGGGGATGCACCAGCGTTTCGGTCGAACCCGCGATTACGTGAAAACCAGCCATAGCCGTTTCTCCTTACTGAGGAGCGGTCTCGCCATGCAGGCTGCCGGGGAAAACCGGCCGGTCGAACACGCGCGACCTCATCCCGGCGAATCTTATACAAGTCGCGACGATTTGTCTCAGGGCGCCGCAAATTGTGATGTCGCCGCGAGCAGGTCCCGAGAGGTGCCGGCGCCTGCCGTAGCCGTCGTCTCGAACGCAAACCGGGTGGAGTGAGACCGCGCGATCAGGCAAAAGGTCACCGAGATCGAACGGCGGCAGCGTGTCGCGCGACCGCCTGGCAGGAGAACTGATGCGATGCGGGCAGAGCCTACCAACCTTGCGGCAGATCGCACCGGGGTGCAGGTCACCGGCGTTCTGCTGATCGTCACGGTGGTGGGCTGGGCCTCGGCCTTCCCTGCCATCCGCGCCGGGCTGGCCGCATTCGGCCCGGCCGAACTCGGCGCCTTGCGCTTTGCCATCGCTGCGGTGCCGGCGGCGCTTTATCTCGTCGCTTTGAGGCCGGCACTGCCCCGCCCGCGCGACATCTGGCGCTTCGTTTTCGGCGGGGTCTTCCACGTCGCGCTGTATACCTTGCTGCTCAACATCGGCGAGCAGACGATCTCGGCCGGAGCTTCGAGCTTCATCATCAATGTCGGTCCGATTCTGGTGGCGGTGATGGCGACCACTCTGCTCGGCGAGCGCTTTCCGCTGCCGGCTTGGCTGGGCACCATCGTATCGTTCGCCGGAATCGGATTGATCGCGCTCGGCGAGGGGCACGGCCTCCATGTCGGCGTCGGCGCGCTGCTGGTCCTCGGCGCGGCGGTCTGCGCCAGCACCGCTACCGTGGTGCAAAAGCCGCTCTTTGCCAGCCATCGGCCGCTCGTGGTCTCGGCCGTGAACATGGTGATCGGAGCGCTGGTGCTGGCGCCCGCGCTGCCCTCAGGCCTCGGCCAGATCGGCTCTGCGCCCGCCGGCGCCCGTTTTGCAGTGCTTTATCTCGGCGTGGTTCCGAGCCTGATCGCCTACGCCACATGGTCGATGGTGCTGGCAAGATTGCCGGCCGCCCGGGCGGCCAACTTCATGTACTGCGTCCCGCCGGTCGCTACACTGCTCGGCTTTCTTTGGCTGGGCGAAATTCCCACGCCGATCGGCCTTCTCGGCGGCCTCTTGGCGCTCGGCGGCGTGGTCCTCGTCAACCTGCGGCGCTGAGTCGTGCGCCGGTCCCACGCCCCCGATTCCGGAGCCGTGAACGGCAGCGGGAAAAAATTTGCGTGATAGCCGGAACCGGCGGAACGGAATGCTCGATATTTGGTTAACTTCGCGATCGACAATGTCTACTGGATTAGTAGATTTACGGGAGCACGGAGGTCCTCGATGGCATTCTTGTCCCACACGAGCAGCCCGCGTTCTTTGCCGAGTAATGTTCAACCCCGTCGGGTTTCGCTGCAGCAGGCATTCGCCACGCTGGTGTTCCTGTCGGCGATAGGCTTCTCGGCCGCCTTCGTCTTCGGCCTTGTCGGCCATTGAGCCGGTAGGCTCGCCGGGACCTGGCACCCAACCATTCAACCGGGCAGGGGCGACGATCGAGCCGTCGAAGGGAGGAGACTGTCATGGACATTGCGTTGATTGCGCAGACCGCAGAGCTCGCCAAGCCGGATCAGCCGGGCGCGGCCGGGATAGATGCCGAGGCCCTGCGCGGCTTCGCGCGGACCGCCGAAGAGGCCGGATTTGCGGCGGTGTCGGTGGCCGGCCTGGTCGCCGGCCAAGACGTCGCCGCCGTCGCCTCCTTCATCCTGCACAGCACCACCGGCCTTGGGGTGTTCCTCAAACATCGGATCGGCGCCGTCCCGCCGACCATAGCCGCCCAGCATCTCGCCATGCTCGATCAGCTGAGCGGCGGCCGGGTCAATGTCGCCTTCGAGCCGGACCGGGGCGAGAGCCTCGCCTCCCAGGAGGAGCAGCTGGCACGGGTCGACGAATATCTGGTGCTGCTCAAGCGCCTGTGGTCGAACACCCGCCCCTTCGATCATGAGGGAACCTATTACCGGCTCGCCGGCGCCTTCTCGGCGGCCAAGCCGTGCCAGAAGCCGCACATCCCGTTGTCGCTCGGCGGGCTGTCGGGAACAGCCGTCAATATCGCCGGCCGCCACGCCGACATTTTCGATCTGCCGCAGGCAAGCGAGGATGAAACCCGCCAGACCATTGCACGGGTCAAGGCGGCCGCGGCTTGCCACCGGCGTGCCGACGCGATCCGGTTCTCGCATCCATTGGCCTGGACAGGGGCCGGCCCGGAACAAACCGCGCTTGCGCTTCTCGGCCTGCGCGACCTCGGGGTCACCGATATCCTGGTCCATGGCCTGCGCGATCCCGAGGCGCTGCGCTGGTTCGGCGCGCATGTGCTGCCGCTGGTGCGCCGTGCGCTCGAGCGCCAGGACCTGCACCGCCAGCCTCAAGGAGGGGCGCCCGCCGGCTTCGGCGAAGCCGCGTCGCGCGCTTGGCAGTAGCGGATCGGCGATCGCCGCCGTTGCGATCAGACCGGCAGCTTCAAGGCCGCAAACACGTCGTCATTGTCGGCCACGTCGCGCATCTCGGCGAGGCTGCGATTGTCGAGCACCTGGGCGATCGCCTGGCGGACCTCGAGCATCATGTGACGGACCCGGCAGGTGTCTTCCTCGCAGTCCTCACAGCGCTGATACTGCGTGCGGCTGGCACAGGGCAGCGGGGCCAACGGCCCGTCGAGCACCCTCACGACATGGCCGATCTTGATGTCGGCCGGCAGCCGGGCCAGCCGATACCCGCCGTCCTTGCCCTTGCGGCTCTGGACGAAGCCGGCATTGCGCAGCTCGCCCAGAATGGCATCGAGGAATTTCTTCGGGATGTTGTTGGCGACGGCGATCTCGTTGACGAAAGCGAGCTCGCCAGGCGGCAGTTCGGCAAGATGGACGAGCGCCTTGAGCCCGTATTTGCCTTTTTTGGTGAGCATGCCCCGACGCTCGCTGAAGGTTCGCCTTTGAAACGCTGTGCAATTCGTTTGTGCACAAATAATGGCAATGCAACTCCGCCCTTTGTGGTAGGTCGGCCGGCGCTGCGGATTTGT
Organism: uncultured Alphaproteobacteria bacterium; assembly: GCA_963791325.1. GTDB lineage: Bacteria > Pseudomonadota > Alphaproteobacteria > Rhizobiales > Rhizobiaceae > JBEVJK01. Next base: position 59,813 of record CAWBRU010000012.1, on the reverse strand, counting down.
CACAATTCAAGTATCGACGATCGTCGAGGGAACAAGCGGCGCCGATACGAGTCGCGAACAACTTGCTTCGCTGCGCGGCCTTCGGCCATAATGCCGGCAGGCGTGGGCAAGTGTGGAGTTCGATCGAGCGTTCCTTGTCGTGACGTGTCGGGCGGGGCTGCCTGAACTCGAGAGGAGACCACCAAATGCGCCATCTGCTGCCTCCGCTGCATGAAGGACATGCGCCGATCTTCCTTCACTACGCGTTCGAGGACGCCCTGGATGCCTTCGAAGCTTGGCGGCCGGGTGAGCCCGAGCCGGTGGTTGATTGTGACGGCAAGGCAACCGCGATCAGCGCCGTGTTCGGCCGCATGCGGACCTGCACCGACATTCTGCCGGTGCGCATTCTCGACGAGATTGCGGCTGCGATCGATCCGGACGCGCTGGAAGAGCTGACGCCGAACTCCACGACCTATGCCGAAGCCGCGCGCGTGCTGAGGGCGCTGTGCGTGGAGCGTCTGCGCAAATAGCGGGCGCTACGAGCTCCAGACATCGAGCATGAAGGGGGTTCCCTCGGCCGCCTCGGCGCCGCGCCCGATGGCGGCGATCGCCGCGATCATCCGCCCCTGTCGGTCGAGCAGCTCGTCGGCGATCGCGACCAGGAGGGCGTTGGGCGTAGCGGAGGGTGAGGCGGCGCGCAGGGCCTTGGCCAGCTCCGCCTCGTCACGCTCCGGCGCCAGTGCGCAGGCGATGATGTAGGCTGCCGCAGTCGAGCGGCTGATTCCGGCAAAGCAGTGCACCACGATGGGCTTGGCACGGTCCCAGCTCTTGGCGAACTCGACGAGCTTCTCGACATGGACACGCGCCGGCAGCTCCATGTCGGGCTGCGCCTCGATGATGTCGTGCATGCCGAGGAACAAATGATCATCGACTGCGACCGTGTTCGGCCGATCGACCGGCGTTCCGGCGGTCAGCAGCGAAACGATGCGCCCGGCCCCCGTCGACGCGACCGTGGCATGGAGATGGTTGAGCGAGCAAACGTGGATCATCCGCCTTCGACCTCAAGCAATTCCAGGAACAGCAGCACCGGTTCTCCGTCCGGAATTGCGCAACAACAAGGACTTGGAGTGGAGCACCGGTTCAAACAAACGGTGATCCGCTCTAGCGCAAATGCTCACCCAGGAAAACCCGTCATGCCTTCGAAGCGGCCGAAATGTCCCATTCCGCCGGCCGGCCATTGCTATGCCAGCCCGACAGGGCCTGCTCGAGCCGCTGCCAGGCCTGGGCATCGCCCGGCAGGCCGAACCTGAGCCGGCGGGCATCGGCGTCGAACCGGCGCACCAGGATGCCCTGGCGGCCGAGCCAGTCGAACAGGGCGGCCGCGGCATCGAGCTCAACCGTGCGAAACAGGCTGGTGCCGCCGATCACGGCAATGCCATTGACTGCCAACAGCCGGTCGAGCCGGGCCGCTTCGCCGCTCAGCCGGGCGCGCATGGCGCCTTGCCAAGGCTGGTCGGCAAGCGCGATGAGCCCGAGCTCCAGAGCCGGGCCCGACACTGCCCACGGCCCCAGCATCGCGGCAAGCTTCTCCGCCCGCGGCTCGGCCGCGATCGCAAAGCCCAGGCGCACGCCGGCCAGGCCGAAAAATTTGCCGAACGAGCGAACCACCACGATCGGGGCCGCGCCGACGTGGGCAGCCAGGCTCTCCCCGGGCGCCTGGACATCCATAAAGGCCTCGTCGACGACCAGCAGCCCATTCCGCCGCGCCAACCGGTCGGCCAGGGCGAGCAGCGCATCGGCGGCAATCAGCCGGCCGTCGGGATTGTTGGGATTGACGACCACCGCGAGGTCGGCCTCGCCGAGCGTGGCGGGATCGTGCGCCTCGGCTGCATCGTGGCCGGCGAGCGCCGCAGCGCGGCGATGCTCGGCATAGGTCGGGCCGAGGATGCGCGCCTGGCCCGGCTGCACCAGGCCGGCGATCAGCGGCAGCAGCAGCTGCGAGCCGGGCGCTGCGACGACGCCGGCATCGGCTGCGGCGCCATAGGCTTGGCCGGCTACCGCGGCAAGAGCGGCGATGCGGCCCGGCTCGGGCAGCCGCGAAAACGCTGTAGCGGGCAGGTCCGAAACTGGATAGGAGTGCGGATTGATCCCGGTGGTGAGATCGACGAAGGGCCGGGGCGCTGTCGGGAACAGCGTCCGCCCGCGCTCGAGGCTGCCGCCGTGGTCGGCAACCGCCTGAATGTCAGCCCCTGCGGAGCTCATGTCTCTTCTCATCGCCTTTCTCGCTCTGGTCATCGAACGCCTGGCCGGCTATCCCACGATCCTTCTCAAGGCGGTCGGCCACCCGGTGATGTGGATCGGCGTCCTGATCGACCTGCTCGACCGCAAATGGAACCACCCCGAGCTGACCCCCCAGAAGCGTCGCCGGAACGGCATCAATGCGGTGGTTTTGGTGGTCGTCGCCACCGTCCTTGTCACCGGTCTCATCACCGTCGCGCTGTCGCCTATCCCGCTCGGCTTCATCCTTCTGGCGCTTTTGGCCAGCAGCCTTTTTGCCCAGCGCAGTCTGCGTCTGCATGTCGATCATGTCGCCGAGGCGCTCGAGATCGGCGGCCTGGCCGCCGGCCGCGCGGCGGTGGCGAAGATCGTCGGCCGCGACCCGGATCGGCTGGACGAGCCCGGCATCGCCCGCGCCGCGATCGAGAGCCTGGCCGAAAATTTTTCCGACGGGGTGGCCGCGCCGGCATTCTGGACCGTGCTCGGCGGCCTGCCGGGCGGCGCTGCCTATAAGGCCGTCAACACCGCCGACAGCATGATTGGTCACCGTTCGGAGAAGTATACCGAGTTCGGCTGGGCGGCGGCCAGGCTCGATGACTGGATCAACCTGCCCGCCTCGCGCCTCTCGGCGCTGCTGATCATTGCCGCCGCCGCGCTCTTGCCGGGCGCCTCGGCTTCGACCGCCTGGGCGGTGATGCTGCGCGACGCCCGCCGCCACCGCTCCCCCAATGCCGGCTGGCCCGAAGCGGCGATGGCCGGCGCACTGGGCCTGGCCCTGGCAGGGCCTCGCATCTATGACGGCGTGGAGATCGACGACGCGGTGATGGGAGTCGGCGGCCGGCGTGGCGCGACACCTCAGGACATTCGCCGAGCGCTGCGCATCTATTTCGTCGCCGACCTTTTGCTGATTGCGCTGGTCGGGCTGCTCGCGCTGTTCCTGCTCGCCTGACGGGCTGAAACGCCCGGTCAAAATTCAATCCCCGGCTGTGCCCTCACGCCGGCGGCGAAGTGATGCTTCACCGCAGTCATCTCGGTGACCAGATCGGCCGCTTCGATCAGTGCGGGCTTGGCGTTGCGGCCCGTGACCACGACGTGAAGGTCGGCGCGACGGGCATTCAGCGCGGCGATTACCCGGTCGAGCGGCAGATAGTCGTAGCGCAGCGCGATGTTGAGTTCGTCGAGCACCAGCAGCGCCAGATCCGGATCGGCCATCAGCGTCTCGGCCTGAGCCCAGGCGCGCGCGGCGGCGGCGATGTCGCGGGCCAGATCCTGCGTCTCCCAGGTGAAGCCTTCGCCCATCGTGTGCCAGACGACCAGCTCGCCGAAGGCGGCCAGCGCGTCGCGCTCGCCGCTCTGCCAGGCGCCTTTGATGAATTGCACGACGCCGACCTTGCGGCGATGGCCGAGCATCCGCAGCGCCAGGCCGAATGCTGCGGTGCTCTTGCCCTTGCCCGGTCCGGTGTGGACGATCAGCAGGCCCTTTTCGATGTTCTTACCGGCGACCTCGGCGTCCTGAACCGCCTTGCGCTTGACCATCTTGGCGCGATGTCTGTCGCGCGCCCGATCTTCGATCTCGACCATCTCATTTCACCCTGACAGGCAGTCCCGCGACCATGAATTCGACCGAGTGGGCGCAGGCCGCCACCCGCTGGTTGAGCCTTCCGGCCGCGTCGCGGAACCGGCGGGCGAGCGGATTGTCGGGCACGATCGACAGCCCGACCTCGTTGCTGACCACCACCCACGGCCCGCGCGGCGCCGCCAGCACGGCGCCCAATGCCTCGGCGTCGCGCGACAGGTCGGCGCAGGCCAGCAGCCGATTGCTCAGCCACAGCGTCAGGCAGTCGACCAGCACCGGCCTCCCGGCCGGCAGCGAGGCCAGCGTCGCGGTCAGGGATTCGGGTTCCTCCAGCGTCTGCCAGCCGGCGCTGCGGCTCGCCCGATGGGCGGCGATCCGCGCCGTCATCTCATCGTCCAGCGCACGGGCTGTGGCGATGTAGATCCAAGGCGGCGGCAAGGCGGTGACCAGGCGCTCGGCATAGGCGCTCTTGCCGGACCGCGCGCCGCCCAGAACAAAGCTCAACCTGCCCTGGTCATGCAAAGCGGCAGCAATCCGATTTAAAGGGAACCGACGAGGCCGGGACTATAGACGGATGTTGGATCGACCGCAAACCGGCGCTGGCCGCGTTGACAGGCGGGCCGAGCGCCGCGTAACGTCACCGCGACGGTCCTTCTCCGGCAACGGAGAGGGCGAAGAGGGAATGCGGTGCGAACGAGGCAAGGTTCCAAGCCGCAGCTGTCCCCGCAACTGTAAGCGACGAGCCGCGACCGAAAGCCACTGGGCGAAGCCCGGGAAGGTGGGCGCCGGCGATGACCCGCGAGCCAGGAGACCTGCCGTCAGCCAATCGAGCCGGATCCGGGCGGGGTGCCCTGGGCCGGTTGGAAGTCTCGGCTCGGCGCGGAAGCGCCGGCTGTCCCGCACCCCATGACGAACGCGGAGTGCGGTGCGTGAGCGCCAGCAGCCCTTTGGAACAGGACGTCCGTCCGGCCTCGTCCGGGCCGGTCACGATCGTGGTCTGCCGGACCTGCCGTGACGAAGCGTGTCCGCCGGACAGCGCTCCGACCCCCGGCGAGCGGCTCGCGGAAGCCGCCGAAGCGGCGGCGCCGGCCGCCGGCATCGCGGTCTCGCGGGCGAGCTGCCTCGGCAATTGCAAGCGCCGGCTGAGTGCCGCCATGGTCCGGCCTGGCGCCTGGAGCTATGTGTTCGGGGATCTTACGCCTGCCGATGGCGCCGATCTGGTGGCCGGCGCGCTGCTGCTCGCCGGCTCGGCCGACGGGCTGATGCCCTGGCGCGGCCGGCCCGACAGTCTGAAGCGGGGGCTGGTCGCCCGCATTCCACCCATCGACAGCGCGAAAGGCGACGACTGAATGAACGCTCTCTCCGGACGGGTGCCCTGCACCGTGGTCACCGGCTTTCTCGGCGCCGGCAAGACGACGCTGATCCGCCATGTGATCGAGCATGCCAAAGGCAAGCGGCTCGCCATCATCGTCAACGAGTTCGGCGACATCGGCATCGACGGAGACATCCTCAAGGGCTGCGGGGTCGAGACTTGCCCGGAGGAGAACGTCGTCGAGCTCGCCAACGGCTGCATCTGCTGCACCGTCGCGGACGACTTCGTGCCGGCTCTCGACCTGATCCTGGCGCGCCGCCCGAAGGTCGACCACATCCTCATCGAGACTTCCGGGCTGGCTCTGCCCAAGCCCTTGGTGCAGGCGTTCCAGTGGCCGTCGGTCAAGAGCCGGGTGACGGTCGACGGGGTGATCGCCGTGGTCGACGGTCCGGCACTGGCCGAAGGCCGCGTCGCCGCCGATCCTGCGGCGCTCGCCGCGCAGCGCGCCGGCGACCCTTCGCTCGATCATGACGACCCCGTCGAGGAAGTGTTCGAGGACCAGGTCGCGTGTGCCGATCTGGTTGTCCTGTCAAAAAGCGATCTGCTCGATGGCAGTGCCAGCGCCCGCGCCAACCGGCGGGTGAGCGAGCATCTGTCGCGGGCGGTGAAAGTCGTGCCGAGCAGCCAAGGCAAGGTCGATCCGGCCGTCCTGCTCGGATTGGGGCTTGCCGTCGAGGACGACATCGAGAACCGCAAGACCCACCACGACGACGAGCTCGACCATGAGCACGACGAATTCGATTCCTTCGTTGTCGAGCTGCCGGCCGTCGCGACGCCCGCCGAGCTCGGCGCCCGCGTTCAGGCCGCGGCGGAGCAGGCCCATGTCTTGCGCGTCAAAGGCTTCGTCGAGGTGGACGGCAAGCCGATGCGCCTGCAGCTGCAGGCGGTCGGGCCGCGCGTCAGCCATCACTTCGACCGGCCCTGGGCACCGGGCGAGGAGCGCAAGAGCAGGCTGGTGGTGATCGGCCTCAAAGGGCTCGACCGGCCGGCGATCACGCGCATTCTGGCCGGCTGACCGAAGGATCGCCGCGCCGTGCACATCCTCGCCACAGCTTCGGCCACCATCGACGATCTCGCCGAGGCAATCGATCTCGGCCAGTCGCCGGCCGAGATCGCGGTGCTGTCGTTTTCCGACAGCGACCTCAGCGGGCTGGGTGCGGCCTGGCAGGCAAGATCGGCGCAGCTGCCCAGCCTGCGGCTCGCGTCGCTGCGCGATCTGCGTCACCCGATGTCCGTCGATCTGTGGGTCGAGCGCGTCGGCAGCCAGGCCAAGGTGATCCTGGTGCGTGTCCTCGGCGGCTATGAGTGGTGGCGCTACGGTTGCGACCGCCTCGCGGCGGCGGCGCGCGAGCGCGGCATAGCTTTGGCGATGCTGCCGGGCGAGGGCAGCCCGCTCGACGACCGGCTGGTCGAGGCTTCGACGCTCCCGCGGACCGAGCTTGCCGCGCTGCTGGCCTATTGGCGCGAGGGCGGGCCGCAGAACATGCAGAGCCTCGCCGTTGCGCTGGCTGGCTATGCCGGCGCCGGCGGCCCGGTCGAGCTCCCGGTCGCCGTGCCGCAGTCGGGCTTCTACTCACCTCGACGAGGCATCGTTTCGGCTCCGGAAGCATTTGCCGCGCCCGCGACGCATCGTCCGGTGGTGCCGATCCTGTTCTATCGCTCGATGCTTCTTTGTGCCGACACGGCAGCCATCGACAGCCTTGCCGCAGCGCTCGAGGAGCGCGGCATCGCGTCTGTGCCGATGTTCGTGCCCAGCCTCAAGGAGGCGGGAGCGCTCGCCTTCGTCGAACAGGCGGCGCAAACGTTGAAGCCGGCGCTGTTTGTCGCCTGCACGGCATTCGCCAGCGGCGCCGACCCCGGTGAGCCGACTATCTTCGACCGCCTCGATGTTCCGGTGATGCAGGCCATCGTCGCGACCACCCGGCGTGAGGGTTGGGCCGGCAGCGACCGCGGCCTTGCCCCCGCCGACCTCGCCATGCACATCGCGCTGCCGGAACTCGATGGCCGCATCCATGCCGGCGTGGTCGCCTTCAAGGCCCCCGGCGAGGCTGACGAGGCGCTCGGCTTCCGCGCCATGGTCAACCGTCCCGAGCCGGACCGAATAGCGGCCCTTGCGGACCGGGTCGCCGCCTTCCTCGCCCTGCAGGCAACCCCGCCGGCCGATCGCCGGATCGTGGTCCTGCTGCCCGACTACCCCGCGGCGGCGGGCCGCACCGGCTATGCGGTCGGGCTCGACGTGCCTCAAAGCGTGCTTGCCCTGCTCAACGATCTCGCCGCCGCAGGCTATCGCGTGGACGATATTCCGGCGACCGCGCGCGCACTGCTCGCCCAATTGGCGGAGGGGACCGTGGGTCTGTCGCTGCCGGCCTATCGAAAGGCACTTGCCGGTCTGCCCGGCAACGCCGCAGCCCGGCTGACGGAGGCCTGGGGGGAACCCGGCACGGATCCCGATCTCGACGGCTCGAGATTCATAGTCCGTGCGGCTCGTTTCGGCAACGTGACGGTTGCCTTGGCCCCGGATCGCGGCCGCTCCGCCGACCGCCGCGCCGATTATCACGATGCGGCGTTGCCGCCGCGCCACGCTTTGGTCGCGTTCGGCCTCTGGATGCAGCAGGCGCTGGGCGCTCACGCCATCATCCATGTCGGCGCGCACGGCACTTTGGAATGGCTGCCGGGCAAGACCGTCGCGCTGTCGCGGGAGTGCTTTCCCGAGATCGTCGCGGGTCCGCTGCCCGTCATCTATCCGTTCATCGTCAGCAACCCGGGCGAGGCGGCTCAGGCCAAGCGCCGGATCGGGGCGGTGACGCTCGGCCATCTGCCGCCGCCGCTCGTTGCAGGCGAGCTCGACGAGGGGCGCCGTGAGCTCGAACGTCTGGTCGACGAGTATGTGCAGGCCGACGGGCTCGACCGCCGCCGCCGCGACCGGCTGGCGCGGCTGATCGTCGAAACCGCACGGCAGAACGGCGTCGCCACGGAGGCCGGGGTCGCTGACGGCGAGGAGGCCGATTCGGCATTGCGGCGGATCGACGCCTGGCTCTGCGACCTCAAGGATTTCGCCGTCAAGGACGGTTTGCACGTGTTCGGCCGCACCGCACCGGGCGAAGCCGACCCGCTGCGCGTGGCAAGCGCGCTGGCCGAGCGGGCCGCCTTGCTTGCCGCCCTCAGCGGCCGCCGCGTCGCCGCGGGCCCGTCCGGCGCCCCCGCCCGCGGACGCACCGATGTCCTGCCCACCGGGCGCAACCTGTTCACCGTCGATCCGCGCACCATGCCGACGCCGACCGCCTTTGCGCTGGGCAGCGCGGTGGCCGGCGAGATCCTCAACCGCCACGTTCAGGACCATGGCGACTGGCCGCGCGCGCTGGTTTTCGACTTGTGGGGCAGCGCCAGCCTGCGCACCGGCGGCGAGGAGATCGCCGCCGGGCTGGTGCTGATGGGCTGCCGCCCGCAATGGGATCCGGCCACCGGCCGCGTGACCGGGGTCGAGGTGCTGCCCTGTGCGGCACTCGGCCGTCCGCGGGTCGACGTCACCTGGCGCATTTCGGGGCTGTTCCGCGACATGTTTTCGGCCCAAATCACGCTGCTCGACGCCGCAGCCGAAGCGGTGGCGGGCCGCAACGAGGCCGATGGCGACAATCCCCTCGCGGCCGCGGCCCGCATCGGCGGTCGCACCCCGCCGCGCATCTTCGGTTCCTCCCCCGGCAGCTACGGCAGCGGGATCGAGGAGCGTCTGGCCAGCGGCGACTGGCGGTCGCGGGCCGAGCTTGGCCGGGCCTATCTCGATTTCGCCTCGCACAGTTATGGCGGCATCGATGGCAACGGGCGCGCGGCTCCCGGCGCCTTCGCCGATCGCGTCGCCACGGCATCGCTTCTCGTCCATGGTGGCGACGATCCCGGTCGCGATCTGCTCGAAGGCTCGGCCGACGTCGCCTTCATCGGCGGCTTCGCGGCAGCCGTCGCGGCGCTCGGCGGCAAGGCCGATGTGGTCGCGCTCGACACCACCGACCCGCATCGCCCGCGGGCCCGCTCGCTGGCGCAGGCGGTCGCGCGGGTCGTCCGGGCGCGCGCCGTGAACCCGCGTTTCATCGCCGGCCAGCTCAGGCACGGACCGCGCGGGGCGGCCGAATTCGCCGAAACCGTGGACCGCCTCGTCGGCTTTGCCGAGACGACGGAGGCCGTGTCGCCCGCCCTGCTCGACGCGGTCCATGACGCCTATCTCGGCAATCCCGAGGTGCGAGCCTTCATGCTGCGGGAGAACCCGGCCGCGCTGCGTGCGGTGGCCGAGCGCTTTGCCGATGCGCGCCGGCGGGGCCTCTGGCATCCGCGCCGCAACGCCGTCGACGACGATCTCAGAGCGCTGATCGCGCAAGCCAGGGAGCACGAAGCGGCATGAACGCGCCGCTGGCCCGCGGCGCCTGTCCGGCGCTTTCCGCTCCGATGCAGACCGGCGACGGCCTGCTCGTGCGGTTCTCGCCCGCGGCCGGCTTTCTGTCGCCCGCAGCGTTGAGCGGGGTGGCCGACGCCGCATTTCGCCATGGCAACAGCATCGTCGAGGTGACGGCGCGCGGCAGCGTGCAGCTGCGCGGCCTGGCGCCGGCGACGGTCGGACCGCTTGCCGAGGACATCGCCGCGCTCGGCATCTCGCCACGCACCGGCATTGCGGTCGACACGCCGGCTCTGGCCGGCCTGGATGCCCGTGAAACAGCCGATCCGCGGCCGCTGGCCTTGGCGATCCGCCAGGCGCTCGCAAAGTCCGGACTTGCCGCCCGCCTCGGACCCAAGGTCTCCGTCGTAGTCGATGGCGGCGGGCTCGGGCTCGGCCGGGTCGCGGCCGACATCCGCCTGGCGGCCCGCCCCGGCACCGGTGGCGAGCTGTGGCTCCTGTCGGCCGGCGCCGCCGCCCTCGGCGAAATCTCCGCCGTTGAAGCCCCGGCCGCGGTGATCGACCTTCTCGCGCTGCTGGCCGAGCACGGTCGGCAGAGCCGTGCGGCCAAACTCCCGGCCGACCTGCTTCGCGCCGGGATCGCCGGCCGTTTGAGGCAACAGTTAGCCGGCGTTATACCGCCCGCCTCCGACGCTGTCGCTCCGGTCGGCCTGCACCCGCTCAAGGACGGCCGCCTGGCGCTCGGCATCGGCTTGCCGTTCGGCCAGACGGAGGCCTCGCGCCTCGCCGGCTTCTGCGCCGCAGCCGCGGCGGCGGGCGCTGCCGAGATCCGCCCGGCGGCGGGCCGCGCTCTGCTGGTTCTGCCGCTCGCCGGGCCGGCGGCCAGGGCACTGGCCGCCCAGGCGCTGCGCTTCGGCCTGATCGCCGACTCGCACGACGCTCGCCTCGATGTGGCTGCCTGCCCCGGCCGCGGCGCCTGTGCCGCCGGCCAGGTCGCAGCACGGTCGCTGGCCGAACAGCTGGCGACGCTCGCCGGCGGTTTGTTCGACGGCTCCTGCGTGGCCCACATTTCCGGCTGCGCCAAGGGCTGTGCTCATCCGGCGGCCGCCTCGCTCACCTTTGTCGGCCATGCCGATGGGCTGGCGCTGGTCGTCGACGGCCGCGCGGGTGAGCCCGAGCGCGTGCTTGTCCCCCATGGCGCGGTCCGCCAAGGCTTCGTCCGTCTGGCTGCGCTTTGCCGGGCGGCACGGCGTCCGGGCGAGAGCACCAAGGCCTGCCTGACGCGGCTCGGCCCCGGCAAAGTGGCCGCAGCCTTCCGAGGCGAGCGATGAACGGCACCGATTATCTGCGCGATGGGCGGGCCATCTATGAGCGCAGCTTCGCCATCATCCGCGCCGAAGCCGACCTCTCCCGCTTTGTCCCGGACGAGGCCGAGGTGGCGATCCGCATGATCCATGCCTGCGGCGAGGTCGCGGCGGCGTCGCGCATCGTCTTCTCGCCCGGCTTCGTCGCACGGGCCCGCGCCGCCCTTGCGGCCGGGGCCGCAGTGCTTTGCGACGCCGAGATGGTGTCACACGGCATAACCCGGGCTCGCTTGCCGGCAAATAATCCGGTGATCTGCACGCTGCGGGATCCGGCCACCGCAGCTATCGCGGAGCGGATCGGCAATACGCGCTCGGCGGCGGCGATCGACCTCTGGGGCGATCGGTTAGCCGGCGCAGTGGTGGCGATCGGCAATGCGCCGACCGCGCTCTTCTACCTGCTGGAGAAGCTGGCGGCAGGGGCACCGCGGCCGGCGGCGATCATCGGCATGCCGGTCGGCTTTGTCGGGGCCGCCGAATTGAAGGACGCGCTCGCTGCAAACGCCATGGATATCCCGTTCGCCATCGTCTCCGGCCGCCTCGGCGGTAGCGCCATGACGGCCGCCGCGGTCAACGCGTTGGCGAGGCCGGGCCTATGACGGCGGCTGCCAGCGGCCGGCTGATCGGCGTCGGCACCGGGCCCGGCGACCCCGATCTGCTGACCGTGAAGGCGTTGCGCGTCCTGGCGGCTGCCGATGTCGTTGCCCATTTCGCCAAACGCGGCAACAAGGGCAATGCCCGGGCCACCGTCGAAGGCAAGCTGAAGCCCGGCGTCATCGAGCTGGCGCTCCACTATCCGGTGACCACCGAGCTCGACCGCCGCAGCGCCGGTTACTGCGGCGCGATCGGCGGCTTCTACGAGGCTTCGGCGGCGGCCGTTGCCGAACACCTCGCCGCCGGGCGCACCGTCGCCGTGCTGAGCGAGGGCGACCCGCTGTTCTACGGCTCCTACATGCACCTTCACGTGCGCCTCAGCGGCCTTTATCCGACCGAGGTGGTGCCCGGCGTCACCGCAATGTCGGGCTGCTGGTCGTCCGTCGGCGTGCCGATCGTGCAGGGCGACGACGTGCTCACCGTGCTGCCGGGGACCATGGAGGAGGCCGAGCTCACGCGCCGTCTGGGCGACTGCGATGCCGCCGTGGTGATGAAGGTCGGCCGCAACCTGCCGAAAATTCGCCGTGCGCTCGGCGCCTCGGGCAAGCTCGACCGTGCCATCTATGTCGAGCGCGGCACCATGCCGAACGGCTGCGCGCAAGCGCTGCGCGACAAGGCCGACGACCAGGCGCCCTATTTCGCGCTGGTGCTGGTCGCCGGCTGGAGCGAACGGCGGTGAGCGGCCGGCTGGCCGTCGTCGGGCTCGGGCCCGGCAGCCGGGAGCAGGTTACCCCGGAAGTCGCGCGCCTGGTCGCCGCCTCGCGCGATTTCTACGGCTACGGCCCCTATCTCGACCGCCTCGAACTCGGCCCTGGCCAGCTGCGCCATGCCTCCGACAACCGCGAGGAGCTCGACCGGGCGCGGGCGGCGCTGGCGCGGGCCGCCGACGGCGCCCAGGTCTGCGTGGTCTCGGGCGGCGATCCCGGCGTGTTTGCGATGGCGGCCGCGGTCTGCGAGGCGATCGAAAGCGGCCCGGCCGCCTGGCGGGCGCTGGACCTCGTCATTGCGCCGGGCGTCACGGCGGTGCTTGCGGTCGCCGCACGGGTCGGCGCGCCGCTCGGCCATGATTTCTGCGTGCTGTCACTGTCGGACAACCTCAAGCCTTGGCCGGTGGTCGAGGCGCGGCTGGCGGCCGCGGCCGGCGCCGGCCTGGTGATCGCGCTCTACAACCCGGTGAGCCGCGCCAGGCCTTGGCAACTCGCCGCTGCCTTCGAGCAGCTGCGCGAAAGCCTGCCGGCGGATACCGCGGTGGTCTTCGGCCGTGCTGCCGGGCGTTCCGATGAGCTGCTGCGGGTGACGACTCTGGCAGAGGCCGACGCGGCGTGGGCCGATATGGCCACCTGCGTCATCATCGGCTCGCGCGAGACCCGCACGCTCGAGCGGCCCGGCCGGCCGCCGCTCGTCTATACGCCGCGCTTCCATGCGGAGGCGAAGCGATGAGCGATGCGGTCGAGCGCGGTCCCGACGTCCGGCACCGTCGGCAAGCCGCTCTGCGCAGGGCGTTCGAGGAGCAACACCTCGATGCCCAGCGCCCGTGCTGCCGCGATCTTGGCATAGGTCGCCGTGCCGCCGCTGTTCTTGGCGACGACGGCATCGATGCCGTTTTGGGCAAGCAGCCGCTGTTCGTCGGGCGCGGCGAATGGACCCCGGTCGAGCCTGTAGACGGCTTGCGGGACGGCAAGCGGCGGCGTAACCGGGTCGACGCTGCGGATCAGGTAGAAGTGCTGCGGCGCGGCGGCGAAGGGTTCGATCTCCTGCCGGCCGAGGGCCAGGAAGACCCGCCGCGGTGCTTCGCCGAGCGCCGCGACCGCCTGCCTCGCATCGCCGACCACGCGCCAGCGGTCGCCGGCGGTCTGCGGCCAGGGTGGGCGCACCAGCGCCAGCGCCGGCACCCCGGCCGCCGCTGCAGCCAGCTCGGCATGGCGCGAGATCCGCGCGGCGTATGGATGCGTGGCGTCGACCAAAAGCTCGACGCTTTGCCGGCGAAGATAGTCGGCGAGGCCCTCGGCGCCGCCGAACCCGCCGCTTCTGACCGGCACCGGCTGGCGCGCCGGATGGGCGGTGCGCCCGGCGAGCGACAAGGTGACCGCCAGCGCCGGCTGGCGAGCCAGTTCCCCGGCAAGCAGCCGGGCCTCCGTGGTGCCGCCAAGGATCAGGATGGGGTGTCGAGGGTTCATGGCCGCTGAGCTGTCGCCCGAGCATGCCCCGAGCCGCGCCTGGCTGTCCATCGTCGGCATCGGCGAGGACGGCGCCGACGGCCTCGGCCAGGCCGCCCGGACGGCCGTGTCGGCGGCCGAACTGGTGTTCGGCGGCGTCCGTCACCTGGCGCTGGCCGCGCTGCTGATCAATGGCCGCGCCGAGCCATGGCCGTCGCCGTTCCAGCGCGGCCTTGATGCCGTTGCCGCGGCGCGCGGCCGGCGCGTCTGCGTGCTGGCCTCGGGCGACCCGTTCTGCCACGGCGTCGGCGCCAGCCTGGCCCGCCTGGTGGCGCCGGCCGAAATGGCCGTCTACCCGGCGCCCTCCGCCTTCAGCCTGGCCGCGGCGCGGCTCGGCTGGCCGTTGCCCGAGCTGACGGCGCTGTCGCTGCACGGCAAGAGCCTCGACCTCGTCCGTCCGCACCTGCATCCCGGCCGCCGCGTCCTGGCCTTGACCTCGGATGCTGCCGGGCCGGCCGCCCTCGCCGCGCTGTTGGCCGAGGCCGGCTTCGGCACCTCGCGGCTGACCGTGCTCGAAGCCCTCGGCGGCCCTGACGAGCGGGTGCGCACAACCGCCGCGGCGGGTTTTGCGCTTGCCGATGTGGCGCCGCTCAACCTGGTGGCGGTGGAGGTCGGCGCCTCGGCCGGGGCGCGCATCCTGCCGCTTGCTGCCGGCCGCGCCGACGCCTTGTTCGAACATGACGGCCAGCTGACCAAGCGCGAGATTCGCGCCGTCACGCTGGCGGCGCTCGCGCCCTGCCGCGGCGAGCTTTTGTGGGATATCGGCGCCGGATCGGGGTCGGTGGCGATCGAGTGGATGCTCGCCGACCCGTCGACCCGGGCGCTCGCCATCGAACAGGAGCCGGTGCGTGCCGCGCGCATCGCCGCCAATGCCGCCGCCTGCGGCGTTCCCGGGCTGACCGTCGTCACCGGCCGGGCGCCGGCGGCGCTCGCCGGCCTCCCCGCTCCGGATGCCGTCTTCATCGGCGGCGGCGGCAGCGATGCGGGCGTGCTCGCGGCAGCCCAGGAAGGGCTGCGTTCAGGCGGCCGCCTGGTCGCCAATGCCGTGACGCTCGAGATGGAACAGCAGCTGCTGGCCGCCCAGGCGGCCGATGGCGGCGAGCTCATCCGGCTGGCGGTCTCCCGCGCCGCGCCGGTCGGCACCATGACGGCGTGGCGCCCGGCACTGCCGGTAACGCAATGGCGGTGGGTGAAGCGATGATCGCCGCGGGCATCGGCTGCCGCAGCGGCGTCAGCGCGGACGAGGTGGTCGCGGCGGTGAGGGCCGCGCTTGCGCAGTTCCGCGCGGCGCCGGCGGACCTGGCGATGCTGGCGACGGGGGAAACGAAGCGCCGCGAGGCCGGTATCTGCGCGGCAGCCGGCGAGCTCGGCATCCCGCTGACGGTGGTCGGGGAGGGCGCCCTCCGCTCGGCGGCGTCCGCAACGCTCAGCCATTCGCCCCGCTCGCTTGCCGCGACCGGTCTTGGCTCGCTCGCCGAGGCGGCTGCGCTCGCCGCCGCGGGTCCTGAAGCGGTGCTGCTCGGCCCGCGGCTGGCGCTGGGCAACGTCACCTGTGCACTGGCAGAGGCAGGAGGCCGGCGGTGACGGTGCACTTCATCGGTGCCGGTCCCGGTGCCGCCGACCTGATTACGGTGCGCGGTCGCGGCCTCATCGAGCGCTGCCCGGTCTGCCTCTACGCCGGCTCGATCGTGCCGCGCGAGCTCATCGCTTACTGCCCGCCCGGCGCACGGGTGGTGGATACCGCACCTTTGTCGCTCGACGAGATCGAGGCGGAATTCCTCGCCGCGCACAGCCGCGGCGAGGACGTGGCGCGGCTGCATTCGGGAGACCTGTCGATCTGGAGCGCGCTGGCCGAGCAGCTGCGCCGGCTCGAGCGGCGCGGCATTCCCTATACGCTGACCCCGGGCGTGCCGGCCTTCGCAGCGGCCGCCGCTGCCCTTGGCCGCGAACTCACCTTGCCCGAGGTGGCGCAGAGCGTTGTCCTGACGCGCGTCGGCGGCCGCGCCTCGCAGATGCCGGCCCGGGAGGGGCTGAGTGCCTTTGCGGCAACCGGCGCCACGCTCGCCATCCATCTGGCCGTTCACCGCATCTCCGACATCGTCGCCGAGCTGGCTCCGCTGCTCGGCGCGGACTGTCCCGCCGCGGTCGTGATCCGCGCCTCGTGGCCCGAAGAGCGGGTCGTCGCCGGCACGCTGATCGATATCGAGGCGAAGCTTGCCGCGCAGCCGGCCGAGCGCACTGCTCTGGTGCTGGTCGGACGGGCGCTTGGCGACACCGCCTTCCGCGACAGCGCGCTCTACGATCCGGCCTATCAGCGCCGGTTCAGGGGACGGGAGGGGCGATGAGACGGGGCGAAGGGCGCCCGGCCGACCAGCCGGCCGGCGCGGTCGAAGACGGCAATCTCCAGCGCGATGTCGGCGCTGCTCAACACGGTGGCCGCCGTCGGCCAGGCCCGCGCAGCGATGGCATCGCCGAGCACAACCGCCTCTGCGGCGGCCAAATCGAAGGCCTGGCTCACCGTGTTGGCGCCGACGATCCGCTCGGCCAGCGCGGCAGACCCCCCGATTTCGGCGCTGATCGCGGCCAGCGCCTCGAGGTCGGCCGGGCCGCGCTTGGAGTGAACATCGAGCATGCCCTGGGCCAGCTTGGTCATCTTGGCGACGCCGCCGGCGACGGTGACCTTGGCGACCGGGTGGCGGCGGATGTATTTGAGCATGCCGCCGACGAAGTCGCCCATGTCGATCAGGGCGGCCTCCGGCAGCCCATGGAGCCTCTGGACTGCGGCTTCCGACACCGCACCGGTGGCGCCGGCGACGTGGTCGAGGCCGCTGGCGCGGGCGACATCGATGCCGCGGTGAATGGAATGGATCCAGGCCGAACAGGAAAACGGCACCACGATGCCGGTGGTGCCGAGCACCGACAGCCCGCCGACGATCCCGAGGCGGCCATTGAGCGTCTTCAGCGCCAGCGCCTCGCCGTCGGCAATGCCGATTTCCACCTCGAAATCGGCAGCATCGCGGGCGACCTCGGCCAGCGCCTCGGAAATCATCTGTCGCGGCACCGGGTTGATCGCCGGCTCGCCCGGCGGGATCGGCAAGCCTGGCCGGGTTACCGTGCCGACGCCCGGCCCGGCCCGGAAGGTGACGCCGACGCCCGCCGCATTCCTCCTCACCTTGGCCGTGATCAATGCGCCATGGGTAACGTCGGGGTCGTCGCCGGCATCCTTGACCACGCCGGCCATCGCCCAGCCGGGCTCGGCGTGCTCGTGGGCCAGGGCGAAGGCGGGAGTGGCCCCGCCCGGCAGGCGCACGGTCACCGGATCGAGAAAGCCGCGGCCGACAAGCGCGCTGCCGGCGGCCTTCGCCGCCGCGGCGGCGCAGGTGCCGGTGGTCCAGCCGCGGCGCAGTGGGCGGTCTTGGCGCGTCATGGCGCTCTCTATAGGCAGGCGATCGGCCGCCGTCATCCGCAAAAGGCTATGCTGTGAGCCCCGGCGAGATCGTCGATAGGCTGGCGCAACATCTGCCGCGCCTTCAACCCGGCCATGTCTGGCTGGCGGGGGCGGGGCCGGGCCATCCGGGCGGCCTGACGCTCGAGGTCGCGGCCGCGCTCGCCGGCTGCGATGCATTGGTCCATGATGCCCTTGTCGATGCCGACGTCGTGGCGATGGCCGCCGGTGCGCAGAAGATCTTCGTCGGCAAGCGCGCCGGCCAGCCGTCGTTCAAGCAGGAGGAAATCAACGCCCGGCTGATTGCGTTGGCACGCGACGGCCGCCGGGTGCTCAGGCTGAAGGGCGGCGACCCCTACATCTTCGGTCGCGGCGGCGAAGAGGCGCTGGCACTGGCCGGCGCCGGCATCCCGTTCCGCTTCCTGCCCGGCGTGACCGCCGCCTTCGCCGCGCTCGGCGGCGCCGGTATCCCGCCGACAATGCGCGGCCTCAACAAGGCCCTGGTGCTCGCCACCGGGCATGTCGCCGATGGCGAGGACGATCTCGACTGGGCGGCGCTTGCCCGGACGGGCCAGCCGATCGTCGTCTATATGGGGCTCAAGAACCTCGCCCAAATCGCCGATCGCCTGGCTCAGGCCGGGCTTTCGGCGGACACTCCGGCCGCCGTTATCGTAGCGGCGACGACGCCGCGCGAAACGGTCCATGTTGCGACACTGGGCACGATCGCCGCCGATGCCGAGCGGCTCGGCCTCGGCTCGCCGGCGCTGATTGTCGTCGGCCGGATCGTCGCCATGCGCGCGGCGCTGCGCGGGGCCGTCCCGCCGGAGCCGCTCTCGTGACCGCGCGCGCCCTGATCATCGGTGCGCCACGCTCGGGTTCGGGCAAGACCAGCCTGACGATCGGGCTGTTGCGGGCGCTGGGGCGTCGCGGCCTGCGGGTGCGCGGCGCCAAATCCGGCCCCGACTACATCGACCCCGGCTTCCATGCCGCCGCGACCGGCAGGCCGGGCGTCAATCTCGACAGCTGGGCGATGGCCCCGGCGCTGCTCGACGGTCTCGCTGCCGAGGCGGCCGCCGATGCCGAGCTGGTGGTGATCGAGAGCGCCATGGGCCTGTTCGACGGCATTCCCGGCCAACCCGGCCGCTCCGGCGCGGCCGCCGACCTCGCCCGGCGCTACCGGCTGCCGGTGCTGCTGGTGCTCGACGTCTCCGGTCAATCGCAGACGGCGGCGGCGGTCGCCAACGGCTTTGCGACCTACGACCCGGCGGTGCGCATCGCCGGCGTGGTGCTCAACAAGGCGGGCAGCGAGCGCCACCGGCGGCTCTGCACCGAGGCCGTCGAGGCCTGCGGCCTGCCGGTGGTGGGGGCCATCCTGCGCGATCCGGCGCTCACTCTGCCCGAGCGCCATCTCGGCCTCGTCCAGGCGGAAGAGCACGCCGATTTGGCCGGGCATCTCGAGCGCCTTGCCGACATGGCCGAGCGGGCGCTCGACCTCGACCGGATCGTCGCGCTCGGCGCGCCGCTCGAGCCGCCGAGCGCATGCCCGGCCACGGCGCTGCCGCCGCCGGGCCAGCGCATCGCGCTCGCCTACGATGCCGCCTTCAGCTTTCTTTACCCGCATCTCGGCGCCCAATGGCGTGCCGCGGGCGCCGAGCTGGTGCCGTTCTCGCCGCTGGCCGACCAGGCTCCGGCGCAGGATTGCGACGTTGCCTGGCTGCCCGGCGGCTATCCCGAGCTTCATGCCGGCCGGCTTGCTGCCGCGTCGACCTTTCTCGCCGGCATGCAACGCTTCGCCCGCACGCGTCCCGTTCATGGCGAGTGCGGCGGCTTCATGGTGCTCGGCGAGGCGCTGAGCGACGCAGCCGGCGAGAGCCATCGCATGCTCGGCCTGCTCGGTCACGCCACGAGCTTTGCGACGCGCAAGATGAACCTCGGCTACCGCGAGGCCCTGCTGCGGGTCGCCTCGCCCCTCGGCGCTGCCGGTTCGGTGATCCGCGGCCACGAGTTTCACTATGCCCGTCTGACCGAGCCGGGCCCCGACCAGCCGCTCGCCGACCTCGCGGATGGCGAAGGCCGGCCGCTCGGCCCGGCCGGCGCCCGCCGCGGCCTGGTGAGCGGCACCTTCTTTCACGCGATCGCGCGGGCCTGACGATGCGGCGTGCCCGGCTCAGCGATCTCGCCGGCGACGTGCGCGCCTGCCTCGCTTTCTATACGCGGCTGCCGGTCGCCGCCGCCGATCCGGCCCGCGGCGGCCGCAGCTTTGCCGATGCCCAGTGGGCGGCAC
Source organism: uncultured Alphaproteobacteria bacterium (assembly GCA_963791325.1). Classification (GTDB taxonomy): domain Bacteria; phylum Pseudomonadota; class Alphaproteobacteria; order Rhizobiales; family Rhizobiaceae; genus JBEVJK01. Next base: position 40,268 of record CAWBRU010000012.1, on the reverse strand, counting down.
CGTTGGCCGGCGCGGCGGTGGGGCTGATTTCCGGTCTCGCTTATTGGGCCTGTCTCAAGCCCGGGCTGCCGCCCACCGCCGCGGCGCTGGCCGCGGTGGCGGCCGCGGTGCTGATCACCGGCGCACTGCACGAGGACGGGCTGGCCGACACCGCCGACGGACTCGGCGGCGGGCGCACGCGCGAGCGCCGGCTGGAGATCATGCGCGACAGCCGGATCGGCACCTATGGCGCGCTGGCGCTGATCTTTTCGGTGCTGATGCGCGCCTTCCTGTTGGCGGCGATCGCCGTTCCCGGGCCGGTGCTCATTGCTCTGGTTGCCAGCCATGCCGCGGCCAGAGCGCTGCTGCCGGCGTTCATGCAGCTGGTGCCGCCGGCCCGGACCGACGGCCTCTCCGCCGGCGCCGGCGCGGGCGGCCCCAATACCGCCTCGATCGCCCTGGCGCTCGGGGCGGCGGCGCTGCTGCCGCTTGGCCATGCCGGCGCCGTCGTCGCGGCGGGGCTGCTGCTGGCACTGATTTGGGCCGTCCGGCGCCAGGCGCTCGCCGCGCTCGGCGGCCAGACCGGCGACGTGCTCGGCGCGTTCGAACAGCTTGCCGAAATCCTCGTGCTTGCCGTCGCCTGCACGGTGCTCGTCTGAGAAGGAATCCTGCCGATGCCTCGCTTTGCCGATCTCGACCAGCTCCGTGCGGCCTGCCGCGACCTGCCCGGCGGCGACGCCGAGGCCGCGGCGGCGGCGCTGGCACGCCAGGCAAGCCTGACCAAGCCGGCGGGCAGTCTCGGCCGGCTCGAGACGCTGGCCGCCTGGCTGGCGCGGTGGCAAGGCCGCTCGCTGCCGGAGCTCGAGCGGGTCGAGGTCGTGGTCTTTGCCGGCTCGCACGGCGTCACCGCGCAGGGCGTGTCGGCCTTTCCTGCCGAGGTGACGGCGCAGATGGTGGCGAATTTCGCTGCCGGCGGCGCCGCCATCAACCAGCTCGCCCGCGCTGCCCGGGCCAAATTGCGCGTCGTGCCGCTGTCGGTTGAGCGGCCCACTGCCGACTTCACCCAAGCCGCGGCGATGAGCCCGCGCGAGTTCCTCGACGCCGTGGAGGCCGGCTGGAACGTCGTAGCTCCCGGCACCCACCTCCTTTGTCTGGGCGAAATGGGCATCGGCAACACCACGGCTGCGGCGGCGATCGCGGCGGCGCTGTTCGAGGAGGATGGTCGCGCCTGGGTCGGCCGCGGCACCGGGGTCGACGACGAAGGCCTGGCGCGCAAGGCTGCCGCCGTCGATGCCGGGCTCGCCCGGCACCGCGCGGCGCGCGGCGACCCGCTCGCGATCGCTGCCGCGCTCGGCGGGCGCGAGCTGGCCGCGCTCCTCGGCGCGACCTTGGCCGCCCGCCATCATTGCGTGCCGGTGCTGCTCGACGGCTTCGTGGTCACCGCTGCGGTGGCGCCGCTCGCGGTGCTCGAGCCGGGCGCGCTGGCCCATGCCGAGGCCGGCCACGTCTCTGCCGAAGCCGCGCACCGGCGGCTGCTTGCCCGCCTCGGCCTGTCGCCGCTGCTCGATCTCGGCATGCGGCTCGGGGAGGCCTCCGGCGCATGCCTGGCAGTCAACATCCTGCGCGCCGCACTCGACTGCCACGCCGGAATGGCGAGCTTCGCCGAGGCGGGCGTCTCTGACCGCGCCTGAGCGCGCCGGCGTGCAACATGTCGCAGCGGGCTGAGAAAAAGCCCAGCGCAAAGACAATTGCTCAACTCGCGCTTTCTTGTCAGAATGCCGCCCAAGCGCGAGACGGCCCGCGGTGGGGCCCGGAGGTCTGAGACACGTGCGCCCCAATGGTCGAGCACTCGAGCGGATCACCTTTTCTTCGATACGGTGTACCCCTCCAAGTCTTTGTTTTTCCGCAATTCCGGACGGAGAACCGGCTTCCACCTCTCCTGGAATTGCGCGAAGCGCGGCGCGCGCGGCAGGTCGATGATGAGTGCGCGCCACGAGAACACCAACCCGCGCCACGACGACGCCGCCCGGGCCGGCTGGCTCTATTATGTCGCCGGCAACACCCAGGACCAGATCGCGGCCAAGCTGGGGGTGTCGCGGCAAAGCGCGCAGCGGCTCGTCTCGCTTGCCGTCTCGGAAGGGCTGGTCAAGGTACGCATCGACCACCCGATCGCCGACTGCCTCGAGCTTGCGGCGCGGCTGAAGTCGCGTTTTGCGCTCGACCTGTGCGAGGTCGTGCCGAGCGATCCGGAATCGGCTTCGACGACCTTGGGCATCGCCGAGGCCGCCGCGGCCGAGATCGAGCGGCGGCTGCGGGCGCCGGAACCGCTCGTCCTGGCGATCGGCACAGGGCGGACGCTGAAGGCCGCGATCGAGCAGCTCACGCCGATGGAATGCCCGCAGCACAAGCTCGTCTCGCTGACCGGCAACATCGCCCCGGACGGCTCGGCGGCCTACTACAACGTCATCTTCACCATGGCCGACACGATCAAGGCGCGCAGCTTCCCGATGCCGCTGCCGGTGATCGCGTCCTCGCCGGCGGAGCGCGAGATGCTGCTCAGCCAGCCGATGATCCAGCCGGCGCTGTCGCTGGCCGCGCAGGCCGACGTCACTTTCGTCGGCATCGGCGATCTCGGGCCGCGCGCGCCGCTCTACGAGGACGGCTTCATCACCGAGGCCGAGCTCAAGGCCCTGCAGAAGGCGGGGGCGGTCGGCGAGATCGTCGGCTGGGCCTATGACCAGGATGGCCGGCTGATCGACGGCATCACCAACGACCGCGTCGCGTCCGCACCGCTGCCGTCGCGCGAGCGATCGCTGGTGATCGCCATCGCCATGGGCGCGCGCAAGGTTTCCGGCATCCTGGCGGCCGTCAATCGCCGTCTGGTCAACGGCCTGATCACCGACGAGCGCACCGCGGCAGCGTTGCTGGGAGAGGGCGAATGGTGAATGGTGAATAGTGAATAGTAAGCAGGCGATGGACGCGAGCGTTCCACCCCCGCTATTTCCATTCACCATTCACTCTCTCATCAGTGCCCACACATGCACCGGCTCGTCGCGGCCGCGAACGGCGAGCCCGCCGCTGTCGACGAAGCCTTGCAGCACGCCTTCCGATGCGGTCGCGCCGATCGCGCTCACCAGATCGTTGCCGACGCAGATATCGGCGCCGAGCTCGCGGCAGAGGTCCTGCAGCCGGCTGGCGACATTGCAGGTGTCGCCGACCACCGCCACCGACAGGCTGCGCTCGCTGCCCACCGCGCCGAGCACCACGGTGCCGTACTGGCAGCCGATGCGGACGTCGACCTGCGCCTCGCCGGCAGCCGCCCGGCGGCCGTTCCAGTTCTTCAGCGCCCCGATCATGGCACGCGCGCAGGAGAGCGCGCGAACGGCGTCGTCGTCGGCCGGCTGCGGCACCCCGAACGTCGCCATGATGCAGTCGCCGATATAGTTGTCGACCGTGCCGCCATTGTCGAACACCACTTGTTCCATGCGGCGGTGAAACTCGCGCAGCAGCTGGAACACCTCTTCGGCCGGGTGATCCTCCGAGAAGGTGGTGAATCCGACGATGTCGGCGAACAGCACCGCCACCTCCTGGCGGCGCACCGGCCCGAACGGCTCGTCGGTGGCGGCGAGCTCGTCGACCAGATTGGGGGAGAAATGGCGGGCGAGATTGATGCGCGCCCGCTCCGCGACGACATAGTCGTCGGCCAGCTGCCTGGCGCGCGACACGACGATGGCGAGGATGCCGGTGATGATCAGGATGACCACGATATGGGTGGCCTGGTCGACCACGTTGACATAGTTGGGATCGAGGTAGAGCGCGGCCATTCCGGGGCGCGGCGTCTCGCCGATGCGGCCGAAGGAGACCACCGTTTCCGGCAGGTTGACCACCCAGCGGACCGCCACGCTCCAGGAGATCGCGGCGGCGATGCCGAGCCACAGGGCCAGGCGCGGCGACAGGGTCAGCGCTCCCAGGCAGACGAAGATCAGCAGATATTTGAAGCTGCCGTCGCGCAGCGGAAAGGCGGGCGACATCGCATGATCGGCGAACGGGTTCGGCGCGACCAACAGCCAGGTGGTCAGCACGATGTCGAGCGTGCCGGTCAGGTACGGCAGCCAGGGCGGATTGTTGCGGGTCTTGACGAGCCAGTATTGCCAGGCACCGACGAGGAAGAAGAACAGCAGCCAAGCGACGACGAACCAATAGGCGGCATCGAGATCCGAGACGAAGCCGAAGAACACCGCGACCACGGCGAGCGCCGCCGAGCGCGCCCAGAACTGCAGCCTGGCCCCCTCGCGCTCCGCCCGTGCCAGCATCGCCCCGAGCCGCTTGCGGCGGCGCTGCTCCAGCGTGGTCGGCTCGGCCTGAGTGATGACCGTGCCGCCGACATCCTGAACCGAAATACCCATCACTCAGCCCTTGGGCCGGGCCGCCCGATTCGGAAGGCGCAGACCGGCGAGCCGAACTCTCTCTACCCTTCTGCCGGCCGACGCAAGAACCTCGGCACCCTGTGGCGGCGCCCCAATTGCCGGATCCGCGCGCCTTCTGCTGCACTGCATCATCGATTTCGGGTTGACACCCCTTGGACGGCGTGAGTAATTGCTCATACCAAGGACAATTGCTCACTTCGGTCTAGGGAGGATCCAGATGACAATTCGTGCTCTCGTCCTGGGCTTGTGCTCCGCCAGCGCAATGGCGTTCGCAGCCCATGCAGAGACCATCACCATCGCCACCGTCAACAATGGCGACATGATCCGCATGCAGAAGCTGACCGACGACTTCACCGCCAAGAACCCCGACATCCAGCTGCAAGTGGGTGACGCTCGAGGAGAACGTGCTGCGCGAGCGGGTCACCACCGACATCGCCACCAAGGGCGGCCAGTACGACGTGATGACGATCGGCACCTACGAAGTGCCGATCTGGGCCAAGCAGCAACTGGCTGCTGCCGCTCGACAATCTCGGCGCCGACTACGACGTCGACGACCTCATCCCGGCGATCGCCGGCGGTCTCACCGTCGACGGCAAGCTCTACGCCGCGCCGTTCTACGGCGAGAGCTCGTTCGTCATGTACCGCAAGGACCTGATCGACAAGGCCGGGCTCAAAATGCCCGACGCCCCGACCTGGGACTTCATCAAGCGAGGCGGCCGACAAGATGACCGACAAGGCCACTGGCGTGAACGGCATCTGCCTGCGCGGCAAGGCCGGCTGGGGCGAGAACATGGCGTTCCTGACCGCCATGTCCAACTCCTTCGGCGCCCGCTGGTTCGACGAGAACTGGAAGCCGCAGTTCGACCAGCCGGAATGGAAGAAGACGCTGCAGTTCTACGTCGACCTGATGAAGGCCGCACGGCCCGAGGGCGCCTCCTCGAACGGCTTCAACGAGAACCTGGCGCTGTTCCAGCAGGGCAAGTGCGGCATGTGGATCGACGCCACCGTCGCCGCCTCGTTCGTCTCCGACCCGAAGAACTCCACGGTCGCCGACAAGGTCGGCTACGCGCTCGCTCCCGACAACGGGCTCGGCAAGCGCGGCAACTGGCTGTGGGCCTGGTCGCTGGCGATTCCGGCCGGCACCCAGAAGGCCGACGCGGCCAAGAAGTTCGTCGCCTGGGCAACCAGCAAGGGCTACATCGATCTGGTCGCGCAGAAGGAGGGCTGGGCCAACGTTCCGCCCGGCACCCGCAACTCGCTCTACAGCAATCCTGAATACCAGAAGGCGGCGCCGTTCGCCAAGATGACGCTCGAACTCGATCAACTCGGCCGACCCGACCAAGCCGACCGTCAAGCCGGTACCCTATGTCGGCGTGCAGTTCGTCGCCATTCCCGAGTTCCAGGGCCTCGGCACCACCGTCGGCCAGCTGTTCTCGGCCGCGCTCGCCGGCCAGATGTCGGTCGACGATGCCCTGAAGCAGGCGCAGGATGCCGCCACCTCGACGATGACGGAAGGCGGCTACATCCAGTAGCGCCGCCGCCCGGGCAAACCGGCCGCCTCGGCGCACGTCGCCGGGCGGCCGCTCGCCGATCTTTGAGCGTCAGAACTCGTTCGTCCCGATCGAGGAGCGACGCCATGGCCACTCGACAGACAAGCACGCTTGCGCGGCTGCATGATGGCGCCGTCGGTGCTGCTGCTGCTGATCTGGATGATCGTCCCGCTGGCGATGACGCTTGTGGTTCTCGTTCCAGCAGTACAATCCGCTGAACCCGATCCGCGACGGCTTCATCGGCTTCGCCAACTACGCGCTGTTCTTCTCCAACCCGGCGTTCTTCGCGGCGATCCAGCACACCCTGACGATCGTCGTCGTGGTGCTCCTGATCACCATCATCGGCGGCATTCTGCTGGCGCTGCTGCTCGACCAGCCGATCTGGGGCCAGGGCTTCGTCCGCATTCTGGTGATCTCGCCGTTCTTCGTCATGCCGCCGGTGGCGGCACTGGTCTGGAAGAACATGATCATGCATCCGGGCTACGGCGTGCTCGCCGATCTGGCGCGGGCGGTCGGCCTGCAGCCGATCGACTGGTTCGCGCAATATCCGCTGTTCTCGGTGATCCTGATCGTCGCCTGGCAGTGGCTGCCGTTCGCCACCCTGATCCTGCTCACCGCGCTCCAGTCGCTCGACACCGAGCAGAAGGAGGCCGCCGAGATGGACGGCGCCGGGTTCCTGAGCCGGTTCTGCTACCTGACGCTGCCGCATCTGTCGCGCGCGATCACCGTCGTGGTCCTGATCCAGACGATCTTCCTGCTCGCGGTCTATGCCGAGATCCTGGTCACCACCAATGGCGGCCCGGGCTACGCCTCGACCAACCTGCCGTTCCTGGTCTACCAGAAGGCGCTGCTCGAATACAAAATCGGCCAGGCCTCGGCCGGCGGCATCATCGCCGTCATCCTCGCCAACATCGTCGCCTTCTTCGCCATGCGCGCAGTCGGCAAGAACCTGGACAAATAAGGAGGAGGCCATGGCCCGCGCCGTCACCAACCGGCACAAGACGATCGCCACCATCGCCGCCTGGATCGTCGCGCTGCTGATCTTCTTCCCGATCCTCTATACGATCATCACCTGGTTCAAGACCGAACAGGAGGCGATCCAGGGCTTCAACCTGATCCCCTCGGGAACGTTCGAGAGCTACCGCGAGGTGCAATCGCAGTACAACTACTTCAAGCCGTTCCTCAACTCGGTGATCCTCTCGGTCGGCTCGACCCTTCTGGCCCTGATCGTGGCGGTGCCGGCCGCCTGGGCGATGGCCTTCTCGCCCACCCGGCGCACCAAGGACGTGCTGATGTGGATGCTGTCGACCAAGATGATGCCGGCGGTCGCCGTGTTGTTCCCGATCTATCTGATCTTCCGCAATCTTGGCCTGCTCGACAGCCGCGCCGGCCTGACCGTGATGCTGATGCTGATCAACCTGCCGATCGTGGTGTGGATGCTGTACACCTATTTCCGCGAGATTCCGGGCGAAATCCTGGAGGCCGCGCGCATGGACGGAGCCACGCTGTGGGGCGAGATCGTCTATGTCCTGACCCCGATGGCCGTGCCGGGCATTGCCTCGACGATGCTGCTCAACATCATCCTGGCCTGGAACGAGGCCTTCTGGACCATCCGGCTGACCACCACCAACGCGGCGCCGCTGACTGCCTTCATCAGCTCGTTCTCGAGCCCGCAGGGGCTGTTCTGGGCGAAGCTGTCGGCCGCCTCGACGCTGGCGATTGCACCGATCCTGATCATGGGCTGGTTCTCGCAGCGGCAGCTGGTGCGCGGGCTGACGTTCGGCGCGGTCAAGTAAAGAGATCTGGAGGGAGCACCCGATGGGCAACATCGTTCTGCGCAACGTCAACAAGTCGTTCGGCTCGACGACGATCATCCCCAACATCGATCTCGACATCGCCGACGGCGAGTTCGTGGTGTTCGTCGGCCCGTCGGGCTGCGGCAAGTCCACGCTGCTCAGGCTGATCGCCGGGCTGGAGGACACCACCTCCGGCAAGATCAGCATCGACGGCCGCGACGTCACCGACGAGGCGCCGGCCAAGCGCAAGCTGGCGATGGTGTTCCAGTCCTATGCGCTCTACCCGCACATGACCGTGCGCAACAACATTGCCTTTCCGCTCAAGATGGCCGGCGAGGACAAGGCGACGATCGACAAGAAGGTCAGCGAGGCGGCCCGCGTCCTGAACCTCACCAACTATCTCGAACGCCGTCCGGGCCAGCTCTCTGGCGGCCAGCGGCAGCGCGTGGCGATCGGCCGGGCGATCGTGCGCCAGCCTTCGGCCTTCCTCTTCGACGAGCCGCTGTCCAATCTGGACGCAGCGTTGCGCGGCACGATGCGGCTTGAAATCAGCGAATTGCACCAGCAGCTGCAGACGACGATGATCTATGTCACCCACGACCAGGTCGAGGCGATGACCATGGCCGACAAGATCGTCGTGCTCAACGCCGGCAACATCGAGCAGGTCGGCTCGCCGCTCGAGCTCTACCGCAGCCCGCGCAATCTGTTCGTCGCCGGCTTCATCGGCTCACCCAAGATGAACATCATCGAGGGTGCCGAGGCGGTCAAATACGGCGCCCAGACGGTCGGCATCAGGCCCGAGCACGTCGGCATCTCGACCACCGCTGGCGAGTGGAAGGGCACGGTGGGGGTCGCCGAGCATCTCGGCGCCGACACCTTCCTGCACGTCCACACCGAGGGCCACGGCACCATCAATGTGCGTGCCGACGGCGAGGTGCCGATCAACCATGGCGACACGGTCTACCTGACGCCGGAGCCGTCCAAGCTGCACCGGTTCGGCCCGGACGGACGAGCCGTCTGACCACAAAATTCGGAAAGCTGGGTTGTTGAGATGAGGTGACCGCCACGGCGGAAATGGGCGCTCCGGTCCGCTTCGCCCGGCGGCAGGAAAGGTACCCGACATGAGCCTGAAACTCTCCGTGGACGCGCTTGCCCGGCTTCCGCAGGCGATTTCTGCGCCGCGCTACCGGCAATCCGACCTGTCGCCCGGCATCGTTCATTTCGGCGTCGGCAACTTTCACCGTGCGCATCAGGCTGTCTATCTCGACGATCTGTTCAATGCGGGCCAGGACCGGGACTGGGCGATCGTCGGCGCGGGGGTGATGGCGGCAGAGAAGGCCGGGCGCGAGCGTCTTGCCGCCCAGGACTGGCTGACGACGGTGGTCGAACAGGATGCTGGTCATCTTGTCGCACGAGTTACCAGCGTGATGGTCGACTTCCTGGTGCCGGGCGAGAGCGAAGCGATCATCGCCAAGCTCGCCGATCCGGCCATCCGCATCGTCTCGATGACGATCACCGAGGGCGGCTACTACATCGACGCCGCTTCGGGCCACTTCAACCCGAACCACCCCGACATCGTCGGCGACAGCCGGGACCTCGCCCATCCCCGCACCGTGTTCGGGCTGATCCTGGCGGGTCTTTCCCGCCGGCGCGCCGAGGGCACTCAGCCCTTCACGGTGATGTCCTGCGACAACATCCCCCACAACGGCAAGGTCACCGCCGATGCCGTCGTCGGGTTGGCTGAGCTTGCCGACCCCGAGCTGGCGGCCTGGGTGCGCGACAATGTCGCCTTTCCCAACGGCATGGTCGACCGGATCACGCCGGCGACCACCGACCGCGAGCGCCAGTTCCTGCTCGACCGGTTCGACCTGGTCGATCAATGGCCGGTGTTCTGCGAACCGTTCAAGCAGTGGGTGCTGGAAGACAAGTTTCCGGCCGGCCGCCCGGCGCTCGAGGACGTCGGCGTCACCTTCGTCGACGATGTCAGCCCCTGGGAGCTGATGAAGATCCGCATCCTCAATGGCGGCCATGCCGCCATCGCCTACCCGGCGGCGCTGATGGACATCCACTTCGTCCATGAGGCGATGGAGGAGCCGCTGATCCGCAGCTTCCTGGCCAAGCTCGAGCGGGACGAAATCATCCCGACCGTGCCGCCGGTGCCCGACACCAAGCTCGAGGACTATTTTCAGCTGATCGAGCGGCGCTTCTCCAACCCGACGATCGGCGACACCATCCCCAGGCTCTGCCAGGACGGCTCCAACCGCCAGCCGAAATTCATCCTGCCGGCGGCGGCGGCGCGGCTCAAGGCGGGCAAGAGCGTCACCGGGCTGTCGCTCGTCTCGGCGCTGTGGTGCCGTTTCTGTGCCGGCACCACCGACAGCGGCCAGCCGACCAACTACAACGACGTCGCCGCCGAGCGGCTGAAAGAGGCCGCACTTCGGGCCAAGACCGAGCCGGCTTCCTTCCTGGCCATGGAAGACATTTTCGGCGAGGTCGGGCGCTCCCCGGTCTTTGCCGCCGCCTTCGCCGGCCATCTGGCGAGCCTATGGGAGAAGGGCGCGCGCCAAACGCTGGGCGCCTATCTGGGCAGCGCCGGTTAGCGCCGGCGGAGGAGAGCGACATGGATCTCGGCTTGCGCGGCAAGGTCGCCGTGATCACCGGCGGCGGATCGGGCATCGGCCTCGGCATTGCCGAGGCATTCGCCCGCGAGGGCGTCGCGGTTGTGCTTGCCGGCCGGCGGGGCGACGTCGTCGAAGCCGAGGCGGCGCGGCTGGCCGCGGGGTATCAGGTCGAGGCGCGCTCGGTGGCCTGCGACGTGGCGACCGCCGCCGGCTGCGAAGCTCTGGTCGCAGCGGTTGCCGGAGAATTCGGGGTCGCCGACATCCTGGTCAACAATGCCGGCACCGGCACCAATGAGACGATCATGGAGGCGCCGGACGAGAAATGGCAGGCCTATTGGGATCTTCACGTCATGGCGGCGGTGCGGGTGTCGCGCGGCCTCGTCCCGCTGATGAAAAAGCGGGGCGCGGGGGTGATCCTCAACAATGCCTCGATCTGCGCCGTTCAGCCGCTCTGGTATGAACCGATCTACAACGTCACCAAGGCAGCGTTGATGATGCTGTCGAAGAACCTGGCCACCGAGCTGGTCAAGGACAACATCCGCGTCAACACCCTCAATCCCGGCCTGGTGCTCACCGGCGACTGGATCAAGACCGCCAAGCAGCTCACCGCCGACAAGGGCGGCGATTGGGAAGCCTATCTGGCCGCCATTGCCGAAGAACATGCGCCGATCAAACGGTTCGCCAGCGTCGAGGAGATCGCGGACTTCGCCGTCTTCCTATGCTCCGAGCGCGCCAGCTATGCGGTCGGCTCGACCTATTTCGTCGACGGCGGCTGGCTGCGCACGGTGTGAGCGCGCTCGGGCGCGAACGGCCTCCGGTCAGCACCACGCCGAAACAAAGGCTTAGGGCGGATCGCGGTTCTCGCCATCCGGCTCTGGACCAGCAGGTGAGGATTCCGTGTCAGGGCTGGACTTGGTAATTTTCGACTGCGACGGGGTGCTGGTGGACAGCGAGCCGATCTCGATCGCCGTGCTGATCGATGCCGTCGCCGCCGCCGGTGTGCCGCTCGACGAGCAGACCGCCTACGAACTGTTCCTCGGCAAGAGCATGGCAACGATCAGGCAGATCATCGAGGCCGACTTCGGCCTGGCGATGACCGACGGGCATCTCGACGAGATCCGGGCCGAGATCTTCCGCCGCTTCAAGGCCGAGCTGAAGCCGATCGCCGGGGTGGCCGCGATCCTGCCGCGGCTCGGAGTGCCCTACTGCGTCGCCTCCTCGAGCCAGCCCGAGCGCATCCGGTTGTCGCTTCAGGTCACCGGACTGCTGGATCAGTTCGAGCCGCATATCTATAGTGCGACCATGGTGTCACGCGGCAAGCCGTTTCCCGACCTGTTTCTCCACGCCGCACGCAGCATGGGCGCCGAACCGGCGCGGTGTCTGGTGATCGAAGACAGCCCGGCGGGGATCCTCGCCGCCGAGCGCGCCGGCATGCGGGTCTTTGCTTTCACCGGCGGCTCACATGCGGGCGAGGGCGTGCTGCAGGCGGCTATCGAGCAGCTGAAGCCGGATCGGCTGTTTGCCGATATGGACGAGCTGCCCTCTCTGCTGGCGGGGACCGGGCCGAAAGCCGGTTGATGTCGGCCTTCGTCTGTGCCGTCGATGTCGGCACCGGCAGCGCCCGTGCCGCGGTGTTCGACAGGCGCGGCACGGTGGTCGGCCACGCCGAGCAGGCGATCTTGCTCAATCGCCGCAGCGCGGTCGAAGCCGAGCACGCTTCGGAAGACATCTGGTCCGCGGTCTGCGCCGCCGTCCGCGAGGCACGACACCGGTCCGGCATCGCCGCTGCGGCCATCGCGGCAATCAGCTTCGATGCGACCTGCTCGCTGGTCGTCCGCGACCGGCAGGGCCGCTCCTTGCCGGTGGCCGCAGATGGCGGGCCCGGCTGGGATACCATCGCCTGGCTCGACCACCGGGCGCTGGCCGAGGCGGAGGAATGCACCGCCACGGGTCACGCTGTGCTCGACTATCTCGGCGGCCGCATGTCGCCGGAGATGCAGGTGCCGAAGCTGCTGTGGCTGAAGCGCCATGCGCCGGCCACCTGGGCCGCCGCCGGCTATTTCTTCGACCTTGCCGACTTTCTCACCTGGAAGGCGAGCGGCTCGACCGCTCGCTCGCTCGGCACGCTCGTCGCCAAATGGACCTTCCTCGGCCACGCCGGCGGCTGGCAGGCCGATTTCTTCGCCCGCCTCGGCCTGAGCGACGTGTTTGCGCGTGGCGCCTTGCCGCCGCAAGCCGTTCCGCCGGGCGGCGATCTCGGTCCGCTGACCGCTGCGGCGGCCGAGGCGCTGGGTCTATCTCCCCGCTGCCGGGTCGGCGCCGGCTTCATCGATGCCTATGCCGGGGCTGTGGGTGTGCTCGGCGGCCGGGGGGCTGGCGATCCCGGCGGTGACTTGGCGCTGATTGCCGGGACGTCGAGCTGCATCATGGCGCTCGGCCGCCGGCCGCGGCGATTTCCCGGCGGCTGGGGCCCGTTTCTCGGCGCCGCGTTGCCCGGCCTGTGGACGACGGAGGCCGGGCAGTCGGCCAGCGGCGCGCTGCTCGACCACATCGTGCGTTGGCATGCGGCGGGCGGCGAGCCGACGGCGGCCCGCCACCAGCGGGTGCTGGCGCGGATTGCGGAGCTGCGCCAAGCCGATCCCGACCTCGCGCCACGGCTCAACGTCCTGCCCGATTTCCACGGCAACCGGGCGCCGTTTGCCGACCCCCGGGCGCTGGGCGTGATCAGCGGGCTCGGCCTCGAGACCTCCTTCGACAGCCTCTGCCGGCTCTATTTCCGCACCGCGGTCGCCATTGCGCTCGGCCTGCGGCGCATCGTCGATGCCGTACGCGACGACGGCCATTCTGCCGCCGCGCTGCACATCGCCGGCGGCCACACCAGAAACTCACTGCTGATGGAGCTCTATCCCGACGCCACCGGGCTGACGGTGCTCGACGCGGGTGGCGAGCAAGCCGTGCTGCGCGGCACCGCAGCCGCTGCGGCCACCGCGGCCGGCTTCTTCCCCGACCTTGGCGCGGCGGCGTCGGCCATGGGCCAGGTGGCGCGCCGCTATCCCCCGAACCCGGCTGCCGCGGAGCGCTTGGCGCGCGACTATCGCGTCTTCAAGGCGCTCGAGACCCAGCGCCAAGAGCTGGAAAGCCTCGCCTAGGCGCCGCCGGCGCGCTTGGTTCGGGCCGCATTCTGCACTATGTCAGCCCCAGCAAGCAGGAACAGCGCAATGTCCGTGACCAAGGATGTGGTCCTCCAGCGGCTGGCGACCATCAAGGGGCCGGACTTCGAAGGCGATATCGTCAGCCTCGGCCTGGTCTCCGACATCTTCATCGCCGACCGGAAGGTGTTCTTCTCGATCACCGTTCCGGCCGAGCGGGCGAAGGAGCTGGAGCCGCTGCGCGCCGCGGCCGAACGTGTCGTCACCGCCATCCCGGGGGTGGCCGGCGCCGTCGTTGCGCTGACCGCCGAGCGCAAGGGCGGCGGCATGGCCTCCGCGCCGCCGCCACGCCCGGCAGCGCCGGGCGCCGCCCGGCCATTGCTGCCGCCGCAGGCGCCTCGACCGGCATCCGCCCGGCCGCCGGCGTCGGGGGCCCAGCCGGCCAAGCGCGGCGTGCCCGGAATCGAGTCGATCATCGCCGTGGCCTCGGGCAAAGGCGGCGTCGGCAAATCGACCACGGCCGTCAATCTGGCGCTCGGCCTTGCCGCCAACGGTCTCAAGGTCGGCATCCTCGACGCCGACATTTACGGCCCGTCGCTGCCGCGCCTGCTCGGCGTCAGGCGCCGTCCCGAGACGGTCGACGGCAAGGTGATGAAGCCGATCGACAGCTACGGCCTCAAGGTGATGTCGATCGGCTTTCTGGTCGAGGAGGATACGCCGATGATCTGGCGCGGGCCGATGGTGATGTCGGCGCTGACCCAGATGCTGCGCGAGGTCGCCTGGGGCGAGCTCGACGTGCTCGTCGTCGACATGCCGCCCGGCACCGGCGATGCCCAGCTGACGATGGCCCAGCAGGTGCCGCTGGCCGGCGCCGTCATCGTCTCGACGCCGCAGGATCTCGCGTTGATCGACGCGCGCAAAGGCCTCAACATGTTCCGCAAGGTCGATGTGCCGCTGCTCGGCATCGTCGAGAATATGAGCTACTTCATCGCCCCCGACACCGGCACCCGCTACGACATCTTCGGCCATGGTGGCGCCCGCCGGGAGGCGGAGCGGCTCGGTGTGCCCTTCCTTGGCGAGGTGCCGCTGGAGATGGTGATCCGCGAAACCTCGGATGCCGGCACCCCGATCGTCGCCGCCGCGCCGGACGGGCCTTCCGGGCAGATCTACCGCGAGATCGCGGCCCGCGTCTGGGACCGGCTGCTTGCAGAGCGCGGCCCCGCCGCGGCGGCCATACCGTCGATCGTCTTCGAGTGAGGGCGACGATGTCGGCCGACCCCGTGCTCGTCGAGCATCGCCCCGGCTACCAGCTGATCACCCTCAACCGGCCCGAACGCCTCAATGCCTTCAACGCGGCCCAGCATGCGGCGCTGGCCGCCGCGCTTGCCGCGGCGGAGGCGGATCCGGACTGCCGCGCCGTTCTGCTGACGGGCGCCGGGCGCGGCTTCTGCGCCGGCCAGGATCTGGCCGACCGCGATCCGGCCAGCGGCGCACCCGATCTCGGCCATACCCTTGACACCCTCTACAACCCGCTGGTGGCCAGGCTGAGGGCACTGCCCAAGCCGGTCGTCTGTGCCGTCAACGGCGTCGCCGCGGGCGCCGGAGCCAACATCGCGCTCGCTTGCGACATCGTGCTTGCGGCCCGTTCGGCCCGCTTCATACAGGCCTTCGCCGCAATCGGGCTGATCCCCGATTCGGGCGGCACCTGGTGGCTCACTCGCTTTCTGGGTGAGGCGCGCGCCAAGGCGCTGGCGATGACGGCCGAGCCGATCGGCGCCGAAACGGCAGCGGCGTGGGGGCTGATCTGGCGCGCCGTCGATGACGATGCCCTGCTTGACGAGGCGGCTGCCCTGGCCGCCAAGCTGGCCGCAGGGCCGACCCAGGCCTATGCCCGAATCAAGCAGGCGATCCACGCCGCCGAGCAGAACACATTGTCCGCGCAGCTCGACCTCGAGCGCGACCTTCAACGCGAGGCCGGCCGCACGGACGACTACCGGGAGGGGGTGCGCGCATTCCTGGAAAAGCGGCCGCCGCGTTTTTCCGGCCGATGATCCCGGCCCGGCAGCCTCCTCCTCGACGCTGTTGCGCAGCCCGATCAATGACCGAAATCGCCAGAACCAAAGACTGGTCAAACGAATTTTACTCTGACAGGTTTGCGCGAGCGGCCCATGGGAACCCCGGTGTCCCTTTAGCCGGGAGGATCAAGACGTGACGTCACCACTGACGGCGACCCGCCGGGTTGCCAGCACCGCACTCGATCTGCCCGTGTTCGGGCTCGGCACCGCCCATCTCGGCGAGCTCTACGGCAAGGTCGACGAGGCCCAGTCCCAAGCGACGCTGGCGGCGGCCTGGACTGCCGGCGTGCGCTTCTACGACACGGCACCGTGGTACGGCCGGGGACTGGCGGAGCACCGGCTCGGCGGCTTCCTGCGGACCAAGCCCCGAGATGCGGTCATCGTCACCACCAAGGTCGGGCGCACGCTGCACCGGCCCGCTGACCCGCCCAGTTTCGATCGCTCGCCATGGGTCGGAGGGCTCAATTTCGAGGTCGATTTCGACTATTCCTACGACGGCATCATGCGCTCCTACGCGCAGGCCCTGCAGCGGCTGGCGCTCGATACGGTCGATGCCCTGATCGTCCACGATCTCGACGCAGGTTTCCACGGCGGCGAGACGGAGCGCCATCTCAAGGCGCTGGACGGCGGCATCAAAGCGCTCGACGAGCTGAAAAAAGCCGGCCAGATCAAGGCCATCGGCTGCGGCATCAACACGTCCCAGGCGCTGAAGCAGATGGTTCACCGCTACGACCTCGACTTCTGCATCGTCGCGATGCCCTACACGCTTGCCGACCAGGGCGGCCTCGACAACGGCATGGATGCGTGCGTGGAACGCGGGGTGAGCATCATCATCGGCGCGCCGTTTGCCTCCGGCATCCTCGTGCGCGGGTCGCGCTCCGACGCGGCCTACGGCTACGCCAAGGCGCCCGAGGCGATCAAGACCAAGGTTCGCGCGATCGAGACGGTCTGCGACCGCCACAACGTCGCGCTTCCGGCCGCGGCGCTGCAATTCGTGCTCGCGCATCCGGCGGTGGTGTCGGTGATCCCCGGCGCCGCCAAGCCCGAGGAGGTGGTTGCCAATCTCCATTCCCTCGAAGCGCGCATCCCGGCAGCGTTCTGGAAGGAGCTGAAGGCCGAGAGCCTGATCGACCCGCGCGCTCCGGTCCCCGGCGAGGGCTGACGCCGCCTGCCGATGGCCGCAGCTCCGCTGCCGCAGCAGGCCCTGACGCGGAGCGGCACGGGGCGTTCAGCGAGCTCGATCAGCCCGGCTGTTTCACGCCCCGGCTGTTTCATGCCCAAGTGAGGGCGCGCGGCCGCCGGCCCAGGCGCGCGCCCCGGCCTTTTGTTTCAATCCTTGCGGCTGATCTCGAACAGGAACCAGGCGCGGCGCTCGGCCTCATCGATCCACACTTCGATCATGCTGGTGGTGGCGACGTCGTTGTGCTCTTCCGCGACGCCATGGGTGGAGCGCAGGAAGCCGATGAGCTGACGGTTGTCGCTGGCCAGCTCGGCGATCATGTCTTGCGGGGTGACGAACTCGGCGTCGTTGTCGGCGATGCGCTGCAGGCGCGAAATCTCGCCGATCGAATGGATCGTCGTCCCGCCGAGCTTGCGCGCCCGCTCGGCGATGGCGTCGGTCATCGCGAAGATCTGATCGCCATGCTCGTCGAGCAGCAGGTGATAGTCGCGGAAATGCGGGCCGGACATGTGCCAATGAAAGTTCTTGGTCTTGAGATAGAGGGCAAAGGTGTCGGCAAGCAGCGCCTTCAGCGCCGCGGAAATGTCCTGCTTGGCGTTCTGGCCGAGGTCGGTGGGGGTGCGGAGAGGGGCGGTGCGCGTGCTCATGGGCGGTCCTTCTGGTTCGAGGTCGGCGTTGATCTATCGGGTGGGTCGACCGGATTGGTGCGCGGCACCAGCAGCGGATCGATTTCGGTGAACGGAAAGGCCGGCAGGCCGCTTTCGGCGATGCCGAACACCGCGGCGAGCGTGCTGCGCGGATAGACGTTGATCAGCGAACGATAGCCGATATCGCCGGGCGACGTCCGGTCGAAGAAGATCAGCAGATGGAGGCGCTCGGCGTCGATATTCTCGATGTGGTGCGGGTAGGCGCGGGGGATGAAGTAGACGTCGCCCGGTCGGATGAGATAGGTGTCCGCGCTGCCGTCCGGGTCGAGGATCGTCATGCGCCCTCTGCCGGCCGCGACATAGCCCATTTCCGCCGTCTCGGGATGCCAATGCGGCTCGCGCATGCCGTTGCTGGTGATGGTCACCGAAAACATCGAAATGTCGCGCAGGATGGGCCACAGCGCCGCCCTGGTGGTGTGGGCGTTGCCGGCCGGAAAGTCGATCTGCGGCGGCGTCGATTCGACGCTGTATTTATAGGGATTGACGTGGCGGGCCTGCGGTTCGACCGTCGGTTCGGCGTCGACCGAGAGAACCTTGCTCCCCGGCAGCGAACGGTCGAAACCCGCGAAGGCGGCCTCCGCGAGCCCGTAGGTGTTGCCGAGAACGGCATTGGACATCGCGCCGAATGCCGCCTTCATGCCGAAATCCTCCGGGCGCTCGTGCGAGAAGGCGAGGATGAACTCCGCCGGCCCGTCACCGAGGCTTGCGATGCTGTGCATCGCACCGGAAGGGATGAAGAACATCTCGCCGGCGCCGACCAGGAAGCTCTCCCGTTCGGCGTGATTGGCGGCGATGGTGACGATGGCCTGTCCCACCAGGCAGTAGCCGAGCTCGTGCGCATTGGCATGCCAGTGCGGTTCACGCAGGCCGTGCGGCTCGAGCAGCAGGCGGCGGATCGACAGGCGGTGCAGGATCGGCAGATCGCCGGCGTCGACATGGGCGATCGAGCCCCTCGGCCCCTGGAAGCGCGGAGTTCGACCGGCGAGGGAGGCGAGATGCTTGGACTTAACCTGATCGGTCATCGCCGGCTCCTCGGCCGCGGCCGGTCGCCGGCTGGGCCTGCCGACGGCGCCGCCCCACGGCGCACGGCCGGCGCATGAGGGCCGCCCGGAGCCGCTGCGGCGTGTTCGACTTCGACCGTGCCGCTCAATTCTCCACCTGCTTGGACGGGTGATCACGAGTCTCCTTAGCACAAGACATGCGCGTTGATGAACCCTCGCGCGGACGCCCGGTCGTCCGCTGCATGCCACAGTCCGAATGGATTGCCGGTCGGGCGACCGACGTAAGGGCTGCGTGGCGGGCGAGCCGGTCGGCTCGCTGCGTTCGCAGTCGCTTTCGGCCGCTTTTTCGAAGTGCTACACATCCGGGCACATGCAAGAACATGCGACATTTGCCGGAGGCGACGGTCAGCGGCAGCGGCCGAGGGCTCGCGAGGCCGACTGCAGGACTGCCAAGCCCGCCGGCGCGGCGGGCGGGCGCCTTTGCGCGGTGACCGGTTGGCCCAAGCGCGCCGACCGGCCGAGGTCCGCGCGATGAGGTCCGACAACACGCTGCTCCTCTTCATCCTGGTTTTGGCCGCCCTGGCGATGATGGCCTACCGCCAGCACCACGCCTACGCCGAGTGGCGCAATTGGGTCACCGTGTGCGAGGAGGCCAGCCAGGGCCGGTCGGACCCGTGGGGCTACTACGACACCTGCATGAAGGGTCACCAATAAGCCGCCGCGGCGCAGACGCTCGCTCGCGCCGCTTGCCGAACGTTCGAGCGGGACGCGAGCCGGCGAATTGCAATTTCGGCCGGCCGACGAGGGCGCACGAATGGTTGAAAACGCTGGTGCCCAGGGGCGGAGTAGAGAATTTTCGATGGTTCAACTACTTGGCAGCCGGGTGAGGGAGGAATTCCGGCCAGAAATTGTTATGTTTTTTGGCGCGCCTCCCTCACCTCCAAACCCTCAGCCAGTGCCCCCTCGCCTTGTAGAGCTCGAATATTCTACCTTTAGGTGTGACACGCCGCCTATGCAGCTGCAGGGATGATGAAGAACGCGGCTGTTGCTGTGGCGCCTCTGGCAAGCGGGCCCGGGCCATCCTGCGCAGCGAATTTGAAGCTCGACAGGGTGGCGGTCCTGCAGCCTCATACCCCCTCTGAGGAGGACCCAGACCGGGGGTGTATGGGCAGGGGAGATGCAGCGAAAGGTCTGGAGACGTCCCTTTGCCAACGAAGGGTAGGGAGCGGGGACGGGGTGGAGCAGGGGAGGCAGCAGGGGGTGGTATGCAAGGCGCGGCTCCGCTTCAATCAAGGTGGCCGAACCACGCATGATGTGGCGTAGAGCATCGCGGTAGTTCGGCGTTGACGGCTATAGCAGTGGGTCAACGGTCGACCGGCTGCTTCTGGCCGCAAAGCGGTACTCATCGCTTAGGGACAAAGGTCGCGGGCGATGATGGTTCGTTGCGGCATATCATCCTCGTGCGGTTTAGTTCACCAGCTCGAAGTCCGGCATCTTGAAGTGCTTTTGGTTAAGGTCGTCGGTCGGGCCATAGAAGCGGATCGCCGGAAGCGGCCGCTTGCCCGATGTCGGGAGCCAGTTGGAGGCGAGACCATCCGGCGCCTTCGGCCCGACATAGATCGTGACGCCTCCATCCGGGTCGCGCTTCATCGTATCGAGGTCGTAGGTCGAGAGCGTCGTCCGGTTGCTCTCGCTGTAGATGAAAGGGAAGGTCGCCCTGTCATAGATCGTCAGCGCCCAGAACTGACGGACTGGCATGTTCGCAGGAACGGCGACCTTGTAGGTCTTCCCCGGCTCCAGCGGCCTGCCGTCACTGTCGGCGATGGCCATCAGATACTGCGTGGCAGGCGTGTCGCTGAGAACCTTGGGCATGTAGGTGCACCAGAAGTACTCGGCCGCGCGGTCGATCAGATCGATGCGGTCGTCGGTGACGAAAGTGAAGGTGCGATTGGCGTCCGTCTGCAGAAGCGCGGCGTAGTGGCGATCGGGGTAGAACAGCTTGTCCTTGGGGAAGTTGTCGTACCAGGCCTGGAGGAAGAACCACGCGTCGATGGCGGCCTGCCGCATCGCCTTTCTGGTCATCTCGTCGGGCGCGTAGGGCTTGCCCTTCTCGATGCCCAGCGACACCAGCATGCCCATCATGACCTTGTCCTGAGGGTTCACCGGCTCTCCGTCGACGATCTGGGAGAGGTCCTCGAAGAAGCGCTCGTCGAAGAAGGGTAGCGTGGGGTAGCGCTGATTGATCGGATCGACGAAGCGCTGCTTCGGCGGACTGTCAGCCTGGGCCAGCGCGTACATTCGAAGGTTCTGGGCGTAGCGATAAGCATCCTGCGCGCTCTTGCCTTGGCCAGGGACCGAACGAAAAGCGAAGGCGATACGATTGCTCGGCGAGGCGACGTGGAGATAGCCGGGCGGCACCCCTCCCTCGAAGCCCGGCGGCGTGAACAGGAACTTGCCACCATTCCCCTTGTCGATACCGGCGGGGCCGACATCCGCGATGGTCAGCTGCCAAGCATCGACCACCTGGCCGTAGAGGCTGGCATCCGCTCCCGCCGCCGGGATTTCGAGCACCGCTGGACCTTTCCGGAGATCAGCGAAGGCCGTGATGTAGGGCGTCGTCGTGTTGGCCGTGATCGCTTCAAGCCTGGGCGTGGCAGGAGCCGAATATGCGATGATGTCGTGATCCTTGAGGCCCAGATCGTCAAACGCTGCACGTCGAAAGCCGTAGATCGCCGCGGCCGGAATTGCCCAGAGCACTGCCTCAAAAGCGCGATGATATTTGAGCTGGTAGGCGAAATCATTGGTGGAGGGCTTCGACCCCGCTGGGGGCTGTCCTCCAAGTGGCTCCTGGCCTTCCTGCGCCAAGGCGACCGTTGAGATCGAAAAAGTGGCGCCAACGGTTCCGGTCGCGAATGCTACAATACTCGCTGCGCTTGTTGCCAAAGCCTCCCTACGGTTCAGTCCGTGGTGAGCATCGTTCGGTCGGTCGATTGGCATCGTGGCCTCCATGGCAACTCGCTTTGCGGCATAATGCAACTTAGGATGCGCAAACGATAGGCCATCGTTGGACGGCCTTTACTCTGTCTGCTTCTGCGACCCGGCTCCTATGACCTAGAAGCGGCGCAACCGCGACCTCCAGCGTCAACTCAGGCGATGTCTGCTTTTGGGTGATCTCTACGGCCGACAAGCGGCGCAAAGCGGCCATTTATCGCCTGGGAGACAAAGGTCGCCTTCGGGCTGAATGCAGACCGGCGGCTTCGAGCTGGGAACCTTCGAGAGCGGACATTCAGGTAGGCGTGGGCACCGTCGTGACGTGACCCGAAGGTGACTTCCGCACTTAAGATCGCGAATGACTGCTCTTCGCCCTCAATTGGGACATTTAAGCGCTAATCAAGCTCACCCCAAAGCGGTCACTCCAATCAAACTTGCAAGGCAGTCGACTGGTGACGGCCGTGATCGGTGCTGGTATTCAGATCACCGGCATCGGCGACTTAGGGCCTTCTTCCAGGGGTTTCCGCCGCCGCCCGCCTTCAATTGCATGGGATCATCTGTTTCCACATGAGTGACTTGCAGCTTAAGCGACCGCTGGTCGTGGCTTCAATAATGCTGGCCATTTTCATGGTAGCGATAGAGGCTACCATTGTCGCCACGGCCATGCCCAAGATCGTCGGCGACCTTGGCGGCTTCGAGCGATACAGCTGGGTGTTTGCAGCCTTTTTGCTCGCCCAAACCACCACCACGGTCATCTACGGCAAGCTGACGGATTTGTTTGGTCGCCGGCCCGTGATCATTGTTGGCATCATAATTTTCCTCTTGGGATCGCTGCTTTGCGGGTTCGCGACCTCGATGACGGCGCTGGTGGCCCTCCGGCTGCTCCAAGGCACCGGAGCCGGCGCCATCCAGCCCGTCGCGATGACCATCGTGGGCGATCTCTACCCACTTGAGCAGCGCGCCCGGATTCAGGGACTGATCGCAAGCGTGTGGGCCTTCTCCGCCGTAACTGGACCACTCGCCGGCGGGTTAATTGTTGAACAGCTGTCGTGGTCGTGGATTTTCTGGATCAACATTCCGATCGGCCTGCTCACGATTGTCGGCTTCTGGTTTTTCTTGCAAGAGACCGTCGCACGACGAGAGCACCACATCGACTATTGGGGTGCCGCGCTTTTTTCCGTGGCTATGGTGGCCCTGATCGTGGCGCTTACGGAGGCGGGAACCGATCGCGCGACTATGTTGATCTCCGCGGCCCTGTTCGTAGTCTTCTTTGTCATTTTTCTTTGGCAGGAAATGCGGGCGGCGGAACCGATCGTGGATCCGAAACTCTGGGCGCGTCCCTTGCTCGCCATGGGCAACACCGCGACAGTACTGGCCAGCATGGGTCTGATCGGGTTCACAACGGTGTTGCCGCTTTATGTTCAGGGGGTGCTGGGGCGCTCTGCGCTGGTGGCAGGGTTTGTTCTGACCGCGCTCGCGGTTGGCTGGCCCTTGGCCGCGACCCTTTCTTCGCGCCTATTCAAGCGCTTCGGTCTTCGCCCAACCTTGAGGCTCGGGGGAGTGATCCTGCCCATCGGCGCTTCGGGCCTGCTGTTTCTCTCAGCGCAGAGCCATCCGGCTTTCGCAGGCGCATGTTCCTTCGTAATGGGCTTCGGCATGGGCCTGCTTAGCGTCACCTGCATCGTCCTTATCCAGGACAGCGTTGGCTGGAACATGCGCGGCGCCGCAACAGCGTCAAACGTGTTCGCACGCAGCCTCGGCAACACGCTTGGCGCTAGCGTGCTCGGCGCGATTTTGAACTTCGGCATAGTCCACTACGGTGCTGGTGACGCTCCCCGGGTTTGGGCAACCCTGGAAACGCCTCAAGGGTTGGCCCGGGCGTCGCAGGACCCGCTGCTGGAGCACGTTCTTGATAGCGCGCTGCATCTTTCTTTCTGGGGTATCTTCATTTTGGCAGTCCTCGCGCTTGCTGCATCGTACGCGGTGCCTGTAGGCCCAGGCACAAGACATGGCAGCAAGTAGCCAGCAGGCATCTTTGTGACGAAGCCAAAGTTGCCAGTCAGCTCCCGGGCCCGAAAAGACGTTAAATCATCTCCTCGGCAATGACCGCTGTTGGCGCTACCACGACCTCCAACACGGTCCGCCGCGATGTCTGCTTCCGGCCGGAGGCAATGCTAGCCTCTAAGGCCGATATGGGCGCAAAGCTGCCGTTCGTCTCGCGGGCGAGCCCGAGTCAGCTGCTGGCCGAAGGCGGTCGGTCGGCTTTTGAGGCAGAACAAAATGAAAGCAGCCGCGCCGCAACTCATTTGGAACGGTCTGGGAGCGGAAGGTTTGCATTACAGAAGGGAGCGCAGCGTTCAATTGCCGTTGCGTAGGCCGATCAGCGCCCAAGGCAAGCTGTATTTATAAAAGCCACAATCAGGGGGGCTTTTCTCCGACTTATTCTCCTGATGGAGTCCACCAGCGCTTCCACGGGTGCGGGATCTTCGGCCCTTCCCGCACGCATTGCAGCCCTCGTAGACATGCCTAGCCGCCGGAGTCAGGAATTCTCCGGCACCCCAAGCCTCCGCAAGGGAGCAATCACCGCATCGGCGTCCTTGGAGTCCTTGAACGGCATCGCTCTCCGGAAGGTTTCGATCGAGTAGCCTGGAACCAGGCGTTTGAAATGGGCAATCGCGGCCCTGGCCTCGTCTATCCGTCCCAGGCTCTCCAGTGCAACGGCTAGATTGCGGTGTGCCAGCGGATGGTCGGGTGCGCGAGCAGTGGCATTCTCGCCGAACACAATCGCCTGCTCATAGTTGCCAGCCACCACGTTAGCTATCGTCGCCGCCGAAATCAGCTGCGCGATGTGATAGTCGCGCGGGCTCAGCCTCAGCGCCCTTCCGACCCCTTCAATAGCGCGCTCCGAGTGCCCGGCAAACATATGCGCCATACTGTATAGATAATATCCGTGTGCGGAACTCGGGTTCTCTTCGATTCCCCGCTCCATTTCACGAATGCCGGAGTCGTACTGTCGGCTGTAGATATGTGCGAAACCCAGGCCGAAACGGCCCAGGTGACCGTGGTCACCGATTGCCACGGCTCGTTGGCCCGCTGCCCGCATTTCTTCGATCGAGCCGCCGACGTCTGACGTCCAACTGGTCACGATGTCGTAGTAACAGGCGATCGACAGACCGCCCCATGCCATGGCGAGTTCAGGATCCATTGCGATCGACTTGCGGAACCATTCCTTGGCCATTTGCTGGTCCTGCCGGTTCACCCGGTAGTAATGCCAGAACGCACGCTGGCACAGCTCCCAGGCGTCAAGGTTTTCGGGGCGCCCGACGCGCGCGCGATGCTGCTCGGCGTCGCCGATGACCGGCTCGAGCGCGCCGACGATCCTGTCGGTGATCTCGTCTTGGACCGCGAAGGTGTCGGCGAGGTCGCGGTCATAGCGCTCGGCCCAGACGTGGCGGTGATCGGTGGCGTCGATCAATTGCGCCGTCACCCGGATGCGGTGGCCCGACTTGCGGACGCTGCCTTCGACGACGTAGCGGGCGCCGAGCTTGCGGCCGACCTCGCGGATGTCCACCGCGCGGCCTTTGAAGACGAAGGTCGAGTTCCGCGCGATCACCGGAAACCACTTCCAGCTCGAGAGCCGCAGGATGAGGTCCTCGGTCAGTCCGTCGACAAAGAACTCATGGGCAGGATCGCCGCTCATGTTGTCGAACGGCAGGACGGCAATCGCCGGCCGGCCGGCAAATCCCGTCACCGGCGCCGAGACGTCGACCAACGGCGAAACGGCCGAGTCTGTCAGTCTGTAGACCCTAACCGGTCGGGCAATATTCTTGACCTCGCGCTCGCCCATGTCGTCGAACGCCAGATCCAGCTTGTTTCCGACCTCTTCGAACACCTTGGCCGATATGCAGACGCCACCAGGCTCGGCCAGTTGCTCCAGCCGCGAGGCGATGTTCACGCCGTCGCCGAGCAGATCGTCGCCATCGACGACGACGTCGCCAAGGTTAATGCCAATCCGAAACCTGATCCGCCGCGCGCTGGGCGTGTCTGCGTCGAGGTCAGCCATCCGACCCTGGATTTCTACTGCGCAGCGAACCGCATCGACGGCACTTGCGAACTCGACCAGCGCGCCGTCGCCCATCAGCTTCACGACGCGGCCGCGATGCTCAGCTATGAGAGGCTCGATGGTTTGGGTGCGAAGCCGCCTGAGCCGGTCGAGCGTGTCTTCCTCGTCCGTCTCGGTCAGGCGGCTGTAGCCGGCCACGTCGGCCGCAAGGATTGCCGCGAGCTTTCGCCGAAAGCGCTCTTCGGCCATTTTGTTGGCCTTTCGCCGAACTCGAGGTTGAGTTTATTTTCCGCGATAGGGTTAGTCTATCGGGACGTGGCGGTGGCGACAATCGGCTCGGTTATATGCAAATCGGCATGCAAAATTGACCCCCTAGTGAAGTGCGCCAGTTAGAGTGGACCGGGGTCAGGCTGCTGAGTTGCCCGTCTGCCGGATGTGTTTATCCTCGAACAGCTGCGGGTCCTCGAAGCTCTCGAAGGCCATGGGTAGAGGGCCTCGACCTTCGCTTCTTGATGAAGCTCTCCGCCTTGGCGTTGTCATATGGTTACCTCTGCTGCCATCGAACCGATCAGCCCGCAGGCGGCCAGCATCCCGCGTTAGAGTTCGGCGGGAAGTTGAAACCCGCGGTCGGAATGGTGGATGAAGCGCCCGAGAAGCAGGACGGACGGGGCTCCGTCCACATTGATGGATATCATCGCACCGCTGCTTGACCGCGCGACCTCCGTGTAGAGAAACTTTCCGCTGCTCGTTGTCGTCGACCGACCTCGCTCGGGGGCCGTTAGGCTGTCTGCAGCGGCGGTTTGCTTTGATGGGAACCGGCCATTGCCTTCGTGAGCGGAACGGCCAAGGAGCGCGCTGAGCTACCATTCCGCGTGAGCTGAACGAACATCCGATTAGGGGATACCATGCCGCGTGAGTCAAATGTCTGCTTTCGGGAGATGACCATGGAGACTTCGATGGCGGACATGCGGCGCAAAGCTGCCGTTCGTCTCGCGGGCGAGCGCGAGTCAGCTGTGGGCCGGTAGCGGACGGTCAGCTTGTGGTCAGGGGAGACCGATAGCGGACCTTCAGCCTCCAAGGTGCGATGTCGTGACTTGACCCGACGGCGACTTTCGTAACGTCGGGCCGGAACGTCTGCAAAGCGATCAACTTGCCTCTAGTCTGAAAACGTTTGTCGCCGCATGGCGTCCGCGCAAAATATGCTGGCCGATGGGTTGTGCCGAAAATTCCGGCCCGACGGATCGCTGCACGACATCGCTGATCAGAACAACAGCCTCGTCATCATCGGTCATGAAGTCTTTGGCGACATCTTCGATTCGTTGCGCTGTGTTCACAACGTCTCCGACCAGCGTATAGTTGATGCGCCCCGGAGCCCCGATGTTTCCCACCATTGCGGGGCCGGCATGTATGCCTATCCGGATTCGCACGGATGGCAGGCCGAGCTTTCTTCGACGCCGATTGTCACCAACGATCGCGGCCGCGATTGCTCTGGCTGCGCGACAGGCTCGGACGGAATGATCCATCTGCAATTCGGGCGCCCCCCAAAATGCCATCAGCGAGTTGCCGATGTACTTGTCGATGGTGCCGCCTTCCGCCTCCACGCAGGCAGCGAGGAGCCGAAAATGGTCATTGAGGAACGTTGCCGCATCTGATGCCGATAGCCGTTCTGCGAGGCTTGTGAAGTCGACGATGTCGGTAAACAGCACGGTGAACGTCCCGCTCTACAAGTGCGGTTGCCTGTTCGCCTTGTGCCATCAACTGCTTGACCAGGCGTCGCGGTACGTAGGTTTCGAACCAGTGCAACGTCGCGATGAGCGAGTTGTAAGCCCCGATCGCCTCGTCCAGTTCGCGAAGCCGACTGCCGGCGAGCGGTCGGGCTGCGGTGAGATCGCAGCCAGTCCGAATTGCCGCAGTTGCGCGTGCGCCGCAACCATCGGCTTTCCAATCGCATAAGCCGACCAGCCAGGCGCCGAGCGACCGCAGCAAGATCCGGCCGCTAGCTCGAGCCAGGCTGCCGTGCTCAACTCTCGGACTTCGCTCGCCAGTTCGTCGAGCGGTAGCGTCACGGTCGACCACTCCAAGGCTGGTCGCTCTATCCTGACATGTCGCGATAGATGACCAGACTTAGGGAGTCGGCGTATCGACCGTCGACGAACTTGGCTGTTCGAAGAACCGCAAAGTCGAGCACGCAGCCTGGCTCGAGCTGGCAGCCGGCTCCAGATCGACGCCAGCACCTGGATCTCCGATCTCGCTCAATTCGATCGGAAAACCGATCTTGTCGCGCTGGAACAGCGAGCGACTGTCGCAAGTCGCTGCGTGGGCGAGGACCTGGCTGCGGCCGAAGAATGAATGCGCCCACGTTTGACCCAAAGGGCGACTCGGCGAGAAAACGAGACAGTTCCGCGACCGTGACCGTGGTCACCAAGATCCCGAGAAATGAATGTTCATGCCATAAAGGGGTGCGGACGTTGACAAGAGGCTGGTTCAGCCGCTGACTCCACAGAAGCTCTCCCCAGACCGGCCGTCCTGCGCTTTGCGCCATCTCGAATGCTTCATCAAGGCCGGGCACCGTGTGCATATCAATTGTTCTCGTGACGACGTCGTCGCCATGGCGTTCTACGCGCAACTGCTTCAAATCGGTGCGAATGACGGCGAGCGCTGCGATCTGTGGAATACCGGCGAGCGCTGCCCGAAGCTGGCTCAGGAAGGCAGCTTCATTTTGTGTGTCGATATCGCCGTCGCGGAAAAGCCTGGCCAGGAACTCCGACTGGTCGCGTGCCGGATCGAGGTGCAACTGCGTCCGTTCTACAATCGTGTCGATAATTCGCTCGCTGCGATCGCGAACGAGTTCGATGGTGTTCTGGCGGCCGCTTTCCAGGGCGAGGATCAGCGCGACAGCAGTTACAGCGATGATGAGACCGAACGTGAGGGCCAATGCAACGCGGATCGGGACACGAGGCAGATGCCACGGTGATGCTTCCTCGCCGCAAGTAGACCGACCTTTTTCGCCGCCTGCAGACCTTGCCCCGGGAAGGAGCTTCCAGGCCAAAACCCTTCGCAGTTTCGGGCCGACAATGGACATCTAACGATCAGCGAACCGCGAGCAAGAGAAAGGGTACGAAGTGGTCCTGGACGCTACCTTCCGTACGGGTGCTCGCTGTGCCCTCGGCTCCAGTTTCAGTAGTGAAGGTGCAGCACAAGCGGTGCTTGCTCGCCTCTCGGAAAAACCACGAACAGGTTGTCGTATGCACTTCGTTCAATCTTGACTTCCTTGGAATATCCAAGCGCCTTCAGAATCTCTGGGATGGTGCTCCAATGCCCCACCACAAGCACCCTGTCTTTCCCGTTCTCGGAGCGGAGGAGACGGACCAGGCCGTTGGTGTCCTCACCGGCGTTGACACGAATTTCGAGTCCAAGGGTTTTTGCGAGAGGCTCGGCCGTCTCCACTGTGCGCTTGGTTTGCGTGGCATAGATGGCGGTGACACCGGCGTCTTTTAGTCGCTCGGCCAGCATCTTCGCCCGTTGTTGCCCGGACTCCGACAGCGGGGTTTCATCGAGAATCTCATCAAAATTCAGCGTCGACGGCGGATCGCTGTGCCGCACGATGTAGATCACCTCCTGCGCACCGACTGCATGTGGCAATAGAAGGATGCCGACAGTTAAGCCGATCAGAAACCCGATGGCCCGAGATCCCATGGCGGTTGCTCCTGCGTCCGCAGCGCCCAGAAGGAACTCGCAGCGTAGCATGTAGGGCAGGTTGCAGATAGTCAGTTGGCTCTTGTCAATCCCGATTGTCAAAGCAGACAACAGTTTTCCGACAAACCAAGCCCGGATCAACGGCAGCAATGACCTCCAAAACGGCCGTAGAGGATGGGTAGACGAACGTCTCTTCCTGGCACAACTACGACCTCCAGTGTCATCATCGTCGATGCCCGCTCTCGGGAAATTTCAAAGCTGATCTCAACGTCCGATATGCGGCGCAGAGCTGTCGCCACCGAAAGGTCTCGCCTTCGCGATCTTGCCGACCACTGCCCGACCTTGTCGCCCAACCCACTGCCCAATAAACTGCTGACGCAATTCCGGTGCGGGCGGGGGCCGCTTTGCACAGGAGAGATTTCCATGACGCGTATGTCGCTGGCCCGGCTTTTGTCGGCTTCGCTGCTTCTCTTTGCCGGGGCGGCGCAGGGAGCGCCCACGGCCGCCCAACAACAGGCCATTCGCTCGGCCTGCCCGACCGACTACCGGACCTACTGTGCCAGCGTACCACCTGGCGGCGCAGAGGCCCTGCAATGCCTGGAAAGCAACGCCGCCAATCTCTCGGCGTCGTGCAAGGAGGCGGTGGAAGCCGTGAGCGACGCCGATCCCGCGGCGCCGTCCTCCTCGGCTGCGCCAGGCGCCGACGCGCCAGCGGCGTCCACCGGCACGGCCGCTCCAGCGAACACGCCCGACCCGACAGGCGACACAACCGTCGTCGTCATCGAGCCGGGCCAAGCCATCAGGTTGATGCGAGAGTCCTGTGGCCCTGACTATCGCGCCCATTGTGCCGGCGAGCGCATCATCGGCGGGGAGGCGCTGCGCTGCCTAGTCGCCAAAGGTCCCTCGCTCCAGCCAGCTTGCAAAAGCGAGCTCTCGCGCCTCGGGCAGAAATTCTGACCGGCCTCCACTGTAGGTCCCAGATCTCGGTCTGGGCCTTATCCTCAGGCTAATTGGCCATCACGCGCCGGTCCTGGTTGTGCCTGCCGAAACCGTTGAACAATCGGGCCTGCCGGTCCTTTGGGACGGGCGCGTGGATTGTCCTTGTCGGGGCATGCTGCTGGATCCTTGCGGAAACCGTCACCGCCCCCGACGAACGCCTCCTCGCCTGCCGGCGGATCGTCAGCGATGTCTCGCGATCTCGCCGGCCATCCAGTTCGTGCGGGTATAAGATCGCGATTCGCTTGTCTAAGATCTCGATCGCGACGCGGCAGCGGCAAGTTGATGACAGACCTCCCTTACCCATCAAGAGTATACTCCTGAACAGCCTTGTCTGCCATTCACCAGAAGGTTTACGGAAGCCGGATTAGGAGGCGCGGGGCAGGGCACCTTCGCCGAGAAATAAGCCTATCCCTAGTAACTCTTCCGCCGCGCCTTACCAGATTGGCAACATGGCAACTCCCATCGCCGGCCTACCGGAACCCTTGGCCGTTCCCTAAGGCTGTGCGGCTTACCGGCGTGATCGACCATGCGGATAAAAGGAATTTTGCCATTGCCAACGCTGACGCTGGCTCCCAGAAGATCGTCAACCATCGATTGCAGCAACGCGCCTTCACGGATGTATATGTTGACCGTGCAAACCACCATCCCGCAGGCATTGCTTCGGCTGCCGTTCGTGCATTTGATGCCTTCATGGGCGATGATGAGATCTGCCTTGCCGTCGCCGTTCAGATCTCTCTCAATCACGGCAGAGTCGTCGATCGTGCCATTTCCGCCGTCGCATGCTCCAGCGATTTCCTCGCGAACGAGATAGTCAGCCGCCTTCGACCGGGCGAGTGCCGGAGAAGAGAGAAGGACAGCTGTAGCGGCGAGGGCAGCACACCATCTCATGGCCGGTTGATCCGGGAACAAGAATTCAAGCAGAGACTAGACCGGCCGTCGCTCGAAGTCAGGCCTAGAACGGGATCAGCACTTGGGTATTTCTTTGCACAAGCCTTGGAGGTCGATAATGGGCGTCCGGCTAACCCCCATCCTTGTGTTCATCTCCGCGCTCGCCGGGCTTCCTGCCGCTTCCGATAGTCTGGACGTTGCTGTGATGGAACATGGAGGCGACGGACAAGCCACAAATTGCGCCAGCCGCGTCGTTTCAAGGCTCAAGGAAGGCGGTGATGGGTTTCTCGCCGTTCGTTCTGGCCCTAGCACCCAATACCGGCAGGTTGATCAACTGCATAACGGCGATGTCGTCTTCGAATTCGAACGGCGAGGAGCCTGGGTCGGCGTCGTGTACGGTATTTCTAGCATTGAGTGCCATGCGATGCCGTACAGGAAAAAGGGGTGGGTCAACGGCAAGTGGCTCAAGATGCAGGCAGATTGAAATTGGCCTGCCCTCGAAATAAATATCAGCTGTCCAAGGGCGCGTTGCCGACCGGTGCAATCCTTGAAGCAGTGTGTCCTGAGCACACGTACATCGAACTAAGTCATGGTCGAGCGACGGACATCAAATCTCGCCACAGATCCTGCCCGATTGGCTCCCGTGCCAAGGACAGTGTCTGCTCGATGCGGCGGGGGTTTGACATGCCGACGATGGTCGACGCCACTCGCTCGTCGCGCATGGAGAACTGTAGGGCTGCCGCGGCGAGGGGTATGCCAGCATCGCTGCAAATGCGCTCCATTTCTCGAACGCGGTTGACGATATCTGAGCTGGCAGGCGCATAGCAGTAATTTGGCTGCTTCTCAGGTCCCTTTACGAGCATCCCTCCTCCGAAAGGGGCCGCATTTACAAATCCAACCCCACGCTCGTGGCACGCCAAAATTAGGGGGTCGGCCGACTGGTCGACCAGCGTATATCGGTTATGGCTGAGCACAACGTCAAAAACGTCTGTTTCTAAGTAGCGAAACATCAGGTCAATTGGTCCCCCGGCAACACCAAGATGCCCAATGAGACCGCGATCCCGCAGGTCAATCAACGTTGCCACCGGACCACCTTTGGCCATGCCTTCTTCGAAAGAGATCTTCTCCGGATCATGAAAGTAGACAAGCTGTAGTCTGTCCTGGCGAAGGCGGTCGAGGCTCTCATTGACTGACTCGCGGACGCGATCGCCCGAAAAGTCCTTAGATCCAACCGGCGGATCTATTTTCGTAGCGAGCACGTAGCCCTCCGGCAACCCACCGGCTTCCGCGATCGCCTGACCGATACGACGCTCGCTATCGCCGCCGTTCCCATATTCGTTAGATGTGTCGATAAAATTGATGGGGCCATCCAGAGCAGCCTTGAGGGTGGCGATTGCCTGATCTGCGTTGACCTCATAACCGTATTGAGCGGGGAAGTTGCCGAGCGCGCTGGTGCCGACACAAAGGGGTGTTACCTTCATCCCGGTCTTGCCGAGTTTGCGCAGTTCCATAAGGCATCTCCTGCTGACTAGGATCTCGAATTGCGTGGGCTAATTCTTGAAGTTGAACGAATTGAACTACTCAGCTCACGTTGCGCGAGGCCCCGTGGTGCTGGCTCTCAATACCAATTCGGGCAGAGGCACAGTGGTAGCAGCAAGCGGATGGCTGCCACGCAGGATTTCAAGCATGATGGCCACACAAGCACGTCCAACCCTATCAAAATCGAGTCGGACTGTTGTCAAGGGTGGCAGGAAAAAAGCCAACTCGGGAATATCATCGAATCCGACGACGCTGACGTCTTGAGGCACCCGAAGACCGGCCTCATGCAGCGCGCACAAGAGACCGAGTGACATTTGATCATTGGCGACAAAAACCGCCGTGATCTCGCGGTCGGCGGCGACCCGTCGACCCGCTTTATATCCGGCGGCCACGCTCCAATCCTCGCCCTCGATAAGCTCGTGTGCGACCCGTCGGTTTGTCGCCAGTTCTTGACGCCAGCCTTTGATCCGCGCGTCCGCCCCAAGCCAGCCACTCGGCCCGGCAACATGCCAAACCGACTGATGGCCAAGCTCGAGCAGATGCCGCGTAGCGATCCGAGCGCCGAGCACCTCATCGACGGCTGCGCTCGTCGGTTTGCCGATAGCGCCGGGCTCGAAGCTGACGATGGGCAACTCGATGTTCATACCCTGGATCATCTCGACCACATTATTGACCGGCGCAACGATCACCACGCCATCCGCCGACACTTCCTCAAGATGCGCGATCGCATTTCGAACGGTTTCACGGGTCACGTCAGCGAGGGTGATGAGAACTCGTTGTATAGCCAACTTGGCGTGCAGCCTCAGCAATCCCAAACAAGGTAAGCGACGGCCCGTAAAGAGAAATTCCGAATGTTATTACGCCAAGATTCATGGAACGACGAGACGCTAGGGCACGCGCTGCTGGGTTCCGCTTGTAACCAAGGTGGCGGATCGCCT
This sequence comes from uncultured Alphaproteobacteria bacterium, assembly GCA_963791325.1. GTDB lineage: Bacteria > Pseudomonadota > Alphaproteobacteria > Rhizobiales > Rhizobiaceae > JBEVJK01. The sequence goes on along the minus strand of CAWBRU010000012.1, from coordinate 6,669 downwards.
CTTGGACGCGCCGCGTTAGTTCTGGACCAACTGCTGGACTGGCATTCAGCACGCGCGACACAGTTTGATGCGAGACACCCGCCAAACGTGCAACGTCGATCATCCTTCGATTCTTGATGCTCCTGACACCCATCTTGTGGCTCATTTCGACCCTGAGCGGCTGCCCGATCGGGAGCGGCTATGGAACCATCCGAGGAATGCCGAAATCCGAGCAACGCCGCCCGCGCTTGACAAGAACACCGCCGCGATGATGACCGCTCCTTTGATAACCAACTGCGGCTCAGATGAGATGCCGGCGAGGTTCATGATGTTGACGATCGTTGCCAAGACAAACACACCTATCACCGAACTGATGGGGTCGCCTTTGCCACCCACCAGCGACGCTCCGCCAACGACGACGGCGGCGATCGCGTCGAGTTCATAGCCGCGCCCAATGAGAGAGCTGCCTTGCATCAGCTGGGCGGCTGCCAATAAACCCGCGAGACCTGCCAACAAACCGGAAAGTGTGTAAGTAACTAGCAGGTCGCGGCTTACAGGTAGCCCAGAAAGGCGAGCTGCTTCACGATTACCGCCAATTGCGTAAAGGCTTCTACCGAAGGTTGTGTAGCGACTGCAGAATGCAGCAATAATCGTGATGACTGCGAATATGATGACCGGGGCCGCGATCCCAAAAATCGTCCCATCTGAGAACATTGTCACAAAGGTTTCGTTTTCTATGCCGATCAGGCTTGTTGACTGAATAATGTAACTGAAACCTTGAACCATGCTCATCATCGCAAGTGTGGCGATAAACGGTGTTATTCTAAGCCACACCACGAGCAGCCCATTCGCAAGACCGACAAGACCGCAAGCGCCCAGTGCCAGTGCAGAGGCCAGTAAAGGATCCATTTGAGTATTCAGCAGAAGAGCGACGACCACTGTCGAAAGCGCCAGGACAGCCCCGACCGAGAGGTCTATCCCGCCGGTAAGAATGACATAGAACTGTCCCACTGCAAGGAGCGCAATAATGGAGGAGAAGGCTATAACGTTGCTAGCGTTGCGTACTGTCAGAAAATTCGGCGACACGAGGTTGCCGACAAAAATAATGGCCATAAGCACCAACAGTAGATAGCTCTTCCCGAAGATCCGCTTGAAGATCTTGCCGGCGCCGTCAGGTGCTTTCTGACTGCCGACCGATGTCGAGCTCTGTTCAGTTGTCATTGCCACTTCGATCTCCTGAGGCTTGCGCCTTCACCTGTCCGTTGCCGGCGTTCATGCGCACCGCGCAACTATCGCCTCGCCGTGGGGATCGATGTCGTCATGATCAAGGTCCGCGACCACCCGACCTTTCGCCATGACGAGTACCCGATCGCACATCATCGTCTCAGAGATTTCAGAGCTCGCCACAATGACCGTGCCACCATCCCGGGCAAAGTCTCGGATCAGCTCGTACATGTCCTCCTTGGCGCCAACGTCGACCCCGCGCGTGGGTTCGTCACATATCAGAAGCCGCGCTGAGCGAACGAGCCACCTTGCGAGGATGCCCTTTTGCTGCGTGCCCCCACTTAGCGTTTTCATGCTCTGGTCAACGCCAAAAATTCGCATTTCGAGCCGGTCGGCCAACCGCCGCGCCTCGATCGTCTCTTTGCGCTCATTGAGAACAGAATAGCGGCTGAACATCGGTAGGCTTGCTAGAGAGATATTCCCTGCAACACTCATGTCCGGAACAAAGCCTTGCGCCTTACGATCCTGCGGAAGGAAGCCGATGCCCAGCTTTATCGCATCGCGAGGCGTATTGAAGCGAACGCGCCTGCCATCGCATGCAATCGATCCAGACGTTGGCTTTCTGGCGCCTGCAAGCAAGCCAACCAACTCCGACTGGCCGCTTCCGACCAGACCTGCGACCCCGAGCACCTCGCCCTTGTAAAGATCGAAGCTGACATCCTCTACTTTGCCTTCTTCGCCAAGGTCGCGGACAGCCAGGAGGATCCTGTCAGTGCGACCCGGTCCAAGGCGAGGGCTTCGCCTGCCACTAATTGCCGCTTCGGCAAGAGAGCCTTTTAAGCTCTTGCCGACCATCGCCGATACGACGTCAGACGGTTTGCTGCCTTTAAATCGCGAAATCGGCAGCATTCCGCCCGTCGCGCAATACCGAGACATAATCGCAAAGCTGATAAAGCTCCTCCATTCGATGTGAAATGTAGAGCAATGTCACGCCGTCGGCCGCAAGTTTGCGCAGCACCTCAAACAGGCGCATAACGTCTGGCTGGGGAAGGGTAGAGGTTGGCTCGTCGAGTAAAATGACGCGGGCCTTTTTGCGTAGCGCTTTAGCGAGTTCCACCGCTTGCTGCTCCGCCACAGAAAACTGCCCAACCGACTTGCGCACGTCGAGATCGTAACCAATGCGCGCAAGCGCCTCGTGGGACTGGTCGATCATTGTTGACCAGTCGACGATCCGCGAGAATGACTTTACCGGCAGCGAGCCAAGAAAAATGTTCTCGGCGACAGACAACTCCGGCACCAGGCTAAGCTCCTGATAAATCGTCTGAATGCCCGCATCCTGCGCGTCCTGCGGTGACCTAAAGCGACGTTCCTGGCCCCCTAGGGCTCTGGTTCCAAGAATCGGGCTCCTCCGCTCCCGACAAGATCTTAACAAGCGTGGACTTGCCAGCCCCATTCTGGCCGGCAAGTGCATCGATGCTGCCACGGCGGACATTGAGCTCAACACCCTTTAGCGCCTGGACACCAAGGTAGCCTTCGGTGATGCCCTGGATCGAAAGTTCTTGCGGGCTAGACCCGGGCGTTTCAGGCGTGTACGGGCGGGGAGCCATGGATTGCGCTCGCACGATCTACCGTCGACATCATGGATTTGCCGAGCATGTGGTCGACCGTTAGGTAGGCCAGAGCCTGGATAGTCTGGGTCGGATTGTAACCATGATAGGTTGGGAACTGCCCACCGCCAATGACGTATAGATTGTCACACTCGTGCGACTGACCATAAACGTCGACAACCGAAGCATTCGGGTCCTCGCCCATTCGATGGGTACCGCATTCGTGGGTCGACAGGTGGTATTCCGGGGATGTCGTCTCTTCCCATGAATAAACGACGCCCATCTCTTTGGCGATCTTGCGCTTTTGTTTTAGCAAAAACTCAACACCGCGCTTGTCGACGTCGCCCCAGCCGTCAAGTCATTCGAAGAGCCGGCTGCCCGAACGGGTCCTTTCGCTCGGGGTCAAGGTCAACGTATGTCTCTGTGGTTGGAATATTGGCCGTCTGGGAATACATTGATGTAATGCGGCTATAGTTGTCACGCATCCAATTACGCCATCCTTTTCCCCATCGTGGCGCCTCGGCCGGCATTGCGTGGGCGATTTCAAGGGGCTGAAAGTCGCCCAACCAGCTTATAATCGGCGCACCCCAAAGAACCGTGGGATCGTAGTCGTGTACAAGCTCACCACTGAAATCCTCGATTGCAGTTGAAGCAACGAGAGGGCCCATGTACGGATTTGCGGAATTTGTGGGTCAGGCCCATGAAAAAGCCGAATGCATGGGTCGTTAGATGTTTTCCAACCTCTCCGCTACGATTTATACCCGAAGCGAGCATCAGCCTGGCATTCTCGAGTGCATAGCACGCAATTACCACCTGATCTGCCTCGAGTTCACTAACCCGGCCCTGAGGGTCAAAGAATGAAACGCCGGTCGCTCGCTTGCCATCTTCCGATCGATTGATTTTGAAAACGCGGCAGAATTCCATGATCGTAAGATTGCCACTTGCCAAGCCCGCGGGAAGGGAAGCGACATGGGTCGAAGTCTTCGCATCTACATGGCAGGGATAGCCGTGGCAGAAACCACAATAGGTGCAACCAGACCGCCCCTTGAATGGCTCTGAGGCAATCGCTGCTGCGGTGCGGAAGGGATGGAAGCCCAGTCGCGAGCATGCGTCCGAAAACCGTTGGTCGGCCGGGCCCTGTCGAAGCGGCGGCATCGGATAATCGCGAGCACGGGGAGCTTCCCAAAGATTGTGCCCACTACCGCTGCCGTCGGCGATGTTGCTACCGCCCCGGAAATACCAAGTTCCCATTCGACGCGATCGTAGTAGGGCTCCAGTTGGCTGTAGGTAATCGGCCAATCGACGAGAGTGTGATTTTCCGGCAGAGCCTTGGTGCCGAGGCGTCCGCTAATCAAGCTCAACATCGAGAACTCGGCCTCGCGAAAGCGCCAACACGCGCCTCCCCAATGGATTGAGCCCCCGCCCGTGCCGAGCGAGGGCGGCAGGTAGAGAGGGTTGGCCGTTCCTAGGGGTCCGTCGACCCAAGGAAGCAGCTTGGCCGTATCGCAACTCCGTTCGCGCCAGGTCATTGGATCTGTGCTCATGTGTGGCACGATTGCGCCGCGGGCATAGTAACGAATTTCATCAAACTTAAGGTCGAAGTCATGCTTGGAATAATGCGGTCCCTTATCCATGCAAGCGACCCGTGCGCCGCTCTGCGCGAGTTCTGCAGCGACGATGGCTCCAGAGGCGCCCGCGCCGACTACGATCACATCGATCTTGCCGTTCTTAGTCATGACTGCTTCTCATCTGAGTAGGTAGAATGTGCTTGGGCTGGGATCTCAGGTCGCGGCGGAGATCGGAGAGAGTACGGGATAGGAATTTGTCTTCCATCGTAGCCTTCTTTCATCTGCTCGGCCGTATAACCCCAGTGTACGCCTGGAAAGCCGACAAGACGCCAACCGACAGTGTTGCGGTTTCCACCGTAGATAGGGTCACAGAATAGGCCTTCGATCGCATGCTCTCGGACAACGGCGAAGAGTCGATCCAGCAGGTGCCGATCGGAAGTGTCGGACTTCGGATTTTGATCGCGTCCCCGCGGCAGTAGAGACTTCAGGTCCGAGGAACTCTCTGACAACATCGTCTTGGCGGTCCGAAATCGAGATCGACGAAGGAGGTCCCGTAAAGACGTCGGCAATCTAACTGAAGTTCACGAAGTCCCAGGCGATAGACATTTTGGAGGCTAATGCTGAAGCCGGCAAGCGCCAAGTCAATATAATAGACCACTCCGGCTTCTGTTGCGCCGGCATCTCCGTCGCCACCCGGTATGATGCGCTCGCAGATAGCTTCCACTGTCCTTGCCTCAAAATCGTTGAAGAAGGTGAGAGCCAGTAGATGCTCTCGCGTCTCTGAAAAACTTTTCACGCGCTGCTCCTGAATTGCTGACGGAAGAGGCGGGTAGCTGAAAAGCCGATACCACATGTGGTCGTGCCCACCGTTACGAGGCGCCTCTTCCAAGCTTGCTATCTGAACACGTCAAAACGCCAGCGGAGAGGGGTCACTAATCTCCTGCGCGGACGTAAGTCTCGCCTTCCTTGTAGTAAGTGGCAGCCTCATCTGGTGTCACGACCGTCGTTTCGACATAATTCGTCTTCGATGGGCAAGCGCTCTCGTCCTTGTTGAAGCCTGCCAGCGCCATCTTCACGGCAAGCACAGCCTGATCCCAAGGCTGGTTGGAGGCGTCGGCTTGAAGTGGACCTTTCGGATCGTCTTTCATCTGCTTGATGGCGTTCATTCCGCCATCATAACTGCCCATGAGCACTTTGTCCCAAAGGCCAGCTTCCTTAAGGCCTTGGACAATGCCGCCCTGCATGACGTCGCTCATGCTGTACATAATCTTAAGGTCCGGATTGGCTGTAGCCATGTCACGAATAGGTGCCAGCGCCTTGTCGGGTTTCCACTCTCCGAACTTCATTGGAACAACGACCGTCTTCACCTTGGGGTGAGCAGCCAACACTTTGTTGTACCCGTCCATGAAGCCGTTGAAGCGTAGATCGCTGATCACGTCGCCGGGGAAGCCGCCAATGCTGGCCAGCTTGATTTCACCCGCGTCGCCCCACTTTTCTATGGCCTTCTCGGCAATCACCTTGCCGGCCTTGCCGCCAGTGGCGAACTGGTCTTCCGCCACGTAGCAAAAGATGTCAGGGACGAGCTTCTCATCGAGGTTGGAATTTACGGCAACCAGTGGAATCCCTGCTTTTTTGAGAGCGCGAACGGATGTGGCAACCCCAATTGGATCATTGGCATTGATAATTACAACATCGGCGCCTTGAGTGATCAAGGTTTGCACGTCCTGGTTCTGACGTGTGGTGTCTCCGTTGGCATCCAGGACAATCAGCTTTGCGCCAATCTTGTCTGCCTGTGCTTGCCCTCCGGCAACCATAGTTTTCCACCAGTCGCTACCACTGATGCCCCGCTGGCTCCAGCCAATCACGAGGCCGTTTCCGGTCGATTTGTCCTGGGCCCCGGCGGAAGAAACCGCTCCAGCCATGGCCGCGACACATAAAGTCGCTAGTCGAGCGCGTCTGAAACGCGCCAAGATCGAATACAAAGTCTCTCATCTCGATATTCCTCCCACGTTGCACCTTCGCAAGCTTGGCCGGAGCGAGCCATGCCTCGCCGGGCAATGGCCCTTCTCGGCAGGCTCCTTTGTCCACGTCGGCCTATTTAGAAGACGGCCTTGTGAAGACCCCTCGTTTGACGAGAAGTTCGATGTTGCTTGCGCGGGTCTGCTCCTCCCGCTTCAGCCAGCCTTCGGCTGGTGGTGACTTGGCATATTGGTTTTTTGGATAGATGGGCTGCTCGTAGATTGCGGCATACTGCTCAGTGCGCAGATCCTTGAACTGATTATTCAATCCGT
>CAWBRU010000011.1:267500-269162 GCA_963791325.1 uncultured Alphaproteobacteria bacterium | reverse complement strand
GTTTCGTAAACCGGTTGCATCCCGTTCTGCAGCAGACGGGAAGCTGTCATCCGGCGGTGATCGGGCAGGGCCGCGATGACGCTCGCACCGCGCAGAGATTGCTGCACGGCGGCAGGCTCAACGGCGCAGCGAGCGATTGCGTGGGGGGCGCGGCAAGCGCGCCCTGCCGGCTCTCAACCAGAACCTTCGGCATGGCGAGATCCGAAATATCCTCATCGATCAGCACCATCGGCAGGTCGCTGCCGAAGGCCCCGACGGGGTTCCGTCGGTTGCCGCCGGCTGACGGCGGCGATCGGATTTCGGTCCGCGCGGAACTCCTAACTCGGGACTCGAAACGTTCGCTGCACTAAGCCGCAAGGCCCGAGGCCGGCGCCGCCGCAGCCCGACACGGGATCGGCGCTCGGCCGCAACGAGGAAGCAAATCGGCCTCAGCGAAAAGCCAAGGCGCGCGTGATGAGGCGGTCAAGGCGCAGGCTTGCCGGCCGGACCAAGAGCGGGCGACAACAAGCCCCGGCCGTGAGGCCGGGGCGCAATTTCAAACATCTCATCGAGAAACTGGTTGCGGGGGCTGGATTTGAACCAGCGACCTTCAGGTTATGAGCCTGACGAGCTACCGGGCTGCTCCACCCCGCGCCATCGACCGGCAAAAAGCGCCGTCCGCTGTTCTGTGAATAACGGCCATCCTCGACGGGGACGGCATTTCGCATAGAGAGACCGATTGTGCGCTTGGCAGACCTGGCAGCGACCTACTCTCCCGCGTCTTGAGACGAAGTACCATCAGCGCTGGAACGTTTCACGGCCGAGTTCGGAATGGGATCGGGTGCAGCCGTTCCGCCATAACCACCAGGTCGGCAAAACGCACAATTGTTCGAGAAGCTGGGCTTGGCCACGCAAGGTGGGCACAAGCAATGAGAACGATCAAGCCGATCGAGCTATTAGTACCGGTAAGCTTCATGCGTTGCCGCACTTCCACACCCGGCCTATCAACGTGGTCGTCTTCCACGACTCTCAGGGAATACTCGTTTCAAGGTGGGTTTCCCGCTTAGATGCCTTCAGCGGTTATCCCGTCCGTATATAGCTACCCTGCTATGCGGCTGGCGCCACAACAGGTCCACCAGAGATACGTCCATCCCGGTCCTCTCGTACTAGGGACAGATCCTTTCAATATTCCTACACCCACGGCAGATAGGGACCAAACTGTCTCACGACGTTCTAAACCCAACTCACGTACCGCTTTAAATGGCGAACAGCCATACCCTTGGGACCTGCTCCAGCCCCAGGATGCGATGAGTCGACATCGAGGTGCCAAACAACCCCGTCGATATGGACTCTTGGGGGTCATCAGCCTGTTATCCCCGGCGTACCTTTTATCCGTTGAGCGATGGCCCTTCCACGCGGGACCACCGGATCACTATGACCGACTTTCGTCTCTGCTCGACTTGTCAGTCTCGCAGTCAGGCAGGCTTATGCCATTGCACTCAGCGAACGATTTCCGACCGTTCTGAGCCCACCATCGCGCGCCTCCGTTACTCTTTAGGAGGCGACCGCCCCAGTCAAACTACCCACCATACACTGTCCCGGACCCGGATAACGGGCCGCGGTTAGACATCCATAGTAATAAGGGTGGTATTTCAAGGGTGGCTCCACCCGAGCTGGCGCCCG
>CAWBRU010000011.1:0-262500 GCA_963791325.1 uncultured Alphaproteobacteria bacterium | reverse complement strand
ACTGATTGCGGACGGCCGCAGCGGCCCTCCCGATCGCCGTGAGGTCTCGGCCCGCTGGCTGTCGGGAACGTTTCTCACCGGCGTCACCTCCAGCGTGCTGATGGGCGTGGCGCTGTTCGCCGCTCTGGACGGGCGCGAGCAGCTGGCGACCCCCCCGGAAATCGCCGACTTGCTCGATATGGGCAAGACCGACCAGGCCGGCGAGGAGGCCAAGGCCGACCGACCCTCGCCGCTGCGCCAGATCGCCCGCGCCAAGGACCGGCGGCGGCTCGAGGTCTCGACGGTGATCAAGGACGGTGACCGCGATGTCATCCGCACGGTGCCGCTGGTGCAGGTCAAGATGGCGCTCGCCGCCGGCTATAAGACGACGCGCAGCTATCCGCCCTTCGATCCGCTCGCCGTCTTTGCCGAAGACGGCGCCGCCCAGCCGCCTGCCGCGCCGACCGGGCTGATCTACGGCGCCAAGGTCGAAAGCGAGATGAGCCTGAAGACCGTCGACTTCCCGATCGACGCAGCCTTCGACGAGGCCAGCGCGCTGTCGGCCGACGAGGTCGAGCAGACGGTGCGCAACACCGGCTCGGTGCTCACCGCCGACGGCGATGTGCAGGTCGCCGCGCTGCATTACGTCGATCCCCAGCGCTTCGGCGACACCCTTGCCGCCCAGGCGATCACCGCCTCCTACGGCGTCAAGATCGTGTCGGAGAATGTCAGCGTGACGCCGCAGGCCGGCGATCCCGACCAGACCGACTCCTATGCCGAGGACATCATCCCGTTCACCGAAAGCCGCGACATCGTCGAGGCCTTCGCCGATGCCGGCTACACCGGTGCCGATGCCGAAGGCATGGCGGAGGCCATTGCCCGAGTGCTCAATGCGCCGGCGCTGAAGGAAGGCACGGTATTGCGGGTCGGGCTGGAAGTCCGCGGCGACAGCGCCAAGATCGTGCGCACCAGCGTCTACGACCGCAGCACGCATCTGCTCACCATCGCGCTCGACGACCAGCGCCGCTATGTTCCTGCCGCCGAGCCGGAATCCAATCCGGAAGTGCTGACCGCCTTCGACGATTCGCCGCCGCCGGTCGCCTCGCGCGGCAATCTTCCCACCGTCTATGACGGGATCTACCGCGCCGCCTATTCCTACGGCCTGTCGCGCGATATGACCGGTCGGCTGATCAAGCTGCTGGCCTCCGACGTCGATTTCCAGGCGCGGCTCAACCCTTCGGACCGGCTCGAGGTGCTGTTTACCCAGCCCGACAGCGACGATGACGCCTCGGCCGGCTCGGAGCTGCTCTATATGGCGTCGAGCTTCGGCGGCATGACCCGGGCCTTCTACCGGTTCCAGATGCAGGACGGCACGGTCGACTATTTCGACCAGGACGGCCGCAGCTCCAAGCAGTTCCTGTTGCGCAATCCCGTGCCCAACGGCCAGTTCCGCTCCGGTTTCGGCGCCCGCAAGCACCCGATCCTCGGCTATGTGCGCATGCACACCGGCGTCGACTGGGCCGCGCCGCGCGGCACGCCGATCATCGCCTCGGGCAACGGCACGGTCGAGAAGGCCGGTTGGGCTGGCGGCTTCGGCCGGCAGACGATCATCCGCCATGCCAACGGCTACGAGACGTCCTACAACCATCAGAGTGCGATCGCGGCCGGCGTGGTGCCGGGCTCGAAGGTGCGCCAAGGCCAGGTGATCGGCTATGTCGGCTCGACCGGGCTCGCCACCGGCGACCACCTCCACTACGAGCTGATCGTCAACGGCACCAAGGTCGACCCGATGCGGGTGCGCCTGCCCACCGGGCGCGTGCTCAGCAAGGGCGAACTTGAAGCGTTCGAGCGCGAGCGCAAGCGCATCGACGATTTGCTGAAGCAGGACGCCAAGGACGGGCTGAAGGTCGCGGCCGCCGGGCTGCCCGAATAGCGCAACTCTGCGCCGAGGCCGCCGGCAACTATCCCTTCAAGGCTCCCGCCGTCATCGATCCCGAGATCCGCCGGTAGCTCAGCATCCCCAGCACCACCGGGGGCAGCGCGCCGAGCATCATCACCGCGGACGCCGTTCCCCATTGCACGCCGCCGCCGCTGGCGGCGAAGAAGAACGAGGCGCCGACCGTCACCGGCACAGCCTTGGCCGTGGTCAGCATCAGCCCGAACAGGAACTCGTTCCAGGCGGTGATGAAGCCGAAGATGAAGGTGGTCGCCAGAGCCGGCCGCACCACCGGGCGCAGGATGCGGGTCAGCACGTGCCAGGAATTGGCGCCGTCGACCTTGGCGGCTTCGTCGAGTTCGACCGAGACGTCGCTGATCGCATTCACCAGAATCACCAAGGTGAGCGGGATGTTGACGATCGCCAGGATCAGGCCGAGGCCCAGCCGGGTGTCGAGCAGGCCGAGCCACTGGTACATGACATAGAGCGGGATGGCGAAGATGATCAGCGGCACCACGCGCAGGTTGATGACGAGCGGCAGCATGAGCCGCTTGCCGACATCGCTCCTGGCAATCGCGTAGGCTGCCGGCAGAGCGAGCAGAACCGCAACGCCGGTGCCGACGGCGGACGCCACCAGGCTGTTCCAGAGATAGGCGTAGATGTTGAACCGGTCGGTCCGGGACAGGACCTCGAAGTAGTTGGCGAGCGTGGGGGCGCGCACCCATAGCCCCGGATTGACCGACAGTTCGCCGGCGCTCTTCAGCGAGGTGATCAGCGTCACCAGCACCGGGAAATTCATTGCCAGGACGGCAATCCAGAACACGATCCAGCGCGCCACTTTCAGCATCGGGCTCAAGCTTTCCGGCGGACGGCCAACCGATTGAGCATCGCGAGCAGGCACAGGCTGGCGGCAAACAGCAGCACCGAGGCTGCAACCGCCTTGCCGATCGCGCCCTCCTTGAAGAAGGCCTGGTAGATGAAAATCGACAGCGAGGTGGTCGAGCCTCCCGGCCCCGTGCCGGTCAGCGCATAGATGTTGTCGAACACCCGGAAGCCGTCGATGAAGCGCACGAAGAACCCGGTCGCCAGCATCGGCCGCATCAGCGGCAACTCGACGAAGCGCAGGATATCCATCCCCGATGCACCATCGAGGGCGGCTGCCTCGCGCAACTCGGTCGGGATCGCCAGATAGGCCATGTAGAACAGCAGGAAGGCAAATGGCGTCCATTGCAGCGTCTCGATGACGACCAGTGTCCAGAAGACATGGTCGACGTCGAGAAAGGCCGGGCTGTCGCCAAGCCATAGGAATAGATAATAGGGCACCGGGCCGGCGAACTCGTGCAGCACCAGGCGATACATCAGGCCGACCATCGCCGGCGCCACCATCAGCGGCAGCATCAGCGGCGCGATCAAGAGCGGCCGTTTGGCCAGCAGCGGCGCCAGAAACACCGCCAGGAACAGCCCGAGCAGGCATTCCGCCAGCGCGGTGACGCCGCCGAATCGGGCCGAAAACGAGACGGCGCGCCAGAACTCTCCATCGTGGAGCACTCTAAGGTAGTTGCCGAGGCCGCTGAAGACGGGGTTGCGGAGCGTCTCGAACGTCACTGCCGAGACGGAATAGGCCAAGTCGACAACCGCCGGGAAGCCGAGGAAGAACAGCAGGAACGCCACCAAGGGCGCAAGATAGGCCCGGCCCTCGCGCGGGGTGAGGATGGCCATCAGCCTGACCGGTCCTGTCGCAGCATCAAGCCGACCCTCTCTGAAGCGGCCGAAAAAACCGCAAACCGCTTCCGGTCCGCACTCCGAAACGACGTTGCGCGGCCGTTCGGCGCTTTGCTTCGAGCCGAGAACCTGGCGCTGCGCAGGCTACTTCTTCAACAGATCCTGCATGCCCGCTTTGGTCTTCGCCAGCGCGTCGTCAAGGCTCTCCTGTCCGGACCAGTAGCCGGTGAACTCCTTCGCCTGAAGCTCGTAGACCGGCAGTGCATTGGCCGAGGTCGCCGCCGGTCATCACATAGCCGTAGCGGCTGGCGAAATCACCGAGGGTGACGAGGTCGGGCCTTTCCTTGGCAAGCTTGGCCACGACATCCGGGGTCAGTGCCGGCGAGCCGCCCGACTTGGCATAGAGCAGCGCGGCCTCCTCGCTCGAAAGCCACGTCAAGAACTTCACCGCGCCTTCCTTGTTCTTGGCTTTCTTATTGAGGCCGAGGCCGAGGCCATGGATGTGGTCGGCGCGGCCGTCCGGTCCGGCCGGCGGTGCGACGATCCCCGTCACCTTCGGCCACCGCCGGCGATCTTGTCGGGGTTGGTGAGATCCGCGGCCGCAGCGTTCCACTGCAGCGCCGTTGCCGCCTGGCCCGAGCCGAAGGCCGCGTTGGTCTCGGCATATTCGTAGCTCGACGAATCCTTCGGCGAGGCACCGGCATCGTAGAGCTTCTTGTAGAGTTCCAAGGCCAGTCCGGTAAGCGTCCGAATCGACCGTCACGTCTCCCTTGTCGTTCATCCAGTCGCCGCCATAGGAGCGCGGCAGCGATTGGAACACCATCATGTTGAACAGCAGGTTCTTCATCTGCAGCACGGTGCCGTAGCGTACCGGGCTGTCGGGATTGACCTGCTTGGCGAAGTAGAGCGCGGTAGCGGCCCAGTCGTCCCAAGTCCAGCTGTCGGGATCCTTCGGCTGCAGATCCTTGCCGAGCTTCTCTTTGGCGATCTCGGCATATTTCGCCGGGCCGCCTCGTCCTTCATCAGCGCGTCGATCAGGTCCTTGCGGTAGTACATGAAATGCAGCGACAGGTCGGTCGGCACGCCATACTGCTTGCCGTCGAACTGCATGGTCTTCAAAACGCTCTCGCCGAATACCTTGGCCGCATCGGCGCCGACCTCGATCGGCTCCATGTAGGGGGCGTAACGGCCGAGCGAATAGGTGGCGACGAGGTTGACGTCGAACGCATCCGATCCGGCGGCCATGTCGGCCTGCAGCTTGTCGAAGAAGCCGTCGCGGTTGAAGAACAGCAGCTCCACCTTGTCGGCGTCGGCTACGTCCGGACGGGCGTTGTAGGCCGCCACGGTTGCGCGCAGCGCCGTCTCCTCCGAGCCGCCCGGCCAGCCGAGCACGGTAACGGTGGCGTTCGAGATGGTCGGCCAAGCCGTGCCGGCTGCCAGCAAGGCGGCGGCCACAAGTCTCCCACTGCGTGTCATCGGCAAATTCCTTCTCTTCTACCCCTGGAAAACCTGGAACCGGGTGAACTGCCGGCTCGCGAGATCGGCAACCCCGACGATCCCCGCCGATCGCCCGAGCTTGGCGGGAGCCAGATCGGGCTCGGCGTGACCAAGCCGCTTCAGATGGGCCCGCACCCGGTCGAGATAGCCGGGCGCCAACCCGATACCGCCACCGATGACGATCCGCTCCGGGTCGAGCATCAGCTGGATATCGCGGCAGAGCAGTGTGACGCGGAATCGACGAGGCGGCAAGGATCGCCTCGGCCCAGCCGGCGCCGCTGGCGGCCGCGGCAAACACCGCCTCCGCGCCGCCCCGTTGTCCCCGCCGTTCGGCTTCGGCAGCGATCCAGCGGCCCGAGACCTCATCCTCCAGCGGCGCCGCACCGCCGGACGGGCTCTCCAGCAGGCCGAAGCTGCCGGCCAAGCCGCCAAGGAGACGGCCGCCGAGGACGATGCCGCCGCCGATTCCGGTGGAGATGGTGAGAAACACCATATCGCCGCCTCCCCCGGCGCCGCGGACGAACTCGCCCCACGCGGCCGCCTGGGCGTCGTTGACGGCCAGAACCGGCTTGCCGAACACGGCTTGTGCGCGCTCGATCAGGGGGTACCGGTCGGGAATGGCCAGCGTGGCGGGGTTGAGCGCCGACCAGCAGCGGTCGCGAATGACGCCGGTCGCCGCGATGCCGACCTGGGCATAGCTCTCGCCGAACGCCAGGGCCCGTTCGGCAAGCCCGCTCAGCCAACGGTCTGGACCAGCATCGCGGTCCGTCGCGATCACCGCCTCATGCCGCAGGACGCCGTCGGCCACCAGGCCGATCTGCATCTTGGTGCCGCCGATGTCGATCGCCAGCGTCGGTTCGGCGGCTTCCCTGGCGCGGCCGAGCGCGCCCTCGATTGCGGCACGGAACCAGGCCGTCGCATGTTCGGTCCTGGTGATGGCCGATCCTACCACCACGGCGAAAGCTCCGGCCGCGATCGCTTCGGCCGCCTGGGCCGGGGTGCGGATTCGTCCTTCGGCAATCACGTTGGGCGTCAGCGTCCGCAAGGCGCCGACCAGTGCGAGATCGGGAGCCTCGGGCTCCGGCCCGCCGACATAGCCGGAGAGCGTGGTGCCGAGATAATCGACGCCTGCCGCGAGCGCACGGCGCCCGTCGTCGGCCGAAGCGCAGTCGGCCATCGCCCGGCGCCCGCAGGCGCGCACCGCAGCAATGAGCTCCGCGACGCTCGCCGGACGTGGGCGCTGCGTGGCGTCGAAGGCAATCACATCGGCGCCGGCTTCGCTGAGCGCCTTGACGTCCGCGGTGTAGGGGGTGATGCGCACCGGGCTGTCGGGGAGATCGCGCTTGATCAGCCCGATGATCGGCACGCTGACCGCCTTGCGGACCGCCTCAACATAGGCGGCGGATTCGATGCGCACCGCCTTGGCGCCTGCCCCGACCGCCGCTTGCGCGAACCCGACGACGAAGGAAGCTGTATCCATCGGCCCGCCCGGGACCGGTTGGCAGGACACGATCAGGCCGTTCTGAAGCTCCTTGCGCGACACCAAGGCTCCCCGCTTGCGCCCGATCCGTCCCGATGACCCGAACTATATGGACATCGCTGGCGAATTCAAACCGCGCGAAAGCCGGCTCCCGGCGAATCAGTGACGGCCCGGCCGGCGCGAGCTCAATCGGCGAATTCGACGACCACGCCGGGCTTGACCACCCGGGCGAGCTCCTGGGCGTCCCAGTTGGTCAGCCGCACGCAGCCATGGCTCTCCGTCTTGCCGATCTTGGAGGGATCGGGCGTGCCGTGAATGCCGTATGTCGGCTTGGAGAGGGCAATCCAGACATTGCCCACCGGGCCGTTCGGTCCCGGCGGGATCTTGAGGATGTCGTGGTTGTCGCCTTGCTTGAAGTTGATGTTCGGATTGTAGGTATAGTCGGGATTGAGCACCACGCGCGCCACCGTATGGGTGCCGCTCGGCGACGGTGTGTCGGAGGAGCCGATCGTGGCCGGATAAGCGGCCACCAGTCTATTGTCGGCGTCGTAGGCGCGCACCTGCTTTTGCCGCTTGTCGGCGACGATCCGGGCGACAGGGGTCTTTACGATCCTGGCCGACATTGGCGACGCGAATGATCGTGCCCGGCCGGCCGAAATTCGCTTCCGGGTTGAGCGCCTTGAGATATTTCTCATCCATGTGGAAGCGCTCGGCCAGCATCTCGGAGACCGAGGTGTAGCTCATCCGGTCGAGCTTGGCCTTCTCGCTGTAGTCGGCCGGAACAGCCGCCACGAACGGCCCGGCCGCATCCTCGGGAGTGATGGTATAGCTGACGAACGCATCGCCGCCGCTCTCGGCCAGCGCTTCGGTAATACCGACCGTATCGGTCGAGCGCAGCACTTGCCCGGTGATCGACTGATAGGCGGCCAATCCCTTGTCGACATTGCTGCCGAAATGACCATCGATCACTCCCGGCGAAGCGCCCTTGCGGTCGAGCAGGACCTGCAACTCGGCCACCTCTTTGCGCGCCCCGGGACCAGCAGGCTGCTCGATGCTGGCCGGCCGGTCGGGTTGGACGATGACGTCCGACGGCTGATCGGGCGCAAGGCCTTCCGGCGCGAGCGGTGCACGCTCCACCGGCTGCCGCTCGGCCGTCATCGGCTCATCGGGCAATTGGGGTGCGGGCGGAAACGCGTCCTCGCCATAGCCGTAGCCGTCATCCGGATAGGCAGGTTCAGGCGGGGGCTCACGCAGCTGCAGATCGCGCTGCTGGTCGCGGCGCAGCCGCGCCATGTCTTCGGGGTCGTCGTCGTAGTAGCGCTCACGCCGCGGCGGCTCGTATTCGCGCATCGGCCGGGCGGGCTGGACCGCCAGGATCTCACCCGTATAGGGGTCGACGATCACCCGCCGGCCGCGGCCATCGTAGTAGACTTCGACGTCGCCGTTCTGGGCGAGCCGCACCGGCGGTTGCGGGATTGCGCGACCGTCCGGGCCGGCCTGCCCCGCACCGGCTGTGGAAACGAGCCCGGCCGCGACTGCCAAACCGAAAAGCGTCGTGCGGATCATGGCTCTCTCTTCGATCTCCAGCCGGGCGCCCGGCAGCCCGGCCGAAGCGTGATTCGATAACCTGGACCATCAAAGATGAACCGGGCATGAAAATGGCCGCCCAAGGCGGCCATTCTCTGGTCTTGCGAGCCGGCTGCCTATGCCGCCTCAACGGTTTCGGCCATGAATGGTTTCGCGCGGAAATTCAGCCGGTCGGAGCCGGCCGTGATCTTGACGCGCGAGCCGTCGCGAATGTCGCCGAGCAGGATCTTTTCGGCCAGCGGGTCCTGCAGTTCCTTCTGCATGACGCGCTTCAGCGGCCGCGCGCCATAGGCCGGATCGTAGCCTTTGCTGGCCAGCCAATCGAGCGCCTCGGCATCGAGGTCGAGCGTGATCTTGCGCTCGGCAAGTAGACGCTCCAGCCGCTTCAGCTGGATCTCGACGATCTTTCCCATGTCCTGCCGACGCAGGCGATGGAACAGGATCACCTCGTCGATACGGTTCAGGAACTCCGGCCGGAACGATGCCCGCACCACCGCCATCACCTCGTCGCGCACTTTGTCGACGTCCTCGGTCTCGCCGAGATTGACCAGATACTCTCCGCCGAGATTGGAGGTCATGATGATCAGCGTGTTGCGGAAGTCCACCGTGCGGCCCTGCCCATCGGTCAGTCGGCCGTCATCGAGGACCTGCAGCAAGACGTTGAAGACGTCGGGATGCGCCTTCTCGATCTCGTCGAACAGCACCACCTGATAGGGGCGCCGGCGCACGGCCTCGGTGAGCGTGCCGCCCTCCTCGTAGCCGACATAGCCGGGCGGGGCGCCGATCAGCCGGGCCACGGAATGCTTCTCCATGAACTCCGACATGTCGATGCGCACCATCGCCTGCTCGTCGTCGAACAGAAATGCCGCCAGCGCCTTGGTCAGCTCGGTCTTGCCGACACCCGTCGGCCCGAGGAACATGAACGAGCCGATCGGCCGGTTGGGGTCCTGCAGACCGGCGCGCGCCCGGCGAACCGCCTTGGCCACGGCCTGCACCGCCTCGCCCTGGCCGACGACGCGCTTGGCGAGCTCGTCCTCCATGCGCAGCAGCTTCTCCCGTTCGCCCTCCAGCATCCTGTCGACCGGAATGCCGGTCCACCGGGAAACCACCTGAGCGACGTGGTCCGGCGTTACGGTCTCCTCGACCATGCCGCCGCCTTTGCCGTCGCGCGCCTCGGCCTGGGTCAGCTCACGCTCCAGCTCGGGGATCTTGCCATAGGCAAGCTCGCCGGCACGCTGGAACTCGCCCTTGCGCTGCGCGATCGCCAGCTCGTTGCGGGCATCGTCGAGCTGCTTCTTGAGATCGGCGGCGAGGCCGAGCTTGGCCTTCTCGGCGGCCCAGGCGGCCGTCATCGCCGTCGATTCCTCCTCGAGCGCGGCCAGATCCTGCTCCAGCCGGGTGAGCCGCTCCTTGGAGGCATCATCCTTCTCGACCTTCAACGCCTCGCGTTCGATCTTCAGCTGCATGATGCGGCGGTCGATCTCGTCCAGCGCCTCGGGCTTGGAATCGACCTGCATGCGCAGCCGCGAAGCCGCCTCGTCGACCAGGTCGATCGCCTTATCCGGCAGGAAGCGGTCGGTGATGTAGCGGTTGGACAAGGTCGAAGCGGACACCAGCGCGGAATCGGAGATGCGCACCTTGTGATGCTGCTCGTACTTTTCCTTGAGGCCGCGCAGGATCGACACGGTGTCCTCGACGGTCGGCTCGGCGACGAAGACCGGCTGGAAGCGGCGGGCCAGTGCGGCATCCTTCTCGACATGCTTGCGGTATTCGTCGAGCGTGGTGGCGCCGACGCAATGCAGCTCGCCGCGGGCGAGAGCCGGCTTCAGCAAGTTCGAGGCGTCCATGGCACCGTCCGCCTTGCCGGCGCCGACCAGCGTGTGCATCTCGTCGATGAACAGGATGATGTTGCCGTCGGCGGCGGTGACTTCGGACAGCACCGCCTTCAGCCGCTCTTCGAACTCGCCGCGATATTTCGCGCCGGCAATCAGCGCGCCCATGTCGAGCGCCATCAACTGCTTGTCCTTCAACGATTCCGGCACGTCGCCATTGACGATGCGCAGCGCCAGCCCCTCGGCGATGGCGGTCTTGCCGACGCCCGGCTCGCCGATCAGCACCGGGTTGTTCTTGGTGCGCCGCGACAAAACCTGGATGGTGCGACGGATCTCGTCGTCACGGCCGATCACCGGATCGAGCTTGCCGGCCCGGGCATCGGCGGTCAGGTCGCGCGCATACTTCTTCAGCGCGTCATAGCCCTGCTCCGCGCTCGCCGAATCGGCCGTGCGGCCTTTACGGATGTCGTTGATCACTTGGTTGAGCGATTGCGCGGTGACGCCGGCCTTGGCCAGGATCTCGGCGCTCTTGGCCGACTTCTCGACCGCCAGCGCGGTCAGCAGGCGCTCCACGGTGACAAAGCTGTCGCCGGCCTTCTTGGCCAGTTCCTCGGCCGTCGAGAACACCTTGGCGAGCGGCTGGGCCATATAGAGCTGGCCATTGCCGCCCTCGACCCGCGGCAGAGCGTCGAGCGCGGCGTCCACGCCGGCCTTGACGTCGCGGATGCGGCCGCCGGCCCGCTCGATCAGCGAGGCGGCCAGCCCCTCGTCATCGTCGATCAGGACCTTGAGGATGTGTTCGGGGGTAAACTGCTGGTTGTTGCGGGAGAGCGCCAGGGTTTGTGCGGATTGGATGAAGCCGCGCACGCGCTCGGAGTATTTTTCCAAGTTCATGTTGTCTCCTTCCCTTCGCCGGCCTGCTTTGCAGCACCGGGTCAGTATTGGGTGACGAACCCGCTCGTTGAGCCGGGTCCAGTTCACCCCTCATATGGGGGAAGGATGGTTGATCCTCAAGGGATCCGAAAGCAACAAAAAAGCGGCTGCGCGAGGCGTTTCCAGCCTCGTCCGCCGCCGCTTGCAAAGCTTGATTCCGGTGAGCCGGGCCGGCTGATCAGCGGTCGGCGTCGGCGAGCGCCGAGCCACCCTCCGCAGGCGCGCCGTCGTCCTCGCCTGCCGGTTCGCCGCCGGCAAAGTCGGACGCTTCACCGGCCGGAAAGCCGCTGCCGGCCGCCTGGCCTTCCGGCTGGTCGGGACGGTTGCGGCCGCGCCGGGGACGTCGCGGGCGGCGCCCTTGCTCATCACCGTTCTCGACATTGCCGGCATAGCCGCCATTGGTGCCCTGGTGTTCGCGGCGCTCCGGGTTGGATTGCGGCAAACCCTCCTGGTTGAGGGCCACCTCGGCGGGCGTTCCCTCGATGATCGGTTGCGGGCCCGAGCCATTGTTGAGCGGGGCGGCCTCATTGGCCGGCTGCCCTGGCAAGCCGCCGATGCCGTCGAGGTCGTCTTCGCCGTCATCGTCGAGGTCGTCGCGAACGTCGCGAATGTGCTGGATCGGCATCTGCGCCTGGGCGGCGGCAATGATGCGATTGTAGTGCTCGGCGTGCTGGAGATAGTTCTCAGCCATCACGCGGTCACCGGAGCTATGAGCATCACGGGCAAGCGTGGCATATTTCTCGGCGATCTGCTGAGCTGAGCCGCGGATTTTCACGTCTGGGCCGTTGCTCTCGTAGTTGCGGGTCAGCGGGTTGGGCCCCTTACGGTTGTTATTGTTGTTGTTGTTATTGTTGCGACCCCGCATACGGCGGTTCTGCTGTTGTGGCCTCATTAGATTCTCTTCAACGTTGAAAATGATCGGCGTACGGCAACGACCATCAGCGGTCAGCCGTTCTGTCTGCTTTGCCGGTGTTCGCCCGCATCGGTTGCGCTGGCGCCACGTGCCCTTCCATCAGGTTCATGTCACTTGCCGGACGATCCCCGCACGAAGCTGAAGGCGTCGCATACGCAAGAAGGCAGCTTGTCTCTACGGAAACCGAATCGATAACAGCACTGCCTGCTTCGTCTCATCCGGCTGCTTGACCCTATCGACATTCCAGCCGATTGCCAAGTGATTTTTCCGATCTGCCCGGCCTCAGCGGCCGAAGACGAGCGCACGATCCTGGCCCGGCAAGTCGCGTTTCGACTCGATCAGCCGGAACCCCGCCCGGCCAAACAGGCTGACGACGTCGCATTTCTGGTCGTAGCCGATCTCGACCGCAACCCGGCCGCCAACCTCGAGATGGAGGCTCGCCCCGGCTGCGATGGTTCGAAAGGCATTCAATCCGTCGGTGCCTCCGTCCAGTGCCCGGATGGGGTCCCACTGGCGGACCTCGCGCTGCAAGGCGCCAAGCTCCTCGGTCCTTATATAGGGAGGATTTGAGACGATAACATGATAGCGACCTTCCGTCGCGGAATACCAGTCCGACAGCACCGGGCGGAAGCGGCCTGAAAGGCCTGCGGCAGTGGCGTTGCGGACTGCCGTGCGCAGCGCCTCCTCGGAAATATCGGCGCCGTCGGCGCGCGCCGCACGAGCCTCTTTCAGCAGCGCCAGCGCAATGGCGCCCGTACCCGTGCCGAGATCGAGAATGCGGCAGGTGCCGAACCGCTCGATTGCACCGAGGACCGACGGCAGAACGGCCTCGACAACGGCTTCGGTGTCCTGCCGCGGCTCCAATGTCTCGGCCGACAGCGACAGGCGCAGGCCGTGAAAGTCGCGCCAGCCCAGGATCCGGTGCACCGGCTCGCCGCCGACGCGCCTGGCGACTGCGGCATGCGCCGCGGCAGCTTGGCCGGGATCGACCAAACGGTCGGGGCGGGCCACGGCATCGGTCCGCGTAGTGGCGGTGACGTGCTCGACGATCAGCCGGCCATCGAGTGCAGCCTCGGGGATCGCCGCGTCCGTCAACATCTTCTGCACTGCGCGGATCAGGCCGGATAGTGTCGTGCGGCCGTCCTCAGCCATCGACCTGTTCGGCGAGCAGCCTGGATTGCTGGTCCGCGATCAGCGCCGTGACCAGTTCGTCGAGCTCGCCTTCCATGACGCGGTCGAGCTTGTAGAGCGTCAGATTGATGCGGTGGTCGCTCACCCGCCCCTGCGGGAAATTGTAGGTGCGTATCCGCTCGGAGCGATCACCCGAGCCGACCTGCAGCCGGCGCGATTCGGACCGCTCCTCGGCCGCTTTCGTCCGCTCCTGGTCAAACAGCCGGGCCCGCAGGATCTGCATGGCGCGGGCGCGGTTCTGGTGCTGCGATTTCTCCGCCTGAGTGACGACGATGCCGCTCGGCAGGTGGGTGATCCGCACCGCCGAGTCGGTGGTATTGACGTGCTGGCCGCCTGCCCCGGAGGCCCGCATGGTGTCGATGCGGATGTCCTCCGGCCGGATCTCGACATCGACCTCCTCGGCCTCCGGCAACACCGCCACGGTCGCGGCCGAGGTGTGGATACGGCCGCTGCCCTCGGTCGCCGGCACCCGCTGCACCCGGTGCACGCCGGATTCGAATTTGAGCTTGGCGAACACGCCTCTGCCCGACACCGAGGCGATGATCTCCTTGAAGCCGCCGACCTCGCCCTCGCTTGCCGAGACCACCTCCATCTTCCAGCCCTGGGTGGCGGCGTAGCGCTCATACATGCGGAAGAGGTCGCCGGCGAACAGCGCAGCCTCGTCGCCGCCGGTGCCGGCGCGAATCTCCAGGATGGCGCTGCGCTCATCGGCGGCATCGCGCGGCAGCAGCAGGAGCTGGATCGCCGATTGCAGCGCCTCGATTCGCTCTTCGACCGCCGGCAGGTCGGCTTCCGCCAGCGCCCTCATGTCGCGGTCCGTCGCCGGATCGGCAATCATCGCCTCGAGGTCGCGCCGCTCGCCTTCGGCCGCGCGCAGCGCCCGCACCTGGATGGCCACGTCCTGGATCTCCGAATATTCGGAGGCCATGCGGACATAGTCTTCCGGGCCGGGGCCGGCAGCCATCAGCGCTTCGAGCATGTCGAAACGCTTCACCACCTGGTCCATGCGCTCGCGCGGCAGATTGATCATCGGCTAAAGCGGGATGTTGTGCGTCTCGGCAAAGCCGACCAGATCGGCGCGGACGTTGCGTGTGGCGTTGGGATGGGCGAGCGAGGTTTCGAGCATCGCCGTCAGCTGGTCGAGCGGCAGCTCGGTAAGCATCGCCTTGACCGGTCCGATCGAGGCCGGCGACATCGAAATCGAGCGGTAGCCGATGCCGAGCAGGGCCATGGCCGAGATCGGCCGGCCGGCCAGTTCGCCGCAGAGGGTGACGGGGGTACCGACCCGGTTGCCCGCGTCGACGATCTGCTTGAGCGCGCGCAGGAACGGCACCGACAGCGGATCGAAGCGCTCGGCGAGCTGGGTATTGCCGCGGTCGGTCGCCATGACGAACTGGAACAGGTCGTTGGAGCCGACCGAGACGAAGTCGACGGTGCGCATGAGTTCGTCGAGCTGCCACAACAGCGAAGGCACCTCGACCATGGCGCCCAGCTTAAGCAGCGTCGGCAGATTGTGCGCGAAGCGGGAGAGATGGCGGACCTCGCGGTCGATCACCTCGCGGGCCTGCATGATCTCTCCGATTTCGGTGACCATCGGCAGCATCAGCCTGAGCTCACGTCCGCCTGCGGCCTTGAGCAGCGCCCGGACCTGCGTGCGCAGCAGCGCCGGACGGTCAAGGGTGAGCCGGATCGCCCGCCAGCCGAGCGCCGGGTTCTCCTCATGCGCCACGCTCTTGAAATAGGGCAGCACCTTGTCGCCGCCGATATCGATGGTGCGGAACGTCACCGGCCGGCCGCGGGCCGCATCGAGCACATCGCGATAGAGCCGCTCCTGCGCCTCGGCGCGCGGAAAGGTCGCCGCGACCATGAATTGCAGCTCGGTGCGGAACAGGCCGATGCCGGCAGCACCCGATTCGGCCAGCTGCGGCAGGTCGACGGCCAGTCCCGCATTCATCAGCAGATCGACCGGGGTGCCGTCCTTGGTGGCCGACGGCCGCTTGCGCAGCTCCCGGTAAAGCTCCTGGCGCCGGGCGCGGAAGCGCACCTTCTCGGCATAGGCCGCCTCGACATCGGATTGCGGCCGCAGGTGAATGCGGCCTTCGTCGCCATCGACGATCACCGCATCGCCGTTTTCCGACATCGACACGGCGCCCTTGACCTGGCCGGCGACCGGAATGCCCATGGCGCGCGCCACGATGACGACATGGCTGGTGATCGCGCCGTCTTCCAGGACCAGCCCGCGCAGCCGGTCGCGCGGGTAGTCGAGCAGCTCGGCTGCGCCCATCGAGCGGGCGACGATGATGGCGTCCTTGGGCAAGGTCGCGGCCAGCACCTCGGGCCCGTGGCCCATCAGCTGCCGCAGCAGCCGGTTGGCGAGGTCGTCGAAATCGCTCATCCGCTCGCGCAGATAGGGGTCGGTCATGTGCAGCATGCGGGCGCGCATGTCGCTCTGCACCTTCTCGACCGCAGCTTCCGCGGTGAGCCCATTGCGCACCGCCTCGTCGAGCCGGCGCACCCAGCCGCGGTCGTTGGCGAACATCCGGTAGGCCTCGAGGACGGCGCGGTGCTCGCCTTCGAAGGCGACGTCGCGGCGCGACAGCATGTCGTCGATCGACAGCCTGAGCGAGCCCAGCGCCGCTTCCAGGCGGCGCATTTCCTCGTCGCTGTCTTCGTTGAACAGATTGGTGACGACGATACGCGGCTCGTGCAGCACCACATGGCCGAGGCCGACGCCCTCGTTGAACGACAGCCCGGTGAAGCTCGCCGGGCGGCGCAGATCAAGCTCCAGCCCCGGCCGGGTCAGCCGGGCGAGATCGCCGGTGGCGATCATCTCGGCGATCACCATCGCCGTGGTTTCCAGTGCCTCGACCTCGTCGTCGCGGTAGTGCCGCTTGGTCCGGTTCTGGACGTCGAGTACACCCAATGTGCGTCCGGCACGCAGCACCGGCACGCCGAGGAAGGAGTTGTAGACCTCCTCGCCGGTCTCCGGCAGGTAGGCGAAGGCCGGATGCTTCTGGGCATCCGACAGGTTCAGCGGCCGGGCGCTGGCCGCAATCGTGCCGACCAGGCCTTCCCCAAGTTTGAGCTGGGCCAGGTGGACCGAGCCAGGGTTCAAGCCCTCGGTGGCGTAGAGCTCGAGCACCGAATCGGCCCGTAGCACGTAGAGCGAGCACACTTCGGCGACCATGTTCTGGGCGATTTCGCGGACGATGCGGTCAAGCCGCTCCTGCGGTTCGAGCGGCTCGGCCATGAGCTCGCGAAGCCGTCTCAGAAGCACCCGCGGTCCGGCGGCCATGTCTCGCATCGGGCTCTCCGGCGGCCCGCCGATCCGGAAGGTCGAGAGGCCGGGACTGATTATCGACTGAACTACTGCTTATCCAGACCGTACACGGAATGCAAAGTGCGAACCGCAAGTTCCGTATACGGGCCGTCGATCAGGATCGAGATCTTGATCTCCGAGGTGGTGATGGCACGAATGTTGATCGACCGGTCGGCAAGCGCCTTGAACGCGGTCGCCGCAACGCCGGCATGGCTCCTCATGCCGATGCCGATCACCGAGACCTTGGACATGCCCTCGTCATGCTGGATCACGTCGAAGCCGATGCTGGCCTTGACTTTTTCGAGCACGGCCAGGGCCTTATCCACATCGCCTGACGGCACCGTGAACGTCATGTCGGTGAATTTGCCGTCCTCGGAGATGTTCTGCACGATCATGTCGACATTGATATGGGCTTCGGCGAGCGGCCCGAAGATCGCTGCGGCCACCCCGGGGCGGTCGGCCACCCGCCTGAGCGAGATCTGCGCCTCGTCCTTGGCATAGGCGATGCCGGTCACGACCTGCTGTTCCACGATTTCATCCTCGTCGCAAATAAGCGTTCCCGGCGGGTCTGCGAGCCCCGCCAGCCTGGGGTCGTCGGGATCGTCGAACGACGAGCGGACGAAGGTGCGCACCCGATGCACCATGGCAAGCTCGACCGAGCGCACCTGCAGCACCTTGGCGCCCAACGAAGCCATCTCGAGCATTTCCTCGAACGAGATCTTGGCCAGCCGTCGCGCTTTGGGTTCGATCCGCGGATCGGTGGTATAGACCCCATCGACATCGGTATAGATGTCGCAGCGGTCCGCCTTGATGGCGGCAGCGATCGCCACCGCGCTGGTATCGGAGCCGCCGCGGCCGAGCGTGGCGATGCGGTTGTCCGGCCCCAGCCCCTGGAAGCCGGAGATGACAGCGACCTGGCCCTTACCGAACCGGGCGATCAGCTCGTCGCCGCAGATTTCGGTGATGCGTGCGGCGCCATGGGCGCTGTCGGTCCGGATCGGCAGCTGCCAGCCTTGCCAGGAGCGGGCCTCGACCCCGGCCGTCTGCAGGGCGATGGCGAGCAGGCCGGAGGTGATCTGCTCCCCCGCCGCGACGACGGTGTCGTATTCGCGCGCGTCGTGCATCGGCGCGGTCTCGCGGGTCCAGGCGACGAGCTCGTTGGTCTTGCCCGACATCGCCGAGACCACCACCGCCACCTCGTTGCCGGCGTCGACCTCCCGCTTGACGTGGCGCGCGACATTGCGGATGCGGCTGATGTCGGCGACGGAGGTTCCGCCGAATTTCATCACGATGCGCGCCATGGAAAGCGATTGTTCCTCCGCGGGCCGTCGGCGCCCGAAACGAAAGCGCCCCGAAATGATCAGGGCGCGAATGCGCGGCCTCCATAGAGCAATTCCAGCAAAAGTAAAAGCCGGTTTTCCGTTCGGAATTGCGGCAAAGCAAGGGGTTAGGCTCAGGCCTTCAAGCGGTAGCCGGTGCGGAAGATCCAGGCCACGATCGCCAGGCAGGCGAAGAGGAACACCAGCGTCATGGTCAGGCTGACGCCCAGCCCGACATCCGCCTTGCCGATGAAGCTCCAGCGAAAGCCGCTGATCAGGTAGACGACCGGGTTGAACAGCGTCACCGTCTGCCACACCGGCGGCAGCATTTCGATGGAATAGAAGCTGCCGCCGAGGAAGGTCAATGGCGTGATGATCAGCAGCGGCACCAGCTGCAGCTTCTCAAAACCGTCGGCCCAGATTCCGATGATGAAGCCGAACAGGCTGAACGTGACCGAGGTGAGCACCAGAAACAGCGCCATCCATAGCGGGTGCTCGATGTGCAGCGGTACGAACAGCGACGCCGTTGCCAGGATGATCAGCCCGAGCACGATCGACTTGGTGGCCGCAGCACCGACATAGGCCAGCACGATCTCGAGATAGGACACCGGCGCCGACAGCAGCTCGTAGATCGTCCCGGTGAATTTTGGAAAATAGATGCCGAACGAGGCATTGGCGATGCTCTGGGTGAGCAGCGACAGCATGATCAGGCCCGGCACGATGAAGGCGCCGTAGCTGACGCCGCCGATGTCGGAGATGCGCGAGCCGATGGCGGCGCCGAACACAACAAAATAGAGCGAGGTGGAAATCACCGGCGAGACGATGCTCTGCAGGAGTGTCCGAAATGTTCGCGCCATCTCGAACATGTAGATCGCCCGCACCGCCTCGAAGTTCATTCCGGCCTCCGCACCAGGCTGACGAAGATATCTTCGAGCGAGCTCTGACGGGTCTGAAGATCCTTGAAGCGAATTCCGGCCTTGCTCAGGTCGCGCAACAGCGCAGTGATCCCGGTGCGGTCGCCCTGGGTATCGTAGGTGAAGGTCATTGCGTTGCCGCCGTCCTTGAGTTCCAGCTGGTAGGGCGACAGCGATTTGGGCAGCGCCGCGAGCGGTGCCTGCAATTGCAAGGTGAGTTCCTTCTTGCCGAGGTTGCGCATCAGCTCCGCTTTCTCTTCGACCAGGACCAGCCGGCCCTTGTCGATGATGCCGATGCGGTCGGCCATCTCCTCGGCTTCCTCGATGTAGTGCGTGGTGAGAATGACGGTGACGCCCGTCTCGCGCAGCCCACGCACCAGGTCCCACATGTCGCGCCGCAGCTCGACGTCGACGCCGGCCGTCGGTTCGTCGAGGAACAGGATCTCCGGCTCGTGCGAGAGGGCCTTGGCGATCAGCACCCGCCGCTTCATCCCGCCCGACAAAGTGATGATCTTGGCGTCCTTCTTGTCCCACAGCGACAGGTCCTTGAGCAGCTTCTCGATCTTGGCCGGATCGCGGCGCTTGCCGAACAGGCCGCGGCTGAAGGAGACGTCGGACCACACGGTCTCGAACGCGTTGGTGGTCAGCTCTTGCGGCACCAGGCCGATCATTGCCCGGGCCTTGCGGTAGTCATGGGCGATGTCGTGGCCGCCGACGGTCACTTCGCCGCTGCTGGCATTGACGATGCCGCAGACGATGTTGATGAGGGTTGTCTTGCCGGCTCCATTGGGGCCGAGCAATGCCAGGATCTCACCCTTCCGGACATCGAGGTCGACGCCCTTCAGCGCCTCGAAACCGGTCGCATAGGTCTTGGTGAGATCGCGAACGCTGATGATCGGCTGCATGGCAGGGCGTTGAAATCGGTCAGTGGTGGCGATGAAGACGGCGAGGAGATGGCTGCCCCGCGCCAATAGCACATCAGGCGGCAACAGCGAGCGGGTTTTTGCGCCGCTTCCGGGCCAGCGCGAAGGCTCCGGCTTGACTTTCGCTTGCCTGGGCCCGACTTCCTGCCTTCCGAAGGAGACCATTCATGCCAGAACTGCGCAACACCACTGTGGATCTGCGCGAGGTCGAGCATTTCTCGGCGCTCGCCCAGGAGTGGTGGAATCCGAACGGGAAATTCCGTCCCCTCCACAAGTTCAATCCGGTGCGGCTGGCCTATATTCGCGACCAGATCGCCGCACGCTTCGGCCGCGATCCGCGCGTGGCGCGCCCTTTCGAAGGCTTGCGCATCCTCGACATCGGCTGCGGCGGCGGCCTGCTCTGCGAGCCGATGGCGCGGCTGGGCGCGCTGGTCGTCGGCGCCGATGCGTCGGCCAACAATATCGAGGTGGCGAAGCTGCACGCCGCCGAGGGCGGGCTCAGCATCGACTACCGCGCCACCACGGCCGAGACCCTCGCCGAGCAGGGCGAGACGTTCGACGTCATCCTCAACATGGAAGTGGTCGAGCACGTCGCCGATGTCGGCCTGTTCCTGGGCAAATGCGCGGAGATGGTGAAGCCCGGCGGCATCATGTTCGTGGCCACCATCAACCGCACGCTGAAGGCGCTCGGGCTGGCCATCATCGGCGCCGAATATGTGCTGCGCTGGCTGCCGCGGGGCACCCACAAATATGGCCGCCTGGTGCGCCCGGAAGAGCTCGAGACGGCGCTCAGTGCTGCCGGATTGACGATCATCGACCGTACCGGCGTGGTCTACAATCCGCTCGCCGACCGTTGGCACCGATCCAAGGACATGGACGTCAATTACATGGTGCTGGCCGAGCGTGCCGTTACCCATGCCGCAAATCCGCAAGGCGTCGCTGCCGCCGCCGGGACTTGACCGGGCCCCTGGAGTGTAGAGCAATTCCAGAGAGACGTGGCAACGGTTCTCCGTCCGGAATTGCGAAAAAACAAAGACTTAGAGGGGAGCACCGAGTCCAAGAATGAGGTGATTCGCTCTAGTTGCGGTCGTCGGGCAGCACCGGCATCGGCATGAATTCGACGCCGTCCTCGGCGAGCGCCCGTGCCTCCTCGCCCGTCGCCTCGCCGTAGATGCCGCGCGGGTCGGCCTCGCCGAAATGAATCTTGCGCGCCTCCTCGGCGAACTTGTCGCCGACATAGTCGGCGTTCTCGCGCAGCTTCGCGGTCAGGGCCTTGAGCTTGGCCATGGCGGCGCGCTGCTCGGCATCGACGGCCAGCGCCAGCCTCTCTTGGCGCCGGCCGGTCGAAACGGCTGGCGCCATCAGACGCTTGTCCACCGTTTCCGAGCCGCACACCGGGCACGACACGAGGCCGCGCTTTTTCTGCGTCTCGTAGTCGGCGTTGTTGCGGAACCAGGCTTCGAATTCGTGCTCTTCCGCACAGGCGAGCGAGAAGCGGATCAAGATGCGGCTCTCAGCGGCGCTTGCCCGACCAGCCGGACGCCGAAGTCGCGCGCGTTCTTCAGGTTGGGGATCTTGGCCCGTGCCGCGGCCGAGGCGGCGGGATCGATCTCGGCATAGATGATGCCGGGCTCGGCATCGCCGGCGTCGGCGACCACGCGGCCCCACGGGTCGACGATGATCGAATGGCCGAAGGTCTCGCGGCCATCCTCATGGACGCCGCCTTGCGCCGCCGCGATCATCCAGGCGCCGTTCTCGATCGCACGGGCCCGCATCAAGACGTGCCAATGGGCTTCCCCGGTCTGCCGCGTGAAAGCCGCGGGCGCGGTCAACACCTGGGCGCCGGCCAGCGCCTGTGCGCGGAACAGCTGTGGAAAGCGCACGTCATAGCAGATCGCCAGCCCGAGCCTGGTTTCCGGCAACTCGACCACCCGCGCCTCCGTGCCGGGCTCATAGGCCGCCGATTCGCGCCAGCTTTCGCCGTTGTCGAGATCGACGTCGAACATGTGGATCTTGTCGTAGGTGGCGGCCAGCGCCCCGCCGGCGGTATAGACCAACGCGCGGTTGGCCAGCTTGCCGTCGGGCAGCGCGATGGCATTGGAGCCAACATGGATGTGGACCGAGAGCTCGGCCGCCAGGGCGGCCGCCTTGGCCGCGACGATGTCCTCCTCGACCGGCCGGAATGCCTTGGCGCGCGCATCCTTGTCGCGCACCAGAGCGTTGGTCATCTCCGGGGTCTGGATATAGCGGGCGCCGGCGGCGGCCGCGGTACGCACCATTTGCTCGAAGGTGCGGGCGTTCTCTTCGACATCCGTGCCGGAGCGCATCTGCACGGCAGCTGCCTTGAACATGGTCATGGTCGTCCCTCACTTGACGGTTGGCCGCCGAGCAGCCGATCGAGCTTGCCGGCCGCATCCAGGGCATGAAGATCGTCGGATCCGCCGACATGGATATCGCCGATGAAAATCTGCGGAAACGTCCAGCGGCCGTTGCTGCGCCGGATCATCTCCTGCCGCAATTCGGGCGAGAAGCTGGCGTCGTGCTCGGTATAGGCGACACCCTTGTTGTCGAGGAGGCGCTTGGCGGCCATGCAATATCCGCACATCATGCGCGTGTAGATGGTGACATCAACCATTGGGCGACCGATCTCTTGGCCTGTTGCAAACCTTATATAAGGGCGGGTTCAGCATGCTGGAAGTCCCCCGGGATCACCCGAGCGAAGGTGAGCACGTCGACATTTCGGGCTTCGGCGGCAATCAGCGCGTGGGTGAGCGCCCGCACCGTGGCGCCGGTCGTATAGACATCGTCGACAATGAGCACGTTCCGGCCGGCGACCAGCCGCCGTCCGCCGGCGGTGACTTGAAAGGCGCCCCGCACATTGCGGTTGCGCTCGCCGAGGCCGAGCCCGACCTGCTGGCGGGTGTGGCGATGCCGCTTGACACAGCCGGGGGCAAAGCGCGCGCCGGAGAGCTTGACGATGCCGCGGGCGAGCTCGGCCGACTGGTTGAACCGCCGGGCAAGCAGGCGCCGCCAGTGAAGCGGCACCGGCACGATCAGCTCGGCATCTGCGACGAGCTCGTGGCCGGCGCGCGCCATCCACCGCGCCATCGTCGGCGCAAGCTCGGTGCGATCCCCATATTTCAGCCGTTGCGTCATCTGCTTGGCAATGCCGGAATAGGCGAGCGCCGCACGGGCCCGGCGGAACGGGGGCGGCCTGAGCAGCGCCTCGGCCGACAGGAAGCCCGGGCCCATCTCGTGACTGAACGGCGTGCCCATGATCTCGCACCAGGGCGGCTCGAAGAACAGCAATCCGCTCCAGCAGGCGGCGCACAGCGTACTCGCCTGGGTCACCCGCCGGGTGCAGCCGACGCATGCCGGCGGGAACAGCATCCGCTCGGCCGACCGCAACGCCGGGCGCATCGCCGATCTGACCGCGCCTGCGCCGATCACCTCGCCCCTCTCCGCACCCTTTACCGTAGGCTACGCCTGGGTTCTATGATGGACCAGGGCAGCCTGGAACGGCAAGCTAAATGCAACCGGGAGTAGCGCCGGGTGGAACCGATCTTCGATGCCGAACTCGTCTTGCGCCATCAGCTGAGGGCTGAGCGTCGGGCTGTCCCCGGCGCCGATTTTCTGATGGTGCGGGCCGCCGCCGATCTGGCCGAGCGGCTCGCCACCGTCGAGCGGCGCTTCCCGACCGCCGCCACCCTGTTCTGCCGCACCGAGGCCGCGGCCGCCGCCCTCGCCGCCTCTGGCAAGGTCGAGACGGTGATCCGGGTCGAGCTCGACGGACGGCTGCTCGACAACTCGCCGGGCCGGATTGCGCAGCACGGACGGCTGCCGCTTGAGCCGGCAAGCCTCGATCTCGCCGTCTCCCTGCTCGCTTTGCAGGACTTGAACGACATCCCCGGGGCGCTCATTCAGATCCGCCGGGCGCTGCGGCCGGATGGACTTTTTCTGGCCGCCATGGCGGGGGGCGAGACCTTGCAAGAGCTGCGCGCCAGCCTGCTCGCCGCCGAGCTCGAGCTGACCGGGGGCGCCAGCCCGCATATCCATCCGATGGTCGACGTCAGGGATGCCGGCGCGCTGCTGCAGCGGGCGGGCTTCGCCTTGCCGGTCAGCGATCTCGAAACCGTCAAGGTCCGCTACCAGTCGATGTTCGCGCTGCTGGGGGATTTGCGCGCCATGGGCGTCGGCAATGCCCTCGAGGGCCGCACCCGCCGTCCGGCAACGCGGCGCTTGTTTGCGCGCGCTGCGGAGATCTATGCCGAGCGTTTCGCCGAGCCCGACGGGCGCCTGCCGGCGACCTTCGCCTTCGTCTGGATGTCGGGCTGGGCCCCGCACGAAAGCCAGCCGAAGCCGCTGACACCCGGTTCCGCAGAAGTCTCGCTCTCCAAGGTGCTGGGCAGCGGCCGCGGTTCGTCCTAATTCATGCCGGCCGCATCGGTGGACTCGACCACATGCCGGTACATGGCCTGAACCTGCGCGTGGGTGGCCAGCAGCCCGACGATGATCGCCACGCTGATCAGCAGCGCCACCAGGCCGTACTCGATCGCGGT
Organism: uncultured Alphaproteobacteria bacterium; assembly: GCA_963791325.1. Lineage (GTDB taxonomy): Bacteria > Pseudomonadota > Alphaproteobacteria > Rhizobiales > Rhizobiaceae > JBEVJK01. The sequence goes on along the minus strand of CAWBRU010000011.1, from coordinate 238,396 downwards.
CGCGGCCGCTGTATTCTTCAAGAAACGCATGGTTTCGAACAACATACGCGAACTCGTGTCAAGCGGGAGATCGGCCGACCGAAACAGCGGCGACCATGCCCGGCCGGCTGTTAACACGGCATAAAACCCGTGTTCAGCAATCGCCGGGATGCGCCGCAGCCTGCGGCGTTGCGCAGCTCAAGGCGCCGGGCACAGCCTGGACCCCGGTCCGGGGCGGCCCCGGCGTGCTGTGGTCGATCTGCCCGGTCACCATCGGGTCGGTACTGGCGGCGCTGCGCTGCAGGGCGCTGTAGGACCGCGCCTGCTCGTCAACGACCGGAACCAGGATGAGGCCGAAAGCCCCGGCGACGAAGCCGAACAGGAGCACCACGCGCAGCAGGCTGCAGCCCGCATCGCTCATGCGCGAGCTGCGCTCGGTGGAGAGCCGCAGCCATTCGTCATCCTGATCCATGCCACGCCTCTCCGGCCCGCATGCCATCCCGCCCCAATTCAAATAGTCACGAGAAAATAAACGACTGCTTAACGGGTCGGGATGCCTTCCGACCGCAGCGGGGCGCTCAGAGCAGGTCCATCAGGATCGGGATCAGCGGCGTATCGGCCGGCGGCATCGGATAGTCGCGCAGCCGGGCAGCGCGCACCCATTTCAACGCCTGGCCTTCATTGCCGCGGGGGATGCCCTTGAAGCGGCGGCAGATGAACAGCGGCATCAGCAGGTGGCGGTCGCCATAGCCGTGACTGGCGAAGGTCAGCGGCGCCAGGCATTGAGCTTCCGTCTCCACCGCAAGCTCCTCGCGCAGCTCGCGGATCACGGTTTCCTCCGGGGTCTCGCCGGGCTCGATCTTGCCGCCGGGGAACTCCCATAGCCCTTCGAGCGCCTTGCCTTTCGGCCGCTGGCTGAGCAGCACGCGTCCATCGGCATCGACCAGGGCGCACGCGGCGACCAGCAGCAGGCGCTTGCCAGGCTCGGCCATCTCAGCCCTCCGCCGCTTGCCGGTAGTGATAGCGATAGACGGCGGTCCAGCCCAGCGAGCCGTAAAGTCGGCAGCCGGCGGAGTTGTCGGCCTCGACCTGCAGCCATCCCTGGCGGGCGCCGCGTCTTTGCGCCCAGCTGAGTGCCGAGGTGAGCAGGCGCCGCGCATGGCCGCGGCCGCGCGTCGCGGGCGCGGTGGCCAGTTCGAAAATGCCGGCGAGGTCGCCGTCGCGCACGCAGATCAGGCTCGCCACCGGACAGCCTCCCTCGTCGCCGACGAACAGGCCGAGATCTGCCTGGATGCGGCTGACGAGACCGGCCGTTGCCGCCACGCGGAGATCATCCCACCCGGCAACGCTTTGCGCCGCGGCAAGAAACGCATCTGAACCGACGCTCCGCACCGGCTCGGCGGCGGCAACCTGCGCGCCGGCGAGCGGCAGCCGCATGACGATGGTCTCGGCCAGCGGCTTCCAGCCCAGCGTCGCAAGCCGGTCTTCGAGCGCCGGCCCGGAGAGCGGCGACAGCCGGAAAGCCGGGCGCACGCCCTGCGCCCGGAAGCGCGCTGCAGCGGACGTGATCCGTCGGTCGAGATCGGCGACATCGCGGCGGTCAAGCACGTTGACGGAGTTCAGCCGGCGGCTCGGATGATCGGGGGTCACCCGGATCACCCAGGTCCCGTCATAGCTGACCGAGGCGGCCGGCCAAGCCCGAAACCCGGCAGCCTCGAAGCGGCGGACGGCTGGCAGGTCGACGGTCTCGGCAGCCCCCAAGATCAGCTCCGATAATCGCCGTTGATCTCGACATACCCCTTGGTGAGATCGCAGGTCCACACCGTGGCTTTGCCCCGCCCGATTCCCAGGTCGGCGACGATGCGGATCTCGTCGTTTTTCATGTAGGCCGAGGTGTGCGCCTCCGAATAGTCGGGATCGCGCTCTCCCTGCCAAGCCACCCGGATGTCGCCGAACCACACCGACAGGCGGTCGCGGTCGGCCGGCTCGCCTGCCTTGCCGACCGCCATCACGACCCGGCCCCAATTGGCGTCCTCGCCGGCAACCGCCGTCTTGACCAGCGGCGAGTTGGCGATCGACAGCGCGATGCGCTTGGCCGAACGCGCCGATCTGGCGCCGGTGACGGTGACCTCGATCTGCTTGCGGGCGCCCTCGCCGTCGCGCACCACCTGCAGCGCCAGCCGCTGCAGGACCTGGTGGAGCGCACGGCGAAACGGCGTGAGCCGCGGGTCGGCCGGATCGCTGACCGGCGGCGCTCCGCGCCGCTCGGCCGCGCCGGTGGCGAACAGGAGCAGGGTATCGCTGGTCGAGGTGTCGCTGTCGACGGTAACTGCATTGAACGTCGATTTGACCGCCTGCGACAGCGCCGCCTGCAGCGCCGCCGGTCCGATCGGGGCATCGGTGGCGACGAACGAGAGCATGGTGGCCATGTCGGGAGCGATCATGCCGGCGCCCTTGGCGATGCCGTTGATCGTCACCTCCGCCTCGCCGAGGCGCGCCGTCGTGGTGGCGAATTTGGGGAAGGTGTCGGTGGTCATGATCGCCCGCCCCGCCCCGTGCCAATCTTCGCGGGATGCCGTCTGCGCCATCTCCCCGAGCAGGTGGCTGAAGCGCTCGGCAGCGAGCGGCTCGCCGATCACCCCGGTCGAGGCGAGGAACACCTCTTCCGGGCGGCAGCCCACGGCAAGGGCTGCTGCTGCGGCCGTCAGCGCCGTGCTTTCCCGGCCGCGGCGGCCGGTGAAGGCGTTGGCATTGCCCGAATTGACGACCAGCGCCCGGGCACTGCCGCCGCCGAGATTGGCGCGGCAGAAATCGACCGGGGCGGAGGGGCATTGCGAACGGGTGAACACCCCCGCCACGGCAGTGCCGGGATCGAACGCCATCAGCATCAGGTCGGTGCGGTTCCGGTATTTGATGCCCGCCTCGGCGGTGGCGATGCGCACCCCGTCGATTGCCGGCATCGCCGGGTAGGTGCGCGGAGCAAGCGGCGAAACAGCGGACGACATCGGCCTCTCAATGGCTACTGCGCGGGACCCGCCCGGTTTGCCCGAACGGCACCGGGCATGCAAGCCGTCATCGGCCCGCGCCGGCAGTCCTATTGCTGAGGTTGCTGCTGCTGTTTCTCCAGCGCCTCGACCGAGGTCTTCAGTTCGGGATCGGCGATGTCGATCTTGGCCGAATCCTTGAGCGACTTGATCAGCGCGAAGTACCGGTCGCGCAGCACCAGCGAGCGGAACTGGTCCTTGACCTTGTCGAACTCCGGCGGCTGCTGCACGCGCTTGTCCTCGACCTTGATCACATGCCAGCCGAACTGGCTCTGCACCGGCTCCTTGGTGTAGGTGCCGGGCTGCAGGGCAAATGCCGCCTTGTCGAATTCCGGCACCATCTGCCCCGGTCCGAAATAGCCGAGGTCGCCGCCGGTGGTCTTGCCGCTCGGATCGCTGGTGTGCTCATTGGCGAGCTTCTGGAAGTCGGCGCCCGCGTCCAGCTGCTTGATGATGTCTTGCGCCTCCTCCTTGGTCTTCACGAGGATGTGACGGGCATGCACCTCGTTGACCGGCGGCGCGGCAGCGATTTCCTTGTCATAGCGGGCGCGCACGTCCTGGTCGGTGACCTTCACCGCGACCTCTGTGTCGACGGCTGCGCTGTGCAAGGCGCGCTCGCGCAGAAACTCCATCCGGCGCTGGAAATCCGGCTGCTTGTCGATTCCCTTGGCTTCGGCCTCGGCGCTCAAAAGCCGGATCTCGATCAGCGCCGAAAGGGCGGCCGTGCGCCGCTGATCCGCCGGCAGTCGGGCAAAGGAGGGATCGAGATCGGTCTGGGCCAATGTCAGGTCGGCCTCGGTGATCGGCTTGCCGTTGATGGTAGCGACGACCTTGTCGTCCTGAGCTGCCGCCGGCAAGACCGTGGGCGCCAGCGCGGCGAGAGCCAGCCCGCAGCAGACGAGCGCGGCGCGAGGATGCGAGAACACCATTTGGGAAGGTCTCCAGTCAGAGTGGTGGGCAGCGTCCAGAACAGTGGATTCTGGCGAAATTTCAGCCGAGGCGCCTGCCATCGGCAGCGTTGACATCGGAAAGGGCCCCTCTTATCTGTCCTTCGACTTTGCGTCCAGAATGATTTCCGGGCGCCCTCTTGTCATACCCGCGCGCGGCTGGAACGCGGCAAGCTCCGGATGGGCTGCCCTGGTCGGCACGTTTTGAAAGGACCACTGGATGGTCAGTCTCGGCGGTCTCGCCCGTAAAATCTTCGGATCCTCCAATGACCGCCGCGTCAAATCGATGCGCCCCCGGGTTGAAGCCATCAATGCGATGGAGAACGAGCTCGCCGCGCTCTCCGACGACGAGCTCAGGGCGCGCACGGACACCTTCCGCGCCGACCTCGCCAACGGCGCCGCCTTGGACGACCTTCTGGTCCCGGCCTTTGCGACGGTGCGCGAGGCCTCCAAGCGGGCTCTTGGCATGCGCCCCTTCGACGTCCAGCTGATCGGCGGCATGGTGCTCCACTCGGGCGACATCGCCGAGATGCGCACCGGCGAAGGCAAGACGCTCGTCGCCACCTTGCCCGTCTATCTGAACGCGCTTGCCGGCAAGGGCGTGCATGTCGTCACCGTCAACGACTATCTGGCCAGCCGCGACGCCGAGTGGATGGGCCGCATCTACAAGTTCCTCGGGCTCACCGTCGGCGTCATCGTGCACGGGCTGAGCGACGAGGAGCGCCGCGCCGCCTATCTGTGCGACGTCACCTACGCCACCAACAACGAACTCGGTTTCGACTATCTGCGCGACAACATGAAATATGAGCGCGCTCAGATGGTCCAGCGCGGCCACGGCTACGCCATCGTCGACGAGGTCAACTCGATCCTGATCGACGAAGCGCGCACGCCGCTGATCATCTCCGGTCCGCTCGAGGACCGCTCGGAGATGTACAATACGGTCGATGCCTTCCTGCTCAAGTTGAGGCCGGAGGACTACGAGATCGACGAGAAGCAGCGCACCGCGATCTTCACCGAGGACGGCACCGAGAAGCTCGAAGGCATGCTCAAGGCCGCCGGCCTGCTCAAGGGCGCCTCGCTCTACGACGTCGAGAACGTCGCGATGGTCCACCACGTCAACAATGCGTTGAAGGCCCATCGCCTGTTCCAGCGCGACAAGGACTATATCGTCCGCAACGGCGAGATCGTCATCATCGACGAGTTCACCGGCCGCATGATGCCCGGCCGGCGCTATTCCGAAGGGCTGCACCAGGCGCTCGAGGCCAAGGAGCACGTCGCCATCCAGCCGGAGAACCAGACGCTCGCCTCCATCACCTTCCAGAATTACTTCCGCATGTATGGCAAGCTCGCCGGCATGACCGGCACGGCACTGACCGAGGCGGAGGAGTTCGGCAACATCTACAGGCTCGATGTCTCCGACATCCCGACCAATCTGCCGGTAATGCGCCTTGACGAAGACGACGAGGTCTACCGGACCGTCGAAGAGAAATACAAGGCGATCGTGCGCGAGATCCGCGACGCCAACGCCAAGCGCCAGCCGATCCTGGTCGGCACCACCTCGATCGAGAAGTCGGAGCTCCTAGCGGAGCGGCTGCGTCAGGAAGGCATGCAGAACTTCCAGGTTCTCAATGCGCGCTACCACGAGCAGGAGGCCTACATCGTCGCCCAGGCGGGGGTTCCGGGCGCCATTACCATCGCCACAAACATGGCCGGCCGCGGCACCGACATCCAGCTCGGCGGCAACCCCGACATGCGCATCGCCCAGGAGCTCGCCGACATGCCCGCCGGTCCGGAGCGCGACGCCAAGGAGGCGGCAATCCGTGAGGACATCAGCCGGCTCAAGGCGGAAGCGCTGGCCGCGGGCGGCCTCTACGTGCTCGCCACGGAACGCCATGAGAGCCGGCGCATCGACAACCAGCTGCGCGGCCGCTCGGGCCGCCAGGGGGATCCCGGCCGCTCGAAATTCTACCTGTCGCTCCAGGACGATCTGATGCGCATCTTCGGCTCCGATCGCATGGACGGCATGCTGCAGAAGCTCGGCCTCAAGGAGGACGAGGCGATCATCCACCCGTGGATCAACAAGGCGTTGGAGAAGGCGCAGAAGAAGGTCGAGGCCCGCAACTTCGACATTCGTAAGAACCTGCTGAAATATGACGACGTCATGAACGATCAGCGCAAGGTGATCTTCGAGCAGCGCATCGAGCTGATGGATGCCGAAGGGCTGTCCGACACGGTCGCCGAAATGCGCGAGGAGGTGGTCGACGACCTGGTCACCCGCTTCATCCCGGAAAACCTGTATGCCGAGCAGTGGGATTCGGCCGGGCTGCGCGAAGGTGTGCGCGAATCCTTGAACCTCGACCTGCCGATCGAGGACTGGGCCAAGGAAGAGGGCATCGCCGAGGAAGAAATCCGCACCCGTCTGCTGGCCGAGGCGAACAAGGTCGCCGCCGACCGGGCCGAGCGCTTCGGCCCCGACATCATGGCCTATGTCGAGCGCTCGATCGTGCTGCAGACGCTTGACCATCTGTGGCGCGAGCACATCGTCAACCTCGATCATCTGCGCTCGGTGGTCGGCTTTCGCGGCTATGCCCAGCGCGACCCGCTCAACGAGTATAAGGGCGAGGCGTTCGAACTGTTTCAGGCCATGCTCGGCAATCTCCGCCAGGCGGTGACGGCGCAGCTGATGCGCGTCGAGCTGGTCCGCGAGGCGGCCGAGGCGCCGCCGCTGCAGGCGCCGGAGATGCACGGCCACCATCTCGACGGCTCGACCGGTGAGGATGATTTCGGCGAGACCGCGCTGTTGGTTCGCCAGGATACCCAGGTCGCGGTGGCCCCCGAGCAGCGTGACCCGAAGAACCCGGCAAGCTGGGGCAAGGTCGGCCGCAACGAGCCTTGCCCGTGCGGATCCGGCAAGAAATACAAGCACTGCCACGGCGCTTTCGCCTGAGTTGGGAGGCCGCTGATGCGGCCACCATCCGTCTCGGAACATTTTAAATCATCGTTCAATATGTTCAGCAGGCTCCAAAGGTCTGCCTGCCTTGCCGTAAGAGCGCCAGGCGACGCATAATCCTTATATATTTCTACGGTTGCATACTATCTCCGTCTCAACCTGATGTTAAGCGGTGCCGTCTAGCCTTGCGCTCGGTTTGGGCAAGGAGGGCAGAGGTGCGTTTGTCCGCCGCATCGGGGGATCGGCAGCTGCCGTCGCGGCTGGGCGGCGGCTTGGCCGGCGCAACCGCACGGCTGCGGGCCATCATCTTGCGCACCGACGAGCGCGGCTTGGCCGGGCGCATGTCGGTGACGGCGTTCCTGATCCGCATCGTCAATGCGGTGATTGCCTTTGCCAGCCAGGTGCTGTTGGCGCGCTGGATGGGCGATTTCGACTATGGCGTGTTCGTCTTCGTCTGGTCGCTGATGATCCTGCTCGGCAATCTGTCGTGCCTGGGCTTCCATACCTCGGTCATCCGCTTCATCCCGCAGTTCCGTGGCGAGGGCCGCTTCGCCGAGCTGCGCGGCCTGCTGGCCGCAAGCCGCGCCTTCGTGCTGACCGCGGCGACCGCGCTCGCCGCGCTGGGCGCCGCGCTGGTCTGGCTGTTTGCCGGACGCATAGCGCCTTACTACACCGTGCCGCTCCTGCTCGGCGCGATCGCGCTGCCGATGATGGCACTTTCCGATCTCCTGCAAGGGGTTGCCCGCGCCCATTCGTGGACGCTTGCCGCCTTGATACCGAGCTATATCAGTCGCCCGGTGCTGCTGTTGCTGGTCATGGCGACGGCGCTGGCGCTCGGCGCTGAACCCAGTGCCACCACCGCCGTGCTCGCCGCGCTGCTCGCCACCGCGCTCACCACGCTCGGTCAGGCCGCGGACGTGGCGCGCCGCCTTTCGCGCAGCCTCGAGGCCGGCGGGCGCGACATCCGGTTCCGCTTCTGGCTTTCGGTATCGCTGCCGATCTTCCTGATCGAAGGGTTCTTCTACCTGGTCACCACTGCCGACGTGATGATGGTCGGCGTCTATCTGCGGCCTGAGGACGTGGCCGTTTATTTCGCCACGGTGAAGACGCTGGCGCTGGTGCATTTCGTCTACTTCGCGGTCAAGGCCGGGGTCGCCCAGCGCTACGCCCAATTCAGCCATGCCGACCCGCGTCAGCTCGCCGCTTTTGCCCGCATGACCGTCGCCTGGACCTTTTGGCCGTCCGTGGCGCTCGCCGCCGTGGTGCTCGCCGTCGGGCGGCCGATGCTCGAGCTGTTCGGCCCAGGTTTCGCGGCAGGCTACCCGCTGATCTTCCCGCTGCTCGCCGGCGTGGTGGCACGCGCTGCGGTGGGCCCGGCCGAAAGCCTGCTGACGATGAGCGGCAACCACAATCTCTGCGCCGCGCTCTATGCCGCGACGCTCGCGCTCAACGTCGGCCTGAGCATGCTTTTTATCCCCCATCTCGGCTTGTGGGGCGCGGCCATCGCCACCGCAGCGTCGATGGGGTTCGAGGCGCTCAGCCTGTCGGTTGCCGTCTGGCTGCGGCTCGGCATCGTCATGGCCGTGTTCGTCCCCGCCAGGATCGGAAAGGTAGAAGCGTGATGGCGATCGCCGCGGCGGCAACCAAGGTCATCGAGCCGAGCGGCGAGGCCAGCCGGCCCACGCCGACGCTGTCGCTGGTACCGGCTGCCGGGCTGCCCGAACTGGCCGCCGGGCTGGAGGAACTCGCCGCAGCTTCGCTTGAACCCAACATCTTCTTCGACCCGCGCTTCTTGCTGGCGGCAATGCCGCGGCTGTCGCGGCCCGCGCCGCGGCTTGCCGTGTTGCGCGACCGCGGCGTCATTCGCCTGGCGATGCCGTTTACCCTGACGCGGGCCGCGCCCTTCTGCGGGGTTCCGATGCTGCGCAGCTGGGCCACATCCTACGCGCCGCTGGGCACCCCGCTGATCGCCGCAGCCGATCCGGCCGCCGCTTTGGCGGCGTTCCTTGCAGAGGCGAAGCGGCCCGAACTCGGCCTGCCCGAGGTCGTGCTTTTTCCCGATCTCCGGCTCGAAGGGCCGTTCGCAGCCCTCATCGGCCAGGTCTGCGGCAGCCTCGGCCTGCCGCTGGCCCGCACCGCCGCGGCCGAGCGCGCCTGCCTCGCCAGCACGCTGGCCCCGGAAAGCTATCTCAAGCGGTCACTCAGATCGCACCATCTGCGCGAGTTTCGCCGGCTGCGCCGGCGGCTCGCCGAGCAGGGCGCGCTGGCATGCCGGGTCGCTGCGACGCCCGAAGAGGTTGCCGACGCCATGGAAGGCTTCCTGGCCTTGGAAGCGTCGGGCTGGAAGGGACGGCAGCGCTCCGCGCTGGCCAGCGAGGACGGCCGCGCCGCCTTTGCCCGTGCCGCGGTACAATGGCTCGCCGCCGCCGGCATGTGCCGGATCCACAGTCTCTGCCTCGGCGGGCGGCCGATCGCCTCGCTCATCGTCTTTGCCGCCGGTGGCGTCGCCTACACCTGGAAGACCGCCTATGACGAGGCGCTTGCCGCGTTCTCGCCGGGCACGCTGCTGCTCATCGAGGTGACCGGCCACCTTTTGGCGGACCCGCACATCGGCGTGGCCGACAGCTGCGCGGTGCCGGATCATCCGGTGATGAACCGGGTGTGGATGGAGCGGCAGCCGATCGGCGGGCTCCTCGTCGGCCTGTCGCCGGCGGCCAATCGGGCCGTCGGCAAGGCCGCGCGCCAGCTCGCGTCCGCAGCGCGGGCGCGGCAGGCATTGCGGCCGTTGGCGGGGAGGATCAAGGCCTTGATGCGCTGTGGCGGTTAGAGCAATTCGAGGAAAAGCGGCAACGGTTTTCCGTCCGGACTTGCGAAAAAACAAGGACTTAGAGCGGGCAGGCGATTCGAAGAAGCGCTGACCTGCTTAGCTCCGGCCCTCGGTCTCGCGCCGGGCCCGCTCGCGGAAAATGCGCCGGATCACCTTGCCGCTGGTGGTGAGCGGCATGGTTTCGACGAACTCGACCTCGCGCGGATATTCGTGCGCGGAAAGCCGTTCGCGCACCCACAGCCGGATCTCCTCGGCCAGCGCCGGCGAGGTTTCGACGCCCGGCTTCGGCACCACAAAGGCCTTGACGATCTCGGTGCGCAGCGGGTCGGGCTTGCCGACCACCGCGGCGAGCGCTACCGCCGGATGTCCGGTCAGGCAGTCCTCCACCTCGGACGGGCCGATGCGGAAGCCGGCCGAGGTGATCACGTCGTCGTCGCGGCCGAAGAACTGGACGAAGCCGTCGCGGTCGGCGACCCCTTGATCGCCGGTCGTCATCCAGTCGCCGATGAACTTCCTCTCGGTCGCCTCCGGACTCTGCCAGTATTCCAGGAACATCACCGGATCCGGCCTGGCGACGGCGATCTCGCCGACCTCGCCGGCCGGCAGCACCCGGCCGCCGCCGTCGATGATGGCGACGCGGTGGCCGGGCACGGGCCGGCCGATCGCGCCGGCGCGGCTCACGCCGAGCGCGGCCGACGAGGCGAGCACCGCGTTGCATTCGGTCTGGCCGTAGAAATCGTTGACCGTAAGGCCGAGTGCCTCGCGGCCCCACTCATAGGTCTCGCGGCCCAGCGCTTCGCCGGCTGAGCTGACGCTGCGCAGATCGAGGCGGAAGCGGCTGCCGAGATCGGTCACCGTCTTCAGCATCCTGAGGGCGGTGGGCGGGATAAAGGCGTTGCGCACGCCCGCCGCCTCGATCAGCGTCAGCGCCTCCTCCGGCAAGAATTTCGGCGCCCGGCCGCAGACCACCGGAACGCCGAGGTAAAGCGCCGGCAGCAGCGCATTGAGCAGGCCGCCGGCCCAGGCCCAGTCCGCCGGCGTCCAGAACCGGTCGCCATGCTGCGGCAGGAACTCATGTGCCATCTCGACGCCGGGCAGGTGGCCGATCAGCACGCGGTGGCCGTGCAGCGCCCCCTTCGGCGGCCCGGTGGTGCCGGAGGTAAAGATCATCATCGCCGGATCGTCGGGACCGGTGGGTTCGGCCTCGAAGGCGCCGGCATGGTCGGCGACCAGCCGCGCAAGCTCCCATGCTCCACCTCCGCCATCCGTCGAGACCATCAGCTCCAGGGTCGGCAGCCGTCCGGCCACGCCGCCGAGCCTGGCCTGACCGGCCGAATTGGTGATGATCGCCCGCACGCCGGCCGTCTGCAGGCGATATTCGAGCGCCTCCATGCCGAACAACAGCGCCAGCGGCACGGCGATGGCGCCGAGCTTATAGATTGCCGCATGGGCGATCGCCGTGTCGAAGCTCTGGCCCAGGAGCAGCGCCACCCGGTCGCCGCGGCGTACGCCATGGACCCTCAACGCCCGCGCCAAGGCGTTGGACCGGCTTGCGAGCTCGCCATAGCTGAGCGCCGTCAGCCCGCGGCCGGGCGCATAGGCAAGCAGCGCCGGGCGGTCCGGCGCATGCGCCGCCCAGCGATCGGCGATCGCGGTGCCGATGTTGAACCGCTCCGGCAACTGCCAGCGAAAGCTGCGGTAAAGGTCGAGGTAGCTGCTCCCCTGCCGAAGCAAAGCGCCGTCGAAAGCCATGGCGGCAGGATGGCACAAAGCCGAGGCGATGCCAAAGCCGGCGCCGGCATTCGTTGCGGCCGGACGGTCAGCCGGCGGCTTCGGCACGGGCGATCAGCGCCGCGGCGATCTCGGCACCGCTCAGCAGATCGGCGTATTTCTGACCCATGTCGAACAGGTTGGCCTCGTGGGGGCCGAGCGCCCGGTCGCCGACGCAGTCGGCCGCCACGGTGACGCGCAGATTGCCGCTCATCGCGTCGATGACGCTGGCACGCACGCAGCCGCTGGTGGTGCAGCCGGTGACCACCACCGAATCGACGCCGCGGACCGCAAGCAGGCCGGCGAGCGGTGTGCCGAAGAAAGCCGACGCCTGAGTCTTGCGGATCACCAGCTCGCCCGTGCCGGGCGCAAGCTCGTCGACCACTTGGCTGGCCGGCGCGGCCTCGGTCAGGCTGCGCAGCCGCGGCACCTTCTCGCACCAGATGCCGGCGTCGGAACCGTCGTCGGCGTAGACGATGCGGGTGAAGACGATCGGCCGCCCGATGCTCCTGAACGCGGCCAGGAGCGGCACGGTCGCGCCCACCGCAGCGGCGATGTTGCCGCCGCCGAAGATCGCCGGATCAACGAAGCCGTTGACGAAGTCGATGACCAATAGCGCCGGTGCAGTCCCCAATCCCGTCGGCTGGCCGAATGTCTGCTGCCGGTAGATGTCGTGCTCGGGCATGGACGCCGTCTCCTCAGGATGCGCGCAGCACCGAACTCCTGCTGCCGACGAAGTGCCGCAGCGACCGGGCAAGCGCGGCGGACGATAGCCCGCGGCCGATGAACACCAGCGTGTTGTCGCCCGCCGCGGAGCCATCGGCGGGCAGGATCTCCGGCGACTGCATGACCTTGCGCACGCTCTGCAGCAACAGCCGCCCGGCAGGCGTCGCGACGACGCCCTTCACCCTGAGCAGCGCCTCGCCGCGTGCGTGCAGCAGCGCGCTCAGCCAGACGCTGAGCGCGGTCCAATCGACGTCGTCGTCGAGCGCCAGCGAGATGGCTGAAATCGGCAGGGCATTGCCCGTCTCGCCAAGCTGGGCCAGGGGCGCGGCATCGCCGGCCGAAAATTCGGGCAGCGGCGCCGGTGATCCCCGCACCGCCGCCGCGATCGGGGCGGCCGGGTTGAGCGCTCTCAGCGTCGCGCTGAGCCTGGCAAGCGCGACGTCGTCGGCCTGATCGATCTTGGTGACGATCAGCCGGTCGGCCAGCTCCACCTGGCGCCGGCTGAGCGGCTCCTGCGCCAGCTGGTCGAGGCCGAAGACGGCGTCGACGGCGACGACGATCTCGCCGACCACGACATGAAACGCCAGCACCGTGTCGGCACGAATGGCGGCGACGATCGGCCCGGGATCGGCCAGGCCGCTGGTCTCGAGCACGAGCTGGTCGGTGCGCGGGCGGTCGGGCCTGCCCCGCTACCCGGCCATCGCAAATTCCGCGCAGCACGGCGACGAGGTCGGCAAGGGCGGTGCAGCAGGCGCAGCCGCCGGCGAGCACCGTGACCTCCTGGGAGCCGGCAAGCAGCAAATCGTCGACCGGGGTATCGGCGGCCTCGTTGACCACGAGCTGCGCGTCGGGCAGCAGCCCCCGGCTGAGCTGGTGGCGCAGCCAAGTGGACTTGCCCGAGCCAAGAAAGCCGCCGAGCAGGGTCAGCCGCATGCGTCCATCGCCGGCAGGGCTGTCGGCGCGCCGCCCGGCCATCGGCTCAGTCCTCGCCGTTCCGGCCGATCAGCCGGGGATCGAGCGGGTCGATCGGCCGGCCGGCGAGCTGCTCGGCCACCGCCCACAGCTCCTCGAGGTCGCGCACGATCCGCCGCTCCCCCGACAATGTGCCGACCTGGATGCCGGGAACGTCGGCGCCGTCATGGGCGCTGAGGCCGAAGGCAGGCAGCACGGCGTTGAGCACCTGGCTGCGGCGGAAGCGGGCGCGCAGCCGGTCATGCGCCGTTGCCGCGCCCGCCTCGGTCCAGTGACCAGGCGCCATCGGAAGGCCGCAGCTCGCGCACATCGCGTTGTTCTCCCGGCCGTCCGGCGCGCCGTTTCCGTCAACCCAGTCAGATCACCGGCGGCCGCTTGCCGCCGGCAAACGGATAGCGGCGGCGGAAGTCTTCGGCGATCTCTTCGAAGGTCAGCCACTTGATGCCGTCATGACCGTTGATGTGCTCGATCAAGCGTTCCAGCATCAACAGCACCTGCGGACGGCCGCTGACATCGGGATGGATGGTGAAGGCGAACACCGCATAGTCCATCTCGCGATACACCCAGTCGAAGGCATCGCGCCACAGTTCCTCGATGTCGCGCGGGTTGACGAAGCCGTGGCTGTTCGGCGCCTTCTTCATGAACATCATCGGCGGCAGGTCGTCGACATACCAGTTGGCGCCGACCTCGACGAGGTCGATTTCCTTGCCGTGCTTCAGCGGGTGCATCCAATCCTCGGCCTTCTTGGAATAGTCGATGACGTTCCATTCATCGCCGACCCGGGCGTAGAACGGCTGGAAATCGCGATAGCCTTGGCTGTGGTCGTAGGTGAAGCCGTATTTCTGCAGCAGGGCAGCGGTCGACGACGACATCTCCCACCAGGGCGCGACGTAGCCGCGCGGTTTGCGCGCCCGACAGCTTCTCGATCAGGTCGATGGATTTGACCAGCACCGCCTCTTCCTGGGTCGGCGTCATCGCCACCGGATTCTCGTGCAGATAGCCGTGCGCGCCGATCTCATGGCCTTCGTCGACGATCTGCTTGCACCTGATCCGGAAACGTCTCGAGCGAATGGCCGGGGATGAAGAAGCTGGTGCTTGCAGACCCGTACTTCTTGAACAGCCGCAGCAGCCGCGGATATGCCCACCTCGCTGGCAAAGATGCCGCGCTGGATGTCGGATGGCGAGTCGCCGCCGCCATAGGAGCCGATCCAGCCCGCCACCGAATCGATGTCCGTGCCGAATGCGCAGAGGATTTCTTTTGCCATCGTTCGCTCTCCCATTGCGGCCGCTCAGCCAAGCGACCTCCGCTGATCCATTTGCCAGGAATTGGAACATGGCTGCTTTGAAAAATCCAGATTATTCTTTATCCTTGATAGAGACACTTAGGCTACCTCAGGTAGCGATTGATAACGCTTCGGTATCAATGTGATGCCGAATTGCGATCGCTGCCGGGCTGCATTCAACCTGGTGAGGAGGCGGCTTCGCCCTGCACGCTGGAATGAGCGACGGTACTCTCGACTATAGCGCCTGGGTCGGCCGCAGCGAAGCCGCGCACGACCGGGTAAGCGCCGGACCGCTCGACCGGCTGCGCGCGACGCTCGACCGGGCAGGTCCGCCGGCGGCGGACGGCGACGCTCGTGCCGCCGCTCGGCCACTGGCTGTTCTTCCTGCCCGGGGCGCGCGCAGTCCGAGCATCGGCCCGGACGGCCATCCGCGGCGCGGCGGCTTCCTGCCGCCGGTGCGCGCTGCCGCGCCGCATGTGGGCCGGCAGCCGGCTGAGCTTCCCGGGCGAGCTCCGGGTCGGCGACGCGATCGTCCGGCGCTCGACCATCGCCTCGGTGACGAACAAGGACGGCGCCGGCGGCGCCGCTGGTCTTCGTCACCGTCCGCCACGAGATCGGCCGCGCAGGCGAAGCGCCGGCGATCATCGACGAGCACGACATCGTCTATCGCGCGCCGGCCAGGCGCCAGCGCCCGAGACTGCGGCCAAGCCGGTCGAGCCGGGCATCTGGCGGCGCACGCTGATCCCTGACGCGGTGCTGCTTGTTCCGCTATTCGGCGCTGACCTTCAACGGCCACCGCATCCACTATGACCGTGACTATGTCACCGAGCGAGGAGGGCTATCCCGGCCTGGTCGTGCACGGGCCGCTGATCGCCACGCTGCTCGTCGACCTTATCCGCCGCCATGCCCCGTCAGGCGCGCGTCGAGAGCTTCAGCTTTCAGGGCGGTGTCACCGCTCTTCGACGGCAACGCGATGAGCGTCAACGCTGCGCCGCCGGGCGCCGACGGCGTTGTGAGGCTGTGGGCCGCCGATGCCGATGCGGCTTGGCGATGACGCGCGGAAGCGAGGCTCGCATGAGCCGTCCGCTCGACGGGATCCTGGTCGTGTCGCTGGAGCAGGCGATCGCCGCACCCTATTGCACCCGGCTGCTCGCCGACCAGGGCGCGCGGTCATCAAGGTCGAGCGGCCGGACGGCGGCGATTTCGCCCGCGCCTACGACAAGCGCGCGCGCGGGCTGGCGAGCCACTTCGTCTGGACCAACCGGTCGAAGGAAAGCCTCGCGCTCGACCTCAAGCAGGCGCGGCGACCGTGCCGCGCTGCGACCCAATCCTCGCCCGGGCCGACGTGTTCGTGCAGAACCTGGCGCCGGGCGCTGCCGACCGGCTCGGCCTCGGTCCGCAGGCGCTGCGCGCCGCGTTTCCCCGCCTCGTCTCGCTGCTCGATCTCCGGCTACGGCCAAGGCGGCGCGATGGCCGAGCGCAAGGCCTACGACCTGCTGATCCAGGCGGAGGCTGGATTCCTGTCGGTGACCGGCACCAAGGACGAGATGGCCAAGGCCGGCATCTCGATCGCCGACATCGCCGCCGGCGTGACCGCCTATCACCTCGATCCTGGCCGCGCTGATCCAGCGCGGCCGCACCGGAGCCGGGGACCACATCGACGTGTCGATGCTGGAGGCGATGGCCGAATGGATGGGCTTTCCGATGTACTTCGCCATGGACGGCGCCGAGCCGCCGCCGCGCAACGGCGCCGGCCATGCCACCATCTATCCGTATGGACCCTACCGGACTGCCGACGGCGCCGTGCTGTTCGGGCTGCAGAACGACCGCGAATGGGCGGCCTTCGCGACCACGGTGCTGCACCGTCCGGAGCTCGCGCGCGACCCGCGGTTCAAGGGCAACGCCGGCCGCGCCGCCCACCGCGATGAGCTCGAGCCGGTCGTTGACCGACGTCTTGTCCAAGCTGCCGACCGAGGAGGCGCTGACCCGGCTCGAAGAGGCCGGCATCGCCACCGCCGCGCGTCAACGACATGGCGGCGCTGTGGCGGCATCCGCAGCTTGCCGCGCGGGACCGCTGGGCCAGCTGCGGCTCCCCGGCCGGGCCGCTCCCGGTGCTGAAGCCGGTCAGCGGCGACGGGCTGGGAACCGCAGCTCGAGCCGGTCCCGGCGCTCGGCGAGCACACCGAGGCGATCCTCGCCGAGTTCAATGTCGCGCGTGCCGGCCGGGAGCAAGAGCGGCCGTGATCCGTACGCCCGACGGCTACCGGCAGTCTGCCGGTGCCCGCATCCTCTTCCATGGTGGCCTGGGCTTGGTCGCCGGGCCCCGGCTGGGCAAGGCGCGCTTTCACCTCGCCGTGCCGTTCTCGGCCGATCCGGTGCTATCCTGCGTCGCCGGGCGGTGCTCGGCCTGCCACGGTCTTGCTCGATGAATGTCTCAGCGCCCGACCCGATCAACCCGCTGCTTGCCAAAGCGAGCGGCGAGGAAAGCGCCATGCTTGCGGCTTTTGCCGCCGATCTGACCGCGGGCGCCGTGCCCGGGCCGGTGTTCGACCGGGCCGTCGATCTCTTCGTCGACTGGGTCGGCTCGGCGCTTTCCGGGCGCGGGCAGGCCCCGACCGCGGCGATGGAGGCGTTGGCGGCCGAGATGGGACCGGCCGACGGCGGAGCCGAGATGCTGACGTCCCGGCGAACGACCTCGCCGCTGTTCGCCGCCCTGGTCAATGGCGCAGCCTCGCACATCTCCGAACAGGACGATGTCCACAACGGCTCGGTGTTTCACCCTGGCGCGGTGGTGTTTCCGGCGGCGCTGGCGATCGCCCAGCAGCGTGGCGCGTCGGGACGCGACTTTCTGCTGGCGGCGGTGACCGGCTACGAGGTCGGCATCCGCGTCGGCAGCTTTCTCGGCCGCTCCCACTACAAGGTGTTCCACACCACCGGCACGGCCGGAACACTGGCCGCCGCCGCTGCAGCGGGCAAGCTCATCGGCCTGCCCCCGGCCCAAATGCGCGATGCATTGGGCTCGGCCGGCACCCAGGCCGCCGGGCTCTGGGAGTTCCTGCGCGATGCCGCCCATTCCAAGCAGCTCCACACCGGCAAGGCGGCCGCCGACGGCATCGTCGCCGCAAGCCTGGCCGCCAAAGGCTTCACCGGCGCCCGCCGCATCCTCGAAGGCGCGCAAGGCATGGCTGCCGGCATGTCGCGCGATGCCGATCCGGCAGCGCTCATCGACGGTCTGGGCAGCCGCTGGGCGTTGCTCGAGACGTCGTTCAAGTTCCATGCCGCCTGCCGGCATACCCACCCGGCCGCCGATGCGCTGCTCCAGGTGCTCGAAGCCCACGATCTGCCGCCCGAGCGCATCCGCCGCATCACCGCCCGCGTCCACCAAGGGGCGATCGACGTGCTCGGCGCCGTGGCCGAGCCGACCAGCGTCCACCAGGCGAAGTTCTCGATGCCGGCCACCCTCGGCCTGATCGCCGTGCATCGCAGGGCCGGGATGGCCGAATTCGACGGCTATCGCGGCGATGACCGCGCCCGCAGCTTCCTCGATCGGATCGAGATGCGCCTCGATCAGGAGGTCGACGCGGCCTATCCCGGCCGCTGGATCGGCAAGGTCGAGGTCAGCCTCGACGACGGGACCACCCTGTCCGGGCGCGTCGACGAGCCGAAAGGCGATCCCGGCAACACGCTGTCGCGCCAAGAGATCGACGGCAAGGTGCGCCGCCTGGCCAGCTATGGCGGGGCTGTTTCCCAGCGGGAGCTCGACCGGCTGATGCCGGCGTTGTGGTCGATCGCCGCCCTGCCGCAGGTCGGGCGGTTGCTGCCGCCTGCCGTAGGCCCTGGCCGGCGTTGAACGGCGCCGACCAGCACTCTCCCGGCTCGTTTCAGCCTTACACGCCGATCGGCATGTGCTCCGCCGAACGGGTGACGGCGCGCGGCGCGGTGATTTCCTTCCACTGCGACAGCGCCTTGTCCACTGCCGGGAACGGCTTGCGCTTGAGCAGCTTGCCGCGGCCGGGCTGCGGCTGATCGTTCTTGCCGTGCGACCAGACCACCTCGCCGCGCGACAGCGTGTAGCGGGCAAGCCCATTCACCTTGACCCCTTCGAAGACGTTGTAGTCGATGATCGACTTCTGGTTCGCCGCCGAGATGGTCTTGGAGAGCTTCGGGTCCCAGACGACGATGTCGGCATCCGAGCCGGGCAGGATCGCGCCCTTCTGCGGGTAGATGTTGAGGATCTGCGCGATGTTGGTCGAGGTCACGGCGACGAACTCGTTCGGCGTCAAGCGGCCGGTCTCGACGCCCCTGGTCCACAGCACCGAAAGCCGGTCCTCCAGCCCGCCGGTGCCGTTGGGGATCTTGGTGAAGTTGCCGACGCCGAACCGCTTCTGCTCGGTGGTGAAGGCGCAATGGTCGGTCGCCACCACTTGCAGCGAGCCCGCCGCAAGCCCGGCCCACAGCGAATCCTGATGGCTCTTGTCGCGGAAGGGCGGGCTCATCACGCGCCGCGCGGCATGGTCCCACTCCTTGTTGAAGTACTCGCTCTCGTCGAGCGTCAGGTGCTGGATCAGCGGCTCGCCGTAGACGCGCATGCCCTTCTGGCGGGCGCGGCGGATCGCTTCATGGGCCTGCTCGCTGGAGGTATGGACGATATAGACCGGCACGCCGGCGGCGTCGGCGATCATGATGGCGCGGTTGGTGGCCTCGCCCTCGACTTCGGGCGGCCGCGAGTAAGCGTGCGCCTCGGGACCGGTCAGCCCCTCGTTCATGTACTTCTCCTGCAGCGCCGCGACGATGTCGCCGTTCTCGGCGTGCACCAGCGGCAGCGCGCCGAGGGCCGCGCAACGCTGGAACGAGGCGAACATCTCGTCGTCGTTCACCATCAGCGCGCCCTTGTAGGCCATGAAGTGCTTGAAGGTGTTGATGCCGCGGTCGATCACCTTCGGCATTTCGTCGAAATGCTGCTTCGACCAGCCGTTGACGCACATGTGCATGGAATAGTCGGACGAAGCCTGCCGCCTGGCCCGCTCCTCCCAGTCGTCGAGCGCCGCGATCATCCCGTCGGGGCCGGGGATGACGAAGTCGACGACCAGCGTGGTGCCGCCGGACAGCGCCGCGAACGTGCCGCTCTCCCAGGTCTCGGCGGCGGTGGTGCCCATGAACGGCATTTCGAGATGGGTATGCGGGTCGATGCCGCCCGGCATGATGTAGGCGCCTGCGGCGTCGAGCGTCTTGTCGCCCTTCAGATTCTTGCCGATCGCGGCGATCTTCTCGCCCTCGATCAGGATATCGGCTTCGTAGGTGCGGTCGGCGGCGACGATGGTGCCGCCCTTGATCACTGTCGACATAGCTTGGGGTCTCCCTGTGGCATGGGTTGAGGCTAATCCGGCGACGGCCGCCCTGTCATCACTCCGGCGGCGGCACGGCGCCCTTGCGCTCGACGATCAGCCGGTAGGCGTCCGGCTCGCGGTGCTTGGCGAAATTGAAGATCGTCTCGCGATAACGCTTGCCGAGATCGAGATCGCAGCGCGCGGTGATCATCTCGTCCTCGAGCGAGACGGCCTGCGCGACGATCTCTCCGGAAGGGGCGATGATGGCGCTCTGGCCGACCATCTTGGAACCTTCCTCGACCCCGCATTTGGCGGTGCCGATCACCCAGGTGGAATTCTGGTAGGCGCCGGCCTGCATCGACAGATGGTTGTGGAACTGGGTCAGGCTGTCGATGTCGCGGTGGCCGGTGTGGTCGTAGGGCGTGTTGTAGCCGAGCATGACCATTTCGACGCCCTGCAGGCCCATCACCCGATAGGTCTCGGGCCAGCGGCGGTCGTTGCAGATGCACATGCCCATCACGCCGCCGAATGCCGCGCCACACCCGGAAGCCGAGATCGCCCGGCTCGAAATAGCGCTTCTCGAGATGCTGGTGGGTGCGGCCGGGCTGCGGCTCGGCGTGGCCGGGCAGATGCACCTTGCGGTATTTGCCGACGATGGTCCCCGAGCGATCGACCAGGATCGAGGTGTTGAAGCGGCGCTTGCGGTTGGCCTCGCGGACCAGCTCGGCATAGCCCAGATAAAAGCCGATGCCGAGCTTCTTGGCCTCGTCGAACAGCGGCTGCGTCGCCGGCCCCGGCATCTCGCGTTTCATAGTAGCTGTCGAGCTCGGCCTCGTCCTCGATCAGCCAGCGCGGGAAGAAGGTGGTGAGCGCCGAGCTCGGTGAAGACGATCAGGTCGGCGCCGCGCCCTTTGGCCTCGCGCATCATCGCGATCAGCCGCCCGACGGTGTCCTTGCGGGTCTCCGATTTGGCGATCGGGCCCATCTGCGCGGCTGCGGTGTGAACGATGCGGGCCATGGCGTTCTCCCTCACGGGCTGCCGGCGTCGCCGGCGAGATAACGGTAGATTTCGGTATGGTCGGCGGCCGTGCCCAGCGCTGCCGCCGCGGAGCGCCAAAGCGCCGCGGTGTCCGCCGGCCGGCTGCCCTTCAGCCCCGCCGCCTCGACCATCTCGGCGGCGGTGCGAACGTCCTTGGCCATCAGATCAAGCGAGAAGCCGGAGGCGAAGCTGCGCGACAGGATGAACGGCTTCAGCTTGCGCTCGGTCGAGTTGTTGCGGCCGGTGGAGACGTTGAGCATATCGACCAGGAGCGCCGGGTCGACGCCGAGGCGCTCGGCCACCAGGACCGCTTCGCAGGCGGCCACCAGCCCGGCAGCCGAGACGTAATTGTTGAGCGCCTTGACGGCATGGCCCGAGCCGATCGCGCCGGTTGGCCGAATGAGGTTCGCCATTGCGGCGAGATAGCGGCAGTGCGCGCTCGATGTCGGCAGGCGTTCCGCCGGCCATGACGGTGAGCGTCCCGTCGGCGGCGCGGGCGACCCCGCCCGACACCGGCGCATCGACCAGCCGCAGCGCGCGTTCGGCGAGCAGCCCGGCAAGCGACCTGGTGTCGGCCGGGGCTGACGAGCTCATGTCGACGACCAGCGCGCCGGGGGCAAGGGCCGACGCGGCACCGTCCGCGCCAAGCAGCACTTCGCGCACCGCCTGGCCGGAGGGCAGCATGGTGATCAGCATGCCGGTAGCTTGGGCGGCTTCCTGCGCGGTCTCGAACGCCTCACCGCCGCTCTCCACGAAGGCCGCGCGCGCGGCCGCCGAGCGATCGCTGCCGCGGACCCGGTGACCCGCCGCCAGCAATCGCCGGGCCATCGGCAAGCCCATCCGGCCGAGGCCGATGAAAGCGACGGGGTGAGTATCAGTCACCCGCCACCTCCTCGAGCACCGCCTGGGCATTGCGGAAGCCGTCGAGCGCGGCCGGCACCCCGCAATAGGCGCCGATCTGCAGCAGGATCTCCTGGAGCTCGGCCTTGGTCACGCCGTTGTTCATCGCCCCGCGCACATGCAGGCGGAATTCGTGCGGCCGGTTGAGCGCGGCCAGCATGCCGAGGTTGAGGAT
The DNA here is from genome assembly GCA_963791325.1 of uncultured Alphaproteobacteria bacterium. Lineage (GTDB taxonomy): Bacteria > Pseudomonadota > Alphaproteobacteria > Rhizobiales > Rhizobiaceae > JBEVJK01. The sequence goes on along the minus strand of CAWBRU010000011.1, from coordinate 216,457 downwards.
CGAGCGCGCCCGGCGATCGAGCCCGGGCCGGTTCCAGATCTCGTCCCAGCACCATTCGGTGGCCAGCTGCTGCCCCGCCCAGTTGAAATCGTCCGCCTGGGCAAGCGATTTATCCACATAGTCGGAACCCAGCACGCTGCGCCGCGTCTTCAGCCCGCGCTCGAATTTCGACGATCTCGGCCGGCCGCTCATCCCGTCGCCTCCTTGGCCGCCCGCGCGGCGAACATTCACGCAAGCGCTCCAAGCAGGCGCTCGACGTCCAGCGCATGGCCGAGCAGCCGCTCGTCCTCGCCATGCGGCGCCGAAAGCAGAAGGCTCGTCGGCAGCCGCTTGCCGTCGCGGCCGTTCGGCATCGCCACGCCGCAGGTGTCGAGAAAATTGCCGAGCATGGTGTTGCGCAAGGCGAGCACATTGACGCGGTGGAAGACCTCGTCGTCGGCCTCCAGCGGCGCCACTTCCGGTGCGGTGATCGGCGTCGTCGGCATGGCCAGCAGCGCGCCGGCCAACTGGGCCTCGAAAACCGGAATAAGGCGCTGGCGTGCGCGCTGGATCGACAGCACGTCGGCCGCCGCCATCTTCTTGCCGTCGAGCATGCGCCGGACGACGCGGCGGTCGATCGCATCGACCTTGTCGCTGTCGACGATGTCGCGATATTCGGTGTAGGCCTCGGCCGCCGTCAGCGTGCCGTAGTTGGCGTTCGTCGCCAGGACCTCGTCGAGCACCGCCGACCGTCTCGCGCCGGACGGTCGCGCCGGCATTGCGCCAGCGCCTCCAGCGAGCGCTTCGAAATTGTCGACCACGGCCGGCTCGGCCTCGTCGAAGACGACGTTCTCGGGAACGACCACGGTCAGCGATGCCGAGGTCGGCGCCGCCGCACGGCGACTGTGCACCGCCCCGCGCAGCGCCATGATCGACCAGGATGCAATCCTCCACCGAGCGCGCCAGCGGGCCGATCGTGTCGTAGCTGCGCGCCAGCGGCACCAGTCCGGTGGCATCGATGCGGCCGGTGCTGGTCTTGTAGCCGACGACGCCGTTGAAGGCGGCGGGAATGCGCACCGAGCCGCCGGTGTCGGAACCGACCGCGCACGGGCACCAGCCGCGCCGCCACCGCAGCGCCCGACCCGGACGACGAGCCGCCCGGCGAGCGCGGCGTCGCCCGGTCGTTGGGATTGATCGGCGTGCCGAAATGCGGATTGAGTCCGAGCCGGAATAGGCGAACTCGGTCAGGTTGACCTTGCCGATGGTGACCAGGCCGGCTGGCCGCGGCATTGGCGACGACAGGGATGTCGGCCGTCTTCTGCCGGCTCGTCCCGCCAACAGTCTCGAGCCGGCGGTGGTCGGCGCGCCGGCGACGTCGAAAATATCCTTCCAGGCGATCGGCACGCCGTCGAGCGGCGACAGCGGCGCCTCGGCCCGGTAGCGCGCGGCGGCACGCTCTGCTTCTTGCCGGCGCCCGTTCGGCCGTGACGGTGATGAAGATGTTGTCCTTGGCCTCGGCTCTTCTCGATGCGATCGAGCAGGCATTCGGTCACCTCGGGAGGCGTCGCCTCGCCGGCCCGGTAGGCGAGTGCAATCCCGGCGGCCGTGCGGTCGGCGATCTCATCAAGTCTGCTCACGCTCTGCTCCTGCCATTGTCACCGGGGAAGGGCGGGCGGCGGATGCGATCTGCCGCCGCCATCCGACGCCGGTAAGGCCGCGATGCCCGTCAGTGTCCGGTCTCGAGATACGGATCGCCTCCCTGCCCGTGTCGACCTTGGTCAGCACATGAACGTCGCTCGTCTTCCAGCTGGCGATCACGGCGTCGCCGCGGGTCACCGGCTCGGCGGAATAGGCGCGATCCGACATATTGGCGACGAAGACGCCGCCGCCGACATCGACGCGTCACCTTGACGTAGCTGCCCTGGTATTCGGTCGCCTCGACCACGCCCGCGCACCGAGTTGACCGCGCGCCTGGCGCCTCGGCCGCCGCGATGGCTAGCGCGATCGGTCGCGCCGGACGGCGATCGACATCTGCGAGCCTCGGTGGCGGCCGTCGCCGTCGGCATTGGCCTCGAAGATCGCGCCTTGCGCGGCCTTGATCCGCACGCTGCCGGTGCTGCAGCGCCTGTCTCGACCGTGCCGGTCAGCACGTTCTGGCCGCCCATGAAGCGGGCGACATAGGGGGTCGTCGGCTGGTCGAAGATGACGTTGGCGGTGTCGGCCTGGTCGATGCGGCCGGTATCCATCACCACCACCATGTCGGCCAGCGCGATCGCCTCGGGCTGGGTGTGGGTGACGTGGACGAAGGTGATGCCGAGCTCGTTCTGCAGGCTCTTCAGCTCGCCGCGCATGCGCAGCCGCAGGAACTCGTCGAGCGCCGACAGCGGCTCGTCGAGCAGCAGCACCTTCGGATTGGTGATCAGCGAGCGCGCGAGCGCGACGCGCTGCTGCTGGCCGCCGGAAAGCTGGGCCGGCATGCGGTCCTTGAGGTGATCGAGCTGCACGCGCTGCAGCATCTCCTGCGCCCTGCGCCGCCGCTCGTCCTTGCCGACGCCGCGCATCTTCAGGTAGAAGGCGACATTGTCGAGAACGGTCAGATGCGGGAACAGCGCATAGCTCTGGAACATCATCGCCGTGCCGCGCTCGACCGGCGGCTTGCCGACCACCATCTGGTCGCCGATATAGATCTCGCCCGAGGTCGGCGTCTCGTGGCCGGCGATCATCCGCAGGATCGTGGTCTTGCCGCAGCCCGACGGGCCGAGCAGGCAGCAATAGGAGCCGTGCGGGATCGTCAGATTGATGTTCTTGACGGCGTAGGACGTTGCCGAACTGCTTGGTGATGTTGACCAGCCGGATCTCGCCGGACCCGTGCTGCGGCGGCGCGATGCGGTCTTGAACCGCTGCGTCGGTGACTTGGCTGCATGTTCATGTTCCGCGAGCCGCTTTGCGTCTGGATAAGGATGATCGAGCGACGAGCGCCAGCGCGATGACGACGAAGGACACCACGGTGGTCACCGTGCCCAGCGCATAGAGCGCCGGCGAGGTGACGTTGGTGGTCATCGTCCAGATCTCGAGCGGCAGCGTGTTCTTGGTGCCGACGGTGAGCCAGCTGCGCGGGAACTCGTCATAGGAAAGCGTGAAGCCGAACAGCGCCACCGCGATCATGCCGGGAAAGACGATCGGCACGACGACGTCCTTGACCGTCTGCCAGCGCGCTGGCGCCGAGATCGTAGGCCGCCTCCTCGTAGGACGGATTGAGCCGGCCGAGCACGGCGAACATGATCAGCAAGCCCGAAGGGCAGCGACCAGGACAGATGCGCGCCGAGCGCCGGAGCTGTACCAGGCCGCCGGCAAGCCGAGATAGCGGAACGTCACCAGGATGCCGATCGACAGCACCAGGCCCGGCACGATCAGGCTGGCGATCGCGGTGTAGAAGATCGCGGTCGGCGCCGCGGAAGCGGCGGCGGAAGGCAAAGCCGGCGGTCACCGAGATCAGCACCGTCAGGATCATGACGATCACCGCCAGCGGCAGCGAACGGTCGAACGCGCCGACGACATCGCCGGTGCGGCGCGGGTTGAACAGCTCGTCGAACCACATCAGCGACGGATCGCGCAGCGGAAACACCAGCGACGCCGACGGCCCCTGGAACGACAGCACCAGGACCGCGATCATCGGCCCGTAGAGGAAGATGACGAACAGCGTGAACAGCGTCGCCAGCACGTAGAAGGTCCAGGGCCGCGGGCCGTAGGAGGGTGTGGCGCGACATGGTCTATCTCACCAGTTCCTTGCGCACGTCGACCAGCCGGAAGATCGACGGCGGCGATCAGCAGCACGACGATCGAGCAGGATGACGGCGTTCGCCGCCGCCCGCGGATAGTTGAGGAACTGCAGGTCGTTGAAGATGCCCGACGTGGCCGAGCCGGAGAGGCCGCCGCTCATCACGGTGACGACGAAGAAGTCGCCCATCACCAGCGTCACCACGAACAGCGCGCCGAGCGCGATGCCGGTCTTGCAGAGCGGCAGCACGACGTTCCAGACCACGCCCCAGCGCGTGGCGCCGGCGTCGACGGCGGCCTCGAGCAGCGACTTGTCGATGCGCGCCATCGAATTGAAGATCGGCACGATCATGAACAGCGTGAACAGATGGACATAGGCCACCACCACCGAGAAGTCGGAATAGAGCAGCCAGTTCGATCGGCTGGTCGATCGACGCCGGCGCTCGATCAGCGCCGCTGTTGATCAGCCCTTCCTTGCCGAGCACCGGCCGCCACGAAATCATGCGGATGATGTTGGACGTCCAGAACGGCACCGTGCAGACCAGGAAAAGGCCGATCGCGGTCAGCAGGTTGCGCACGTGGAAGACCAGGAAATAGGCGATCCAGAAGCCGAGCACGAAGGTGATGACGAGCACGATCAGCGTGAACTTCACCGTCGAGAAATAGAGCGCCAGGTCGTCGGATTGGAGAGCAGGTCGATGTAGTTCTTGAAGCGTGAAGTGCCGGCACGATGCCGACCAGCATCTGGTAGCGGAAGAAGCTGACGACGACGACGAGCGCCACCGGAACGACGAAGAACAGGAGCAGCACCAGCAGTCAGCGGCGCCACCTGGAGATAGGTGACAGCGAGGCCGATTTTTGCGCGCCATCATGTCTGTCGTGCCTGTCGACGCCTGCAGGGCAGAGTGAGGCGGGGCGGCACGGCGCCGCCCCTGCCGGTAAATCCGCCGGCAGGTCTATGCCGCGTTGAACTCGTTCCACTTGGCGTAGAGGAACTCGGCCTCGTCCATCAGGTTGTTCCACACCGCCAACCTTGGAGAAGCGCTCCTCGTAGGAGCCGCCGTCGCGCACGTCACCGGCCGAGTTGGTCTTCTCGCCGGTCGGGCTGGTGATGTCGGCCGTCGCTGCCTTGCCTTCGTAGAAGAAGCCGCGCTCGTTCTCGGTGAGGTTCGCCATCGCCGTCTTCGGATTGGCGCTGTAATAGCCCTGCTTGGCGATGAAGCCGCCGACCCAGCCGGAATTGTACCAGTTGAGGTACTCGTAGGCGGCGTCGCGCTTCAGCCCGTCGAGATGCGCCATCAGCGCCAGGCCGTTGCCCCAGCCGCGATAGCCTTCCTTGAGCGGCTGGTAGACGCATTTGATGCCCTGCGCCTTGACCGCGGTGACCGCCGGCGACCACATCGACTGGATGACCACCTCGCCCGACGGCCATCAGGTTGACGCATCTCGTCGAAGGTGTTCCACAGCGCACGGAAATGGCCGCCCTTCTTGAGCTCGATCAGCTTGCGCGATCGTGTCTGGTCGAGCTCCTCCTGGGTCGGGATTGCCCTTGTCGCCGTATTTGAGCACGCCGGCCGACTCGAATGCCATCATCGCGTCCATGATGCCGTTGGTCGGGATGTTCTGGATCGCCGTCTTGCCCTTGAAGTCGGGCGAGATCAGATCGGCCCAGCTGGTGATCTCACGGCCGACGAGATCGGGGCGGATGCCGAGCGTGTCGGCATTGTAGACGCCGGGCACGAAGTTCGCCCACTCGGTCTTGGCCGCCGACGAAGCCGTCTTGCCTCGAGCGCGTCGCGGTACATGAACTCGATCGGCGAGTCGCCCTGGCGCGACACCTCCTTGCCGTCGAACGTGCCCTCCGTATAGAGCGTCGTCAGCTCGCCCCAATCCTTGATCTTGGCGATCTCGACGCGCCTGCGTCACGCCCTGCGGCACAGCGACCTTGGTCTGCCAGATCTCGATATCGGCGATGTCGATCGACTTCGGATCGTTGACGATGCGGTTGAGCAGGCCGGGATGATCGACCACCGACATCTCGACCTTGAAGCCGAGATCCTTGCTCGGCCTGCTTGCGCGATGTCGGCGCAGCGTCGAATAGGACATGCCGGTGTGGTTGAGCGTGACGTCCTTGAGGTTCTGCGCCCACACCATCGGAAATCCGGTGACCGCCGTCGTGCCGGCGATCGCCGCGCCGCCCTTCAGCACGGCGCGCCGCGAGACGCGGCCGCTCAAGAATTCTGCCTGTACTTTTTCATCTGTGAGTTCTCCCATTGCTTGAGTCTGCCGGTGCCGCCCGATCGCGCATGGCGCATCGCCGTTTTCGCGGTCTTGTCCCGTCGACGCCCATGGCCAGCGTTGTCCGGAACTGATGCCTCGTGCGCTGGGCGCACTGTCCGCCGCGGCGGCAACCGCAATGAATCTCCGCGCTGCGCTGCGCCCGCAACGCCATCTTGCTCATCGAGCTGCACCGCCAGGGTCGGCGCGGTGCGCCCGCGTCGCCGCTTCGTCGAGCGCCCAGCCGTAGCCATCGTCGACGGCATCCAGCACCACGCCGTAATCGTCGCGCGCATGGTCGACGGTGATGAAGCCGTCGAGCACGTCGTCGAGCACCTTGGCGGGATCGCGCTCCAGCGGATCGCCATAGCCGCCGCCGACCGGCGAGTAGTAGGTGACGACGTCGCCCTCCTCGGTGCGCAGGCCGGAGAACTTGGCCGGCTGGTAGCTGACCTTGCCGGTCCTGCCGCTCTTGCGCAGCTCGACCTTGCTGACATGTCCCGGCTTGCCGCCGAAAATGCCCCATGGCGCATCCTCGTTGCGGTCCGATTCGTGCGTCATGAAGCCCGGCGTCAGATAGCGCTGCGACTTCACCACGCCCGCCCCGCCGCGGAACTTGCCGGCGCCCGGCGGCACGTCGTCGCGCACCTCGTAGCGGTCGCAGATCAGCGGCAGGTGCATGCCGAGATCCTCGAGCGGATTGTTGCGCGTGTTGCGCATCAGTTCCTCGACCGTGTCGGGACCGTCCGAGCGCGGACGTCCGCCCATCGCCGCCTCGTTGACCTCGAGGAAGACCCAATAGTCGCCGCTCGGGCGCACGCCGGAATAGGCGGCAAACGACAGCACCGCGGCATTGCCGGCGGTGCATTTGTCGGGCAGCACCGGCGCCAGCGCCTTGATGATCAGGTCGACACAGCCGCTGGATCTGGCTGAAGCGGGCCTCCGCCGCGGCCGGCGCGATCGGGTTGAAGATGCTGCCGAGCGGCGACGTCACCTTGACCGGCCGGAACGAGCCCTCGTTCTGCGGGATGTACTTCGTGCATGGGTATAGGTATCGAGCAGCAGCGCCCGGAAGGCGAAGAAGCAGGCGACCTTGGTCGAGCCCTCGAACGGCACGTTGAAGGCGGTCGGCACCTGCGCGCGAAGAGCCCGTGGTGTCGACCTCGACGCCGTCGCCGCGCACCTTGACCGTGACCTTGAGCGGCAAGGTGACGCCGCGGGTGCGGCCGTCATCGTCGAGGAAGCCTTCCGCGACATAGTCGCCGTCGGGGATCTTGGCGATCTCCCGGCGCAGCATCGCCTCGGTGTAGTCCATCAGCTGCCGGGTCGCCTGCAGCACGGTCGTCCTTGCCGTAGGTGTCGAGCAGCTGCGCGAAGCGCTGCACGCCGAGCTCGGCCGAGGCGATCTGCGCCTCGAGATCGCCCATCACCAGACTGGGCACGCGCGTGTTGTCGCGGATGTATTTCCACAGCGCCTCGTTGCGCACGCCCTCGTCGTAGAGCTTCAGCCCGTTGAGCAGCATGCCTTCGGCGAACACGTCGGGAATGTCGATGACCAGGCCGGGCGTCGCTGCGCCGATGTCGACATGGTGCGCCGTGTTGGCCGAGAAGCCGACCAGCTCGCCGCCGAAAAACACCGGCATGACGATGGCGATGTCGGGCGAATGGCTGGCGCCGTAATAGGGGTGGTTGTGGATGACGCAGTCGCCCGGCTTCCAGGCGTCGAGCGGCACCGTCTTCTCGATGCCGCGCAGATAGCCCGGCAGCGAGCCGATATGCATCGGCGTGGAATTGGATTCGCACAGCGTGTTGTAGTCGCGGTCGAACAGCCCGGCGCCGAGATCCTGGCTCTCGCGGATGATCGAGGAATAGCTCATCCGGTAGAGCACGTTGCCCATCTGCTCGGCGATCGAATGCAGCGCGCCGCCGATGACCTGCAGGCTGATGGGGTCGATCGCTGTTGGCCATGGCCGGCCGCTCCCTGTCGCGGCGGATCAGCATGTCGCCATAGGCCATGACGATCGCGACATAGCCCGGCGGGACGATGGTGGTCGAATTGTGCTGAACGATCAGCGCAGGCCCGGTGACCCGGTCGTCGGCCGAGCAGCTTGTCGCGCCGGTAGCGCGGCGTCTCGCAGCGCCTTGCCGTCGTCGAACACCGTGCGCCGGCGTAGAGCACGGCCTCGCCGGGATTCGTGCGCCCGCCGCGTTGGCCAGCTTCGGCAGCGTCAGCGTCTCGACCGCGACCGTCGCCACCACGCGCAGCGTGACGATCTCGCAGGACTGGTCGCGGAAGGCATGGCCGTAGACCTGCTTGTGGGCGCTGATAGAAGTTCTCGATGATCGCCGTCGACGATTGCGCGTGTCGAGCTGGCCGTCCGGCATCTCGGCGCGCAGCTCGAAGCCCTGGCCGACATAGCGGCACTCGGCGATCTGGCGGAAGCGGCGCTGCTCGGCCGGGATGCCGTCGGCGTCGAGCTGCTGGTTGGCGCGGGCGATCAGCTCGTCGAGCGACGGCGTTGGCCCTGGCGAACTCCGCCTCGCCGGCCTTGTCGAGCGACCAGCAGCGTCGAATGCGTGTATTCATATTGCAGGTCGGTGACGAGCAGCCCGGTCGCCGCGGTGATGCCGGGATGCACCGGCACGATCACGTCCCTGGCGCGAGATCGCCTCGGCCAGCGACACCGAATGCAGCGGTCCGGCGCCGCCGAAGCCCATCAGCGTGAAGTTGCGGGGATCGATGCCCTTGGCGACCGAGTTGGCATTGATCGCCAGCGCCATGTTGTTGTTGACGATCTTCAGGATGCCGAGTGCCGCCTGCGTCGACGCGACAGTTCCGAGCGGCTTGGCGATGTGCTTGCTGATCGCCTTGCGCCGACAGCGACGGCATCGATCTTGAGATCGCCGCCCAGGAAATGCTCGGGATCCAGCCGGCCGAGCACCACCTGCGCGTCGGTCACCGTCGGCTCCTCGCCGCCCTTGGCGTAGCAGGCCGGACCGGGCACGGCGCCCGCCGAGCGCGGGCCGACGCGGAACGCGCCGCCCGGATCGACCTAGGCGATCGAGCCGCCGCCGGCGCCGATGGCGTCGATGTCGATCATCGGCACCAGCACCGGCAGGCCGGCGACCTCGGTATCGCGCGGGTTCTTGATCGCGCAGCTCGCCGTTCTCGATGACCGAGATGTCGGCCGACGTGCCGCCGATGTCGATGGTGATGACGTTGTCCTTGCCGCAATTGCTCGCCGGTCCAGCGCCCGCCGATGACGCCGCCGGCCGGGCCCGACAGCAGCAGCCCGATCGGCAGCTCGCTGCGAGTTCTCGAGCGTCGAGATGCCGCCATTCGACTGCATGATGCGCACGATCGGCCTCGATGCCGTTGGCGCGGAGACGGCCTTCCAGATTGCCGAGATAGGTCGAAGTGTTCGGGCCGATATAGGCGTTCATCGCCGCGCTGGAGAAGCGCTCGTATTCGCGGATCGTGTTGACGACCTCCGACGAGCACGCAGACGAAGGCATCGGGCAGCATCGACCTGCACGATCTCCTTGGCCCGCTGCTCGTGCTCGTTGTTGAGGAACGAGAACAGGAACGCCACGATGACCGCGTCCATGCCGCGCTTGGCGAACAGCTCGGCCGCCGCTTCGACCTCGTCCTCGGCGAGCGGCACCTCGACCGTCGCCGGTCGGCGGCATGATCCGCTCGCTCACCGCCAGGCGGTTGCGGCGCCTGACCAGCGGCTTCGACTGCCACGGCACGTCGAACTGCAGCGAGAAATTGTGCGGCCGCTTGTGCCGCGCCATGTGCAGGATGTCGCGGAAGCCGCGGGTCGTGATCATGCCGACCTCGCGCGCCGGTGCGCTCGATCACCATGTTGGTGGCGACGGTGGTGCCGTGGAACACCGCGTCGATCGTCGGCCGGCGACTCATCCGGCCAGCCGGCACACCTTGAGAATGCCCTCGACAACGCGCCTCGGACTGGTCGTGCGGCGTGCTCGCACCTTGGTGACCGCCACCTGGCGGCCGCTGCCGCCGGGCCCGGAGCGCTCGAGCACGATGTCGGTGAAGGTGCCGCCGACGTCGACGCCGACCCGGATCATCGCTCTGCGTCCGGTCGAGCGACGCCCGGCAGCACGTCGATCGGCTCTGAACTTGGAAACGCCCCGATCCCAGCCGCGCGCAATCCGCAGCGTTTGGTCACCCATTGCTACGCTCAATTGATATGTTCACCCCGGCGCGCCTGCCAGGGCGCTTTTTTCATAAGTTCTAAGTACTAGACAGCGCGACATTGCGATGTGAAATAATCATTTCTGCATCGATTGATATGAATTGCGTTATCAATATGCGCTACGATCTGAAACATCTCTCGACCTTCGTGGCCGTGGCCGAAGAGCTCAATTTCCATCGCGCCGCACAGCGGCTGACGATGGCCCAGCCGGCAGTCAGCCGGGTCGTGCTGGAGCTCGAGGAGCGGCTCGGCGTCAAGCTGCTCGAGCGCACCACGCGCAAGGTCCGGCTGACCGAAGTCCGGCCGCTATCTGCTCGAGGAGGCGCAGGACATCCTGGGCCGCATCGACATGCGGCCGAAAACACCGTGCGGCTGCTGGCCTCGGGCACCAAGGCGATCCTCAGGATCGGCTACACCACCATCACCGGCCATTCGCTGGTGCCCGACATTGCGCGCGAATTCCGCCGTCAGCAATCCGGATGTCCGGCTCGAGCTGACCTACCTGACGTCGCCGGTTCAGCGCGACAAGATCCTGCAGGACGAGATCGACCTCGGCTTCATCGAGGGCTCCTTCCAGAGCTCCGAGATCGAGTCGCGGCCGGTCGCCCACCACCGGCTGATGGCGCTGCTGCCGCCCAGCCATCCGCTCGCCGCCAAAAGCTGCGCTGACCATCGAGGAGCTGGCCCGCCAGCAGCTGGTGATGGGCACCCAGGCGGAATGGCCGACGTTGCGCCGCATCGTCGTCGACGCGTTCCAGAGCGCCGGACAGGTGCTGACGGTCGCGCAGGAGGCGTCGAGCCTGACCGGCATCCTCGGCCTGGTCACGGCCGGCGTCGGCATCACCATCTTCTGCGGCATGCCGCGCTTCTGCGGCGAGAACGCGATCGCGCCGCGGCCGATCGTCACCGACCCGCCCGTGATCGTGGAGACGCATCTCGCCTGGCGGCGCACCAGCCTCAGCGACGCCATGCGCCGCTTCATCGAGACGAGCCAGAAGGTCTGCCAAGAGCTACATGCCGGCCTGAGCGGCAGCGCGGGCCTTTCGCCAGCAAAGGGAAACGAAGAGATGGAAAACTGGGCGAACCGCAAGACGCTGATCCTCAGCCGCAGCGAGATGATCGGCCTGCTTGACCCCGCACGAATACAACGACTGCGTCGAGCAGGCCTACCGCATGCATGGCGAGGGCCGCTACTACATGGACCCCAAGGGCCACATCGTGCTCGACCGCTTCCCCGGCGAATGGGAGGCGATGCCCTCCTACATCGAGGAGCCGCACGCCGCGGCCTGCAAATGGGTGTCGATCCGCGAGCAAAACCGCGAGAAGTTCAATCTGCCGACGGTCTTCTCGATCCTGATCTACACCCACCCCGAGACCGGCTTTCCGCTGGCCATCGTCGACGGCAGCTATCACACGGTGATGCGCACCGGCGCGGCCGCGGCCGTCTCGGCCAAGTGGATGGCGCGCAAGGATTCGCGCGAGCTGGCGATCGTCGGCGCCGGCCACATGGCCGAAGGTGCGCTCGCCACCTGCAACGAGATCTTCCCGTGGTCGGAGGTGCGCGTCTGGAGCCGCAGCCAGGCGACGCTCGACCATTTCGTCAGGAGCAGCAGCCGAAATACGAGAGCTTCGAGATCAAGCCGTCGACCAACCTCGAACAGACCGTGCGCGGTGCCGACGTCGTGGTCACGCTGACGCCGGCACGCGGCGCCGATCGTCATGGCCGATTGGATCGCGCCGGGCACCCATATCGCCGCGGTCGGCGCCGACAAGAAGGGCGACCAGGAGCTGGAAGGCATGCTGCTCAACCGCGCCCGCATCTTCGTCGACGACATCCGCCAGTGCCGCACCGACGGCGAGATCAACGTGCCGCTGTCGGAAGGGCTGATCACCGAGGCCGACATCGCCGGGCGAGATCGGCGAGGTGGTCACCGGCAAGAAGAAGGGCCGCACCTCCGACGAGGAGATCACGCTGTTCGATTCGACCGGCATCGCGCTGCAGGATTCCGCCACCGTGCCGCTCGAATATGAGCGCGCGCTCGCCGCCGGCGTCGGCATCGAAAAGAAGATGATCTCGACCTGAGCGCCCTGCTTTCCTGCTCCAGGATCCCGGACGGGAGCCGATATCCACCTGTCCTGGAGTTGCGCCGGAACTCGGCCGCGAACACGTTCGGCGAAGCGGCTTGCAGAATATTCTTTTTAAACCCAGGACGCCGACATCGAGCGCGTGTGCCGTTGCTGGCGTGATTGGCAGAGCCGCACGGATTAGGGAGTGATCGAAATTGAAAGACCGCCCGCACGACGATGCCATGGCCGACCTGTTCCGAGATGATCCGGCCGCCGCCGCTGCCACACTCGATGCAATCCTGGCGGATGATGACCAAGGCGAACTGCTGGTGACGCTTCGGCAAATGGCAAAGGCCTATGGTGGCGTCTCGGCCGTGGCGAAAGCGGCCGAGCTCAACCCCACGCAGCTTTATCGGACACTGTCGGTGAACGGGAATCCGGAATTGCGCAGCCTCAATGCCATCCTGCGGGCCATGGGCCTCCGCCTTGCCGTACAGCCATTTACAGATCGTGAGCCACATGTCTGAGATGTGGACCCATGATCGATGCGAGCCCCGCCGCACAACGCTTTTGTCACCGCCGGCTGCGATGATGTTGCTGTTTACAATCCTATGATACTCACCCCTCATACGATTTGTGTTGCCGACCTGGGAGGAGGAGGAGGCAGGTGAAAATCGTCGACATCAGCACCCGCGTCGTCAACGCCGACATGCGCAATTGGGTGTTCGTGCGCATCGAGACCGACCAGGACGGCCTCTACGGCTGGGGCGAAGCGACGCTCGAATGGAAGACCAAGGCCGTCGTCGGTGCCGTCGAGGACCTCGCTCCGCTTTTGATCGGCCGCGATCCGCGCGACATCGAGCAGGCGGTGCGGGTGCTGAAGAAGCACTCCTTCTGGCGCCTCGGCGTGATCGGCATGTCGGCGGTGTCGGGCATCGAGCTGGCGCTGTGGGACATCTTCGGCAAATGGCTCGGTCAGCCGGTCTGGCGGCTGCTCGGCGGCAAGGTGCGCGACCGGGTCAAGGTCTACACTCACCTCGGACTGGGCGACATGCGCGCCGTCTACGAGACGCTCGAGGCCGAGCCTTTGGTTCAGCGTGCCGCTCAAGTGGTCGACAGGGGCTATCGGGCGCTGAAGGCGGTGTTCATTCCCTATACCCACTACTACGCGCCGTTGCCCGATATCGACAAGGTCGGGCGGCTGATGGAGGCGCTGCGCCACACGGTCGGGCCGGAGATCGAGATCATGGTCGACTTCCATGGCCGGCCGGCGTCGGCGGCCACGGCGCTCGCCTATATCGAGGCGCTGGCGCCGGGCCGGCCGATGTTCGTGGAGGAGCCGGTGCCGCCGGGCGAGACCGGCGCGCTTGCCCAGGTGGCGGCCAAATCGCGGGTGCCGATCGCGAGCGGCGAGCGGCTCGTCGACCGGCCCGAGTTCGACGACCTGTTTCGTGCCCGCGCTGTCGACATCGTCCAGCCCGACATCTGCCATTGCGGCGGCCTGCTCGAGGCCAAGAAGATCGCGGCGATGGCCGAGGCCGTCTCCGTCGGGGTGGCGCCGCACAATCCGCTCGGGCCGATCGCCGGGGCCGCGGCGCTGCATTTTGCGGTGTCTACCCCCAACCACCTGATCCAGGAGGAGATGGTCGGTGCGGTGCCGTGGTATTTCGAGGTGGTGAAGGGGCCGATCGAGATGGTCGACGGCTGCTGGCAGGTGCCCGGCGCGCCCGGTCTCGGCGTCGAGGTCGACGAAGGCGTTGCGGCCCGCCACCCCTATCAGGCCGAGATCATGCACACGACCAACGCCGTGCTGGCGGACGGCACGGTGGTGGACTGGTGATGCCCGTGCCGGCCGGCTTGCGTAGGCGCAGAGGAGACAAGGCTTGACCGGTGAGGCTGTCCTCAAGCGGCTGGTCGGGCTGGGTGCGGTCTGGTGGGCCGTGGCCGGCCTCTATCTCGTCTCGGGGCTGATCTCGCCGGCGATGTTCAGCACCGGGCAGGTCCTCAACATCCTCCAGGTGGCCGCATTCCTGGGGGTGATCGCGGCGGGGCAGACGATCGTCGTGCTGACCGGCGGCATCGACCTCTCGCAGGCCGGGGTGGTCACCCTGACCAACATCGTCGCCGCCAGCCTGATGGCGGGATCGGCCGACAACATCGCGCTTGCGGTGACGGTGACGCTGGCGCTGTCGCTGGCGGTCGGCGCGATCAACGGCCTGCTCGTCGCGGCGGTCGGGATCACCCCGCTGATCGCCACGCTCGGCACCAATTCGGTGCTGTTCGGCGCGGCCCTCGTCTACACCGGCGGGGCGCCGTCCGGAGGCACCCCGCCGAGCTTTCAATGGCTGGGCAATGGCGCGCTGCTCGGCGTGCCGCTGCCGACGCTCTGCTGGCTCGGCTTGACCGTCGTGCTCTCGGTGTTGACGCGGCGCACGGTTTGGGGCCGGCGGCTTTATGCCACCGGCGCCAACCCGCGCGCAGCGGCGATGATGGGCGTGTCGACGGTGCGCATCACGCTGTCGGCCTATATGCTCGCCGCGCTGATGGCGGCCTGCGGCGGGCTGCTGCTCACCGCCTATACCGGCTCGCCGTCGCTCGGCATCGGCAACCAGTTCCTGCTGACCTCGGTCGCCGCCGTGGTCGTCGGCGGCGCGGCGCTGACCGGCGGCGCCGGCAGCGTGGCGGCCACCATGGGCGGCGCAATCTTCATGACCGAGCTGGCGAGCTTCACCAACATCATCCGGGTATCGAGCGGCACCCAGTTTGTCGTTCAGGGCCTGCTGATCCTGGTCAGCGTGCTCGCCTACCGGGCGCTCGCCCGGACGCGTTCGATCGATCCGGCCGGATGAGCCGGCGTTTTTGGAAGAGAGGAGTGGAGGACCCATCATGACCCGAAACAAGGAATTCGCGCTCGGCCGGCGTGCCGTGCTCAAGGCGGCTGCCGGACTGGCGGCCTTGGCTGCCGTCGGCCCCACCGCAGGCCGCGCCCAGGAAGGCGTGAAGATCACGCCGGAAGGCGACATGGTCAAAGGCAAGGCCAAGCCGGGACCCTACCGGATCGGCTTCTCCAACGGCTTCTCGGGCAATTCCTGGCGCGCCATGGCGATCGCGGCGCTGCAGGCCGAGGCCAAGAAGACGCCCGACATCGCCGAATTCGTGGTTGTCGACGGCCAAGGCGACATCAACAAGCAGGTCAACGATATCGAAACATTGGTCAATCAGAACGTCGACGCCATTCTGGTCATCGCCAATTCCGGCTCGGCGGTGGCGCCGATCCTGAAGAGCGCCACCGATGACGGCGTCGTCACGGTGCCGTTCAATCTGCCGGTCGATGGCGACGCCTGGAGCAGCTATGTCGGCACCGACCCGGTAAAGAAAGGCAGCGCGCTGGGCAAATGGCTGAACGATGCGCTCGGTGGCAAGGGCAAGGTGGTGGCACTTGGCGGCCTGCCCGGCAACTCCTACACGGCGGCGGGCTGGGACGGTGCGCAAAAGGCGTTCGGCCCCGGCATCGAGGTGCTGACCTTCAAGGATGCGTTCTGGGAGGAGGACAAGGCCAAGGTGGTGATGGCCGATCTGATTGCCGCCTACCCCGAGATCGACGGCGTTTGGTGCGACGGCGGCCAGAATGCCGCCGGCGCGATGAAGGCGTTGCTCGCCGCCGGCCGGCCGCTGGTGCCGGTGACGGGCGACGACTACAATGGCCTGCTCAAGCTCTACAAGACGGAAAAGCCGAAGCAGCCGAAATTCGATATCGGCCTGATGTCGGAGCCGACCTGGCAGGGAATCTTCGCGTTGCGGGCCGCCGTCTCGCTGCTCAAGGGCGAAGAGGTTGCCAAGCGGCAGATCCTGTCGCCGTCCCTGATCACCGCGGCCAATTACGAGAAGTATCTGCGTCCGGATCTGCCGGACGGTGTCTTCGCCGATACCTCCCTGACCGACGAGGAGCTGCGCGCGATCTTCAAGTCCTGAGGCCGCGCGGCATGGCTGAGACGCTGCTCTCGGTCGCGGGCATCGACAAGAGCTTCCCCGGCGTGCGTGCGCTGAGGGGCGTCTCTTTCGATGTCCGGGCCGGCGAGATCCATGCCCTGGTGGGTGAGAACGGCGCCGGCAAGTCGACGCTGATGCGCGTGCTCGCCGGCACCGAACTGCGCGATGCCGGCGAGATCCTCGTCGGCGGCCGTCATGCCGAGATCGGCTCTCCCGCGGAGGCGTTCGCGCTCGGCATCGCCATGGTCTATCAGGACACCCGCCTGGTGCCGACGCTCGATGCCGCCGCCAATATCGCGCTCGGGCGCGAGCCTGGCGGCATCCTGATCGATCTCGGCTCCATGCGCGCCGGGGCCCGGGCGGCACTTGCCGGCATCGGCTCCTCCGTCGATACCCGCATCGCCGCGGCCGATCTGTCGCGGGCCGAGCGCCAGCAGGTCGAGATCGCCCGCGCGCTCTCGCGCCAGGCGCGCATCCTGATCCTCGACGAGCCGACCTCGGCGCTGACCGCCGCCGAAGCCGAGGCGCTGTTCGGCCTGTTGCGCCGGCTGCGGACCGAAGGGCACGGCATCGTCTTCATCTCCCACCGCCTGCCGGAGGTGATGGAGTTGGCCGACCGGGTGACGGTGATGAAGGACGGCGAGGTGGTCGGCACGCTGCCGGTGGCCGAAACGTCGCCCGACCGCCTGGTCGCGATGATGGTCGGACGGGCGGTCGAACTCGCCTATCCGGAACGCGCCGCAACGACACAGGGCCTGCTGCTGTCGGTCGAAAGTGCCGCTGCGGGCGTCGACCGTCCAGCGATCCGGCTCACCGTGCGGCGCGGCGAGATCCTCGGGCTCGCCGGCGTGCAAGGCGCCGGCCAGCAGGACACCGCACGGGCGCTGTTCGGCATCGGCGGCACGGCCCTTGCAATGACGCTCGACGGCCAGCCGTACCGCCCGGCCTCGCCGGCCGAGGCGATCGCGGCGGGCGTCGTCTATGTCCCGGCCGATCGCCACGCCGAGAGCCTGTTTCTGCCGCACGCCATCCGTCCAAATGTGTCGCTGCCCGAGATCGCCCGCTTTGCCGGGACCGGCCTCATCGACCGCCGGCGCGAGGCGGCGGCGGTGAGCGGCGAAACGAAGCGGCTGGCCGTCAAGGCGGCCTCGCTCGAGCAGCCGGTCGCCACGCTTTCGGGCGGCAACCAGCAGAAGGTGGTGTTCGCCCGCTGGTTCCTGTCCTCCCCCCGCTTGTTTGTCTTCGATGAGCCGACCCAGGGCGTCGACGTCGCCACCAAGCTCGAGCTCTACCGGCTGATCCGGCAGCTCGCGGCCGAGGGTGCCGGCATCGTCGTCGTTTCGGCCGACCTGGTCGAGCTGATCAACCTGTCGGATCGCCTCGCCGTGTTCTCCGAAGGCCGCATCGTCGACGAGATCGCCGCCGCCGACGCCACCGAGGAACGCGTCGTCGCCGGGTTCACCCAAGCGGCCGGCAGCGCCGCTGCGGCCGGTCCACGCCGGGCAGGCCAGCGCCGCGTCCGGCCGCTGCTGTCGCGCTACCTGCCCGCGCTGCTCATTGCCGCACTGATCCTCGCCCTGGTCGGGGTGACTGCGACGGCGACCCCGTATTTCCTGACGGCGCGCAATTTCGGCGCGATCGCAACCCAATCAGCGCCGCTCATTCTGGCCGCGCTCGGGCAGATGGCGGTGATCCTGCTGGGCGGCATCGATCTGTCGGTCGGCCCGGTGATCAGCCTGGTGACGACAATCGCCTCGTACCTGCTGGCGCCGGGCTCAACCCTCCCGGCGGCGTTGGGCATCGCCGCCTGCCTTGGCGCCGGCCTGCTCGTCGGCCTGGCCAACGGGCTGATCATCGAAAAGCTCAAGATCCCCGACCTCGTCGCCACGCTCGCCACCTTCTCGATCGTGCAGGGGCTGGCGCTGATCGTGCGCCCGGCGCCGGGCGGCGGCTTCGCCGCGGAGCTCGGAAGCGCGATCCTGGCGCGCTGGGGCTACGTCCCGCTGGTGTTCCTTGTGGCGGCCGCTGCCGCGGCCCTGTTCGAGCTCCTGCTGCTGCGCGGCCGGGCCGGCGCCCGCCTCTATGCGGTCGGAGCAAGCCCGGATGCCGCCCGGGTCGTCGGTATTTCGACCGGCACGGTGCGCATCGCCGCCTATGCGGTGAGCGGCCTTGGCGCGGCGCTGGCCGGGCTGGTCATTGCGGCGCGCATCGGCTCCGGCGATCCGCAGGCCGGCACCGCCTTTACGCTTGCCTCGGTCACGGCGGTCGTGGTCGGCGGAACGCCGGTCTTCGGCGGCGCCGGCACGGCAGCCGGCACCGCGCTCGGCGCGCTGCTCGTCACGCTGATCCAGAACGTGCTCAACCAGTTGCACGTCTCGGCCTACTGGCAATATGTCTGGACCGGCGCGCTGACGCTGGCGGCGGTGAGCTTCTTTGCGCTGCGCACGGGGCCGTCGCGGCAAGCTGTCTCGCGCTGGATCGATCGACGAACGTCCCGAGGAGGCAGGCGATGACCGACATCCGCGAAATCCACCGCTCCGGCGACAAGCTCGGCGAGGTGCCGGTCTGGGACGTCGCCGAGCAGGCACTCTACTGGGTCGACATCGAGAATTGTCGCCTGCGGCGGCTCGACCATCGCACCGGCCGCGTCGACGAGTGGACCTTTCCGGAGCGGATCGGCTCGTTTGCGCTGCGCCAGAACGGCGGGCTGGTTTGCGCGCTGGAGAGCGGCTTTGCCTTCTTTGAGCCGTCCACCGGCGAGATCAGCTGGATCGCCAAACCCGAGGCGCACATCGCCCGCAACCGGTTCAACGACGGCAAGTGCGACCGCCAGGGCCGGTTCTGGGCAGGGACGATGGACGATCGCTTGCGCGAGCACACCGCAGCGCTCTATCGCCTCGACCCGGATCTGACGGTCACCCGGGCGGAGACCGGCATCGGCATCTCCAATTCCCTCGCCTGGAGCCCGGACGAGACGACCTTCTATTTCGCCGATACGCTGGACCGTGCCATCTACGCTTATGACTTCGACCGCACCGCAGGCAGCATCTCCGGCAAGCGGCTGTTCGCCTCGACCCAGGACGATCCCGGCAGTCCCGACGGGTCGACGATCGATGCCGAAGGCTTTCTGTGGAACGCCCAATGGGACGGCTGGCGCCTGGTGCGCTATGCGCCGGACGGCTCGGTCGATCGGATCGTCGCCTTGCCGGTCCAGAAGCCGACCAGCTGCATGTTCGGGGGACCCGATCTGACGACGCTCTATGTCACCACCGCCGTCTGGGACCTGAGCGGCGCGGCGCTGGCCGCACAACCGCTCGCCGGCTCGGTGCTGGCGCTCGACGTCGACGTGCCGGGTCTGCCCGAACCGCGCTTCAGAGGCTAGGTGCCAGGAGAAGCGGAAGCCGGTTCTCCGTCCGGAACTGCGGAAAAACAAAGACTTAGGGCGGAGCACCGATTCAAACAAAAATTGATCCGCTCCGGAGATCCCCGGCCGGAATTTTCGAATCAGCGACTTGGAGCAGAGCAGGCGGCCGATGGCGCGAGCAACAGAGACCGGCGGCACCGGCAGCCCGAGCGAGTGGCCGATCGCCATCGCGGCCTCATGCCTAGCCGGGTTCGTCGATGCGCTCGGCTTCTTGGCGAGCAAGGGCTTCTTCGTCTCATTCATGAGCGGCAACTCGACACAGCTTGGCGCCGAGATCGCCGGCGGCGCCACGCTGGCGCTGGTTCCGGTCGCACTGGTGCTGGCGTTCGTGGCCGGGGCGCTTTCGGGCGCGCTGGTCGCACGCCGCTCCGGGACTCGCCGGCGGCCGGTGGTGCTGACGCTCGTCGCCGCGGTGCTCGCCGCAGCGGCTCTATCGGCCTGGCAGGGCGCCAACGCCCTGGCCCTGGTGGCGATGGCGGCAGCGATGGGCGCCGAGAACGCCGCCTTCGAGACCAACGGCGAGGTCAAGATCGCGGTGACCTATATGACTGGGACCTTGGTCAAGGTCGGACAGCGGATCGCCGATGCCCTCGAAGGCGGCAAGCGCTGGGCCTGGCTGCCCTATGTCGGCCTGTGGGCAGGGATGGTGGTGGGCGCAGCCGGCGGCGCGCTGCTGCATCCGCGCCTCGGCCTCGCCGGACTTTGGCTTGCGGTCGCCGGTGCGGCGGGTCTGGCGGCGTGGTCGGCCGCCGCCGCCGGCCGGGGCTAAGGCAATTCCAGGAAAGATGGAAACGGCTCTCCGTCCGGAATTGCGGAAAAACAAGGACTTAGAGCGGAGCACCTGTTCGAAGAAAAGGTGATCCCTGCAGAAATTTGCCGGCGAAGGCTGACGGCGTTGCGGCCGGAGTTGCAAAAGCCCGCCGACTTGGATTGGATTTGCTGACGGGAGCGGGACATTCATGGACCTCGACGCATTCAACGCTTCACTCTCGGCGGCGGCGCCGTCGGCCGGGCTGAGTGCGGCCCTGGAGGCGCTCTGGTGGGATGCCAAGGGCGATTGGGACAAGGCGCATGATTGCGCCCAGCGGCATGACGATCGTGCCGGTGCGCATGTTCACGCCTACCTGCACCGCAAGGAAGGCGACCCTGCCAACGCGGGCTATTGGTATCGCCGTGCCGGAAAAACGCCCTCGACGCTGAGCCTCGATGCGGAATGGACCGAGCTGGTCCGCGCTTTCCTGGACGGCCGCTGATCGTTGCGGCCGCACGCCGCGTCGACGCTGAACCGCGCTAGCGCAGGTCGAGCAGGCGCTCGAGGTAGTCCTTTTCCACCTGCGGGCTCAGCGCGTTGCCGAGCCGCTTGCGGATCGCTTCCAGGATCTGGCGCGCGCGCTGGACATCGATCTCGCCCGGCACCTTGGTTCCGAGGCCCAGGTCCGGCCCCGTGGTCGAGCGCGGCCGACCGAGCGGATCGCGATCCGCGCCCGACTGCCGGGATCCTTCCTCGCTGCCGCCCTGATCGCCCTGCATCGCCTGCTGCATCTGCTGCATCATGTCCTGGGCGCCGCGCCGCAGCGCTTCCAGCGCGCGGCCCTGTTGGCCGACCGCACGCTCGCCCTGCGACTGGCCGAGCGCCTGCCCGGCCTCGCCCATCGCCTCGCCGGCCTCGCCAAAACCCTCGCCCGGCTTGATGCCGAGCCCCTCGAGCCCCTTGCTCAGGTCACCCAACTCGTTGCGCAGCTTGCCCTGCCCTTCCTCTAGCTGCTTCATGGCGTCGGCAAATTCCTCGGGAGTCATCGGCTTGCCCTGCTTGCCGCCCTGGCCGCGCTGGCCGTCCTGGTCCTCGCCTTCCTGGCCGTCCTGGCCGCGCTGGCGCTGGCCGCGCTGCATCTGATCCATGCGGAAGGTCTCGTTCATCATCTCCTGCTGCCGGCGCATGATGTTGCCCAGCTTGTCCATCTGCTGGCGCATCTCGCTCTGCTGGCCGTCCTGGCCCGGCTGGCCCTGCTGCGGCCTGGACGCCTGCAGATTGTTCATCATCTGCTCGAGTTGCGAGAGGAGTTCCTGCGCCTTGTCGCGCGACCCCGACTTGGCCAGGTTCTCGATCTGATCGAGCATCTTCTGCAGGTCGCTTTCGCGCAGCGTCTCGGCGTTGGGCGGCATCTGCCGGGCCGCATCGGGATTCTTACGGGCCCGCTCGGCGAATTCGCGCAGATAGTCGTTCATCGCCTGGCGCAGCTCTTTCATCAGCTTGTCGATCTCTTCATCGCCGGCGCCCCTCTCCAGGGCCTGCTTCAGCGCCTCCTGCGCCTGGCGCAGGCGCTTTTCCGCCAGCGACAGGTCGCCTTCCTCGATGCCGAGCGCGACGGTCCACAGATAGGAGACGACGTCGCGAAGCTGGTCGTCGGTCTCGGCCAGCTTGAGGCGGGTCATGGCGCTCATGATCGCCAGGTAGTGGGTCAGGTTCTGGAAGCTGTCCTCCGGCCTCAGCGTCACCGCGTCCATCAGCTCGAGCACGCGCGGCTTCTGGTTGGCGTCCAGCGCCAGCAGCCGGCGCTGTTCGATGACCGCCTTGGCGAGCGGGTTGCTGAACGGGTGCTCGGGCAGCGTGATGATCTTGGTCTGGCTGCGGCCTTCCTGGCCGGCGTCGTCGGTGGCGACCAGCGTGACCTTGACCTTGGCGCCCGCCCAGACGTGTTCGGTGAGGTCGCGGGTGGCCTTGGCGGCGCCTTTGGGATCGCCGCGCCGGGGCAGCGCCAGCGCCATCTCCGGCGCCGGGTAGAGCGAACGGGCGCCGGGCAGCTGAGCGGCATCGAGCTGGAACTCGGCCTTGGCGGTGCGCGCGCCGTAATCGTCGAGGATCGTATAGTCGATCTCCAGGGTGCCGTTGGCGGCGCGCTTCGGCTCGCCCGAGAAGCGGATCTCGGGAGGCTTGTCTGGCACGACGGTGAACGCCCATTTGGCGACATCGGCGCCGGGCGAGCGCAACGCCAGCGTGCCGTCGGCCTCGAGCTTGCCGGCGAATTCCAGCGCCTGGCCGGCGGCCGGCTGGGCGGCCGCGGCCTGATCCCTGGCCGGGCTTTTCGGCGGCAAAGCACGGCTGTTGCCCGCCGCGTCGATGAAGTCGAGGCTTTCCTGGCCGCTGCCGCCGGTGACGCGCAGCGCCACCTCGCTGCCTTCCGGCACCGTATAGACCGCCTGACCGGCCGCCGGACCGGCGGCCAGGAAGATCGGCGGCTTGCCGGTATAGGCCGGCGGCGTCACCCAGGCATCGATACGCGCCGGCAGCGCGCCCGCAGCGATCCTTGCCTTGAACAGATCGCCGATATTGCCGCCTCCGGAGCCCAGCGAATAGGCGAAGGCGGTGACCAGCAGCAGCGCGGCGACGGCGCGCAGAGCCCACGGGTCGCGCTCGGGCACGGCAGTGCGCGGCAGATCGGCACCGACCCCGGCGAGCCGTGCCGCCATGCGGCTTTGATGCTCGCGCCAAAGCGCCTGGCCGAAGGCCGCGGCATCGCCGGCCGGCCGGTCCGTCTGGACGCGGACGGGGGTGTGCTCGAGCAGGTTGGCGCGTTCGATGCGGCGGTCGACCTCGTCGTTGCGCGGCAGCCGGAAGAAGCGCAGCGGGTAGAGCGCCGCAACGGCGCAGAACAAGAACACCAGCGCCGCGGCCAGCCGCCAAGTGTCGGGCAGCGCGCGGAACACGCCGAGCCAGGAAAGGCTGAGAAACAGGCTGACGATGACGGCGAGCGGCAGGATCAGCGGCCAAGCACGCTCGACGATAACCGACAGGCGGGTGGCGACGCGGGTTCGCCTCAGGCGGGCAAAATATCCGGAAGCACCCTTGACCGCGGTCTCGTCGTTCATCGTCCCCTTTCCGGGCGGCGCTGCCCGCGCCTTGTCGCATTAGGATAGTCGAAAACTGGGCAAAGGCGAGGCGCTCTACGAAATCGTGAATGGCGGCTCGGGTCTCAGTCGAGCCAGTCGGGAACGCTGTCGAGGCCGATCAGATCGTCATAGCTCGGCCGGCGCCGCACCACGGCGAAGCGCGCGCCGCTGACCAGCACTTCGGGCACCAGCAGCCGCGAATTGTAGGTGCCGGATTGAACCGCGCCGTAGGCCCCCGCAGTCATCAAGGCGACCAGATCGCCCGGCGCCGGCCGCGGCAAGACCCGGTCATGAGCCAGAAAATCACCCAACTCGCAGACCGGCCCGACGACGTCGGCGCTGACCGTCGAGGCGCCGAAGGCGGGCTGGCGCACCGGCCGGACCTCGTGGAAGGCGTCATAGAGGGTCGGGCGCACCAGGTCGTTCATCGCGGCGTCGACGATGACGAAATTGCGCGCCTCGCCTTCCTTGAGGTAGATCACCGAAGCGACCAGGATGCCGGCATTGCCGACGATCAGCCGGCCCGGTTCCAGGATCAGCTTCAGCCCCAGCCCCGTGACGTGCCTGGCCACCACGGAAGCGTAGGCGCCCGGCGACGGCGGCGGCTCCTGCGCGTCGAGGTGATAGGGGATGCCGAGCCCGCCGCCGAGGTCGACATGCTCGATCCGGTGGCCGTCCGCCTGCAAGGTGGCGACCAGTTCGGCAATCAGCGCGAAGGCGTCGTCGAAAGGTTGCAGCTCGGTGACCTGGCTGCCGATATGGGTGTCGATGCCGATGGCCTGCAGACCAGGCAGTTGGGCGGCGCGGGCGTAGGCTGCCCGGGCGCGCTGCCAGGCGATGCCGAACTTGTTCTCCGCCTTGCCGGTCGAGATCTTGCGGTGGGTACGGGCGTCGACGTCGGGGTTGATGCGCAACGAGACCGGCGCAGTCCTGCCGGCGGCAACCGCCCGCGCCGAGAGGAGCTCGAGCTCCGGCTCGGATTCGACGTTGAAGCAATGGATCCCGACCCCGAGCGCAAAGTCCATCTCCGCCGCGGTCTTGCCGACGCCGGAGAACAGGATCTTGGCAGGCGGGATGCCGGCGGCCAGCGCCCGGCGCAGCTCGCCTTCCGAGACGATGTCGGCCCCGGCGCCGAGCTTGGCCAGCGTCTTCAGCACCGCTTGGTTGGAATTGGCCTTCATGGCGTAGCAGACGAGCGTGTCGAGCCCGGCAAACGCCTCGGAAAACACGGTGAAATGGCGCGTCAGCGTCGCCGTCGAATAGCAATAGAACGGCGTGCCGACCGCGGCGGCGATCGTCGGCAGAGGCACGTCCTCGGCGTGCAGCACGCCGTCACGATAGTCGAAATGGTTCATGTTGCCCTGCCCGACCTGCGCGCACCCTTATTGGATCAGCGGGTCGAGGATGAACGGCTTGTTCTTGTCGGGCGGGGTCGGCTCCGGCGGCAGCGGCTGCTTCGCCTTCTCGGCCTCCTTGCGGGCCTCGACCGCGGCCTCGTAGGGGGTGTCCAGGCCGGCCTTCCGGCCGCACCCGGCAAGCAGGGTCATCACCGCCAGCATCGCACAAGCAAACACCAGATTGCTCTTCATCGAACCTTCCATCGCCCCGGGCGAGCCGCTTGTAGCCGAGTTCGGCAGGCAATGCACGCGCTGCCGGGCGACTGCCTATGCCTTGGCCAGCCGCCGGCGCCAAGCCCGGATCTGCCGGCGCACCTCTCTCGGCGCAGTGCCGCCGAACGAGGTGCGGCTGGCCACGGAATTCTCCACCGAAAGAACGCCGAAGACGGCCTCGGTGATCGCCGGATGAAGCGCCTTGAGCTGCGCCGGCGACAGCCCATCCAGGCCGGTTCCGTCGGCCTCGGCAAGCGCCACGGCCCGGCCGGTGACATGATGGGCCTCGCGGAACGGCAGCCCTGCCTCGCGCACCAGCCAGTCGGCAAAATCGGTGGCCGTGGCATGGCCGGCGCCGGCCGCCCGGCGCATGGCCGCGACGTTAACGGCGAGGTCGGCGACCATGCCCGTCATCGCCGCCAGCATCAGTTCCAGCGTCTCGGCTGCGTCGAAGACCGCTTCCTTGTCCTCCTGCATGTCCTTCGAATAGGCTAACGGTAAACCTTTCATGATGGTCAACAGTCCGACCAGATGGCCGTTTACCCGGCCGGTCTTGGCGCGCACCAGCTCGGCCGCATCGGGGTTCTTCTTCTGCGGCATGATCGACGAGCCGGTCGAGTAGCTGTCCGACAAGCTGACGAAGCCGAATTGCGGCGTCGACCAGATGACGATCTCCTCGGCCAGCCGCGACAAATGTGTGGCGGCGATCGCCGCAGCCGCCAGGAACTCGATGGCGAAGTCGCGGTCGGCCACGCTGTCCAGCGAGTTGCGCGTCGGCTCGCGGAAGCCGAGTGCTGCCGCCGTCCGATGCCTATCGATAGGAAAGCCGGTGCCGGCCAGCGCGGCGGCGCCGAGCGGGCTCTCGTCCATCCGCACCACGGCGTCGCGGATCCGGCCGAGGTCGCGTCCGAACATCTCGACATAGGCCATCAAATGGTGGCCGAAGGTCACCGGTTGGGCCGACTGCAGGTGCGTGAAGCCGGGCATCACCGCCGCGGCGTGCTCCTCGGCGCGGGTCAGCAGTGCCGCGATCAGGCTCTTCAGCCGCTCGGCGGTGGCGAGGCATTCCTCCTTGACCCACAGCCTGAAGTCGACCGCGACCTGGTCGTTGCGCGAGCGGGCGGTGTGCAGGCGGCCGGCGGCAGGGCCGATCAGCTCGGCGAGCCGCGCCTCGATGTTCATGTGGATGTCCTCGAGCCGGGTCGAGAAGGCGAAGCGGCCGGCCTCGATCTCCTCGCGGATCCGGGCGAGGCCGCCGGCGATCGCCTGATGGTCCTCGGCGGCAATGATCCCTTGCGCCGCCAGCATCTCGCTGTGCGCGGCCGAGCCGCGCAGATCCTGGGCATAGAGCTTGCGGTCGAAGCCGATCGAGGCGTTGATCGCTTCCATGACCGCCGCCGGCCCCGAGGCAAATCGCCCGCCCCACATCGCGTTGCTGGCCTTTTTGTCGGTCATCGTGCTAACCCGGGCGTTCAAAGTGAATGTCATGGCCAAGCGCAGAAAATTGTTTCCCGCACTGAAGCTGATCGCGCTCGCCGCGCTGGCGGGGGCGGCCGCCGGCGTGGTCGCGGTATATGTCAGCGGCCCCCGGCCTGGCAACAACGTGCCTGCCGCCCCGGCGGCGGCCGCCGCGCCGGATCCTGCAGCGGCAGCCGCCTGCGCCGGCAAGGCAGACAAGGCCAAGGCGATCGGCGCTGCCGCCGCCGGCGAGGTCGCCGCGATGCTGCCTTCCGCCCCGCCGCAATCGGTCAAGGCGCTTGCCTTCGATGGCCCCGACGGCAAGCCGACCTCGATCGCCGCGCTGGCCGGAAAGACGGTGCTGCTCAACCTGTGGGCGACCTGGTGTGCGCCGTGCCGCTCCGAAATGCCGGCGCTCGACGCGCTGCAGAAGAACCGAGGCAGCGACCGCTTCCAGGTGGTCGCCGTCAACGTCGACACCGGCGACGACACCAAGCCACGCAAGTTCCTGCAGGAAATCTCGGTCGGCGACCTCGGCTTTTACCGCGACAACACGCTCGCACTGTTCGAGGAGCTGAAGCGGCGCGGGCTGGCGCTCGGCCTGCCGGTGACCCTGCTGATCGATGGCGACGGCTGCCTGCTGGCCAGCATGAACGGCCCTGCTGCCTGGGCAAGCGCGGACGCCGGGACGCTGATCACGGCGGCAGGCGGGTAATCAGCGCGTCGGCACCGGATGCTCGCCGCGATAATCATAGAAGCCGCGGCCGGTCTTGCGGCCAAGCCAGCCGGCCTCGACGTATTTTACCAGCAGCGGGCACGGCCGATATTTGGAATCCGACAGGCCGTCATGCAGCACCTGCATGATCGACAGGCAGGTGTCGAGCCCGATGAAGTCGGCAAGCTGCAGCGGTCCCATCGGATGGTTGGCGCCGAGCTTCATGGCCGTGTCGATCGACTCGACCGAGCCGACGCCTTCGTAGAGCGTGTAGATCGCCTCGTTGATCATCGGCAACAGGATCCGGTTGACGATGAAGGCGGGGAAATCCTCGGCCACGGTCGCCGTCTTGTCGAGCTTCTGGACGAACGCCTTCGCCGCCTCGAAGGTGAGATCCCCCGTGGCGATGCCGCGGACCAGCTCGACCAGCTTCATCACCGGCACCGGATTCATGAAGTGGATGCCGATGAAGCGCTCGGGGCGGTCGGTCTGTGCAGCGAGCCGGGTGATCGAGATCGACGAGGTGTTGGTCGCCAGGATCGCTTCGGGATTGAGCACCGGACAAAGCTGCTGGTAGATCTTGCGCTTGACCGTCTCGTCCTCGGTGGCCGCCTCGATGACCAGGTCGGCGGCCGCGAGATCGTCCATCGCCGGCGCCGCGCCAATCCTGGCCATGCCTTGCTGGCGGCCCTTCTCGTCGAGCTTGCCGTGGCTCACCTGGCGCGCCATGTTGCCGCTGATCGTGGCAAGTCCCTTCTCGATACGCTCGGGCGAGATATCGTAGAGCAGCACCTTATAGCCGGCCAACGCAGCGACATGGGCGATCCCGCTTCCCATCTGCCCCGCGCCGACAATGCCGACGGTTCCGATCGTTGCGGCCATCACGCCGATTCCATTTCGCGCCGTATCGTGCCCAATTTTGCTGCACCGCAAAGTAGGCTGGCCGAGGCAGGTCCGTCTACCCCGGCCCTCCGATTTTGCGCATCGCGCAAGGGAAAGTCCACCGCTGCGCCTCTGCAGCGGTGATCCGTTTCGGCTAGAGCGCCTTTTCGAGCTCCGGCAGCACTTGGAACAGATCCCCGACCAGGCCGTAATCGGCGACCTGGAAGATCGGTGCCTCCTCGTCCTTGTTGATGGCGACGATCACCTTGGAGTCCTTCATCCCGGCGAGATGCTGGATGGCGCCGGAGATGCCGACCGCGATGTAGAGCTGGGGCGCGACCACCTTGCCGGTCTGGCCGACCTGCCAGTCGTTCGGCGCATAGCCGGCATCGACGGCGGCCCGGCTGGCGCCGACCGCTGCACCGAGCTTGTCGGCGACCGGCAGGATGACCTCCTGGAACTTTTCCGAGGAACCGAGCGCCCGGCCGCCGGAGATGATGATGCGCGCCGAGGTGAGCTCGGGGCGGTCGCTGCCCGACAGCCGGTTCTCGACGAAGCGCGACAGGCCGGGGTCGGCGGCCGCGCCGACGGTCTCGATCGGCGCGTTGCCGCCTTCGGCCGCCGCCTGGAAGCCGGCGGTGCGCACCGTCACCACGCGCTTGGCGTCGCCGGTCTGCACCGTCTGGATGGCGTTGCCGGCATAGATCGGCCGCTTGAAGGTGTCGGGCGAGACGACCTCGATCACCTCCGAGACCTGCATCACGTCGAGCAGGGCAGCGACCCGGGGCATCACGTTCTTGCCGGCCGACGTGGCAGCGGCGACCAGGGTGTCGTAGTTGCCGGCCAGCGACACGATCAGCGCGGCAAGCGGCTCGGCCAGCCGCTCGGCCAGGATGTCGGCGTCGGCGACCAGCACCTTGCGCACGCCGGCAAGCTTGGCGGCGGCCTCGGCGGCCGCCTTGGCGTCCTTGCCGGCAACCAGGATGTCGACCTCGGGACCGATCTTCAGCGCCGCGGTCAGCGCCTTGGCGGTCTGGTCGGAAAGCGACTGGTCGTCATGCTCGGCAATCAACAGAATGGCCATCGGAAAACTCCTCAAATCCCTTAGAGAACGCCGGCTTCGTTCTTCAGTTTGTCGACCAGCTCGGCGACGCTCTTGACCTTGACGCCCGCCTTGCGGCCGCCCGGCTCCTCGGTCTTCAGCACCTTGAGCCGCGGCTTCAAATCGACGCCGTAATCGGCCCCGGTCTTCTCGTCGATCGGCTTCTTCTTGGCCTTCATGATGTTGGGCAGCGACGGATAGCGCGGCTGGTTCAAGCGCAGATCGGTGGTGACGATCGCCGGCAGCTTCAGTTCGACCGTCTGCAGTCCGCCGTCGACCTCACGGGTGACCTTGGCGGTGTCGCCGCCGGCGAGCTCGATCTTGGAGGCAAACGTGCCCTGGCTCCAATTGAGCAGAGCAGCGAGCATCTGGCCGGTCTGGTTGGCGTCGTCGTCGATCGCCTGCTTGCCGAGAATGACCAGGCCGGGCTGTTCCGCCTCGACCACCCCCTTCAGCACCTTGGCCACTCCGAGCGGCTCGGTCTGCTCGTCGGTCTTGACCAGGATCGCCCGGTCGGCACCCATGGCAAGCGCGGTGCGCAGCGTCTCCTGCGCCTGGGCCGGGCCGATCGAAACGGCGATGACCTCGGTCGCCTTGCCGGCCTCGCGCAGCCGGAGCGCCTCCTCGACGGCGATCTCGTCGAACGGGTTCATCGACATCTTGACGTTGGCGAGTTCGACGCCCGAGCCGTCGGACTTGACCCGGATCTTGACGTTGTAATCCACCACCCGCTTGACCGGTACCAGCACTTTCATCGGGGTTCCTTCACCTCTCTGACGGGATCGTCGGCGCGCGCTATAGCAGCGGCCTGGCCGCCCGGCTTGTCGATTGCCGACATGGCCGGCGAAAAAAGCGTTGCTTTGGGCCCTTCGGGGGCCAAGCGAAGCGGCCGGACCCTAGTTTCGGGGCGGTGTGCAGTCAATATGCGGGCACGCCGCTGCGGCAGCGGGTCGCTCAGCGGCGGCCCCAGCGCGGCAGCGGCGCCGCCGGCAGCGGCTCGACCGCGCTCGTCTGCTCGACGGCGACCGAGCGCGGGGTGACGATCTCGCGGTCGAGCACGGGCACCCCGTGCCGCTTGAGGATCAGCACGAGCGCCGCGCCGGTGAGGATGCCGCCGACATGGCAAGCCCAGGAGATCTGCTCCTCGTCGCCGAACAGCATCATGCCGAACTGGAACAGGATCCAGGCTAGAATCGCGATCCAGGCGGGAATGCGCAGCGGAATGCGGCCGAAGGCCAGCACCCAGATCTTCACCCGCGGATGCAGCACCAGATAGGCGGTGACGATGCCGGCGATCGCGCCTGAGGCGCCGATCAGCGGCATTTGCGAGTTGGGCACGACCAGACCATGAAGCAGCGCGCCGCCGGCCGCGCAAAGCAGATAGAAGACGAGGAAGCGGATGTGGCCGAGCGCGTCCTCGACATTGTCGCCGAACACCCACAGAAACAGCATGTTGCCGCCGAGATGGAAGATGTCGGAGTGGAGAAAGGCATAGGTCAGATAGGTGAAGCTCTCCGGCACCAGCTCCAGCTGGGGCGGCAGCTCGGCATGATCGAAGGCGACGGCAGGGATGTAGCCCAGCGATACCGCCGTCGCTTCGGCAAAGCCCTGACCGTGCAGCACCGTGAACAGATAGATGACGGCATCGAACACGATCAGGCCGATCGTGACATATTGCATCTTGATGTGCTTCAGGCTGTTGGCGTCATGAAGCGGGATGAACATGCCGGTCTCGGCACCTCAGCTCAGCGGTTTTTGCCCGGCACCCATAACACGTCGGTCTTTCCATTGTCATTGACCGCCCGGGCAGCGACGAACAGCAGGTCCGACAGCCGGTTGAGGTAGCGCACCGCCTCGGGATTGACGATTTCGCCCCGGTTTTCGCCGAGCGCCACCAGCGCCCGCTCGGCCCGCCGGGCCACGGTGCGGGCGAGGTGAAGCGCGGCCGAAGCCGGCGAGCCGGCCGGCAGGACGAAGGAGCGCAGCGGCTGAAGCGCCGAGTTGAGCGCATCGATGTCGCGCTCGAGCCCGGCGACCTGGGAGGCGACGACGCGCAGCGGCTCGAAGCCGAGCGGCTCGGCGCTCTCGGGCGTGGTCAGATCGGCGCCAAGGTCGAAGAGATCGTTCTGCACCCGCTCCAGGATGGCATCGATCGCCGGATAGGCCTGTGCCGTGTGAAGCCGGGCAAGCCCGACGCAGGCATTGGCCTCGTCGACCGCGCCGCCGGCCTCGATCCGCAGATCGGATTTCAGCCGCCGTTCGCCATTGCCGAGCCCGGTGGTGCCGTCGTCGCCGGTGCGCGTATAGATTTTGTTGAGACGGACCATGGGCGGGGGGCGGCCTCAGTGGCGGTTGAAATAGACGGCGAGCAGGATAAGGACCAGGGCCACGAACTGCAGCAGCACGCGCAACTGCATCAGCTTGTTGGAGGTGTTGGATGAGCCGCCGCGCATCAGATTGACCAGGCCCCGCAGGAGCACGATAACCACCGCGGCCATGACGGCAATGGCAAGGATGTTGAAGACGATGGCCATGCGGAGCATTTCCAAGTGCTTGCCAATTGCCGCCATCCCTTCACATATTCGCGGCACGGAGACAATCGCCAGGAGGCGGGGTGCGCAGGATCGTCGCGACACGGCGCGTACTTGCCGATGCGCTGGGCCACTTCAACGACGACGATGGTTGGTCGATGGCGAGCCACCTGGCGATCAGCGCGCTGATGGCGCTGTTTCCGTTCCTGATCTTCGCCACCACCCTTGCCAGCTTCCTCGGCGCCGGCGGCTTCGCCGAGACCGCCGTCCACCTGGTGTTCGATACCTGGCCCGAGCAGATCGCCGCGCCGATCGCCCGTGAGGTCGTGCGGGTGCTGACCGTCCAGCGCGGCGATCTGCTCACCTTCGGCTTCGTGCTGGCGGCCTTCTTCGCCTCCAACGGCGTCGAGGCGCTGCGCACCTCGCTCAACCGCGCCTACCGGATGACCGAGACCCGCTCGATCTTCTATCGGCGCCTGCAGAGCCTATTGTTCGTCGTCGTCGCGACGCTGAGCATCGTGGCGATCAGCTTGCTCCTGGTGCTGGCACCGCTGATCGCGCGCTTTGCCCGGGCCCGGTTCGACTGGATCGATCCCTATATGGGCACGATCACGCTCTGGCGGTTCGTGATCGCCTCGGGCGTCATCGTGCTGGCGCTGGTGGCCGTGCACTTCTGGCTGCCGGCCGGCAAGCGCCGGCTGGTCGACATCGTTCCGGGGATCCTGTTCACCCTGATCGGCTGGGTGGCCGGCTCGACGATCTTTGCCGCCTACCTCGACAATTTCTCCAATTACGTGACCACCTATGCGGGACTCGCCTCGATCATGGTCGCAGTGGTCTTTCTCTACATCATGTCGCTGATCTTCATCGTCGGCGGCGAACTCAACGCCGCCATCAAGCGCTATCTCGAGGCCCGCGCCCGGGTGGGCGCGGCCGACCCGCTGTCCTCCTGAGCCGCGCCGCGCGCCGGTCCGCCGGACGAGGCCAGCGCCACCCCCAGGGTGGTCACCGCCATGCCGGCGATCTGCACGACAGAGAGCGATTCTCCGAACAGCAGCCAGGCCATCAGCGCGGTGACTGCGGGCACCAGATAGAACAGCGACGCCACCTTCGATATCTCGCCCGTCCGGATCAGCATCATCAACAGCAGGATGGCGCCGAGCGACAGCACCAGCACCAGCCAGGCGAGCGCGAAGACGAGCTCGCCATTAACGGTGACGGCGCCGGTTTCGGTGGCCAAGGACAGCAGCGTCATCAGCACCGCGGCGCCAAGATATTGGAAGACGGTGCCGGTGATCATGTCGCTGCCGCTGCCGACGCGCTTCTGCAGGATGGTGCCGAGGCTCATGCCGGCGACGGCCACCAGCGCCGCGGCCGAGGTGGCGGGGGAGATGCCGCTGCCCAGCATGCCGAAGCCGGGCGACAGCACCACGATCACCCCGGCAAAGCCGACCGCCAGGCCCAGCCATTGCCGCGGCCGCACCCGCTCGCCGAGCAGGGGCCGGGCGAGCAGCGCGGTGATCAGCGGCTGCAGCCCGACGATCAGCGCGCAGATGCCGGCCGGCATGCCGTGGCGGATCGCCCAGAACACGCCGCCGAGATAGACGCCATGCATCAGCACGCCCGAAGCCATCGCCTGGAGAGCGGCGCGCCGGCCGCTGCGCCGACGCGGCAGCCAGGGCAGGATCGCGGCGAGCAGAAGGCAGGCCAGCGCGAACCTCAGGGCAAGGAAGGTGAACGGCTCGGCCCACGGCATCGCATAGCGGGCGCCGATGAAGCCGGTCGCCCAAAGCACGACGAACAGACCTGGAATGACGGGCGAGGCAGACATCGGCGGCCGGGCAGCGGGAACGCAGGGCCCCGGTCTAGCGGCGCGGTCCGCCGCTGGCAAAGGCAAAAGATCGATGCTCGGCTTTGCTGACGCTGAAGCGTCGCCCGCGGCCGCGGCCTACAGCGGGAGCTTCGCCCTGACGTCCGCCGGCGTCAGCCCGGCGGCGCGCAGTGCGGCGACCCCGGTGTCGCGATTGCTCTTCGACAGCTTGCGGCCGTCGGGCCCGACGATCAGCCGATGGTGAAAATAGCGCGGCTCGGGCAAGCCGAGATGCATCTGCAAGAGCCGCTGCACGGCGGTGGCGGCAAACAGATCCCGGCCGCGCACGACAAGGCTCACCCCCTGCAGCGCGTCGTCGACGACGACGGCGAGGTGATAGCTCGTCGGCACGTCCTTGCGGGCGAGCACGACGTCGCCCCACGCGGCCGGATCGGCGGCGACCCGGCGCCACGCCGACAGCGTCTCGTCCTCGGCCTCGGCGAAGCTCAACGGGCCGGCGAGCCCAGCCATCGCGGCTTGGCAATCCAGCCGCCAGGCGAACGCCTCGCCGCTCGCCATGCGGCGGCGCCGCTCGCGTTTGCTCAGCGTCCGGTCGAACCCCGGATAGAGCGGCACCCCGTCCGGGTCGCGCGGCCAGGGCCGGCCGGCGGCTTCCGCCTCGGCGATCACGCTGCGGACCTCGCCGCGGCTCAGGAAGGCCGGGTAGACCAGGCCATCGCGGCTGAGCCGCCGCAGCGCCTCGGCATAGTCGGCGAAATGCGCCGACTGGCGCCGCACCGGGCCGTGCCAATCGATCCCCAGCCAGGCGAGGTCGCCGACCAGCGCTTTGGCCAAGGCCGGCGTGCAGCGGACAAGGTCGATGTCCTCCAGGCGCAGCAGCAGGCGTGCATCCGCCTGCCGCGCCAGCTGCTGATTGAGCAGCGCGGAGAAGGCATGGCCGAGGTGCAGCGCGCCATTCGGGCTGGGCGCGAACCGGAAGGTCGGCTGGCTCATCTCGGACAGGATCCGGGTTGTACGGCACTTGCCGCGATTGCTACGTTGCCCGGCCGCAGCCGACAAGGGAGCCGATGCAGCCGATCCGGAACCTGGCCGACATCGAGGCAGGCCTCGAGGCGCTGTGCGCGCTCGATCCGCGCCTGGCCGCCGTGCGCGCCGCAGCAGGCGCCCTGCCGCTCAGGCTTTCGCCGCCCGGTTTTGCCAGCCTTGCCTCGATCATCGTCTCCCAGCAGGTTAGCCGGGCGAGCGCGGAGGCGATCTTTGCCCGGTTCGGCGCTCTGGTCGATCCGCTGACGGCCGAAGCGCTGCTCGCGGCCGATCCTGCGGTTTATCGTCGCGCGGGCCTCTCGGCGGCCAAGGAGCGGGCGCTCGCCGCGGCGGCCGCCGCGGTCGCCGGCGGCCTCGATCTCGAGCGGCTCTGCACGCTCGAGCCCGAGGAAGCGATGGCAGCGCTGACGGCGCTGCCCGGCATCGGGCCGTGGACGGCCGAGTGCTATCTGCTGTTCGCGGCCGGCCATCCCGACGTGTTTCCGGCCGGCGACGTGGCGCTGCAAAGCGCGGTCGCGCACGCGCTCGGCCTGCCGGCGCGGCCGCCGGCCAAGGCCCTCGCCGCGCTGGCCGAATCATGGCGCCCCTGGCGGGGCATCGCCTCGCGCCTGTTCTGGGCCTATTACCGCAGCTGGAAAGGCCGCGAAGCGCTGCCCATAGGATAGGGCCGAAAAAAGCCGTAAAACCAGGGTGCTTTGCCGGCTCTGGCGGCGTTGAGGCGGCTTCACATTGCTGTCACCTCAGGCTTACACTATCCGCGCCGACCGGTTCGGGGCGAAGGAGGTGGTTCGACGTGACGATCGCAGTGTCGCCGGATGGGCTGCCAGCGCTCGTGCTCAACGCAGATTACCGCCCGCTGAGCTACTACCCGCTGTCGCTCTGGTCGTGGCAGGACGCCATCAAGGCTGTGTTTCTCGACCGCGTCCACATCGTCGCCGAATACGAGCATTTCGTCTCCTCGCCGACCTTTTCGATGAAGCTGCCCAGCGTGGTCAGCCTGAAGACCTACGTCAAGCAGTCGCGCCATCCGGCCTTCACCCGGTTCAACGTCTTCCTGCGTGATCGCTTCCAGTGCCAGTATTGCGGCGCCGGCGAAGATCTGACGTTCGACCACGTCGTGCCGCGGCGCTGCGGCGGCGCCACCACCTGGGACAATGTCGTCGCCGCCTGCTCGCCGTGCAACCTGAGGAAGGGCGGGTTGCTGCCGGCGAAGGCGAAGATGTGGCCGCTGCAGAAGCCATACCAGCCGACCGTTCACGACCTGCACAACAACGGCAAGCGCTTTCCGCCCAACTATCTGCACGAAAGCTGGATGGACTACCTCTACTGGGACGTCGAGCTGGAGCCTTAGTCCCGGATGGCGGCGGCGCGCAGCGCCACGGCGGCCAGAACCGAGCTGACGATGGCGTTCCAGCCGGCGAGCGAGAGTCCGAGGATGCGCAGCGCCGCCTTGTCGCACGACGGCGGCACCACGGTGTTGATGGTGTCGAGCACGCCCTTGCCGCCGGTCTCGATCGTGGGAACCGCGCTGCAATCGGTCGGGCCCGGCCACCACGCCCATTCGACCCCGGCATGGTAGATGGCCAGATAGAGGCCGTAGGCCATCAGCGCCGCAGCGGCGGCAAAGAGGAGCCGCGTCACCGCGCGCCGCCGGCCCCGCCAGGCCGTCAGCCAGGCCAGCGCCATCAGCGGCACCCCGACATAATAAGGTGTGCGCTGCTCGAGGCAGAGCTTGCACGGGATGTAGCCGCCGAGATGCTGAAGCGAGAGCGCGCCGCCGACGGTAACAAGCATGGCGATGCCCAGGATGGCGGCGAGCAAGGCCTGCCGGCGGGAGATGGGGTCGGACGCGACGGCGGCCATGGCGGGATCTCCGATCGGACGGGCGATAGGCTGCCGTCAATGCCACAGCCTGACGGCCAGATAGAGCAAAATCAGGGCGCCGGCTGCAAGCCCGGCAATCAGCCCCAGCCGGTTCTCGATGAAATGGCGGATCGATTCGCCGTAGGTCCTGAGCAGCCAGGCCAGGAACAGGAAACGGGCGCCGCGCGCCACGATCGCCGACAGCACGAAGATCCACAGATTGACCCCGATCACGCCCGACAGAATGGTGACCACCTTGATCGGCGGCAGATGCGCCAGCCCGGAGGTGATCAGCATCAGCAGCACGAATCCCAGCCCGCTCGACTGCCGCAGCGCTTCGAACTCGTCGTATTTGCCGTAGAATTCCAGGATCGGCCTGGCGATCGCTTCGTAGGCAAAGTGGCCGATGAACCAGCCGGCGATGCCGCCGAGCACCGAAGCGACCGTGGCGATCAGCGCGTAGCGGTAGGCGCGGTCCGGCCGCGACAGCGCCATCGGCAGGAACAGCACATCGGCCGGCACCAGGAACACGGAGCTCTCGACAAAGGCGATGGCGGCCAGCCACCATTCGGCCGATTTGCGCGCAGCCAGCGACAGCGTCCAGTCATAAAGTCTGCGCAGCATCCCTGCCCCTCGGTGGATCGGCTGGGTGTCTAGGCAGACTTGCCGCGTTGCACAAGAGGCGCCGCGGTCGCACAAGCGGTCGGCCGCCGATGCCGGAGGCGTTGCGGTGGGCGAGGCGGATGGGTTGACGAGCGCCGGGCAGGCCGTGTAGTGCGCTCCCCGTTCCCGCCCATCCAGGGCAGGGCCCCTGTGGCGGAATTGGTAGACGCGGCAAACTCAAAATCTGTTGCCTTCACGGGCGTGCTGGTTCGATCCCGGCCAGGGGCACCACGGCTTTCCGCATCGCGATATTCCAGATGGGCCCGCAAAAATCGCAGGCTTGCGGATCGGGGTCGGCTGTCGGCACAATTCGAACCCGATGACGGGCCTATTCCGCCGCTTCCGCAAACGGTGTGCGGACATAGTTGAGGATCGGGCCGAGCCAGCGCTCGGCTTCCGCCACCGGCATCGCCTTGCGCCGCGCATAGTCCTCGACCTGATCGCGCTCGACCTTGGCGACACCGAAATAATAGCTCTCCGGATGCGACAGATAGAGCCCGGAGACCGATGAGCCCGGCCACATCGCCATGCTCTCGGTCAAGCTGACGCCGACATTCTTAGTGGCATCGAGCAGCCGGAACAGCGTCGCTTTTTCCGTATGGTCGGGTTGCGCCGGATAGCCGGGCGCCGGCCGGATGCCGCGATAGGGCTCACCGATCAGCGCCTCCGGCAGCAGGTCTTCCTCGGGCGCATAGCCCCAGAACTCCTTGCGCACCCGCTCATGCAGGCACTCGGCGAAGGCTTCGGCGAAGCGATCGGCCAGCGCCTTGACCATGATCGAGGAATAGTCGTCATTGGCGCGCTCGAACCGCTCGGCGATCGCCACCTCCTCGATGCCTGCGGTGACGACGAAGCCGCCGACCCAGTCCGGCTTGCCGCTCGCCAGCGGGGCGACGAAATCCGCCAGCGCCACATTGGGCTTGCCGTCCCGCTTCAGGAGCTGCTGGCGCAGGGTAAACAGGGTGGCGCATTCGGTGGTCCTTGCCTCGTCGGCGAACAGCCTGATGTCGTCGCCGTCGGCATTGGCCGGCCAGAAGCCGATCGCCGCGCGCGGCGCGAACCATTTTTCCCGCACGATCTTGTCCAGCATGGCTTGGGCATCGCCGAACAGCTGGCGCGCGGCCTTCCCCTGCTCGGAATCGTCGAGGATTTTCGGGTAGCGGCCTTTCAGCTCCCAGGTTTGAAAGAAAGGGGTCCAGTCGATGTAGCGGGCAAGCTCGGCAAGATCCCAGCTCTGAAACACTTTCGTGCCCAGGAACGACGGCGGCGGCGGCGCGTAATTCGCCCAGTCGAACGGCTGGCGGTTGGCGCGCGCTTTGGCGAGCGGCAGCCGCTGCTTGTCGCGTTCCGCACGCTCATGCGCGTCGGCGACCTTGCGATATTCCGCCTGCACGGCGGCGACGTAGCCGTCCTTGGCGTCCGCCGACAGCAGGCTCGACACCACGCCGACCGCGCGGCTGGCGTCGGTGACATAGACCGCTTGGCCGCGGCCGTAGCGCGGATGGATCTTGACCGCGGTGTGGACCCGGCTGGTGGTGGCCCCGCCGATCAACAGCGGAATGTCGAAGCCTTCGCGCTCCATCTCGGCGGCGACATGCGCCATTTCGTCGAGGGAGGGCGTGATCAGCCCCGAGAGACCGATGATGTCGACGTTCTGGTCGCGTGCGACGTCAAGAATTCTGGCGGCCGGCACCATGACCCCGAGGTCGATGATCTCGTAATTGTTGCAGGCGAGAACCACGCCGACGATGTTCTTGCCGATGTCGTGGACATCGCCCTTGACGGTCGCCATCAGGATCTTGCCGGCGCTTTGGCGTTGCGGGCCCCCATTCGCGGCCTTCTCGGCCTCCATATGGGGCAGCAGCACCGCCACCGCCTGCTTCATCACCCGTGCCGACTTCACCACCTGCGGCAGGAACATCCTGCCGGCGCCGAATAGGTCGCCGACGACATTCATGCCAGCCATCAGCGGACCTTCGATGACGTCGAGCGGCCGGGCGGCGAGCTGGCGCGCCGCCTCCGTGTCGGCCTCGATGAATTCGGTGATGCCGTTGACCAGGGCATGCTCGAGGCGCCGGTTCACCGGCCAGTCGCGCCAGGCAAGGTCCTTGACCTTGGCCTCCTTGGCGCCATGCGACTTGAACCGTTCGGCGATGTCGAGCAGGCGCTCGGTTGCCGTGCCGCCCGCTCTGGGCCGGCGGTTGAGCACCACGTCTTCGCAGGCCTCGCGCAGCTCGGGGTCGATCGAATCGTAGACGGCAAGCTGGCCGGCATTGACGATGCCCATGTCCATGCCGCGCCGGATCGCGTGGTAGAGGAACACCGCATGCATGGCCTCGCGGACCGGCTCGTTGCCGCGGAACGAGAACGACAGGTTGGAAACGCCGCCCGAGATATGGACGTGCGGCAAGGTGGCGACGATCTCGCCGGCCGCCTCGATGAAGTCGACGCCGTAATTGTCATGCTCTTCGATCCCGGTCGCCACCGCGAAGACGTTGGGGTCGAAGATGATGTCTTCAGGCGGGAAGCCCACCTCTTCGGTCAGCAGCCTGTACGCACGCCGGGCGATCTCGACTTTGCGCTTCCTGGTGTCGGCCTGGCCGGCCTCGTCGAAGGCCATCACGACCACGGCTGCGCCATACTGCCGGCAGAGCCGAGCTTGATGGAGAAAACCCGCCTCGCCCTCCTTCATCGAGATCGAGTTG
Source organism: uncultured Alphaproteobacteria bacterium (assembly GCA_963791325.1). Taxonomy (GTDB): domain Bacteria; phylum Pseudomonadota; class Alphaproteobacteria; order Rhizobiales; family Rhizobiaceae; genus JBEVJK01. The sequence goes on along the minus strand of CAWBRU010000011.1, from coordinate 176,428 downwards.
ACGATCGGCTTGCCCTGAACGCATTTCAGTCCGGCCTCGATCACTTCCCATTTGGACGAGTCGATCATCACCGGGACCCGTGCGATGTCCGGCTCCGCGGCGACCAGATTGAGGTATTCGACCATCGCCCTGCGGGAATCGATCAGACCCTCGTCCATGTTGACGTCGATCACCTGGGCGCCGTTGGCGACCTGGTCGCGGGCTACCTCCAGCGCGCCGGCATAGTCGCCGGCGGTGATCAGCTTGCGGAATTTGGCCGAACCGGTGACGTTGGTGCGCTCGCCGATGTTGACGAAGGGAATCTCCTTGGTGAGCGTGAACGGCTCCAGCCCGGAGAGCTTCAACAGCCGGCCGGGCTCGGCCGGCCGGCGCGGCGGATATTTGGCCACGGCCTCGGCGATGGCCTGGATGTGCTCCGGCGTCGAGCCGCAGCAGCCGCCGACGACGTTGACCAGGCCGTCGCGCGCGAACGCTTCGACCTGGGCCGCCATCGATTGCGGGTCCTCATCATATTGGCCGAAGGCGTTCGGCAGCCCGGCATTCGGATAGGCGCAGGTCAAGGTGTCGGCAACCGCTGACAACTCGGCCAAATGCGGCCGCATGGCCGCCGCACCCAGGGCGCAATTGAGCCCGACCGTCAGCGGCCGCGCATGCCGGATCGAATGCCAGAAGGCGGTCGGCGTCTGGCCCGACAGCGTCCGCCCCGAAAGATCGGTGATCGTGCCGGAGATCATCACAGGCAGTCGCACCTGCCTCTCGGCGAAGATCTCCTCGCAGGCGAAGATCGCCGCCTTGGCGTTGAGCGTGTCGAAGATCGTCTCGATAAGGATGATGTCGGCGCCGCCGTCGATCAGGCCCCTGAGCTGCTCGCCGTAAGCGAGATGCAAATCGTCGAAGCTGACGGCGCGATAACCGGGATTGTTGACGTCGGGCGAGATCGAGGCGGTGCGGTTGGTCGGGCCGAGCGCGCCGGCGACGAAACGGCGCCTGCCGTCCTCCTGCTCGGCGCGGCGCACCGCGCGCTTGGCGAGCCGGGCCCCATCCCGATTGAGCTCGTAGACCATCTCTTGCATCGCGTAGTCGGCTTGGGCGATCGCGGTGGAGGAGAAGGTGTTGGTCTCGATGATATCGGCGCCGGCCCGCGCATAGGCGTAGTGAATGTCCTCGATCGCCTTCGGCTGGGTCAGGATCAGCAGGTCGTTGTTGCCCTGTTGGTGGCAGGCGCAGCCGCTGAACCGCTCGCCGCGGAAATGGTCCTCGCCGAAGCCGAGACCCTGGATCTGAGTGCCCATGGCGCCGTCGAGCACCAGGATCCGCTCGCGCGCCGCATTCCGGAGGGCGCCAAGCACCTCGGAACCATCATCTGCCGGCGCAAGCGCACCGAAGAGGTCGTTGGCGAAGGTCATCGGTCGGACCCTTCCTGGTCACTTGAATGCTAGACATGATCACATAAAGATATGTTTATGTCAATTAGCCATTGGGTCAGGTGGCGGCAGCGAGGCCGTGCGACCGCAGCGCCCATCGCCTGCCGTCGCAGCGCAGGTCGGCGAGCGAAAGAGGGGCGGCGTCAAGGCGCCAGAACGCGGACAGCGGCGCAGAAAGGACATGCAGGATGGCTGTCCTGACGAACGCCGGATGGGTCACGGCAATGGTGCAGCCGGAGGGGCTGCCCTGCAACAGGCGATCGAGGAAGGCCGAGGCCCGGTCGGCCACGGCGGCGACCGATTCGCCGCCTTCCGGTGCGAAGGCCGGGTCGCTGGTCCAGGCAGCGAGCGCCCCGCCCTCGGTCGCTTGGAGTTCGCTCAGGCTCATGCCGCTCCATGCGCCGAAGCTCTGGTCGCGCAGTTCCGGGCACTCGGTTGCCGCCAAGCCAAGGAGCGCGGCTGTCTCGCTCGCCCGCCTGGCGGGGGCGGCCAGAGCCTGATCGGCCATCGGCAACCGATCCTTGAGCGCCAGCGCGAGAGCCTGCGATCTCGCCTCCAGCGGATCGTCTTGCGGAAATCGATGTCGGCGCATGCCGGCGGTAAGCCCGGCTGAGACCAGGAGGAGACGCACCGCTTTCGTCATCGGCAACCCATGGCAACTTCGTCTGCGACGACCGCTCGCAGCCGCGTCTGGTCTACGCGGGTTTCGTTGACAGGCATAGCACCGAGGACTACCGTCGACTCGCGCTATGGGGGCGAAGCCGGGTGGAAATCCCGCACGGTCGCGCCACTGTGATCAGGGTCCCAAGGGACGCTGAAAGTCAGACCGCCGCCATGTCCGCGAACGCACTCGAAAGGGGCGCTGAACCCCAAGGAGGTCTTCATGTCCGACATCGCATTGTCCCCGGAGGTCCGGCCCGTCCCGATCCCGGTGGGCCAAATCCTGCCCTGGGCACTTCTTGGCGGCCTGCTCATGCTTCTGGCGATCTATTTCGTCGGCGCGGAGGAAGGTGCGACCGCGATGATCTCGGGCAAGTATGTACACGAATTCGTCCATGACGGCCGCCATCTCCTCGGCTTTCCCTGCCACTGAGGAGAGCCTGTCATGGTCGGCAAATTGCTGCTGCGCGGCATGATCGTCGGGCTGATCGCCGGGCTTTTCGCCTTTGCCTTCGCACGCGTCTATGGCGAACCCCAAGTGGACCGTGCCATCGCCTTCGAGGAGCAGACCGAGCAGGCCGCCGGCGACGCGCCTGAGCCGGAGCTGGTGAGCCGGTCGACGCAGGCCGGCATCGGACTGGCGACCGGCGTGCTGGTGTACGGGGCGGCCCTCGGCGGGCTGTTTGCCCTCGTCTTCTCGTTTGCCTATGGGCGGCTTGGTTCGCTCGGCCCGCGCGGCACCTCGGCGCTGCTGGCGCTGCTCGGCTTCCTCGCGCTGATCGTGGTCCCCGGCCTGAAATATCCGGCCAATCCGCCCGCGGTCGGCGACCCCGACACCATCGCCTACCGGACCGAGCTGTTCTTCATCACGATCGTGCTCTCACTTGCCGCCATGGTGCTCGCCGTCGGGCTGGCACGGCGTCTGTGGAACCGGCTCGGCGCCTGGAATGCCGTGATCGTCGCGGGCCTGGCCTTTCTGGCAGCGATGGCGATCGTCACCTCCGCCCTGCCCGCCATCAACGAGGTGCCCGAACAGTTTTCCGCAGCGCTGCTGTGGCAGTTCCGCACCGCCTCGCTCGGCATTCAGCTGATCCTCTGGGCATCCATCGGCCTTGGCTTCGGCGCGCTGGCCGAGCGCGAGCTTGCCGCCGCGACCCGTACCAGGCTCCCGGGCAGCTTCGCCACCTCCTGAGCCGGCGCCCCGCAACCCACCGGCCGGCAGCCGCGGCGCGGGCAGGCCGGATCTGCCGCGGCAGGCGGGCTACCAACTTCGGATGAGGCAAGCGCAGAGCGGGAACCGTGCGGTCCGACAGCGGTTCAAGCTCTCGTTGTTGCGATACCCCGCACAACACCGGCCGGGGGATCTTTGCCATGGCGGGATCCCCCGGTCACGCCGCGAGGCCGGCAGCGCACAGCGCTCAAATCTTATGTAGACCCGATTCTCCCGCGTGAAGATCGCCTGACGGTGGGGCATGTTGGAATCGTTTGATCATGCTCGGGACTGGACGTTTCCGTGATGATCCATCATCCACTTGCGACATTTCAAAGTTTACCTGAGTTATTCTTCGGAAGTGTTAGGTTCCTGTCCAAACAACGGCATAGGCTCTGTTGCGCGAATAGGCCTGGATCAACAAACAAACTGCCCCTTCACCCATTTGCCGGCTTGCACTTAACGCCCTGAAATAAAGAGTGTTATCGCGGTTTTCTTGCGACTTTCTCGTTTGCCGGGGGGCCCGCCATAGTTCCGTCACGCTCTTCCATTTTTTGCGCGCTCCACTAGCTTGTGACAGTTGAGTGACAGATCGATGACATTTCTGTCGGGCGGCGGTGGAGGCCTCGTTGGCGGGTAGTGCTGTAAAATCCGGGGCCGCACAGGCATCACCTTGGCGTGTTCGCGGGCGGCTTCGGCAGATGATGCCGGGCGCATTGCGGATCGCCAGCTCGCTGACGGTCTCGCTGCTGTTGTCTGTCGCTCTGGTGTTCGCGGTGGAGATCGTCTCCCGCGGCTCCTTCGAGAGCACGCTTTCCTTTCTGCGCGAGCCGCTCCGCCCCGGCTGGACGACCGTGGTCATGTTCGCGATCTTCCTGACCAGCCTCGACGCCTTGCTCGGGCGCGCCCATCTGGCGCTGCTGTTCATCGCGCCGCTGGTCCTCGGCGTCGCCTTCATCTCCAAGCAGAAGGCCTATTATCTCGGCGATCCGCTCTATCCGACCGACTTCCTCTATGGCGCGCAGATCGTCGAGCTGCTGCCGCTGTTGGTGCGCGAGCGGCCGTGGACCGCGGTGGCGATCGTCGCCGGGGTGGTCGGGGCCGTTTCGCTCCTGGTGTTCGCCTGGCTCTATTGGCGGCGCAAGGCCGCTCCGCTGAGCTGGCGCGAGCGTGGCTGGCGCCTGGCTCTGGCGCTGCCGCTGCTTGCCTTCTTCGTCTCGATCATGGACTACTCCAGCTTCTCCTGGGCCCGCGATCGCCTGCAGATCATCCCGATGATGTGGGACCAGAAGGAGAACTACGCCTTCAACGGCTTCACCTTGGCGTTCGCGCTCAACCTGCCGATGGCCAATGTGGCGATGCCGGCCGGCTACTCGGCCGACGCCATCGATTCCGTGCGCACGCCGATCAGCATTGCCACGGCACCCGACGAGAAGCCGGACATCATCGTGGTGATGAGCGAATCGTTCTGGGATCCGACCCAATTGCCCGGCGTCAAGATCGATCCCGACCCGATCCCGACGGTGCGCAGCACCCGCTCCGGGTCGATGTTCTCGCCGGAGTTCGGCGGCATGACCGCCAATGTCGAATTTGAGGCGCTGACCGGCTTCTCCAACGCCTTCCTGCCTTATGGCAGCATCCCCTACCAGCAATATGTGCGCCACAAGATCCCGTCTCTGGCGACCTTTCTGGACAGCGAGGGCTATCAAACGCGGGCGATCCACCCGTTCGGCAAATGGTTCTGGAACCGCGGCGCCGTCTACGACGCGTTCGGCTTCCAGAAATTCCTGTCGGAGGAGGAGCTGCCGCCGATGGCCAAGCGCGGGCCGCTCGCCTCGGATGCCGCGCTCACCGAGGAGATCATCCGCCAGGCCGACGGCACCAAGGACCCGTTCTTCTTCTTCGCCGTATCGCTGCAGAACCACGGCCCCTACGAGCCGCACCGCTATGGCGACCCGACCCATTCGGTCGAGACCTCGGCCAGCCCATGGTCGCGCGAGTCGCTGCTCACCTACGCCGAAGGCGCCTCGGACGCCGACAAAGGGCTCGGCAGGCTGATGGAATGGGCCAAGGCGCGCAGCCGGCCGACGATTCTCGCCTTCTTCGGCGATCATCTGCCGCCACTCGGCCCGGTTTATGTCGAGACCGGCTTCATGAAGGAGCCGGTGGCGCCCCGGAAGGCACCGCTGGCCGAGATGGGGCGCGACCACGAGACGCCGCTGGTGCTGTGGTCGAACCGCCGCGGTCCGATCCGCAATGTCGGCTCGATCAGCCCGGCCTTCATCCCGTATTACCTGATGCGCACCGCCGGCTTCACCCACCCTTATTACACCGGCTTCCTCGGCGAGGTGCGCGAGCGCTATCGCGTGGTCGACCGCAACGTGCTGGTCGCACCCGACAATGAGACGCAGGAGAATTGGGGCAAGCAGCGCGAGCTCGACCCGGTGATCCGCGATTTTCGCTATCTCGAATACGACATGATGTTCGGCAAGCGCTTCGGCACGCCGGGTTTCTTCCCCGAAATCGGCCAGCAGCGGGCGAGCTGAGGCGTCCTCTCAGCCCAGCGCGCGGCCGATGCGCTCCTTGATCTCGGCCAGCGTGAACGGCTTCTGCACCACGTCGACAACGGCGCCAGCCAGATCTTCGGCCCGTTCGCGCTGATCGGCATAGCCGGTGATCAGGATGATCTTCAGCCCCGGATAGCGGCTGGCCGCAGCTTTGGCCATGGCGATCCCGTCCATTTCCGGCATGCGGATGTCGGAGACGACGAGGTCGAAGGCGCCCCCCGAGGCGACGATCGAGGCCAGCCCGGCCTCCCCGTCGGCGGCCAGTTCGAGCACATGGCCGGCGCGCTCCAGCGCCCGGGCGGTGATGGTGCGGACGGCATCATCGTCGTCGACGAACAGGATCTTGGCCATGGCGGCGATACTCGCCGCCATTCCTTGACGATCCCTTTACCCGGCATCGCCCGCGACGATGCCGACGAACGGCAGCTCGCGGAAGGCATGGCCGACGTCCATGCCGTAGCCGACGACGAAATAGTCCGGGCAGGAGAAGCCGACGAAGTCGGCCGTGAGCTCGGTCTGGCGACGGCCGTGCTTGTCGAGCAGCACGGCGATCGCCACGCTTCTGGCGCCGCGCTCCAGCATCAGCTCGCGGGTAAATCTCAGCGTCTTGCCGGACTCAAGGATGTCGTCGATCAACAGCACGTCGCGGCCGGCAACCTCGTTGTCGATGTCGCGCAGCACCCGCACCTCGCTGCTGGCGGTGCCGGCGCCATAGCTGGAGATGAAGATGAACTCGACTTCCGGCGACAGGCCGGTGTCGTGCATGGCGCGGATCAGGTCGGCGGCGAAGATGAACGAGCCCTTCAGGATCGAGATCACCAGCAGGTCGCGGTAGTCGCGGGCAGCGATCTCCTTGGCGAGCTCGAGGTTGCGCCGGGCGATCGCCGAGGCGGAGAACAGCACTTCGATCTGTTTGCCGCGCACCACCGGCATGGACTGGCTTGTCTCCGCTCAACCATTTCGCCGGGCCTTTGCCCAGCGTTTAGACCCCGTTCTAGGCGCTGCGGCCGGCCTCGCAAAGGCCGATTCTCTGCGGCGTGGCGAATATCCCCTGCCCAGCCGCTCCGCGCGACGGCGAATGCCGGCGCCCCGCATCGACAGGCCAGGCCTTGATTTCGCCGAAAACCAGGCGTGCATCGGAAGTTGCCATTTGCCGTGTTGCCGGCAAAATCTTAACCGGCGGTTAACCACGCGGAAACCATCCTTCGGCTTCGGCAGCAAGCGGCCGCCGGCCGCGTTCGCAGCCCAGGTGAGCAGCCTCTTGATCCGCTTCGAGAATGTCGGTCTCAGATATGGCATGGGTCCGGAGATCCTCCGCGACATCTCGTTCCAGATTCCGGAGCGGTCGTTCCAGTTTCTGAGCGGCCCTTCCGGCGCCGGCAAGACCACGCTGCTCAGGCTGCTGTTCCTGTCGCTCAGGCCGACCCGCGGCCTGATCACGGTGTTCGGCAAGGATCGCGCCCGAATTTCACGCCACGAGCTGCCGATGCTGCGCCGCCGCATCGGTGTCGTCTTCCAGGACTTTCGCCTGCTCGAGCACATGACCACCTACGACAATGTCGCCCTGCCGCTCAGGGTGCGCGGCCGCGAGGAGGCGAGCTACAAGAACGACGTCACCGAGCTGTTGAAATGGGTCGGTTTGGGCGAGCGCATGCATGTGCTGCCGCCGGTTCTGTCGGGCGGCGAGAAGCAGCGTGCCGCGATTGCGCGGGCGCTGATCGAGCAGCCTGAAATCCTCCTCGCCGACGAGCCGACCGGCAATGTCGACCCGCCGCTGGCCCGCCGCCTGCTCCGACTGTTCATCGAGCTCAACCGGCTGGGAACCGCGGTGGTGATTGCCACCCATGATGTCGGGCTGATGGAGCAGGTCGACGCGCGGCGCATGATTCTCTCCGGCGGCAGGCTCGATATCTATGACTGAGCTCGGTGAAGCCCCGCTGACGGCAGTCAAGGCCCCCGTCCGCACCGTTGCGGCGGAACGCAGGATGGCCGCGATCGTCCCGGAGCAGAACGTCGTCGGCCACGCGCTGGTTCTGGTGATCGCGATCATGACCTTTCTGTCCTGCCTGACGTTCGGCGGCGTCACCCTGGTGCGCGATACCGCGACGGTGTGGGAGGCGCAGATCTCGCGCGAGGCGACCATCCAGATCAAGCCGGTCGACGGCCTCGACATGGATGCGGCCCTGACCCACGCCGCCCAGATCGCGCGCGGCTTTGCCGGGGTGAAGGACACGCGCATCGTCGATCGCGCCGCAACCGCGCGGCTGCTCGAGCCATGGCTCGGCTCGGGGCTCGACATCGATGCGCTGCCGGTGCCGCGTCTGGTGATCGTCACCATCGATCAGAATGCGCCGCCGGATTTCCCGGCCATGCGCAGCCTGCTGGTCAGCGAGATCGCCAGTGCCTCGCTCGACGACCACCGCACCTGGGTCGATCGCCTGGTAACCATGGCGCGCACCACCGTCAGCATCGGCATTGCCATTCTGGTGCTGATCCTGTCGGCTACCGTGCTGTCGGTGATCTTCGCCACCCGCGGCGCGATGGCCGGCAACGGCCACATCGTCGAGGTGCTGCACTTCGTCGGCGCCGAATCGGCGTTCATTGCCCGCGAGTTCCGCCAGCATTTTCTGCGCACCGGGATGAAAGGCGCCGCCGCCGGCGGCATCGCCGCCATCATCGTGTTCGTGCTGTTTGCGTGGTGGTCGATGCTCAACATGGCCACCCCCGAAGCCGACCAGGCGAGCGCCCTGTTCGGCAACTTCGCCATCGGTCCGATCGGCTATGTCGGTGTCGCGCTGATCATTTTCGTCGTCGCCGGGCTGACGGCCGCCACCTCCCACATCACCGTCATCGCCTTCCTGTCGGACATCGACAAACGCCAGCCGGACGGCGGCTGATGCGGCCGCGTTCACGCAATGCTAACGGCCGTTACTATTTGTGGAAGCCGGTGGCGCGCCGGGCCGCTCCCTTGGAGGGCGAAGCGCGTTATGGATTGGATATGGAAGGTGCTGCGCACCACAATTTGATTCTCGGCCGGCCTGTAGGTCCGGCGCTGTCCCTGGCGCGCTGGTTTGAGCCGGCGCTGCACTCCGCCCGCCGAACCCTATTCGGCCTTTTCGGTATTTTGGCGCTGTTTGCCGCCGGATTTGCGATTTTTGCCGAACATGTCAGCCAACTCGCTCCCCCCAGCAATCCCGATTCGGCCGATGCCATCATCGTGCTGACCGGCGGACAGGCCCGGCTCGACGCCGCGCTCGACCTGCTGCGCTCCGGCAAAGGCAACCGCCTGTTGATCAGCGGCGTCAGCCCGCTTGCCAGCCGTGACCGGCTGCGGGCCGTCACCGGCAGCGACCGCGATCTGTTCAATTGCTGCGTCGACATCGACCGGGCCGCCCTCGACACGATCGGCAATGCGACCGAAAGCGCGAAATGGGTCACCAGCCATGCCTATCGCAGCATCATCCTGGTGACCAACAACTACCATATGCCGCGCACGCTGCTCGAAATGAGCCGCAGCCTGGCCGGCGCTCAGATCAAGCCTTACCCCGTGGTCAACACCCGGCTGGACCACGGCGCGTGGCTGACCAACCCCGATGCGCTGCGGGTGCTGTTGACCGAATACACGAAATTCCTCGCCGCGCTGGCGCGCGGCGCCTTGCCGTCGGAGACCGCGGCCAAGGATCTTTCGGTGGCGAACGCCTCGGCGGCCGCCGGCTAGGCGGGCGCTGCTGCCGACGCCGTTTCCCTTTGCGCCAGGGTTGGTGTAACCAAGGCCGGCACTCACGACCGGGCGCCTCATGCTTGTCCTTCGCTCGCTGGCCTTTAACGTCGCCTTCTATCTCAACCTCATCGTCCAGATGGTCCTCTGGACGCCGGTCTACTTCCTCAGCCCGCGCCGGCACGCCTGGTTCGTGCCGAAGTTCTGGATCCGCACCAGCCTATGGCTCTACGCCAAGATCGCCGGCACCCGCAGCGATATCGGCGGCCTCGAGCACCTGCCGCAAGGCTCGTGCATCATCGCCCCCAAGCACCAGTCGTTCTGGGACACCATTGCGTTTCTGCCGCTTATCCCGGACGGCCTCTACATTCTCAAACGGGAGCTCACCTGGATTCCGTTCTTCGGCTGGTACATCATGAAGATGCGGATGATCCCGGTCGACCGCGGCAGCCGGGCCAAGGCGTTGCGCGCCGTGGTCGCCGCAACCAAGGCCGAGCTCGCCCGCAACAGCCGCCAGCTGATCATCTATCCCGAGGGAACGCGGCGCGCGCCGGGCGACGTTCCCGACTACAAATACGGGATCGTCGAGCTTTATCACCAGCTCAAGCTGCCGGTGGTGCCGGTCGCCCATGTCGCCGGTCTCTATTGGCCGCGGCGCAAATTCCTGCGCTTTCCCGGCACGATCAAGGCGCGCTTCCTGCCGCCGATCGAGCCTGGCCTCGGCAAGGTCGAGTTCATGCAGCGGCTGATCGCCGAGACGGAAGCGGGGTGCGATGCGCTGCTCATCGAGGCCGCCGGCAGCGCCAATCCGCCGCCGCTGCCGCCGACCGCCGTGCGGCGGCTCACCGAGCTTGGCGTCAGAGTGCCGGCCTGACCGGCGGCTCGGCGCCTCGAAGACCGTCGTCGACCAACGCCGCGACCGATTCCAGCCAGGGGTCGCGGATCCTCAGCGCCCGCAGGTGTTCCACCGTGGTGCGCACATAGTCTTCATTGCCTCCCGAGCGCCCGACCGCACCCCTGACGACGGAAGCCGCGTGCTCCGCACTTAGCGCGCCGGCATACTGCGGATGGTCGCGGTCGACGACAAAGCAAAGCGCGTCGACGGTCGTGCCGCTCTTCAGGCGCACCGGCAAGGTGCGCTCCAGATAGACATTGGTGACCAGCTCGCGCTCGCGCAGATAGGCGGTGACCTCTTCGCTGAGCGCCGCCGGCACCCGGAACGCCAGGCCGATGCAGGAGCCGCCGCGGTCGAGGCCGAGCACCAGTCCCGGGCGGCTTTCGGTGCCGCGATGGACCCATGAGAACACGCATAGCGAGCGGCGGAAGCCGAACAGCTGGGCGCGCTGCGTCTCGATATGGGCGAAGCCCGGACGCCAGATCAGCGATCCATAGCCGAAAACCCAAAAATCGCCCATTTCGCCACGCCTGATCCAACCGTCGGCCAAGAGCGCCGAACGTGGGCAGGGGTAGCCAGAGCCAGCATATGTCGTCAAGCGAAGCCAGTCCGCCGCCGCGCCGAGCGTTTCCGTTCGTCTGGCTGACCCTGTTCATCATCATCTTCTTCGGCGGCTATTGCGCCATTTGGTACTATCTGGCCGACCGCCTGGCCAAAGGCACCGACCAGGCGATTGCCGAGCTGAACCGCGACGGCGTGGTGGCCCAATGCACCGACCCCGCGGTGCACGGCTTTCCGTTCCGGCTTGGCGTGTGGTGCACCAGCCTCGGCTACGAGGACAGCAACCGCAACATCGTTGCCAGCGCCGGCAGCCTGCGCACCGCCGCGCAGATCTACGCCCCCTGGCACAGCGTCGCCGAGCTCGACGGGCCGCTGCGGCTCGCTGCGCCCGGCCTGCCGCCGCTGTGGCTCGATTGGGACGAGCTCAAGGCCAGCGTGCGGCTGGCCGAGCCGCTGCCCGAGCGCGTCTCGATCGAGGGCCGCGGCCTGTCGGGGCAGACCGATCCCGAGGACCAGGATCCGGTTTCGCTGTTCAGCGCGGAGACGGCAGAGGCGCATATGCGCCCCAACGGCGCCGATCTCGACTGGGCCTCCTCCTTCACCGGCCTGGAAGTCGATCCCGCCGCCGTCGGCGGCCACAGCCTGCCGGTGCTGAACGGGGCGCTCGACATGACGCTGACCGACGGGGTGCGGATGGTGGCCGACAAGACGGAGAGCCTGCGCGGCCATGCCGGACTGATCCGCAGCCTGGATCTGTCGACCGGACCGAACACCGGGCTCAAGGTGAGCGGCAGCTTCGCGATCGCCCAAGACGGCTTTCTCGACGCCGATTTGACCGTCGGGCTGCGCGATCCCGGCGGTGTCGCCGCCGCCCTTGCCGGCGTGTTTCCGGAAGCCAAGAACCAGATCGAGACCGGTGTCGGCGCACTCGGCGGCCTCAACGGCGGCGCGCTGCCGATCCGCATCAAGCACGGCCGCGTGCTGCTCGGCTTCATCCCGCTCGGCTCGGTCCCGCCCTTGCCCTAGATCTCCGTCCGGAACGGTGGAAAAACAAGGACTTAGAGCGGGCAGCGATAGAAGAAGCGCTGAACCGGTCTAGGATTTGTTCGATTGCGCCGGCCCGGGGTGCTCGACCGCCTGGCGCCCGAAATCGGGCGCGTCGATTTCCTGTCCGGCCTCGATGATCGAGCGGCGGATCGCCCGGGTCCGGGTGAACAGGTCGAAGAGCTTGTCGCCGTCGCCCCAGCGGATCGCCCGCTGCAGCGAGGCGAGATCCTCGGAGAAGCGGGCGAGCATCTCGAGGATCGCATCCTTGTTGTACAGGCAGACGTCGCGCCACATGGTCGGGTCGGAGGCGGCCAGCCGGGTGAAGTCGCGGAAGCCGGAGGCGGAATATTTGATCACCTCCGACTTGGTCACCGTCTCGAGATCGTCGGCCGTGCCGACGATATTGTAGGCGATGAGGTGCGGCAGGTGGGAGACGATGGCGAGCACCATGTCGTGGTGCTCTGCATCCATGGTGTCGATGTTGGAGCCGCAGCGGCGCCAGAACGCCGCCAGCTTATCCAGCGCCGCCGGGTCGGTGTCGGGCAGCGGCGTGAAGATGCACCAGCGGTTCTCGAACAGATCGGCAAAGCCGGCATCGGGGCCCGATTTCTCGGTGCCGGCCAGCGGATGGCCCGGGATGAAATGAACGCCGGCGGGAAGCGCCGGCTGCATCTGGGCGATGACGGAGCGCTTGGTCGAGCCGACATCGGTGACGATCGCGCCCGGCTTGAGCGCCGCCGCGATCTCGGCCGCCACCTCTCCCGACGCGCCGACCGGCACCGAGACGACGACCAGGTCGGCCCCCGCCGCTGCCGCGGCCAGATCGGTGCTGTAGGAGTGGCCGAGCTCCAGCGCTTCGGCCCGGGCCAGCGTCTCGGCGCTGCGGGTGGCGATCGCGATGTGACCGGCAAGGCCCTCGCGCCGGATCACGCGGGCCAGCGATGAGCCGATCAGGCCGATGCCGATCAGCGCGATGCGGTCGAACAGCGGCGCTGCCATGGTCAGCTTTTCAGAAAGTCGGCGAGCGCGCCGACGACGCCGCGATTGGCTTCTTCCGTGCCGACCGTCAACCTCAGCGCATTGGGAAAGCCATAAGCGGCCACCCGGCGCAGGATGTAGCCGTGCTGCGTCAGGTAGGCGTCGGCGGTCTCGGCGGAGTGGCGGCCGTCTCCCGGGAAGTGAACGAGCAGGAAGTTGCCGACGCTCGGCGTCACCCGCAGCCCCAGCCCGGTCAAGCCCTCGGCCAGCCAAGGCAGCCAGCGCTCATTGTGGGCGACGGCGCGCTCGACATGCGCGCGGTCACGGACCGCGGCGATGCCGGCCTCGAGCGCGGCGGTGTTGACATTGAACGGCGCGCGCACCCGGTTGAGCGCATCGACGATGGCAAGCGGCGCATAGATCCAGCCGATCCGCAAGCCGGCCAGCCCGAAGATCTTCGAGAAGGTCCGCGTCATCACCACGTTCTCTGATGCAGCGACCAGCTCGACGCCCGCTTCGTAGTCGTTGCGCCGCACATATTCGGCGTAGGCCGCATCGAGCACCAGGACGACGTTCTTCGGCAGACCGGCAGCGAGCCGCCGCACCTCCTGGAACGGCAGATAGGTTCCGGTCGGGTTGTTGGGATTGGCGATGAAGACGAGCCGGGTCAGGGGCGTCACCGCGGCCAGGATGGCGTCGACGTCGGCGCATTCCTCGCGTTCCCTGACCGTGATCGGAACGCCGCCGGCCGCCATCGTCTGGATCTTGTAGATCAGGAAGCCATGCTCGGTGACGATCGCCTCGTCGCCGGGCGCGAGATAGACCTGGGCAAGCAGCGCCAGCAGCTCGTCCGAGCCGTTGGCGCACATGATGTTGGCCGGGTTCAGGCCGTGGACGGCCGCAATCGCCTCGCGCAGCCGCCGCGCCGAGCCGTCGGGATAATGCGCCAGGTGGCCTGCCGCCTCGCGCGCGGCCGCGACGGCCGCGGGCGAGGGCCCGAGCGGCGTCTCGTTGGAAGACAGCTTGTGCACCTTGGCGGCGCCGGGGGCGGCACTGCGGCCGGGCACATAGGCGGCGATCTCGAGGACGCCAGGTCGCGGTTCGGGACGCTGAGCTGCAATCATTCGTCGGGTTCCTGAAAGGCCGCCTGCCTCTAGCAAAGCTTTCTCGTTGACGCAAAGGGCGGGCGGACTTAAAAGCGGACGTTCCGTGGTGATTTGGCCGGTCGGCTTGCAGCCACGTTAAACAACTCGCTAAAGGGCCGTTTGCGAACGACGTAACCGGCTTTGCGAAGGCAAGCCGGTTTTTTTGTGGCCGCCCATCGGGGCGAGGAAAGCGGTGAGACATGGCCGCCGTGCAGGCGCTGAAACGCAAGGATGAGGCCAACGAGCCGACCAGCCCGGTGGTGCGCTTCGGCCCGGACAAACCGCTCAGGCTCGACGCCGGCGTGCGCCTTTCGCCCTTCCAGATCGCTTACCAGACCTATGGCGCGCTCAACGCCGAGCGCAGCAACGCCATCCTCGTGTGCCATGCGCTGACCGGCGACCAGCATGTCGCCAACACCAACCCGGTGACCGGCAAGCCGGGCTGGTGGGAGGTGCTGATCGGTCCCGGGCGGATCATCGACACCGATCGCTTCTTCGTCATCTGCTCCAACGTGCTGGGCGGCTGCCTCGGCTCGACCGGACCGGCCTCCTTCGACCCGGCCACCGGCAAGCCCTATGCCCTTCGCCTGCCGGTGATCACCGTCCGCGACATGGTCCGCGCCCAGCTGATGCTGGTCGAACATTTCGGCATCGACCGGCTGTTCTGCGTGCTGGGCGGCTCGATGGGCGGCATGCAGGTGCTGGAATGGGCGGCGAGCTATCCCGAGCGCGTATTCGCGGCGCTGCCGATCGCCAGCGGGGCACGCCATTCCTCGCAGAACATCGCCTTCCACGAGGTCGGCCGGCAGGCGGTGATGGCCGACCCCGACTGGTGCGGCGGCCGCTATGTCGAGCTCGGCAAGCGCCCGGAAAAGGGCTTGGCGGTGGCCAGGATGGCGGCCCACATCACCTATCTGTCGGAAAGCGCGCTCCATCGCAAATTCGGCCGCAACCTGCAGGACCGTGATGCGCTCACCTTCGGCTTCGACGCCGACTTCCAGATCGAGAGCTATCTCCGTCACCAGGGCATGACCTTCGTCGACCGCTTCGACGCCAACTCCTATCTCTACATGACCAGGGCGATGGATTATTTCGATCTCGCCGCCGACCATGGCGGCCGCCTCGCCGACGCGTTCATCGGCACCAAGACCCGGTTCTGCGTCGTCTCCTTCACCAGCGACTGGCTGTTTCCGACCGCCGAGAGCCGGCAGGTGGTGCATGCGCTCAACGCCGCCGGGGCCTCGGTCTCGTTCGTCGAGATCGAGACCGACCGCGGCCACGACGCCTTCCTGCTCGACGAGCCCGAACTGTTCGCCGCCATCAGCGGCTTCATCGGCTCGGCCGCCCGCGCCGCCGGGCTGGAGCGGCCATGATCGACGGCGGCGGGCCGCGAATCGATCTCGAGGTGATCGCCGACATGATCCCGGCCGGCGCACGTGTGCTCGATGTCGGCTGCGGCGACGGCGACCTGCTCGCCTCGCTGCGCGCCGACAAGGGCGTCGACGGGCGCGGACTGGAAATCTCCCAGCGCGGCGTCAATCAATGCGTGGCGCGCGGCCTCTCGGTCGTCCAGGGCGACGCCGACACCGACCTGGTGTTCTACCCCGACCGCGGCTTCGACTTCGTCGTTCTCTCCCAGACACTGCCGGCGACCCGCAACCCCAAGGCGGTGCTCGACGATCTCCTGCGCATCGGCGAGCGGGCGATCGTCTCGTTTCCCAATTTCGGCTATTGGCATGTGCGCCTGTCGCTGTTGTTCGGCGGCCGCATGCCGGTGACCCCCGACCTTCCGCATCACTGGTACGACACGCCGAACATCCATTTCTGCACCATCCGCGATTTCGTCAATTTGTGCGAGGAGGTCGGCGCACGGGTCGAGCGCGCCACCGCGCTTGACGGCGCCGGTCAGCGGATCGGCCTGTCGATGCCCTGGTGGTTCTGGAATTTGTTCGGCCAGCAGGCGGTGTTTCTGCTGAGCCGCTGAGCTCGGCCCGGGCCGATTTGTCAGCAGTCCCGCCGCACCGGCCGCCGCCCGGGGTAGCCTTTCACGCCCGCGCCGCGTATAAGCGCCGCTCTCCGCCGGAGCTCCCTGATGAACATTCTTTCTGGATCCGCCCGCCAGGCGGCGCTGGCCTTCATCTTCGTCACGGCAATGCTCGACATCGTGGCGATGGGCATCATCATCCCGGTGCTGCCGTCGCTGATCGAGGAATTTGCCGGCTCCAACGCCGCGGCCGGCTGGTACAACGGCGCTGTTCGTGGCGCTCTGGGCAGGCATGCAGTTCGTCGCTTCGCCGGTGATCGGCTCGCTGTCCGACCGCTGCGGCCGGCGGCCGATCGTGCTGCTGTCGACCGCGGGGCTGGCGGCCGACTATGTGCTGATGGCGCTGGCGCCCAATCTATGGTGGCTGGCGCTCGGCCGCATCATCGCCGGCATCACCTCGTCGAGCTTCACCACGGTGTTCGCCTATATGGCCGACATCACCCCGCCGGAAGGCCGGGCGCGCGGCTACGGCCTGATCGGCGCGGCGTTCAGCGCCGGCTTCGTGCTCGGCCCGCTGCTCGGCGGGGTGCTCGGCGAGCTGTCGCCGCGCGCGCCGTTCTGGTTCGCCGCCGCCATGAGCGGCATCGCCTTCCTCTACGGCCTGCTGGTGCTGCCGGAATCGCTCGCCGTCGACAAGCGCATGGGGTTTTCCTGGCGCCGCGCGAATCCGTTCGGGGCAATCGCGCTGTTGCGCTCGCACACCGAGCTGTCCGGGCTCGCCGTCGTCACCTTCCTGCTGTACTTCGCCCACCACGTCTTCTCGGCGGTGTTCGTTCTCTATGCCGCCTATCGCTACGGCTGGTCGGCCTGGGAGGTCGGCGCCTTGCTGGCCTGTGCCGGCCTGCTCGACATGGGCGTCCAGGGCGTACTGGTGGGCCCCGCGGTGAAACGCTTCGGCGATCGCGCCGTCATGGTCTTCGGCCTGTTCGGCGGCGCCGTCGGCATCACCCTCATGGGCCTCTCCCCCAACGGCCTCTCTTTCGCGCTGGCGCTGCTGCCCAACGCGCTGTGGGGCTTGGCCATGCCGACGCTGCAATCGCTGATGACCCAGCATGTGTCGGAATCCGAGCAGGGCCAGCTGCAGGGCGCGACGATGAGCGTCGCCAGCATCGCCGGCGTGGTGTCGCCGCTGTTCTTCGGCTCCGTCTACGCCTTCACCGTTGCGCCGGGGTCGTCGCTGCCGTTTGCCGGCACCGCCTTCCTGATTGCCGGCTTGGTGCTGGCCTCGGCCGCCGTGCTCGGCTGGGTCGTTGCCCGGCGGGCCCGCCGCGACGCCGGCGCGGGCCGTGCGGCGACGGCATCGGCTTGAGAGCCGGCCTCTAGCGGTCGAGCTCGGGATAGAACTTGTCCGACAGCGAGCGGCGCAGGCGCTCGCCGACGGAGCAGTCGACCGGGGCGGACGCGGCGGCCGGCAGCGGCGCGGCCTGGGCGGCGGGATCGCCGCTGACCTCGAGCACCAGCTTGCGGCGGATCGCACCGGCGAACTCGCCGATGGTGTGGATCGGCACCACGAAGGCGCCCGGGCCGCCGATCACGCAGGCCGCATAGTAGCGGTCGATCTCCGGGAAGGTCGGCGAGGGGCGGATCACGATCGGCAGCCCGTTGATCGTGATGCCGGTTCCGAGCACCCGGTCGCGTACGGCAAGCACCGGCGGGCCGAAATTGTTCGGTCCGTCGCCCGAGATGTCGATCACCTGCCGATCGGCGGTCACCCCGCTGCCGGCGAGAAGCTGCTGGCCGAAGGCCAGCGCGTTCGAAATGGACGTGCTGCGGAAGGTCTGGAACGGCTGCGCCGCCAGCTTCTCGGCAAAGCGGCCGGCACTCTCGGGCCCGTCGATGATGCTCCAGCCGACCACCGACTCGCGCCGGACGCCGCCTGCCCATTCGAAATAGGTGAGCGCCACCCGGCCGCTCTCGCCCTCGCGCACCGCGCGCAGGAAGTCCGGGTGGCTCAGCGCCGCGACATAGCCCGCCCGCTGCACCGCCAGCTCGCCGGCGTCCATCGAATCGGAAACGTCGACGGCGAGCACCAGCGCGACATCCACCTGCGGCCCCGCCAAGGCGGCTGCGACGGTGGCCGCGGCAGTGCCGACCCAGGCCGCAAGGCTCAGCACGGATCCCGCGCCGCCCGCGTGGCGCCTTGCGGCGAAAGCACCGGCACGAACACCCGGCGCGAGGCCCGCTGGGTGACCGGCAGGCCCTGATAGAGCCGCTTCTGCGCCTCGACCACGATCACCCCCGAGAACATCGGCCAGAACCGCCGCCCGGTCCGCTCGAGCAGCTGATGCAGCTTGAGCACGAAGCGCCGGTGCGAAGGCGGGAAAAACAGGGCGTCGGCCCACGCCCCGGGGGTGAAATTGGCCTCGCGCAGCAGGCTGGTGAGCTGGCCGCGCGAGAACGGCCGGCCGTTGCCGAACGGGGTGTGCTCGAAGCGCGCCCACACGCCGCGCCGGTTGGGCACCACCACCACCAGCCGGCCGCCCGGCGCCAGCACCCGCCAGATCTCCTTCAGGGTCTCGCGCGGGTTCTCGGTGTGCTCGAGCAGATGGACGAGCAGCATCCGGTCAATCGAGGAATCGACGAGCGGCAGTTCCTCCTCGAACACCAGCACCGTCGCCGACGGCCCCTGCTGCGGCCAGTTCACCGCGCCCTGAGTGGCCGGCATGAACGCAAACACCCGCTCCGCGTCGGCTCCGAACCGGTCGAGCCAGGGCAGCGTGTAGCCGATGCCGACCAGGCGCTCGTTGGGCAGCTTGGCCCACACCGCCGCGATCGCCATGGCGACCGCCCGTTCCGCCAGCCGGCCGAGGACCGTCGCATAGAAGGAGCGCAGATCGACGATGTCGGAGTTCATGGCGGCGACGGTAGCGGGGCGTGCCACCCCTTTCAAGGACCGGCCCGGTGACAGCCGCGGCCGGCCGGCCTATCGTTCGGGCAGCAACAGGAGGAATTGGCAGATGGCCGTCGAGATCGAGCAGTTCATGTGCCGGACAGACAATTTCGGGGTCCTGATGCATGATCCGGAAAGCGGCGAAACGGTGATCATCGACGCCCCCGAGGCGGCGCCGATCCTGGCGGCCATCGAACGGACCGGCTGGCGGCCGACCGCGCTTTGGATTACCCACCACCATGGCGACCACGTCGCCGCCAACCTGGCGCTCAAGCAGAAATTCGGCCTTTCCATCGTCGGCCCGCGCGCCGAGGCGGCGAAGATCCCCGGCATCGACCAAGAGGTGGGCGGAGGCGACAGCCTGCAGCTCGGCGCCGAGACGGTCGAGGTGATCGACACCCCCGGCCATACCGCCGGCCATATCTCCTATCACCTGCCCGCAAGCGGCGTCGCTTTCGTCGGCGACACCCTGTTTGCGATCGGCTGCGGCAAGGTGATCGAATGCAAGCCGCCGGTGATGTTCCACTCGCTGGAGAAGCTGGCCGGCCTGCCGGCCGAGACCAAGATCTATTGCGGCCACGAATACACCCAGAACAATGCCCGTTTCGCGCTGACCGTCGATCCCGGCAACGCCGCGCTGAAGGCGCGCGCGGCCGAGGTCGACGCGCTGCGACGGGACGGCCAGCCAACGCTGCCGACCACCATCGGCGAGGAACTGGCGACCAACCCGTTCCTGCGCTGGCACGACCCGGCGATCCGCCGCCAGCTCGGCATGGAGGACGCCGGCGACGCGGCGGTGTTTGCCGAGATCCGCAAGCGCAAGGACGCCTTCTGAGCCGATGCATCCCGACGAGATCATCGCCCTGTTCGGCATGCAGCCGCACCCGGAGGGCGGCCACTACGTCGAGACCTTCCGCGATGCCGGCGATGGCGCGGTCGACCGCGCGTCCGCGATCTACTTCCTGCTGCGGGCCGGCGAAGTGTCGGCCTGGCACCGGGTGCGCAACGCCCCCGAGCTCTGGCATTTCTATATGGGCGCGGCACTCGAGCTCAGCGTTGCCTCACCCGACGAGCCGATCCGCTCGGTGATCCTCGGCACCGACCTCGCCGGCGGCGAGCGGCCGCAGGCGATGGTTCCGGCGGACCATTGGCAGACGGCGCGCAGCCTGGGCGACTGGACGCTCGTCGGCTGCACGGTGGCGCCGGGCTTCGCCTTCTCGGCCTTCGAGCTTGCGCCGCCCGGCTTTCAGCCCGACGGATTGCGCTAGGCTCCGGCCGCCGCCCGGCGTCCGAACAGCAGCGACTTGGCGGCGAGCACGGCGCCGAACGTGATCATCGCGCAGGCAAGCAGGATGTGCGGCTGCGCCGCGGTGCGGCCGGCGCCGATCAGGATCAAGGTCGACAGCAGCGGCGCCGCATAGCTGGCCGCGCCAAGCACCTGGATGTTGCCGTGCTTGACGCCGAAATCCCAGGCATAGAAGGCGGCGCCGACCGGCATCAGGCCGAGACCGGCGACCGCCAGCCATTCGCCCGGTCCCGCGGGAAGCACGGTCGTCTCCAGTCCGAGATGGCAGGCGAGCGACAGCACCGCGGTCGCCGCGCAGAACCAGGTGACCACGGAGGTGGGCACGGCGGCGAAGCGGCGCGACAGCAGCGAATAGGCCGACCAGACTAGGGCGCAGATCCCCGCGGCGGCATAGCCCGGCCCGTAGCGGGCATCGAAGCTCAATTGGCCGCCATTGCTGATGATCAGGAAGGTCCCGGCAAGCCCCATCGCCGCGCCGGCGACGTGAAACCAGCGCAGCTTTTCGCCGGGCATCAGCGCCGAGCCGAGCACGATCAGCAGCGGCCACAGATAGGCGATCAGGCTGGCCTCGACCGCCGGCGCATTGCGCAGCGCGGTGAAGTAGAAGAAGTGATAGCCGAACAGGCCGCCGATTCCGACCACCCAGACCGGCCATGGAACCTTAACCGCGGCAGCCGGCTTCGGCGACAAGGCGCGAAAGACCAGCCCGACCACCGTGCCGATCGCAAAGCAGATCGCCGATAGCAGAAACGGCGGCACCGCGCCCGAGGCATCCGTCAGCAACGCCAGCAGCGCCCACATGGCAATCGCGGCAAAGCCGATCAGGGTCGCCCGCGTCATCGTGCCCGCCCCCTGCCGGCTAGTTGTCGGGCTCGAAGCGCCGCGCGGTGACCGTCAGAGTGCCGATCTGGGTGCCGATCGTGGCATAGATCGGAGCGTAGACCCCGGTCGTCCCGAGCGGCGCGAAGGCAACGCGCATCTGGCTGCGATTCTTCAGGAATTCCAGTGCCTTTCGGCCCTTTCGATAGCCGGAAACGGGCGTGAAGGCGAGCCGGCAGGTGACCTTCGGGCCGTCGTAGCCGGAGACGTCGAGCTCGCCTTTGGGGTCGGGCGTCAGCGTCAGATCGGCGCGCATCTCGCCGTCGTAGATGCGCACGGTGCGCCGGCAGACCTCCGCCGGACTGTCGGCGCGCACCAGCGTCGCCGACAGCGGGTCGGTCACCGAGGTCAAATGCGCGGGCTGAAGCGGGATCCAGTCGCCGCCGCGCTTCTTGAGCGGCGGAATGTTGACGGTGCTGGTCACCGTCCCATCCTGGAAGGCAATGGTGGTGAGCTGCGACTTCGTGCCTTCGGTGTAGTTGACGCGGAAGGCGGCGGCCTGGGTGGTGCCTGCGGCAAAGCGACCGCTGGTCGACACCGTGCCCCTGGTGTCGTCGAACAGGGCGGCGAGGCCGGCGCTGGTCACCGTGCCCTCGACTTTGTAGGTGCCGGCATCGAAGCGCGAGTTGAACGTCGTGCGGGCGATCGTCAGGCCGAGATAGGAAATGCGGTATTCGCCGCTGAAGGTCTGCTCGGCCGCGGAGGCCGGCATTGCCGCCGCAACGGCGAGTGCGCAGAGCATTCCTCGGATCGCCATTTCCGCCAACGCCTTATGCTGCGAAGGGTTGCCTGGCTGCCCTCCCTGCCGCGCTTCAAACCGGCCGAATCCGGCGAAACTGTGGACCGCCGCCGGACTTGACGGCCACGCCGAATGCCACTATGGGAACCCGACTTTTTCCTCGTGGCCGCCCGACCTCCTTGCGCGCCGGTTTTCTGGTGCGACACCGTCGTTTGGCCCGGCACTGTAATCGAAGGTACGTCCCATGTCCCGCGCTTGTGAATTGACCGGCAAGGCCGTCCAGACCGGCAACAATGTGAGCCACGCCAACAACAAGACCAAGCGTCGCTTCCTGCCCAATCTCGTCAACGTCACCTTGATCTCCGAGGCGCTCAACCAGAATGTGCGGCTGCGCATCTCCGCCAATGCGCTGCGCTCGGTCGAGCATCGCGGCGGCCTCGACGCCTTCCTTGCCAAGGCCGACGAGAAGGAGCTGTCGCAGCGCGCCCGCCTGCTGAAGAAGCAGATTGCCAAGAAGCAGGCCGAGCAGCCGGCCGCCTGACGCACGCAGATCGTAGGCCGGCACGGCCCTGCCGTGCCCGGCGGCTGGTTCCATCACCCAGGATAAAAAAATGTCTCGGCCCGCCGCCACCCCCTTCGTCGTCGCGATGGCGTTCGCCGTCGTGCTGTCCAATATCCTGGTCCAATTCCCGGTCGAAGGGAGGCTCGGCGGCGTCGCTCTGTCGGATCTGTTGACCTGGGGCGCCTTCACCTATCCGTTCACCTTCCTGGTCACCGACCTCGCCAATCGACGCTACGGCCCCAGGCTCGCCCGCCGCATCGTCTTCATCGGCTTCCTGCTTGCGGTGATCTGCTCGATCCTGATGCCGCCGCTGCTTTACCGGCTTGGGGTAATCGGCTTCGAGACCGAGACCGGGCGGCTTGCCCGCATCGCCATCGCCTCCGGTTCGGCTTTCCTGGTCGGCCAATTGCTCGACGTCACCGTGTTCAACTGGCTGCGCCGGCAAGCCTGGTGGCGCGCGCCGGTGTTCGCCTCGCTGGCGGGCACCGTGCTCGACAGCGCGATCTTCTTCAGCGTCGCTTTCGCTGCCGCCTTCGCCGTGGTCGGCCCGGGCGACGCCTTCGCGCTCGAGCCGGCGCCGCTGTTCGGGGTCATGGCGGCGTCAGCGCCGCGCTGGGTGTCCTGGGCCGTCGGCGATCTGGCGGTCAAGCTCATCATCGCCGTGTTCGGGCTCATTCCCTACCGGCTGATCGCGGCACGCTGGGCCCAACCGCGGCTGGCCGCGGCTTAGCCTCGCCGCGGCGCGCGAACAATATTTTCTTCAACGACTTAGGCTGTCTCGGAGCGGTGCCGCCACCGCTCGCGCCGGTCCAATCCTGCTGCCGCCGCCTCTGCTTAACTCGCCGCTCCGGATCGTCACAGATTGGCGGACGGCGAAACCGGCGCGCCCCAAGACGCCTCCGCCGTAGGGGAGCAAGCTCGCGCGAGAGACGATGACCATCCAGGGCTCAGCAGCGCCGAAACTGAGCGTCCGCGGCGCGACCAAGGTTTATGGCACCGCGGCGGGCAAGCTGGTCGCCATCGACAACTGCAGCCTCGACGTCCGGCCGGGCGAGATCGTCTCGGTGCTCGGCCCGTCGGGGTGCGGCAAGACCACCCTGCTCTGGTCGATGTCGGGCCTGCATGCCCTCACCGCGGGCACCGTGCTGCTTGACGGCAAGGCGATCAGGGAACCCAGCCGTGAAATCGGCATGGTGTTCCAGGAGGCGACGCTGTTTCCCTGGCGCAATCTCGAGGCCAACATCCGCTTTCCGTTCGAGATCAAGGGCACCAGGCCGGACCGTGCCTGGATCGACGAGCTGCTGCACAAGGTCGGGCTCGAGGGCTTCCGCAACCGCTTCCCGCGTGAGCTGTCCGGCGGCATGCAGCAGCGGGCAGCCCTGGTGCGTGCGCTGTCGTTCAAGCCCTCGGTGCTGTTGATGGACGAGCCGTTCGGGGCGCTGGACAGCTTCACCCGCGAGGAAATGAACCGCCTGGTCGAGGAAATCTGGCTCGAGACGCGCACCACCATCGTGCTCATCACCCACTCGATCGAGGAGGCGATCTTCCTCTCCGACCGGGTCATCGTCATGAGTGCCCGCCCCGGCCGCATCGCCAACGAATATGCGGTGCCCTTCCCGCGGCCGCGCTCGCTCGAGATCATGAGCACGCACGAGGTGTTCGATCTCACCAATGCGATCAAGCTGGAGATCGTCGGCGAGCAGAAGAGCCGTTTCGCCCCCGCGCAAGCGGCCGCGGCCATCGCCGCCCAGTGAGGTCGATGTGAACAGCCTCGACACCATTCCCGAATTCAAGGCGCGGCCGGCCGAGGGCCCCGACGTCGGCATCGCCAACCTGTCGGCATTTTCCTCCGGACCGGGCATCCGCTCGACGGCCGAGGTGCTGGCGATCATCCTGGTGGCGGTGGTCATCATCGGCGGCGCCCAGATCCTGCTGCAGGTGTTCGAGGTGCCGGAATACATTCTGCCGAAGCCGAGCGAGATCGGCCTTGCGCTGATTTCGGAGTTCCCGCAGATCCTGCCGCATCTAGGCTACACCCTGGTCGAGCTGGTCTCCGGCTTTGCCATCGGCGCCAGCATCGGCCTGGTGATGGCCGCGGTGATCACCCAGTTTCCGTTCGTCGAGAAGGTCATCACCCCCTACATCCTGCTTCTGGTCACCACGCCGATGCTAGCTTTGGTGCCGCTGCTCATCCTGCGTTTCGGCTTCGGCTATGCCCCGCGCATCATCGCCGTCGCGCTCGCCGCCGGGCCGATGGTGATGATCAACGCGGCCACCGGCTTCCGCCGCGTCGACCGGCCCAAGATCGCGCTCGCCCGCTCCTATGGCGCCTCGACGCTGCAGATCTTCTGGAAGGTCCGCGCGCCGATGGCGCTGCCGATGATCCTGGTCGGCCTGATGATCGGCTCGATCTTCGGCCTGCTGACCGCCGTCGGCGCCGAGATGGTCGGCGGCGGCTTCGGGCTGGGCAACCGGCTCACCTCCTATTCGTCGATGATCCAGATGCCGCAGTTCTTCGCGGTGGTGCTGATCCTCTCCATCCTGGGCATCCTGATCTACGTCCTGTTCTTCCTGATCGGCAAGAAGTGGGCGAGTTGGGAGGCCTGACCGATCCCGCGCGGCGCCCCCAACGGTGTCCGGCCGCGGAGCAACCAGAGCAAGAACAACCAAACCAGGGGTGAACCCATGATACGATCTCTGCTGTCCGGCGGCATCAGCCGCCGCACCTTCCTCCAAGTTTCGGCCGCCGGGGCGGTGACGGCGACGGTGCTCGGCCGCTCGGGCCCGGCGCGGGCCGCCGCCTACGAGAAGTTCACCTGGATCTCGCCGCGCGGCACCCTCGAAGTGCTCGACGACTATCCGTACTGGATCGGCAAGAAGATGGGCTATTTCGACGGCCTCAACACCGACATGCAGCCCGGCCCGTCGGACGGCACCGCCACGGTCAAATTCGTCGATGTCGGCCAGGCCGACATGGGCTTCCCCTCGCCGGGCGTGTTCTCGTTCGCGCTCGACAACGGCATGAAGCTGAAATCGGCCTTCCACATGGGCGCCAAGGACACGTTCAGCCTGGCCTTCCGCAAGGGCGAAGGCACCAACGATCTGAAGACGCTGGAAGGCAAGACCATCCTGCTCGGCTCGGCCGCCTGGCAGTCGATCGTCGACCCGATGTTGGGCGTGCAAGGCGTCGACATCACCAAGGTCAAATATGTCGAGGCCGGCTGGCCGACCTGGGCGACCGCGCTCAAGGCCGGACAGGGCGATGCGGCGCTGTCCTGGGAGGGCCTGCGGGCCGAGTGGATCGGGCGGGGCCTTGATTTCGAGTATTGGCTCGGCATCCAGCATTCGCCGCTGTTCGCCAACACCTTCGTGGTCCGCGCCGCCGACCTCGACGACCCGGACAAGAAGGCGTTCCTCGACCAGTATCTGCGCGGCTGGGCGATGGGGCTGGAGTTCGGCTACCTCAACCCGCGGGCGGCGGTGGAGGCGGTATTCGAGCAGTTTCCGACTTTTGCCAAGAACACCGGGCCGGAGCTCGGCACCACCTCGATCCTGCAGCAGACCGCCGTGTTCCGCGGCGACATGGCCAAGCGCAAGGGCTGGGGCGACCATGACATGGCGGCCTGGCAAACCTTCTTCGACAAGATCTACGAGCTGAAGCAGGTCAAGCAGCCGATCAAGGCCGAAAACGTCTGCACCAATGACTGCATCGGCCCGGCCAACAATTTCGACCATGCCAAGGTCAAGGCCGATGCCGACGCCTACAAGCTCAGCGACGCGTTCTCCAAGATCGACGTCGAGAACGTCAAGGCGCACCTCTACGATCAGGCCGTGAAGGGCTGAGCGATGCGCACAAGCTTGCGGGACCGCGCGAACGGCCCGGAACGAGGGAGGGTATGATGGCTGACAAGGTCAAGGTGCTGGTCGTGGGTCTCGGCAATATGGGCGTCTCCCATGCCAGCGCCTATCATCGCAATCCCGGCTTCGAGATCGTCGGGCTGATGAGCCGTTCGATTCGCTCGAAACAGCTTCCGGGCGAGCTCGAGGACTATCCGCGCTTCGAGGATTATGACGAGGCGCTGGCCGCCACCCGGCCGGATGCGGTGTCGATCAACACCTGGCCCAACACCCATGCCGAATATGCGATCAAGGCGATAAATGCCGGCGCGCATGTCTTTCTGGAAAAGCCGCTCGCCACCAACATCGAGGATGCCGAGAAGGTGGTTGCGCTGGCCAGGGCCAAGAACCGCAAGCTGGTTCTGGGCTATATTCTCAGGGTGCACCCGTCATGGGTGAAGTTCATCGAGCTCGGACAAAGCCTCGGCAAGCCGCTGGTGATGCGGCTCAACCTCAACCAGCAGAGCAACGGCCCGGCCTGGACCTGGCACAAGAACCTGATCGACTCGCTCATTCCGATCGTCGATTGCGGCGTTCATTATGTCGATGTCATGTGCCAGCTGACCGGCGCCAAGCCGGTGCGCGTGCATGGCATCGGCGCCAAGCTGTGGGCGGAGGCGGCGCAGCAGAACTACGGCCATCTGCACGTCACCTTCGACGACGGGTCGGTCGGCTGGTACGAGGCCGGCTGGGGCCCGATGATGAGCGAGACCGCCTACTTCGTGAAGGACGTGATCGGGCCCAAGGGCGCCGTCTCGATCGTCGCCGGGCAGGGCGACAGCGGCAAGGACAAGCTCGAGGACGTGTCGGATTCGGCCGACATCGACCGCCATACCAAGACCGACGCGCTCAGGGTTCATTACGCCGAGGTCGGGCCCGACAAGAACTTCGTCCGCAAGGACGAGATCATCTCGATGGACGATGAGCCCGGCCACCAGGAGCTCTGCGACCGCGAGCAGGCATTCTTCCTGAAGGCGATTCAGGAAGATCTCGATCTTACTGAATCAATGGACGCGGCGGTCAATAGCCTGCGCATCGTGCTGGCGGCGGAGCAGTCGATCACCGAAGCGCGCGTGGTGGAGCTGGCCTAAGAGCGGATCACCTTTTTCTTCGAATCGGTGCTCCCCTCTCAGTCTTCGTTTTTTCGCAATTCCGGCGGACAACCGGCATCCACAATTGCTCTGCTGAACGTCGATTCAGCCTCGGGCAGCGCGGCATCGCTTGGCCGCAGCCGAGCGGTCTCAAGGGGGACAGGCGATGACGACAACCGGCCAGGCCGATCTGGTGCTCACCGGCGGCCGCGTCATCGACGCCCGCAACGGTGTCGACGAGGTTCTCGACGTGGCGGTCGGCGGCGGCCGCATCGTCGCGGTCGGCCGCGAACTGGCGGCTCGAGGCGCCCGGCGGCGCGATGTGTCCGGTGCGATCGTCGTGCCCGGGCTGATCGACATCCACACCCACGTCTATCACAAGGCGACCTCGCTCAGCGTCGATCCGGGGATGATCGCGCGGCGCACCGCGGGCACCACGCTGGTCGATGCCGGCAGCGCCGGCGCCGGCAATTATGACGGTTTCCGCGACTATGTGATGGCGCATTCGCCCTACCGGATCCTCGCCTTTCTCAACATCTCCTTCGCCGGCATCTTCGGCTTCGACAAGGGCCTCTTCGTCGGTGAAGCCACCTTGCGGGAACTGCTGCCCGTCGATCGCTGCATCCGCAAGATCGACGCCAACCGCGACCGCATCGTCGGCGTCAAGGTGCGGATCGGCGGGCCGGCGACCGGCGATCTCGGGCTCGGCGCGCTCGATCTTGCGCTGGAGGCGGCCGAGATCACGGGCCTGCCGCTGATGACCCATATCGGCGGACCGCCGCCCAGCTATGCCGAGGTGGTGGCCAAGCTCCGGCCCGGCGACATCCTCACCCATTGCTACCGGCCTGAACCCAATTCCGCCGTCGGTGCGGATGGCAGGATCCTGCCCGAGATCCTGGCGGCGCGCGCGCGCGGGGTGCTGTTCGACATCGCCCACGGCATGGGCGCATTCAGCTACCGGAGCGCGGAGACGGCGCTTTCCGAGGGCTTCCCGCCTGACTTGATATCCTCCGATGTCCATGTCGTCTGCGTCGATGGGCCGGCCTACGATCTGCTGCACACGATGAGCAAGCTGATCAATTGCGGCCTGCCGCTGGCCGACGCCGTCGGCATGGCGACCAGCCGTCCCGCCTTGGCGATCCGCCGGCCCGACCTCGGCCATCTCGGCGTTGGTGCTTCGGCCGACATCTCGGTCCTGCGGCAAGTCGATGCCGAGTTTGTCTTCAACGATGTGGTCGGGGTGACCCGGCGCGGCACAACGCTGCTCCAGCCGGTGGCCTGCTACCTCGCCGGCGGGGAGATGGAGGTCGCGCGGCGGCCGTTCGAGGAGCCTTTCCTCCGATCTTGACACGCCCCTCTTGCGTCATGATCGTATGCTCATTATACCAGTGCACCAGCGCAGGGCTACGACCCGGAGGAGCACGCCATCATGACCACAGTCGCCCTATTCGGGGCCGGCGGCAAAATGGGCTATCGCCTGGCCAGCAATTTCCGCGGTTCACCCTATGACGTTCGCCATGTCGAGGTGAGCGAGGCCGGCCGGCAGCGGCTCAAGGACGGGCTGGGCATCGACAGCGTCGGCGTCGACAAGGCCCTGGGCGACGCGGAGGTGGTGGTGCTCGCCGTACCCGACACCCACATCGGCAAGGTCGCCGCGGGCATCGAGAAGGCGCTCAAGCCGGGCACCATGGTGGTCGTTCTTGATGCGGCAGCACCGTATGCGGGGCATCTGCCGGACCGCCCGGACCTCACCTACTTCATCACCCATCC
This sequence comes from uncultured Alphaproteobacteria bacterium, assembly GCA_963791325.1. Taxonomy (GTDB): domain Bacteria; phylum Pseudomonadota; class Alphaproteobacteria; order Rhizobiales; family Rhizobiaceae; genus JBEVJK01. Next base: position 147,045 of record CAWBRU010000011.1, on the reverse strand, counting down.
CTGCCACCCGCCTTTGTTCAACGACGAGACGGAGATGGAGGCCAAGAAGGACTATTTCGGCGGCATCAAGGCCAAGCAGCACATCGTCAGCGCGCTGATGCAGGGCCCCGAGGACGACTATGCCAAGGGCGAGGCGATCGCCAAGACGATCTGGTCTCCGGTGATGCGTTCGCACCGCCTGACCGTCGAGCAGCTGGCCATGCTGGAGCCGGCGCTGGCGGAAACGATGTGCGCCTCGCTGCTCGAGGTGATGCGCGAGGGCGTCGACGAGGTGGCGCGCCGCGGCGTCGACCGGCAGGCAGCGCTCGATTTTCTGCTCGGCCACATCAACGTGCTGGCCTCGGTGATTTTCGGCGAGCGCGAGGGCGCTTTTTCGGATGCCTGCAACAAGGCCATCGAGTTCGGCAAGCCGGCGCTGATGCGCGACGACTGGAAGCGCATCTTCGAGCCTGAGGAGATCGCCGAGAGCATTCGCCGGATCACCTGATTTGCCGAACCACGTTCCGCCGTTTTACGATTTTATCACTGGGAGGACTTGCATGAAACTCACGCGCAGAATGACATTTGCCGCGATGGCCGGCCTGATGGCGCTGGGCGCAGCCGCGCCCGCCTATGCCGCCGACCTGATCGCGATCATCACCCCCTCGCACGACAACCCGTTTTTCAAGGCGGAGGCGGAAGGTGCCGCGGCCAAGGCCAAGGAGCTCGGCTATGACACGCATCGTCCTGGTGCATGACGACGACGCCAACAAGCAATCCGAGCTGATCGATACCGCGATCGGCCGCAAGGCCAAGGCGATCGTGCTCGACAACGCCGGCGCCGACGCCACCGTCGCTGCGGTCAAGAAGGCCAAGGACGCCGGCATTCCGGCATTCCTGATCGACCGCGAGATCAATGCCAGCGGCGTCGCCGCCGCCCAGATCGTGTCGAACAACTATCAGGGCGCACAGCTTGGCGCTCAGGAGTTCGTCAAGCTGATGGGCGAGAAGGGCAACTATGTCGAACTGGTGGGCAAGGAATCCGACACCAATGCCGGCATCCGCTCCAAGGGCTACCATGACGTCATCGACGAGTATCCGGATATGAAGTCGGTTGCCCAGCAGTCGGCCAATTGGAGCCAGACGGAAGCCTTTTCGAAGATGGAGTCGATCCTGCAGGCCAATCCCGACATCAAGGGCGTCATTTCCGGCAACGACACCATGGCGATGGGCGCCTGGGCCGCGCTCGATGCGGCCGGGCGCAAGGACGTCATCGTCGTCGGCTTCGACGGCTCCAACGACGTCCGCGACTCGATCAAGGCCGGCGGCATCAAGGCCACCGTGCTGCAGCCCGCCTATGCCCAGGCGCAGATGGCAGTCGAGCAGGCCGACCAGTGGATCAAGACCGGCAAAGCTCCCGCGGAAGAGAAGCAGCTGATGGACTGCGTGCTGATCAACGGCGACAACGCCGCCAAGCTGGAAACATTCTCGCTCAGCCAGTGAGGAATGAACCCCAGGCAGCGCGGCCGGTCTGCTCAGGCGGGCCGGTCGCGCCATTTCCGGGGGTCTCCTTGAACCGCAAAGCCATGCCGCGATCTGCCCGCCTCTCCGTTCCGCTGCTGTTGGCGCTGGCAAGCATTGCCGGCTGCAAGATCCTGCCGACGCCGACCGAGCAGTCGAAGGCCGAAGCGGCTGCGCAGGGCTTCAACCCCGACAAGGCGGTCGAGGACATATGGGCGCCCAAGGTGCTGCCCTATCTGGAGGCCAAGGCCGGCAGCTTCGCCGCGGTCGCCGCTGCGGCCAAAGCCGACCCAAAGGCCGCCGGCCAGAAATACGGCAACCCGAAAAAGCAGGCCAACTCGCCATGGACCTATGTGGCCAAGGCCGAGGGCACGATCGTCGCGTCCAACACCCAGTCGCGGGCCGCGACCATCGATGTCGACGTCGACGGCGACGGCAAGGCAGACCTGCGCGCCCAGCTCGGCCCGGCGATGCGCGGCACTGCGCTCCGCGATTCGCTCGACTTCGTCGACTTCAACTCATTCACCAATCAGATCGACTTCGCCCAGTTCGGCAAGTCGTTCAACACCTATGCCAACCGTGCGGTGCTGGCGAAGCTGCCGCGCGACAAGCTTGACGGCAGGCACGTTGCTCTGCTCGGCGCCTACGTGCCTGGTTCGGGCACCGACCTGCCGCTGATGACGCCGGCGCAAGCCGAGATCGGACCTGCCGAATGAGCGGCGGCCATGACGTGGTGCTGAGGCTCGAGGACGTCTCGAAGGTCTATTACGGCACCGTCGCAGTGAAGCGGGCCAATTTCGAGGTGCGGCGGGGCGCCGTCAATGTGCTGGTCGGCGAGAACGGCGCCGGCAAATCGACCCTGATGAAGATCATTGCCGGCGTCGAGAAGCCGACCCATGGCCGCATTCTGCTCGAAGGCGAGGAGGTGTCGTTCGCCTCCTCGGGCGACGCGGTGGCGCGCGGTATCGGCATGGTGTTCCAGGAGCTCAATCTGTTCGGCAACATGACGGTGGCGGAAAACATCTTCGCCACCCGCGAACTCACCAGCTACGGCTTCCACATCGCCCACAAGGAGCAGGAGCGGCAGGCCCGCGCCTTCCTCGAGCGGCTCCAGGCCGGCATCCGCCCCGACATGCTGGTCGAGGATCTGCGCATCGGCCAGCAGCAGCTGGTCGAGATCGCCAAGGCCGTGTCGCTCGACGCCAAGATCCTGATCATGGACGAGCCGACCTCCGCACTCAGCGCTGCCGAGGTCGAGGTGCTGTTCAAGGTGATCGCCGACCTCAAGCGCCAAGGGGTGGCGATCGTCTACATCTCCCACCGGCTGGAAGAGCTGATGCGCATCGGCGACACCATCACCGTGCTGCGCGACGGCCATATCACCGGCCACGAGGAGGTCCGGAACATCGACACCCAGTGGATCGTGCGCCAGATGATCGGCTCCGACGCCAAGGACTTCGCCAAGGCCGACGACCACAAGCCGGGTGCCGAAGTGTTCCGGGCCGAAGCGATCTGCCTGCCGAGAGCGACCGGCGGCCTTGCCGTCGACAACGTCTCGCTGACGCTGAAGGCGGGCGAGATTTTGGGCATCTACGGCTTGATGGGCGCCGGCCGCAGCGAGCTGTTCGACTGCATCATGGGCCGGCACGGGCAGGCGACGGGCAAGATCTTCATCAACGGCAAGCACGTCAAGGAACGCGACACGACCGACCGGATCCGCCGCGGCCTGGCGCTGATCCCGGAGGACCGCCAGCGCGACGGGCTGGTGCCGATCCTGTCGGTGGCCAGCAATTTGACGCTCGCCAGCCTGCGCAAATTCGCCCGCTGGTTCCACATCCGCGGCGCGGCCGAGAAGGCCGCGGTCCGCTCGATGGTCAAGGAACTGGCGATCAAGGTCGCCGATCCCGCCAATGAGGTCACCTCGCTGTCCGGCGGCAACCAGCAGAAGGTTGTCATCGGCAAGGCCCTGTTGACCAATCCCAAGGTGCTGCTGATGGACGAGCCGAGCCGCGGCATCGACGTCGGGGCCAAGGCCGATGTGTTCCGCACCATGCGCAAGCTGTCGCGCGACGGGCTGGGGATCCTGTTCGCCACCTCGGACCTCGACGAGGTGCTGGCCCTGTCCGATCGGATCGCGGTGATGAGCAACGGCAAGTTGACCGGCATGTTCGACCGGGCGGAGGCGAGCGAGGCGGCGATCGTCGCAGCCTCGGCCAAGGGGCACGGGCCGGTGGCGGCAGGGAGCAACCAAGATGGCTGACGCGGCAACAGTGTCCGGCGCACCCGCCGGCGGCGGCTCGCTGCTGCTCACGCTGATGAAGGCACGCACCTTCATCGCGTTGATTGCGGTGGTGCTGTTCTTCGCGCTGACGGTGCCCACCTTCCTGTCGGCGGCCAATCTCATCCTGATGTCGAAGCACGTGGCGCTCAACGCCTTCCTGGCGATGGGCATGACCTTCGTCATCATTACCGGCGGCATCGACCTGTCGGTCGGCTCGATCGTCGGGCTGTGCGCCATGGTAGCCGGCTATCTGGTACTCAACGGCATCGACTTGCAGATCGGCTACACGGTCTATTTCAACGTCGTCGAGATCGTCCTGATCACGCTCCTGGTCGGTGTTCTGGTCGGCGCGATCAACGGCCTGCTGATCACCCGGCTCAACGTTGCGCCGTTCATCGCCACGCTCGGTACACTCTACGTCGCCCGTGGTGCCGCGCTGCTTTCCTCGGACGGCCGCACTTTTCCCAATCTGGTCGGCAATCCCGAACTCGGCAACACCGGCTACGGCTATCTCGGCGCCGGCCGCATCCTCGGGCTGCCGGTATCGGTGTGGCTGCTGATCGCGGTGGCCCTGGCCGCCGCCTATCTCGCCCGGTTCACGCCGCTCGGCCGGCACATCTTCGCCGTCGGCGGCAACGAGCGCGCGGCGCGCATCTCCGGGGTGCGCGTCAACCTGGTCAAGATGTTCGTCTATATGTTCTCCGGCTTCTGCGCGGCGATCGTCGGGCTGATCATCTCTTCGGAGCTGATGGCCTCGCATCCGGCGACCGGCGAAAGCTTCGAGCTCAACGCGATCGCCGCGGCCGTGCTCGGCGGCACCTCGATGTCCGGCGGGCGCGGCACGATCGGCGGCACCATCGTCGGTGCCTTCGTCATCGGCATCTTGTCCGACGGGCTGGTGATGATGGGCGTCAGCTCGTTCTGGCAGATGGTGATCAAGGGACTGGTGATCATCGTCGCCGTGGTCATCGACCAGGCGCAGCGCCGGCTCGAGCAGCGCGTCACCCTGCTGCAGATGGCCAAAGCGGGGTGAGAGGGCTCGGCGTCAGTTCGCCTGCGCGACGTAGAGCGAGCGCGAGCGCTCGAGGTGCTTGATCATCTCGCTTTCGGCTCCGGCCTGGTCATGGGCGGCGATGCGGGCGATGATGTTCTCGTGCTCGGCCAGGGTGAACTTCTCCTTGCCGGTCCAGATCAGCATCTCGGTATGGTATTCCTTCAGCCAGCCCAGCATGGCCGCGGAGACCGCAGCATAGATCGGATTGCCGGAAATCTTGGCGATGGTGGTGTGGAACTCCATGTCGGCGGCGATGAAGCCGTCGGCATCGCCGAGCAGACCGCGCTGCCGCCGGAGCACCTCGCGCAACGCCTCGACCTCCGCGTCGGTCGCCTTCTCCGCGGCCTCGCGCACCATGCCGCGTTCGAAGAAGATGCGCGCGCTCTTCAGATGTTCGAGCGAATCCTTCGACGACGCGAGCATGATCTTGGCGGCTCCGTCGACCTGGCGCATGATCGACTGCGCGGTCAGTTCCAGCACCTTGGCCCGTTCGCCATGCGAGATCGCCACCAGGCCCATCGCGGCAAGCGCCTGCATCGCTTCGCGGATGGCGGGGCGCCCGACCGCGAATCGTTCCATGAGTTCCCGCTCGGACGGCATGTCGTCGCCCGGCCGCAGGTCGCCGCTGGTGATCATGCCCTTCAGCCGGGCAAAGACTTCGTCGGAGAGCTTGCGTTTGACGATCGGTCCTAGGGCATCCATCAAGCCGCTCCTCGCGCCGAGATCATTCTAGTCGTGGCCTTCCCCCAGACAAGCCTGGCCGGTGCGGCCGATTCTGCTTGCATCGGAGGGATACTCATTATACCAGCGTCGCAGCGAAGAGGAAGCTGGTCCGCACACCCGCAATGATCGTCCTCACCTATCTCATCGAGACGCCCGGCAGCACCGAGGCACTGGCCGCCAAGATCGCCAGCGATCAGTCGACCGGCACATTCGTCGCCTTGCCGGGCGAGACGCCGGAGTTGAAGGCGCGCGTGGCGGCCCGGGTGCTCGCACTCAGGCCGCTCGCGCCAGCGGCGTCGCCGTCGTTTCCCGGCGCCGACGACGGCTTGTTCAACCGCGCCGAAGCCGACATCGGCTTCCCGCTCGAGGCGGTCGGCACCGATCTCGCCGCGCTGATGACGATCGCCATCGGCGGCACCTTCTCGATCAAGCAGCTGACCGGGATCAGGGTGGTCGACATGCGCTTGCCCGAGGCGTTTCGCGGTGTCTACCCCGGTCCGAAATTCGGCATCGACGGCAGCCGCCGGCTTACCGGCGTCGATGGACCGGCCGCTGATCGGCAGCATCGTCAAGCCGGCGCTCGGCCTGCGGCCGGCCGAAACGGCGGAGATGGTGAGGGAGTTGGTCGAGTCGGGTGTCGATTTCATCAAGGACGACGAGAAGCTGATGAGCCCGGCCTATTCTCCGTTCGCGGAACGGGTGAAGGCGGTCATGCCGATCATCCTCGACCACGAGCAGAAGACCGGCAAGAAGGTGATGTATGCCTTCGGCATCTCGCATGTCGATCCCGACCAGATGATGCGCAACCACGATCTCGTGGTCGAGGCCGGCGGCAATGCCGCGGTGGTCAACATCAACTCCGTCGGCATGGGCGGCGTGGCCTTCCTGCGCAAGCGTTCGGACCTCGTCATCCACGCCCACCGCAATGGCTGGGACATCCTGACCCGGCATCCCGGGCTCGGCATGGACTTCAAGGTCTGGCAGCAGTTTTGGCGCCTGCTCGGCGTCGATCAATTCCAGGTCAACGGCATCGGTGCCAAATATTGGGAGCCGGACGAATTATTCGTCGCTTCGTTCAAGGCGGTGATGACGCCGATCTTCGAGCCGCGCGACCGCGCGCTCCCCGTGGCCTGTTCGGGTCAATGGGGCGGCCAGGCGCCGGAGACCTTTAGGCGGACCGGTCGCACGCTCGACCTGATGTATCTGTGCGGCGGCGGCATCGTCAGCCATCCGGGCGGGCCGGCGGCGGGCGTGCGCGCCGTGCAGCAGGCTTGGCAGGCGACCGTCGAGGGGATCGACCTTGACACCTACGCCAGGACCCATCCCGAACTGCAGCAGTCGCTCAGCAAATTCGGCGCCAATCCCCATGCGGCGTGAGCTCGGTCCCGGCGAAGCACGCGTTCAGCACAGCGGCCGACGGCACCGGCCAAGGCGCCGCTAGGCCGATGCCGCCGCTGCTCAGCTATTATGGCGACGACCTGACTGGCTCGACCGACGTGATGGAGGCGCTGTCGCTCGGCGGCGTGGCGACGGTTCTGTTCCTCGACATCCCGGATGCGGCGTTGCTCGCTCGATTTGCCGACCGGTGTGCCTTCGGCCTCGCCGGCACCAGCCGCAGCGAGTCGCCGCAATGGATGGATGCCCATCTTGCGCCGGCCTTCGGCTGGCTGCGCGGCCTCGGCGCGGCGGTCTGCCACTACAAGGTCTGCTCGACCTTCGATTCGGCGCCGGAGACCGGCAATATCGGCCGGGCCATCGAGATCGGCCGCCGGGTCTTTGCCCAGGCGACGGTGCCGATCATCGTCGGGGCACCGCAGCTGCGCCGCTACACCGTCTTCGGCAATCTGTTTGCCGCCTATCGCGGCGTCAACTACCGCATCGACCGCCATCCGGTAATGAGCCGCCATCCCGTCTCTCCGATGCATGAGGCCGACCTGCTGGTTCACCTCTCGCACCAGACGGCGCTGCGCCCGGCCTTGCTCGACCTGGCCGATCTCGGCGCCTCCGATCTCGAGGCGCGGACGGATCGGCTCGCAGCCGAAGCGGACATGCTGCTCATCGACGTGGCGGACCGGCAGACGCAGCGGAGCGCCGGCGGCGAGCTATGGCGGCTGATCCAGCGGGATGGCGCGTTCGTGGCAGGCTCATCCGGCGTGGAATACGCCTTGCTGCCGGTCTGGGCGGATGCGGGCTTGACCGAAAACAAGGCCGAATGGGCGCCGCTGCCGCCGGCCGACCGGATCGCCGTCGTCTCCGGAAGCGTGTCGCCGACCACCGAGAACCAGATCCGCTTTGCCGGCGGACAGGGGTTCGAGGCGCTTGCCGTCGACCCGGTCGAGCTGGCCGGCGAGTTCGGCGATGCCGCCATCGAGGCTGCGGCGCGCGCCGGCCTGGCGGTGCTCAAGTCGGGGCGAAGCGTCATCCTCTACACCGCGCTCGGGCCGGCGGCCGACCGCGGCGCCGAGATCGACCGCAGCGCGGAAGGCCGCCATCGCCTCGGCCGCGGGCTGGGTGAGATCCTGAAACGGCTGGTGCTGGGGGCCGGGCTGAAGCGGGCGGTGATCGCCGGCGGCGACACCTCAAGCCACGCGCTCGGACGACTGGGCGTCGACGCGCTGACGGTGCGCATGCCGCTCACCCAATCGCCAGGCTCGCCGCTCTGCCTCGCCCATTCGGGCCGGCGGGGCATCGATCAACTGGAGATCGCCATGAAAGGCGGCCAGATCGGGCTCGACGACTATTTCTGCACGATCCGCGACGGCCAACCCGGCGGCCATCCGGTGCCGGCGTCCGGTTGAGCGCCCGAACGTGGACGGTTTTGCGTCCGGAATTGCGGCAAAACAAGGACTTAGAGGAACTCTAGTAGGACCAGCCCGGACTGACGTTGCTCACCTGTCCGATCGGCGTCACCGTGCAGGTCGCCTGGTTGCCGCCGGTGAGCATCTGCAGCTGGAGGGCCTCCGGCATGGCGCTGGCGGATGTCTGCGCCCCCTTCATGGTCGAGGAGCCCGGCGCCGCCTGCCAGAAATTGTCGGCTGCGGCGGAGCAGGCCTTGATCGCCTCGACCGGAATTCCGGCGATCGTTGCAGGGGTATTGCCGCCGCTGGTCTCACACCCTGCCAGGAAGACGACGGCACTGGCAGCAATCAGGCGCTTTGCATCCACCGGTCGATCCTTCTTACGCGGAGCGGCCCGCAGCCTATCCGCTCCCTGCCTGCCAGGCAAATGCGGGCGCAGGCGCGCGCGCCGCGATCGTCTTCGTCTGGCTTCCTAATCGTCGTGCAGGATGAACTCCAAGTAGATGTTGCGCTGCAGCAGCGATTGGTTGTCGTCCGAGACCATCGACACCATCAGCATACCGTCGCTGCGGCGCCAAACATCCAGCCCTTCCATATTGTCGATCTGATAGCTCATGTCGGCATCGAGCAGGACCGGGCCGTCCGCCACCTGGCCCTTGTCGAGGGTGCGGGCCTCGATCCGCCTCAGCCGCATCTTGACGCCGCGGGCCATGGAGAAATTGCGCTCAAGCAGGAGCAGGTCCCCACCGGGAAGAAAAACACCGTCGCTGACATCGAAATCGTCGCGGCGCTTGACCGTGAAGATCCCCTTTCGCGGGCCTTCCAGGATCGCGGCAAGCATGTTGCCGTCTGTGTCGAGGCTTCGTTCGGAGACGATCACCCGGGCGCCGGCCAGCCGGCCGCCGGCCGGCGCATAGGCGACGGTTTCAAAACCGCGGTTCTGCCTGAGCTCTTCGGCCGGCACCAGGAAGTCGAGGGTTCTGAGCTGCGGGCCGACCGGGGTGCGGCCGAGATCGTATTCGGCGATGCGATGGTTGCGCTCGAAGCTGACGGTGGCGAGATCGCCCTTGAGCGCCAGGCCTTCGGCATCCGCGTCCCATTTGCGCCGGAACCGCGTCCCGTCGCTGTCGACCATCGGTTCCATGCGGAAATCGCGAATGCCCGTCGGCCGCCCCGACGCATCATGCTCAAGCGTGCCGAAGAAGAAATAGCCGGTGTCGGCAACGCCGACGAAGTCCCGTCCGGGAGTGCGGAAGCGCAGCGCCGAGAGCGAGCCGAAGGCCCGGGAATTGGCGGTCATTTCCAGGCCGCCGACGAATTCGAGCGAGCCGAACTGCCGCTGCGAGCGCCCGATCCAGAACTGGTCGATCGGCCGCACCTCGACGTGGATGTCGCCGCCGCTCGGCTCCGAGCCCGCGTCTTCGACCAGAAAGGCGAGCGAAGCGAGGACAAGGGCAGCGCAGGCGGCCAGCACGAGCCGGACCGGGCGCCGGGCGGTCGGCTGCCTGCTCATCCGACGCGTCGCAGCCCGCGACGGCTATCGCGGGGCGATTCCTCGCCGAACAGCGAGGCAAGTTGCTCGGTCATCGCCCCGGCGAGTTCTTCCGCGTCGACGATGGTGACGGCCCGGCGGTAGTAGCGGGTGACGTCATGGCCGATGCCGATGGCGAGCAGCTCGACCGGCGAACGCTGCTCGATGAGCTCGATGACGGCTCGCAGATGGCGCTCGAGATAGTTGCCCGGGTTGACCGACAGCGTCGAATCATCGACCGGCGCGCCGTCGGAGATCATCATCAGGATCTTGCGCTGCTCGGGACGCCCGATCAGCCGATTGTGGGCCCAGAGCAGCGCCTCGCCATCGATGTTTTCCTTGAGCAGTCCCTCACGCATCATCAGCCCGAGATTGCGCCGGGCGCGCCGCCAGGGTGCGTCGGCCGACTTGTAAATGATGTGGCGAAGGTCGTTGAGGCGTCCGGGATTGGCAGGCTTGCCGTCCTTGAGCCACTTCTCGCGCGCCTGCCCGCCCTTCCAGGCTCGCGTGGTGAAGCCGAGGATCTCGACGGCGACGCCGCAGCGCTCCAGCGTGCGCGCCAGGATGTCGGCGCAGGTGGCAGCGACGGTGATCGGCCGGCCACGCATCGAGCCGGAATTGTCGAGCACCAGGGTCACCACCGTGTCGCGGAACTTCGTGTCCCGCTCCTGCTTGAAGGAGAGCGGCTGCATCGGGTCGATGACGACGCGCACCAGCCGGGCCGGATCGAGGATGCCCTCCTCGAGGTCGAAATCCCAGGAACGGCTCTGCTGGGCCATCAGCCGGCGCTGCAGGCGGTTGGCAAGGCGGCCGACCACGCCTTGCAGATTGGCAAGCTGCTTGTCGAGGAAGGCGCGCAGGCGCTCGAGCTCCTCCTCCTCGCAAAGCTCCTCGGCGCCGACGGTCTCGTCGAAGGCCGTCGAGAAGATCTTGTAGTCGATCTCCTTGGGCAGATTGGTGAACGGGTTTTCGGGCCGGCGCGCCTCCCCCGGGGTCTGGGCATCGGCATCCTCGTCGTCGCTGACCTGGTCGGAGGTCGCGTCGTCGGCCTCGGTCTCGCCCGACTGCTGCTCGTCCGAGGAGGCTTCGGCGTCCTCCGAGCGGGCGTCCTCGCTGCCGGAATTGTCTTCTGCGCCTTCTTCGCTGCGTTCCTCGCCCTGCGCCTGGTCGTCCGAGGACTTGTCCGCCTCCTCGCTCTCCTGCTCGTCGCCGAGCTCCTCGGCCATGTCCATCGAGGCCAGCATGTCGCGCACGATCCGCGCAAAGGCGTTCTGATCGTCGAGCTTGTCGACCAGCCCGGCGAGATCGCCGCCGGCCTTGTCCTCGACCCAGTTCCGCCAGAGATCGACCATGCGCGCGCCGCTCTTCGGCGCGGCGCGGCCGGTCAGGCGCTCGCGCACCATCATCGCCACCGCCTCCTCCAGCGGGGCTTCCGCCTGATCCCTGACGTCGGCGAGATTGGCCTTGGCGTATTTGTCCTCGAGCATGGAGCCGATGTTCTCGGCAACGCCCAGCATCGCGCGCGAGCCGATTGCCTCGACCCTGGCCTGCTCGACGGCATCGAAAATGGCCCGCGCCTGCTTGCCTTCGGGCGCCAGCTTGAGATGCAGCCGGCTGTCGTGGCAGGCCCGCTTCAGCGCCATGGAATTGCCGATGCCGCGGGTGATCGCAATGTCGGAACGCGACGGCTTCTTCGGCAGCTCGGGTAGCCGGGCCCGGTTGCCGGTCAGCGCCGGGCGGTCCTTGGCGAACCCGACTTCGAGGTCATGGTCGCCGGCGATGGCGCGCACGCAGACCGACACCGCCCGGCGGAAGCTCTCGCCGTCGCCGCCGGCCTTCGCCTTTACCCGTGTCGAGTTGTCGCCCGGACCGGCCATCGACCGCTTTGCTCAGCCAAGCACCACATTGGCAGCCGATTCCGGCAGCTCTTCGCCGAAGGCGCGCTGGTAGAACTCGGCCACGACGGCGCGTTCGAGCTCGTCGCATTTGTTCAGGAAGGTCAGCCGGAAGGCCATGCCGACACTGCCGAAGATCTCGGCGTTCTCGGCCCAGGTGATCACCGTGCGTGGGCTCATCACCGTCGACAGGTCGCCGTTCATGAATGCCGAACGGGTCATGTCGGCGACCCGCACCATCTTGTTGACGACGTCGCGGCCCCGGTCGTTGCGGTAGTGCTTGGCCTTGGCCAGGACGATCGCCACCTCATTGTCGTGCGGCAGATAGTTGAGCGTGGTGACGATCGACCAGCGGTCCATCTGCGCCTGGTTGATCTGCTGGGTGCCGTGATAGAGACCGGTGGTATCGCCGAGCCCGACCGTATTGGCGGTGGCAAACAGGCGGAACGCCGGATGCGGACGGATCACCCGGCTCTGATCGAGCAAGGTCAGACGGCCCGACGATTCCAGCACCCGCTGGATGACGAACATCACGTCGGGCCGGCCGGCATCGTACTCGTCGAAGCACAAAGCCACGTTGTGCTGATAGGCCCAGGGCAGGATGCCGTCGCGGAACTCGGTCACCTGCAGCCCTTCCTTGACCACGATCGCGTCCTTGCCGACGAGATCGATCCGGCTGACATGGCTGTCCAGGTTGACGCGCACGCACGGCCAGTTGAGCCGCGCGGCGATCTGCTCGATATGGGTCGACTTGCCGGTGCCGTGGTAGCCCGACACCATGACGCGGCGGTTGAAGGCGAAGCCCGACAGAATGGCAAGCGTCGTCTGCTCGTCGAACAGGTAGTCGGGATCGATGTCGGGGACGTGCGGATCGGCTTCCGAATAGGCCGGAACCACCATCGGCGAGTCGAAGCCGAACTTCTCCTTGACCGACACCGTCGTGTCCGGGAGGTTTGCGATATCGCGGTCGACCTTGTTCATCACGTCTCCAGGCGCGAGGCCTCAGGCTTCGCCGGCAATCCTGTCATAGTCGGGAGCGGTCTTTAGCAGACCTGTCGCTTAACACAAACCGGCTTGTTTGAGCACGCGATAGGCGTGCAGAACGTCGCGGAAGCGGTCTTCCGAGCCCCGATCGCCGCCATTGGCGTCGGGATGGTGCCGCTTCACCAGCTCCTTATAGCGCGCCTTGATGGCGCTGCCAGTTGCCTTTGCGTCGAGGCCCAGCGTTTCGAGCGCCTTGGCCTCAAGCGGCTTTGCCCGGCGTTCGCGGGCCGGGTGAAAATCGTTGGCGCGGCCGCCGAACAGGTTGAAGGGGTCGCGCATGCGGTTGTAGTAGCCGGCGCGTCCCGAGCGCGATTGGGCGAAATCGGGAGAACTGCGCTTGCCACCCTGGGCGCCCATCGTCCAGGTCGGGCGGTGTCCGGTCAGCGCCTCCTTCTGCAGCCGGGCGATCTCGCCATCGCCCAATCCAGAGAAGTAGTTGAAGCTCTTGTTGTATTCTCGCACGTGGTTGAAGCAGAAGCGGAAATACTCGCCTTCCGCCAGCCGGCCAACCGGCGCCCGATGGGTTCCGGCCTCGCTGCAGCCCTCCCACTGGCAGCGCGGGGCGCGCGACTTCAGCTCGGCATCGGGGTCCGGCCGAATGCGGATCTTTTCGAAATATTTCGAATACGGCTTCATCTGGGATCGATTATGGGAGCTTCGCCGCGCGAAACAAGAATTGACATTTGCCCGGCGATGAACCTAACCGCTGATTTGTGCCGGGGCGGCGCGCAATTCATGGGGGTTGTGGCGGTCGAGGCACATGTGGTGCAAGGAGACCGGGATGTCCATACAGGCGGCGATGGAAAGCAAGCTTGCGGCGGCGTTTTCGCCCGACCGGCTGGAGGTCATCAACGAGAGCCATCTCCATGCCGGCCACCATCATGAGGCATCCGGCCACCACGCCGTCTATGACGGCACCGGGGAGACCCATTTCCGCATCCGCATCGTCGCGCCCGCCTTCGCCGGCAAGAGCCGGCTGGAGCGCCACCGCCTGGTCAATGCGCTGCTTGCCGCCGAGTTCGCGGGCGGGGTCCATGCGCTGGCGATCGAACCGGCGGCGCCCGGCGAGACGACGCGCTGGTAGGCTCACCCCTGCCCTGCCGGGCGAATGCGGATCCGCGCCAGGCGGTTCTTGTCGCGGGCAAGCACGATGAACCGCTTGCCATGGAAGGTGAAGGCCTGCTTCTCCTCCGGGATCGACTGCGCCTCGTGGATCACCAGGCCGGCGATCGTCGTCGCCTCGTCGTCCGGCAAGCTCCAGTCGAGCACCCTGTTCAAGTCGCGGATCGGCACCGTGCCGTCGACCACCACCGACCCGTCGGCCTCCTGACGCACCCCCTGGATCTCGACGTCGTGCTCGTCGGCGATATCGCCGACGATCTCCTCGATGATGTCCTCCAGCGTGACCAAGCCCTCGACCTCGCCATATTCGTCGACGACCAGGGCAAAATGGGTTTTGCGGCGCAGAAACGCGTTGAGCTGGTCCTTCAGCTTGGTGGTATCGGGCACGAACCAGGGCTTGCTGGCGATCTTGGCGATGTCGACGCGGGCTGGATCGTTGCCGACGTCGTCGAGCGCCCGAAGCAGGTCCTTGACATGCAGGACCCCGACGATGTTGTCGGCCGTGCCGCGCCAGATCGGCATGCGGGTGTGCGGGCTCTGCAGGATCTCGCGCACCACGCTCGCCGCCGGACTGTCGGCATTGACGGAACCCATATTGGTGCGATGGACCATCACGTCCGAGACCTCGAGCTCGTGCAGGGCAAGCAGTCCGCCGACCCGGTCGCGGTCCTGCTTCATCACCTGAGCCTCGCGCGACAGCCGGTCGATGGTCTCGCGCAACTCGTCGAGGGCACCGCGACGTTGCGCCCGGTCGACCAGCTCGAGGTTGAGGAGCGCCAGAAGCGGCTTGCGCAGGATCACCGCTGCAGCCGCGGCAAGCAGGAGCACAGCGACGGCGAGCGCCGCGCCGATCATGGTGCCAGCGCCTCCTCCAGGAACGCCAGCACCTCGGCTGCCGCGACGTCGCCGGCGACGAAGGCGCGCCCGATGCCGCGCGTCAGGATGAAGGTCAAGGTGCCGCGCGACACCTTCTTGTCCTGGGCGATGAAGCCGAGCAGCGTTTGGGCGTCCGGCAGCCCACCCGGCACGTCGGCCAGGCCGACCGGCAACCCGACGGCGCCGAGATGGGCCTCCACCCGCTCCGCGTCGCCGGGACTCAACAGGTTGAGCCGCACCGAAAACCGATGCGCCAGCGCCAGCCCGATCGCTACCGCCTCGCCGTGGACCAGCCGGCCGCCGTCGTAGTTGGTCGCCGCCTCGAGCGCGTGGCCGAAGGTATGGCCGAGATTGAGCAGCGCCCGGTCGCCGGTCTCGAACTCGTCTCGGGCAACGACATCGGCCTTTGCCTGGCAGGATTGGGCGATCGCCTGCGCGCGCGCCGGACCGCCGGCAAATACCTCCGCCGCATTCCCCTCCAGCCAGGCGAAGAATTCCGGCCGGTCGATCAGGCCGTATTTGACCACCTCGGCATAGCCGGCACGGAACTCGCGCGGCGGCAAGGTATCCAGCGCGCCGGTGTCGGACAGCACCAGGCGCGGCTGATGGAAGACGCCGACCAGGTTCTTGCCGCGGCGGCTGTTGATCCCGGTCTTGCCGCCGACCGCCGAATCCACCTGCGCCAGGAGCGAGGTCGGCAGCTGCACGAAAGCCATGCCGCGCCGCACGATGCCGGCGGCAAAGCCGGCAAGGTCGCCGATCACGCCGCCGCCCAGCGCCAGCACGGCATCGCCGCGCTCGAGCCTGGCGGCGAGCAGCTGGTCGACCACCTCTTCAAGCAGTGCGAAGCTTTTTGTCTTTTCGCCCGGGGGAACGACGATCGGCGTCGCCGACAATCCCGCCGCGGCCAAGCCGTCGCTCAACCGCGCAAGCTGCTGGCCGGCGACATTGCTGTCCGTGACCACGGCAAAGCGTGCCCCGGGCAGCCGACGCGCCAGCTCCGCGCCGGCCCGGTCGAGCAGCCCGTGGCCGATCAGGATCTCGTAGCTGCGCGCGCCCAGGCCGACCGAGACGGTGTGCACGGCGCCGCTCATCCATTGCTCTCCCGCGCCGCGCCGCCGGAAAGCGAAAGCTGCAGCGCCGCGATCACCTCCTCGGCAATCACCTCCTTGCGCTCCTCCCGCGTCGGCACGGTGACGTCGGCGGTGGCGTAGACCGGGTAGCGCTCCTCGATCAGCCGCAGCATCACCCCGCGCGGGTCCGGCTGCTTCAGCAACGGCCGGTTCTGCTTCTTGAGAACCCGCGCCATCAGCGTTTCCAGGTCGGCCTTCAGCCACACCGACACGCCGCGCGCGGCGATCGCCTCACGGGTCAGCGCATTCATGAACGCGCCGCCGCCGGTCGACACCACCTGGGGGCCTGCGTCGAGCAGACGCAGGATCACGCGCTGCTCCAGCGCCCGAAATTCGGTCTCGCCATAAAGTTCGAACAGCTCGGGAATGGTGAGCCGCGACACGGCCTCGATCTCGTGATCGCTGTCGGTGAACCCCAGTCCGAGCGCCTGAGCGACCTTGCGGCCGATCGCTGTCTTGCCGGCGCCCATCAGCCCGACGAAGACGATCGAGCGCTGCCCAAGCTGGCTGAGCAACAGCACCGTCCGCTCCGGCGGGGCGAAGTCGATCGTCGTCATCGGCAGATCTCCGGCCGCCCTATCGCCATGAAATGCGCCTTGCGTCAAGGAGGGCACCCCGCCGGCAGGCGCCTTGAAATGGCCGAGTCGCCGCCGCATAAGGGCGCCAAGCGACGACGAGAACACGGGCGATGCCGATTCCCATGCCGACTCTATTTCGCTTGCTGATGACCCTGGCGGTGATTGCCGGCGTGATCTATGGCGCCATGCTTGCACTGGTCACCTATGTCGAGCCCAAGCAGGGCGAGATGACGGTGCGCATTCCCGCCGACCGGCTCAATCATCCCGGCCTGCAATGAGTGCGGCCCGCATCGAGGCGTTCCTCGAAATGATGAGTGCCGAGCGGGGCGCCAGCGCCAACACGCTTTCCTCCTATCGCCGCGACCTCGAAGACGCGGCCGAGCGCCTCGGCGGGCGGCTCGACGGTGCCGACGTCGACGAGGTCCGGCGCTATCTGGCCGATCTTGCTGGCCGCGGCTTTGCCGCCACGTCGCAGGCGCGGCGGCTGTCGGCGCTGCGCCAATTCTTCAAGTTCCTCTACGGAGAAGGGCTGCGCGCCGACGAACCGACCGCGACGCTCGACAACCCCCGCCGGTCGCGGCCCCTGCCGAAGACGATGTCGGTGGCTGAAACCGGGCGGCTACTCGACCGGGCCGCGGCCGAAGCGGCCGACGCCGGGCTGAGCGAAGCCGACCGCAGCCGGGCGCTCAGGCTCCACGCGCTGGTGGAAGTGCTCTACGCGACCGGGCTCAGAGTCTCCGAGCTGGTGGCGTTGCCGGTCGTCGTCGCGGCCCGCGACGAGCGCCTGTTCGTGGTCCGCGGCAAGGGCAACAAGGAGCGCATGGTGCCGCTGTCGAGCAAGGCGCGGGAAGCGCTGAAGCTCTGGCTGGCAGCGCGCAGCCGCAGCTCTTCCTCTGCCGGTCCCTGGCTGTTTCCGGCCGAATCCGAAAGCGGCCACCTGCCGCGTCAGGTGTTCGCGCGCGAGCTCAAGGGTGTTGCAGCCCGCGCCGGCATCGCCGGCGCCAAGATATCGCCGCATGTCCTGCGCCATGCCTTCGCCAGCCATCTTCTTCAGAACGGCGCCGATCTGCGCGCCGTGCAGCAATTGCTCGGCCACGCCGAC
This sequence comes from uncultured Alphaproteobacteria bacterium, assembly GCA_963791325.1. Classification (GTDB taxonomy): domain Bacteria; phylum Pseudomonadota; class Alphaproteobacteria; order Rhizobiales; family Rhizobiaceae; genus JBEVJK01. The sequence continues at coordinate 129,408 of CAWBRU010000011.1, read as the reverse complement.
ATCTCGACCACCCAGATCTACACCCATGTGCTGGAAGAGCGTCTGATCCGTCTGGTGCAGGATCATCATCCGCTTGCCGATCCCCCTGCCTAACGCTATTTGAGGGCTTCGTTCAGACGCCGGTGCGGCTTTTTCGGCCTCCCGGCCTTATTTTCATCCGCTGGCGTTCTGGTCCATTCGGGCATGTACAATTATCTCGATTTCGAAAAGCCTGTTGCCGACCTCGAGGGCAAGATCCTGGAGCTGAAGAAGCTTTCGGAAGATGGCGGGGCCGTCGACGTCGCCGACGAGATCGCGCGGCTCGAGCGGCGGTCGCAAGACGCGTTGCGCGAAGCTTACCGCGCCTTGACCCCCTGGCAGAAGGCGCAAGTCGCCCGCCATCCCGACCGGCCGCACTGCCTCGACTATGTCGGGGGCCTGTTCAGCGACTTCACCCCGCTCGCCGGCGACCGCGGTTTCGGCGAGGACCACGCCATCATTGGCGGCTTCGCACGCTTCCGCGGCGAGCCCGTCGCCGTCATCGGCCAGGAAAAGGGCTCCGACACCAAGAGCCGTCTCAAGCACAATTTCGGCATGGCCAAGCCTGAAGGCTACCGTAAGGCGGTGCGCATCATGGAGCTTGCCGACCGGTTCAAGGTGCCGCTGATCACCCTGGTCGACACCGCCGGCGCCTATCCCGGCATCGGCGCCGAGGAGCGCGGCCAGGCCGAAGCGATCGCCCGCTCGACCTCGGCCTGCCTGGCGCTCAGGATTCCGTCGCTGTCGGTGATCATCGGCGAGGGCGGCTCGGGCGGCGCGATTGCGCTCGCCACCGCCAACCGCGTCTACATGCTCGAACATGCGATCTATTCGGTTATTTCGCCCGAGGGTGCGGCCTCGATCCTGTGGCACGATTCCACCCGCGCGCGCGACGCCGCCACCAGCATGAAGATCACCGCCCAGGACCTGCTCGATCTGAAGATCATCGACGGCATCATCGCCGAGCCGCTCGGGGGCGCCCATCGCGGGGCGGCCGCAGTGATCGCCGCGACCGGCGACCAGATCGCCCATACGCTCAGCGATTTCGCCGGCCAGAACATGGACTTCCGCGAACAGCGGCGCGACAAATATCTGGCGATCGGCCGCTCCCTGTGACCGTTCCGGGAGGCTCGGGCAAGCCTGGTGCGTGCTTTTGCCACAAAATCGCCGCTGGTTTTGGCCTTATTCGTGGCTGCGGGCGAGGAGTGGCGCTTGCAGTAATGGTTTTGCAAGTTTAACGGATTAGAGCTGCCGGCGGATCCATGGTTCGGCCGGTCGAGCGCGACAGGCTGACGAGACGACGCGTAAGAGACATGCTTTCGAATTCCATGCGTGCTGCTTTGCTGGGCGTTGCCGTGCTTGCCGCGGGCTGCAACGATTCCACCCTGAGTGGCCTCAATGCCAATGCCGAGAAGCCGTTGCCGGGCAAAGTGCTTGCCCAGATGCGGGCCAAGGGCATGAGCCGCGGCTCACCGGTCATGGCGCGCATCTTCAAGGAGGAAGGCAAGCTCGAAATCTGGAAGCAGAAGACCAATGGGCGCTACGACATGATCGCCCAATACGACATCTGCAAATGGTCGGGAAAGCTCGGGCCGAAGTTCACCGAAGGGGACCGCCAGGCTCCCGAAGGCTTCTATACCGTGCGTCCGGCGCAGATGAACCCCAACTCCAACTACCATCTGTCCTTCAACATCGGCTATCCCAACGCCTATGACCGGGCCCATGGCCGCACCGGCGCCAATCTGATGGTGCATGGGGCCTGCTCGTCGTCCGGCTGCTATTCGATGAATGACGAGCAGATCGAACAGATCTACGCCTTCGGCCGTGACGCCTTCCGCGGCGGCCAGACCGAGTTCCAGATCGAGGCCTATCCGTTCCGGATGACGGCGGCCAACATGGCCCGCTACCGCAACGACCCGAATTATCCGTTCTGGCAGATGCTCAAGGCGGGCTACGACTATTTCGAGATCACCAAGGTGCCCCCGAAGGTCGACGTCTGCGAGGGCCGCTATGTGTTCAACCAGACTGCCGTGCCGGGCTCGGTGTTCAACCCGACCGGCGCCTGTCCGGCAACGACCCAGCCCGATTCGCTGCGCATGGCCTATCAGGGCTACCAATCGACCTACGAGGCTGCCTTTACCAGCGCAGTGACGTCGTCCAAGCCGGCGCCCAAGCCAACCATCGGCGGCACCAAGGAGGCCGCTTTGGTCTCGGAGTGGTCGCGTGCGCGGGCCCGCGGCGAACGGGTGCCGATCGAGCCGCCGTCGCTCAATGCGGACGGCAGCGTCACCGTGACCGGCCGGATGGGGCGTATCGACTCGCCGCTGGGGCGCAAGATGGCGGCGATCGATGCCGACAAGGCTGCCAAGGCGCAGGCTGCCCAGCAGAAGGCCGCAGCGAAGCAGCAGGCGGAGGCCGATAAGGCGGCTGCCGCAGCGGCTGCGAAAGCTCCCCAGCAAGCCCCTGCCGAGGCGCCCGCCGAGGCGGTCGTCCAGCCGACGGTGACGGAGACCTCCTCCGTGCAGCCGGCCGATGATGGCGCGGGCACAGGCGTGCTGAGCAGCGTCCGCAAGAAGCTGGGCAATCTGTTCGGCGGCTGAAGCCGTGAGCGCAACCGCCGAGATCTACGATCTGCGCGGCTTGAAGTGTCCGCTGCCGGTGCTCAAGGCGCGCAAGCGCCTGGCTGCAATGCCGCCCGGCTCCCGCCTCTGGATCGAGACCACCGATCCGCTCGCCGTCATCGACATTCCCGCCTTCTGCCGCGACGACCGCCATCAGCTCGTCGCAACCGAGCCCCTGGCCGGCGGCCACCGCTTCCTGGTCGAGCGCGGCGCCTAGACCAGGAAAGCGGAAAGATCTCGGCTCCGGGCCGCTGTCAGCGCCGGTTGAAATCCTCAAACTCGATCGGCACGCAGCGATAAAGCGGGCAGTAAGGCGTGTCGAGAGCCGGGACGAACTTGGTCTCGGTCACCTCTTCACCGCTGCAGAACAGCCGGTTGCGGACGTAGCGGTCATAGATCGGCAGCCCAGGCACCCGCGTCGACTGGTGGCCGACGATCGCAGCACCCGCCTGCACGACCGCCGCCTGAATCGCTTGGCAGGACATCCGCGTGGATGTCAGCTTGGCGATTGCGCCGGCCGGGCCGACACCGGCACACAGGGCGAGAAGCAGAGCTGTAACGAGCCGTTTCATCGAGTCACTCTCCGTGGCAGGCTGCCGAGGCCGGAGATCGCCAGCGGATTGTCCGCAATCGCGGCACGGTCGGGCGTGTCGACCGCCGGTTGGCTGACCGCCGCGGCAATCAGGCGGCGCAGATAGTCTTCCGCCGCGTCGATCGCAATCAGCACCAGCCGGGTGCCGCGGGTAGCGTCCGGCCAGGCAGGCAGCCGGACCGGCGGATGGAATGTGCGCTGCACCGCGTGCAGCACCAGCGGCCGGGTGCCGTCCTCGGCGAGCTCGACGATGCCCTTCAGTCGCAACAGCCGGTCGCCCAGGGTGGCGTCAAGAAGATCGAGGAAGGTAAAAACGGCAGCGCGCGGCAGCGGCCGGTCGACGGCGAGGGACACCGCAGCGATGCGGCGATCATGTCTGCAGGCCGCATCGTCATGGCCATACCCGGCATCACCGTGAGCCTGATGACCGTGCGGCCCGGCGCCGAACGAACCCCCAAGCCAGCGTGCAACGGCGGCGGTCTTGGCCGCTGGATCGTAGAGCCCGCAGGCAATCAAGGCCGCACCGGCCGCCGCACAGCTCTGCCCGTCGAGGATTTCGGCGGCGGGGTTGAGCTGCCGCAGCCGCGCCGTCAGCGCCGCGGTCTTGGCGCCGGCAATGTCCGACTTGCTGATCACGAGGCGGTCGGCCATCGCCGCTTGGCGGACGGCTTCGCCATAGGCATCGAGCGTCGCCATGCCATGGAAAGCGTCGACCAAGCACACCACCCCGTCCAGCCGGAACGCCTGAGCCAGAACCGGGTGCGCCATCAGCGCCTGCAGCACGGGGGCCGGATCGGCCAAGCCGGTAGTCTCGATGACGACACGGGCCAGCCGGCCGATGCGGCCGGTCTGCAGGCGATCGATGAGCTCGGCCAGCGTATCGACCAGTTCTCCCCTGACCGTGCAGCAAATACAGCCGTCGGAAAGCTCGATCACCCCGTCGGAGGCAGTCTCGACGAGGAGATGATCGATCGGCACCTGGCCGAACTCGTTGATGATGACGGCCGTGTCGGCGAGATCCGGATCGCTGAGCAGCCGGTTGAGCCATGTGGTCTTGCCGGCGCCGAGGAATCCGGTGAGCACCGTTACGGGAATGGCGTCGGCGGGCTGCATCGGAGCTCAGCCGCCGACCTGGTCGGCCTTGGCAGCTTTCAGCTTGCCCGCATCGGGGGCCTGATCGGCCTTGCCGGCACCCGGCGCCTGGTCCGCCGCGGTGGGATAATCGGGACGCGGGGTCGGAACGGGCACGCTGGAGATGTCGGGACCGACGCCGGCCGCCAGCGCTTCGGCGAAGGCTTGCGGCACCGGGCCGTCTGCTCCGCCGGGGCCGACGGCAACGACATCGAGCTGCTGCGGACGGTCGTGGAGATAGGGCGAGGTGAAAATCGGCTTGCCCTTGTCGTCGACCTTGTCCAGCTTCTCGGTGCGCGCCGGCCTGAGACAGATCTCGGCACGCATGTCGGTCGCCGTTTGCTGGCCGTCGCCATAGGGCTTCAGCGTCTCCAATGTCGTCGTCGGCACGTCCTTCTGCTCAAAACCCTTGCCGAGCATGTCGGCGGCCTGGTCGGCGCGCACATGCGGATTGATCGAGCCGAGGATCACCACCGCCAGCGTCTGCTTGTTGCGGGTCGCCGAGGCGATCAGATTGAATCCCGACGGGCAGATGAAGCCGGTCTTCATGCCGTCCGCGCCGGTGAAACGGCCAAGCAGATCGACATTGGTCTTCATCGTCTTCTTGCCCGCACCGATCGCCTCGATGGTGAAATAGGAGGCGTATTGCGGGAATTCCGTACGCAGCGCCCTGACCAGCACCGCCAGGTCATGGGCGTTGGTGAACTGGCCGAGGTCGTGCAGGCCGTTGGGGTTGACGAACCGGGTGCCGGCCATGCCGAGCCGGAAGGCCTCGCGGTTCATCCGCGCGACGAAGGCGCGCTCGTTGCCGCCGACATTCTCGCCGATGGCCATGGCGATGTCGTTGGCCGACTTCACCACCAGCATCTTCAGCGCGTTGTCGAGGCTGATCACCTCGCCGGGCTTGTAGCCCATCTTGCTCGGCGGCTGGCCGGCGGCGTGCTTGGAGATCGTGATCGGCGAGCGCAGGTTGAGTTCGCCCGCATCGATCGCTCGGAAGGTCACATAGGCCGTCATCAGCTTGGTCAGCGAGGCCGGATACCAGCGCTGGAAGGCGTCCTGATGGGCGAGCACCTGGCCGGTGGTGACGTCGAACAGCAGCGCCGGGTTGGCCGCGACCGGCAGGCTGCACAAAGCGGCAGCAAGGATCGCGGCGCCGGCCGCGAACGCACGATGCCAAGGATGCTGCCGGCTCATTCCTTCGAAGGTGCCTCTTGCTCTGGGCGCCGGAGCGGCCCAATCTGCAGTCCGGTCGGCGGCCATGCCCGTCGGCCGGCCGCTCCGGTGCTATTTAGCCTATGTGACGCCAAGATGGCAAAACCCCGGCGCACACGGGGGCCGGGCGAACCCCCCACCCTAGCCGAGGCGCTGCAATCATGCCCATTCTGAACCGAGCCGCGGAGATGCAGGAGGAGATGCAGGCCTGGCGCCGCCATCTTCACGCCACGCCGGAGCTCAATTTCGACCTGTTCGCCACCTCGGCTTTCGTCGCCGAGAAGCTTCGGGAACTCGGCTGCGACGAGGTGGCGACCGGGATCGCCAAGACCGGGGTCGTCGGGATCATCGAAGGCCGCCTCGGCGATGGCCCGACGATCGGGCTGCGCGCCGATATGGATGCATTGCCGATCCAGGAGATGCCGGGCCGGGACCATGCCTCGCGCAACGCCGGGGTCATGCATGCCTGCGGCCATGACGGCCACACCGCGATGCTGCTCGGCGCGGCCAAGTATCTGGCCGAGACCCGCAATTTCGCCGGCCGCGTGGCCGTTATCTTCCAGCCGGCCGAAGAGGGGGGAGGGGGCGGCAACGTCATGGTCCAGGAAGGCCTGATGGAGCGCTTCGCAATCGCCAGAGTGTTCGGCATGCACAACATGCCGAGCCTGCCGATCGGCCGGTTCGCGCTCCGGCCCGGCCCGATCATGGCCGCGACCGCCGAATTCACCGTGCTGATCACCGGCAAGGGCGGCCATGCCGCCATGCCGCACCGGGGCATCGATCCCATCGTGGTCGGCAGCCAGGTCGTCCTCGGCCTGCAGACGATCGCCGCCCGCAGCGTCGACCCGATCGAATCCGTGGTGGTCTCGGTGACCAAGTTCCATGGCGGCGACGCTCACAATGTGATCCCCGAGACGGTCGAACTCGCCGGCACCGTGCGCAGCCTGCGCAAGGCGGTCGGCGAGCACGCGGGACAGCGCCTGAAGGCGATCGCGACCGGACTGGCCGCCGCCCATGGGGCGAGCGCCAAGGTCGATTTCACGCCGAACTACCCAGTGACGGTCAACCACCCGGACGAGGCGATCTTCGCCGGCGACGTTGCCGCCGAGGTTTCCGGCGAACCGCAGGTCGAACGGGCGATGCCGCCGGTCATGGGTGGCGAGGACTTCTCCTACATGCTGGAGGCCCGGCCCGGCGCCTTCATCTTCATCGGCAACGGTTCCACCGCCAATCTCCACCACCCTGAATACGACTTCAACGACGAGGCGATCCCGCACGGGGTGAGTTACTGGGTGCGGCTGGCCGAAACGGCACTGGGGCCGCGCTGAGGGCGCACCGGCGAGGAAAGCGGTTGGCGGACGCTGCCGAACGGGCTATGTGTCGCGGCCTGAGTGGTCCCGTAGCTCAGTAGGATAGAGCGGCAGATTCCTAATCTGTAGGTCACAGGTTCGATTCCTGTCGGGATCACCAGCTGTTCCGGTGTTGAGTTTCTTGGCCATTTCATCGTCGCCGTCCGGCGTGGGAATGCCGCTCATACGGCGGGGTTCCGGAACAGTGTACGGCGGACGCAAGCTGCCGATCGCGGTCGATCATCGCCAGAACGGCCGCTGGTCGTCGAGGTCGCGCCAGAGATCCTGCGCATGGCTCCAGCTGACCTCGGCACGCGCCTCGCCGGCGCCGATCACCCAGCCGACCGCCCGCTGGGCTGCCGGATCCGCAGCGCCATAGGCATCGGGCCCGGCGAACAGATGGCGCATCGTGGCGGCATCGTTGAGATCCCCGAACACGGTTTGCAGCTTCTTCAGTCGTTTCAGGAACGCATCGAGGCGCCGCTCGGGAAACAGCGGGCCGAAGAACTCCACGCCATAGCGCAGCTTCTTGAGTTCCTTGCGCAGCGCATGGCGATGCTCCGCATCGAGCATCTCAAGCCCGCGCGCCGCCTTGGACACCTTCTTCCAGCGCTTGTTCAAGCTGCGCACCGCCAGCTTCACGACCGGCGTCGCCAAGCGGGCGGTCTGCTCGAAATCCGCGGGCACCAGCCAGCCGCGCGTCTCGATGAACTGCGCCAGGTCGATGAGGAAGGATTGGCTGCGCTGGCCGACGAGCAGGCGGCGGACTTCTTGCCGGCGCTCGGCCGCCTGCCTGGCCAGCGCATCGGCGAGCGCCGCCAAGGCGGGCTCATCGGGGTGGCGGGCGGCCTCCTTGCCGACGATGTCGCCTGCCACCACGTCGAGGTCGCGCAGCGCGCCTACCTGTTTGCCAAGCCATCGGGCCTCGCCGTTGAGCCTGGCCATCTCCGGGCTGCTCAGCGCGGATTTGTACGCCGAGAACACGCTGCGCAGCCGGCGCAGGCCGACGCGCAGCTGATGCGGCCCCTCGGCGTCGTCGAGCCGGCAGACGACCAGGATGTTGGTGGCGATCTGGCCAAGACAGTCGCGGAGACAGTCGCGTGCGGCGCGCTCGGCGATCCAGGCGGGCTCGACACCGGCGGCACCGGCATTGCGCGCCGCCAAAGGCGGCTCGATCCGGCCCTCTTCGGCGAGCATATAGGCGCGCGCCGACAGCGGCAGCTGCGAGAAGGCAAGCCCGCCCTCGGGGAACAGGACGCGGGCGAGATCGAATATTCCACCCGAATCGCCTTCGATCAGGGCGATTTCGGCTTCGCGCAGCTCCGCGCTGCGGCCCTCGGCGCGGATCCGGCCAACGTCGATGGCGAGCGCGACGCGGGTGCCGTCGCCGAGCGAGACCTCCGTCGTCGAGCGCTGGATCACCGATTCCCCGAACGGCACGACCGCCGTCCCGTTCACCCGCTGAAGCACCTCATCGCGCAACCCCGGGTCGGGAATGGCATCGAGCCGCGCGCGTCCGCCGGGGGCCGGGACCTCCTGATCGGCCGCGCCCGGCGCCGCGTCCGTCCGGCTGCCTCTGCCCTCGGCCACCTGAAGCCAGCGGCGGCCCTCGCGCCGCAGCCGCAAGGCGATCTCGGCTTTGTTGAGCGCATGATCGGGGGTGTCGAGGTAGATATTGCGCAGCGTCGTCCGCCGCGCCGCACCACGCGGCAGCTTGAGCGCCTTCAGCCGGGAGACCAGCTGCTTCGAGGAGCTCTCGTCGAGCAGAAACCTGAGGCCGTTCTCATCCATGTGACGGTTTTGTGTCGCGTGTCCGACAGAGCTAAACGACCGGCGACAGCCTGACAATAGCGCATTTTCTGCCGCGTTTCGCGGCAGCGAGGGGATCGCCGACACCGCCCGCGGCCGCGTCAAGAGAGGTCCCCGATAGCTGCCGAGGACCTTGACCGATCGCGATTGCGGGCGGCACCGAGGCCGCCCGCAACGAACATGCTCGGGTGCTATTGCGCAGGCTTGACCAGCACGTCCAGATCGACCAACTCGGCCATCGCCGCATAGCCGGCGTCGTTCGGATGGAGGTGATCGCCGCAATCATAGTCGGCGCGGACATAACCTGGCTTGGCCGGGTCCTGGACGACCTTCTCGAAATCAATGACTGCGTCGAAGGCGCCGCTCGTCCGGATCCAGTCGTTCACGGCCTGGCGGATCTTCTCCTTCTCCGGCGTGTAATAGCCATAGGTCGGCTGGTCCTTGAACGTATCGGTGAACGGCGTCAGCGTCGCGCCGACGATCCGCGCGCCCGCGTCATGCGTGCGATCGATGATCTGCCGATAGCCGGTGATGATGTCTTCGGCGGTCGGCTCCTTGTCGTCGGGGGTGATCGCATTCGGGCCGGGCCAGCCGATGTCGTTGATGCCCATCATGAACACCACGGTGGTCAGGTGCGGCTGGGACAGGATGTGGTCGTCGAGCCGGGCAAGCGCATTGGTGCCCATGCCGTCGCTCAGAACACGGTTGCCTGAATACGCGTGGTTGACCACGGCGACGTCTTTGTGGCCGGCCTTCTGCAGTCGCTCCGCGACGTGATCGGGCCAGCGATGGTTGGCATCGACGGTTGAACACGCCCCGTCGGTGATCGAGTCACCGAAGAACACCACGGCGCGCGATTCGGGCACGGCGTCGACCTGGATTTCGCTGAGAAACAGGCGTTTGGTGAGCGTGCTGTCGGCCTTGAAGGTTTCGGCCGTCACAAAGTCTCCGGGTCCGGAGACAAAGGCCGTCTGTGCGCCGTCCCAATGCACGGAGCTCAGTGCCGTCCGGTCCGGCAGAAAGATGCTGACGGCAACTTCCGACAGCGGCGCGACCTTGAGCTCGACCGGATCACTGACGATCGGGGCGCCCGGTGGCACCACCGCGAACGGGCGGCCTCCCCAGGTCAGCTTCTTCAGCGAGCCTGCATCGACTGCACCGTTCTTGCCGGCCAGCGCGATACTGCCTGCGCCGATCATCAGCGGCTTGCGGCCATATTCGTTGGACAGAACGATGCGCAGCTTGTTGCCGCCGACGCTGATCCGCGCCACCTGCCGCACGGTCTGGTTGGCGAGCATCTCTGGGACGCCGAACGGCGCCGGCAGTTCTTCGGCCCATCTCGGGGCAGGCGTCGCGGCCCAGGTCGTAATCCATCCTTTGACGGGGGCCGATCCGTCGGCCGCCGAAACCGGCAGGGCAGTCAATGCGAACATAAGCGCTGCGGCTGCCGCGCCGATCGGACCTCTTGGAACTCTCATAGTCGCCTTCTCCTCCGGCCCAAGCTGTTTCGATCGACGTTGCTCTGCCCCGGCGCAGGATAGATTTGGAGCCACGTCGGGTGCAACCCACTTATGTTGCGGAAGCGTTTTCAAACCTTCCGTTGTGGTGCCACGTGAATCATCTTGCGCTCGCCGGATGCGCAAACCGGCGAACGTGGCCACGTAGGTGCGAGAAAGTCCGGAACCGGGCAAAAGCGCCTGGCGGCGCCGGGTCTCAAGCTTCGGCGGAGGAAATGGCCTCAGCGAATCCGGAATTTTTCCAAATCGGAGCGCTCGCTCACGCCGAGATCGCGTGCCCATTTCGGGATGGCGCCCCGCCCCGAATATTCCTCGCCATTCGGTCCACGGAATTGGGCGGCGATCTTTCTGCCCAAAGTCGAGGCGCGTCTTCCCGTGGAGCGTCCATCCCGCGACGAGCCCCGGGCGCCGGAGCGCGAGCCGCGCGGCGAGGCCGCCCCGTCTCCGCCCAGCCTGTCGAGCTCGGCTTGCAATTCCTTGATGCGCTTGCCGCGAAGTTCTTCGGCTCGCTTGTTGGCCGAGGCGATGAGCTGGGTCAGCTCATCCAAGGAATATCCCGCAAGGTCAGGCAATCTAGGCATGGCGGCTCCTGCTTTTCGAATCATTTGGGGGAAAGTACCATCGGTAAATTAGTTAAGGAAGCTGGATAGTCTAGACCTATTCTGCAGGTCCTTGGCCGAGCGCGCGCAAGGTTGCGACTTTCAGCCGCGCACTTTGCGCAAAACATGGACAGCAGTGGCTTCCCGAGCGGGACCTGTTCGTTTCTAGGCCTACCCCTGGACCTCGTTGCTGGAAACATGCAAAGCTTGCACCCGGGTCGCTCAGCTGAACGCGCCGACACATCGCCCCCAATGTCGGCATTTCCTTGACGGAGCTTCTCACGCCCGCCTGTTGCGCGTGCCTCGCAAACCGCTCGGAGCAAACGGATGTATTCCTGCACATCGGCCGACGAGGTCCTCGGTCCCGGTTCCGCCACGAGCTGCGGGTGCTGCCAGCCGCAACTTCAGGCCGCCGCCCGGCGGATCGATTTGGGCCTGTCGCGGCGCGGCTTTATCGCCGGCGCCGGCGCCTCGCTGGCATCGCTCGGGCTGACCAGGCCCTCGGCCGCTCAACAGGCGGCGGCCGAGACCCCTTCCCCGCCGGTCGTGTTTGCCAATTTCCGGTTGTTCGACGGCAGCGCCAAGACGCTGCGGGACGGCCTCAGCCTGCTCGTCGAAGGCAACCGCATCAAAGAGATCGTCTCCGGCACGCCGAACCCGCCCGACGGCTCCCGGCGGATCGACTGCGGCGGCCGGGTGCTGATGCCGGGGCTGATCGATGCCCATTGGCATACGATGTTCGCGGCACTGCCCGTCGCGGCCCTGTTTTCCGCCGACATCGGCTATGTCTTTCTTGCCGCGAGCGCGGAGTCCGAACGCACATTGATGCGCGGCTTTACCACCGTGCGCGACCTTGGCGGCCCGGCCTTCGCGCTGAAGCAGGCAATCGATGACGGGCTCGTGGCGGGGCCGCGCATCTATCCATCCGGCGCGATGATCACGCCGACCGGCGGCCATGGCGACTTGCGCGCACTCTCCGACCTGCCGCGCGCTCCGAGCGGGCCGCTGAGCTATCTGGAACAGGTCGGAGGCGCCAATATCGCCGACAGCTCGGACGAAGTTCGGCTGCGGGTGCGCGAGCAGCTTTTCCAGGGTGCTTCGCAGATCAAGCTGGTCGGCGGGGGTGGCGTGGCCTCGCCGCGCACCACGCTCGATATGCTGACCTTCAGCGAGCCGGAATTACGTGCCGGTGTCGAGGCGGCTGCAGACCGCAATACCTATGTGGCCACCCATGCCTATCCGTCGGCGGCAATACGCCGCGCGATTGCCGCAGGCGTGCAATGCATCGAGCATGGCCACTTGATGGACGAAGCGACCGCAAAGCTCATGGCCGAAAAGCAAATCTGGCTCAGCACTCAGCCATTTGTCAGCGACGAGGACACGCCGCCGATGACCGGCCAGAGCCGCATAAACCTGCTGCAGGTCATCGCCGGGACCAACCGGGTGTATGACCTTGCAAAGGAGCATAAGATCAAGACGGCCTTTGGGACCGACTTGTTGTTTTCGAACAGCATTGCCGAACGTCAAGGGCGGATGCTTACCCATTTGACCCGCTGGTATGATCCAGCCGACATTCTGCTGATGGCGACCGCGGTCAATGGCGAGCTTCTGGCGCTGTCCGGTCCGCGCAACCCCTATCCGGGCAAGCTGGGCGTCATCGAAGCGGACGCGTTTGCCGATCTGCTCGTCGTCGATGGCAATCCGCTCGAAAACGTTGTGCTTCTCGCCGAGCCGGCGACCCGCCTGATGGTGATCATGAAGGACGGGAAGCTGTACAAGAACACGCTTCCGGCTTAGCCCCGCTCTACGACCGCCGTCGTCAGTCCGGCTGGTAGCGGATGACCAGGCGTGTTGCCGGACCGGAGGTCGGCGCGCGGCGGGCACGCAATGCCCGCGCCTCGGCGAGGTCGAAGGCCACGGCGTGGCCGTGACGCACGGCTGAGGCCGCAATGGCGTCCTCCAGCGCCCGCCCGGTAAGCGGACAGGCCGTCATCAGCGTGGTCAAGGCGCGAGCCGCCGCCGTTGTCGAGACAACCGAGGGCCGCCGGCGCGAGGACATATAGTTGTCGATCAAACTGTCGAGCCGGGTCGTCGGGTCAACGTGGACCATGGCAAGCTCCCCACATTCGAGTGGAAAGAAGCGACTATAGCGCTGCGGGGCGAGCCTGGCATTGACACAGGATAGCCTCGGTAAGATTTTCTGCTCGCGGCGAATTGATTGCCGCGACCGACCGGGCCTGTTCTAAAAGGGGAACGCATCGGGCGGGGGGTCGTTAGGAGCGGCCATGTTCGACCACACCTTGTCATCCAAAATCAGCCTTGGGCTCGCTTTGGCGCTCTCGGCACCGGGTCTGGCCGCAGCCGATCCGCAGATCAGTTCTGCCAATCTGTCTTGCGCACAGCTGCAGGCAACCGTCAATTCACGCGGCGCGGCCGTTGTCCACTACCCCTCCCGCAATGGCCTGCCTCTCTATGGCCGGGCGGTGCGCAACGAGGATTTCTGCTCCAACGACGAGACCACCGCCTTGCGCTACGTGCCGGCTGCCGACACCGTGGCTTGTCCGCTGCAAAGGTGCGTCCAGGATTCCCAATCGGGCGGGCGCTGAGCGAAGCCGCGGCCATCGCGCAGCCGTCAGGTGCCTTCCGCGGCGCTGCTGCCCGGGGTCGTCTGGTCGCCGGCGATCAGCCGGGCGCCCCGCTCATAGGTGAGATAGCGCCATAGCCATTGGATCGAGACAAGCACCCTGTGCTGGAAGCCGACCAGCAGATAGACGTGGATCAGCGCCCATGCGGCCCAGGCCAGCCAGCCCTTGAGCTTGAGCCGGCCAAGCTCGAACACCGCGGCATGGCGGCCGATGATGGCGGTGTTGCCGCGGCTTCGGTAGACGAACGGCTGTGGCTCGGCCTTGCCAAGGATGCGGGCGGCGAGCGCCCGCCCGAGATAGATGCCCTGCTGCTTGGCCACCTGCGCCAGGCCGGGCAGCGGGGTCCCGTCCTTGTCGCGGGCAAGCGCGATGTCGCCGAGGGCAAAGACATCGTCGAGCCCGGTCACCTGCAAATTCGGCCCGACCGCCACGCGGCCGCCTTTGTCGAGCGGCACGCCGAGCGCCGCCGCGAGCGGCGAGGCGGTCACCCCGGCGGCCCAAATCGCCAGCCCGACGGGAATCCATCGATCGCCGATCTTGATCCGGTCCGGCGCGAGATCCGCCACCGGCGTTTGGGTCAGGATCTCGACACCGAGCCGCTCCAGCCGTCTCCGAGCGAATGTCGACATGTCCGGCGAGAAGCCGGAGAGCAGCCGGTCGCCGGCCTCGATCAGCAGGATGCGGGTCGACTGCGGGTGAATGTTGCGGAAGTCGCGTGACAGCGTGTAGCGGCTGAGTTCGGCGATCGAGCCGGCGAGTTCGACACCGGTCGGCCCGCCGCCGACAACCGCGATCGTCATCAGCCGTGCCTGCTCGGCCTTGTCGGGCGTGCGTTCGGCCCGCTCGAAGGTGAGCAGCAGCCGCGACCGAATGCTGCGGGCGTCCTCGATCGTCTTCAGCCCGGGGGCGCAGCTCGCCCATTGGTCATGGCCGAAATAGGACGGACGCGAGCCGGGCGCGAGCACCAGAATCGTATAGGACAGCTCGAGTCCGTCCGCGGTGAGCACCCGCCTGGCTGCCGTGTCGATCGTGACGACATCGCCGAACACCACCCTGACGGTCGAGTAGCCGCGCAGGATCTTGCGGATCGGCTCGGCAATGTCGGGTGCAGCAAGCGCGGCCGTCGCCACCTGGTAGAGCAGCGGCTGGAACAGATGGTGGTTGTGGCGATCGACCACGGTGACGGCGATCCCTGCCTTGCCGAGATGCTTTGCGGCCTCCAGCCCGCCAAACCCGGCTCCGACCACCACCACCGCCGCGGCGGCGGAGGTTTCGCCGGCGCCGGTCGACGGAGCTTTTGCCTCGGTGTCGATCATCTTCGGCCTCTGCTGGATCAAACTCTCCGTGGCTGATCTGGGTGGCAGACCAAAGCGGCTAAATCTCAAGAAAGCTCCAGAAGACCGCATCCTTGTGCCCGAATCTGCCCGAATCAACCGGAAGAAGTAGGAGTGTAATCGAACGATGAGGATCCCACACGTCGGTCTAGGCGCTATGATCTATACCAGATTAGTGTGGGCAAAGGAGTCTGGGTTGGGGTTCTAGGGCACGAGTACGGTCGATCCTAGGCGATTGATGGGCGGGTGGAAAAGGCAGATGCTCTTGGGCTGAGCACTGCCGCGATTTTGCTGGATCTCTTGTTCGGCGCCGTTCCGGCGTTCGATCAGATATGTTCGCGCAGCTTCGGCGGCGCGGAGCGGCGCCGCGTTGCATTCCGCGGGCACTGCGGCCTTGCGCCGCCGAATGCCCCTGTCCGACAACCGCAAGCGATTGGCCTAGTGGAGCAACTTCCTCTGGGGAAGGCTTCCCATCTAAACGCAAACGTCTGATCCGACAGGGAAAATCTGATGAACGGGAACTTGCCAGTTTCCCGGCTGCGGCCGGTATTGTCTGTTGAAAAGCGTCGGCATGAGCCGGCGGCGGGCACAAGCCGGGCGGCCGAAAGCCTGGTGTTGCGGCCAGCCCCGGCAGCGCGCCGGAGCCTGGTCACCGGCGGCGCCGGGTTCCTCGGCTCGCATCTTTGCCAGCGCCTCCTGGCCGATGGCAATGAGGTCGTCTGCCTCGACAATTTCTCCACCGGCCACCAGCGCAACATCGCTCATCTGATGCGCAACCCGGCGTTCAGGCTGGTCCGTCACGATGTCATCGACCCCTATGCCGCCGAGGTCGACGAGATCTGGAATCTCGCCTGCCCGGCGTCGCCGCCGGCCTACCAGGCCGATCCGATCCATACGATGAAGACCAATGTGCTTGGCGCACTCAACTTGCTCGAGCTTGCCCGCCAGCGCGGCATCCGCATCTTCCAGGCCTCGACGTCGGAGGTCTATGGCGACCCGGCGGTGCATCCGCAGCCCGAGAGCTATTGGGGCAACGTCAACCCGGTCGGTCCGCGCTCCTGCTATGACGAGGGCAAGCGCGCCGCCGAGACGCTGTTCTTCGACTATCATCATCAGCACGGCGTCGACATCAAGGTGGTGCGGATCTTCAACACCTACGGGCCGCGGATGCGTCCCGAGGACGGCCGCGTGGTGTCGAACTTCATCGTCCAGGCGCTGAGCGGCGAGGACATCACCATCTATGGCGACGGCAGCCAGACGCGCTCGTTCTGCTTCGTCGACGATCTGATCGAGGGCTTCATTCGGCTGATGAACGCCGGACCTGACGTCACCGGCCCGATCAACATCGGCAATCCCGGCGAATTCACGGTCCGCGAGCTTGCCGAGATGGTGGTCGCCGAGACCGGCTCGCGCTCGCAGATCGTCTATCGGCCGCTGCCGGTCGATGACCCGAAGCAGCGCCGGCCCGATATCTCGCGTGGCCAAGCGCGAACTCGGCTGGTCGCCGCGTATCCCGCTGGCGCAGGGCCTGACGCAGACGATCGACTATTTCGACCGGCTGCTGGCGCGCGAATATCGCGTTCTGGCGGAGACTGCGTGATGGCGCCGATCCGGGTTCTGGTGACCGGTGGCGCCGGCTATATCGGCAGCCATACGGCCAAGCTTCTGCGCCGTGACGGCTTCGAGCCGGTGGTCTACGACAATTTGTCGACCGGCCACCGCTCGTCCGTGCGCTGGGGCCCGCTCGTCGAAGGCGACATCCTCGACACGCAGCGCCTGTCGCAAGCCCTGCGCGACCACGCTCCGGCCGCGGTGATCCATTTCGCCGCTTCGGCCTATGTCGGCGAGTTGGTCGAGGACCCGGCCAAATACTACCGCAACAATGTCGTCGGCACCCAGTCGGTCCTCGATGCCTGCCGTGCCGCCGGCGTCACATCGGTCATCTTCTCGTCGAGCTGCGCGACCTACGGCATTCCCGAACAGCTGCCGATCGGCGAGGACACGCGCCAGGCGCCGATCAATCCCTATGGCCAGACCAAGCTCATCGCCGAGCACATCCTGCGCGATTACAGCGCCGCGTACGGCCTTCGCTACGTCGCCTTGCGCTACTTCAACGCCTGCGGTGCCGATCCCGAGGGTGAGCTGGGCGAGTGGCACGACCCGGAGACGCATCTGATCCCCAAAGCGCTGCAGGCGGCGGCCGGCCTTATCGACCACCTGCCGCTGTTCGGCGACGATTATGCGACCGCGGACGGCACCTGCGTGCGCGACTATGTGCACGTCACCGACTTGGCCGAGGCGCATCTGCAAGCGCTGACCTATCTGCTGGCCGGCGGCGACAACCTGGCCGTCAATATCGGCACCGGCGCGGGCTCCTCGATCCGCGAGGTGCTCGAGGCAATCGAACGGGTGACGGGCCGCAAGGTCCCGGTCAAAACGCATCCGCGCCGCCCCGGCGATCCGGCTGCGCTGTTTGCCGATGCCGGGCTCGCCAGGCGGACGTTCGGCTTCGCGCCGCGCTTCTCCGACCTCGACACGGTCGTGCGGACCGCGGCCCCCTTCTTCGGACTGGAGGCGCGGGCATGAGCCGGGTGCCTTCCATCACCCCGGCCGAAAGCGCAGGCAGCGCGGCGATGGTGCCGGTTGCGGGCCTCGCCCGCCGCGTCGAATACGCCGCCGCCGCCGTGGTCTGGCTGGTGGCGCTCGCCTGGTTTTGGAGCTGGTGGCTCGATCCTGCGCACATCCTGTCGCCGGTGGCCTTCGCGGTGATCACGCTGGCGCTCGCCTGGATCACCTTCCTGCCCGGTTATTTCGTGGTGGTGTTCCTGCGCGCCCGCAAGCCGGCCGGCCCGCTTTTGCTGCCTGCCGGCAGCCGCATCGCCATGGTCGTCACCAAGGCGCCGTCGGAACCCTTCCCCGTGGTCGCCGCCACCTTGGAGGCGATGCTCGGCCAAGACGTTCCCCACGACACCTGGCTGGCCGACGAAGACCCCTCGGCCGAGACCATCGCCTGGTGCGAGGCCCATGGCGTGCTGTTGTCGACCCGCAAGGGCAGTGCCGACTATCACCGGGCCAGCTGGCCGCGGCGTACGCGCTGCAAGGAAGGCAATCTCGCCTACTTCTATGATCACTACGGCTATGCCCGTTACGACTTTGTCGTGCAGCTTGACGCCGACCACGTGCCGCAGCCCGGCTATCTGTTCAACATGCTGAGGCCGTTCGCCGATCCCAAGATCGGCTACGTGTCGGCACCGAGCATCTGCGACCGCAACGCCGCCGAGAGCTGGTCGGTCCGCGGCCGCCTCTACGCCGAGGCGAGCATGCATGGCGCGCTCCAGGTCGGGTACAATGCCGGTCTGGCGCCGCTCTGCATCGGTTCGCACTATGCCGTGCGCACTGCCGCCCTGAAGCAGATCGGCGGTCTCGGCCCGGAGCTGGCCGAGGACCATTCGACCACGCTGATGATGAACGCGTTCGGCTGGCGCGGCGTCCATGCCATCGACGCCATCGCCTCCGGCGACGGACCACGCACTTTCGCCGATCTGGTCACCCAGGAATTCCAGTGGTCGCGCTCGCTGGTAATGCTGCTGCTCAAATACTCCCCGAGGCTGGTGCCGATGCTGCCCGCCCGGCTGAAGTTCCAATTCCTGTTCTCGCAGCTCTGGTATCCGCTGTTTTCGCTGTTCATGGCGCTGATGTTCGTCATGCCGGTGGTGGCGCTGGCGCGCGGCGAGAGCTTCGCCAACGTCACCTATGCCGCCTTCTTGGCCCACTTCCTGCCGCTTTCGGCATGGCTGATCGTGATGGCCTGGCGCTGGCGGGCGAGCGGCGCCTTCCGGCCGGCCGACGCCAAGATTCTGAGCTGGGAGCTGGTGCTCTTCCTGTTCGCCCGCTGGCCCTGGGCGCTGCTCGGCAGCGTCGCTGCGGTGCGCGACTGGCTGACCGGCTCGTTCGTCGATTTCCGCATCACGCCCAAAGGCACCTCCGAGGTCGACCCGCTGCCGGCGCGGGTGCTGCTGCCCTATGCGCTGCTGTCGCTGGTCTCGGTGTTGCCGGTCCTGGCGATCGGCGATGCGGGGGCCGCGGGCGGCTTCTACATCTTCGCCATCGTCAATGCGCTGCTTTACGCGCTGCTGTTCCTCGTCATCGTCGTTCAGCATGTGCGGGAGAACGTGGTGCGCGGCTGGCGGCCTCACTATCGGCCGGCTCTGGCCGGCAGCCTGGCGGCGCTGTTCCTGCTGCCCGGGCTGGCCGTTGCCGAGCGTGGGCTTGCCGGCGCCGAGTTGCTCGCCTTCGGGGCCGGCCGGCTGCAGCTGATCGAATACCGCTACGCCGTGTCGGGCGCCGGCCTGAGCGGCACCCGGCAGCCCAGCGTGCGTTTCAGTCCGCGCTGGATCCAGCCGGACCCAGACCCCGCCGAGAGCTAGGCCGGCCGACGTGCCGCGCTTCGAACCTGTGCAACTGCGAGTAGATAGGAGAACCAAGATGAAGCTGATGAGCAAGACCGCGAAAGCGATCGCCGTATCGCTCGGCGCGCTGATGCTCTCGGGCGCCGGGTTGGCGGCCAACAGCATCGCCGGCGCGACCGGGGCAACCTCGATCGTCGATAAGCGTCCGCTGACGGATGCCTCGTCGATCGCCGTCGGCGCCTACGATCCGCACGGCGATTTCAGCGCCGACCGGAACGTCGCCTACGAGCACCTTTTCCTGCCGTGGGAGGATGTCGACCTGTCCTCGCTGGCGGTAGCGGACCAGTATGCCGCCGAGCGCGGCCGAGGCTTGATCATCACGGTCGAGCCATGGTCGTGGTCGGTCGACCGCCGCCAAAGCTCGGGCAAGCTGTTGAAGGGCATCCTGGCCGGCAAGTACGATGCCAATATGGGCGCCATCTG
This sequence comes from uncultured Alphaproteobacteria bacterium, assembly GCA_963791325.1. GTDB lineage: Bacteria > Pseudomonadota > Alphaproteobacteria > Rhizobiales > Rhizobiaceae > JBEVJK01. The sequence continues at coordinate 109,686 of CAWBRU010000011.1, read as the reverse complement.
CTCGGCGTCGGCGGCGCTGAAGAGTCCCGTCATCATTCGCTGGGCGCAAGAAATGGACGAGACCGACAACCAGTTCACCTGGGCGAAATGGGCGCCCTCCGACTACGTCTCGGCCTATCGGCGCATGGTCACCGAATGCCGCAAGACCAACACGACCGCCCACTATATGTGGTCGCCCAAGGGCAACGCTTCGCTGGCCGAATTCTACCCCGGCGACGCGTTTGTCGATGTGGTCGGCCTCACCGTCTTCGGGCTGCAGCAATATGACCTCGACAAGTTCGGGCACGAGCGCTCGTTCGCCGAGGCTCTGTCGCCCGGCTACCACCGGGTCGAGCAGTTCGGCAAGCCGGTGATGGTGGCCGAGCTGGGCTACGAAGGCGACCGCGAATACGTCCGCAAATGGGCCGAGACCGTCGCCAAGCCGAACGCTGAATTTCCCCGGCTTACCGCTGTCGTCTACTTCAACGACCGCGAAGTCTACCCTTGGCCGGACCATTACGGCCTGCCCGACTGGCGTGTCACCTCTGTCGCCACCAACTGAACGGATTGAGACAATGTCGAAGATGATCAAGACTTTCCTGGTTTCGGCCGCCCTGCTGGGTTCGCTCACCGCGGCCTTCGCCGCCACCCCGGCCGCCACCAAGCCGAGAGTAGCGCCCGCCGCCTACGGCACGCCGCTGACCTCGGCCGAGTTGGTGCGCCTCTATGAGGGCCGCACCTGGCTGTGGTCCGCGGGGGCGGGCTATTTTTCGCCCAAGAAGCGTGCCTTCACCGCCTGGTCGGCCGAGAACGGCAAGCTGTCCTACGGCGAGGGCATCTGGTTCGCCAGCGACAACGGCAAGCTCTGCTTCCGTGCGAAATGGACGGGCAAGTCGGGCAGTGCCCCGGCAACCACCTGCTTCAGCCATCGCACCAAGGGCGGCGCCGTCTACCAGAAGCGCGAACCAAGCGGCGATTGGTATCTGTTCAAGCACGCGCGGACGCGCAGCTCGGACGAGTACGCCAAGTTCAGGTCCGGCGACCTGGTCGCCGGCCGCCTGGCCAAGGTAAAGACCCGTCTCGGGGCAAAATCTTAGTCCTCGCTCAGCAGGCGGCGCGACCGACCGGCCGTGCCGCCGCCGGACTTTCCGTTCGGCTCAAGGGCGGCGGAAGCAGCCGGATTTGTGGCCGAAACCGCTTGGCGTGCAGATCCACGGCGCTTGCCCGAGATAGCGGACCTGGCGGAACGGAGCGGTCGCCGGCCGCGGCTCTGCCGGCCGGCCGGTGGCGAATGCGACGGGCTGCGGCCGCGGCAACGGATAGGCTGCAACGACCAGCGGCAGAGCCGGCGTCTCGGCCGTGTCGGTGGCCGCCGTGCAGCCGCCGGTAAGCATGACGCTCAGTACGCCGGCCGCCGCGAGTGACGGCCAGCTGAACAGCTCGGTCAGCTGCGGCCGGCAGCGCCCTTCGCTCTGCTCAGAGCGATAGTCACAAACTTGCATCAGCAAATCACTTATCCCTCAATCAGAAATCCGTATTACGCAGCGGAGCACTGTCCGGCGCCCCCAAAGTCCCCAATAGGCGCACTTTACGAACTATTCAGCAACTTTGTGAAGAGTGGCCCCTGAGCAATCTCCTGCTCATAGGAGGCTATGACCATATGAACAACCCCTTTTGCGCTCTGGTTCGCTGGTCGCCGCCAAGGCACGGCCGCCGGCCGGGCGAGTGGGCGTGATGGGCAGATTGTTGGCAGTCGGGGATGTGGTGCGCCGCAAGGGCTCGGAAGCACCATTGATGGAGGTCAAGCAGGTCAGCCGAACCGTCCCGGGCGCATTGCAGACGCTGATCTGCGAGTGGCGAACCGATGGGATATTGCGGACCGACCTGTTGACCGACGCCGAGGTCGAAACGCCGAGCGATAACTCGGCTCCGCTTCCTCCGACGCCGGTTCCTTGGGAAAGCCGGCCCGCTCCGGGACTCCTCGGCCGACCAGCGGCCCGGCTTCCACACACCCTAGCACGCGGCCGATGACGTCCGGATGACGTCCGCCGAGATCGGCGGCGCTGCGCTCAATAGGTGGCGCGGCCGCCCGACAGGTCGAACACCGCGGCCGTGGTGAAGCTGTTTTCGCGCGACACCAGCCAGGCCACCATATTGGCGGCCTCATCGACCTCGAGAAATCGTCCGCGCGGGATCCGCGCCAGCATGTAATCGATGTGCTCTTGCGTCATCTGCGCAAAGATCGGCGTGCGCGCCGCCGCCGGGGTGACGCAGTTGACGGCGATGTCGTAGCCCGCCAGTTCCTTGCCCAGCGACTTGGTGATTGCGATCACCGCCGCCTTCGAGGCCGAATAGGCCGAGGCATTCGGATTGCCTTCCTTGCCGGCGATCGAGGCGACGTTGACGATCCGTCCATAGTTGCGCGCCTTCATCCCCGGCACCACCACCCGATTGACATGGAAGGTGCCGTGCAGGTTGATGTCGATGATCTGTCGCCAGGCCTCCAGCGGATAGGCGTCGAGGGTGTGGTTGGGGCCGGCGATACCCGCCGAATTGACCAGGATCGACACCGGCCCGGCCGCTTGCTCGGTGCGTTCCAGCGCAGCCGCAACGGCCTCCGCATCGCTGATGTCGACGGTTACCGTGGCCGCTGCGGAGAACTCCGCGGCCGCCGTTTCGAGCGTCTCGGCATTCACGTCCCAAAGCGCAACCTTGGCGCCGGACGCCGCAATCCGCTTGGCGAAGGCGAGGCCGAGCCCTTGCGCTCCGCCGGTCACCACCGCGACCTCGCCATGGAGATCAATGCTGTTCATCTCGTTCCTTCCCTGGCGCAACCAACACTGCTCTCGTCACGTTCGGAGGCCGGCGGCCGACCGTCATCCTGCCGCTTCCATACGGCCGCTCAGGGCCGAGCGATAGAGCGCATCGAGCACCAGCGCCGCCCGTAGCCCGACCTTGCCGTCGGCAGGGTTCTTGGCCGCCGCGCCACGGCTCAATTCGACCAGCAGCGTGATCGGCGCCACCAGCTCGTAAGCGCCGGCTTCGGCCCCGAGGTCGGCGACATGGCTTTTGCCGTCATGACGCACGGCTTCGACCCGCGCCCGCTCGATATCGAACAGAAGCATGCCGTCGCTGCCGAAGATGCGGATGTCGATCTGATAGCCCCGCGACTTCGGCACCGTCGCCGCGCCCGACAGCGCCATGGTCGCGCCGTTGGCGAATTCGACGACCGCCGCATCATAGAAGTCGACGCCTGCGGGCGACAGCCCGGTCTTGGCGAATACAGCGACCGGATCGAGGTCGACGATGCGGAACAGGGCTCCCAGCCCATGCGTCAGCTGGCCCCAGCCATAGCCGCCGGCCCGCGCCGGATCGGCCCAAGTGGATACCGGCGGCCGGAACAGGTGGTCCCTGGTCTCGGCCATCGGCTCGCCGCCGAACAGATCGGCCAGCGCCGAAGCCATTTGCGCGGCGATGTGCCTGACCTCGCCGATCCAGCCTTCGGCGACCAGCCGATGGGCGGTCTCGACGATCGGCTTGAAGTTCCAGCCATAGGGCAGCACGATCGCCGCACCATGCCGTTCGGCCGCCGCCACCAGAGCACGCGCATCGGCTGCAGTGGTGGCCATCGGTTTCTCGATCAACGTCGGCAGGCCTTTGCTCAGCGCCATTTGTCCATGCTCGGCGTGGAACACATGAGGCGAGGCCACGACCACCCCGTCGAGCGCCTCGGCGGCCAGCATCGCCGCGGCATCCTGGTAAGGAACGACACCGGGGAAGCGTTCGACCACCTGCGCCAGGCCATTCGCGTCCGGGCGCATGACGGCAACGCGGCCGACATGCGGATTTGCGCGCAGCGCGGGAATGTGGGAGAGCGTCGCCCACCAGCCGGCGCCGATCACGCCGATATCGACCTTGTCCTTCATGGCCGCCCCCCGCGGCCTGCGGTCGATTCGGGCACCGGCCGACGCAGCGGCCGGCCCGCAAGGTGGGCAGCGATGTCGTTGGCCACCAGCGCCTGCAGCCGGGCGATCGCCTGGTCGGAGTACCAGGCGGCGTGCGGGGTGAGGATCAGGTTGGGGGCGTTGCGCAGAGGCGAGTCCGCCGGCAGCGGCTCGGTTTCGAACACGTCGAGCGCGGCGCCGGCAATCGTCCCCGCCGCCAGCGCCTCGGCCAGTGCGGCGGCATCGACCAGGGCACCGCGTGCGGTGTTGACGATCACCGCGCCGGGCTTCATCCGCGCCAGCCGCTCGGCATTGATGAAGTGCACGGTCTGCGGCGTGGCCGGCGCATGCAGGCTGACGACATCGGCGCGGGCAACAAGCGCTTCGGCCGGCACGCTCTCCGCGCCCAAGGCCTCGGCCGCTGCCTGATCGAGCGCCGGATCGGCGACGATGAAGCGAAAGCCGGACGGCGCCAGGCGCTTCAGCACCGCGCGGCCGATCTGACCGAAGCCGAGGAAGCCGACGGTGGTTTCACCGTAGACCGGCAGCGGCGCAGCGATGCGGACCGCCGCCCATTCGCCTCGCCTGACGCTGGCGTCGAGGCGGGCAAGCTTGCGCAGCTGGGTGAGGATCAGCGCCGTGGTGTGGTCGGCGACCTCGTCGAGGCAATAGTCCGGGACGTAGCCCACCGGGATGCCGCGCCGGTTGGCTGCCGCGACGTCGACATTGTCGTAGCCGACGCCATAGCGGATGATCGCGGCACCCGGCGCAAGCGCCTCGACCGCAGCACTCGTGCAGGGCGCAAATTGCACCACCGCGACGTCGGCGCCGCGAAGCGCCTCGGCGACGTCCTCGGCGCTCTTGCATTGCTGCGCGGAAAACTCCGCCCCCGCGCCGGCCGCGGCAGCCGCCTCCGCCTCGAGCGCGGGGAATGTATAGTCGGTCACGACGACGCGCATCAGCTGCCCTCCGCCAGATAATCGTGGATGATTTCGCCGCTGACCAGGGTGAAGTCGGCGCGCCAGTGGAAGGCCTCGACCGGATCGAGCACCGGCAGCCGGAACACCGGCGCCTGGGCGTTCGGCCGCAATTCCACGGTCGCCGCACCCTTCCAGCATTCGTGGACGACGACGTCGGTCAGCCGCCGCGACGTGATCTGGCGGATCGCCGGGCGTCCGTCGATATGGTCGATGGCCTTGAGGTTGAGATTGATAGCGAAGTCGAAATGGCGGCGAATCTCCGCCGGATCGGCGCGCCGCTGCTTGTATGGGGTCGTGGCCGTGATCACCTCGATGCCGTTGCGCACCACGCCGGCGACAACAAGATCGCCGCGCGCTTCGAAATAGGGCTGCGCCAGCTTCTTCGGCTGGCCATGGACCTCGCGGCCGTGCGCCACCCCGCCGTCGGAGGCGAGAAACAGATAGGGCGAATAGGCGCCGCTGCGGCCGCCCGGCAGCTGCGCGCCGAACATCACATTCGCCTCGCAATAGGCGCCGATCCAATCGGTGTCGTTCATCTTGTAGACATGGACGCAGACGATGTCGCCAACCGGTTCGACCGGTGGCGGCGCCAGGAACGCCATGGCCGCGGGATCGGTTCGCCAGAACGCCGTGAGGATCTCGGCATTGCGGAAGGTCATCGGAAACGGCGGAATGAACGGCGCATCCCACGGCGTCGAGAACCCGCCCTTGACGATATCGGCCTCACTCACCCTGTCGAGCCCCCAGCGCCGCTCCGTCATCTAGCCGACCTCGCCTCTCATCGCAGCCTGGGTAGACTGCAGCACATGATCCATATGCGTGGCCATCGCCTTGCGGGCGGCCTGCGCGTCGCGCCGGACGAGCGCGGCAACGATCGCCCGGTGATCGGCGATCGAGGCAGCGATCACATTGGGGGTTTCCGAAGCGATCTTGCGGAACTCCTGGCCGAGCACGTTCAGGCTCTGCGCCGCCCGGGCGAGGAACTCGTTGTCTGCCAGCGCTCCCAGGCGCGCATGGAACGCCGTATCGAAGTCGCGGTAGCGCGGCGGCTCACCGCGCGCGCCTTCCTGGCTTTCGATCAGCTCGTCGAGAGCCGCCCATCCGGCCTGGTCGCCGCGCGCGGCGGCGAGTGCCGCGATCTCGCCTTCGATCAGCCGCCGCGCCTCGTAGAGGCGCCCCACCTCGCTCGCCCGCAGGGTCAGGAAGAAGGTCAGCGGCCCAAGCAGATCGCTCGCCTCGAGCTGTGAGACGAAGATGCCGCCGCCGTGCCGTACCTCGACGACGCCCAGCACCGCAAGCGCGCGAAGCGCCTCGCGCAGCGTCGGACGCGAAACGTTGAAGGTTTCGGCGAGCTTGCGCTCAGGCGGCAGCTGGTCGCCGGGCTTCAGGCTGCCGGTGCTCACCATGCCCAGCACCCGCGCCACCAGCATCTCGGTAAGCCCCGAGCGCTTCAGCGGCAGCTCGAGGCTGAAATCGCCAACCGGCAAGTCATCCTCCCTGCCGCTTCCACCAACCGCTAAATTGGCCAAGTGGCCTGACCACTTCTTGACGTAGCAGCGCGGCCGATGCTAGTCAATGTTGTGGCGCCCCTGCGCAAGTTGCGCTTGCCCGGGCGGCTCGCCTTGGATGGTTCCGGCGGGAGGTCGCGCCGCCGAAACGGCTGTTGAAGGAGCGACCGGATTTGCGGCACGGCCGCCGCGGGAGGACGACCAAGATGAACAATTTCGCCAGAGCGCTCGCGCTCGGAGCGACCGCTGTCACCCTGGTGGCGGGAGCAGCTTTCGCCGACGATTTCCATGGCTTCGACCCGGCGACCTACGACGGCAAGCGGCTGAGCGCGGACCAATATGCCGCGATGGTGAAAGATGCGACCGCCGTCAAGGCGCCGCGCAACGGCCAGAAATTGGTCTTCGGCTTCGCCAATCTGCAGCGCGACATCACCTTCGGCGTCGCGGTGGAAAACTCGATCAAGGCGAATGCCGACCTCGCCGGCATCGAGCTTTTGGTCGCCGACAATCGACTCGATGGCCCGACGGCTTTGGCGAACGCGCAGAGCTTCGTGCAGCGCAATGTCGACTATGTGATCGAATTCCAGACCGACAGCAACTTCGGCCCGACGGTGATGAACGTCTTCAACGAGGACGGCGTCAAGGTGGTCGCGATCGACATCCCCATGCCCGGCGCCACCTTCTTCGGCGCCAACAATCCCAAGTCCGGCTATATGAGCGGTTCCTATCTTGCCCAGGCCGCCATCAACAAGTTCGGCAAGGACAAGGTCATGCAGGGCTACTTCGTCGTCGGCGAGCTGCCGCAATCCGGCGCCATCCCGAAGATGCGCACGGAGGGCCAGGTGAACGGCTTCCTCGCCGAATTGCCGCAGTTCGACAAGGCCAAGATGCTGCGCATCGACACCAAGAACACGCAGCAGGAATCCTTCACCCAGATGTCGAACATTCTCGGCCGCATCCCCGAAGGCGTGCCGATCATGATCACGGCAATCAACGATCAGTCGGCGACCGGCATGCTGCGCGCCGTTCAGCAGGCGGGACGGCAGGCCGACGTCGTCGTGGTCGGCAATGGTGCCGACGAGACCCAGACGCTGGTCGATGAACCCGACTTCGTCGCTTCGACCGGCTATTTCCCCGAAACCTACGGCAACTATCTCCTGCCGATCGCGCTTTCGGCGCTCGCCGGCAAGCCGCTGCCGCCGGCGGTGCTGGTCCATCACGTGATGATCAACAAGGCGAATGTCTGTCGGTACTATCCCAAGTTCAAATGCGCCGATAAGGCCGACTTCGAGTACAAGTTTCCTCAGGATGCGTTCTCGTCGTACCTGTCCGAGCTGCGCAAGCAGGATTTCCTGAAGGGCTACGAGGATCTCGTCCCGGCGAATTAGGGTGAGATGACAGCCCGCCCCTTCCTCGACATGACAGGCATCGGCAAGTCGTTCGGCGGCGTGCCGGTGCTGGCCGATGTCGGGTTCAGCATCAACGCCGGCGAGGTGGTGGCCCTGCTCGGCGCCAACGGCGCCGGCAAGTCGACGCTGATGAAGATCCTGTCCGGGAACTACGCCCGCGACAGCGGCACGATCGTGGTCGAGGACGCCGCGCGCGACATCCGGACCCCCGCCGACGCGCTGGCGCTGGGCATCCGCATGCTGCCGCAGGAGCTGTCGATCTTTCCCGATCTCACAGTGGCCGAGAACATCATGATCGGTGCGCTGCCGAAGACGGGCTGGCATGTCGACCGCGCCACCCTCGCGGTGCATGCCGCGGCGCTGCTGCGCCGCCTGGGGCTTGAGGGGCTGTCGCCGCAACTCAGGATGGGCGACCTTTCGCATCACGTCCAGAGGCTGGTGGAAATCGCGCGGGCGATGAACGGCGACGCCCGCGTGCTGATCATGGACGAGCCGACGGCGGCGCTGGCGGCTGAGGAGGTCGAGCTTCTGTTCGGCATCATCCGCCGGCTGCAGGCCGAAGGCATCGCCATCATCTACATCTCCCACTATCTCAAGGAGGTGTTCGCCATCTCCGACCGGATCGTGGTGCTGCGTGATGGCCGCAACGCCGGCGATTTCAACGCCGGAGAGACCGATGTCGACGAAGTGCTGCATGCGATCGTCGGCAACCGCGTCGGCGATCTCTACCCGCCGTATGCCGCCCATCCGGGCAGGGAGGACGTGGTGGCCGTCACTGGCCTGAATGTTGACGGCTGGTTGTCCGACGTCGATGTCACGGTCAGGCGCGGTGCGATCACCGGCGTTCACGGGCTGGTCGGGTCCGGCGTCGAGATCGTCGGCCGGGCGCTGTTCGGCGCCGTGCCGGGCGCCCGCGTTCGACAAGCGACCGTCGCCGGACAGCCCTACCGGATCGCCACCCCCGGGCGGGCAGTGCTCGCAGGGATCGGGCTGGTGGCGGCCGAGCGCAAGCGTGAGGGCATCATCCCGATGCTCAGCCTGCGCGACAATATGTCGGTCGCCAACATGCCGCTGTTCACCAGCGGCGTCACGGTCGACCGCCGCAAGGAGGCGGCGACGGTCGGTGATTGGATCCGCCGGCTGACGATCCGCGCCCGCAGCCCCGAGCAGCCGATCGGGACAATGTCGGGCGGCAACCAGCAAAAGGTTTGCCTGGCGCGCTGGCTGCTCGGCAATCTCAAGGTGCTCGTTCTCGAAGAGCCGACCCGCGGCGTCGACGTCGGGGCCCGCCAGGAGATTTACCGGCAGATCCGCCAGCTGGCCGATAGCGGCCTCGGCATTCTGCTGATCTCCTCGGACGCGGAAGAAGTGGCCGGCCTTGCCGACCGCTCGCTGGCGCTGGCCGACGGCCGCGTGGCCGCGACCTTCGATCACCCTGTCGACGCCTCCGAGCTGATGAGCGCGGCCAGCAGATCCGCGCTGGCCGCCTGATTGAGAGACCGATCGATGTCCGAGCTGCAGACCACTGGAACTTCCGCCGCCTCGGCCAGCCCGCATTTCGGCGGCCGGTCGCAGGGGCTGCTCGGCCGCCCCTGGGCCGGGGTGGCGATGCTGCTCGTGCTCTATCTGCTGCTGATCGGCCTCTTCACCGCGCTCAGTCCGTTCTTCCTCACCTTCAAGAACCTGCTGTCGATCGGCTCGAACATGGCATTCATCGGGTTGATGGCGGCCGCCGGCACCCCGCTGATCATCGCCGGCGGGCTTGATCTGTCGGTCGCAGCGGTGGCCGGGATCGCCGGCGTGATCGTCGCCATGGCCTATTCGGCCGGCGTCGGCATCTGGATCGCCTGCGTGCTGGCGCTGATCGCCGGCGGGCTGATCGGGGCTGCCAACGGCGCGATGACCAACGGGCTGAGACTGAACCCGTTCATCGTCACCCTGGGCACGATGTCGATCATCACCGGCGCCTCGCTGGTCCTGACCGGCGGCCTGACCCAGCCGCTGTTGATACCGGGCTTCAACTGGATCGGCTCCGGCCGGATCGGCGGCACCGGCGGCGTGCCCGTCCCGCTGGTGATCATGCTGGCCGCCTTCGCGCTGATCTGGTGGGTGATGGCGTTCACCCCTTTCGGCCGCTACATCTATGCCTCAGGCGGCAACGCTGAAGCGTCGCGCATGCTGGGGATCCCGGTCGACCGCACCCAGGTCACGCTCTACGTCATTTCCGGCGTCGCCGGCGCCCTGGCAGGCGTGATCGTTGCCGCGATGCTCGGCGCGGCGGCGCCCGATTCGGTCGGCAAGCACCTGCTCACGGTGATCGCTGCGATCATCCTGGGCGGCACCTCGCTGTTTGGCGGCCGCGGCTCGGTGTGGGGCACCTTGCTCGCCGTGCTGATCCTCGGCACCCTCAACAACGGGCTGACGCTCCTCAACGTGTCGAGTTTCTGGCAGGACGTCACCAAGGGCGCGGTACTGCTCTTGGCCGTGGGTCTCGACCAGCTGCGCGTCCGGTCGCAGGGATGACGGCCAGTCGAATTGATCGATCAAAAACCGAGCGGAGTTGGACATGCCCGAGCGCATCGCATTCCGGATGAAAGTCCATCCTGGCAAGATCGCCGAATACAAGAAGCGCCATGACGAGCTCTGGCCGGAGATGGCAACCGCCCTGCGTGACGCCGGCGTTTCCGACTATTTCATCTGGCATGATCCGCAAACCGACTACCTGTTCGCCACGCTGGTGCGCACCGACGATCACACCATGGACAAGCTGCCGCTGACGGACGCCAACAAGCGCTGGTGGGTGTTTATGCGCGACATCATGGACTACCGCGAGGACGGCACCCCTCAGGTCGTCGCGCTCAACGAAGTTTTTCACCTGCCCTGATCGAACGAGACGTCGACAAGCGGCCGGCGGGCGTCTGGCAAGGTTGGGCCTCTCGCGCGCCCGCCGGCCATGCCGGTGCGGTTGTCGTCGAGAACATCAACCGTGCGGCGGAAGCGATGATGCAACGGGGACGTGCAGAGAAGCTATGGGCAACCCTGCCTATAGCGAAGCACCGCATCCACTCGGCCTGTCGCCCAACTCGGCCATCGGATTGGGCAACGCAGCACTAAGAGCGGACACTGTTTCCTTAAATCGGTGCTCCGCTCTACGTCTTTGTTTTTCCGCAATTCCGGACGGAAAACCGTCGCCACTTTTCCTGGAACTGCTCCAAAAAAAAGCCCGACTGGGAGGGCGCCGGGCGTCAGGAGGTCATCGTACAGGTTGGTGACGGCGAGGAAACGATAGACGCCGGGGTTTGTTCCATCCCGGCACTAGAAAATTTAGCCATACATCATAAAACGGCGCCTTGGCCGCCGTCAGTCGCCGAGCGGCAAGCGCGGGTCACCCACCTTGAGGACGTTGAGCCCCTGCTTGATGCGCCTGAGGGTCTCGCGCACCTTGCCGTCGCGGCTTTCGGCGGTGGCAGTGGCGATCATGTCGAGAATCGCCAGCAGCGCAAACCGCGACGAACTCGGCTTATAAATGTTGTCGTCCTCGACCGCGCGAAAGCCGATCACGGTGTCTGCCGCACGGGCAAGGTCCGAAGTCCGGCGCCGTAATGGCGACGGTTGCGGCGCCGTATTGGCGCGCCAGCTCGACCGCCTCCACGACGGACCGGGCATAGCCGGAGATGGAGAAGGCAACCACCACCGTGTCGGGCGTCGCCACCGAGGCATACATGCGCTGCAGCTGTCCATCGGCCTGCGCGACGACGGAAAGCCCGAGGCGGAAGAGCCGGTTCTGCAATTCCCCGGCCAGCATGGAAGAGGTTCCCCCGGAGCCGAGGCACAGCACCCGGCCGGCGTGGGCGAGGCGGTCGGCGACGCCGATCACGGCGGCCATGTCGAGGCTTGCCGCCGCCCGCTCGATTGCGGTGATCGCTGCGCCGGTGACCGCGCCGGCCACGCGCTGCTCGCGCGCGTCGCGGGCGAGCGGCTCGGCCTGCAGATAGGCGCCGCCGAACGCGATTGCCTGGGCCAAGTGAAACTTGAAATCGCGAACCCCTTCGCAACCGAGGTTGCGGCAAAACCGGGTCACCGTCGGTTCACTGACCCCGGCGCGCCTGGCGAGATCCGAGATCGTTCCTTTGCCCGCGGAATCGAGGTCGGAGAGCACCAATACCGCCAGTCGCCGGTCCGATCGCGACCCGTCCTCCGCCATCATCTGCAGGCGCACGATGATGTCGGAGATCGGCTTCACCGGGCGAGTTCCCAGGCGAAGCCGCGGTTGCGCAGGCGCATCGCTCACGGGCCTCCGAGGACATCGTCGATGAACGGCAGGCACCCCGCCGTGAGGCCGGCATCGACCGGCAGGGAGACACCGGTGATGCCGCTTGCCCGATCGGAGGCGAGGAAGGCCACCGCCTCGGCGACCTCGCGCGCCTCTACGACGCGCTGCAAGGGGTAGAGCCGCTGGAGCTTGTCCATGACGGCGGGATCGCGCGCCAGCCGGTGCGTCCAGGCCGGCGTCCGGATCGAACCGGGGCAAACGGCATTTGCCCGCAAACCGGCGCGCCCGCACTCGACCGCGATCGCCCGCGCAAAAGCGTTGACCCCCGCCTTGGCCGCCGCATAGGCCGGGTTGCCGAAATGCGCCAGGGCGTTGACGGATGAGATGAATACCAGCGCACCGCTGCCGCGGGCTTTCATCGCCGGCAGGAAGGCGTTGACGAAGGTAACAACGCCGGTGAGGTTCAGCCGAACTTCGCGGTCGATCACCTCTGTCGACAGCGATGCCAAGGTCTCCGTCCGCGTCCAGCCGGCATTGCTGACCACGATATCCGGCGCGCCATGGCGGTCCAATATCGCCTGCGCTGCCGTCGCCACCGATTGCTGATCCAAGAGGTCGAAGGCATGAACCGGCCAACCCTCTCCTTCGAGAGCCGCCGTCTCCCGATCACAAAGGATCAGGGCGGCGCCGCGGGCCGCAAACAGCGTGCGCAAGGCAGTTCCGAGGCCGCCGCCGGCGCCGGTGATCAGCACTGTCTTGCCGCCGAATTCGCCGTCCGCCATCGGCCGCATCCTTTCGTTGAGTGGCACAGATCTAGCGCATTTTCTGAAAATGAACAACATGGAGCAATCTTGCTCTGGCGCTGATATGTGGTCTGATGTAAGAAAATTACTTCGACTGCGCAGCCGACATCACGCTTTTTAGAATCCGTTCAGTTTTCGCCCAGAGGAGCCCGGCCATGACCGCCAAGCAAGTGTTCGGCACCTCCCATGTGCCGCTGTCGCCGGCCGTCCGCGCCGGCGATCTGATCTATGTCTCCGGCCAGGTGCCGGTGCGCGCCGACGGCACCCTTGAGTGATGGCGGCATCGAGGCGCAGACCCGGCAGGTGCTCGACAACGTCAAGGCCGCACTGGCTCTGGCCGGCGCCACGCTCGACAAGTCGTCAAGACCACGGTCTGATCTGAAGACGCACGCGACTTCGGCGGGATGAACAAGGTGTATGGCAGCTTCTTCGCCAAGGAGCCCCCTGCACGCACCACTGTGGAGTCGCGGCTGATGGTCGACATCAAGGTCGAGATCGAGGCGATCGCCTACGCACCCTTGGCCGGGACCTGAGACGGGACGCAGGGCGATGCGCATCTTCACCGCCTCGCTGGCCACCGAGACCAACACCTTTTCGCCGGTCCCGACCGACCGAGCCTCCTTCGAGATGGCCTTCTACGCCGCGCCCGGGCGAGCATCCGGAGACGCCGACGCTGTGCTCCTCGCCGATGGTGGCGCTGCGCCGCCGCGCCGGCAGCCGAAAGCTCGACCCTCGATCGAAGGCACCGCGACCTGGGCCGAGCCGGGCGGCCTCATTCAGCGCCAGACCTTCGAGGCGCTGCGCGACGAGATCCTGGACCAGCTCCGCGCCGCCCTGCCCGTCGATGCCGTGATCCTCGGCCTGCATGGCGCGATGGTCGCGCAAGGCTATGACGATTGCGAAGGCGATCTGCTGGCGCGGGTCCGCGCGATCGTCGGTCCCGACGTGGTGATCGCCGGCCGAACTCGATCCGCACAGCCATTTGACGCCGAAGCGGGTCGCGGCCAGCGACATTCTCGCCGCGTTCCTCGAATTTCCGCACACCGATTTCTACGAGCGCGGCGAGCACGTCGTCGAACTCGGCGCTGCGCGCGGCGCGCGGCGAGGTCCGGCCGGTCATCTCCACCTTCGACTGCCGCATGATCGCAGGTGCTGCCGACCAGCCGCGAGCCGATGCGCTCCTTCGTCGACCGCATCAAGGCCCTGCACGGTCAGGACGGCATTCTGTCGATCTCCGTCATTCACGGCTTCATGGCCGCCGACGTGCCCGAGCTCGGCGCGCGCATCCTGGTCGTCACCGACGACGGCAAGCCGGAAGGCGACGCGCTGGCCGAACGGCTCGGCCGCGAGCTTTTCGCCATCCGCGAGCAGACGGCGATGGCGATGCTCGACGCCGACGACGCGATCGACCGAGGCGCTTGCCGCTGCATGGCGCAGATCCGGGCAAGCCGGCCGTGCATCGCCGACATCTGGGACAATCCGGGCGGCGGCGTTGCCGGAGACGGCACCATCGATCCTCAGCCGGCTGCTGGCGAGCGGCGTCACCGGCTCGGCGTCGCGACGATCTGGGACCCGATCGCCGTGACCTTCTGCCGGGCCGCCGGCGAAGGTGCCGAGATCGAGCTGCGCTTCGGCGGCAAGGCCGGGCCGCAGGCCGGGCGAGCCGATCGACGCCGACGTGCCGCGTCGCTCAAGGCGGTCGCAGAGGGCTGGCAGAGCTTTGGCCCGAGCCGGGTCACGCTCGGGCCCTCGGCGCGTCGTGCGCCTTGACGGCACCGAGGTCGACGTCATCCTGAACACCAACCGGACCCAGACCTTCGAGCCGGATATCTTCACCAATCTCGGCATCGACCCGTTGGCCAAGGACCTGCTGCTGGTCAAGTCGACCAACCATTTCCATGCCGGCTTTGCGCCGATCGCGGCGGAGATCGTCTATGTGTCGGCGCCGAGCTCATATCCGAGCGATCCGCGGCTGACCGACTATAAGCGCCTGACGCGGCCGCTCTGGCCGCGGGTTGCCGATCCGTTTGCCGACCCGGGGCTGGCGGGCGGCACGCTCAATCGGCCAGCTTGATCTGCAGCTTGACATCGCTCGGCCGCGCCTCCGACGGCCCGGTCGAAGGCGGCGATCGACTGCTCGAAGGCGAATGTCTCGGAGATCAAGGGCTTGAGGTCGACCCGGCCGGACGCGAACAGCGCGATCGCCGCGGTCGTACTGATGCGCATAGCGAAACACGCTCTCGATGCGCGCCTCCTTGGTCGAGGCCGTCGAGACGTCGAACGGAACCGGCGCCACGGGCAGGCCGACTGCGACGACGGTGCCGCCGGGCGCGGACGAGATCGAGGATCGTCTCCCATGCCTTCGGCGAGCCGGAGCATTCGAAAACGACGTCGGCACCCCAATCCTCGGTCAGGCGCTGGACTTCGGCAACGATGCCCTGTTCGCGAATATTGACCGGAATGACGCCCTGGTAGCGCGCGGCGATGTCGAGTTTCGGCTGCGCCAAGTCGGCCACGATCGCCCGAGCGCAGCCGCCGGCCAAGGCGGCGATCGCGACCATGATGCCGATCGGCCCGGCGCCGAGCACCACGGCGGTATCGCCGGGCGCGATCCCGGCCTTATGCGCGGCCTGCATGCCGACGGCGAAGGGCTCGACCATCGCGCCTTCGGCGAAGCTGACATTGTCCGGCAGCTTGAAGGTGTAATTGGCGGGGTGGACGACGGTCGGGGTAAGCACGCCGTGGATCGGCGGCGTTGCCCAGAAGCCGCACGGCCGGATCGACATTGTAAAGGCCCAGCCGGCTGGCGCGCGAGTTGGGATCCGGGATGCCCGGCTCCATGCAGACCCGGTCGCCGACCTGAGATGCTTGACCGCTTGGCCCACCTCGACCACCGTGCCGGCAGCCTCATGGCCGAGCACCATCGGCGCGTTCGACCACGAACGGGCCGATGCGGCCATGCGTATAGTAATGGACGTCGGATCCGCAGACCCCCACGGTGTGGATCTTGATTTTGACGTCGTGAGGCCCGACGTCGGCCGGCAGGTCGATGTCGCGCAGGGCAAGTTCGTGCTGGCGTTCGAGGACGAGGGCTCTGGCCATCGGATGCGTCTCCGAAAGAGATGTTTGCCGCAACGTTGCCGCCCTTTGCGGCGGAAGGGAAGCGATTTCGCGTCGCGCGGACGGGCAGGCCATGGCTAGACGATCAGGATCAGCCCGGTGACGATCAGCGCGCCCATCCAGATGCGGTCGACATTGATCCAGCCGCGGCGCAAGAACGCTAAGCCGAACCAATCGTAGACGGCGAGCGCGACGATGAGTGTGACGAACAGCATCGCCGCCATGTGCACCGCCACCGCCGCCGCCGCGATCGGCAGCGATTGCATCGCCGGCATCATGCCGGCGGAAGCGCCCGACAGGCAAAGCGGGATCAGAACCGGCACCAGCATCAGCCCCGCACCATGCGCCGTCGCCATCAGGAACGACCATAGCGCCAGCCCGGCCATGCCGGTGGTCATCCCGACCCGCACCCGATGCCGATGGCCATAGCCGATGTGGTAAACCGCCCAGCCGATCAGCACCAATCCGCAGCCGATTTCGATGAGACGGGCATCGACGATCATGCCGAGCAGCACGACCGCGCCCGCCACGACGGCGATCGAGGCGGCGTGGCCGGCCGCGATCGGCAGCAGCGACAGCACCGTCGTGCGCCGGCTGTTGCGGTGCAGCCCGAGCGCGACCGCAAACAGCCAGCCCATCGCCGGGTTGAGGCCGTGAAAGGCGCCGAGGCCGGCGAGAACCAGCCAAGGCGCGAATGGGCTCACGGATAGCAGTAGGAATCCGACGAGCAGTCGCCGCCTTCGAGGCGGATCTGGTGCGGACGGTGGCCTTTCGGCCAGTCGATGAAGAACTTCTCGTCGAAGGCGATGCCGCCCTGGTCGCCGACATCGAGCTTGACCATCCAGCCATCCAGCCCTTCGGGATAGAATTGCGGATCGATGGCGCCGTAAAGCGAGTTGGTGAAGTAAACCCGCTTGCCGTCGCGGCTGATCTCGACCATTTGCGGGCCGCCGTTCAGCGCGCCGTTGCGTGCCTTCGGGTGGCTGGCGCGCGACACGATCCCGCCGATGCGCACCCGTCCGGTCTCCTTCGGCGCGAGCGGATCGGAGACGTCGTACTGGATCATGTCGCCGGTCCCCCAGCACGAGACGTAGAGGAAGTGGTCATCCATCGACAGGTCGATATCGGTGACCAGCGGCGGCACGGCCTTGAACCCCTGCAGCAGCGGCGGCAGTTGCGCCGGATCGGCCGGCTCGGCCGGGATCTCGATCACCTTCTTGACCGCCCATTTTTCGCCGTCGCGATACCAGGTCCAGATCGAGGCCGACAGATCCTTGAGGCTGATGACGCAGCCGACGAAACCGTAAGCCTTGGTCGGGTTGTGCGCCGGCCGCAGCTCGAACACCAGCTGGTGCTCCTCGCCGAAGTCGATCTCTTGCAGGTGCTTGCGCTTGTGCAGATCCCAGAAATGCAGCCGCCGGCCATACTTGCTGCCGAGCAGGACTTCCGGCACCAGCCCGTTCTCGAAGGTATCCGGGGTGCCCCATTCGCTGGTGATCATGGTGTCGTGGCCGAGATGCCACCAGAAATCATAGGCGAGCTGCTGCGGTCCGCGATCCATCTCCCACTGGCCGAGCACATCGAAGCTTTCGGGGTCGAGCAGGAAGATGCCGCCGGGTGCTTTGCCCTCCGCATTGCCGAGCGCGTTGACGTAAATGCCTTCCGGTCCGCAATGGATGGTGTGGATGCGCGAATATCCTGCCTTCTCGGCCACCTCCTCCGGCTCGATGACGCGCACGATCTTGGGCTGCCGCGGATCGGGCTTGGTGTCGATGATGTGCAGCCGCGACGAGCGCAATCCGGGAACGATCAGGTAGCGCCGCTCCATATGCGGATGCGGAGCGTTGGGGCAAAGGCAGCTCGAGCACGCATTCCAGCCGAAATGGTGCAGTTCGTCACCAACATTCGGCATGTCGACCGAGCCGACGATCTCCGAATAGTGCGCAGAGGCTGGATCGACGTCGACGACGGCGATGGCATCGGGCTTTTGCCGGTCGGGGTCGAACGCCGCGACATAGGCCAGTTTCTCCGCCGGCGCTTTCGCGGCCATCCTCGGTGAAGGATAAAATGAAGGGTCGGGTTGCCAGCTTGCCACAAGATCCTCCCAGATCGGCCAACAGGATTGCAGAGGTCATTGAACGATTTGAAATAGGACAGCCAGTCTGCCCCTTCGCCGGCGGCCTGTCCAATCAAGTAAATTGAACGAAATCCGTTGAATATGACTGCCGGCGCGGGATCTGTCGGGCGGCGGCGTCCCGGTCTATGGTGGTTTGATGTCCGGCTGGTATTCGGCTCAGGGAGGAAGAACAACCGGTTGAACGACGTCGCAGACAGCAAGGCCGCCGAACACAAGCCGCCGCAGAACTGGACGCGGCCGCTCAGGACTTTGCTCAGCATTGCCATGATCGCCATGCTGCTGGTGGTCTCGGCGGCCCTGGTCGGCTTCAACTATCTGCGCTCGCGCCACGCCGCGGACCTGGATGCGCGCGCGGCCATGCGCGTCTTCTGCGAACGGCTCATCGACCGTGTCGACGTGCTCTCCGACAACACCGTCACCCTGGTCGGATTGGCAGCCACGATGCCCAATGCGCTGCTGGTGCCGCCGCCCGAGCGCCTCGCCGACAAGGTGGCGATGCTGAGCCAGGGGATCGCGCGTTCGCCGCATCTCGACGGCGTCTATGTCGGCTATCCCGACGGCACCTTCTTCCACATGCTGACGCTCGACGATCCGGTGTGGCGCAAGCTGCTCGACCCGCCGCCCGCCGCGCGCGACGCCGCGCGGATGATCACGCTCGCCCCGGACGGCACAAGGCACAACAGCGTCCTGTTCTTCGACGCCGACGGCCGGATCATCGCGCAGCGCGACGAAGGCCCGACCAGCTATGATCCGCGCCGCCGCCCCTGGTACCAGGCTGCGCGCGGACGTGACGACCCGGTCGCCGTCGGCCCCTATGAGATGGCCACCTCGGGCGCGCTCGGAATGACGGTCGCCGAGGCCCACTCACGCAATCCGGACATCGTCGTCGGCGCAGACGTCGTGCTCGACGCCGTGACCGAATTCCTGGCGGCGGAACGGATGACCCCCGGCACCGCCGCCTTCATCCTCGATACGAGCGGGGTGCCGATCATTCATTCCGACCGCATGATGATGAAGCGGATGATGGCGGCCAAGAACGAGCGCAGCAACGGGACGGCCGGCGTCACCGACCCGCTCATCCGGGCGATCCGGGCCAAGGCGATCGACATCGGCAAGACCGACTTCGTCGAAGCCAACGGCCGCACCTTCCTGGTCGCCGTCAACCCGATCGAGACGGCGCTGATGTTTGCTGGCGACCGCCTGGTGGTGGCCGCGCCGCTCGACGAGCTCTTGGCCGGCGCCAATCGCGCGCTGCTTCAGGGTCTGGCGATCTCCGCCTTCGTGGTCGCCATGGCGATTCTGTGCGCGCTGCTGCTTGCCAAACTGATCACCACGTCGCTCAACCGCCTGACGCTCAGTGCACGGCGACTGCAGGACCTCGACTTCGCCACGCCGATCGAGGTCAGGTCGCGGGTCAGCGAGATCTTCACGCTCGGCGGCGCCATGAACCGGGCCCGCGACGCGATCTTCACCTTCGCGCTCTATGTGCCGCGCGAGCTGGTCCGCAAGGGCATCGCTGCCGGTCATTTCGGCGGCCGTGCCGCGTGGCGCCAGGATGTGACGGCGCTGTTCACCGACATCTACGACTTCACCACGATCAGCGAGCAGCACGCCCCCGAAGACGTGGTCAACATGCTGTCGGACTATTTCGACATCTTCAGCGAGGAGGTCGAGGCGCATCAGGGCACCATCATCCAATTCCTCGGCGACTCGGTGTTTGCCATGTGGAATGCCCCGGTCGCCGATGCCGACCATGCCGAGCATGCCTGTCGCTGCGCGCTGGCGGTGGAAGCCCGGCTGCACACCTTCAATGCCGACAAAGCCGCCCGCGGCCAACCGCCGTTCCGCACCCGCTACGGCATCCACACCGGTCCGGCCGTCGTCGGCAGTGTCGGCGCGCGCGAGCGGCTGCAATATACCGCGATGGGCGACACCGTGAACGTGGCCTCGCGGCTGGAAGGCATGAACAAGGCCTATGGCACCGCGATTTTGGCAAGCCGCGCCGTTGTCGACCTCAGTGCCGGCAAGATCGCCTTTCGCCCGCTGGGCACGGCGCAGGCCAAGGGCCGCGTCCAGGCGCTCGAGGTCTTCGAGGTCGTTGGTCTCGGCTCCGCTGCGGGTGCCCTGCCGCAGCCGGTTGCCGCCACCCCCGGCTGAGCGCCGTCCCCGCTCAGAGACGCTTCAAGCGGTGCGGCGAGCCCCGCCCTCAGACATCTCATGGTTAACCAAATCGGTAACCTATTATTAACTATGAGTTTAATTGAACTGTGGCGATTAGGCCGCGCCCGGCCATGATTCTTGCTCTGGGGGCAAACGGACGAGACTGATTCTTTTGGCAAATCTCGACCACGTTGATAGTAAAGGCTGCCGGGTAGAGTGAGTGTCAGCTAGTTGCGTATGAGTAAATCACCGTCAGCCTCGCCGAGCAGTTCAAGCCGCGGCGGGGTCGGCCCCTCGATGGTTGAGCTTGCACGATGCATGAGACGCTTTGCCGGTCTCGCGCTCGCGCTTGCCGCGGCTGGCTGTGGAACGGCCGCCGGCTTGCCGGAGACCACGCAGTCCTTGCGCTCGATTTCTTCCCAGGATGCCTTCGTGCTGCCGCCGCCGGGCGGGCCGTCCATCGTCGGGGTCATCGAGCAGCGCTATTCCAACGGCGTCACCCAGGAGATCGCGCTGTCGACCTCCTCGCATGTGCCCGGCCAAAACAGCATCAGCGTCCGCCTGGTGGGGCCGGTGGGCTTTGCCGCCGGCGGGCCTTCCTCGCTCTCCGACCGGCCGCTGTCGCCGATTGCCGTCTATTCCGACATGCGCCGCGCGCTGCCTGGCGTTCGCATGAGCTCCTCGCCCTATTACGTCCAGAACCGCTACGGCCCGTTCGGCTATGCCGTCGGACGCGCCGCGACCGGCGACCTCTGCCTCTATGCCTGGCAGCGCATTCAAGCCTCCGGCCAGGCGACGATCATCCGCAATCAGGGCAGCATCTCGATCCGGTTGCGCCTCTGCGACGCCCGGCTGTCCGAGCAGCGGCTGCTGTCGGTGATGTACGGGATCACCATCAACGCGTTCTTCCGCGGCCTGGCCTGGAACCCCTATGGCCAGCCGCCCGGCGTTCCGGACAGCATGGGCGGGCTGAGCGCGCCGACCTACCCGGCCGATGGGCAAGGCTTCCGCGACGTCTCGTCGGCCCCGCCGTCGCAGCCCGCCGTGCGCCGCGCGGCGGCCCCGCGCCGCAGCTCCGCCCGCGCAGAGCCCGTGGTCGAGACCCTCCCGACACCCGTCGGACCTGTCGTGCCGGTGCCGCCGGGCGGAACGCGCTCCGCCGCCCCGCCGGCCCAAGGCGCGGCCGTTCCGGTGCCCAGCGTGGTGGTGCCGCCGCCGCCATGTACCGGTCGGGGAACGGGAGGGGTTGCATGCAATTAGTCATATGGGCGATGAGTCTGATTGAGAGGAGAAGGGGAAAGCTGTTGACTGAGCCGGCCAGGGAGGCCCAATTCCTTTGAACAAAGTCTTCTCCGTACTCCTCTGGGCGCTGATGTCGGCATGCGTGATCCTTCTGATCACCTTGCCGATCAATCTCCAGGCTCAGCTGATTGCCGGCTTCGTGGTCGTCGTGACCATGATGCTTCTGAAACTGCTTAGACCCGACGGGATCTGGCGTTTGATCTCGCTGGCCTTCGGCACCTCGATCGTCTTGCGCTATGTCTATTGGCGCACCACCAGCACGCTGCCGCCGATCAACCAGCCGGAGAACTTCATTCCCGGGTTCCTGCTCTATGGTGCAGAACTGTACAGCGTCGTCATGCTGACGCTGAGCTTGTTCGTGGTCGCCACGCCGCTGCCGCCGCGACCTTCGCGCGCCGCCAGCGCCAAGGACGAGGACCTGCCGACCGTCGACGTCTTCATCCCGACCTACAATGAGGAAGCCTATCTGCTGGCCAACACCATGGCGGCCTGCCGGGCGATGGACTACCCGGCCGACAAGTTCACCGTCTGGCTGCTCGACGACGGCAGCACCGTTCAGAAGCGCAACGCCGACAAGGTGTCCGACGCGATCGCCGCCGAGGAGCGCCATCGGGAGCTGCAGGAGCTGTGTGCCGCACTCGACGTGCGCTACCTGACGCGGGCGCGCAACGAGCATGCCAAGGCCGGCAACCTCAACAACGGTATGGCCAATTCGAACGGCGACCTGATCGCCGTGTTCGATGCCGACCATGCGCCGGCGCGCGATTTCCTGAAGGAGACCGTCGGCTTCTATGCCGAGAACAAGCGCTTGTTCCTCGTCCAGACTCCGCACTTCTTCCTCAACCCGGACCCGCTCGAGCGCAATCTGCGCACGTTCGAGCGCATGCCGTCCGAGAACGAGATGTTCTACGGCATCATCCAGCGCGGCTTGGACAAGTGGAACGCCGCCTTCTTCTGCGGCTCAGCCGCATTGTTGAACCGGACAGCGCTCAACGAGACCGGCGGCTTCAGCGGCATCAGCATCACCGAAGATTGCGAAACGGCCGTCGAGCTGCACTCGCGCGGCTGGGACAGCATCTATGTCGACAAGCCGCTGATTGCCGGATTGCAGCCGGCGACGTTCGCCTCCTTCATCGGCCAGCGCAGCCGCTGGGCGCAGGGCATGATGCAGATCCTGCGCTTCCGCATGCCGCTGCTGAAGCGCGGCCTGTCGCTGCCGCAGCGGCTTTGCTACATGTCCTCGACCCTGTTTTGGCTGTTTCCTTTCCCGCGCGCCATCTTCCTGGTGGCGCCGCTGTTCTACCTGTTCTTCGACCTCGAGATCTTCACGGCCTCGGGGGGTGAGTTCATGGCCTATACGCTCACCTACATGCTCGTGAACCTGATGATGCAGAACTACCTCTATGGGGCGTTCCGCTGGCCGTGGATCTCCGAGCTCTACGAATATGTGCAGACCGTGCACCTCCTGCCGGCGGTGATCTCGGTGATCCTCAATCCCCGCAAGCCGACCTTCAAGGTCACCGCCAAGGACGAATCGATCGGCGTTAGCCGGCTGTCCGAGATCAGTGCCCCGTTCTTCATCATCTTCGCCGTGCTGCTGGTCGGCGTCGGGGTCACGGTCTACCGGGTCTATACCGAGCCCTACAATGCCGACGTCACCGTCGTCGTGGGCGCCTGGAACCTGCTCAATCTGGTGATGGCCGGGGCGGCGCTCGGGGTGGTGTCGGAGCGCGGCGCGCGCACCGCCACCCGCCGCATCAAGACGAGCCGCCGCTGCGACTTCCGCCTCGGCGATCAATGGGTCGCCGGCACCATCGTCGACGTCTCCGTCCACGGCGTCCGCGTCCAGCTGACAGGCAAGGACGCGGCAAAGGCGACCGTCCAGGATCTCGCGTCGTTGCGCTTCACCCCCTACGGCAGCACCGAAAAAGGCGTGCTGCCGGTGCTGGTGCGCAACCTCGAGCAGGACGGGCAGATGGTCTCCGTCGGCTGCCAGTACGAGGCGATCTCGCCCGAGCATCATCGGCTGATTGCCGACCTGGTGTTCGCCAACTCCGCGCAGTGGACGCAGTTTCAGCTGTCGCGCCGCGGCAATCCCGGACTGCTGCGCGGCACGCTCTGGTTCTTCGGGCTGGCGCTTTATCAGACCTATCGCGGCCTGGTCTATCTGATGCGCAGCTTGCGAGCCCCGCGCGCCGCGGCCGAACAGGCAAAGCTGGCGGAGGCCCGATGACGCTGCGTGCCGCTGTCGCCCTGCTGTTCCTGTCGCTCGGCGCTGGCACGGCTTGGGCGCAGACCGCCCCGTTCGACATGCGTGGTGAACGGCCGCCGGAGGCTGCGCCGGCCGCGCCGGCTCCCACGCCCGCCGCTCCGACGCCGGCCCTGCCCGGGCAACCGCCGGCTCCGCCGGCCGCCGCGACCGAGCCGGCCCAGACCGCCAACCCGCCTGCGGACACCGGAACGGCCGAGACGCCCGCCCCGGCGGCCGCCGCGCCGAAGGCCGCGGCCAGCCCTCCGGCCGTGCCGGCCCGCGGCAATGCCCAGCCTTCGAAGGCGCGGCGCTTTCTGATCCCGTCGCGCGAATTCGTGCTGAGCGGCGAGATCGATCGCCGCCTCTGGGCTTTCTATCTGACGCCCGAGCAGGCGCGGTCGCCGGCGACGCTGGCGCTCGCCTATCAGAGCTCGATCTTCACCGCGCCGGAAGCGTCGAACCTCAGCGTGATGATCAACGGCGCCAAGATCTACGATGGCGGCGTGAGCTCGCCCGACCGGCTGACCGAGATCACCCGCAAGGTCGCGCCGGGGGTGCTCAAGGAAGGCATCAACCTGATCCGGATGCAGGCCACCCAGCGCCACCGGACCGATTGCACGGTGCAGTCGACTTACGATCTGTGGGCCGACATCGACCCTGCCCGCACTTTCCTGTCGTTCGACGATCCCGCCGCCGGGGTGCCGACGCGGCTCGAGGATCTCAGGGCTGTCGGCGTCGACAGCACCGGCCAGACGTCCTTCAATCTCGTCGTTCCCAGTCTCGACGAGCCCACGACCATGCCGGTCATCACCCGCCTGACGGAGGGATTGGCCCTGCTCGCCGGCACTCCAGGCCAGGCGGTGCATGTCACCAGCAGCCAGGCCCCCAAGCGGGCGCCTGGCAACCAGACCATCGTCGTCGGCACCGCCGCCGAGCTGCGCGACATCCTGGCCGAGCTGCCGGAGGGCTCCATTGCCTCGCCGGTGGTGCGCTTCGTCGACGACCCCAAATTCGGTCCCGGCACGCTGGTCATCGTCGGCCCGTCTTGGCAAGCGCTGGCCGGCGCGATCGACAGCCTGGTCAGCCGGACCGATCGGCCGCCGGGGGTAACCCGGACGGTGCTGCCGACCCAGTTCTGGCATGCCCCCGACACCCCCTTCCTGGTCAATGGCGGGCGCCTGAGTTTCGCCCAGCTCGGCGTCGACACCCAGGAATTCGCCGGCCGCCGGTTCCGCACCGATTTCACCATCGGCGTGCCCTCCGATTTCTATGCCGCCGCCTATGGCGAGGCGACCATCCTCCTCGATGCGGCCTACTCGGCCAGCGTCGTGCCCGGCAGCCATATCGACGTCTATGTCAACGACAACATCGCCGCCACGGTGCCGATCACGACCTCCGGCGGCAGCATCCTGCGCCACCTGCCGATCGGCATCACCATGCGGCACTTCCGGCCAGGGGTGAACGTGATTGCACTCGAAGCGGTGCTTTTGACGCGCGAGGATGCGGCCTGCGTGGCCGGCGGCAACAACAGCCTGGTCAAGCGTTTCGCGCTGTTCGACACGACCGAATTCATCGTGCCCAGCTTTGCCCGGGTGGGCCAGCGGCCGAACCTTGCCGCCACGTCCGGCACCGGCTTCCCCTACAACAGTGCCGAGATCCCCGTTCCGCTGCTCGTCGGGACCGAGCCGGAATCGCTGTCGGCCGCAACCACACTGATGGCACGGCTTTCGGTGGCTGCCGGACGTCCGATTCCGGTCGAATTGGTGGTCAATGCGGGCACGATCGGCGACCGCGACGCAATCTTTGTCGGCCCTGTCGGGCAGTTGCCGCCCGGCCTGTTGTCCCAGGTCGGCGTGTCGGAGGATAGCCGCACGGCCTGGGGGGAGGCGGCGGCCGATGCCGGACGGAACCCGCCGGCCAACACCGAGGAAGCCTTCGATCGCTGGCGCGACGAGCTCAAGGGGCGCGGCTGGCGCGGCCAGGTCAGCCTGCTCGAGGACTGGCTCGATCGCAACTTCGATATCTCCCTCAGCACGCTCAGGCTGGCGCCCGGCTCGGTGGCCAATTTCGTTCCGCCGGGCAGCGCCAGCCTGTTGCTGGCCCAGGGCACGAGCCCCGGCGCCGGCGGCACCTGGCTGGTCGCCACCGGAACCTCGCCCAAAGACCTCGAACAGTCGATGCGCGCGCTGACCCAGCGCCGCGAATGGGCGCAAGTCAGCGGGCGTCTGGCGACCTATGAAAAGCTGAACGGCAACGTCGTCACCTTGCCGGTGAGCCGGGTGACCTTCTTCGCCACGCAGCCCTTTTCGCTCACCAACTACCGGATGATTGCCGCCAACTGGCTGTCGGCCAACATCCTGTCCTACTCGGCGTCGCTGTTTGCGGTGTGCACCCTGCTCGGCATCGCCACGTCGGCACTTCTCGGCACCATTGGGAGACGCCATTGAACGCGCCGCTCCGCCTTTGGCTGACAGGTGCCGCGATGGCCGTGCTCGCCATCTGCACGCCGGCCAAGGCGGCGAGCCTCATCCGGCCGACGGATTGGCAGGCCTATAAGGCCAAGTTCGTCGATACGAACGGCCGCATCATCGACGACGGCAATGGCGGCATCAGCCACAGCGAGGGCCAAGGTTACGGCCTGCTGCTGGCGTTCCTGGCCGACAGCCGCGCGGATTTCGAGCAGATCTGGTCGTTCACCCACACCGAGCTCTTGCTGCGCGACGATGGGCTGGTGGCCTGGAAATGGGATCCGGCCGCCAGTCCGCATGTCACCGACCTGAACAACGCCGTCGACGGCGATATTCTGATCGCCTACGCGCTGGCCAAGGCCGGCACGGCATGGAACCGGCCGGATTTCACCCAGGCTGCCGCCACCCTGGCTCAGGCGATCGGCAAGACGGCGATCAAGACGCATGAGGGCAAGCAGCTCCTGATGCCCGGAACGAGCGGCTTCGGTGCGGCCGACCGAGGCGACGGCCCGGTCGTCAACCTGTCGTACCTCGTTCTTGAGGCCTTTCCGGAGCTGAAGCGGCTGGCTCCCGACGCCGACTGGGCGAAGGTCGAGTCCGACGGCAAGGCGCTGATCAAGCAGGCGCGCTTTTCCGACCGCAAGCTGCCGCCCGACTGGCTGTCGATGCGTGCGCGGCCGCGGCCGGCGGAGGGCTTCCCACCCGAATTCGGCTACAACGCGCTGCGGATTCCGCTCTATCTGGTGCGGGCAGGCGATTCCGACCGGGTGCTCCTCAAGGAGCTCAGGGACGGCATGGTGGGTGAGGACGGCAATGTCGAGACGGTCGATCTCACCACCGGCGAAGCCAAGGACATCCTCGCCGAGGTCGGCTACAAGGCCATTCCGGCGCTGGTCTCTTGCGTGCTCGACGGGAGCCATTTCCCGCCCGAGCTCGCCGCCTTCGTGCCCACCCGTTACTATCCCTCGACGCTGCACCTGCTGGTGCTGTCGTTCGCGGCCGAAAAGCATCCGGAGTGCTTATGAGGTCGCCGGCGCTCCTGCTTGCTTGCCTGGCCTCGGCCGTGGCGATCTACCTCGGCTACCAGCAATACTGGGCGCCGGGGGCCAATCCGCCGTTGTTGCCGGATTCGCTGGTCGTTTCAGGCACCACGGCAAGCGGCCAGGGGCAGCTCACCCAGCGGGCAGTAGAGGGCGGCACGATCCTCGCCCAGGCGCCCGCGACCGGTACCGGCGGCACCATGCCGATGCCGCCGGTCGCACCGGCCGCACCCGCCCCGGTGCCGCCAGCCCAGCCGCCGGCGGCAGCAGGCGCCAACGGCGCCCCGCTCGTCGATGAGTTGGCCCTTCGCTACTTCGCCCGGCAAGGCGATCAGCGCCGCCTGGCCGCCGAGATCGCGCGCCTGAAGGCGCTCTATCCGGGCTGGACGCCGCCGACCAACCCGCTCGACGCGCCGGCCGGCACCGATCCGGAGCTCGACCGCATGTGGGCCCTCTATGCCGAGAACAAGCTGGCGGAAGTGCGCAAGGCGATTGCCGACCGGCAGGCTGCGGAGCCGGACTGGGTGGTGCCCGACGATCTGCTGCAGCGGCTGGCCCTCGCCGAATTGCGCGAACGGCTGATCAACGCCTCGAACCTGAAGCAGTATGAGACCGTGATCCGCGTGGCCTCGACCAATCCGAGCCTGCTCACCTGCAGCGAGGTCGACGTGCTCTGGCGCGTCGCCGAAGCCTTCGCCAAGACCGGGCGCCAGCAGCGGGCGGAGGACGCCTATCGCTATGTGCTGACCAATTGCGACAATGCCGGCGAGCGCCTGGCCACCATGCAAAAGGCGATGGTTGTGATGCCGCGCGCCTCGATGAACGCGCTGCTCGAGACGGCGCGCAGCAAGGCCGAAGGCGATGCCGAGTTCCAGACCATCCAGCAGGAGTTGGCACGTCAGGCCCTGATCGCGGCGGCTAAGGATCCCAAGATCACCGTTGCACAAAGCGACGTCGACATGGTGGGGGAATTGGCGCGGACGGAAAACAAGGCCACCGATAGCCTGCTGCTCGGCTGGTACTTTCTCGGCCGCAACAATGTCCCCCAGGCGGAGGAATGGTTCCGCAAGGCGCGCGGCATCGAAGACAGCTCGAGCGCCTCCCAAGGCCTCGCGCTGGCACTGATCGCCCAGAAAAATCCGGCCGAGGCCGAGGACGTCATGGTCAAGTGGCGCGATGAGTCCGACGAAAGCCGCAGCACCTATCTGGCCGCGGCCGCCAATCTTCTGGCCACCGATCCTCCGGTCGAGATCGCACCGGACGTGCTGCAGCGCATCGTCCCGGCGGTGGTCGCCGCCAAGGACACTGCCACGGCCCAGCAGCTCGGCTGGTACGCCTATCTCCTCAACCAGTTCGACACCGCGGCACAGTGGTTCGAGCAGGCGCTGGAATGGAAGCCCGACGACGAGCCCTCGGCCTACGGGCTGGCGCTCACCTCCAATCGGCTGGGCGACAAAGCCACCGTGGCCGCCATCCAACGCCGCTGGGTCGGCAAATCGACCCGCATCGCCACGCTCGGCGAAAGCCGCGAGGCGCGCCGCCTGCGGCAGCTCCAGGAACGGCAAAAGCGGCTTGCCCCGGTCCTGGGGCAGCAGCAGCCGGCGCCGGCCGTGGAACTGCCCGTCGACCGTCCGAAACCGCCCTCGCCGCTGTCGCCCGAGCTCTACCCGAGCAATCCGCTGCCGCAGATTCAGCCGCAGCTCTACCAGGCCGAGACGCTGCCTCAGCCGCAGTTCCAGGCGCAGCCCTTGCTCAACCGCGACCAGCCTGCGGCCCAACGCTTTCCGGCGGTCGCCGAGCCCGAGCCCGTCATCGAGCCGGCCCTGCCGGAAGCGACCATCCAGGCGCAGCTCAACGATGCTCCCCCCGCCCGCAGCGCGCCGCGCGCCTCCGGCACGCCACGCGCCTCGGGGCGCGGCTGCACCAGCTCCGTCAATCCGGAGACATTGTCGGGCCAGGCGGCGCTCACCCGCGGCTGGTGCCTGATGGACATCAACCGTCCGCTCGAGGCGGCGGCCGCCTTCGAAGCGGCCCTGCGCAGCGGCTCGGAACGGGTGCGCAGCGACGCCGCCTATGGTCAGAGCCTCGCTTATCTGCGCGCCGGCCTGTCCAACCAGGCCGCGGTGGCGGCCAGCAAATCGCCGCAGGACCATCGCCGGGCGATCGAGCTGCAGACCTCGATTCTGGAAAGACAGGCGACCGGCGCCTTCGATGCGCACCGCTATGTCGAGGCATTGCTGGCACTCGACCAGCGCGACGCGATTGCCCCGCAGCGCAATGACCTGATGGTGATGCGCGGCTATGCCTATCTCAACCTCGGCCGCTGGGGCGACGCCGAGCGTGTCTTCCGCGCCGTCGCCAAGACCGGCAACCGGGACGCCGCGCGTGGTCTGGCCGAGCTCAAATCCGCCCGCCACCCGCGCAACAACTAAAGCAATGCCAGGAAAAACGGCAACGGTTTTCCGTCCGGAATCGCAGAAAAACAATGACTTGGAGGGGAGTACCGATTTAAGGAAGCGGTGATCCGCTCGAGGGGCCGGCCAAGCGGCCGACCCCAATCCGCCTCGCCCGGCTCAGAAGATCCGGTCGACCGGCTGGCCGAGCGCCACGGCTCCGGCATAGCGCGCCTGCGGGCCTTGCTGCAGGGGGTGATAGCGGGCGCCCTGAACGTCGCGGAATCGCCGCTCGAGCCCGTTCACCCGGTAAAAGCCGAGGCCGCCGGCGAGCTCCATCGCCAGCTCGACCGCCTTGATGGCATGTTCGGCCACCAGCGCCCGCGCAATCATCCCTTCGTTCACCGCCTCGGCCGAAGGCATGCTGGTCTCGGCCACCTCGACCATGTGCCGATGCGCAAGCTGCGCGGCCCGGAGCGCGGTATCCATGCGGCCGGCGAGCTGAACGGCATGGTCGTTGACGGGCTTCTTGCGCGCCAGTTCGACCGCGAGATCGCGCGCGCTTTCCGCCACGCCGAGATAGACGGCATAGATCAAGGGAAACGCGATCATCGCAATCGTCTGGAACACCGGGTGCCACTCACCGGCCTTGCGGCTGAACGAAACGGCGGCGTCGGGCACGAACAGGCCGTCGAGCACGACGTCGTTGGAGCCGGTGCCGCGCATGCCGAGCGCCCGCCAGGTATCCTCGATGCGCACCTCGGCGGCCTTCATCGGGGCGGCGAAATGGATCACCATCGGGGTGCCGTCCTCACCCTTGGTGACTGCGCCGGTGAGCAGCAGATCGCCGCTTGCAGCGCCGGAGGTGAACACCTTGCGCGCCTTGATGCGGTAGCCGCCTTCGACTTTCTCGGCGACGCCCGAGCCGCCGATCCAGTCGGAGCCGCCGCTCGACAGCAACAGCAGCCGCTCCGCCGCCACCCGCTTCAACAGCGGCTCGACGGCGGACACTTTCTGATGTCGCCAGCGCCAGGCCGGGATCGCCACCTGGTGCGTGTGCATGGCAAAGGCGAGTGCGGTCGAGCTGCAGGCGTGCGCCATCAGCCGCAGCATGTCGGCCAGTTCGCCCACTTCGGCACCACGGCCGCCGAGCTCGCGCGGCACTCCCGCCTCGGCCAGGCCGGCCTGCTTGAGCAGCGCGAAATTTTCGCCAACGAAGCTGTCGCTCTCGTCGAACTCGGCAGCACGCGCCGCAAGCCGCGGCGCCAGGCGGCCCGCGGTCTCGACCACCGTCTCGCTTGTCTCAGCATCCGCATCGCTGGCGGATGTAAAGGTAGATAATCCAACCATGTTATTTTCCTCTCTGGGCCTTGGCCATGCGCCAGAATCTCGCCGTTTGCCTTCCGATTCCAGTTCAGGAACTGTACCGGCGCTGTTTCCGATCGAATATGAATTGGACTATACTGGCGGCCTCTTGGAAAATCAGGTTGGGCGGCCGATGGATAACGTGCGAGGATATGGGCAGTTCTGCCCCGTCGCGATGGCTTCCGAAATCTTATGCTCACGCTGGACTTTGCTGGTCGTGCGGGAGATGCTGATGGGCACCACCCGCTTCAATGATTTGCGCCGCGGCGTGCCGCGGATGTCCCCGGCGCTGCTGTCCAAGCGCCTGAAGGAGCTTGAACGCGGCGGCGTCGTCATCGCCGAGCCGGGCGCCAGCGGGGTCGTCGAGTATCGTCTCTCGGAAGCCGGCGAGGACCTGCGCGGGGTCATCATGGGCATGGGCGTCTGGGGCCAGCGCTGGATCGAATCGGAGCTGTCGCTGCGCAATCTCGATCCGTCCCTGTTGATGTGGGACATGCGGCGCAACCTCAATCCCGAGCCGCTGCCGCGTCCGCGCTGCACGATACAGTTTCTGTACCCGGAGGTTCGCAGCCCCAAGCAGAACTGGTGGCTGGTGGTGGAACCGAAGATCGTCGATCTCTGCGGCGTCGACCCCGGCTTCGAGGTCGACCTTCTGGTGACCAGCTCGCTGCGCAGCATGACCGCGATCTGGATGGGCGTCAGCCGCGTCCAGCGCGAGATCGACGCCGGCAATCTGGCGCTCGAGGGTGACCCGCAAGTCGCCAGCGCCATGCAGCGCTGGCTGGGGCTCAGCAGCTTCGCCGGCGAGAAGCGCCGGGTCGGCTAGCGACCTTATTTGGCGTAGGTCTGGACGACCTTCTGGCAGTCCGGCGACAGTTTGCTCATCTGCTTCTGCAGACAGGCGATGACGCGGCCGCCGCCGGGCACGACGCCGGCACAGTATTTCTCGAAGTCGGCCTTGCAGGCCTTTTGCTCGGCCGACGTTTGGGCGGATGCCGCCGCAGCGACAGCAACCGCGCCAGCAACAGCCAGAAGTATGGTCAGACGACGCATGGCACATCCCTCATTGCGCTCGGCTATACTTCATGAGCGCGATCAGGTAGCGTCAAGTAAAACATTCTGTCCATGCAGGGACTTGTGGGGGAAGTCGTGATCGACATCGCTGAATGGAAAGCGGCGGTCGGCATAGAGCCCCTTGTTCGGTGCCGGGGCGTCGCCCGCCCCGCTGTGCTTGCGCTCGTGTTGCTGGCTGCCGGCGCGATCTCCGGCTGCGGCCAGCAGAACACCTATGTGGCGCCGCCGCCGCCCAAGGTCGATGTCGCGCTGCCGCTCAAGCAGGAGGTGATCCCCTATATCTACGAGACGGGCAGCACGGTAGCGCTCAACAACACCGCGCTGGTCGCACGTGTTTCGGGCTTTCTGCAATCGATCGACTACAAGGATGGTGACGGGGTGAAGGCCGGCACCACCCTGTTCGTGATCGAGCAGAAGCCCTATCAGCTGGCGCTGGAGCAAGCCCAGGCCGAAAAGGCCTCCTCCGACGCCTCGGTCAAGCAGTCGAGCGCCGACCTCGAGCGTCAGCAGACGCTTGTCAAAAAGGGCTTCGCCACCCCTCAAGATCTTGACAAATCCGCGGCCGCGGCCGACGCGGACCTCGCCAAACAGAAGCAGTCGCAGGCCGACATCGAGCAGGCCGAGCTCAACCTGAGCTACACCGAAGTGAAGGCGCCCTTCAACGGGGTGGCCACCGCCCGCCAGGTCTCGCTGGGCCAGCTGGTCGGCCCGGGCGGCCAGTCCGAGCTGGCGACCGTGGTGCAGCTCAACCCGATCTACGTCAATTTCAGCGTCAGCGAGAAGGAAGTGCTGCGCATCAAGGCCGACATGGTCAAGCGCGGCATCACCGTGGCCGATTTGAAGAAGCTGCCGGTCGAAGTGGGCTTGCAGACGGAGGTGGGCTATCCGCACCGGGGCACGCTCGACTATATCTCCCCGACCGTCGACCCCTCGACCGGCACGCTCGCGGTGCGGGCCGTGTTCGAAAACGCCGAACGCAACCTGCTGCCAGGCTATTTCGTCCGCGTGCGCGTGCCGTTCGGCGCACAGCCCGACATGCTCCTGGCGCCGGATCGTGCCTTGGGCACCGATCAGAGCGGGCGTTACCTGCTGGTCGCCGGCAAGGACGATATCGTCGAGCAGCGCCCGGTCCAGATCGGCCAGCAGGTGGGCGAGCTGCGCGTCATCACCTCCGGCATCGGCCCGGAGGACCGGGTGATCATTTCCGGCATGCTGAGCGCCGTGCCGGGTCAGAAGATCGATCCGCAGCTGAAGACGCTGGAGCCGGTGGCGGCCGACGGCGGCACCCAATGATCTCGAAGTTCTTCATCGAACGGCCGGTCCTGGCGAACGTCATCGCGATCCTGACCGTGGTCATCGGCCTGGTGTCGCTGATCCGGCTGCCGGTGGCGCAATATCCCAACGTCGTGCCGCCGACGGTCCAGGTGACCACCCGCTATCCGGGTGCCAGCGCCCGTACCGTCATCGACACCGTCGCCCTGCCGATCGAGCAGCAGGTCAACGGCGTCGAGAACATGATCTACATGCAGTCGTTCTCGGCCTCGGACGGCAGCTACTCGCTGACCGTGACCTTCGCCATCGGCACCGACCTCGATCAGGCGCAAGTGTTGGTGCAGAACCGGGTCTCGGCGGCCCTCGCAGCGCTGCCCCAGTCGGTGCAGGTGCAGGGTGTCAACGTCCAAAAGAAATCGACCTCGATCCTGCAGATCGTCACGCTGTCCTCGCCCGACAACCGCTATGACAGCCTCTACCTCAGCAACTATGCCACGATCAGCCTCAAGGACGAGATCGCGCGGCTGCCGGGCGTCGGCAACGTCACCGTGTTCGGCGCCGGACAATATTCGATGCGGGTCTGGCTCGATCCCGACAAGATGCGTGCCCGCGGGCTGATCGCCCAGGACGTCATTCAGGCGCTGCAGCAGCAGAGCGAGCAGGTCACCGCCGGCCAGGTCGGCATGCCGCCCACGCCCGACGTGCAGAATTTCCAGTACACGATCGAGGTGAGCAGCCGGCTGGACGACCCGGACGAGTTCGGCGACGTGATCCTCAAGTCGGATGGTCCCGGCAATCTCACCCGCGTGCGCGACGTCGGACGCGTCGAACTCGGGGCCCAGACCTACGGCCAGTTTTTCAACCTCGACGGCCGCCCGGCCGCCGGATTGGCGATCTTCCAGTCGCCGCAGGCCAACGCTCTCGACGTCGCCGGCGCGGTCGACCGCCGCATGACCGAGCTCAGCCGCGATTTCCCGCAGGGCGTTGTCTATTCGATCCCGTTCGACACGACCGTCTTCGTCAGCCAGTCGATCAAGGAGGTCTACAAGACGCTGATCGAGGCCGCCGTCCTGGTGCTGATCGTCATCCTGCTCTTCCTGCAGGACTGGCGCGCCATGCTGGTGCCGGCGACGACGGTGCCGGTGACCATTATCGGCGCCTTCGCGGCGATGGCGGCCATGGGCTTTTCGGTGAACATGTCGACGCTGTTCGCCATCGTCCTGGCCATCGGCATCGTCGTCGACGACGCCATCGTCGTCGTCGAGGGTGCCGCCCACAATATCGAACAGGGCATGTCCGGCCATGATGCGGCGATCGCTGCGATGAACGCCTTGTTCGGGCCGATCGTCGGCATCACGCTGGTGCTGATGGCGGTGTTCTTGCCCGCCTCCTTCCTGCCCGGCCTGACCGGCCAGATGTACGCGCAGTTCGCCCTGGTGATCGCCGCTACGGCGATGATCAGCGCCATCAACGCCGCCACCCTGAAGCCGACCCAGTGCGCGTTGTGGCTCAAGCGGCCGGTGCCGCCGGATCAGCGCAACGTTTTCTATCGCGGCTTCAATGCACTCTATGACCGGTTGGAGCGGGGCTATGCGCGGCTGATCGGCGGGATGGTGCGGGTGAGCGGCATCATGGTGGTGCTCGCACTGATCATCATCGCGGTGGCCGGCTGGGGCATGAGCCGGGTGGCCACCGGTTTCCTGCCGATCGAGGACCAAGGCTATCTGCTGGCCGCCGTGCAGCTTCCGGACGGGGCTTCGCTCGGCCGCACCCAGGCCACGATGAGCGACGTCGATCGGATCGCCCGCCAGATCCCCGGGGTCGACAAGGTGATCACCATCGCCGGCATCTCCGCGCTCGACAGCAATGCCACCCTCTCCAACGCAGGCGTCGCCTACATCATCCTCAAGGACTGGGCGGCGCGCGGCCGCAGCGAGGATCTCGCCGCGCTCTATCCGGCCGTCAGCCGGGCGCTGTCGGCAGTCGAGGACGGCCGCGTCCTGGTGCTGCCGCCGCCGCCGATCCAGGGCATCGGCAATGCCGGCGGCTTCAGCATGCAGATCGAACTGCGCGACGGCAGCTTCGATCTTGCCAAGCTGCAGGGCTCGGTCAATGCGGTGATTGCCGCGGCCGAGACGCAGAGCGGGCTGCAGCGCGTGTCGACTTCGTTCCGGGCCAATGTTCCGCAGTACCAGGTGACCGTCGACCGCGCCAAGGTGGAGGCGCTGGGGCTGACCACGGATGCGGTGTTCCAGTCGCTGGCCAGCTATATGGGCTCGAGCTATGTCAACCAGTTCAACAAGTTCGGCCGCGTGTTCCAGGTCTATGTGCAGGGCGACTCGCAGTTCCGGCTGACGCCTGACGCGATCCAGTCGCTGACCGCACGCAACGCCAATGGCAGCATGATCCCGATCGGCACGGTGCTGACGGTTACCCCGAGTGTCGGGCCGTCGCTGCTCAGCCTCTACAATCTCTACCCGACCGCCTCGATCGTCGGCGTGCCGGCAGCCAATTTCTCTTCCGGCGAGGCGATGGCGCTGATGGAGCAGATCGCCAACCACACGTTGCCGCGCGGCACCGGCTTCAGCTGGACGGCGCTCTCCTACCAGGAGCAGTTGGTCGGCAACCAGCTCTACTGGGTGCTCGGTCTGGCGATGCTGCTGGTCTATCTGGTGCTCGCCGGCCAATATGAGAGCTGGCTGACCCCGGCAGCCGTGCTGTTCGCCATCCCCCTGTCGCTGGTCGGCCCGGTCTCGGTGATGACCGGGCTGCACGTCGTCAACAACCTCTATGTCCAGATCGGCCTGGTGCTGCTCGTCGCCCTTTCGGCCAAGAACGCGATCCTGATCGTCGAGGTGGCGCGCGAACTGCGCGCCGCGGGCCAGCCGATCATGGACGCCGCGCTCGAGGCTGCCCGCGCCCGCTTCCGGCCGATCCTGATGACGTCCTTCGCCTTCATCCTTGGCGTGCTGCCGCTGGTGTTCGCGACCGGCGCCGGCGCCAGCGCGCGCAAGTCGATCGGCGTTACCGTCGCCAGCGGCATGCTGGCCTCGACCTGCCTGGCGGTGCTGTTCGTGCCCGCCTTCTTCGTCATCGTCCAGCGCTTCGAGGAGTGGCTTGGCCGCCGCAAGCAGCCGGTGGCGATGGCCCCCAGCCCCGGACAGTGAGACGCGCAACAAAATGCCATCCACGGTGGTCGCTGCGGACGCGGATCGGCACAGCCTGTTCGCCATGTGCCACGGCATTGGCGAGCAGGTTGCAGAACAGCTGAGCGGTTCTCCGGTGATCGCCGCTCACGTCGTCGCGCTGGCCGCCTTGCGCCAGCCGGCCTTGATGTGCCTGAAGCCCTCGCGATAGACCGCTTCGGGAGATTCGGCGAAGTCGCGCCACACCTTGGTTGCCGCCGCGAGATCCTTGAGCCCGCGGCCGAAGGCCTCGATCGTCAGCCAGCCGTCATAGCCGGACTTGCGGATCGCCGCGAAGGTCTCGGCCCAGGCGACATGGCCGCGCCCCGGCACGCCACGATCATTCTCCGAGATATGGACATGGACGATGTTGCCGCTGTGCCGGCTGAAGGCGCCGACCGGGTCGGTCTCCTCGATATTGGCATGGAAGGTATCGTACATGGCCTTGACGGCCGGATGGCCGATTTCATCGATATGGGCGCAGAGGGCGTCCATGGTGTTGACGAGATAGCATTCGAACCGGTTGAGCGCTTCAAGCCCGATCGTCACCCCGCGCCGGGCGGCGTGGTCGCCGATGGCGCCCTGGCTGGCCACCGAGCGCTTCTTCTCGACGGCGGTCGGCCCAGAGCCGGAGAACCCCCCAAGGGTGGAATGCAGCGGTCCGGAAAGCGTCGTGGCGCCCAACGCAGCCGTGCACTCCACCGCCCATTTCATATAGTCGATCCCTCTGCGGCGGGTCGCCAAATCGGCGGCGATCAAGTTCATCGCCGGATCGCCCATCGCCGAAATGGCCGTCCTTTCGAGGCCGATGCGGTCGAGCAGATCGCCAAGCCTGCGGTAGTCGTCCGGCGTGCCGGCAAACACCGGGATCTCGACCCCGTCATATCCGGTCGCCTTGAGGTCTGCGAGCAGCCCCGCATGCTTCCGGGACACTGCCGCCGTCCACAGGAACATGCAGAAACCGATTTTCATAACAAAGCCCTCCCATTTGGTCGGACCAGTTGTGCCGCCGTCATCGGTAAACTGCAAGGGTCGTTCGCAAACGCCCATACCGCACACCGAGCTGGTCTTGCCAGATGGGCGGTGCGAGCTCCTCAGCCGTGGGCGACCATTACGTGGCGCACCGCGGTGTAATCCTCGAGCGCATAAAGCGACATGTCCTTGCCGTAGCCGGATTGTTTCAGGCCGCCATGCGGCATCTCATTGGCCAGCATGAAGTGGGTGTTGATCCAAGTGCAGCCATATTGCAGCCGGGCCGCCGTGGCCATGGCGCGGCCGACATCCCGGCTCCACACCGACGAAGCCAGGCCGTAGTCGCTGTCGTTGGCCCAGGCCACCGCCTCTTCGACATCCGAGAAGCGCGTCACCGAGACCACGGGCCCGAACACCTCCCTGCGCACGATCTCGTCGGCCTGCCGCGCGCCGGCGACCACGGTCGGCTGAAAGAAGAAGCCGTCACCCTGGCGCGGCTTGCCGCCGGTCGTGATCTCGACGTGTTTCAGCTCGGCGGCACGGTCGACGAAGGCGGCGACGCGGTCGCGCTGGCGCCTGGAGATCAGCGGCCCGATCTCGTTGCGGGCATCGTCCGCTTCGCCGTAGCGGATCGTCGACACGGCCGAGGTGAGATCGGCCACCAGGCGCTCATAGATCGCTTCGCCCGCATAGACCCGGCAGGCGGCGGTGCAATCCTGGCCTGCATTGTAGTAGCCGAAGGCGCGCAAGCCGTTGACGACGGCATCGAGGTCGGCGTCGTCGAAGACGATGACCGGCGCCTTGCCGCCCAGCTCCAGGTGGGTGCGCTTCACCGATTGCGCCGCTGCCTGCAGCACCTTCTTGCCGGTGCCGACATCGCCGGTGATCGAGATCATCTTCACTCGCGGATGGCTGATCAGCGCATTGCCGACGCTGTCGCCTCGCCCGAGCACCACATTGACCACGCCTTCGGGCAGCACCTCTGCCAGGATACGGGCAAGCTTGAGGGCGGTGAGCGGCGTCTGCTCGGACGGCTTGAACACCACGGTGTTGCCGCCGGCGATCGCCGGCGCCAACTTCCAGGCCATCATCATCAGCGGGTAGTTCCATGGCGCGATCGAGGCGATCACCCCGATCGGGTCGCGCCGCACCATCGAGGTGTGGCCTGGCAGATACTCGCCGGCGACAACGCCGGGCAGTGTCCGCACCGCCCCGGCGAAGAACCGGTAGCAATCGATGATCGCCGGCATCTCGTCGTTGAGCACGGCGTGGATCGGCTTGCCGCAATTCTGCGCTTCGAGCCGGGCGAAGGCTTCGGCTTCCGCCTCGATGCGGTCCGCGATCTTGAGCAGATACCCGGCGCGCTGGGCCGGCGTGGTGCGCGACCATGCTTGAAACGCCGTCTCCGCCGCGTTCACGGCGCGCTCGACCTGGTCGATCGAGGCTTCCGGCAATTGCAGGATGGCAGCGCCCGTTTTCGGGTCGAGGATCGCCTCGTCGGCTTCGCTGCCCGGTTCGAACTTGGCGCCGATCAGCATATCGGTGTCCATCGGGTTTCCTTTCTCCTTATTTGCCCGACCCGGCGATCTGGTCGCCCCCGCGGGTGAGGAAGTAGGCAGCCAGGATCGGCAAAAGGGTGATCAGCACCACCGCCATGGCAACGACGTTGGTGACCGGCCGCTCGCGCGGCCGCACCAACTCCTCGAGCATCCAGATCGGCAGGGTCTGTTGCTGTCCCGCGGTGAAGGTGGTGACGATGACCTCGTCGAAGGACAGCGCGAAAGCGAGCATGCCGCCGGCAAGCAGCGCCGTGCCGATATTGGGCAGCACCACGTAACGGAAAGTCTGGAGCCCGTCGGCGCCCAGGTCCATCGAGGCTTCGACGAGCGAGCCCGACATGCGCCGGAAGCGGGCAACCGCGTTGTTGTAGATCACCACCACGCAGAAGGTGGCATGGCCAAGCACGATCGTCCAGAACGAGAACGGGATCTCGGCCAGGTTGAAAGCCGAACGCAGCGCGATGCCGGTGATGATGCCGGGCAGCGCGATCGGCAGGATGACCAGCAACGAAATGGTCTCGCGGCCGAAGAACTTCGCCTGGCTGACCGCCGCTGCGGTGAGGGTGCCGAGCACGAGCGCGACCGCGGTCGACACGGCCGCGACCCCGACCGAAAGCCGCAGCGCTTGCCATACGTCGGGGCGGTTCCAGGCCGCGGACAGCCAATGGAACGTCAGCCCCGGCGGCGGCCATTGATAGGACCTGTCCTCGGTGGTGAAGGCATAGACGAAGATCAGCAGAATCGGCAGATGCAGAAACAGCAGCCCGGCCGCGGCGGCAAGCTTCAGCGCGAGGGGCGCCCGCCGTCGGGTCTCAGAGCGCATTGAAGGCTCCGAGCCGCCGGGCGGCGAGCAGATAGAGACCCATGATGACGATCGGCACCACGGTCAGGGCCGCCGCCAGCGGGATGTTGCCGGCCGTGCCCTGCTGGGTATAGACGGCCTGGCCGATGAACAGCCGGGACGTGCCGATGATCTGCGGGATGATGTAATCGCCCAGCGTCAGCGAGAAGGTGAAGATCGAGCCCGCGACGACGCCGGGCAGCGCCAACGGCCACAGCACGGTGCGGAAGGTCTGCGCCGGCGAGGCGCCGAGATCGGCCGAGGCCTCGACCAGACTGGACGGAACGCGCTCGAGCGCGGCCTGGATCGGCAAGATCATGAACGGCAGCCAGACATAGACGAAGACGATGAAGGTTCCGGTGAACGACACCGACAGCGAGTTGCCGCCGATGACGGGAAGGCTGAGCCAGGCGTCGAGCAGCCAGGACAGGCCGAGCTTGCCGAACAGCCAGGTCAGGATGCCCTCCTTGGCGAGAATGAGCTTCCAGGCATAGACCTTGACCAGGTAGCTCGACCAGAGCGGCAGCATCACCGCCAGGTAGAACAGCGCCTTCCAGGTGCCGCGTGCATAGCGGGCCGCGAAATAGGCGATCGGGAAGGCGATCGCCACCGAGGCCAGCGTCACCGCGCCGGCCATGACCACGGTCCTGACAATGATGTCGACATTGGAAGCCTGCAACAGCTCGCCATAGGTCTTCAGCGTGAACCGGCGGTCGATCAGCCCGGAGAACTCATCGATCGAGAAGAAGCTCTGCAAAAGCAATGCGGCGAGCGAGCCGAGATAGATCACCCCCAGCCAGAGCACGGGCGGCAGCAGCATCAGCGCCAGCAGCAGCCGCGGCCGGCGCCAGAACAGGTCCGAGATGCGCCCGCCTAGGCCCGCCTTGGGCGGTAGGATCGCCCCCTTCCGCGGTCGGCCGCCGGCGAGGAGGGCCGTCATCCCTCGGCATCCATCAGGTGCAGGCTTTCACGGTTGAAGGTGAGCACCACCGGATCGCCGATGCCGGGCAAGGCCGAGCCGGACGGGACGGTCGCATAGAGCTTCAGCCCGCCGGCATCGAGCATCAGCCGGGTGGTGGCGCCGAGATAGCTTGCCGAAACGAAGCGCGCCGGCACCCCGTCCCCTGCGGCGGCGCGGCCGATGCGGATCGCCTCCGGCCGCAGGCTGCCCCAGCGCCGCTGGCCGGAGTAGCGTTGGACGAAGTCGGGCGGCAGGATGTTGGAGGAGCCGACGAAATCAGCGACGAAGCGCGAGCGCGGCGCCTCGTAGATCTCGGTCGGGGTGCCGACCTGCATGATGCGGCCTTCGTTGAACACCGCGACCCGGTCCGACATCGACAACGCCTCGCCCTGATCGTGGGTGACGAAGACGAAGGTGATGGCGAGCGCCCGCTGCAGGGATTTGAGCTCCTCTTGCATGCGCTCCCGCAGCTTGAGGTCGAGCGCGCCGAGCGGCTCGTCGAGCAGCAGCACCTTCGGCCGGTT
This sequence comes from uncultured Alphaproteobacteria bacterium, assembly GCA_963791325.1. Lineage (GTDB taxonomy): Bacteria > Pseudomonadota > Alphaproteobacteria > Rhizobiales > Rhizobiaceae > JBEVJK01. The sequence continues at coordinate 68,166 of CAWBRU010000011.1, read as the reverse complement.
GACGAGGGCACGCGCGAGCGCCACCCGCTGTCGCTGCCCGCCTGACAATTCGCTCGGCCGGCGCTCGCCGTAGCCCGGGAGCTTGACCAAGGCCAGCGCGTCCTGCGCGGCCTTGCGGCGCTCCGCCTTGCCGACCCCCTTCACCATCGGCCCGTAGGCGACGTTGTCGAGCACGTCGAGATGCGGGAACAGGGCATAGTCCTGGAACACCGTGTTGACGTTGCGCCGATAGGGCGGCACGCCTTCCGCCGCCTCGCCGAAGATGCGGATCCGCCCCGCGCTCGGCTGCTCGAAGCCGGCGATCAGCCGCAGGCAGGTGGTCTTGCCGGACCCTGAGGGTCCGAGCAAAGCGAAGAACTCGCCAGGCGCGATGTCGAGGTCGACGCCGTCGACCGCCCGCACTGCGCCGAAATGGCGGGAGACGCCCTCGAAGGTGACGGCCGACGTCATGGCGCGTCCCCGGCCGCAGCGCCGGCCGACGCCGGCGCGGCCTGGCTCATCGCCCGCCGATCACGCCGATATAGTCGGATACCCAGCGATAATAGGGCACGCATTCGCTCTGGCTGGCGCATTTGGTCACCGGCGTGCGCCAGAACTTCACCTTCTCGAAATTGTCGAACCCGTTGGCCTTGCAGCCCTCGTCGGTGAGCAGCGCATTGCCTTTGCAGGCCGCCGGCACGGTCGGGTTGGAGCCGAAATAGGCCGCCACGTCGCCCTGCAGCTTGGGTGACAGCGAGTGCTCCAGCCACTGATAGGCGCAGTTGGGATGGGCGGCATCGGCGTGCATCATCGTGGTGTCGGCCCACCCCGTCACCCCCTCCTCGGGAATTGTCGAGGCGACCGGCTGCTTGTCGGCGGCAAGCAGGTTGACCTGGAACGGCCATGATCCGGAGGCGACCACGCCCTCGTTCTTGAAGTCGTCGGTCTGGATCATGGCATCGTGCCAGTAGCGGCCGATCAGCGTGCGCTGCGTGCGCAGCAGATCGAGCACCGCTTTGTACTGGTCCTCGTTCAGCTCGTAGGGATCCTTGATGCCGAGCTCGGGCTTGTGGGCCATCAGATAATTGGCCGCGTCGGCGATGTAGATCGCGCCGTCGTAAGCCTGCACGCGGCCCTTGTTCGACTTGCCGTCCGGCAGCGTCATCTCCTCGAACACCACGTTCCAGCTCTTGGGTGCCTCTTTGAACACCTTCGAATTGTACATCAGCACGTTGGGACCCCACTGATAGGGCACGCCGTAATGCACGCCGTCGACGGTGAACCAGGGGGCGTCCTTCAGGCGGTCGTCGAGTGTGCCCCAGCTCTTGATCAGTTCGATATTGATCGGCTGCACCCGCTTGCCGGCGACCAGCCGCAGCGAGGCATCGCCGGACGCGGTGACCAGATCGAAGCCGCCCTCGTTCATCAGGGCCACCATCTCGTCGGAGGTCGCCGCCGTCTTGACGTTGACCTTGCAGCCCGTCTGCTTCTCGAAATCGGTGACCCAGTCGTAGTTCTTGTCGGACTCGCCGCGCTCGATGTAGCCCGGCCAGGCGATGATATCGACCTCGCCTTCGCCCTGGCCGAGTGCCTTGACCATGGATTGGGCCAGTGATTGCCCGCTGAAGGCGACGGCGAAAGCCAGCGCCGCACACGACGTCAGACGCGATCTCATCTTCGAAGTCTCCCAATCAAGCCGCTCGTTGGTGGCGGCCTTGTCCCGGATGGCAAGGTGACCTGAATTGGCGGCGATCGTCAACGCCGCCCAGCCATCTCAGCCGTCGTGCTCGTCCTCGTCTTCCGCCCCCGCGCCGTCGCCCGCCACGGTCACCTTGACGCCGCCGGCGGTGAGCGCAGAGCCGATGTCGGCCGGCGGCGGGCGGTCGGTCGCCAGCTCCTTGATGCCGGGGAAGCCGCACACCTGAACCAGTCCGTGGCGGCCGAACTTGGTGTGGTCGGTGACCACGACCGTGCGGGAGCCGCGCGACAGCACCATGCGCGCAAACTCGGCTTCCTCGAGATTGTAGTCCATCAGCCCGCCGGTCGCGTCGACGGCGCCGATCGAGATCACCGCGTGATCGACGCTGAAGCGTGAGACGAATTCGATCGCCGAGACCCCGAAGGCGGCGCCGTTGTCGCTGCGCAGCTCGCCGCCGGCCATGTAGACCTTGTTGCCGTTGACGGTCGCCAGGGTGCGGGCGATGTCGGAGGAGTTGGTGACCACGGTCAACCGGCGATGCCCCAGCAATTCCCGCGCCAGATAGCTGGTCGTGGTGCCGGTATCGAGCATGATCGATTCGCCGTCGCGGATCGTCGTCGCCACGGCGCGCGCGATCTGCCGCTTGGCGTGGCTGCTTTCCCGCATCCGCCGCTCGAACGGCGCCTCGCCGACATGCGTCGGCAGGCCGATGGCGCCGTGCATCTTGAGGATCGATCCGTCCCCGGCCAGCGGCTTGACGTCGCGGCGGATCGTCTCCAGCGACACCCCGAGGCGCTGGGCAAGCGCCGCAATGCTGATCGTGCCCTCCTCGTTGAGCAGGCGCAGGATTTCGCCGTGGCGCTTGGAATGATTCATGGTTGCACTCTTTCAGCGTTGCGCGTCGGACTCAAGCACCTGCCTCCTTGAAATCCCAGGTAGAAAGCCAATGGATCCGGTCACAAAGGCACAATATACCACATCGTTGTCTTGACATGCAGCAGCCGGCAGGCGAACGGTGAGGCGCCGCTGATCGGCGGGAGAGGAAAGCGGCGTTGCAGACCGTCGAAGACCGCATAGGCACGCTGCCGTGCTGGGCCGGCAGCGTAACCATAGAACCGCTGCCCGGAGGCTTGAGCAATCAGAACTACCTGGTCAAGGATGCGGCCGGTGGCCACGTGGTCCGCTTCGGCACCGACTATCCGTTTCATCATGTGCTGCGCGAACGGGAGGCGATGACCGCGCGCGCCGCCCACCGCATCGGCCTCGGCCCCGAGGTGCTCTATGCCGAGCCCGGGGTGCTGGTCACCGCCTATCTCGGCGCCAGCCCGCTCGATCCCGGCGGAGTGCGCGCCGATTCCCTGCGCCTCGCCGACCTGCTCGGGCGCTTTCATCGCGAGATGCCGCGCGAGGTGTCGGGGCCCGGCTATCTGTTCTGGGTGTTCCATGTGCTGAGGGACTATGCGCGGACGTTGGCCGACGCCGGCCACAGCCCGGCCGAGATGCCGCGCTGGCTGACGCTGGCCGACGAGCTCGAACGGGCCCAGGTGCCGCTGCCGATCATCTTCGGCCATAACGACCTGTTGCCCGCCAACATCCTCGACGACGGCGACCGGCTGTGGCTGATCGATTTCGAATATGCCGGCTTTTCGACGGCGATGTTCGATCTTGCCGGCCTGACCTCCAACGCCGCCATGGCGAGCGGCGAAAGCGAAGCCTTCCTCGCCGCCTATCTGGGCGAACCGCCGACGGCCGAGCTGCGCCGCGCCCATGCCGCCATGCAGTGCGCCTCGCTGCTGCGCGAGGCCATGTGGGGGCTCATCTCGGGCCTGTTCCTCACCACCGCCGGCGTCGACTATGCGGCCTATTCGGCCGACAATGCCGAGCGCTTCGAGGCGGCGCTCGAGCACTACCGTTCGGCCTACGGGGACGCGGCATGACGACGCTCCCCTCCCACGCGGCGATCGTCGTCATCGGCGGCGGCATCGTTGGCTGCTCGACCGCCTATCACCTGGCGCGTGACCACAAAGCGGACGTGGTGCTGCTCGAACAGGGGCGGCTCACCTCGGGCTCGACCTGGCATGCCGCCGGGCTGATCGGGCAGCTGCGCTCGTCGGCTTCGATCACCCGCGTGCTCAGCTATTCGGTCGACCTTTACCGCAGGCTCGAGGCAGAAACGGGCCTGGCGACCGGCTGGAAGATGACCGGTTGCCTGCGGCTCGCAACGACAGCCGACCGATGGACGGAATTCCGCCGCCTCGCCACCACGGCCAAGAGCTTCGGCATGCCGATGGAGCTGATCGGGCCTGATGAGGTCAAGCGGATGTGGCCGCTGATGGAAACCGGCGACCTGATCGGCGCATCCTGGCTGCCGACCGACGGCCAGGCCAACCCCTCGGACATCACCCAGTCGCTGGCCAAGGGCGCCCGCGCCAACGGCGCCAAGCTGTTCGAAGGTGTGCGCGTCACCGGATTCACGGTCAAAAACGGGCGGATCACCGCAGTCGAGACCGAGCTCGGCGACATCGCCTGCGACACCGTCGTCAACTGTGCCGGGCAATGGGCGCGCCAAGTCGGCGCCCTCGCCGGCGTGTCGGTGCCGCTGCAGCCGGTCAAGCATCAATATATCGTCACCGAACCGATCGCCGGACTGGCGGCCGACGCCCCGACCGTCCGCGACCCCGACAAGCGCACCTATTTCAAGGAGGAGGTGGGCGGCCTGGTGATGGGCGGCTACGAACCCGATCCCCTGGCTTGGGATACCGGATTGTCCGGCGGCGACATCCCCCACGACTGGGAGTTCCGCCTGTTCGAGGACGATTACGACCATTTCGAGCAGCATATGGTCGCCGCCATCCGGCGCGTCCCCGCACTTGCCTCCGTCGGCGTCAAGCAGATGGTGAACGGCTCGGAAAGCTTCACGCCGGACGGCAATTTCATTCTCGGCAAGGCGCTCGAATGCCCCAACATGTTCGTTGGCGCCGGCTTCAACGCCTACGGCATTGCCGCCGGCGGCGGCGCCGGCTGGGCGCTGGCGCAATGGGCAGTCGACGGCGAAGCGCCGCTCGATCTTTGGACCGTCGACATCCGCCGCTTCTCCGCGCTGCATCGCGACCGCGCCTGGGTCGCCGAGCGCACCCTGGAGGCCTACGGCAAGCACTACACGATTGCCTTTCCGCACGAGGAGTTCGACAGCGGCCGGCCGCGGATCCTGTCGCCGCTCTACGGCCGGCTCAAGGCGCACCGCGCCGTATTCGGCTCCAAGCTCGGCTGGGAACGGCCGAACTGGTTCGCTCCCGAAGGCACCCTCTCCGCCGACCGCTATGCCATGGGCCGGCAGAACTGGTTCGACGCGGTCGGCGGCGAGCATCGGCACGTGCGGGAGCGCGTCGGCATCTTCGACCAGTCTTCCTTCGCCAAGTTCGAACTCGCCGGACCGGACGCCGCCAAGGTGCTCGGCTGGCTGTGCGCCAACGACACCGACAAGCCGGCCGGCCGGCTCACCTACACGCAGCTGCTCAATTCGCGCGGCGGCATCGAGGCCGATTTGACCGTGGCACGCATCGCCGAAGATCGCTTCTTTCTGGTCACCGGAACGGGCTTCCGCAGCCACGATTTCGGCTGGATCGCCGATCATCTGCCGGCCGGCGCCGACGTCAGCCTCGACGATGTCACCGAAGCCTTCGGCACGCTGTCGCTGATGGGCCCGCAGGCCAGGGAAGTGCTGGTCGCGGTGGTCGACAGCGACGTCTCCAACGCGGCGTTCCCATTCGGCCATGTCCGCGCCATGACCATCGCCGGGCACCCGGTGCGGGCGCTGCGGGTCAGCTATGTCGGCGAGCTCGGCTGGGAGCTGCACGCACCGATCGATGCGCTCGCCGACATCTTCGACGCGCTGATGTCGGCCGGCCACCGCTTCGGCATCCGGCCGGTCGGCTACCGGGCACTGGAATCGCTGCGCCTGGAAAAGGGCTACCGGGCCTGGAGTTCCGACATCTCGCCGGCCGACACCCCCTTCGAGGCCGGCCTCGGCTGGGCGGTCAAGCTCAAGACCGGTAAGCCGTTTCTCGGCCGCGAGGCGCTCGAGAGGGGGGCAGGGCTGGCGCTCGGCAAGCGCCTGGTCGGCTTCACCACGGCGGATCCGGATGTCGTCCTGCTCGGCCGCGAGACGATCCTGCGCGACGGCGAGCCCGTCGGCTATCTGACCAGCGGCGGCTACGGCTACACGATCGAGCGGCCGATCGGCTTCGGCTATGTCCGCAATGCCGACGGCGTCGGCGACGACTTCCTCCGCCGCGGCAGCTATGAGCTGGTGGTAGCCAGCGAGGCGCATTCGGCCGAGCTGGTGCTCGCGCCCCTCTATGATCCGGCAGGGCTGAAGATCAGGAGCTGATCGGAGCCGCCGGCCGGCGATGCCGGCGGTCGACCGAGCGAGGCCGCCCGGGCAGGGAAAGCGCCGCCTCGCCGCGTGCCCGCTCCGCCACCACCTTGCCGCGGGCGATCACGATCCGCCGATCGGCTCTGAGCCGCAGCGCCTCGACCGGGTCGCCGGCATCGAGCACCACCAGGCTGGCGCGCTTGCCGGCCGCAAGTCCGAGATGGTCGAGCCCCATGATGGCGGCGTTGACCTCGGTGACCATGGTGAAGCAATGCGCGCATCTCGGCCGGACTCGACATCTGCGCCACGTGCAGCCCCATGAAGGCGACGTCGAGCATGTCAGCGGTGCCGAGCGGATACCAGGGGTCGAGCACGCAATCCTGGCCCCAGCCGACGCGGATGCCGTGAGCGATCATCTCGCGGACGCGCGTCAGTCCGCGCCGCTTCGGATAGGTGTCGTGGCGGCCTTGGATCATGATGTTGATCAATGGGTTGGGTATGGCCGATACGCCGGCCTCCGCGATCAGCGGCAACAGCTTGGAGACGTAGTAATTGTCCATCGAATGCATCGAAGTCAGGTGCGAACCGGCGACACGGCCCTGAAGGCCCAGCCGGTTCGTCTCGCAAGCGAGCTGCTCGATGTGGCGTGACAGCGGGTCGTCGGTCTCGTCGCAATGCAGGTCGACCATCAGCCCGCGGTCGGCGGCAAGCCGGCAGAGCTCGGTGACGGAGCGCGTGCCGTCGGCCATCGTCCGTTCGAAATGCGGGATGCCGCCGACGACATCGACGCCGAGGTCGAGCGCGCGGCGCAGATTGTCGCCGGCGCCGGATGACCGGTAGAGGCCGTCCTGAGGGAAGGCGACCAGCTGCAGGTCGATGGCCGGCGCCGCCTCGCGCTTGACCTCGAGCAGCGCCTCGGCGGCGAGCAGCCGGTCGTCGCAGACGTCGACATGGCTGCGGATGGCGAGCAGGCCCATCGACACCGCCCAGTCGCAATAGGCGAGCGCCCGTTCCTTGACCGCCTCGTGGGTCAACAGCGGCTTGAGCTCGCCCCACAGCGCAATGCCTTCGAGCAAGGTCCCCGACGCATTGATGCGGGGCAGGCCGTAGGAGAGCGTCGCGTCCATGTGGAAATGCGGATCGACGAAAGGCGGCGCGACGAGGTCGCCGGCGGCGTCGAGGATGCGGCCGGCCTCGGCATCCAGACGCGGCTCGATCGCGGCGATGGTCTCGCCGGCAATGCCGATATCGGCGGTTCTGCCATCCGGCAGCGTGCCGCCCTTGACGATCAGATCGAAGCTCATCTTTCGCCTCTTTGGTAGGGGATCATCAGCGCCTTGGGATAGGTGGCGCGCCGCGCCACCAGCACCAAGGCAAGGATCGACAGCACATAGGGCATCATCAGGAACACCTGATAGGGCACCACGCCGCCGGACAGCTGCTGGAGACGCACCTGCAGTGCGTCGAACGCGGCAAACAGGATCGCTCCGATCAGCGCCTTGCCGGGCCGCCAGGACCCGAACACCACCAGCGCGATGGCGATCCAGCCGCGGCCATTGATCATCTGGAAGAAGAACGAATTGAACGCCGACATGGTGAGGAAGGCCCCGCCGATCGCCATCAGCGCGCTCCCCGCCATCACGGCGCCCATGCGGATGGCGGTGACGCTGATGCCCTGCGCCTCGACCGCGGCCGGGTTCTCGCCGGCAGCGCGGAGCGCCAGGCCGAGCGGCATGCGATAGAGCACGAAGGCGGTCAGCCCGACCACGGCAAAGGCGAGATAGGTGAGCGGGGTCTGGGCGAACAACGCCTCGCCAAGCAGCGGAATTCTGCGACAGGCCGGGGATCGGCAGAGGGGCGAACGGCACGATCTTGGGCGGCGTCGTCACCTCGGGGAGCAGCAGCCGGTAGGTAAACGACGTCAGGCTGGCGGCAAACAGGGTGATGCCGATGCCGACCACATGCTGCGACAGGCCGAGCGGCACGGTGAGCGTGGCATGGAACAGGCCGAACAGGGCGCCGACCGCGGCTGCGACCAGCACGCCGGTCCACAGATCGCCGCCGGCATAGACGGTGAACCAGCCGGCGAAGGCGCCCGCCGTCATGATCCCTTCGATGCCGAGGTTGAGCACGCCCGCCCGTTCCGAGATCAGCTCACCGGTGGTGGCGAAGATCAGCGGCGAGGCGATGCGGATCGCCGCCACCCAGAACGATGTCGAGAGCAGGATTTCGATGGCGTCCATCAGCGCCGCGCCTCCCTCATCGCCACACCAGACGGTAGCGGGTGAACAGCAGGGCTGTCACCATCGACAGGAGCGCGGTGGCCACCATGACGTCGGCGATGTAGCTCGGCACGCCCGTCGACCGGCTCATCGCATCGGCACCGACGAAGATGCCGGCGACGAAGATTGCGGCGAGCACCACGCCGAGCGGATTGAGCATCGCCAGCATGGCCACGACGATGCCGGTGTAGCCGAACCCCGGCGACAGATCGAGGGTCAGGTTGCCTTTCAGCCCGGCGACCTCGGAAAAGCCGGCCAGCGCGGCGATGCCGCCCGACAGCAGCGCAGTCTTCATCAGCACGGCATTGACCGGGATGCCGGCAAAGCCGGCCGCCTCGCGATTGTGGCCGACCGCCCGCATCTCGTAGCCCAGCGTCGCGCGCTTCATCACCGCCCAGACCACCGCCGCCGCGGCAATCGCGATGACGAAGCCGAAATGCAGCCGCTTGCCGGTCACCAGCCGCGGCAGCTGGGCGGCGCTGATCACCTTCGGAGACTGCGGCCAGCCCAACCCCATCGGGTCCTTGAGCGGCCCGTCGAGCAGCATCGACACGAACAGCAGCACGATGAAGTTGAGAAGCAGCGTGGTGACCACCTCGTCCACTCCGAAGCGCACCTTGAGCAACGCCGGTCCGGCAAGCAGAAGCGCCCCGGCAAGCATCGCGGCCAGCATGGTGAGCGGGATAAGCACTACGCCGGGCAGCGGCAACGCGCCGGTGCCGAGCACGACGGTGACCACCGCGCCGGCATAGAGCTGCGCCTCCGCGCCGATGTTCCACAGCCGGGCGCGGAAGGCGACCGCCACGGCAAGGCCGGTGAAGATCAGCGGGGTTGCCCGGGTGAGCGTCTCGAACAGAGCGAATTGCGAGCCGGCGGCGCCGCGCGCCACCAGGTAGAACACGGCAAAAGGCGAGGCGCCGGCAGCGAGCACCAGCAGCGCCGCGACCGCCATGGTGACGGCGAGCGCGGCGAGCGGATAGAGGATGACGCCGGCCAGCGACGGCGCCGGCTTGGGCTCAAGCCGCACGGGCCGCCTCTTGCTCGAAACCGTGTCCGGCCATCAAGGCGCCGAGTGCGGCGACCGAGCGTGCGCCGCGCGGAGCCGGCGCCGACAGGCGGCCCTTGAACATGACCATGATCCGGTCGGACAGCGCAATGATCTCGTCGAGATCCTCCGAGATCAGCAGGATGGCCGCGCCGGCATCGCGGGCTTCGATCAGCTTGCGGTGGACATAGGCCACCGCGCCGATGTCGAGGCCGCGCACCGGCTGATTGGCAAGGATGATGCGGGGTCCGAAATGAAGGACGCGGCCGAGGATCAGCTTCTGCATGTTGCCGCCCGAAAGAAGCCGCACCGGGGTGTCCGGCGACGGACAGCGCACGTCGTACTCCCTGATCACCGTCTCGGCCAAGCTGCGGGCCTGAGCGCGGTTCAGCCAGCCGCTGCGGCTGAACGGGGGCGAGCGGTAGCGTTCGGCGACGACGTTTTCGCTGATGCTCATATCCGCAATCGTGCCGACCGCATGCCGGTCTTCCGGGATCCGGCCGATACCGTGGCGAAGCGCCTGGCGCGGCGACCATCGAGCGATGTCGGCACCGCCGATGCGCAGCCGTCCCTCGGCGGGCGTCTCGGTGCCGGCGATGACCCCGGCAAGCGACGCCTGGCCATTGCCCGAGACCCCGGCAAGCCCGGTGATCTCGCCTGCCCGCAACACCAGCGAGACGCCGTCGAGCCCGGCGGCGCCGCCGGCCCGGGCCGTCGAGACGCCGCTCAGTTCGAGCAGCGCCGGCCCCGGCGCCTTGGGCGTCACGGTCGGCTCGGTGACCACGTCGCGGCCGATCATCAGCGCGGCCAGCTCCTCGCGGCTGGTCTCGCTGGTCGCCCGCTCGCCGGCCAGCTTGCCCGCGCGCAGCACCAGCACCCGCCGGCTCACCGCCATCACCTCGTTGAGCTTGTGCGAGATGAAGATGACGGAGAGACCCTCGCCGACCAGCTTCTGCAGCGTGACGAACAGCGTCTGCGTCTCGGCCGGGGTGAGCACCGCTGTCGGCTCGTCGAGGATCAGGATCGCGGCGTTGCGATAAAGCGCCTTCAGGATCTCGACCCGCTGCCGCTCGCCGACGGACAGCGTCGCGACCAGCGCCGCGGGATCCACCTTGAGCCCGAAATCGGACCCGAGCCGGGCGATCCGGTCGATCGCCTGCCGCCGGTCGAACCCCGGCCGCCACAGGCTTTCGGTGCCGAGCACGATGTTGTCCAGCACCGTCATGTTCTCGGCCAAGGTGAAGTGTTGGTGGACCATGCCGATGCCGGCCTTGAGCGCGGCACGCGGATCGCCGGGCGGCAGCGGCCTGCCGTCGACCTCGACCACGCCGGCATCCGCCGTGTAGTGGCCGAAGAGGATGTTCATCAGCGTTGTCTTGCCGGCCCCGTTCTCGCCGAGCAGGGCGACGACCTCACCCCGCCCGAGGACGAAGGAGATCCCGTCATTGGCCGCGAGCTGCCCGAACCGCTTGCTGATGCCGGCCAGCCGCAGCACCGGCGGCCGGCCCGCGGCGGCTTCCCCGCCCTGCGGCGGCATCAGCCCGCTTTCGGCTCGGCGTCGTTGATCTCGACGGTGAACGAGCCGTCCTTGATCGCCTTCTCCTTCTCGGTCACTTTGGCCTTGATCGCATCAGGCACCTTGCTCTCGAACGTGCCGAGCGGCGCCAGCGAACAGCCGCCGGCCTTCATGAACGAATAGACGCCGTAGTCTTCAGCCTTGAACTGGCCGGCCTTGACCGCTGCAATCGCCTTGTCGAGCGTCGGTTGGAAATCCCACAGCGCCGACGCCACCACCGTCTCGGGATAGTCGGCCTGGGTGTCGATGACGTTGCCGACGGCAAGCTTGCTGCGCTCCTTGGCCGCGTCCGAGACCCCGAAGCGCTCGGCGTAAAGAAGGTCGGCGCCGCCGTCGATCTGGGCGAAGGCGGTCTCTTTGGCCTTGGGCGGATCGAACCAGGAGCCGATGAAGGCGATCTGAAACTTGGCGTCCGGAGCCGATTCCTTGACGCCGGCCATGAACGCATTCATCAGCCGGTTCACTTCCGGGATCGGATAGCCCCCGACCATGCCGATGTTCTTCGACTTGGTCATCGCCCCGGCGATGATGCCGGTCAGATACGATGCATCCTGGATGTAGTTGTCGAACACCGAGAAGTTGGGCACCGCCGCATCCGGCTTGAAGCTCGAGCCCATCAGGAAGGCCGTGTCGGGATAGTCCTTGGCGACGCTGCGGGCCGCTTCCTCCACGCCGAACACCTCGCCCAGAATCAGCTTGTTGCCGGCCTCGCAATATTCGCGCATCACCCGTTCATAGTCGTTGTTCGAGGTGTTTTCGGAAAACACATAGTCGATGTCGCCGCGTGCCTTGGCGGCGTTCGCCGCCTTATGGATGCGGCTCACCCATTGCTGCTCGGTGGGCACTGTGTAGACGGCGGCGACCTTGATCGGGTCGGTCGCGAGCGCGCGCAGCGGCAAGCCGCCGGCGCCGATCAGCGCCGCCCCGGCCGCAGCGCCCTTGAGAAGCCTGCGGCGGGACAGGAAAGCGTGGCTGAGCTCTTCTTCGATCTTCATTTTTATCATCCTCTGGTGGTCGCCGGCGGGATCTTTCCCGTCTTCTTGCGCGAGCTCCCGACGCTAGAGCAATTCCAGGAAAAGTGGAAACGGTTTTCCGTCCGGAATTGCGGGAAAACAAAGACTTAGAGGGGATCACCGATTCTCAGAAAGGCGATCCGCTCGTCGAATTCGCCACGCCAGGCAATCGAAGCGGCCGGGGAAGAGGATGATGGAAAACGGAGATTTGCCGGCGTGAGCCGCAAGCGCGGCACGGCCGGCCGAGCAGCGAGGATGCGGCCCGTTCCGCCTCCGTTCATGATTCGGTTTTCTAGTTTAGTAGTTGCGCATAGAAGCTCGAAAGCCAGCCGCGCCGGATGCATCATGCTCCGGCCGATGCGAGGTGATGATGAAGAATTGCCAGGCCCCGGCGCGCGGGAACCCGGCTCCATGCGCGGTTCAAATCAGCGGACGATGACGATGCTCGTGTTCCGAGCCCCGAACGTCTTCACCAGCGCGTAAAAGTCCGACGCGTTCGCCGGGTGCAAGCGGATGCAGCCATGCGAGGCCGGGCTGCCCAGGCGCTTGATATAGGGGGTGGCGTGCACGGCGTAGCCGCCGTGGAAGAACACCGAATGCGGCATCGGCGAATTGTCGTATTTCTTGGAATACCACATCGCCGCCAGGCGCGTCGGCCTGAACGAGCCGGTCGGCGTGACGTAGCCGCGCCGTGCCGTCGAGACCTTCCACTGGTAGGCCGGCCGGCCGTCGATCGACACGGTCATGCGCTGCGCCGAGATATCGACTTGCGCCAGCAGCTGGCTTGCCCGGGCACTCTCGGCGCCGACGAGGAGTGCCGACGCAGCAGCCGCGGCCGCTGCGAAATTGATCACTCTCTTCAACAAGGTTTGCATTCCACCCTCCGCCCTTTGTGCGCTTGATTGCGCGGTTGCCGTTTTATGCTCGCCTGTCGTTTCGCTTCGATTTCGGAGCAGGCGCAAATCTGTTTCGTGTTTGTTACCGCAGCGGAATCGCCGACGCGGCGTCCGAGACGCGTCCGCCCACGCCCGCCGCGGCAGGCCAGCACCACAAAATGCCCGCTATCTCCGGATTTTCTGACAAGTCCGATCCTGAACAGTCACAATTTTGAAGATTTCGGGCAATGTATCAATGAAATCGGTCACATTGTAACACAACGTCCCGTCGGCGGCATTCTCCGGATACAATCGGGCGGGATTGTCGGCATCAGCGGAAACGAAACCGGCAGCATGCCGCAGGCGCGGCACGTTTGGGGCAGCTGCACACCGGCCGTCCCAGCATCGCCACGGCGAAGCTGGCCGGTGTCGCCGCTGGAGCTTGGGCACGCCGCTGACCTCGCGTGCCGCCGGGCTTCGTTTCCGCAGCCGAACCGTCAGGGGTTCGAACCGGAGGATCGGACGATGAGATCGAAGAAGGCAGCGGCCGTCATGACTGCCCTGCTCTACAGCCAGGCCCTGCTCGGCTTTGCCGCCGTGCTGGCCGTGCTGTTGAAGGAGCCTGAAGCGGAATCCGTAAAGAAGGGCTTCACCCCGATCTCGACCGTTCAAAATGCCGTCAAGGGCGCGCGTACTGCTGGGTAGATGGTGACATCCGTGCTGAGTAACCGCGGGGAGGACATGCCGACCCCCCGATGACAAGAGTAGTCGAGTACCGCGGTCGCGATTCCGCCGGCGCCCCATGCCGACGGCGATCGCTCCGCTGCGGCGTGTCTCCGGAGCAGGGTGGCTTTTCCCTCGGGATTCCCCCTGCTCCGATTTTTTGTGGGCAGGCCGGAGACCTAGGGCTGCCGTTCCCCCGGGGGATCGAACCGGTAGCCGGCGCCGCGGATGGTGGCGATGCTCTCGGTGTCGAGCTTCCGACGCAGCCTGACGATCCGCGAATCGATCGAGCGGTCGAAGGCTTCCGAGCTTTCCGCCGGCGCCGCGGCGATGATGTCGTCGCGCGTCAGCACCTTGCGCGGGCTGGCCACGAACAGTCTGAGCAGCGCGATCTGTCCCGGGGAAAGCTGCTCCTCGTGGCCGGATTTGTGCATCACCAGCGCGGCCCGCATGTCGACCGTCGAGTTCTCGAGGACGATCAGGTCGGGCACGGACTTCCCGGTGCGGGTGAGCAGGCCGGCGATGCGCGCGGCCAGCTCGCGCAGATTGACCGGCGCATCGACGACGTCGGCCGCGCCGAGTTCGAGCGCCAGCACCTTCCCGATCAGCTCCTTGCCGGAGTCGATCATGACGAAAGCCGGCCCCTTTTGGCCGTAGCGCCGCAGCAGCTCCATGCCGGGGCCGCCGCTGATCGGCAGCCCGACCACCGCGACGTCGACGGATCCCGCCGACATCACCGCATCGGCTTCCCACTCCTCCGCGGCGCGCTGGACGACATAGCCGCGCCGCTCAAGATAATCGCTGATCAGGGAGGTCGCCTCGCTTGTGAGGCAAAGCAACGCAACCACGGGTCTCCCAGCCATGATTTGGGTCCGTAAAAGTAGCTAAGACGATAGACTGGACAACATGTTTATACCCAATCTACTTTCCGCTGAAAGCGGAGGCGAGACCCCACTGCGCGCACGCATCGCTATTGTCGAGGACGAGCCGGACCTCCGGGACGCGGTGGCGGAATATTTGAGCGCCAACGGCTTCGAGGTGACGCCGGTCGCCGACGCCGCAGAGATGCGCGCGCTTGTCGCCGAACAGTCGTTCCATCTGGCCATCCTGGATATCGCCATGCCGGGTGAGGACGGGCTGTCGCTGGCCCGCTTCCTGCGCTCCAAGACGCCGATCGGGCTGATCTTCGCCACGGCCGCGGGCACGGCGATCGACCGCATCGTCGGACTCGAGCTCGGCGCCGACGACTATGTCGTCAAGCCCTATGAGCTACGCGAGCTGCTGGCCCGGGTGCGCAGCGTCCTGCGCCGGGTGCCCGAGCCGGCGCGCAAAGAAGCCGGCGCGCCGGCGCCGGGCCATGCCGAGCACGCCCCACGGCGGCTGTTCCAGTTCGGCGGCTACCAGGCCGATCTCGACGGCCGCCTGATCACCGGGCCGCATGGCGACGTCATCGACTTGGCCAAGAGCGAATTCGACATGCTGGAGGTGTTCCTCACCCGGTCGAACCGGCTGCTCACCCGCGCTGCCTTGTCGGAGGCCGTCGGCTTTGCCGAGGATCCCGAAATCGTCGCGCGCCGTCGACATCCGGATCATGCGCCTGCGCAAGAAGATTGAAGAGGATCCTGCCAATCCGCGCTTCCTGAGGACCGTGCGGGGCGAAGGGTATATATTCGCCCTGCCGAGCGCTGGAGAGGGCAGCTGAGGATCTGTGCCCGCATGGCGGCTCGCCCGAACCGGAGCCGCGTTTCATGACCGATCGCGAAGGCGCCAAGCCCGAGGCCGGCAAGCAAGACGCCGGCCACGCGGCGATGAGTGCCCGCGCGCTCCGGCGCCTGCGCAATGCGGGCGACTGGCAAAGCGAGATCTCCAGCATTTTCGAAGAGCTGGCCTACGAGCTCGACGTCCATCGCGCCATCCTGTTCCGGCTGCACGAGGTGCCGGGCAAGGGCTTCGCCCAGTCGATCGCCGCCTTTTGGGTCGATCAGTCGGTGGCCGGCATGGCGACGCCGCCCTCGGTGATCCTGCAATCGGTCGTCGAGGACGACCCGCTGCTGCTGCGGCTTTCGGAAGAGGTGCGCCGCGGCAACATCTTCGCCGGCCACACCCGCGAGATCGAAGGCTTCCTACGCCGCGACTTCGAGCGGCAGATGATCAAGTCCTTCCTCTCGGTATCCGTGTTCGCCCATGGCCATGTCTGGGGCACGCTGGCGATCAATGATTGCAAGCGCGAGCGCAGCTGGAGCGAGGAGGAAAAGGCGGTGATGGAGATCGTCGCGCTGGCGCTCGGCGACGCCATCGAGCGTTCGGCCTCCGATGCCCATGTCAGCGAGATCATCCGCAAGACCATGCTGCAGGCATCGCTCGACGGCATCGTGGTGATCGACGAGGCCGGCAGCATCATCGAGTTCAACCCGGCGGCCGAGCGCATGTTCGGCTGGCAGCGCGCCGAGGTGATCGGCAAGGACGCGCTCGACACCCTGGTCCCGGAATATTATCGCACCGGCTACGCCAATGGCGCGGAATATATGGCCGGCCGCGGCGCGCCGATGATCGGCCAGCGCATGGAGACGGTGACCCAGAACGCCGCCGGCGACGTGTTCCCGATCGAGCTCACCGCGACCGAGATGAAGGTCGCGGACCGGCGGCTTTTCTTCGGCTCGATCCGCGATCTGCGCGAGCGCCGGCGGGCCGAGGAGGAGATCAACCGCCAGCGCGACCGGCTGCATCAGAACGAGAAGATGGCGGCGATGGGCTCGCTGCTCGCCGGGGTCTCGCACGAATTGAACAACCCGCTGGCGGTGGTGGTGGCACAGTCGACGCTGCTGCACGAGTTTGCCGCCGATCCACAGACCAAGTCGCGGGCCGAAAAAGTCCGCGCCGCCGCCGAACGCTGCGGCCGCATCGTCAAGAGCTTTCTCGGCATGGTTCGGCTGCACCCGACCAGCCAGGCCGAGACCGACCTCAACCAGGTGGTCCGATCGGCGCTCGAAGTCACCGCCTATGGCGCGCGCACCTCCGGCATCGGCATCGAGACCGATTTCATCGCCGGCCCGGTGCGCGTCATGGCCGATGCCGACCACATCACCCAGGTCGTCGCCAACTTCCTGGTCAACAGCCAGCACGCGCTGGCCGCCAACCAGGGCGAGCGACGCATCAAGGTGCGCACCTACCGCACCGACACCGCAGCCGGCTTCTCCGTCGAGGACAATGGCCCGGGCGTGCCCGAGGAGATCCGCGAGCGCATCTTCGAATCCTACTTCACCACCAAGCCGGTCGGCGTCGGCACCGGCATCGGGCTGTCGATCTCGCGCTCGATCGTCGAGCGCCACAGCGGCCGGATCTGGTTCGAGCCGGTCGAGCCTTGCGGCGCGCGCTTCACGGTGGAGCTGCCCAGCATCGACCAGGCCGCCGTCAGCGCGACGGTCGGCCGCACCACGGTGCCCGGACTGGCCAATGCGCTGATCGTCGACGACGAGCCCGACGTCGCCGGCTCGCTGGCCGATATTCTCGAGCTGATGGGTGTCAAATCCAAGGTGGTGCTTGCCTGGACCTCGGCCACCGAGGAACTCGATAGCTTCGAGCCAGACATCGTGTTCAGCGATCTGCGCATGCCCGGCTTTAACGGCATGACCATCTACCGCGAGCTGATCGCGCTCCGCGCCGGGCTGGCGCGCCGCTTCGTCCTGGTGACGGGCGACATGATCGGCGCCCGCGCCGAGATCGAGGCGCTGCCCGCCCATATGCGGCCCCAGCTCCTCGAAAAGCCGTTCAGCACGCTCGATGTCCGCGGGGTGCTCGCGGCCATCACCGACCAGGTGACGCTGGGGCTTTAGAGCGGTTCAAGGAGAAGTGGAAACCGGTTCTCCGTCCGGAACCGCGGAGAAACAAGGGCTCCGAGAGTCGCCTGCCGCCCGGCAGACAGATGCGCGCAACAAAAAACCCTCCTCGGAAGGGGCCTTGCCGAGGAGGGTCGAGTCGGTGCGGCTTTTTGGCCGCACGAAAGCGTTGGCGCAGCTTGGCGCCGCGGCGCGGCTTGCCGCTCTAAAACACGTTCGGCGTGGTCCGCGTCGGCGCGCCGGCGTCGACCATGCGCACCAGGCGCTCCGTCTTGCCGCTCGCCTTGGCGATCGCCATCAGGCAGCCTTCGGACTGCGCGCCCCAGGCCTGGCCCTCGCAGGCGCGCTGGACTTCGGATTTGGGCGCTGCCGCGACGCTGCCCGACGCGGCCTTGGCAGGCGCCCCCATGACCGTCAACGAGGCGCCCGACGCCGGCATCATCAGCGCCATCGACACGAAGGCGGCCGACACCAGCATCACGAACATCACTATCGGATGGTCGCTGCTGCGCTGGCGCAGCGCCAGCTGCCGAAGCCGCCGATGGCGCGCCGGCCGCTCGAAATTGCGGTCGAGGTCAAAACGTGAGTTGGAGCCGAACATGGTCTTGCCTGCTTTTTCTTAATCGCGTTCCCGTTGGCAGGCACGCTAGGGCCGCTGTGTTTCTGCCCGATGTTACGAACTTTTGTTTCTGTAACGATCATGAAACATTAGAATTCGGTCAAAATCGGGCATGACTCTGCGCAATAAACTGTCGTGCCGGGGCTGGCGGCCGTGCGCCTGGGACCGGTCGTGCAATCGAGGCGGTTGGCCGCGGCGAGGCTCTGGAATGGATCACCGTTTCTTTGAACCGGTGATCCATTCCAAGGCTTTGTTTTTCCGCAATTCCGGACGGAAAACCATGTCCACTTTTCCTGGAATTGCTCTAAGGCTGCAGGACGTCCGCCCAGTCGCGATGCCGGCGGAATTCCGTCGCCACATAGCGGCAAAGCGGGGTGATCTTCAGCCCGTCGCGGCGCGCGTCGGCAACCACCCTCTGGACCAGGCGCTCGGCCAAGCCGCGTCCGCGCCAGCGAGGCGGGACCCAGGTGTGGTCGACAAGGATATGACCGGGGCCGCTGTCGACATAAGTGAGTTCCGCCGCCGTCCCGTCGTCGAGCTCCAGCACGTAGCGGCCGCGATGGCCGCGCCGCTCGAGCCGGATCTCCTCGCCGGAAGAGTTCATGCGGCTCGGGGCTCCTCGTTGACGGAAATGGCTGGTCCGGCTTCCGGTTCCTGCCGCCATCAGCGCGCCTTCTTCAACACGTCGGCCCATTCGGGATGGCGGCGGAACTGTGCGTTGGCGAACGGGCAGAGCGGGATCACCGTCTTGCCGGCGCGGCGTGCATCTTCGACGGCCCGGGTGACCAGGCGCAGGCCGGCGCCCTTGCCGCGGAAAGCGTCGTCGACGTCGGTATGGTCGATGATGATCTGGTGCTCGCCGACTTTGGTGATCCCCATCTCCGCCTTGGCCCCGCCCGGTCCGTCGATGACATAGACGCCCTTCGAGCCATTGTCCTGGTAGCGGATCTCGTCCTCCGGACCGGCCATTATCGATCTCCTTTCGCGGCAATCCCGGAAGCGAGCGGCGCCAGGAAGCGATGCGCCGCAGTCAGCTCCGCCGGGCGCAGCTCATGGCCGCCATCGTGCCATTCCAGCTCGACCTTTGCACCCCCTGCGATCAGGGCCTCGGCGAGGCGCCGGGTGAGGCCGGGCGGGCAGATCGGATCGCGGCGCCCGGCGGTGATCAGCACCTGGCGGCCGGCGAGCGGCCCGGCGAGCTGCGGCTCGAACGGGATCAGCGGATGCATCAGCACCGCGGCGTCGAACAGCGCGGGCTCGGCGAACAGCACGGCGGCGAGGATGTTGGCGCCGTTCGAATAGCCGATGCCCACCAGCGGACGGGTGCCGCCGGCCTCCGCGGCGACGAATTGCGCCATCTTGCGGGTCCGTGCGGCAAGGTCGGCCATGTCGTAGACGCCCTCCCCGGTGCGCCGGAAGAAGCGCGCCGCACCATGCTCGAGCACGTCGCCGCGCGGTGCGACGACGGGCGCGCCGGGCAGCACCTGGCCGGCAATGTCGAGCAGCTGGTGCTCGTCGCCGCCGGTGCCATGAAAGGCGAAGACCAGCGGTGCGGGGCTGGACCCGGCCGTGCGCAGATGGGCATAGAGATCGCTGGCCATGGTTCTCTCCTCAGTCGGCCAACGGCTCGAGATGCTTCTCCAGATACGCCCTGAGATGCGCGTGCTGGCTCGGCAACTTCAACGCCTCGCCGAGATGGGCTTCGTCCTCGTCGCGGTCGAACCCCGGCTCGTTGGTGGCCACTTCGAACAACACCCCGCCCGGGGTGCGGAAATAGATCGCCCAGAAATAATCGCGGTCGATCACCGGCGTGACCTGATAGCCGGTGTCGGCCAGCGCCTTGCGGACCTCCAGCTGGGCAGCTCGGTCCGCCACCGCAAAGGCGACGTGGTGGACGGAGCCGGCGCCGAGATCGGCCGGCGGCGTGCCGGGCAGCGTCTCGATGTCGATGATGTGGGCGCCGTTGCCGTGATCAAGCGCAAGGCGGGTGATGCCGCCTTTCTCCTCGACCGGCCGGTAGCCCATGAAGGTCAGCAGTTCCTTGGTCCGGCCGGCATCGCGCAGTCGCAGCGCGACCGAGTGGAAGCCGCGGATCGCCTCATCACCGGCAATGCCGCCCTGGACCCAAGGTGTGCGCGGGTCGGAACGATCCTCGACCAGGGCAAAGCTGTCGCCATCCGGGCCTTCGAAGCGCAGCCTCGGTGCACCGAAGGGCTCGTCGGCGCGCACTTCGCGCACGCTGGCCGCCGTCAAGCGGTCGGTCCAATAGCCGAGACTGCCTTCCGGCACGGAGAATGTGGTGAGCCCGACCTCGCCGGTACCGCGCCGCCCGCGGCCGATATTGGGAAACGGGAAATAGGTCATCACCGAACCCGGCGTGCCGTGGCCATCGCCGTAGTAGAGATGGTAGACGTCCGGCGCGTCGAAGTTGACGGTCTTCTTGACCCGCCGCAAGCCGAGCGTGTGGGTGAAGAACGCATTGTTCTCGGCAGCATCCTTGGCCATCGATGTGACGTGATGCAGTCCCTTGATCTGGCTGAGCATCGGTTCTGCCCTTTCTGTGTTGAGGCGGACGACGACAGGTGCTTCACTGCGGAAGAACAGCGTCGTTTGTCGCCAGACTATGTCGGAGCGCAAGGCAAAATCGACCAGGTGCCGGATCGTCGATGGTTTGTTCACAGATTGGAGACAATCCTGCCCGGCCGTTCACGATCTTGACCCGGTGGAACGACGTTTGCATTGCTACGTTGGACAATGCTCACCTGGAAAATGGAGACGGGCATGGTTGCGCGCGCGGTTTGGAAAGGGTTCCTGAAGCTGGCCAGCGTGTCCTGCGCGGTCAAGCTGACGGGAGCCACGAGCGAGAGCGGGAAGGTGCATTTTCGGACGCTGGACCGCCGCACCGAGACGCCCGTAAAGAGCATCTATGTCGATGAGGAAACGGGCGAACCGGTCGACCGTGAAGATCAGGTCAAAGGTTACGAGCTCGAAGGCGACGAATATCTGGAAATCGAGCCCGATGAGATCAATCAGCTCAAGGTTCAGGCCGAACATACGGTCGAGCTGAGTGCGTTCGTCGACCGCGACAACGTGCCATCTCTCTATCGCGACAAGACCTACTTCCTTTATCCGGCCGACAAGGTCGGAAGCGAAGCCTTCGCGGTTATTCGGCAGGCGATGGAAAAAAAGAAGCTGAGCGGCGTCGCCTCGATCGTGCTCTATCAGCGCGAGCGCCCCGTGGTGATCGAGCCGCTTCGCAACGGACTGCTGATGACGACACTTCGCTACGACAATTGGGTCGTCGACGCCAAGGACGCCTTCGACAATGTGCCAAAGGTCAAGGTCGACCCCGAGATGGCGGAGATCGCGAGCTTAATCATTGAAAAGAAAGCAGGAAAGTTCGATCCGGCGCGGTTCGAGGACACCTATGAGAATGCGCTTCTCGAACTGATCAAGGCCAAGCAGCAGGGCAAGGCACCCCCGAAGCCGGTGGAAGCGCCGCGGGAGAACGTGATCAACCTCGCCGATATTCTGCGCAAGAGCCTGGAGCAGGAGGGCGGCAAGGCGGCGCCCGTGAAGGCCAAAAAAGCCCCCGGTGCCAGCCGGTCGAAGAAGCGCGCATCCGCCGCTTGAACTGCACGAACAGGGCGTCGAAGTGCACGAAACGTGCCCTCTTTCGGTGCGATCCGTGATGCCCGACCGGCCCTTTTTCATGCCTCGCTTGGGCGAAAAATCGCCACCTGTGGGATGGGGTGATTGCTCTACTGCATGACAGGTTGACAGGTTTTCCGCTCTGACGCTATGCGCAAGATCGGCAAAAAAGAGGCCCGCTTGACGGGCCTCTCCATAAGCTCGAGCGAATAGACTACTGAGCTGTCGTGCCGGTGCCGGTCGCCGGTGCGGCCGGCTGCGTGGTGTCGGTCGTCGCCGGAGCCATGCCTGTGCCGTCGGTCGAAGAGGTCGACATCGCCGCCGGCGCCGGGTCGTACGGGCGGCGATCGAAGGTCGGAAGCCCCTTCAGCTCATCCTTGGTGGCGCTACGACGATCCAACGGTCGCCGTTCTTCTCGGCCCATTTGATCTTATCGAAGCCCATCTCGACGTTCTTCTCGCCGACGCCGAGGAAGCCGCCGACGCCGATCACCACCGACTTGACCATGCCCTTGCCGTCGAGCACCAGATCGTTGACGTCGCCGATATTCTCGGCGTTGTCGCCGGTGCCGTTATAGACGTTCTCGCCGATCAGATTGGTGGCCAGAAAGCCGTCGGCAGGTTTGACCGGGGCCGGGGCGGCCTGGTCGGTCGTCGCCGCCGGGGCATTGGCATCGGCGGGCGCGGTCTGGGTGGTGCTGGACTGGGCAAACGCGCCGGTCGCAACGACGGCGGCGATGGCCGAGGTGGCCAAAAGCTTGCGGATCATGATAGCGTCTCCTTGTGCATTGATCTTGAGGTGCACTTGCCGCGTCGCGACTCGACTGTCGCAGGGAGAGACGCGCGCGGCTCCACAACCTGACAACGTAGCCACTCCGATTGAGTTCCGCCCCCGATAAGCCCCTGCCGAGGCCCGGAACGGAACCGCGACAGGCCAGGCGAACCATTGATTTTGTTGGAACTTTGTGACCCCGGCCCCGTTGACGGCGGTCGCGTTGCCGGGCCCCCGAAAGCGCTGGCCGAAAGGACGTCATGCATTTTCTGGCAGTGCTCAATCGTGATGGCGGCACGTTGCGCACCACCGACCTCGACGCGTTGAGCGCGCGCATGCGCGCCAAGCTGGAGGCCGCCGGACATAGCCTGGAGGTCGAGGTGGTCGCCGGCCGGCACGTCGTCGACGCGCTCGCCAAGGCAGCGTCCTCGCGCACGGCCGACGTGATCCTGGCGGGCGGCGGCGACGGCACGATCTCGGCCGCCGCCGGCTGTCTCAAGGACACGCACAAGGCGCTGGCGGTGCTGCCGGCAGGAACGATGAACCTGTTTGCCCGCTCGCTCGGCATCCCGCTGACCTTGGATGCGGCGATCGACGCCTTCGCCGCGGGCAAGATCACCGCCGTCGACGTCGCCACCGCCAACGACCGCCCGTTCATCCACCAGTTCTCGATCGGCATGCACGCCAAGATGGTACGGCTGCGCGAGCGGATGGAGTTCGGCTCCAGGCTGGGTAAGATCCGCGCATCGCTGCGCGCCACCTGGAATACCATCCACAACCCGCCGACGATGAAGGTCGAGATGCGGATCGGCGATGCCGAGGTGCTGGCCCGCACCGCCGGCATCGGCATCACCAACAATCTGTTCGGCGAGGGCCACCTGCCCTATGCCGACCATCCCGACGGCGGCACGCTCGGCATCTACGTCACGGTGGCGCGGCAGCGCACCGAACTGATCAAGTTCCTGTTCAACATGGTTCTCGGCAAGTGGCGCAACAACGACCAGGTCGAGATCCACCAGGCCGAGAGGGTGGTGCTCAACATCCTGGCGCCCAAGCGGCGGCAGCGCTGCGTCATCGACGGCGAGTTGCAGCGGCTCGATCGCCAGACCACGGTGGTGATCCATCCCAAGTCGCTGCAGGTGCTGGTGCCCGGCTGAGGCGAAGGAGCCCGGCGTCGCCCGTCCGGCGAGCGCTCCCGGCTCGCCTGTCGGTCACGCGCCGGCGCCGGGGCCAGGCGCGACGATCTCTTCATCGATGGCGGTCAGCGCGCGCATCGCCGCGCCGCTCAAGATCAGCGGCATCTCGTCGGCCTCCGTCGCGAACGAGATGGCCCCCAAATGCTGGCCTCCCGCGGTGCGGGCGATCGCCCGGCGCAGCGCCGGCTCGATCAGGTCGAAGGTGTGGGCGCCCTGGCCGACGATCGCCACCGGCGCCGGATCGATCAGCGCAAACAGGCTGCCCAGGCCGAAGCCGATCGCCTCCCCCGCCCGCGCGAAGGCGCGGCGCTCCGGACCGTCGGCGGCGCGGGCCCGCCCGGCAAGGGCGGTCATCTCCGCCGCGCCGATCTCGGCGGTCGGCATGACGTCGTCGGCAAGCAGATGGCCATGCCGCCAGATCGCATAGGTGCCGGCATAGGCTTCGATGCAGCCTTGCCGGCCGCAGCGGCAACGAGCACCGTCCGGCCTGACCACCATATGGCCGAACTCGCCGCCCGAGGAGTGGGTGCCGGTGAACAGCTCGCCCTTCAGCACCATTCCCATGCCGATGCCATGCGACAGCAGAAGGGCGATGAAATCGCGGCCATAGCGTTCCGGTCTCTTCCGGCGCAGCGCCAGCGCGATCATGTTGCAATCGTTCTCCAGCGTGGCCGGCACGCCGAGCGCCTCCTCGAGCAGCGCGGCGAAGGGAACGT
The DNA here is from genome assembly GCA_963791325.1 of uncultured Alphaproteobacteria bacterium. Classification (GTDB taxonomy): domain Bacteria; phylum Pseudomonadota; class Alphaproteobacteria; order Rhizobiales; family Rhizobiaceae; genus JBEVJK01. The sequence goes on along the minus strand of CAWBRU010000011.1, from coordinate 43,810 downwards.
CGGCGCCCGGGGCGATCGGCGACCACAGCATGGTGCGGCCGAGCGCATCGGTGGTGCCCTGGATCGCCAGCACCGCGCGGGCGACCGGCCCGCGCGCACTTTGCCCGGCGGTTGCCGCCATCCCCCGCGCCATCGCCAGGAGCCGCCCGGTCAAGTCATCGGGCGAGGCGGTCTGGGTGGGCAGCCGCACCGCGCTTTCCTCGATGATCGAACCGGAATAGTCGACCAGCGCTGCCGAGATCCGGTCGAGCGACAGCACCATGATCAAGGCCGAAGCCGCCGACGGGGTGAGGCCGAGCGCCACTTGCGGGCGGCCGCGCCGCGCCGCCGCGGTTTCGGACGACGGCCGTTCGCCGAGCACGCCTTCCGCGATCAGATCGGCCGAGATCGCCGAAATGGTCGAGTGGCTGAGCTTGGTAAGCCCGGCAAGATCGGTACGCGACAGCTGGCCGGCACGGCGGATGGTGGACACCAGAAGGGCGCGGTTGCGGCGGCGCAGATCGTCATGGCGAAAACCCACCGGCATGCTGTTCCCCTGCTCGCCGCACCCGTTCCGGCCCGGCACCATGGCACGGCCCGCCCGCTTGCGTCATGGTTATTTCGGATTTCGAAAAAAGCATCCCGACCGCGGCCCTGTAAGATCGAATGTCTTGCAAAGGCGAGCGCGCGCGTTAAACCTCGACGGGCGTCGTTCCAGAAGTTTCGCGAAGTTTGAAGAAGCTGTTTCCCCTCGCCGCGTTTCTCGCGGTGGCTCTGGCCGGCCTGGTGATGGCCGCGTTCGCCTATGTCGCCAACGAGGAAGCCGGGCGCATCAAGTTCCAGGCCGTCGCCGACGATGCGCTGGCGCGCATCGAGGCGCGGATCGATCTGCATCTGTCGCTGCTGCGGGCCGCGCAGGCCTTTCTGAGCGTCAACCAGGGAGCTGTCTCGCGCCAGCAATATGCCGACTTCATCGGCGCGCTCGACCTCGACCACACCTACACCGGGCTGCGCGGGATCGGCTTCATGCGGCTGGCGACGCCGGCGAATGCCGCCGATGTCGGGGCCTATCTGGCGAGCCAATATCCATCGCGGGGCGCGAGCTGGCAACCGTCGGCGGCAGACCGGCAGCTGCCCGTCGTGCTGTTTGCGCCGCTGCAGGAAACCACGGGGATCGGCTACGACATGTACAGCGACCCGCCGCGCCGGCCGGCGCTCGAGGCGGCGCTGCGCGACGGCGCCATGCACGCCACCGGGCGAGTCCAGCTCGGCAAGGTCGGCGGCGCCCAGCCCTTCGCCGGCTTCCTGGTGTTCCTGGCGCTCCGGCCCGAGCCGCAGCAAGACGAGACGACCGGCTCGACCGGGGCGCCGGTCGAAGGTGTCGTCTATGCCGCCTTCCGCGGCAACGAGCTGTTTGGCGCCGCGCTCGGCCAGTCGCCGCTTTTGCCGGTCAATGTCGAAGTGTTCGAAGGCGCCGAGCCCGCCGACGACAAGCTTTTGTTCCGCTCACAGGCGCGGCCGAGCGCAGACCTGTCGCAGTCGCATCTGGTCACCCGCCAGATCGACGTCGCCGGCCAGCCCTGGACACTCGAATTCCGGCCGACGGAGGCGTTCACGCTGCCGTCGTCGCGGCTGACGCCGGTGGCGCTCGGGCTGGTCGGCCTGATGCTCGCCGCCGCCATTGCGCTGCTGCTGCGCTGGCAGGAGCGCGCCTACCGAGCCGTCGAGGCGCTGCAGCGGACGACGGAGAAGAGCCTGATGGAGCGCGAGCTGATGCTCCAGGAGATGAAGCACCGCATCAAGAACTCGATCGCGCGCGTGCTGGCCATCGCCCGTCAGACCGCGACCCATTCCGACACGATCGAGACCTTCCAGGGGTCGTTCTCAGCCCGGCTCCAGGCGATGGCGAGCTCGCAGGATATGCTGACCCGCTCGCGCTGGCAGAAGGCAGATCTCAGGGCGCTGCTGCGCACCGAGCTCGAGCAGGTGTTCGGCAAGGATCTCGACGACGACACGCTGGCCGGCCCGCCGGTGGAGCTCGACGAAACCGCCACCCAGGCGCTTGGCCTCACCTTTCATGAGCTGGCAACGAATGCGCTGAAATACGGCGAGGCGGGCAAAGGCGGCAGCCTGAACGTGGCCTGGGAGTTGCGCCAATCCGGCGGCCAGCGCACGCTCGGGCTGACCTGGCGGGAGGCGAGCTCGGCCCCGCTCAGCGAGCCGGAGACGACCAGCTTCGGCACCCGGCTGATCGACATGAACATCACCCGCGAACTCGGCGGCACGATCCGGCGCAAATTCCACAGCGATGGGCTGGTGGTGGTGATCGAGGTGCCGCTGCTGTGACCTCTAGCGGATGAAAAAACCCCGGCAGATGCCGGGGTCGATTCGCCCGGCGCTCACAGGAGCGCCGGGACTGGATAGGCGGGAAAGGCCTCTTAGAGCGGATCACCGTTTCTTTTCAGCGGCGCTGCGCGTCTTTGCATCGCGCTCCGCGCTGGAATTGCCCTAGCAACGGGCCTGGTAGACGCGCCCGTACTGATCGCGATAGCGGCAATAGCCCGGCCGCTCCGCCACCCTGCCGAGCAGATAGCCGCCGACTGCGCCGGCCGCCGCGCCGATCGCAGCGCTGCCCAGGTCGCCGCCGGCGATGCCGCCGATCGCGGCGCCGCCGAGAGCTCCGACGGTCGCTGTCTTTTCCGGAGTGGTGCAGCCTGCCAATGCCCCCGCTGCAGCCAGCGCAATAACCAACTTTCTCATTCGCCTTCTCTCCTCAAGTGGTGGCCTAAAATGTCCCTACCGCCTTCCATACTGCCGGAAGGCCCTCGCTTCGAGCAAGAAATTTACTGCTGCACGGCGTCTTGAGCGGCCTCAGGCTTGCCGGAGGCCACCACCACGGCGGGCACGCCGACGCTCGCGGCCAGGGTGCCGTCCTTTTCAACGTTCCAACTCAGCTCCGCGTCCTCCTCCTCCATCGCCGGGTCGACGTAGACGCAGCGTGCGATGACGCGCGGCTGTTGTCCGGCGAAGTGATGCAGGCGCACCGGCAGCTCGTCCGTGCACTCTTCGAAGCTCTCGAACACCGTGGTCGGCGACGGCAGTTCGCGGCAATCGGCGAGACTGTTCGAGCAGCCGACGATCAGAAGCAATGCTGCAATATGTTCCATGGTAAACGGATCCTTCGCCCCCCAACGGGCAAGGCGGCAGAACGGTTCCTTTGAAGCTGTCACCGACGGCGCGTGACAGGGAGCGCGCAATTTCGCGGCAAGCGACGGAACCGCCGCGCCTCGGGCGCGTTGTCTCCGCAGAATGCCCGCGAGCCGCCGCCGAACCCCACACCCCCGGCGGCAGCGGACGACTTCGCAGGGCGCCCCCTCCGCCCTACGATCTCAAGGAAGCCGGCCCGCAAGGCCGGCTTTTTTCGTTGGCGTCGACCTTGGGCGCCGCCGGCCGGCCGCGTTGCTGAAGCGGCCTAATCGCTCTCGAAATTGCCGCGCGGCACCACCAGCGCATATTCCAGGCGCGGGCCGTCGATGGCGAGACGGCTGGTGCCGTTGAGCGAGGCGGGAACCACCCTTTCGAGTGCGACGCTGCCGAAGCGCTTCTCCTTGAACCCTTCGCTGCGCGGCTCGACCGTCTCGGCCCAGCTGAAGGTCATCGCCTCGCGGCCGTCCTCGATCGGGCCGATGCGGGCGCTGACCGTGACCACGCCATCGGGCTTGGAGAGTGCCCCGAAGCTGACCGAGTTGATCGCCAGCTCGTGCAAGGCGAGCCCGATATGCAGCGCGGCGTTGGGGTTGAGGTAGGGGTTCTCGCCCTCCACTTGGAGGTTGCGCTTGGCATCGGCGCAATAGCGGCCGACCTGCCCGACGACCAGCTCGCGCAGGTCCGCCCCGCGCCAGTTAGACATCGTCACCAGATCCTGCGAGGAGGCCAGTGACTGCAGCCGGCCGCGGAAGCGCAGCAGAAAGCCGTCGAGCGAATCGGAATAGCGGCCGGTCTGCGTGGCGACGCTCTGGATGATCGCCAACAGGTTCTTCGACCGGTGGCTGACCTCGCGCAAGAGGGCCCGCAGCGTTTGCTCTCGGCGTTTCTGCTCGGTGGTCTCGACCGCCGTGGTGACGATGCCGGCGACCGCTTCGTCCTGCCGGTCGGCGTCGATCCAGACGTCGAACCAGCGCGTCCCATGGCGGTCGGGGATATGGATCTCCAACGTCTCCATGCGCCCGGAGCGCAGCACGGCGCGCTTGGCGGTGATCAGCCGGCCGGCGGCCTCGTCGGGCAGAAAGTCGGCATCGGTCAGCCCCGAGACATCGCCTTGGGCCCACGCCCGCGGCACGTTCTCGGCCCACAGGATGCGCAGCTCCGGATCCTGGTAGAAGATCGACACCCCCGTGTGACGCAAGGCTCTGAACACGCCTGCGCCAGCTTCAAAGGCTTCATGGGAAACATGAACGCTCATCTCACCGGCGCCCCTTCCGCTATTGCCTCGTGTGCGATCGCCGGGTCCCAAGGATGTCCCCTTGCTTCTTCGTGGCTTAACGTTCCCGTGAAAGGCAGGTTCCGTGCCTTTGCGGCGCTGTCGGAACCCCGAACGAAGTCCGCCGGACACGCGCCTTTCGGCACGGTCCGGCGGTGTCTGAAAACCGCTTGAGGGGATCGGTCTTCAGCTGAGCGGGCTTCGCTGGCTCGGCTAGCGTGCGCGCCGGAAAAGGCCGGCCAGGAGCGAGATGACCAGGAACGCCAGGAAGATGAAGAACAGGATCTGCGCGATGCCGGCAGAAGTCCCGGCGATGCCGCCGAAGCCCAACGCACCGGCGATGATGGCAACGACCAAAAAGACGAGAGCCCAGTAAAGCATGGTGAAACTCCGTTGAAAGCTTTCAGGAAAACGTCGCAGCGGGCGCTTGGTTCCTGCCGGGCGGCGGCCGTTTTGCGGCGGCCGCTGCGGCAGGCGGCGGCGGTCAGGCCGCGGCCTTGGCCTGTCGGTCGAAGAACAGCGCCTGGCTGATCAGCGCCTTGACCATGTCGGGGTTGAACGGCTTGGTGACCAGGAAGGCCGGCTCCGGACGCTCGCCGGTCAGTAGCCGCTCCGGAAACGCGGTGATGAAGATCACCGGCACCGGCGTCGACGACAGGATCTCGTTGACCGCATCGATGCCCGAGCTGCCGTCCGCCAGCTGGATGTCGGCCAGCACCATCTTCGGATTGTGCTTGGCAAACAGCGCCGTCGCCTCGTCATGGGTGCGCGCCGTGCCGACCACCCGATGGCCGAGGCTCTCGACCATCTCCTCGATGTCCATGGCGATCAGCGGCTCGTCCTCGATGATCAGGATATCGGTTGCCACCTGGCGCGAGATTTCGTTGCTGGCCTGGCGCAGCAGGCTGGCGAACTCGTCCTCGCCGACGTCGAGGATCTCGGCCGCATCCTCCTCGGTGAAGCCTTCAACCGCCACCAGCAGGAACGCTTGGCGCGGGCGCGGGGCGAGCGAGGAGAGGTTGGCGGCCGCGCGCTGCTCCCAGGCCGAGGCCGGCGCCTCCTGGGGGACGCGGATCGAGATCGAGGTGAACAGCTTGGCGAAGATCTTATAGAGCGCGATGCGCTCGTTGGTGGCTTCGGGGAAGATGCTGACATCTTCGATGATCGCCTCCAGCATCGCTGCGACCAGGGCATCGCCGCTCGCCTGCGAGCCGGATACGGCACGGGCGAACCTGCGCAGAAACGGCAGATGAGGCGCAATTTTTGTGGACAAGCTCATAAGGGGCGTCTCCCTCGACGACGTCATGGCAGTGAATATGATGCAAGGCCCGCTGCGCGGGCGCAATGCGCGAAACTCGCTGACAACGAGGCTCCGGCGAAAAAGTTCCAGACCGTCACGGAACGAATTGCCGACGGGCACGTTGAGGGCCAGAATCCGGCCCGCAGACACGAGGCTGGAGCGTCGGTTTGCACCCGCAGAGAGCAGTCTCCTCACCCGGGATATGTTTTTACGGTTGCCATAGCAGGGGCCTTATCTCCGGAGATTGTCAGGGCGAATGTACAGGATGACCAAGGATCAGCGGGGCGCTCCAGGCGCCAAGCCCAAACGCAGCGGATTGTCCGATACGTTGGGCGCCAACAGCGAAATCGGCCGCAAACTCAAGCAGTATTATGACGAATTGGTCTCCGACGAGGTCCCGGAGCGCTTCGCGCAATTGCTGAGCCAGCTCGAAGAAGCTGGTGGCGCGCCGAAGAAGGACTGATCCATGAACACCGCTGTGGCGTTCAAGAACGACCTTCTGGGCGCGATCCCGAGCCTGCGCGCCTTTGCCGTCTCGCTGGCGCAAAACGCGGACAAGGCCGACGATCTCGTCCAGGAAACACTGGTCAAGGCCTGGGACAAGCAGAGCAGCTTCCAGCCGGGGACCAATCTGAAGGCGTGGCTGTTCACGATCCTGCGCAACGAATTCTATTCGCAGATGCGCAAGCGCGGCCGCGAGGTCCAGGACAGCGACGGGCTGATGACCGCCCGGCTGGCGGTCCACCCCAGCCAGCATGGCATGCTCGATCTCGAGGATTTTCGCGCCGCGCTCGAGCTCTTGCCCGAAGACCAGCGCGAGGCGATCATCTTGATCGGCGCCTCCGGCTTCTCCTACGAGGAGGCAGCCGAGATCTGCCAATGCGCGGTCGGCACCATCAAGAGCCGGGTCAGCCGGGCCCGCAGCAAGCTGCAGGAAATCCTGAAGATCTCCGGCGAGGCCGAGTTCGGGCCGGATGCCATCGCCACCCAGGTGATGGGATCAGCCGTCGCCTAGATCGACGCCGCCGGCGGCCCTGGTCACGGCGGCGATCAGCTCCTCGCCGCCATAGGGCTTGCCGACCAGCACGACGCCAGGAAAGCTGGCGCGCAGCTCGTTGAAATCGGTGTAGCCCGAGGCGAAGATGAACGGCGTGCCCCGTTCTCTCAGCCGCTTGGCGAAATCGACAGTGGAATCGCCGCCCAGCATCAGGTCGACGATGGCGACGTCGAAGGCCGGACCGCCGTCGGCCGGCTCCCTGAAGTCCTTCAGCGTGCGCAGGATGGTCACGTCTTCGGCGCCGTTGTCGCGGCACAATTGCTCGACATCCATGGCAATCAGAAATTCATCCTCGAGAATGAGGACATGGAGGCCGTTCAAAGGACGGGTCAACAGAGGCAGGACTCCAGCAATGGTGAGCTACATCGCCGAGATCACCCGGATAGTCATTTAAAAAAGACATTGCGCGGCAAACCCCGGACGCCTTATCGACAGAGGGCCGCAGTTCGAGCGCGGCTGGAGGGGGAGCGAAGGTGGTCAGCGAGGATCAGGTTCGTCAGACGCGGCGCTATCCTTGCGAAAAGTGTCCGCTGCGGCTGCTGGAAACGTTCCGGCCGTTCGAGCCGGAGGAACTGGCCTTCATCTCGCGCTTCAAGCGCGGCGAACTGAGCGTCGAACGCGGCGCCACCGTGCTCAGCGAAGGCACCCGCAGCGTGCATCTCTACACCGTGCTCTTGGGGCTCGGCTTCCGCTACAAGCTGTTGCCCGACGGCCGCCGCCAGATCCTGAACTATCTCCTGCCCGGCGACCTGATTGGCCTGCAGTCGAGCCTGATGGGGGAGATGCAGCACTCCGTCGAAGCGCTGTCGCCGATGCTGCTTTGCGTGTTCCAGCGCAGCCAGCTGCCCGAGCTTTACCGGAACTATCCCGGCCTGGCCTTCGACATCACCTGGATCGCGGCGCGCGAGGAGCAGATGCTCGACGAGAACCTGCTCAGCATCGGCCGCCGCACGGCGCTGGAGCGCACCGCCTATCTGATCGCCTTCGTCGCTGCGCGGGCACTGGCGGCCGGCTACAGCCTGCAACCGAAGATGGAGCTGCCGCTGACTCAGCAGCACATCGCCGATACGCTCGGGCTGTCCTTGGTGCACACCAACAAGACCATCCGCAAGCTCGTCGAGCGCAATCTGGTGCGCTGGCTGGAACGCGGCTGCGAGGTGGTCGACCTCGACGGTCTGATGGCGGTGGCCGGATGGGAGGGCCTGTTCGAGGGCCGCCGCCCGCTTGTCTGACGGAACCGCGGGCCAATGCCGGGAGGGTGCGGCGGGAAAAACCAATTCCCGCTTGCGCTCACTTGATGCCGGGCGCTGAATAGACTGGAACTGAAGCTTTGTCCCACACGTTCTCACGATCGACTTTGTCCAGGAGAGCAATCCGCCATGTCAACCCAGCCCATCAAGACCGGCAAGCCGGAGAACGGCGTCAACGACACATCCCGCGATGTCGAGGCTGACATCCGCCAGCTGAAGGATGACATTGCCAAGCTCGCCAAGCAACTCACCTCGACCAGCGAGCATTCCTATGGCGCGGCCCGCCGCGTGGCCCAGGAGGGTGCCGACCGGCTCATGGTGGAGGGCGAGGCGGCGCTCGAGCAGATGCGCGCCCAAGCGCTCGACCTCGAGGCGCAGGTCCTGGACAGCGTTCGCGAGAAGCCATACACCGCGCTTGCGATCGCGGCCGGCGTCGGCTTCCTGTTCGCACTCCTGACCCGCCGCTAGACCCCGCCGGCCGATGCTCGCTTCGCTGCTTGCGGCTTTTGCCTCGGGTGAAACCCTCTATATTTTCAAGCGGCTGAAGCGCGACGTCGTCGCCTATGCGGCGGCCGGCATATTCGCGGCGGTCGCGGCGGGCTTCCTGGTCGCCGCCGGCTACATGGCGACCGCCGATGCGCTTGGCCCGATCTGGGCGGCGCTGATCTTCGCCGGCGGCTTCCTGCTCATCGCGGTCATCATCGTCATTGCCCACAGAATGGCCGAGAGCGGCCGTCAGCGGGAGATCGAGCGGCGGCGTTCGACCGAGATGGCAGGCATCGGCACTGCCGCGGCGCTGGCGGTGCTGCCTTCGGTGATGCGCGGCAAGGCCGGCGTGGCCACCGTGCTGGCGCCGGCGGCGGCGGTGGGCGCCTACGCGCTCTACCGGCTATTCCGACGGCCGCCGCCCGCGGACCATGGCCGCCGCGGCCGCTGAGGCGCACGGGGTCGCCAAGGAACCACGGGCGCCGCGGCGCATTTCCCTTCAAGTCGTCCATCTTGAGGGAAGCCGGTCATGGCCAAAACAGTGTCGAGTGAGAAAGCCAAGCAGGGCCGCTCGGGAGTTCAGGTTCTCTCGGTGCTGGTCGCAGCGCTCATCCTCGCCGGGGTGGCCTGGATGGCAGCCGAGTTTTACGGCGAGGCGACCGCGCCCACGACCCCGGGCCAGGCCGAGCAGACCGCGCCCGCCGGCGATCGCCCGACGGGCTAGAGCGGATCACCTTCGCTGCGCCTCGGTGCCCCGTTCTAAGTCTTTGTTTTTTTGCAATTACGGACGGAAAACCGTCGCCACTTTTCCTAGAATAGCTCGAGCGCGCCACAGCCGCGGCATTGGAGCTGGAGGCCGTGGGTCAAGCCTCGCGGATGGCGTAGCCGGCGCCGCGGATGGTGCGGATGACGTCGGGCATCCTTCCCGTATTGACCGCCTTGCGCAGCCGCCCGACATGGACGTCGACCGTGCGCTCGTCGATATAGATCGTCTCGCCCCAGACGTTGTCGAGGAGTTGACTGCGCGAGAACACGCGGCCGGGATGCTGCATCATGAATTCCAGCAGCCGGAACTCGGTCGGGCCGAGGCGGATTTCGTTCTTCTTGCGATAGACACGGTGCGCCTCGCGGTCGAGCACCACGTCGCCCACTTTGAGCACACTCGACAAAACCTCCGGCTTGGCGCGCCGCAGCAGCGCCCGCACCCTGGCGACGAACTCCGGCGTCGAGAACGGCTTGACCAGATAGTCATCGGCGCCGGTCGCGAGGCCTCGCACCCGGTCGCTCTCCTCGCCGCGCGCCGTCAGCATGATGATCGGCAGGCGCTCGGTCTCCGGGCGCATCCTCAGCCGCCGGCAGAGCTCGATGCCGGAGATGGCCGGCACCATCCAGTCGAGCACCAGCAGGTCGGGCACGTTCTCCTGCAGCCGCACCTCGGCTTCGTCGCCGCGCGTCACCACCTCGACCTGATAGCCTTCCGCTTCGAGATTGTAGCGCAGGAGCACGCAGAGCGGCTCCTCGTCTTCCACCACCATGATCTTGGGAGCAATCATCGGCGTATCGTCCTATTGCGCGGGCGCGCTCACCGTCGTCTCATCGAGCTTCGGCCGCTGCTGCGGCAGCTGCGTTCCGGTCATCACATAGTAGGCGTTCTCGGCGATGTTGGTGACGTGGTCGCCGATCCGCTCCAGGTTCTTGGCGCAAAACAAAAGATGGGTGCAGGCGGTGATGTTGCGCGGATCTTCCATCATGTAGGTGAGCAGCTCGCGAAACGCGGCCGTATACTGGATGTCGATCTGCTCGTCGTCGGTGCGCAGCGCCTTCAGCCCTTCGGCGTCGCGGCCGACATAGAAGTCGACCGCGCCCTTGACCTGGGCCAGCACCAGTGCCGCCATGCCTTCGATCGAGTGCGACAGATTGCGCGGCGTGGTGCTCTGGCCGACCGCGCCGACCCGCTTGGCGATGTTCTTGGCCAGGTCGCCGATGCGCTCCAGGTCAGCGGCCATGCGGATCGCCCCGACCACGGCTCGCAGGTCTTGCGCCACCGGCTGGCGCTTGGCGATCAGGGTGATCGCCCGGTCGTCGAGCTCCCGCTGCTTGGCATCCATGACCACGTCGTCGGAAACGACGCGCTGCGCCAGCGCCGTGTCGGAGCCGAGCAGCGCCCGGGTGGCAGTCTGGACCATGCTGCCGGCCAGGTCGCCCATCTCGCGGATCAGCCGATCGACCTGGTCGAGCTCCTGGTCGAAGGAGGCTACGGTGTGCTCTGCCATCGGTTTTCCTCACTCTGTCGGGTGGCAGATCAGCCGAAGCGCCCGGTGATGTAGTCCTGAGTGCGCTTCTGCTGCGGCGCGGTAAAAATCACCTCGGTGCGGTCGAACTCGATCAGCTCGCCCAGATACATGAAGGCGGTCTGGCTGGAGACGCGCGCCGCCTGCTGCATGTTGTGGGTGACGATGACGATCGTATATTCGCTGCGCAGCTCGTCGATCAGCTCCTCGATCTTGGCTGTCGAGATCGGGTCGAGCGCCGAGGCCGGCTCGTCGAGCAGGATCACCTCGGGCTTGACCGCCACGGTGCGGGCGATGCAGAGCCGCTGTTGCTGGCCGCCGGAGAGGCTGAGGCCGCTGGCATGAAGCTTGTCCTTGACCTCGCCCCACAGCGCCGCCCGCTGCAGCGCCTGTTCGACCCGCCCGTCGAGCTCCGATTTGCTGAGCTTCTCGTAAAGCCGCACCCCGAAGGCGATGTTCTCATAGATCGACATCGGAAACGGCGTCGGCTTCTGGAACACCATGCCGACCTGCGCGCGCAGCATGTTCAGATCCTGCGACCTGTCGAGGATGTTGCGGCCGTCGACGATGACCTCGCCCTCGGCCCGCTGGTTGGGATAGAGATCGTAGATGCGGTTGAAGATGCGCAGCAGTGTCGACTTGCCGCAGCCCGAGGGTCCGATGAAGGCGGTGACGCTCTTGGCCGGCAGCAGCAGGTTGATGTTCTTCAGCGCCCGGGTCTCGCCGTAGAAGAAATTGAGGTTGCGGCACTCGAGCTTGGACTCGGCCAACGTCGTTTCCTCCGGCAGAACGATCTCGTCCGGTGATATCATCTTACTCATCGGTTTTCCCTGCGTCGCGTAAGGGTGCGGGCCAAAATGCTCAAGGTCAGCACGGCGGCGGTGATGATCAGCGCGCCGGTCCAGGCCAGTTGCTGCCATTCCTCGTACGGGCTCAAGGCAAACTGGAAGATGGTCACCGGCAGGCTGGCCATCGGCGCATTGAGATTGGAGCTCCAGAACTGGTTGTTGAGCGCGGTGAACAGAAGCGGCGCGGTTTCGCCGGAGATGCGGGCGATGGCGAGCAGCACGCCGGTGATGATGCCGGAAAGCGCCGCCCGGTAGGCGACCGAGCGGATCACGATCCAGCGTGGCGCGCCGATCGCCGTGCCGGCTTCGCGGAGCGCGTTGGGCACCAAGAGCAGCATGTCCTCGGTGGTGCGCACGACAACCGGGATGACCAGCAGCGCCAGCGCCACGGCTCCGGCCAGCGCCGAAAAATGCCCCATCGGCCGGACCAGGAGCTCGTAGACGAACAGGCCGACCACGATCGACGGGGCCGACAGCAGGATGTCGTTGATGAAGCGCACCACGGTGCTCAGCCGCGAGAAGCGCCCATATTCGGCCATGTAGGTTCCGGCGAGAATGCCGATCGGCGTGCCGACCGCCACGGCGATCACCGTCATGGCGATGCTGCCGGCGATCGCGTTGAGCAGGCCGCCATCCTCGCCAGGCGGCGGCGTCATCTCGGTGAACACCGCCGGCGTCAGCCCGGCGACGCCCTTGAAGAGCAGCGCGCCGAGGATCAGTGCCAGCCAGGCCAGGCCGATGGCTGCGGCGAGCACGCAGAGCGAGACCATCACCGAGTTCGTCGCCTTGCGGCGGGCATAGGGCGCGGCCATCGGCGTCAGGCTCCGGTGCGCCGCTCGATGCGCAGCAGCATATAGCGGGCGACAGCGAGGATGATGAAGGTGATGATGAACAGGATGAGCCCGAGCGCCACCAGCGACGAGGTGTAGAGCTCGCCGTCGGCCTCGGTGAATTCGTTGGCGATGGTGGCCGAGATCGTCGTGCCCGGCGCAAACAGCGAGCTGCTGATGCGGTGGGCGTTGCCGATGACGAAGGTCACGGCCATCGTCTCGCCCAGCGCCCGGCCGAGCCCCAGCATCACGCCGCCCATGATGCCGACGCGGGTATAGGGAATCACCACCCGCCGGGTCACTTCCCAGGTGGTGCAGCCGATGCCGTAGGCCGATTCCTTGAGCACCGCCGGCACCGTTTCGAACACGTCGCGGGTGATCGAGCTGATGAACGGCAGGATCATGATCGCCAGGATCAGCGCCGAGGTCAAAAGGCCGATGCCGTAGGGGGGCCCGGCGAACAGGTTGTTGAGCCCCGGCACGCCGTGGAACAGGTTGATCAGGAACGGCTGGAAGGTGGTCTGTAGGAACGGCGCGAACACGAACAGGCCCCAGATGCCGTAGATGATCGACGGAATGCCGGCGAGCAGCTCGACCGCGATCGCGATCGGCCGCCTGCAGCGGCCGTGGGCACAGCTCGGTGAGGAATACGGCGATGCCGATGCCGAGCGGCACCGCCAGGATGATGGCGATCGCCGAGGTCACGACCGTGCCGTAGATCGGCGCCAGCGCGCCGAATTTCTCGGTGACCGGGTTCCAAGACTGGGTGGTGAGGAAGCCGAAGCCGAAATGCGACAGCGCCGGCCAGGCGCCAACGATCAGCGACAGCGCCACGCCGGAGAGGATCACCAGGACGAGGATGGCCGAGAGGCGGGTGAGCGTGCTGAACAGGGCATCGCTGGCGGCGAAGCGTTGGACGGTGGCCGCCCGGCTGCGGACTGCAGGCGCGGGTCTGGTGTCGGAAACTGCGGTCATCAACGCCCTCGCGCGACGGACGGGAACGAGCCGGGAGCGCCGCGACGGGCCCTCCCGGCGGCAGGCTTACATTTCGGAATAGATCGGCTTACCGTCGCTGCCGACGATGTCTTTGGCCCACATCTGCTCGACGCTCTCGACCACCTTGTCGGGCATCGGCACATAGTCGAGGCCGGCGGCGAAGTCGTCGCCCTTGGCATAGGCCCAGGCGAAGAACTTCAATGCCTCGGAGGTGGCCTGCACGTCGCTCGGCTGCTTGTAAAGCAGGATCCAGGTGGCGGCGGTCATCGGCCAGGTCTCGGGACCGGCCTGGTTGGCGAGGATGACGCCGTAGCCCGGCTGCGAGCTCCAGTCGGCATTGGCGGCGGCGGCCGAGAAGCTCGCCGCGGTCGGCTCGACCTTCTTGCCGTCCTTGTTGATCATGTCGGTGTAGGTCAGCTTGTTCTGCTTGGCATAGGCATATTCGACATAGCCGATCGCCCCGCCCGTCTGCGAGACGTTGTTGGCGACGCCCTCATTGCCCTTGGCGCCGATGCCGACCGGCCATTCCAGCGCGGTGTTGACGCCGACATTGGCCTTCCAGTCGGGGCTGACGTCGGCGAGATAGTAGCTGAAATTGTAGGTCGTGCCCGAGCCGTCGGAGCGGTGGACCACGGCGATCGCCTGGTCCGGCAGGGTGACGTTGGGGTTGAGCTTCTTGATCGCCTCGTCGTTCCAGTTGGTGATCTTGCCGACGAAGATGTCGGCGAGCGTCGGCCCGTCCAGCACCAGGTCGCCGGGCTTGACGCCTTCCAGATTGACCACCGGAACGATGCCGCCCATCACCATCGGGAACTGCGCCAGGCCGATCAATTCGAGGTCATCGCCCTTGAGCGGCGCGTCGGAAGCGCCGAAGGTGACCGTCTTGGCCTTGATCTGCTTGATGCCGCCGCCCGAGCCGATCGACTGGTAGTTGAGCCCGACGCCGGTCTCCTTCTTATAGGCGTCCGCCCACTTGGCATAGATCGGGTACGGGAATGTTGCGCCGGCGCCGGAAATGTCCGCGGCCATTGACGTCGATGCCGCGAAGGCGGTCGCGGCGAAGGTCATCGCAACGGCCGCTGAACGGATGAATTGCCTCATTTGGCCTGCTCCTGTTTCGGAAAACTTGGTGACGTCCGAGTGACGTCCGCGAGAGGCCTTAAACCCCTCATGTAACAGTTGGATGACAGTTTTGTGTCGTGCCGGTTAAGGTTCCTCGACCTTGCCGTGCGTCGTGCCGAGGCACAAACGTTGCGGTTTCCGGAAGCGGCCGGAAGCCGGCAATTGCCGGCCTTCGGCCTACGGATTGAGCGGCGGCAGCGGGATGCCCGACAAACGGTGCGGCGGCTCGGCCGCCTTCAGCCAGCGCAGGCGCGCCTCGCCGATTGCCTGCGCCAGCGCCGGCCCTTGCCGGGCCGCCGGACCGCCGCCGAAGAGCTCGGCTTCCAGGCGCTCCAACTGATCGGATGCGGCGCGGCCGCCATAGGCCGCCGCCCAGGCGCGCAACGGCCCCAGCCGGCAGCGCCGTGCCCACGCGTCGAGGGCACGGAAGATCTCGGCAGCGGTTCCGGACCGGCAAGCCTCTACGAAGCGCCGGAAATAGGCGGCTTCGCTGCCGCGGCGGCGGGCGGCGGCAGCGGCGGCGGCTTGGCGCAGCCTGGGCAGCAGGCGCACGGCGGCCCAGGCGAGCGCCGCCAGAACGGCGGCGGCGGCGACGCCCCAGGCACCCGGATGACGGGCCTTCGCCGGGACCGGCTCGGGCGCCGGCAGCGGCAGCGGCGAGGCCGGCATGGCCTGGGCCGCGACCGTCACCGGGATTGCCGGCGCCTCCGCCACCCTCTGGCGCTTGTTCACCGGGTCGTACCAGGCGATCGCCACGGCGGGCAGCTCAAAGGTTCCGGCCGTGTCGAACCGATAGGTGACCTGGTCGAGGCGCTTGCCCGCGGTGGTTTCGCCGCGCCCCTCGGTGACGGCCGACAGCACCGGGTCGCGGCGATAGACGCGCACGCCGTCGGGCGCCGGCAGGTCGGGCTCCGGGATCAGCATCGCCGGCAGGCCCTCGGCCGTCGCCTCGAGGCTGCGCACCAGGACGTCGCCGGCGCCGAGCTTGGCCGGATCGCGGTCGACGCTCTGGGTGATCGCCACCCGGGTCGACACCAGCGGCTCTCGGCCGTCCGCCGCGGCCGGAGCGGCGACGACGTCGAAGCTCACTGCGGGCAGCGTGGCGCGGCCCGGCGTCGCCACGCCCGGCTGGGCCGCATAGCTGAAGGTCACCGGTGCGGGCGGCAGTTGGTAGTGCCCCGGCGCCAGCGGTGTGATGCGATAGATCCGCCGGATCCCGCTGAAGTCGGTGCCGTCGATGGTCTCGGTGAAGTTCTGGGCGTCGTCGCCCAGCGTGGCGACCGCGCCGGGCACCGAAACTTGCGGGAACCGCGCCGCGGACATGAAGTAGTTCGGCGCCAAGAGATCGACCTCGATCTCGATCTGCCGGCCGGCGAGGAAGGTGTCCTTGGTCACCAATTGGGCGCGCACCAGCGGCCCGGCGGCGTGCGCCGGCGCGGCGCCGTGGAGGGCGATGGCGAGCGCCGGCCAGACGCAGCGCAAGCCGGCCCGGGTCATGGCTTGGCCGAGCCCGCTTCCAGGGCGAAGCGGCGTGCCAAAAGGTCGGTCGGCGAGATCTGGATGTTGCGCATCCACATCTCGGCCGTCTGCCGGGCGATATTCACCTCGCCGGCCTTGCCCTTTTTGCCCTTGTCGTCGAAGCGCACTTCGTCGGGCTTTTCGTTGGGATCCTGGGGCTGCGCCTGGTCGTCCTTTTTCCGGGCAGCAGCCAGCCGCTCGACCAGCGCCAGATTGGCCTTGGCCGCCGGCCAGCCGGGCCGCCGCGCCAGCGCCTGGCGATAGCTCGCGGCAGCTTCGTCGAGACGGCCGAGATGGGCGAACGTGTTCCCCTGGTTGAAGTAGCTCTCCGCCGTGTCGCGCTGCGCAAAGGCATCGAGCGCCTCGGCAAACCGGCCGGCCCGGTAAAGTGCCGCGCCGCGCCACATCGGGTCGGCGAAGCGTTCGGAGGCCGCAGCGAAATCGCCGTGCTGGAACGCCAGCCTGCCTTGCTGGTCAGGGGTCAGCCACATGTCCTGCCAGCTCAGCGGCTCGGCCATCGCCGGCCCCGGTTGGCCCCAAGCCAAAGGCACAACGATGAGCAGCGCCCACGCGACCGACCAGCCGCGGCGGAAGCCGAACAGGCTGGCCGCCGCGATCGGGATGGTCAGCCACCAGCCGAGGTCGCGCCAATGGCTCTCGCTCTGGCCTTTTGCGGCCTCGAAATGGCTGCGGATGCGACGCGTGACCCAGTCGACATCGCTGTCGTCGAGGGTCACCGCGGCAACCTCGACGCCCTCACCGCGCATCGCCTCGAACGCGCCTGCATCGAGGCGGGCGACGACCCTGGCGCCTGCCGCATCGGTCAGGAATGCGCCGTCGGCGGTCTTCACCGGACCGCCTTCAGCCGTACCGATGCCGAGAATGAGCGCATTCCAGCCCGGCGGCAGATGTTGAAACGCCTGCCTGGCACCCGGCTCGATCCCGTCGGTGAAGAACAGCAAAGTGCCCGGCGCGGTCTCACCCGCAAGCGCGGTCGCCATCGTCCGCAGCGCCTTGGCCGTATCCCGCCCGGCGACCGGCATGATGCGGGTGGCCAGCGCGTCGACATAGCTCGATAGCAGGTTCTGGTCCTCGGTCGGCGGCAGCACCAGATGGGCGCTGCCGGCATAGGCGAAGAGCGCGGTCCGCGCGCCGGGGCGCCGGCCCATCAGGTCGTGGATCTTGAGCTTCACCCGTTCCAGCCGGGATGGCGACACGTCGATCGCATCCATCGTCGGCGACAGGTCGACGGCGATCGCGAGCGCGGCCTGGTCCTCGACGAAGGGCGGCCGCTCGCGCCGGAAGGTAGGGCCGGCGGCGGCAAGCGAGCCGAGCGCGATCACGACCGCCGCCAGATGGATCGGCCGGAACCGGCTCGTGCCATTGCGGTGCACCACCAGATGAGCGAGCAGGTCGGGCGCGATCAGCCCCTGCCACAGGCGCCTGACATCGCCGCGCCGCAGCGCCAGCCAGATGAGGAGGAGCGCGACCGGAATGCCGAGCAGCCACCAGGGCCTGAGGAAGTGAAAGTCGGCAATCATCGCGCCGGCACCGTCGCGCGCCGGCCGAGCGCGGCAGCAGCCCAGGCGGCGAGATGGTAGAGCGCAAGCACGACCACCGCCAAGCCGAGCGGATAATGGAAGAGCTCGATCTTGGGACGCCAGGACAGCGTCTGCTGATTGGCCGGAGTGATCTGATCGAGCACCCGGTAGATGGCGGCGAGCTCGGACTGGTCCTGGCCGAAAAAATAGCGGCCGCCGGTGGCCGACGCGATCTTCTGCAGCACGTCTTGGTCGAGCTTGTCCTCGCCGGCGGCTTGGGGATCGCCGATGCCCACGGTATGGACGACGATGCCGTTCTCCTTGGCGATCCCGGCAGCCTCGGCGGGCTGCATCTTGCTGGCCGTGTCGTTGCCGTCGGTAAGCACGATCAGCACCTTGTCGGGCGCGGAGCTCGACGAGAACATCTTGATGGCGAGGCCGATGGCGTCGCCCAGCGCGGTGCGGGGCCCGGCGATTCCCGGCAGCACTCCCGCCAGGATCGCCTGGACGGTGGCATGGTCGAGCGTGAACGGGGCGAGCGGATAAGGCGCATCGCCGAACGCGATCACCCCGATGCGGTCGCCCGGCCGGCGCCCGACGAAATCGGCGACCACTGCGCGTACCGCCTCGACCCGGCTTTTCCTTGCCCCGGAGGGATCGAGGAAATCGGCGGTATCCATGGACTGCGACAGGTCGATCGCCAGCAGCAGATCGCGCTCGGGCTCGACCTTGACCAGCGGCGGCTCGACATATTGCGGCCGGCAGAGCGCCAGCACCAGCAACGCCCAGCAGACCGAATCGACGGCCCGTCCGATGCGGCTCGCGCTGGCGATCTCAGCGCCGTCGCGCGCCTCCAGCCCGGCGGCTTTCAGCACCTCGTTGAAGAACGGGATCCGCAGCGCGCTGGTGGCCTGGCGAAATGGCGGCAGCAGCCACCAGGCGGCAAGCGGCAGGGGCAGCAAAGCAAGCAGCCAGGGATAGTCAAGCTGGTACACGGTGGTTCTCTATCCAGCTGCGGCAGGTCGCGACCAACTCACTGAAGGCGGCGTCATCGAGCTGCGCGCCGCGCGGCCGGTATTCGGCATCGTCGAGCAGGGACGCGACCCTCGGCACGATCCGCGTGCCGCCGCCATGCGCCTCGAGAAAGGCCAGCCACTCCGCCCCGGCCAGCTCGGCCACCGCCGTTCGCGGCCAGGCGGCAAGTGCAGTACGCTTCAAAAGTTCGACCATGCCGAGCACGGCGCCGGCCTTGTCGGCCCGCTGGGCGGCAAGCTCGACCAGCCGCGCCAGGGCCTGGCGCCGGTAGCGGTTGCGGCGTCGCACCGCCAGCCAGCGCCAGGCGGCCAGTCCGGCGAGCAGCGCCAGGGCGAGCGCCAGGACCGCCCAGCCCCAGGTCTGCGGCCACCAGCCGACCGGAGGCGGCAGGACCAGGTCGGCAAGCGGCGCCAACGCGGCTTCGAGTTCCGTACCGGTCGGCGTCGGCGGCTCCATGGCTCAGCGACGCCCGACTTGCCATCTCAGCCGCTCCATCACCGAGCGCATCTGCGGCACGACGTCCTCGGCGGCCGAAACCGGGAACATCGGCAGCCCGAGCTCCTGCTGCCAGGCGAGCAGTTCGCGTCCCCGCGCCTGGGCAAAGCCGGCAATCGCATGACGCGGACCGCCGCGGCCGAGGCTGAGCGAGGCCTGGCGCCGGCCCCCGGTGATGACCACCTCGCCGCGCTCGGGCAGCTCGAGCAGGAACGGGTCATAGACGAGCACGGCCAGCACATCGTTGCTGGCCGTCAGCGCCAGCAGCCGATCCCGGGTCGCTGCCGTGTGGCCGTCGAAATCGCTGATCACCACCACCAGATGGTCGTGGCCGGCCTGCGCGACCGCCCGCTCGAGCGCTCGGTCGAGCTGGCCTTTGCCAGCCGCGACCTCTTGCTCGACCGACAATCGAGCGTTCATGGCGGCGATGCGCGTCGCCAGGTCGATCACGGCAGCGCGGCTGCGGTGCGGTTTGGTCTCCTCGATCGCGGCATCGTTGAACACGAGGCCGCCGACCCGGTCGCCGACGGTCAGGATGCGCCAGGCGACGAGCGCCGCCACTTTGGCCGCCGCGACCGACTTCATCGCCAGCCGGCTGCCGAAGAACATGTTGATGCGCTGATCGACGAGGATCAGCGCCGGCCGGTCCTTCTCCTCGCTGTAGACCCGCACGAACGGCTTGCCGGTCCGGGCCGTCACCCGCCAGTCGATGCTGCGGATGTCGTCGCCGGCGACATAGGCGCGCAGCTCCTCGAAGGCCAGGCCGCGGCCCCGCACCCGCGAGGGATGACGGCCGGCGAGCAGCTGGTGACACCGGCTGCTTCGCCCACAGTCCGAGGACCGTGCACGGCGGCCTCGAGCGCGACCAGATCGGCGACCCTGACATGAACGTTGCTGCTTCCATCCGCTGCAACCCCGGCGCGAACGATGCCTGTCGCGCGCGCCCGGGCCGAGAGCGATCGTGCCATCGCGGGGGCCTCAGGCGACCGCCACCTGGTCGACCAGGCGGTCGATGACCTGGTCGGCCGTGGTGCCGGCCGCATGCGCGTCATAGGACAGAATCAGCCGGTGGCGGAACACGTCGTGAACGATCGCCTTGACGTCGTCGGGCGTGACATAGTCGCGCCCGTTCAGCCAGGCATAGGCGCGCGACACTTTGTCGAGCGCGATCGAGGCGCGCGGGCTGACGCCGAACTCGAGCCATTTGCCGAGCTCCGCGTCGACCTTGACGGGGGCGCGCGTGGCGAAGACCAGCGCGACGATATAGTTCTCGACCGGTTGCGCGACGGTGACCGCGGCGATCTGCCGGCGCGCCGAAAAGATGCTGTCCTGCGGCAGCCTGGCCTCGGCCGCCGCGCCGCTCTTGGCATGCGCAGCGCTCTCCTCGCCGCGGACCAGGCGCACGATGGCGGCCTCCGACGCTTCATCCGGATAGGTCACCTCGATATGCATCAGGAACCGGTCGAGCTGAGCCTCGGGCAGCGGGTAGGTACCTTCCTGTTCGATCGGGTTCTGCGTCGCCATGACCAGGAACAGTTCGGGCAGCGGCCGGCTCTCGCCGCCGACCGTCACCTGGCGCTCCTCCATCGCTTCGAGCAGCGCCGACTGCACCTTGGCCGGGGCTCGGTTGATCTCGTCGGCGAGCACGAGGTTGGCGAAGACCGGGCCCTGCTGAAACTGGAACGTCGCCCTTGCCGCCGTCGCTGAGATAAATCTCCGAGCCGGTAATGTCGGAGGGCAGCAGGTCCGGCGTGAACTGGACGCGGGAGAGCTTGGCGTCGAGATGCCGGGCGAGCGTCTTGATCGCCCGGGTCTTGGCCAGCCCAGGCAGGCCTTCGACGAGCAGATGTCCGTCGGCCAGGAGGCCGAGCAGCAGGCGCTCGACCATCGCCGCCTGGCCGATCACCGAAGCATTGATGCGCTGGCCGAGCGCGAGCACGTCCGCACGCGCTCGGTCGGCCGACGCAGCAGCATCCGGCGCGGTCGAGCTACTTGCCGGCGCCATTCTCGGACAGCGACCGCTGCATGGCCTCGATCATCTGGTCGACGCTGAAGCTGGCCGAGCGCTGGCTGGGCGGGATACTCCTTGAACGTCTGCAGGAACGGCGCCACGCGCCAAACGCCGTATTGCGATCAGATAGGCGTTCTTGGCCAGCCAATCGTAATACTGGTCCGAAACGATGTCGGCGCGCTCGTACGGGTCCATGCGCAGGTTGAACAGCTTCGGCACCCGCAAGCAGGTGAACGGGTTTGCCCAGACCACGAAGCCGCCCGGCTCGCGCTGCTCGCAGAACACGATCTTCCAGTCGTCGTAGCGGTAGGCGACCAGATCGCCGTCGTCGTTGAAGTAGTAGAAATCGCTGCGTGCCGATTTCGGCGACTTGCCGGTCAGGTAGTCGAGCTGGTTGTAGCCGTCGAGATGCACCTTGAACTGCGTGCCGCCGAGGCTGGTGCCCTTGAGCAGCTGGTCCTTGACGTCGGCATCGCCGGCCGCCGCCACCAGGGTCGGGAACCAGTCGAGGCCCGACACCATCTCGTTGGAGACCTCGCCCGGCCTTGATATGCCCCGGCCAGCGGATCATCGCCGGCACGCGGAACGCGCCTTCCCAGTTGGTGTCCTTCTCGCTGCGGAACGGCGTCGTCGCGGCGTCCGGCCAGGACCACTGATTGGGGCCGTTGTCGGTCGTGTAGACGACGATGGTGTTGTCGGCGATGCCGAGGTCGTCGAGCGCCTTCAGCAGCTTGCCGACGTCGCCGTCATGCTCGATCATGCCGTCGGCATATTCATTGCCCGGCATGCCGCTCTGCCCGCGCATCGAATCGCGCACATGGGTGAAGACATGCATGCGGGTGGTGTTCATCCAGGTGAAGAACGGCTTGCCGGCCTTGTGCCTGGCGCTTCATGAAGTCGATCGCGGCGGCGGTCGTTTCGTCGTCGATCGTCTCCATGCGCTTGCGGTTGAGCGGGCCGGTGTCCTCGATCTTGCCGTCGGCGGACGCGTGGAGCACGCCGCGCGGCGAGTTGCCTTGACGAAGTCCGGCTCGTCCTTGGGCCAATAGGGCCGTTCCGGCTCCTCCTCGGCATTGAGGTGGTAGAGGTTGCCGAAGAACTCGTCGAAGCCGTGCTTGGTCGGCAGGTACTCGTCGCGGTCGCCGAGATGGTTCTTGCCGAACTGGCCGGTGGCGTAGCCGAGCGGCTTGAGCGCCTGGGCGATCGTGATGTCGCGGTCCTGCAGGCCGACCGGCGCGCCGGGGATGCCGACCTTGCACAGGCCGGTGCGCAGGCAGACCTGGCCGGTGATGAAGGTCGAACGGCCGGCCGTGCAGCTGTTCTCGCGCATAGTAGTCGGTGAACATCATGCCTTCCTTGGCGATGCGGTCGATGTTCGGGCGTCCGTGTAGCCCACCAGCCCATGGCTATAGGCGCTGAATGTTCGGTCTGCCCGATGTCGTCGCCGAAGATGACGAGGATGTTCGGCTTCGCCGCCTCTTGAGCATGGCCGGCCGACACCGAGCCGAGAACCAGGCAGCTTGCCGCCGCGGCCAACCCGCGCAAAACCCTTCCGTATCCCATGGTCCGCACCTTCCCAGGATTTGACAAGCCCATCGATCAGATGGGTCTAATGCAAGCTAAGCTTGCGGCTGAGCTTAGGGAAGTCATTTTCCGTCCGCGCAGCCCCGGGCCGGACGGAGGCAGCCGAGCGCATCACGATGGTCTTTGCTCCGTGAAGCGAATGGTATAATTGTCGCGATGCCAAGACTCTTGAACTAT
Organism: uncultured Alphaproteobacteria bacterium; assembly: GCA_963791325.1. Taxonomy (GTDB): domain Bacteria; phylum Pseudomonadota; class Alphaproteobacteria; order Rhizobiales; family Rhizobiaceae; genus JBEVJK01. Next base: position 20,810 of record CAWBRU010000011.1, on the reverse strand, counting down.
CGCTGGAACAAAACAGAATGACGCTTAGGCTTGCTGTCGCGTTTGTGCTTTGCCTTTGCTGTTCCGAGGCTGATGCGATCGTCCGCTATCTGGTCAAGGACATGTCATGCACCGAAGTTCATCGGGCGCTCGAGCGCGATGGTGTGGCGATCCTCTACCGGCGCGGCCAGACCGGCAGCGTGCTCTACGACCGGTTCGTCGAGGATGGCTCGTTTTGCCAGCGTGGCGACAGCACCGCGGTGGAGCAGATTGCCGTCGCCGACACGGACAATTGCAAGGTGGAGAAGTGCATCAGCGCCCGCCAATTCGGCGGCAACTGAGCGACAGCCGGGCGCTCGGGCCGGCGCCGCCCGATGCCTATGGCTGGGGCTCGCCCGGCGCGGAGGCCAGTTCCTCGGCCACCGGGCCGTTGAGAATCTGCTCGAATTTGGCAAGCGCCCTCGCCACCGTAGCGCCATCCATGACGCGGTGATCGTAGTGGATGCGCACGTTGACGAAGCCGTGCTCGTCGATCGGCCCGTAATTGAGCAGGGTCGTCAGCGGCGTCAGCGGGTTGAGCGACTCAGCGCCCAACCCGGAATAGACGGAGAGCTGGAAGGTGCCGAACCGGTTTGCCCGCTGCCGGCCGATATTCAGCCCGAGCCACATCAACAGCCAGCGCACCGGGCCCGGCAGGCGGGCAAACCGCAGCGCCTGCCTGAAATCCTTGACCTCGAGCACCGGGCGTGAGCGGACCTGGGCAATCAGCGAGTTCAAGGCCGACGACCGATCGACGCTCGGGCTGCTTGACCAGGTTGACCAGCACCGAGCGCTCGCCCTCGAGGTCGCGCTCATGGGCAATCGAGGCGACGCTCGACTGATACTCGTAGAGCTGCGGCCAGGGCAGCTTGATATAGGCGCGGCGCAACTCCGGCACGTCGAGGGCAAGCAGCGCATAGCCCTTGGCCATCAGCGCGGTCCACGAGACCCGGCGGACCGCAGACGATCGCGCCTGCGCCAGCGGCGCCAGGTTCATCCTGCGCTGCACGGCCACCCGCGGCACCGATTTGGAAAACCGCATCAGGTCGCAGACGAGCCGCCGGGAGGGCGACAATTTGATGGACCGGCCTCGCATCTCAGCGCCCCTTAATAGATGTAGGGGACTATACGCTTGGTGCGCTGCATGTAGGAGCGATAGGCGGGGCCGAAATTCTCCAGCATCATGTTTTCCTCCTTCCGGACGCGCAGGAGAAAGAAGGCGGCGAAGCCGATCAGGCCGGCCAGCCCGACGAACCAGTTCGACAGCAGAAACGCCTGGCCGAGCGCCATCAGCAGGAACGAGGTGTACATCGGATGCCGGACGAAGGCATATGGCCCATCGGCGATCAGCTCGTGCTTGGCGCGGATCTCAAGCGTGATCGACCAGTTGCGGCCGAGCAGCTTGTGGGCGGTGCGAAACAGCCACAGCGCGGCGACATAGCACACCGCGCCGATGAGCAGTGCCCACCAGTGTGCCGGATAGTCGGCGCGCGCCGGAAAACCGCTCGCCACATAAATCGCCGGCAGAACCGCGAGCCCGATCAGCGCCAGTGCCAGGGCGAGCGCCTCCGCACGCGACCGGCGGTTGGTGACGATCGGCACGCGCTTCGCCCGCCGCTCGAACGGATAGCGGATGATGTACCAGGCGACGACGCCCAGCACCCAGAGAAGCTTGCCGACAGAAGCTGCCGTGACCATCATTGCGGCTCACCGGCATTGCGATGGACACCGCGCCAGCCTGCGGCTCCGGTGCCCGGCTTCATCACGCCCAGCGGATCAGGGCTGGGCAGCCCGACCGGTTTGCAGCATCGCCTGGGTGCTGGAATACCCGCCCGGCTGATTGAGTGCGCTGCGGTTAGAAGCGTTCGAGCCCGTGTTCAACTCGCGCAGTTCGGTGACGAATTGCTGTGGGCGCAGATATTTGGACGGCACCTTGTAGCCCATGAACTTGGCGATATCGCCGGTAAAGGCATTGCAATTGTAGACCGACGCCTGCCAGACGGGCGAGCTTCCCTGCAGCTTGCGGATATAGCCGACCACACGGTTGAACTCGGATTGGTTGAGCATCACGCGCCAGCTGGCCGACCGGTACGCCTCCTCGAGATCGCCGTCGCTCCACCCGGTTTCGGACGGCACGGGCACGATGTGGCCGAGAACGTAGGGGACTTCGTTGGTCGACGCCGGATGCAGGCCGGCGACTTCCGGGTTCACCGCCTGCCCGGCGCTGTTGAGCTGGCCGAACACGACATAGGTGTGGCCATAGCTCAGCGCGTAGCGGGCACGAAACTCGATGTAATAGTTGTTCTGCGCCTCCATCGCCTTGACCGACGGGGACGCGGCGGCGTTGCCGGTTACCGACGGCGCCATCACCGCGACGCTGCCGTCGCTGTAGGCGGAGACGAAATTTGGTTGAGGAGGCTTGTCCTGGCAGCCCGCGACGAACAGCGCGAGCAGCGCCAAGGTTGTGTGGCGACCACTTAAGGGCATTGAAGATGATCCGGAGCAAATCGAAATGAAAGATCGTTCAAGCCGAGCTTGAACCGACCTCTAGAAGAGGGTGCACCCCACCCGACCTGTCGGTGGAGGCCCTGGAGCCTCCACCGACGAGGAAGTCTTACTTATAGACGGGCGCAGCTGCCGGAGCGACTTCGGCGACCGGAGGTGGGGCTTTACCTTTACCCTTCCCCATGGTTCCGCAGGCACTCAGGCTACACGCCGCCAACGATGCCGCAACAATTGCGATGAGAACTCTGTTCATCCCGGCAGTCCTTTCCCAGTGGGCAGAATCTAAAAAGCAACGTCCATCATATTAGTCGTCAAGCAATCCACGACTAGTGCAGAAATGCCACAATGACCGGCGAGAGCGCTGTGACCGGGCGGCCGATGCCCGATTTTGCACATCATTGCAGCTCGCGGCACGGCTAGATGACCAGAACTTTGGTGCCGAGCGGGGTCCGATCGTAGAGATCGATGATGTCCTCGTTGGTCAGCCGGATGCAGCCGTTCGACACCGCCGAGCCGATCAGCCAGGGCGCGTTGGTGCCATGGATGCGGAACATGGTGTCCTGACTGCCGCGGTAGAGATAGAGCGCGCGCGCCCCGAGCGGGTTGTTTTCGCCGCCCGCCACCCCGCCGGCATATTCCAGCAGATGCGGCTTGCGCTTGATCATGCTGGCGGTCGGCGTCCACGCCGGCCACTCCGCCTTGCGGCCGACCGTGGCCCGGCCCTTGAGGGTCAGGCCCTGCTCGCCGACGGCGACGCCGTAGCGCGTCGCCTGGCCGCCGGGCTCGACCGCATAGAGAAAGAAGTCGGACGTGTCGACGACGATTGATCCCGCCGGCTCGCCGCCATCATAGCTGACATGCTGGCGTCTGAAACGGGGATCGGGCCGGGGACGGCCCGGCGTGGCGAACGCCAGCGCATCCGTCGCTTGACGCACCGCAGGCATGCACCCAGCCAGCGCAAACGCCAGGCCTCCCAGGACGAGGCCTCGCCTCGGCAATCCGCTTCTGTCTGTCATATTCCCCTTCCCCGATATCGGCCTGCTCGGCTTCACTGATTCTCGCCTGCCGCCAATTCAGGCCGCACAAGCGTTGCGCTCCGGCACGCAACGCCATGCCGGGCCGTGCATTCTGGCGGTCGGAACTGTCCCCACTCGAGCGTCGGCTGTATTTCCTAGCCGCTGCCGCCTCAAGACGCAATTCGCGCCGCGCGGCTTGCCGCGGCTGTCGCGGCGATTGATGGTTGCGGCGCCGCCGCTATCTTGGGAGAAGACGAAACGCGGAGCGAACCATGCGCATTCAGCCGGTGTTTCTGTTCGACCTCGACGGCACGCTGGTCGACAGCGTCTATCACCACGTCATCGCCTGGAAGGATGCGCTCGACGCCGAGGGCATCGAGCTGTCGGTCTGGCGGATTCACCGCAGGATCGGCATGAGCGGTGGGCTGTTCACCAACCAGCTGCTGCGCGAGACCGGCCTGGAGATAAGCACCGCTTTGGTCGAGCGGCTGCGGCAGAGCCATGCCGCATCCTATCAGCGCTTCGCCGACCGCATCCGCCCGCTGCCCGGCGCGCGCGAGTTGCTCGCCTGGCTGACGGAGGCGGGCATTCCCTGGGCGATCGCCACCAGCGGGCGCATGGATACGGCCGCCGTTAACCTCGCCGCGCTCGGCGTCGATCCGAGCCGTGTGCCGGTGGTGACGCGCGATCAGGTCAAATATGCCAAACCCGATCCGGACCTGTTCCTGGCGGCCGCCGACCGGATCGGCGCAGCGATCGAGACCGCAGTGGTGGTCGGCGACAGCATCTGGGACATCCTGGCCGCAGCGCGCTGCAAGGCGCTCGGGGTCGGGCTGCTCAGCGGCGGCTACGGCACCGACGAGCTGCGCGACGCCGGCGCATTCCGCGTCTATGATGACCCGGCCGATCTGTTGCGCCACATCGACGAGGTCGGCGGCAGGCGCTAGAGCGATCCGCGGGAAAATGGGCCGCAGCCCAGGGCGCGGCCCGGACAAAAGCCGGGCGCGTCGTTGGCCAAATGACAAGCGGCGCTCCCGGCAATCCTCGGCTCCCTGCAGCCGCGGCGTCCCGCCATAGGTTATCCGGGTGGTGATGTAAACAACCGTTCCCCTTACGAGTCATATTGATCATAGATAGCTCATAACGAGCAGAATGGCTCCGGATCTCCCGTCAAGGTAACCTCTATGAGCTAGATCCATCTCCTCACGTTGGGCAAGACTACGCCTTTATACTCACCGTTGAATCAGAGGTATGAGTTGTCCGGAGAGCGTTAGCCGCCTAGATATCGCGACGCCCGAGTGGCCGATCCATGAGCGATTCCGATGCAACGCGCTGAACTCGAAGCCTTCATTGTCATCACGCTGATTACCGCGCTATGCGTTCTGATGTGGATCGTCCTGGTGGTCCCCGAGCATTGTGCGCAGCTTTCCGTGGAAGCCGGCGATTGGTCTCGCAATGCGCCGGCGGAATGCTTTCACGAGTTCCCGCCCTACCCGCCCCGATAAACGCTCCGGCCCCCAAACGGCCGCGGATCTTTCCTTGGCCGCGTGCCGCAGCTACGCCTTCGGGCTGAGGCGCACCGACAGGCGGCTAACTTGTGCCGGCACAAGCCGCTGTGCCAACTGGGCCGGGGTAGGGGTTGGGGTAAATAGCGTTGCGTACGAGTTCCGCTGCCGGCGGCGGTTTGGCTTTTGTTGTTCCGATGCAGCCGACCCGCGTCGATTTGCCGCCCGACGGCGACGAGTGGCAGCACGAGATCAAGTATGACGGTTTTCGCACGCAGGTGATCGTGGCGGATGGCCGGGCACGGCTCTACACGCGCCGCGGCCGCGACTGGAGCGCGCGCTGTGGCTCCGTTGCGGCGATTGCAGCCGCGTTGCCGTGCCGGTCGGCGGCCATCGACGGAGAAATGATCCTGCCGGATCATGCCGGCCATGTCTCGTTCCGGCAGCTGCGCGCAGCGACCAAAGGCGCGCCGCAGCGGTTTGCGCTGGTTGCCTTCGACCTGTTGCACTTCGACGGCGAGGACCTGCGCGGCCTGCCTCTGTTTGAGCGGCGGCGCTTGCTCCGGGATCTTTTGGCCGGCCAATCCGGGGCCATCCAATTCTCTGAAGAGCTGCCGGGCGGCGGTCCGGCGATCTATGCCGCGGTTGCCCGCATGGGCCTGGAAGGGATGGTGTCGAAGCGCCGCGCGAGCCCCTACCGGTCCGGCGCGACCACGGACTGGCTGAAGACGAAATGCTATGACGTCGGCGAGTTCGAGATCGTCGGGGTCGAACGCGGCCCGGGCAAGGTTGCCGTCGCGCTGCTCAACAAGGACGGCAGATATGCCGGGGCAGCCGACATCCGGCTGAGCCGGCGCCAGCGCGACCGGCTGTGGGCCCGGGTCGAGGCCAAGCAACGGCCCGCGCCCCACTTCCTCGCCGCCACCAGGCCTAAAGCCGCGTTCGTCGGGCCCGGGTTGATTGCTTCGGTGCGCTTCCTCAAAGGCGAGCCGACGCTGACCCAAGCCACCGTGCAGGACTTCCGGGAACTGCAGTAGGGCGATTTCAGGACAAGCGGCGCGGTTTCCGGTCCTGAAATTGCATAGACACAAAGACTTAGAGGGAAGCGCCGCTCGATGAAGCGATGAACCGCGCAAGCCGGCCAAGTCACGCCGGCGGAGCGGCCGACAGCGACTGGATCAGCGAAACCAACTCCGGTTCATCGATCAGGGTTACGGCCTCGTCCGGCGACAGCCATGCCCGCTCACGCATGCCGGCTTCTTTCCAGTCCGCGTCCTCGTTTTCGACTTCAAGCATGAACACGGTCACCTCGACCGGCACGAAACGCCGGGCAATCCGCTTCCAGTAGCGGAATTTGCCGATCGGCTGCCTGAGCGGCCTGCCTAGCACCCCGGCCTCCTGGCGCGCCTCGATCGAGGCCGCTTCGCGGGCATTCTTGCCCTTCATCGGCCAGCCCTTGGGGATGATGAAGCGCTGCGTCTCCCGCGAGGTGACCAGCATCACCTCGAGGGTACCGGCATCGGTACGGCGGAACGGGATCGCGGCGACCTGCCGGATCGGCCGTCCCTTCTTTGCCTTGCGGATGACCTTCTTGCCGTTCGCCATTCCCAACGACGCAGTTCTTCGGGGAAAGGAACTCGCCCGGAGGCGAAACGATCCCCTGCCGCGGAGCCCTCTCGTTCGCCCCGACGGGGCTGCCGCTCACCCCATGCTATAAACGAGCACGCCCAAAGCGCCAAACAGCGCCGGCAAGGTCACCAACACGCCGAGCTTGAGGAACTGCCAGGCGCTCACCTCGACCCGCTCGCGCCGCAGCGCCCCCAGCCACAGGATGGTGGCGAGCGATCCGGTGACCGAGATGTTGGGGCCGAGGTCGACCCCGATCAAGACCGCGCCCGACACGACGGGCGGCACCCCGGCGCTGTGGACGGCGCTGCCGGCCACCAAGCCGGCCGGGAGATTGTTGATCAGATTGCTGGCGGTCGCCACGACCGTGCCGGCGCCGAAGGCGGCCTGTTGCGGCCCCGCCGCGGCGGCTTGCCGCAGGGTGTCGGCCAGGATTTGGACCACGCCGGTCCGATCGAGCGCCTCGACCAGCACGAACAGCCCGGCGACCAGCGGCAGCACCCGCCAGTCGACGCCCCCCAGCACGGGCAGCGGGCTCTGACGGTTGAGGCCAAGCACCGCCAAAGTGGTCAGCGCCGCGGTGATCAGCGTCGGCAGCCCGAGGTCGAGCCCGAGTGCCGAGGCGCCAAGCAGCGCCACCGCCGTCAGCGCAAGTCCGCCGGCGGCAATACGGCCGCCGCGCGGCAGGCGCGGGCTCTCGACATCGGTGGCCAGCGTCTCGCGGGCCAAAGCGCCCGCCTGCGCCAGCCGCAGCACCAGATAGGTGAGCGCGATCGACACAACCGAAGGCAACGCGAACATCGCCAGCCAAGCCGCCAGCGGCGGCATGCGCCCGCCGCCGAAGACGACGAGGTTGGCGGGATTGGAGATCGGCAGCACAAAGCTCGCCGCATTGGCGATGAAGGCGCAGATATAGAGGTAGGGAAGCGGTTCCTTGACCCGCGCCGCGCGCGTCGCGGCATAGACGGCCGGGGTCAGCACCACGGCGGTGGCGTCATTGGACAAAAACACGGTGATCAGCGTGCCCAGCGCATAGATGAGCAGGAAGAGCCGCTGCGGCGAGCCGTGCGCCGCGGCTGTGGCCTTGGCGGCCAGCCAGTCGAACAGACCCTCGCGGCGGGCGAGTTCCGACAGCAGCATCATGCCGAGCAGGAACAGATAGACGTCGAGGCCCTTGACGATCCCTGCCCAGGCGTCGAGCGGGCGCACCAGCCCCAGCAGCACCAGCACCAGCGCGCCGGCCAGCGCCCAGACCGCTTCCGGCCAGCGGAACGGCCGCACGATCACACCCGCGGTCGCCAGGCCGGCAATGCCCCAGGTCAAAGCGTGGGCGCCGTCGCCGGCAAGCAACGGCCCCGTCATCGGCGCACTCCGCCGCGAGGAGCGGCGCGCTCTCTACCCGGCAGGCCGCCTTGCAGAGCACATTCCGACAAAGATTCCAAACCCGGCATGTCCCGATCCCGCCCGAAAATCGCTCCGCCGCGGCGGGACTCGACTCCGCGGCGACGTTTGCTCAACCTCGCCCACCTCGAGCCGATCTCCGCTGCTTCGAATCGATGCTCCACTCTAAGTCTTTGTTTTTCCGCAACTCGGACGAAAAGCTGTTTCCACGTTTTCCGGCTCTAGCCGGTGGCGCAGCTTTCTACAACGGCCCGACCCTCTCAGTGGTTCACCGAGCGTGCTTTGCGACGGAGCTGCGGCGGCTTGCGCTTTGCCGAGGCTTCGGCTACTGCCGTCATTGGGCCACCCCTCCCCAACGAGGGGCTCGCTATCTGGAAGGGTAGAGCAGAGATGACGAAGACCGTCTCCAAGCCCGGATTGCGTCCGGCAAATCCCCATTTCTCCTCAGGTCCTTGCGCCAAACGACCCGGCTGGTCGCCTCAGGCGCTCGCCGACGCCGCGCTCGGCCGCTCGCACCGCAGCGCGCTGGGCAAGGCCAAGCTGGAGGAGGCGATCGCGCTGACCCGCGCGGTGCTCGAGGTGCCGGCCGACTACCGCATCGGCATCGTGCCCGCCTCGGACACCGGCGCCGTCGAGATGGCGCTGTGGTCGCTGCTCGGCCAGCGCGGGGTCGACCTGCTTGCCTGGGAATCGTTCGGCGCCGGCTGGGTGAGCGACGTGGTCCAGCAGCTCAAGCTGGCCGATGTCCGCCGCTTCGAGGCCGATTACGGCGCCTTGCCGAATCTGGGCGGCGTCGATTTCGACCGCGACGTGGTGTTCACCTGGAACGGAACAACCTCCGGAGTGCGGCTGCCGGATGGCGACTTCATTGCGGCGAGGCGCGGCGGCCTGACGATCTGCGACGCCACCTCGGCGGCGTTTGCGCAGCGCCTGCCCTTCGACAAGCTCGACGTCGTCACCTTCTCCTGGCAGAAGGTGCTCGGCGGCGAAGGCGCTCACGGGGTGCTCATCCTTTCGCCGCGCGCCGTCGCGCGGCTGGAGAGCTACCAGCCGGCATGGCCGCTGCCGAAGATCTTTCGGCTGACATCCGGCGGCAAGCTGATCGAAGGGATCTTCAAGGGCGAGACGATCAACACGCCCTCGATGCTCTGCGTGGAGGATTATCTCGACGCGCTGCGGTGGGCGCGGGGGCTGGGTGGGCTGGCCGCACTACTCGCGCGCGCCGAGCGCAACTTCACCGTCATCGACCGCTTCGTAGCCGGATCGTCCTGGGCCAGGCATTTGGCGGCTGACCCGGCGACCCGCTCCAACACTTCCGTCTGCCTGACGGTCGGCGACGCCGACGTGCTGCGGCTCGACCAGGCAGCGCAGGCTGCCTTCGCCAAGGGCCTTGCCGGCCTGCTCGAGACCGAGGGCGTCGCGTTCGATATCGCGGCCTACCGCGACGCGCCGCCTGGCCTCAGGATCTGGGCGGGAGCGACGGTGGAGACTGCCGATCTCGAGGCGCTGATGCCTTGGCTCGACTGGGCCTTCGCCACCCGGAAAGCGGCGCTGACAAGCGCCGCCTGACTGCCGGGCCAGGGTTTTGTCAACGCTGTCCCGCACCATGCCTTTTTACCGTTTGAAGGAGGCCATCATGGCGCCCCGCGTTCTCGTATCCGACAAGCTGTCGCCGACCGCCGTCCAGATCTTTCAGGATCGCGGCGTGGCGGTCGACTACCTGCCCGAGCTCGGCAAGGACAAGGAGGCGCTGCTTGCGGCGATCCCCGATTATGACGGCCTGGCGATCCGCTCCGCGTCCAAGGTGACGGAGAAGCTGATCGGGGCCGCCGGCCGGCTGAAGGTCATCGGCCGTGCCGGCATCGGCGTCGACAATGTCGATATCCCGGCGGCCTCGCGCAAAGGCATCATCGTGATGAACACGCCGTTCGGCAATTCGATCACGACGGCCGAACATGCGATTGCGCTGATGTTTGCAGTGGCCCGTCAGCTGCCGGCCGCCAATGCCTCCACCCATGCCGGCAAATGGGAGAAGAACCGCTTCATGGGGGTCGAGATCACCGGCAAGACGCTCGGCGTCGTCGGCTGCGGCAATGTCGGCTCGATCGTCGCCCAGCGCGGGGTCGGGCTCAAGATGCACGTCCTGGCCTTCGATCCGTTCCTATCCGAAGACCGGGCGGTCGAACTCGGCATCGAGAAGGTCGAGCTCGACGATCTGCTGGCGCGCGCCGACTTCATCACCTTGCATACGCCGCTCACCGAAAAGACGCGCGACATCATCAACGCCCGCTCGATCGCCAAGATGAAAGACGGCGTGCGGCTCATCAACTGCGCCCGCGGCGGACTGATCGTCGAAGACGACCTCGTCGCGGCCCTGAAAAGCTGCAAAGTCGCCGGCGCCGGCATCGACGTCTTCGCCACCGAGCCGGCGACGGACAGCCCGCTGTTCGGACTCGACGACGTGGTCTGCACCCCGCATCTCGGCGCCTCGACCACCGAAGCCCAGGAGAATGTCGCGCTGCAGATCGCCGAGCAGATGGCCGACTATCTGGTCAAGGGCGCGGTCAGCAATGCCATCAACATGCCGTCGATCACGGCCGAAGAGGCGCCGCGGCTGAAGCCGTTCGTCAAGCTCGCCGAGGTGCTCGGCGCCTTTGTCGGCCAGGTGACCGAAGACCCGATCAAGGAGGTCGAGATCTTGTTCGACGGATCGACGGCGACGATGAACACCAGGGCGCTGATCAGTGCCGCCTTGGCCGGGCTGATCCGCCCGCAGGTCGCCGACGTCAACATGGTCTCGGCGCCGATCATGGTGAAGGAGCGCGGCATCATCGTCGCCGAGGTCAAGCGCGACAAATCCGGCGTCTTCGACGGCTATATCAAGCTGACGGTGAAGACCGAAGGCCGGACCCGCTCGATCGCCGGCACCTGCTTCTCCGATCACAAGCCGCGCTTCATCCAGATCAAGGGCATCAACCTCGACGCCGAGGTCGGCCAGCACATGCTCTATACGACGAATGCCGATGCGCCCGGCATCATCGGCCTGCTCGGCACGGTGTGCGGCAACAACGGCGTCAACATCGCCAACTTCCAGCTCGGCCGCAACCGGCCGGGCGGCGATGCGATCGCGCTGCTCTATCTCGATGCGCCGTTTCCGGAGGACGTGCTGCAGCAGGTGCGGGCGCACAAGTCGATCGTTTCGGCCAAGCCGCTGCATTTCGACGTCGCCGGCGCCTGAAGCGCTAGCCGGCGCCCATCTTGCGGCCGCTGGTCTCTGCCAGCCAGATGCCGCCGAGCACCAGGGCCATGGCCAGTGCGTGGTACAGGCGGAAATCCTCGCCGAGCACCAGGATCGACAGCAGCGTGCCGAAGATCGGCACCAGATTGATGAACAGTCCGGCGCGATTGGCCCCGATCAGGCCGACGCCGGCGATGTAGAAGACCTGGGCGAGCAGCGAGGGAAAGAGCACGGTATAGGCGATCACGGCCCAGCCACGCCCGTCGGGCACAACCCCGGCTTCCCGCCACCAGAACTCGGCGGCCACGAACGGCAGCGAGGTGATCAGCGCCGCGGCGCAGAGCACGATCATGGTGCTTTGCCAATGGATGTCCGGACGAAACCGCAGCGCCACCGTGTAGGCGCTGTAGACCACCACGGCGACCAGCATCAGCGCATCGCCGAAATTGACGTCGAGCGCCAGCAGCCGCGCCGGATCGCCGTGGCTGGCGGTGAGCGCGATCCCGGCGATCGACAGGAGGAAGCCGACGATTTGCAGTGCCGAGACGCGGACGCCGAAGAACAGGAAATTGGCGAGGAAGATCAGCAGCGGCATGCCGGCCTGCTCGATGCTGACATTGATCGCGGTGGTGTAGAGCAGCGCCGAATAAAGCGCGATGTTGAAGATCGAGAAGCCCAGCGCGCCAAGCAGCGTCAACAGCGGCAGATGCGCGCGGATCTGCGGCCAATCCGCAGCCAGGCGGCGGGAGCCGAGCAGCAGCAGCAAGACCAGCGACAGGCCCCACCGCGCAGCGGTGAGCAGCATCGGCGAGACATGGCCGACCGCGAGCTTGCCGGCCACGGCATTGCCGCCCCAGAACAGGGTGGTCAACAGAAGCAGCAGATAGGCGTTGCGGTGGGGCATCAGCGAAATTTCGGGAAGGGTCTTGCGGTGGGCGTAGGGCAATTCCAGGAAAAGTGGAAACGGCATTCCGTCCGGAATTGGGGAAAAACAACGACTTAGAGCGGCGCATCATGGCAAGGAAGCGGTGATCCGCTCTATTCGCCTGCAGCTGTTTCGTAAAGGCCTGAGCCCGGAATTCGATTGGACCTCGACCGCGCCGGCGATCCGGCACGCGCGGCAAAGCTCTGCCCATTTTGGCCGCGATGCTCTATAGAGGCCGTGCCGCGGCCGCGGCCCGGAACCTGGAGGACACCTTAGACATGGCCAATGTGGTGGTCGTCGGCTCGCAGTGGGGCGACGAAGGCAAAGGCAAGATCGTCGACTGGCTTTCCGAGCGCGCCGACGTGGTGGTGCGTTTCCAGGGCGGCCACAATGCCGGTCACACGCTGGTCGTCGACGGCACCGTCTACAAGCTTTCCCTGTTGCCGTCCGGCGTGGTTCGGCAGGGCAAGCTGTCGGTGATCGGCAACGGCGTGGTGTTCGACCCGCACGCCTTCGTCGCCGAGCTGACCAGGCTCAGGGAACAGGGCGTGGAGGTCGGCCCGGACCGGCTGAAGATCGCCGAGAACACCGCGCTCATCCTGTCGCTGCACCGCGAGCTCGACGGCTTTCGCGAGGACGCGGCGTCGAATTCCGGCACCAAGATCGGCACCACCCGGCGCGGCATCGGCCCGGCCTATGAAGACAAGGTCGGGCGGCGTGCTATCCGGGTCATGGACCTGGCGAGCCTCGATACGCTCGGCGCCAAGGTCGACCGGCTGTTGACGCACCACAACGCACTGCGCCGCGGGCTTGGCCATCCCGCCGTGGCGCAAGCCGCGGTCATGCATGAACTGACGTCGGTGGCCGACGCCGTTCTGCCTTACATGGACCGGGTCTGGAAGATCCTCGACGACGAGCGCCGGGCCGGTTCGCGTATCCTGTTCGAAGGGGCGCAGGGAACCCTGCTCGACATCGATCAGGGCACCTATCCTTATGTTACCTCGTCGAACACGGTTGCCGGGCAGGCAGCGACCGGCTCTGGACTCGGGCCGGGCGCCATCGGCTATGTGCTGGGCATCACCAAGGCCTACACGACGCGCGTCGGCGAGGGCCCGTTCCCGACCGAGCAGACCAACGAGATCGGCGAGTTTCTTGGCACCCGCGGTCATGAGTTCGGCGTCGTCACCGGGCGCAAGCGCCGCTGCGGCTGGTTCGATGCAGTGCTCGTTCGCCAAGCGGTGGCGGTCAACGGTATCAACGGCATCGCGCTCACCAAGCTCGACGTGCTCGACGGACTGGACCAGATCAAGGTCTGCACCGGCTATCGGCTGGACGGCGAAGTGATCGACTATCTGCCGGCGAGCCAGGGAGCCCAGGCGCGGGTCGAACCGGTCTACGAAACGCTGGAAGGTTGGCAGTCGACCACCGCCGGGGCGCGCAGCTGGAACGACCTGCCGGCCCAGGCGGTCAAATATGTGCGCTATATCGAGGAGCTGATCGGTGCCCCTGTTGCCATGCTGTCGACCAGCCCGGAGCGGGACGACACCATACTTGTGACCGATCCATTTCAAGATTAGACCATGATTTAATGAGATCAGCGTTGCAAGCAGCTTGAAACAGGCAATCGCCGGTCCGGTTTCAAGCCGAGTTGGCGGGAACGCGAAAGAACAACAAGAATGGCAGATTTCGTTGCGGTTCTGAAAAAGACAATCGACGGCCTGGTCGATCCGACGCCGCAGATGCGCGAGCGGGTCTATGAGAAGGCCCGTGCGACGGTCGGGGCCAAGCTTGCCGCGATCAATCCGCCGCCGCCCGCGGCGGCGGTGGAGCGCCAGCGCAGGTCGCTGGAGGATGCGATCCGCCAGGTCGAGGCGGAATACGCGCAGGCGCCTGCCGCGCCAGCGCGGCCCGCCGACCCGATCGACGAGCTTGAGAACGTGTTTGCCTCGCTCAACGCGTCGCGGACGGCGGACGCCTCTCCCCGCCCGGCTCCTCCGGCCCCCGCAGACACGGCGCGACACGCACCGGCCGCGGCGCCGGCGATGCGGCCGCAGCCCGCGCAGCCGGCCGCGCCGCGTCCTCAGCCTTCGCCTGCACCGATCCCGGCGCCATCCGCCCAGCCGGAGCCCGCCGAGTTCGAGCCCTCGCCGGCGATGCAGCAGGACGACTATCAGGATCACGGCTATGCCGAAGAGGATGAGCGGCTGCCGCGCCGGCGCGGCTATGGCGGCCTGATCGCTGCGGTGGTGATCTTGGCGCTGCTGGCCGGCGGCGGGTATGCCGCATGGCTGAAGCGCGACGAGCTGCAGGCGATGCTGCCGCTCAAGGGCTTGACCACGGCGGCCAAGGCGCCGGCCGCCAACACACCGGCGAAGTCGGCGTCCGCCACGGCTCCGGCCGCCAATCCGGCCGAGCAGCAGGCGGCGGCCCCGACACCAGCCGCGCCGCAAGCCGGCACGGCTGAGAACAGCGCATCCGCCACGGCTCCGGCCGAGCCGGAAGCGCCGGCTGCGGCCGAGAAGCTCACCCAGCGGCTCAAAACCGATGGCAGCGAGGTCGACGATGGCCCCGCGGCCACTGCCGGCTCTGTCGGCGAAGGCACTTCGGTAGCGGCCGTGACGCCGCCGAGCGACACGGCGCCGGCCCCGTCTGCCGGCACCGCGACGCCGCCGGCTGCGGAGCCGCAAGCTCCCGCGGCCCCGGCTGCCCCCCCTGTCACCGCCAACCCAACGCCGCCGCAGGCAGACACCGCGCCCGCCGACGGCGCCAACCCACCCGCCGACGGCGCCAACCCGCCGGCCGACGCGCAGACCGCGACCCCGCCGGCCGGCACCCCGTTGCCGGGAACACCGGCCACGGCCGACAACGGCCAACCGTCGACCGCGCCGGCTTTGCCGCCGGCCGCGGGTGAGACCACCGCGGCGCCGGACGCGGCGGCGCCTGCCGATCAGACGGCGGCCGCGACGCCGCCGGACGCGGCTCAGGCACCGCAGCCGACAGCCCCCGTCACCCCGGCATCGCCGCCCGACACGGCGGCCAACCCCGGCGTCGGCCAGAAGGCGATCTTCTATGAAGAGCGCACCAATCTCGCCCAAGGCTCTGCCGATATGGGCTCGATCGTATGGTCGGTGGTGCAGGAATCGCCGGGCGGCGACATGCCGCCCGAGCCGGCGATCCGTGCCGAGGCGACCATTCCGGGCAAGGACCTGCAGCTTCGCATGACGATCCGCCGCAACGGCGATCCGACGCTGCCGGCCAGCCATATCATCGAGATGATCTTCCTGACTCCCGAAGGCTTCGAGGGCGGCGGCATCGAGAACATCTTGCGGGTATCGCTTAAGGATTCGGAGCAGTCGGCCGGCAATCCGCTGCTCGGCATCCCTGCCAAGATCGCCGACGGATTCTTCCTGGTGGCATTGAATGACTCGAAAGCCGAGATCGATGCCAACCTGACGCTGTTGCGCCGTGACCAATGGATCGACGTGCCGCTGGTCTACAAGTCCGGCCGGCGCGCCCTGATCACCATGGAAAAGGGCACCACCGGGGCAAAGGTGTTCGACGAGACGATGAAGGCCTGGGAAGCCAAGTCTGCCAAAGCGGGCTAAGCGCCGGACCGGCGTTCCTTCGCCGCATAGAAAAGCCGCCGCGAGTGAGTGTCGCGGCGGCTTTTTTCTGATTCTTGTCCTGGTTACGCGGTGGGCTGCGCCTCGATCGTGCGCAATGCCTGAGCCTGGCGTTTGGCGGCAGCCTTCACCGCATCCTGGACCTTCTCGAAGGCCCGAACCTCGATCTGACGCACGCGTTCGCGGCTGATGTCGAACTCGGCCGACAACTCTTCGAGCGTCATCGGCTCTTCGGCAAGCCGCCGGGCCTCGAAGATGCGGCGCTCGCGATCGTTGAGCACGCCCATTGCGCCGGCCAGCATGGCGCGGCGGCTTTCGAGCTCGTCCTGCTCGATCAGCATTTCTTCCTGGCTGTTGTGCTCGTCGACCAGCCAGTCCTGCCATTCGCCGGATTCGCCTTCGGAGGCGCGGATCGGCGCGTTGAGCGAGGCGTCGCCGGACAGCCGGCGGTTCATCGAGACCACTTCGGCCTCGCTGACGTTCAGCCGGTGGGCGATCTCGGCGATCTGTTCCGGCTTGAGGTCGCCGTCGTCGAGCGCCTGGATCTTGCCTTTGACCTTGCGCAGATTGAAGAACAGCCGCTTCTGATTGGCGGTCGTGCCCATCTTCACCAGGCTCCAGGAGCGCAGGATGTATTCCTGGATCGCAGCCTTGATCCACCACATGGCATAGGTTGCCAGGCGGAAGCCGCGTTCAGGCTCGAATTTCTTGACGGCCTGCATCAGGCCGACATTGCCTTCCGAGATCACTTCGCCGATGGGCAGGCCGTAGCCGCGATAGCCCATGGCGATCTTGGCGACCAGGCGCAGATGGCTGGTGACGAGCTTGTGCGCCGCACCGGTGTCGGCGTGCTCCTGGTACCGCTTGGCGAGCATATACTCTTCCTGCGGCTGCAACATCGGAAAGCGGCGGATTTCTTCCAGGTAGCGGGTGAGACCGCCTTCGCCGGAAACGATACTGGGTAGTGACTGGGCCATAAAAGCGCCCTCCCTCTCTTGCTGTTTGCCCCCTGAACGAGGCGGGCATAAGGCGCGGGCAGCGAGTTGAGCTCGCCCGTGCAACACCTCAATATAGGAACAAATCGGGAAAATTGCGAGAAAATTATTGCGCCGCAACATAGTCTCACGGCGAAGTGAATGCGCCGGGCGGCCAACCTTGAGGCGTTCACAGGGCCCGGAAGCTCTCCACCAGCATCAGCATGTCGGCAGGCATCGGCGCGTCGAACGCCAGCTTGATATGGGAGGTCGGATGACGGAATGCAAGGTGCCCGGCGTGCAGCGCCTGGCGGCCGAAGCCGAGCACCGCCTCTCTGAGCGGCGAAGGCAGCCGGTCGGCTTTGCTGCGAAAGCCGCGGCCGTAATCGGCATCGCCGACCAGCGGATGGCCGATATAGGCCATGTGGACGCGGATCTGGTGGGTGCGGCCGGTCTCCAGCCGGCAGCTGAGCAGGGCCGCGGCCGCATCGCCGAAGCGCTGCTCGACCTGGTAGTGGGTGACGGCAGGGCGCGCATCGGCGCGCTCGCCAGGCACCACGGCGCGGCGCACCCGGTCTGCCGCCCGTCCAAGCGCTGCTGCGACGGTCCCCGTGCTGCGCCCCGGCACGCCCCAGACCAAGGCGCGGTAGACCCGCTCGAGATCGCCTGAGCGGCCATGATCGGCAAAGGCCGCGGCAAGCGCCCGGTGCGCCCGGTCGGTCTTGGCCACGACCATGACGCCGCTCGTGTCCTTGTCCAGCCGGTGGACGATTCCCGGCCGGCGGACGCCGCCGATGCCCGACAGGCTGTCGCCGCAATGGTGGATCAAGGCGTTGACCAGCGTGCCGGTCCAATTGCCGGCCGCCGGGTGGACGACCAGGCCGGCAGGCTTGTTGACCACGATCAGCTCGTCGTCCTCGAAGAGGATGTCCAATGCGATCGCCTCACCCATCGGTGTGGCGGGTTCGGGTGGCGGCAGCTCGACGGCGATCGGTTCGCCTCCGGCCAGCCTGCGGCCGGGCTCGGTCACCGTCCGGCCGCCGACCCGGACCGCTCCGCCGCGTATCAGCGCCTGAACGCGGCTTCTCGAAAAGCCTTCGCCGAGGGCGCCGGCCAGCCACTGGTCGAGGCGGCTGCCGCCGGCATCCCGGGCGGCGGCCAACTCTTTCAATCCGGTACCGGCTTCGCTATCAGGGGCGCTCATCGATCCTCGGCGGTATTCATGGCGCGACCGACAGACGACGACCTCGACGACAAGCCGCTCGACCCGGCTCTCGAGCGCGTGCGCCGCAAGCTGCTGCGTTTCGTCGTCGTCAATCTCGGCATTCTCCTGGCCGCGCTTATGGTGGTGGCGGCAGCGCTTGTCTACAAGAGCTCGCGCCCGCCGCTGCCGCAGCCGGCGGCACCTGCGGCCGCAACGCCGCAGTCCGAGGAGGCGATGCTCAACGGCGCCGTGCCGCTGCCGCCCGGGGCGCGGCTCGTCTCGCAGAGCCTGTCCGGCAACCGGCTGGCCCTTGACACCGAACTCGCCGACGGCCGACGGGTTCTGGTGGTCTACGACCTGGCCGAGAAGCGGATCGTCGGACAGCTGACGATCACCGCCCCATGACTGGCCGGCGGCTCGCCACCGTCGCTTTGGTCGTGCGCGACTATGACGAGGCGATCGCCTGGTTCCGCGACAAGCTCGGCTTTGCCCTGCTCGAGGACGTGGCGCTCGGCGTCGGCAAGCGTTGGGTGGTGGTAGCGCCTTCGGCCGCGGCCGGCGCGCGGCTGCTGCTTGCGCAGGCGGACGATGCCGCCGAACAGGCGGTGGTCGGCCGCCAAGCGGGCGGGCGCGTCGCCTTCTTCCTCGAGACCGACGATTTCGGGCGCGACCACCGGGCGATGCTGGCGCGCGGCGTCACCTTCGACGAAGCGCCCCGCCATGAAGCCTACGGCACGGTGGCGGTGTTCTTCGACCTCTACGGCAATCGCTGGGATCTGATCGAGCCGAAGGCGTGAAGGCGGTTGCGTTTTGCCGGGTCCTGCCCTATATCGCGCTCACTGCGCGCCCATCGTCTAGCGGTCAGGACGGCGCCCTCTCACGGCGCAAACAGGGGTTCGATTCCCCTTGGGCGTGCCAAAATTGTCTCTGTAATTCCAGCTCAGTTAGCTCCGCGGGGTTCGGCGGGGGTTAAAGAAAAGGGCTAAAAGCGCGGGCCGCACGGGTCGGCCCCATGGTCCGAGTCGAACGGCCAACGCAAGTCCGACAGACGAGCGGCCTCGCTCAGCGCGGCAAGGGCAAACGCTGCCGGACGCAACGCTGCTGCCCCGCACTCATTAGCCGACCCCTACCACACGGCCGGCGTTCGCAGCGAGACTGGAGCACACGACACTGCCGGTCGGATTGGCGACAGCAGAAAATGGCCCGGGCACCTCCGGTCGGCGGGTAACCGGGGTCGTATGCTCGGGCCGAGGCTACATTTCGGCGGAGACAGAGGGCGTCCCCTTCCCCCACCACAGCGGTTGAAGACGCCAACCTGCGCCTGGATCAACTCTCTCGCATGCTGGCCTTGGATGAGTGGCGGCTCAGAGTACCCCACCGGGGCGCTACTCCTTTTTCGTATTGGGTGTAAGCCTCCTCGAGCCAAGCTGCGAGGTGGGCGTGTGGCGAGCCCGGGAAGTCACCTTCGCGGTTTTCAGGTCGGAGCTAATGAAGCGGCTGGCACACGACAGGCGTTACAGCCATCCGCGCTCGCCGAATGCAGAAAGATCAACTCCCGGCGGCGCGTACCATCCCGCCGAGCCATAGCGGGCGCCAAGCTGCATCGCGGCGTCCTTGTTGCCATAAGGGATCCGTAGTGGCGTCGCGGTTACCGATTTTGGATGGGCGACAGCTGGCGGAATGGCATCGGCGCCAGCTTTGCGTTTCCGAGACCTCTTTGTCGGCCCCGTCGATTGAGGCGCAGCTGAACCAGCCGGCTTGTAGGCAGTCTTTCGACCGCGCCCGCGGCGCTTGCTGGCTCGGTTCGATTCAATCCACGTAGACATGGTGACCGAGTTGGCCTTGGCCTCGTCGGGAATGACGAGGCCTTGCCCCTGCGCGATCTTCGTTGCGTACAGCAACTGGGCCGGACTGACCGGTTTGAGTTCATGCTTCTCAGCCGTTTCACCCTCGCCTTTCTTGGGCGCATAGTTCGTTGAGGAATTTGCGACAGATCGAGATCGACGTTGTGTAGCCGGGCGGAGGCTTGATGCCCTTCTGCCGGACGAGGCTGTCGGCAAAGCGCTTCATCGCGGGCGTTGGTTGGTATGCCGCGGCGCCGTTGCCGGCTGCGGCACCAAGCAATGGAGGTCCGCCGGAGGCTGCGCCGTCCTTGAGCTTGCCGATTATACGCTCGGCGACGTTGCACACCGCGTCAATCGCAGCGACCATTTCCTGCTTGCCGACAACGACATCATCGAGCAGGCATTCAAGTTGCGCGGTCACGCCCGGATCGACCAGCGCAGGATCGGCCTGTTGGAGAACGCCGAACAGCGATAGCCCCGTCTCGGTCGGCACAATGTGCTTTTCGAGGGCAGTCAGGAAACCCTGTTTTTTCAGCCCGCCGATGATCTCGGCCCGGGTCGCCGGCGTGCCAATACCCTTAGCCTCCTTGAGGCGTTCCCGCAAAACCTCATCATCAACAAAACGCCAGGCATTTTGCATCGCGTCGATCAGAGTGCCTTCGTTGTATCGCGAAGGTGGCCGGGTCTCCTTGTCCTCGATTTTTGGATCATGCAGTTGCGCGATCTCGCCGTTGCGGAGTGGCGGAAGCAATTGCGCCTCGCAGCCCTTTTCGTCGGCGGGCTGCCACTCCGGGAATGCCGCACGCCAGCCGAGATCGAGAGGCTGGCGGCCGGCGGCGCGGAATTCGAAGCCGCGCACGTTGAGCGTGGCGGTGGTCTGCCGGTAGCGGAAGTCGGGCATCAGTGCAGCCAGATAGGCCCGCGCAATGAC
>CAWBRU010000010.1:0-142792 GCA_963791325.1 uncultured Alphaproteobacteria bacterium | reverse complement strand
GGCTCTGTTTCCGCATCTCAGCGTGGGCGACAACATCGCCTACCCGCTGCGCATCCGCGGCGCCGCGCGGGAGGCGCAGCGCCGGCGCACCGAGGAATTGCTTCAGCTGGTGCACCTGCCGGGCTTCGCCGACCGGCCGGTGTCGCAATTGTCGGGCGGCCAGCGCCAACGCGTCGCGATCGCCCGGGCGCTGACCATCTCGCCAAAGCTGTTCCTGCTCGACGAGCCGCTTTCGGCGCTTGACGCCAAGCTGAGGGAGGCGATGCAGGTCGAGTTGCGGCAACTGCAGCAGAAACTCGGCATCACCACCATCGTCGTTACCCACGATCAGCGTGAGGCGATGACCATGGCCGACCTGGTGGTGGTCATGGGCCAGGGCCGAATCAGGCAGGCCGCCGCGCCGGTCGACATCTACCGCAAGCCGGCGGACGCTTTCGTTGCCGACTTCATCGGCTCGACCAATCTCCTGCCGCTGTCTGTCGACGGCCGCGGCCAAATCAGTGTGCTTGGCGCGCCCATGCCGGGTCTGGCGCTGCCCACCGGCAGCCGTGAGGCGCAGGTCTCGATCCGCCCGGAGGACGTGCATCTGGTTACCGCCGGAGCTGCGGAGATTACCGCCACCGTGACGTTCGTGCGCGATCTCGGCGGCACGATCGAGACCTTTCTCGACGCTGACGGCACCGCGTTGACGGCGGTGGCCACGCCGCGCGAGCGCCCCGATGTCGCCGAAGGCGATCGCGTCGGGATCGTTCTGCCGCCGGAACGATGTGTGGTGGTCGGGCCGTGAGACGATCTCCGCCTGAGGGCATCGCCGACTATGCGCCGCTCGTCTTTCCGGCGGCGATGCTGATCATCTTTTTCGTCGTGCCGTTCTCGACGATGATCGCCGTCAGCTTCTTCCGCCGCGATCCATCGGCCTTCTATACGCCCGACTTCGTGTTCGACAACTACGCCCGCTTTCTTACCGGCTTCTTCGGCGGGGTGCTGGGTTTCTCGCTGGTTCTGGCCGTGCTGGTGGCGCTTTGCTGCGTCGTCATCGCTTTTCCCTTCACCTATCTGCTCACCCGCCAGTCGCGACGCGTGCAGACGGTGTGGCTGGTCGGCCTGCTGTCGGTCCTGTCGCTGTCCGAGGTGATCATCGGCTTTGCCTGGTCGACACTCTTGTCGCGCACCGCCGGCCTCACCAACCTGCTGGTTGCGGCCGGGCTGATGGCCGAGCCGCAGGCGCTGCTGCCGGGGTTCGGCGCGGTGCTGACCGGCATGGTCTACCAGGCACTGCCCTACACGGTGCTGGTCCTCTATCCGGCGCTGGTCAGGTTCGAACCGACCTTGCTCGAGGCGGCCCGCACGCTCGGCGCCTCGCCGGTGCGCGCCTTCCTCAATGTCGTGGTGCCGGCCCTGCGCAACACCATCGTGGCGACGCTGATCATGGTGTTCGTGTTCGCGCTCGGCTCCTATCTGTTGCCGCAGATCCTCGGCCGGCCGCAGCACTGGACGCTGTCGGTGCTGATCACCGATCAGGCGATCTACCAGTCCAACATGCCGTTCGCGGCGGCGATGGCGGTATTTCTGGTGCTGATTTCGCTGGCCTTGGTGGGGCTCACCCTGCTGGTCGGCCGGCGGGAGCACGCGGCATGATTCTATCGATCCTTCGCCGGCTGTTCTTCCTGGCCGTCGGTCTTTTTTTGCTGCTGCCGCTGATCGTCGTCGCCGGGGTGTCGGTCAACGTCAAGCAGGATCTCGCCTTTCCGCCGAAGGGCTTTTCGCTCGGCTGGTATCGGCAGATCTTCACCGACCCGGAGTGGCGCAGCGCCTTGCTGACTTCGCTTGGCCTGGCGCTCTCAGCCGCGGCGATCGCCGTGGCGATCGCATTGCCGCTGTCGTGGTTCCTGTGGCGGCGGATCGCTCCCTGGGCGCGGATCTTCCAACTGCTCGGCCTGGCGCCGTTCATCCTGCCGCCGGTGATCACCGCGCTCGGCTTCCTGAGCTTCTGGGCTGCAGTCGGTGCCTATGGCCAGGTGTGGACGGCCGCCATCAGCCACGCGATCTTCTTCGTCACGCTGCCTTTGGTGACCCTGTCGCTCGGCTTTGCCTCGATCGACCGGGCGCTGGTGGAGGCGGCGGCGACCATGGGTGCCGACGACCGCACCGTACTCACCACCGTCGTTCTGCCGCTGATCGCGCCCTATCTGGTCTCCGGCTACGCCTTCGCCTTCGTGCTGTCGCTCAACGAGTACATTATCGCCTATATGACGATCGGCTTCACCACCGAGACCGTGCCGATCAAGATCTTCAATGCGCTGCGCTACGGCTATACCCCGACCATGGCCGCAGTGACGATCTTCTTCGTCGCCATCTCGGCGCTGGTGTTCGGCGCCATCGGGCGCTTCGGCGACATCCGCCGGCTGCTTGGAGCGCTGTCCTCGGAGCCGGGCTGATGCGGATCGCCGCCTTGCAGATGAGCGCCACGGCAGGCGATCCGGCCGCCAATCTGGCGCGCATCATCGCAGCGGCAGAACGCGCCGCTGCTCATGGCGCCGAACTTCTGGTCACGCCCGAACTGGCCTTGCCCGGCTATGGCGCCGGGCCGGCGATGACGGCCCTCGCCGAAGCCGCCGATGGACCGGCCGCGAAGCGCCTGGCCGGGCTCGCCGAAGCCACGGGCATGGCGATCATCGCGGGATTTGCCGAACGCGACGGCGATGCCGTCTTCAACAGCGCGCTGTTCGTGGCGCCGGGAGGTGCGCGCCACGTCTACCGCAAATCGCATCTCTACGGAGCCTATGAGCGGGAGCTGTTCGCCGCCGCGCCGCCGGCGGCCGTGACGCTCGATTTCCGCGGGGTCAAGCTCGGCATTCTGATCTGCTACGACGTCGAATTTCCCGAAAACATGCGCCGGCTGGCGCTGGCCGGCGCCCAGGCGGTGCTGGTACCCACTGCCCTGCCGGCCGGCGACTATGCCGCCTTCATCGCCCGACAGATGGTGCCGGTGCGCGCCTTCGAGAACCAGGTCTTCGTCGCCTATGTCAATCATTGCGGCGCCGACCCGTTGTTCGCCTATGCCGGCCTGTCGGGCGTCGCGTCGCCGGATGGACGGCTGCTGGCGGCCGCCGAGGCCGACAAAGCTCTGTTGCTGTTCGCCGATCTCGACCCGGCCGCCTACGCGGCATCGGCAGCGGCCAACAGCTATCTGACCGACCTGCGCGCCTCGTCCTAGTTAAAGCAGCTCCTTGAGATGCACCGTCAGGTCGCGCGCGATCTCCGGAGGAACGGAAGCCGCGGCGGCGATCAGGCGCCTGGAGGCCATATGGTCGGCGGGGGAATTGACGCTTTCGACGGCGACAAGCCGGCCGCCGCGGTAGAGGAAGATCGAGAACTTGCCGCTTTCGGGGTCGCCGCGCAGCACGGTCTCGTCGTGGCCCTCGCCCAATCCGGCGATCTGCAGCCGTGCGGTCGCTTGGTTCGACCAGAACCACGGCAGGCCGCGATAGGGCTCATCGCCGCCGCCCGCCAGCCTGAGCGCCAGCGTGCGCGCCTGGTCGACGGCATTCTGCACCAATTCCAGGCGGGTTACGCGACCGCAAAAGGCGTTCGGATAGGCGGCGCAGTCGCCGAGCGCCGAAACGGCCGGATCGGCGGTGCTCAGCCGCTCGTCGACGACGATCCCGTCGGCCACCGCCAGGCCGGCGGCCGCGGCCAGTTCGACATTGGGCACGATGCCGGCCGCGACCAGCATGGCGTCGGCGTCGAGGACCTCGCCGCTCGACAGATGCAGCCGGGCGCTGCGTTGGCGATGCTCGACCCGCTCGACCAGGGTCTCGAGGTGCAAACGGGTGCCCAGGCGGTCGTGGAAGGCGCGGAACCAGGCCGACATCGGCCGCGACAGCACCCGGCCCATGAGCACCGGCGTCGCCTCGATGACGTCGACCGCGACGCCGCGGCCCCGCAGCAGCGCGGCGACTTCCAGGCCGATGAAGCCGCCGCCGATCACGGCGACCTTGCCGAGCTCGGGAAGCCGGGTATGCAGGGCGCGCGCATCGCTCAATGTGCGCAGCGCCAGCGCCCGGTCCGCGTCGAGGCCGGGAACCGGCGGCACCCGGTTGCGGGCGCCGGTGGCCAGCGCCAGGTGGTCGTAGGCCAGGACGCGGCCGTCGGCCAACCTCACCCGGCGCTGGGCGCGGTCGATGGCCTCGGCGCCGGCGCCGAGCAGGAGCTCGATGCGCTGTGCCGGAAAGAACGCCTCGCCCTTGAGCGGCAGGCCGGTATCCGCGCTGCTCTTGAGGAACTCCTTGGAGAGCGGCGGCCGCTGATAGGGCAGGTCAGGCTCCCTGCCGATCACGGTCACGGCGCCCGCATGGCCGTGCTGGCGCAGCGCCGCGGCCAGCTCGATGGCGGCATGACCGCTGCCGATGATGACGATGTTCTCCGGCGCGCCGGTCAACCGGGCCTCCTAGCCGTCGTGGCGCTTGGGCGGCCGGCCGCGCTGCTTGGCCGGCGTGATCGGGATCACGTCGGCACTTTCTGCCGAAGGATCGGGAAACTCGAATTCGAGATAGGCCATCTTAGTCTCCAACTCCAGCAGCAAGGACTGCAGCAGCTTGAGCTTCTCGACGCTCATCGACTTCTTGATGGCGACGTAGACGGTCTCGCAGTCGGGCAGCACCCGCGCGACCAGGCGGTGGCCGCGATCGGTGAGGCGCACCAAAGTGCGGCGCATGTCGGCCGGGTCGGAGCGCTTGGCGATATAGCCGCGCGTCTCGAGCTCTCGCACGATGCGCGACAGCGACGGCATCAGCAGGGCCGTGACGCGGGAGAGTTCGGTCAGCTCGATGTCGGCAAGCTCGGCCACGGTGCGCAGCACCCGGAATTGCGGCTCGGTGAGGTCATAGCGGCGCAGCAGGCTGCGGAACGGCAGCATCACGCTTTCCCGGGCCCGCACAAGTGCCAAAGGCAGCACGTTGACGATGCTCTTCTTCGGCTTCTTGACGGGCTCGGCCGCCTCAGTGCGCTTCACCTCTTTCACCCCGATCCCGGCTATCGCCGGCCACCCTTGATGCCGATGCAAAGCTTCCACTCTTTTCCCATGGCGCCGGTCGCGTTTCAAGGCTTTCGGGCCGTGCCGCCGCCTTTGCAAGGCGCAAGCGTTGGAGGCATAGTTGCCACCATGGCCGAACGTGCGATTGCCAAGCCGGATTACGAAAAGGAGCTGCGCCGGGCAGGGATCCGCATGACGCGGCCGCGCCGGATCATCGTCAACATTCTCTCCGAAACCGAGGACCATCCGGACGCGCTCGAGATCTTCCGCCGCGCGGTGGCGCTCGACAGCAGCATCTCGCTATCCACCGTCTACCGCACCATGAAGCTCTTGCAGGGGATAGGCGCCATCCACCGCCATGCCTTCGAGGGCGGCCCCTCGCGCTTCGAGCAGGCCGGCGGCGACCACCACGACCACCTGATCGACATCGAGACCGGCGACGTCATCGAGTTCAAGTCGGAGCGCATCGAGACGCTGCAGAACGAGATCGCCCGGGCGCTGGGCTACACCATCGTCCACCACCGGCTCGAGCTCTACGGCCGCAAGCTGCGGCGCAAGGGCTGAGGCGCACTGCGACCGCGAGGCCGACGCCGGCCGGTGCCTGCGTGTTCTGCCGGGCGGGTCGCGAACGGATCAAGCTGTCTGCGCCACAAACAGAAACCCTATCTCGGAAGGCAGGGTTGTCAACCATTCGGACTGGCTGTCGTCCTACACAGGTTCGCCACCTCTCGGTGGACTTCGGTGTCGAACTCGGGCTCGCAGCCCAGCAGCATTCGGATGCGACGCAAATCCGGAGGCCCGTGATGTGCGAAGCGAACGGAGGTGGGGACGATCTTTCGACCTGCCAGGTGCCGGCACAGTCTAAGCAGGGCAAATATGAAACACTCCGCCTGGTGACGGTCTTTGTGCCTCGCAACTCCAGTATAGGCGAAGCCTACCCGACATTCTTTGCCCTTGAGGACCGTCATCGTCAGCGCTTCGTTGCTGACCCGAACATATCGCTCGAGCCGCCTCAGAGCGTCCCCCAGGTGATGAGATGAGGCAGCCACGTAGTAGAGCATTCCAAGCTCGCGCAGGTCGAAGCTTTCGGCGATCGTTAGACCGATCCGCGCGTCCTTGGTTGTCTCTGACGCCAATTCCAGGAATTTAATCTGGGAGGTGACGCTGATGCGCGCATCATCGGTCAGGCTTCCAGCGGAGATCCGCGATAGCTCCAGCAGCGGAACGGGATCGAATTGGCGCCTCTTTAGTTGCGCATATGCCAGTCGAGCAGCCAGGCCGGAGGCCATCGGCATCGCCGCGGGAAGCTGATAGCTCTTGTCCATCTCTTCACCATTGCCCCCCGGCCGCAGGACCGTACCACGTCCGAGCAAGGCCAGCCACCGGTTGCGCAGCCCGAGAACTCGCGTGGGGTCGAAGGACGCCGGAAAGAACAACAACTCTCGGATCGACCGGCACGAAGCTCGAGCGCACGGAAATGTCGGAACTGATCCAATCCGGCGAACGTAACTCATGACATAGGTGGAACCGGGAAGAATCCCGCTTTGCTGTCAACGTGCACAGAGCAAATTGATCACGCCAGTGACCCGGTCTGGCAGCTGCCGTCAAAACATTGGCGGCAAAGCGTAAGTTAAACATCGCAAGCTTTGTTAATTTACGCGTGACTGGCGGGGGCCAAGTCAATCGACAATTGAATCAGAAACAGTGGTTGGGTTGCGCCAACTGCTGTTTGGTTCTGTGCACCACGTCTGCCGCGCGGCAGCAAGCGACTGTCGACGCGTTGCCCCACTACATGTGTTGGCTTTTGGGATCCGCAATGAAACACTTAATCGAGAAAACCGCGAGCAAACTTTGTGCCGGGATTTTTGTTGCCGGCACCCTAACCGCGGCTGCGCTCGGTGATCCGTCGCCCGTGGTGGATGGCCATGCGTTCGTGCTGATCGACGGCGACACCATCGCGCTCGGCCATGAGCGCATTCGCCTCGAAGGACCGGACGCGCCGGAATCCTGGCAACCGCGCTGTGATGCCGAACTGGCGTTCGGGCTGCAGGCCAAGGAAAAGCTGCGCACCCTGCTCGGCGATAACGAGATCATCGTCAATCGGCATGGCGTCGACAAGTACAACCGAACGCTCGCCCGCCTCTATTTCCGTGACGGTCGCGAGGTCGGTGAAGAGCTGATCGCATCTGGGCTGGCGCTACGGTGGCAGCCGGGTCGAGCCGCATGGCTCCAGCGAGCTCGACACTGGTGCCCTGACCTCACCGAGGAATGATCCCAAGTCCCAGACCGCGTCACCAAGTCTGATCATCTGGGACAAGCACTGAACCGAACCTACAGATCCGAAACGTGACGAATGTCCCAACTTAGCCAGCGCGCTCGGAGCGTGCTGATCGCGAGATCGCCAAATGCGGACGAATAACCATTCACAGTCTGCCTTACAGGCCGTGACGAAAGAAGCCAAACATGCCCTCCGGCCGCTGATCGGGTTCAGCGCCGGCATCAACATACTGGAAGCCACGATCTCCGGCTACATCTCGGCCACGGACGCGGACAAAGGCGACACCCTGACCTACGTGCTCAAGGGTGCTGTCCCGGCCGGCTTCACCTTCGTTCAAGACGGCAAAATACTCCTTCGACGCCAGCCACGCGAACTATCAGCACCTCGCGGCGGGTGAGACGCAGACGGTCTCCGTCGAATACACCGTCAGCGACGGCAAGGGCGGCACCGCCAGCTCGACGCTCTCGTTCACGATCACCGGCACGAACGACGGGCCGGTGGCCCACGAGGACGCCAACGCGATCACCGAAGACGCCGGCCCGACCACCGGCAACGTTCTCGCGAACGACACCGACGTCGACACCAACGACACCCATCAGGTCATGTCGGTCAACGGTCAGGCGATCAACGAGGCTGGCGGTGCCGTCGCGAGAACCTACGGTACCCTGCACATCGACGGCAACGGCATTTACACGCTGGACCCGGCCAAGGCCGACGCGCTTAGGTAACGCTACATATGCTGGGTCGAAATGACGCTCCCTTGGGACAAGGCTCAAGCGCTGGCGGTCTTGAGGATGGCACCATCTCCGGTAAGCTCGTCGCTACCGACGTCGATGACGACGCGGTGTTGACCTACAGGTTCAACGGCGACGTGCCGATCGGTCTGACGATGGACGCGAAAGGTAACTGGAACCTCGACACCGGCGCCAAGATCTCCCAGGACCTGCATGCCGGCAAGACGATGGACCTGGTTGCCAATTATGTCGTCACAGACGAATACAGCGCCTCCTCGACGGCCCAGCTGAAGATCACGGTCACCGGGACGGCGGACAAATACGCCGCCAACGGTTCGGTATCGGCGCTGTACGAGAAGACTGCGGTCAACGCCAACATCGGCAAGGATATCGCGCAGGCGTTTAGCTTCGACCTGCACACCGAAGATGGGGCATTCAACCTCAGCAACGGTCTGCTGACCGTCAAGGTCACCGGCGACATCGACGGTTCCAACGAGACCGCCAACGTGGTGGACGTCACCGCCAACAACGGCACCGATTTCACCAACTTCTCGTTCTCCGGCCTCACCCCCTCCGGGCAGGAGGGTGCCGATCCGGATAGCAGCGTGGTGCGGTCGGGTTCCGCAAGCGTCAGCGCTGCCGCTCTCCAAGACAGCCATGTGGACTTCACCGTCACGCTGTCCGATAAGATCGGCAGCCACAACCACACGATGGTTGAAGGTACCCTGACCTACTCATACGAATACTGGGCCTAGCCCCGGTGCCCGGGGCGGGGAGGGCTTCGTCCACAAACAGCACCCGCTTCATGAAGCCGGCCCCCGCAGAGTTATCCGCGCTGCGGGGCCGGTTTTTCATCAGCGTGTGCTGAGCCCCCCGACCCGCCGCGTTTCACAGACAGGGAGAACTACGTTCACACGGGTAGCCGACCACAGCGCGCAGCGTGACGTCGGCCGTCCGACCAGCCCCTCCAGCGATCGAACTACGGAAACGCGCTGAAGGGTTTCCTCTCGGCAATCCTGGGAACGGCCGGCAACCGATCGCCAAAAGTCCCCTTCAGCTATGGCTCACGGGAGCAGGCCGCGATATCGCAGCCGCCATCTGAAGCTAACTTCCTGAGAAGATTAGGAAACCTGGCGCACCCGACAGGATTCGAACCTGTGACCTCTGCCTTCGGAGGGCAGCACTCTATCCAGCTGAGCTACGGGTGCCTGGGCGCGCTTCATAGCCGAACCCAACCGCCGCATCAACCGCCAACTGCAGAGATGCGCCCGCCGGCGCTCCAGGCGCTCAGAATGCGGCAAGCAAGGTGCCGCCGCCCACCCGGGAGGCCGACGGCAGATAGCGGTTGATCAGGTCCTCGACCTGGGCGTTGCGGGCCTTGGCCGTCTCTCCGCCCATCACCACGACCACCAGCTTGCGCCCTTCCGCGTTGACTGAGGTGACGATGTTGTAACCGGAGGCGCGGATGTAGCCCGTCTTGATCCCGTCCACCCCATGAACGCGCCCGAGCATGTCGTTGTGGCCGCGCACCAGCTTGCCGCGGAAGGCGAAATCGCGGGCCGAGAAATAGGCGTACTGGCTGGGAAAGCGCTGCCTGAGCGCCATGCCGAGCAGCGCCATGTCGCGCGCCGTGGTGTGCTGGTCGGGGTCGGGCAGGCCGGAGGCGTTGCGGAACACCGTGCCGACCATGCCGAGCTGTCTGGCCTTCGCCGTCATCTGTGCGGCAAAGGCCTCCTCGCTGCCGCCGAGATACTCGGCCACCGCGACCGCCGCGTCGTTGGCCGACTTGGTGCAGATCGCCTGGATCGCCTCGTCGACCGCGATCGTGCTGCCCGGCTTCAGACCCATCTTAGTCGGCGGACGCGCAGCCGCATATGCCGAGACCGGCAGCTGCGTCTGCTTGGTGAGCCGCCCCTGTTGGAGCGCCTCGAACAGGATATAGAGCGTCATCATCTTGGTCAGCGAGGCCGGATAGCGCGACGCCGTCGCATTGACCTGGTAGAGCGCCGAGCCGCTGTTGGCGTCGACCACATAGGCCGCGTATTTGGTGGTCGGGCCAAGGTCGAGCAGGCCGATCGACCCCGGCGATTGTGCGCTTCCGGTGGTCGAGCAGCCGGCAAGCCCAATTCCCAGGACCAGCGCCACGGCAACCGCCGCGTGCCTCCGGTAAACGCGCAACGAACGCAATCGCGAAAGCAACCTTTTCCGTCCCCAGCGGGCCCGGCCACTCAGCTCCGAGCCATCAGATCCATGCTAGCGCGCCAGCGCTTGCCGAACCGTTAGCGCGGCCGGCGCTCGTTTCTTAGCGACTTCAAGTGGAAGGTCAACTGCTTGCACTTCGCGACAGGGCGGGAAAAAATGCGTCGGGAGAACGCAGGGGCACCGCCATGTCCGAGATCGCCAGACTCGCCGCAACCATCTTCAAGCGTGCCGCCGGCCGGTCGCGCTTCGTCATTGCCATTGCCGGCCCGCCCGGTGCTGGCAAGTCGACGCTCGCCGAAGAGCTGAAGGCGCTGTTGCCGGAGGGCCAGGCGGTGGTGGTGCCGATGGACGGCTTCCACTTCGACGACGCGGTGCTCACGCGCCGCGGCCTGCGCCAGCGCAAGGGCGCGCCCGAAACCTTTGACCTCGCCGGCTTCCAGCATCTGCTGACTCGCATCCGGGCCTGCGAGCCGGCCATCGCCATCCCCGTCTTCGACCGCAGCATCGAACTGTCGCGCGCCGCGGCCGACATCGTCGAGGCCGAGACCAAATTCGTGCTGACGGAGGGCAACTACCTGCTGCTCGACGAGCCGGCCTGGGCGGGCCTCGCGCCGCTGTTCGATTTCACCATCTTCATCGACGTGCCGCGCGCCGAGCTCGAACGGCGGCTGCTGCGCCGCTGGCACGATCACGGCCGCGCCGAGGCAGACGCGCGCGCCTGGGTGGCCTCCAACGACATGCCCAATGTCGAGCGCGTGCTCGGCAGGCGGCGCGTCGCCGATCTGGTGCTGAACGGCGAGCCCGGCAGCAGCGCGTAGCCGTGCGGCCGTTGACGCGGGCTGACCGCCGGGTCAATCATTCGCATCGGACAAGCAGACCGGCAGCGCTGCCGGCACCATGGGAGGCGACAGATGGCGCAAGCGGATATCGGCCTGATCGGGCTCGGCGTCATGGGCTCCAACCTGGCGCTCAACATTGCGGAAAAGGGCCACCGCATCGCGGTGTTCAACCGGACCACCGCGCGAACCCGCGCATTCGTCGAGCATGCCGGCGCGCTCGCGGGACAGATCGTGCCGTGCGAGACGATCGACGCCTTGGCCGAGGCGATCCGCCCGCCGCGGCCGATCATCCTGATGATCCAGGCCGGCCCCGCCATCGACGACCAGATCGCCAAGCTGCGCCCGGTGCTGTCGGACGGCGACATCATCATCGATGCCGGCAATGCCAATTTCCGCGATACGATGCGGCGCTTTTCCGAGCTCGACGGCTCGGGGCTGCTGTTCATCGGCATGGGCGTGTCCGGCGGCGAAGAAGGGGCCCGCCACGGCCCGTCGATCATGGTGGGCGGCACCCGGCCCTCCTATGACCGGATCGAGCCGGTACTGACCGCCATTGCCGCCAAGTTCGAGGGCGAGGCGTGCTCGGCCTGGCTCGGCCCCAACGGCGCCGGCCATTTCGTCAAGACCATCCACAACGGCATCGAATATGCCGACATGCAAATGATCGCCGAGATCTATGGCATCCTGCGCGATGGGCTCGGCCTCGGCGCCAAGCAGATCGCGCCGATCTTCGAGCGCTGGAACAGCGGCCGGCTCAACTCCTATCTGATCGAGATCAGCGCCACCGTGCTCAATGCCGACGACGCCGAAGGCGGCAAACCGGTGGTCGACATGATCCTCGACC
This sequence comes from uncultured Alphaproteobacteria bacterium, assembly GCA_963791325.1. Classification (GTDB taxonomy): domain Bacteria; phylum Pseudomonadota; class Alphaproteobacteria; order Rhizobiales; family Rhizobiaceae; genus JBEVJK01. Next base: position 130,860 of record CAWBRU010000010.1, on the reverse strand, counting down.
GGGCCGGCCAGAAGGGCACCGGCAAATGGTCGGTGATCGAGGCGCAGACGCTCGGCGTGCCGGCGACCGCGATCGAGGCAGCGGTTGCGGCCCGGGTGCTGTCGTCGATGAAGGCGCAGCGCGAGGCGGCAAGCCGGGTGTTCGGCGCTGCCGCCACAGGCGCGCTCAAGACTGAGCGCGACGCCGTGCTGGCCGACCTGGAGCTGGGGCTATTAGCCGGCAAAATCGTGGCCTATGCGCAGGGCTTCGCGGTGATGAAGGCCGCTTCGGCCGAGTTCGGCTGGGATCTGCCGCTGCCGACGATCGCCAAGATCTGGCGCGCCGGCTGCATCATCCGCTCGCAGTTTCTGGGCACTATCGCGGCGGCCTTCGACCAGGCGGGATCGCTCGACAATCTGCTGATGGCGCCAGCCTTCACGGCGCTGATGGCGGAGACCGAGGGCCCGTTGCGGCGCACCGTGGCGCGCGCCGTCGGCGCCGGGCTGCCGGTGCCGGCGCTCGGCTCGGCGATCGCCTATTTCGACAGCTACCGCCAGGCACGCGGCACCTCCAACCTGATCCAGGCGCAGCGCGACTTTTTCGGCGCCCATGGTTTCGAGCGCATCGATGCCGCGGGCGCGCATCACGGTCCGTGGGCGGCTGCCTGACGCTTGCCCTCCTGCGGCGGCGCGCCGGTGCTGGCGCGGACCACCAAGGTCGCCTCCAACAGCGCGGTGACCGGCGCCTCTCGGCGCCTCTCGGCGAGCAGGCCGATCAGCGCCTGCGCAGCGCGCTCGCCAATCCGGCTGCGCGGCTGGTGGATCGTGGTCAATGAAGGGATGAACCGCTCCGACAGTTCGATGTCGTCGAAGCCGACGACCGAGACGTCGCGGGGAACGTCGAGCCCCAGCCGGTGCAGTTCCGAGATGAAGCCGCAGGCCATCATGTCGGACGAGGCGGTCACCGCGCTCGGCCGTTGGTCGAGTGCCAGCCAGGCATGGGCGGCTTGCGCTCCGGCGGCAAGCGAGAAATCGCCATCGAAGAACCAATCGGGGCGCAGCGGAAGCGCGAGCGCCCGCAGCGCCCGCTCGACGCCGCGCCGCCTGGCGTGCGTGAGCACGTTGTCCTGCGGCCCCAGAATATGGCCGATGCTGCGGTGCCCGAGCGCGAACAGATGCTCGACGGCCAGCGCCGCGCCGCCTTCATTGTCGAAGCGGATCGACGGCAGCCGCGTGCCCTCGCTCCATTCGCAGGCATAGACGATCGGCGGGTGAGCTTGGCCGCCGGCGGCGAAGAACTGGTCCGACAGGGTGCCGTCCAGCGAGATGATGCCGTCCGCCCCGCTTTCCTCCAGGTAGCCGCCGAGCCGTCCGTCGCGGGCATGCGGCTGCCGCGTGTCGGCGATCAGCACGTTGAGCCCCTGCCGCGAGGCGGTCGCCTCGATGCCGGCCAGCACGACGGAGAAGAACGGGTTGCCGAGATTGGGCACCAGCACCACGATGGCCCCGGCCCGTCGGCGGCGCAAGTTGCGCGCCGTCCGGTTGACGCGGTAGCCGGTCCGCTCGATCGCCGCCAGCACCGCCCGGCGTGTCGGCTCGGCGACCCGCTCGGGCCGGGTCAGCGCCCGGCTGACGGTGGCTGTCGACACCTTGGCCAGGCGGGCGACATCCTGAATGGTCGGCGAGCCGGTTACCTCGGGCGGAACTCCGCCGAGAGCGGCGGCAACAATGCGGCTTGACATCTCATTTTTTCGCGGGTCAAAATAAATGTAATCGATTGCATTACGACCCTATCGGGGTCTTAGATCGATTACAATCGTCCGGAGGGGAGGCCGGACCGGGTTTTTCAACACCTGCCGCCAGCGGGCGGCGGGCCCAACGGGAGGATTCCATGACCGCATTCAAGGCGCTTATTGCAGCATCGACCGTGCTTGCCTCGGCGGGCGCGGCCTGCGCCACCGATCTCGAGGTCACGCATTGGTGGACGTCGGGCGGCGAGGCGGCTGCGGTGGCAGAGCTTGCCAAAGCCTTCGACGCGACCGGCAATCACTGGGTCGACGGCGCGATTGCCGGCTCGGGCGGCACGGCGCGGCCGATCATGGTGAGCCGCATCACCGGCGGGGATCCGATGGGCGCCACCCAGTTCAATCATGGCCGCCAGGCCGAAGAGCTGGTCCAGGCCGGGCTGATGCGCGATCTGACCGATCTTGCCACCAAGGAGAAGTGGACGGAGGTCATCCGGCCCAAGAGCCTGCTCGACAGCTGCACCATCGACGGCAAAATTTACTGCGCCCCGGTCAACATCCACTCCTGGCAATGGCTGTGGCTGTCCAATGCAGCCTTTCAGAAGGCCGGCGTTCCGGTGCCGAAGAACTGGGACGAGTTCGTCGCCGCGGCGCCGGCGCTGGAGAAGGCCGGCATCATCCCGCTCGCTGTCGGCGGCCAGCCTTGGCAGTCGTCCGGCGCGTTCGACGTGATGTTGGCCGCGCTGGGCGGCAAGGACGTCTTCCTCAAGGTCTATTCCGACAAGGATGCCGCCGTTGCAGGCGGACCGGACGTCGCCAAGGTGTTCAAGGCCGCCGACGACGCGCGCAAGATGGCCAAGAACACCAATGTCCAGGATTGGAACCAGGCGACCAATCTGGTGATCACCGGCAAGGCCGGCGGCCAGATCATGGGCGACTGGGCGCAGGGGGAATTCCAGGTCGCCAACCAGGTCGCCGGCAAGGACTACACCTGCCTGCCCGGGCTCGGCGTCACTGAAATGATCGCCACCGGCGGCGATGCCTTCTACTTCCCGCTGCTCAAGGATCCGGAAAAGGCCAAGGCCCAGGAAGTGCTCGCCAGCACCTTGCTCGATCCCAAGACCCAGGTCGCCTTCAATTTGAAGAAGGGTTCGCTGCCGGTGCGCGGCGACGTCGATCTCAACGCGGCCAATGATTGCATGAAGAAGGGCTTGGATATCCTGGCCAAGGGCAACGTTATCCCGTGGACCGACCAGCTCCTGTCGCAGGACACCCAGAAGCAGAAGGAAGACCTGTTCTCCGAGTTCTTCTCCAATCCCAGCCTCTCGCCGGCGGATGCTCAGAAGCGCTTCGCCGACATCATCGCCGCGGCCGACTGACCCGGCTAGCCGCTGCAGACCGGCCGCCGCTCACCGGTGGCCGGCCTGCCGTCCACTCCGGCCGGAAAGGTTCGACGATGAGCGAGACCCCCGCCAGGCGACCGAGCACCCTGTTTCGCAACATCAGCGCCAAGATCGCCTCGATCCCGATGATCTTGACGGCCACCTTCGTGTTCCTCGGCGGCTCGATCTGGACGATCGTCTATTCCTTCACCAACTCCAAGCTGCTGCCGCGTCTCACCTTCGTCGGCCTCGACCAGTACCACCGGCTGTGGGTGACGCCGCGCTGGCTGGTCGCGATCGAGAACCTGGCGATCTACGGCATCCTGTCGCTGATCTTGTCGCTGGTGATCGGCTTCTTGCTGGCTGCGCTGCTCGACCAGAAGATCCGCTTCGAGGACACGTTCCGCACCATCTTCCTCTATCCGTTCGCACTCTCCTTCATCGTCACCGGGCTCGTCTGGCAATGGCTGCTCAACCCCGATTTCGGCATCCAGAGCGTGGTGCGCGGCCTCGGCTGGACCAGCTTTTCCTTCGACCCGCTCTACAACTCCGAGATCGTCATCTACGGCATCCTCATCGCCGCGCTGTGGCAGGGCACCGGGCTGGTGATGTGCCTGATGCTGGCCGGACTGCGCGGCATCGACGAGGACATCTGGAAGGCGGCGCGGGTCGACGGCATCCCGATGTGGAAGACCTACCTGTTCATCGTCATCCCGATGATGCGGCCGGTATTCGTGACCACGCTGGTGATCATCGCGGCCGGCATCGTCAAGGTCTATGACCTGGTCGTGGCGCAGACCAGCGGCGGCCCCGGCATCGCGTCCGAGGTGCCGGCCAAATATGTCTATGACTACATGTTCTTCGCCCAAAATCTCGGCCAGGGTTTTGCCGCCTCGACGATGATGCTGCTGTCGGTGATCATCGTCATCGTGCCGTGGGCCTATCTCGAGTTCGGCCGGAGACGCTTCCGTGGCTGACCTCGCTTTGCAGGCGCCGCCGCGGGCGGTGGCCGAACCCCACGGGCCGCGGCCGCGGCGCATCCTGTCGCGCCGCAACATCGTGCTCTACGGCGTGCTGACGGTGATTGCGCTCTATTACCTGCTGCCGCTCTACGTGATGATCGTCACCTCGCTCAAGGGCATGCCGGAGATCCGCCTCGGCAACATCTTCTCGCCGCCGCTGGAAATCACCTTCGAGCCCTGGATAAAGGCCTGGGCGCATGCCTGCACCGGGCTGAATTGCGACGGCCTGTCGCGCGGCTTCTGGAATTCGGTGCGGATCACCGTGCCGTCGGTCATCCTGTCGATCGCCATTGCCTCGGTGAACGGCTATGCGCTGTCCAACTGGCGCTTCAAAGGGCGCCGAGATCTTCTTCACCATCCTGGTCGTCGGCGCCTTCATTCCCTACCAGGTCATGCTCTATCCGATCGTCATCCTGCTGCGCGAGATCGGCCTCTACGGCACCCTGACCGGGCTGGTCATCGTTCACTCGATCTTCGGCATGCCGATCCTCACCTTGCTGTTCCGCAACTATTTCGCCTCCATCCCCGAGGAGCTGTTCAAGGCCGCGCGCGTCGACGGCGCCGGATTCTGGGGCATCTATCTGAAGATCATGCTGCCGATGTCGCTGCCGATCTTCGTCGTCGCGATCATCCTGCAGGTCACCGGCATCTGGAACGATTTTCTGTTCGGGGTTGTCTACACGCGGCCGGACATCTACCCGATGACCGTGCAGCTCAACAACATCGTCAACTCCGTCCAGGGCGTGAAGGAATACAACGTCAACATGGCGGCCACGCTGCTCACCGGCCTGGTCCCGCTGGTCATCTATTTCATCTCCGGCAAACTGTTCGTGCGCGGCATCGCCGCGGGCGCGGTGAAGGGCTGACGCCAATGACGAGTGTGCTGGTCAAGGACGTTTCATTGAACTTCGGCAACATCGAAGTGCTGAAATCGCTCAACCTCGACGTGCCGGAGGGCGAGTTCCTGGTGCTGCTCGGGCCGTCGGGGTGCGGCAAGTCGACCCTGCTCAATTGCATCGCCGGGCTGCTCGACGTCACCGCCGGACAGATCTTCATCAGCGGCAAGAACGTCACCTGGGAGGAGCCGAAAGACCGCGGCATCGGCATGGTGTTCCAGTCCTACGCGCTCTATCCGCAAATGACGGTGCGCGGCAATCTGTCGTTCGGGCTCAAGAATGCCGGCATGGCGGCCGAAGAGATCGGCCGGCGCATCGCGCGCACGGCCGAGATCCTGCAGATCGAGCCGCTGCTCGACCGCAAGCCGTCGCAGCTTTCGGGCGGCCAGCGCCAGCGCGTCGCGATCGGCCGTGCCTTGGTGCGCGATGTCGATGTGTTCCTGTTCGACGAGCCTTTGTCCAACCTCGATGCCAAGCTGCGTTCCGAACTGCGCGTCGAGATCAAGCGGCTGCACCAGCGGCTGGCCAACACGATGATCTACGTCACCCACGACCAGATCGAGGCGATGACGCTCGCCGACCGGATTGCGGTGATGAAGGGCGGCCTGATCCAACAGTTCGATGCCCCGCAGGCGATCTACAACCGCCCGGTCAACCGGTTTGTGGCCGGCTTCATCGGCTCGCCGGGCATGAACTTCATCGAGGGCGAGGTCGACCGTGACGCCGCGACCTTCGCGCCGGCGATATCGCGGTTCCGCTCGCCCGCTATCAGGCCGAAGGCGGCGGCCCGTCTTCGGCCGGCCAGGTCACGCTCGGGGTCCGGCCGGAGCATATCGGCTTCGGCGAGAGCGCCCGCGCGCTGCCCTTCTCCCGCGAGATCGAGGTGGAGATCGTCGAACCGATGGGTTCGGATACCCTGGTGTGGACCAAGCTCGGCGAGCAGAATTTCGCCTTCCGCCTCGAAACGGAGAAGATGCCCACGGTCAGCGAGCGCTTGCTGATCGGCTTCGACCCAGCCCGCGCCTCGTTGTTCGACGCCGCCAGCGGCGACCGGCTCTGAAGGCGAATTTTCAGCACCAGCAACACGGAAGACGACGATGGATTGGTCCTTTCAACTCTACAGCGCCCGCAATTTTCAACCCTGGCCTCAAGTCTTGCAGACGCTCGCACGCCTCGGCTACCGCAATGTCGAGGGATTTGGCGGCCTCTACGACGACCCGGCCCGTCTCAAGGCCGAGCTAGACGCAAACGGTCTTGCCATGCCCAGCGGGCACTTCTCGCTCGAGCTGCTGGAAGACGATTTTCCCCGGGCGCGCGACATCGCCGAAACGCTGGGCGTCCAGCTGGTCGCCTGTCCCTATCTCGCCGCCGATGCCCGGCCGAGCGACGCGGCCGGCTGGAAGCGCTTCGGCGAACGCCTCGGTGAGGTCGGCAAGAAGGTCAGCGACGCCGGACTTGGCTTTGGCTGGCACAATCACGATTTCGAGTTCAAGCGGCTGGCGGACGGATCGGTGCCGCAGGACCATATCCTCGCAGCCGCGCCCGAGCTTGGCTGGGAGATGGACATTGCCTGGGTGATCCGCGGCGGCGCCGATCCGATGCCAATGGATCGACCGCTACGGCGAGCGCATCGTCGCCGCCCATGTCAAGGACATCGCTCCTACCGGCGAGGGGACGGACGAGGATGGCTGGGCCGATGTCGGCCATGGCACCGTCGACTGGGCCGGATTGGTCAAGACCTTAAAGGCGAAGAGCAAAGCCCGCTGGCTGGTGATCGAGCACGACAACCCCAGCGACTTCGAGCGCTTCGCCAAGCGCTCGCTCGAATCGGCCAAGCGCTATTAGGGGCTGCGGAGATGGCAAACGCACTTGGCGTGGGCGTGATCGGCTGCGGCAATATCTCGACCACCTATTTCGGCCTGGCGCCGCTGTTTCGCGGCATCGAGATGCGGGCCTGCGCCGACATCAGCATGGACGCGGCACGGGCCAGAGCCAAGCAGTACAAGCTGCGCGCCGAAACCGTGGAGGATCTGCTCACGGCGGACGACATCGACATCGTCGTCAACCTCACGGTACCGGCGGTGCACTATTCCGTCTCCCGCGAGATCCTCGACGCCGGCAAGCACGTCTACTCCGAAAAGCCGTTCGTGCTGTCGGTGCGCGAAGGGCTCGATCTCAAGAAGCGCGCGGACGAAAGCCGGCTTGAGGGTCGGCTCTGCCCCCGACACGTTCCTGGGCGGCGCGCATCAGCTGGCGCGCGACCTTATCGACAAGGGCAAGCTCGGGCGCATCACCAGCGGCACCTGCCATGTGATGAGCCACGGCATGGAGCATTGGCATCCCAATCCCGATTTCTTCTTTCAGCCGGGCGGCGGTCCGATCCTCGACCTCGGCCCGTACTACATCGCCAATCTGATCCAGCTGGTCGGACCGGTAAAACGGGTCGCCGCACTCGCCACCATCCCGGCAAAGGAGCGCACGATCAGCTCCAAGCCGCGGGCCGGCGAGCGCATTCCGGTGAACACGCCGACCACCGTGCTTGCCCTGATCGAGTTCGAGAACGAGGCCGCCATCACCTTCAATGCGAGCTGGGACGTCTGGGACCACGGCCATGCGCCGATGGAGCTCTACGGCGAAGAGGGCACGATCCATGTTCCCGACCCCAATTTCTTCGGCGGCAGGTGCGCTTCTCGCAGAAAGGCAAGCCGGTGAAGAAGGTGCCGCGCTGGGATCATCCGTTCGGCGTGCCCAACCAGCAGCACAAGCACGGCGCCATGGCCAACTACCGCACGGCGGGGCTGGCCGATATGGCGATGGCGCATTCTGCAGGAGCGGCCCCACCGCTGCTCGCTCGACCTGGCGCTGCATACCGTCGATGTGATGACCGGCATTCTGCGCTCCGGAGAGACGGGCAAGTTCGTCGACATGCGGACCACTTGCGAGCGCCCGGCGGCGCTCGGCGTCAAGGATGCCCGCGGCCTGCTTGCGCGGACGCGGCGAAGCTAGAACACCGGCGAGCGGCCGAGGTTGCTCGCACAGATCCTCGGGGAGAGTGAGGCATGCGCTGGCAGCCAGCCGACAACCGCTACGATACCATGATCTACAATCGCTGCGGCCGATCCGGCCTCAAGCTGCCGGCGATCTCGCTCGGGCTGTGGCACAATTTCGGCGACGACACGCCGCATCAGACCAAGCGCGCGATCTGCTGCAAGGCTCTCGACCTCGGCATCACCCATTTCGATCTCGCCAACAATTACGGCCCGGCGCCCGGCGCATCCGAGGCGGCGTTCGGCAAGATCCTGCGCACCGACTTTCGCGGCTTGCGCGACGAGCTCGTGGTGTCGACCAAGGCCGGCTATCTGATGTGGCCCGGACCTTACGGCGAATGGGGGAGCCGCAAGTCGCTGCTCTCCAGCCTCGACCAAAGCCTGATGCGTATGGGCATCGACTATGTCGATATCTTCTATTCGCATCGTTTCGATCCCGAAACGCCGTTGGAAGAGACGATGGGCGCGCTCGATCAGGCGGTCCGCTCCGGCAAGGCGCTCTATGCCGGCATCTCCTCCTACAATGCCCAGCGCACCCGCGAGGCCGCAGCCATCCTCGGCCGCCTCGGCACCCCCTGCCTGATCCATCAGCCCAGCTACTCGATGATCAACCGCTGGGTCGAAGACGACGCATTGCTCGACACGCTGGACGAGCTGGGGATCGGCTCGATCGTGTTCTCGCCGCTGGCGCAGGGAATGCTGACCTCGAAGTATCTCGGCGGCATTCCCGCCGATGCCCGCGCCGCGCAAGGCAAGTCGCTCAATCCGGATTTTCTCAATTCGCGCACATTGGCCAACATCAAGGCGCTCAATGAGATCGCCGAGCGGCGCGGGCAGACCTTGGCCCAAATGGCGCTTGCCTGGGTGCTGCGCGGCGGCCGCGTTACCTCGGCGCTGATCGGCGCCAGCCGGCCCGAGCAGGTCGAGGATTGCGTCGGGGCGCTGGCCGGACTGGAGTTCAGCCAAGCCGAGCTCGACGAGATCGACCGCTATGCCCGCGAGGCCGACATCAATCTGTGGGCCGCATCGGCGGAGCGGAAAGGCCCCGAGCGCGCCAAGAAGTAGCCGTCGAATGATCCGCAACCCGATCCTCCGCGGCTTCAATCCGGATCCGTCGATCTGCCGCGCCGGCGATGACTATTACATCGCCACCTCGACCTTCGAGTGGTATCCCGGAGTCCAGATCCACCACTCGCGCGACCTGGTCAATTGGCGCCTGATCAAGCGGCCGCTCGATCGCGCCAGCCAGCTCGACATGCGCGGCAATCCCGATTCCGGCGGGGTGTGGGCGCCTTGCCTGTCCTTTGCCGACGGCCTGTTCTGGCTGGTCTATTCCGACGTCAAGCGGCTCGACGGCAACTTCAAGGACGTGCACAACTACATCGTCACCGCACCGGCCATCGAAGGTCCATGGTCGGACCCGGCCTATGTCAACTCGTCGGGCTTCGATCCGTCGCTGTTTCACGACGATGACGGCCGCAAATGGTTCCTCAACATGCTCTGGAACCACGTCTCGAGCGGGGTCGGTGGCAACCCGAAGCACCCCTCCTTCGCCGGCATCCTGCTCCAGCAATACGACCCGGCAACGCAGCGCCTCGTCGGCCCGGCAAAGAACGTCTTTGCCGGCAGCCCCCATGGCCTCGTCGAGGGCCCTCATCTCTTCAAGCGCGATGGCTTCTACTATCTGACGACGGCCGAAGGCGGCACCGGCTATGATCACGCAGTCACCATGGCACGCGCGCGGAGCATCGACGGGCCCTACGAGCTGCATCCGGACGTGCATCTCATCACCGCCAAGGATGCGCCGGAGGCGCGGCTGCAGCGGGCCGGCCACGGCCAGCTGGTCGAGACGCCGCATGGCGAGGTCTACCACACCCATCTCTGCTCGCGGCCGCTGCCCGGCCTCAGGCGCTCGCCGCTCGGCCGCGAAACTGCGCTGCAGAAATGCCGCTGGGATCCCGACGGCTGGCTGCGGCTCGACGCGCGGCGGGCCGGTGCCGGCCGTCGACGTGCCCGCGCCGAGCCCGATCGAGCCGGACCCCGAGCCGGCCGAGCTGCGCTACACCTTCGAGCCGCTGAAAGGCCTGCCGGCTGACTTCCAATGGCTGCGCACGCCCTATCCCGAGCGGCTTTTCTCGATGACAGAAATGCCCGGCTGCTTGCGCCTGTTCGGCCGGGAGTCGCTGGGCAGCTGGTATGACCAGGCTCTCGTGGCGCGCCGCCAGCAGCATTTTTCCTTCCGTGCCGAAACAGGGCTGCGCTTCAGCCCCGTAAACATCCAGCAGGCGGCGGGCCTGATCCACTACTACAATCGGCACAAGTTCCATTTTCTGGCCTCACCTTCGAGGAATTGGTGGGCACGGTGCTGACCATCTTGAGCTGTCCCGGAGATTGGCCGGACGGCCGGCTGAGCTTTCCGCGCGTCGAACGGCACGCAGTGGCACATGGCGGCACGACCGTGGAATTGGCGGCCGAGGTCGACGGGCCGGCCTTGCAGTTTTCCGCCAACACGGGAAAAGGCTGGAATCTGGTCGGACCAGATTCTTGACGCCAGCGTGATCTCGGACGAAGGTGGCCGCGGCGAGCACGGCTCCTTCACAGGCGCCTTCATCGGCATGGCGGCGTTCGACACCAGCGGTGTCGGACTGCCTGCGGACTTCGCCTATTTCAGCTATGCCGGCCGCGACGGCTGAGCCAACGACAAAATCGGGAGGGTGAGACAAATGGCAAAGACGATGAAGGGGCCGGCGATTTTCCTGGCGCAGTTTGCCGGAGACCAGGCACCGTTCAATTCGCTGTCGAGCATTGCGTCCTGGGCGGCCGGCCTCGGCTACAAGGGCGTGCAGATCCCGACCTGGGATGGCCGCCTGTTCGATTTGAAGAAGGCGGCAGGTTCGAAGGACTATTGCGACGACGTGAAAGGCGTCTGCGCCGATGCCGGCGTCGAGATCACCGAGCTCTCCACCCATCTGCAAGGCCAGCTGGTCGCCGTTCACCCGGCCTATGACAGCCAATTCGACGGGTTCGCCCCGCCGGCGGTCCACAACAACCCCAAGGCCCGTCAGGAATGGGCGGTCGACCAGGTGCTGGCCGGCGCCAAGGCGTCGCGCAATCTCGGGCTCGACGTGACCGTGTCGTTCAGCGGGGCGCTCGCTTTCCCTTACCTCTATCCGTGGCCGCAGCGGCCCGCCGGCTTGATCGAAGAGGCTTTTGCCGAACTCGGGCGGCGCTGGCGCCCGATCCTCGATGCCTATGAGGAGGCCGGCGTCGATATCGGCTACGAGATCCATCCGGGCGAGGACGTGTTCGACGGCGCGACATTCGAGATGTTTCTGGCCGCCGTCGGCGATCATCCCCGCTGCGCCATCAACTACGACCCGTCGCACTTCCTGCTGCAGCAGCTCGACTATCTCGCCTTCATCGACATCTATCACGACCGGATCAGGGCTTTTCACGTCAAGGATGCGGAGTTCAACCCGACCGGCCGGCAGGGCGTCTATTCCGGCTATCAGGGCTGGACCAACCGGGCCGGCCGCTTCCGCTCGCTGGGCGACGGTCAGGTCGACTTCGGCGGCATCTTCTCCAAGCTGGCGCAATACGACTACGACAGCTGGGCGGTACTCGAATGGGAGTGCTGCCTGAAGCACCCGGAGGACGGAGCGGCCGAAGGCGCGCCGTTCATCCAGCACCACATCATCCGCGTCACGGAAAAAGCCTTCGACGATTTTGCCGGCGGGACGACCGACACGGCAAAGCTGCGCGCTACAATGGGCTTCTAGGCGCGCCCCACGCACAGGCTGCACGATCAGAGAGGGAGGCAAGAGGTGGCGATTCAAGGCAGGACGGAACGCCGGGAGGGACGGATCCGCTACGGCATGGTGGGAGGCGGGCAAGGCGCTTTCATCGGCGCGGTTCACCGGATCGCGGCCCGCATGGACGGCGAGTTCGAGCTGGTCGCCGGCGCGCTGTCGTCAGACCCGGCACGGGCCAAGGCGTCGGCGCAGGAGCTCGGCCTGGCCGACGACCGCAGCTACGGCTCGTTCCAAGAAATGGCGAAGGCCGAAGCGGCGCGTCCGGACGGCATCGAGGCGGTCGCCATCGTAACGCCCAACGACACGCACTTCCCCGCGGCCAAGGCCTTCCTCGAGGCCGGCATCCACGTCATTTGCGACAAGCCGCTGACCGCCACTTTGGCCGACGCCAAGAAGCTCGCCGCGCTGGTCGCCAGGACCGGAAAGGTGTTCGTGCTCACCCACAATTACACCGGCTATCCGATGATCCGCCAGGCGCGCGAGATGGTCGCCAAGGGCCAGCTTGGAACGCTGCGGCTGGTGCAGGCCGAATATCCGCAGGATTGGCTGACCGAGGAGATCGAAACCACCGGCCACAAGCAGGCGGCCTGGCGGGTCGATCCCAAGCGCTCGGGTGCCGGCGGCTCGACGGGCGATATCGGCACGCACGCCTACAACCTCGCCCGCTTCGTCTCCGGCCTGGAGCTCGAGGCCCTTGCGGCCGATCTCAGCGCCTTCGGCAAGGGACGCGTGCTCGACGACAATGCCAACATCCTTTTGCGCTTCAAAGGTGGCGGGCGCGGCATGATCTGGGCGAGCCAAGTGGCCCCGGGAAACGAGAACGGGCTCAAGCTGCGCGTTTACGGCACCAAGGGCGGGATCGAATGGGTGCAGGCCGACCCCAACTATCTCTGGTACACGCCGTTCGGCCAGCCCAAGCAGCTGATCACCCGCGCCGGAGCCGGCGCCGGGGCCGCCGCCGCGCGGGTATCCCGCGTACCGCCCGGCCATCCGGAAGGCTATCTCGAAGGCTTCGCCAACATTTATGCCGAAGCGGCCCGGGCGATCCGCGCCGCCCGGCGCAAATCGGCGAAGCCACCTCGGGATGTGCTGTTCCCGACCGTTGCCGACGGGGTCGAAGGCGTGGCCTTCGTCGACGCCTGCGTTCGCTCCTCGCGCAAGAACGCGGCCTGGGTGCCGCTATCGCTTTAGCCGGCCGGGCAATTCCAGGGAAAGTGAAACGGTTTTTCCGTTTGGAATTGCGGAAAAACAACGGCTTAGAGCCATCACACCGGGTTGGTCCAGGCCAGCCCGCCGGTTTCGGCGAGGAAGGCGACGATCTCGTCAACGCCCTTGCCGCGCGACAAATCGGTGAAGCCGAAGGGACGGGCTCCGCGCGTCCGAGCTGCGTCGCGGCGCATTTCGTCGAGGTCGACCGCGACGTAGGGGGCCAAGTCGGCCTTGTTGATCACCAGATAGTCGGACCGGGTGATGCCCGGTCCGCCCTTGCGCGGAATGTCGCCGCCTTGGCACACCGAAATGACATAAAGGGTGAGGTCCGCAAGGTCGGGCGAGAACGTTGCGGCGAGATTGTCGCCGCCGGATTCGATGAACACGATGTCGAGGTCCGGGAAGCGGCGCTCGAGCTCGGCGATCGCCTGCAGGTTGATCGAGGCGTCTTCGCGGATCGCGGTATGCGGGCAGCCCCCGTCTCCACCCCGACGATCCGCTCCTCCGGCAAGGCTTGCAGCCGGGCCAGCATCAGCGCGTCTTCCTTGGTGTAGATGTCGTTGGTCACCACGGCGATCGAGAACCGCCGGCTGAGCGCCTTGCAGAGCTTCTCCGTGAGCGTCGTCTTGCCGGAGCCGACGGGACCGCCGATCCCGACCCTCAGGGGTCCATGGTGGCTTGTCATGAGCGGAACAGCCTCGTTGCCTGGGTTTCGTGGCGCATGGCGATGATCTCCGCCAGAAGCGTGGCCGTGCCGAGGCTGTCGAGCGTGCTCGCCTCGGCGCGGACGACCGTAGCGAGTATGACAGTTTCAAGCCGGGCGAGCGCCGTCAGTGCCCCGCTCTGGCCGGTGACGCCAAGGCGGATGCCGGCCTGCAGAAGGTTGGAGGCGAAGACCTGCAGATAGGCGATCAGCGCGGGCATGAGCGGCACGCCATGCGCGGCGCCGACGGCGCCGAAGGCCACCGGATAGGCGCATGAAGCCGGTAATCCCCCCGGCAGATCCCTGCTCCAGGCCCGGGCCGCCGCGTGGAAAGCAGTGCCCTGCAGCAGCGATTCGCGATGTCGCTCCAGGCTGCCGCACAGCGCCTCGGCCCGCTCGGCAATCGCCTGCAGCGCGGCGGGCTCGGCGGCCCGGCGCCAGGCCGCGGCAAGCAGCACGGCGTCGTTCCACCCCGAGCCGAATTCGAGCAGCTGAGCGATCCAGTCCTGGAGGGCGTCTACGTCCGCAAGCCGGCGTTCATGCACGGCCCGCTCCAGCCCGTGGCTGTAACTGAAGCCGCCGGTGGGGAAGCTGGGCGAGGTCCAGGCAAGCAGGCGCAGCAGCGCCGGAGCGCCCGGACCTTCAACTGTGGTGATGGTGTCCATGATCGCCGGAACGGCCGTGTGCTGGGTGGCTGCCACCATAGGCGCCACGCGCCGGTTGAAAGATCTCACGGGTCTCCGCGATTACGGCACCCAGCCCTTCGAGCATGGTGCGGATCACCGGGTCGCGGCGGATCAGCAGGCGGCCGGGCTCGATTGCCGCCGGCAGGTGACGGTTGCCGATGTGCCAGGCGAGTTCGGTGAGGTGACGGGCGTCGTCGCCGCGCACCTCGTACAGCGTCTCCTCGGCCGCAATGATCTCGGCGTGGCGGCCATCGTCGAGCACCAGGATGTCACGGTGATCGAGCGCGACCGGCTCTGCCAGGTCGACGAACAGCCGCTCGCCGCCGGCGAGCTGGATGACACGGCGGCGCATGTGGCGCTCGTCGCTTTCAAGGACCGCGTGGTCGAAGGGCTCGCGCCGGCCGGGCGCTGCGGCAGCCGCGGCGGCACGCAGATAGGCGGTGGCGCGGAGCATCGCGGATACCTCCCTCAGAACAGGAAATAGCGCTGCGCCATCGGCAGCTCGGTTGCGGGCGGGCAGGTCAGCAGCTCGCCGTCGGCGCGCACCTCGTAGGTCTCGGGATCGACCTCGACATGGGGCGTCGCGTCGTTGAGCACCATCGAACGCTTGCCGATGCCGCCGCGCGTGTTTTGCACTGCCACCAGATCCTTGGCCACGCCGAGCCGCCGGCGCAAGCCGCCGTCGAGCGCGGCCCGGGACACGAACGTCACGGAGCTGTTGGTGCGGGCCTTGCCATAGGCGCCGAACATCGGCCGATAGTGGACGGGCTGTGGCGTCGGGATCGACGCATTGGGGTCGCCCATCGGCGCCGCCGCGATGGTGCCGCCGATCAGCACGCAGTCCGGCTTGATGCCGAAGAAGGCCGGATTCCAGAGCACCAGGTCGGCGCGCTTGCTAACCTCGACGGAGCCGATCTCGTGCGCCAGACCGTGCGCGATGGCCGGGTTGATGGTGTATTTGGCGATGTAGCGGCGGACGCGGAAATTGTCGTTGTCGCCGGACTCCTCGGGCAGCCGGCCGCGCTGCCGCTTCATCTTGTCGGCGGTCTGCCAGGTGCGGATCAGCACCTCGCCGACCCGGCCCATCGCCTGGCTGTCCGAGGAGATGATCGAGAATGCGCCGAGGTCGTGCAGGATGTCCTCGGCGGCGATGGTCTCCTTGCGGATGCGGCTTTCGGCGAAGGCGATGTCCTCGGGGATTTCCGGCGACAGATGATGGCAGACCATCAGCATGTCGAGATGCTCGGCGATGGTGTTGACCGTATAAGGGCGGGTCGGGTTGGTCGACGACGGGATGACATGCGGCAGGCCGCAGACCTTGATGATGTCGGGGGCGTGGCCGCCGCCGGCGCCTTCTGTGTGGAACGCATGAATGGTGCGTCCGGCGATGGCGCGCACCGTGTCCTCGACGAAGCCGCTCTCGTTCAACGTGTCGGTGTGGATCATCACCTGGACGTCGTACTGGTCGGCAACGGTGAGACAACAGTCGATCGCCGCCGGTGTCGTACCCCAATCCTCGTGCAGCTTCAGCGCGCAGGCGCCGCCGAGAACCATCTCCTCGAGCGCGGCGGGCAAGGAGGCGTTGCCCTTGCCTGAAAGGCCGATATTCATGGCGAACGCGTCGAAGCTTTCGATCATCCGGGCGAGGTGCCATGGACCGGGGGTACAGGTGGTGGCGAACGTGCCGTGGGCAGGGCCGGTGCCGCCGCCCAGCATCGTGGTGATGCCGGCCATCAGCGCCTCTTCGATCTGCTGCGGGCAGATGAAATGGATGTGCGCATCCATGCCGCCGGCCGTAAGGATCTTGCCCTCGCCGGCGATCGCCTCCGTCCCCGGCCCGATCACCAGATCCACCCCCGGCTGGGTGTCGGGATTGCCGGCCTTGCCGATGCCGGCGATGCGGCCGTCGCGGAGCCCGACATCGGCCTTGTAGATGCCGCCCGCGTCGACGATCAGAGCGTTGGTGATGACGGTGTCGAGCGCTCCGGCGGCACGGCTCATCTGGCTTTGCCCCATGCCGTCGCGGATGACCTTGCCGCCACCGAACTTCACCTCTTCACCATAGACGGTCAGGTCCTTCTCGACCTCGATGAACAGCTCGGTATCGGCGAGCCTTACCCGGTCGCCGGTCGTCGGACCGAACATGTGGGCATAAGCTAGCCGGCTAATCTTCGCCATGGATCTCCGCCCCCTCAGGCTCCGTTTGCAAAAGTTGCCTCTGAATGGTCACGGAATCGCCTTGCTGATGGCGGCTTGGCGGCCCATTCGGCCTGTCGGTTGCCTCCGCCGAGAGGCTCGTTCGCCTTCCCTGACCGAAAGGATCCCGCATGCCGAAAAAATCCATTCTGCTCGCAGCCGCCCTCGCCGCCGGTCTCGCCGGCAGCGCCTCGGCGCAGCAGCAGCCGGCGCCCGCGCAAAGCGGCGATGCGCCCGCGCAGACGACGGTCCATTCGATCAACGTCGTCGACATCAAGGAACTGCCATCCGAAGTGCAGGCCAAGGTGAACGATGTCATCGCGCATCGCAGCGATGCCGACCTGCAGAAGCTGCGCAACTCGATCGATGCGGCCCCGCCGGTCAAGTCCGCGCTGGCAGCCAAGGGACTGACCTCGAAGATGGTCGTCGCCGCAAGCCTCGGCAAGGACGGCTCGCTGACGCTGATCACCAAGAAGCCGGGATGATCGCCCGGCCAGGGGCCCGGACGCTCTCGCCGCCAGGCTCGGAACTGCGCCCCGCCGCCCGGCGTTCCCCTCCAGGCGTCGCCAACCGGCGTTGCCGGAGGGCGGTGTCATAGAGAGTGGAGCGAGATGGTGAAATCGCGCCCGTTGCGGACATCGATCGTGCTGGCCTTTATGGCCGGTCTGCCCTTGAGGCCGCTGCCCGCGCTGGCCCAAGGCGTCGAGAGCAAGGCGGCGGCGGAGCGGATCGTCGGCTCTCCGGTTACCGAGGAGCAGGCCTCCTCGGCCGCCGATGCGGCCAAGGTCGCCGCCGCGATCGACAACACCGGCGCGGCGATCGAGGCGGTGCGCAAGGCCTCCAAGCTCGACCGGGTCGACATCGTCTTCCTGCCTGATGCGGCGGCCACCGAAGGCGGTCCCGCGCCGGCCCTCGACAGGAAGGTCAAGGAGCATGCCGGTGAGTTGTCGACGCTGCGCGACGAGCTCGCCGGCAATGCCATGCTCTACCACGCCATCAATTCGCGCCGGATCCTGCCCCGCGACGTGCTGGCGGTCGAATTCCCCGGTCCGAACCGGGTGACCATCTACGCCGCGGCGAAGCCGGCCGATCGCAACGCGGCCCATTAGAGCTTCCCCATCACTTTGGCCTGGAAGCCATAGACCTCGCGCGCACCCCGCAACGCCACGAGGGTGACGTCCCGCCGCTGCCCCGGCTCGAAGCGAACCGCAGTGCCGGCGGGAATGTCGAGCCGCATTCCCCTGGCTTTCTCGCGATCGAAGCGAAGCGCCGGGTTGGTCTCGAAAAAGTGGTAATGGCTGCCGACCTGGATCGGCCGATCGCCGGTGCTGGCGACCTCCAGCGTCACTCGCTCCGCGCCCTGGTTGAGCTCGATCTCTCCATCACGGGTGATGATCTCGCCTGGAATCAAAGGGAAATCTCCTTGGATCGAGCAATGTCTCAGCGGATCGGCTGGTGGACCGTGACCAGCTTGGTGCCATCCGGAAAGGTGGCTTCGACCTGAATGTCGGGGATCATCTCGGCAACGCCCTCCATGACCTGGTCGCGGCCGATCACATGGGCGCCCGCTTCCATCAGCTCGGCGACCGACCGGCCGTCGCGGGCGCCTTCGACGAGGAAGTCGGTGACCAAAGCGATGGCCTCCGGATGGTTGAGCCTGACGCCCCGCTCGAGCCTGCGCCGGGCGACGCTGGCCGCCATGGCGACCAAGAGCTTGTCCTTTTCCCGTGGTGTCAGATTCATCGGCCCCCGCCGCAGTTCAAATTGACCAAACTTTGGGCAGCGCTGCCTCGCCGTTGAGCAGTTCAAGCAACGGCACCAACCGCTGGCGCAGGCCGTAGCTGTCCCTGGCTATCACTCTCGCAAGAAGCTTGCCAGTCCGGCCGACGGTCCAGGCCGAAGCGCCACCGCTTGCGCCGATCAGCGCCCGCACGGCCGCCAGGCACTGCGGCGCCTGGTCGGCGACGAGCAGCAGGCAGGCGACGGCACCGGCGCCGGCAGCGACCGCCGAACGCTCCAGCGTCGCCTGCACGGCCGGGCCGATCGAAAACGCCTCCGCGTGGATGAGCCGGCCATCTCGGCGGACCTCCCAGCGGTCGCTGATCTCGGCCGTGACCACCTGTTCGCCCATTGCGGCCCGGCCGAACACCACTGCTTCGAGGACCAGCACCTCGGCGCCTTCGGCAAGCTCGACATCCAACCGCCGGGCGAGCCGGGCACCATCGAACACGATCGCCTCCTGCGGCAGCCAGGCTAGGCGAGCCGCCGGCCCGAGACGCAGCCGGCTCGACACCGACACCTCGGCCAGGCCGCCGGCACTGCGGTAGATCTTTTCGCAAGCCTGCGTGGTCACCACCGCGCGGGCATCGGCGGCGAGATCGACGGCCCAAGCGAGGCGATCACCGCCGGTCAGCCCGCCTGCCGTGTTGATCAGCACCGCTTCGAGCGGGGCGCCCTCCGGCACGCGCGGCAGACGGATCTTGGCCGCACCTTCCTGGCCGAGCCGCAGAAGCCGCGTTTGGCCGCCGCGCGAGGCCACTGCCAATCGACCTTCGGCGTCGACCCGCTGTGGAGCCAGAGCGGCATCTCGATCGTTATGGGGAAGCCTCATGGACCGGCTTTCATATTCCAAGGGAAAGTCCAGCTGCATTGTCGCGATATCGCTTGTTGCCTGCCGGCATTTCAGTTTCTATAGAGATTTCAGCTCTTGCCAAGCCGTCGCACGTTCGCCATGGGCAGCGATGTTCAACCAAAGCAATGGGAAGAGGCGCTTAGAGACACGTAGTAGGCGTCAGGATTGGACAGGATGGCGGATAAGCTGGCGAGTGAGATCATTCAGAAGATTAAGGTCCACGCGGACCCGGGAGCCGGCGAAATCACCCCGGCGACGGAGCTCACCGCGCTCGGCATCCACTCGCTGGAGCTGACGGAGATCGTATTCGACCTCGAAGAGACCTATGGCATCGAGATCGAGATGAACACGGTCGAGGCCTGGAACAACCTGAAAAACGTCGGCGATATCATCACCGCTGTCCGCGGATTGATCGAAAAACAACCCTGATATGAGCCGGGCTCGGATCGTCATTACCGGCCTCGGCGGGGTGTGCGCGCTTGGCAGCGACGCGCCGGCGATCTGGGCTGCGATGCGGGCCGGCCGTTCGGCCATCGGCCCGATCGATGGCCCGCAGCTCTACGAGCTTACCGGCCGCATCGGCGCCGAGATCAAGACGCTGCCCGATATCGGGCTTGAGCGGCGGCGGCTGATCACCATGGATCGGTTCAGCCTGCTGGCGGTGATCGCGGCCGCCGAAGCGGCCAGACAAGCGGAGTTGCCGGACGGACCGTCGGACCGGCTGCGGATCGGCGCCGTGGTCGGCACAGGCATCTACGGGGCCGAGACCCTGGAGGAGAACTATCGGACTTTGCTGGTCGAGCACAAGCCGCGGGCCGGCGTCTTCACGGTGCCGCGGGTGATGCCCGGCGCCCCCGCCGGCCAGGTGTCGATGGTGCTCGGCCTGCGCGGCCCGGTGTTCGGCGTCACCTCGGCCTGCGCCTCGTCCAATCACGCCGTCTCGGCGGCCGCCGATCAGTTGCGGCTCGGCCGCGCCGATGTGATGCTTGCCGGCGGGGCGGATGCGCCGCTCAGCTACGGCGTGCTCAAGGCGTGGGATGCGCTGCGGGCGCTTGCCCGCGAGACCTGCCGGCCGTTTTCGGCCGACCGGGACGGTCTGGTGATCGGCGAGGGCGCCGGGATGGCCGTGCTCGAGACCCTCGATCATGCCCAGGCGCGCGGCGCCAGGATCCTCGGCGAGCTCGTCGGCTGCGGCATGTCGGCCGACGCCACCGACATCGTTGCGCCGACCGTCGAAGGTCCGGCCGCGGCGATGCGGGCCTGTCTTGCCGATGCCGGGCTCGCGCCCGAGGAGGTCGACTACATCAACGCCCATGGGACCGGAACGAAAGCCAACGACCAGATCGAGACGGCGGCGATCCGTCAGGTGTTCGGCGCCCATGCCGAGAAGCTCTCCCTGTCCTCGACGAAATCGATGCACGCCCACTGCATGGGTGCCTCCGGGGCGCTCGAGCTGATCGCCTGCGTGATGGCGATGCGCCACGGTGTGGTGCCGCCGACCGCCAATTATCGGCAGCCGGATCCGGAATGCGACCTCGACGTGACCCCCAATGTCGCGCGGGAACGCCCGGTCAGAGTGGCGCTCAGCAATGCCTTCGCTTTCGGCGGCACCAACGCCACGCTGGCCGTCGCTGCGGTCGACCGCGCGGGCTGAGCCGCGACGGGAAACTTTTCCCGGCAGCATTGATGCCGGCTGCCGCGCTGCCTAAGTCCCACAGGCATTTGCCTTCTAAGATCACCTCCCAGCCTTGATCCCAGGAGCCCTCGATGGCCAATCTCCAGTCCTTCCCGGTTGCCCGCCGCTGGCCGCCGAAACACCCCGACCGTATCCAGCTCTACTCGTTTCCGACCCCCAATGGCGTGAAGATCTCGATTGCGCTCGAGGAGCTCGGGCTGAGCTACGAGGCGCACCTGGTCGACATCCTGAAAAACGAGACCCACAGCGAGGACTTCCTCGCACTCAATCCGAACGGCAAGATCCCGGCGATCATCGACCCCGACGGCCCTGGCGGCCAGCCGATCGCACTGTTCGAGTCCGGCGCGATCCTGGTCTATCTCGCCGACAAGACCGGCAAGCTGATGCCGGCCGACCCGGCACAGCGCTACGAGACGCTGCAGTGGCTGTTCTTCCAGATGGCTTCGATCGGGCCGATGTTCGGCCAGTTCGGCTTCTTTCACCGCTTCGGCGGCAAGGACATCGAGGACAAGCGCCCGTTCGAGCGCTACCGCGACGAGGCCAAACGGCTGCTCGGCGTGCTCGAGAAACGGTTTGCCGACCGCGACTGGGTGATGGGCGGTGAAATCACCATCGCCGATATCGCCATGATCGGCTGGGTTCGGGTGCTCAACACCTTCTATGCGGCCGCCGACGTGCTCGGACTCGCATCCTACCCGAAGACGATGGCCTGGGTCGAGCGCATGATGGCCCGGCCGGCTGTTGAACGGGGATTCAATATCCCGCCGCGCCCCTGAACCGCCTCAGTGCGCTTCGTCCCAATTGTCGGCGGCGCGCGCATCGACCCTGAGCGGCACGCGCATCGCGACCGCCGGGAGCGGTGCGTTCTCCATGATCTGCTTGATCACCGGGATCGAGCGCTCGACCTCTTCTTCGGCTGCCTCGAAGACGAGCTCGTCATGGACCTGCAGCAGCATCCGCGTCGACAGCCCGGCTTCGGCCAGCGCGACATCCATGCGCACCATGGCTCGGCGGATGATGTCGGCCGCTGTGCCCTGGAGCCGGGCGTTGATCGAGGCGCGTTCGTTGAAGGCGCGGATCTGCGGGTTTGAGGCACGGATCTCCGGGTAGTGCGCGCGGCGGCCGAAAATGGTCTCGACATAGCCGTTCTCGCGGGCGAAGGCCTTGGTCTCGTCCATGTAGTCCTTGATGCCGGGGAAGCGCTCGAAATAGCGGCGGATGTAGTCACTGGCCTCCTCGCGCGGAATCGACAGCTGGTTGGCGAGGCCGAAGGCGGAGATGCCGTAGATGATGCCGAAATTGATCGCCTTGGCGCGCCGGCGTACTTCCGCCGGCATGCCGGCGACCGGCACGCCGAACATCTCCGACGCGGTCATGGCGTGGATGTCGACCTGATCGGCAAAGGCCTGGCGAAGCTGCGGGATATCGGCCACGTGTGCGAGCACCCGGAGCTCGATCTGGCTGTAGTCGGCAGAAACCAGCTTGTGGCCGCGCTCGGCGATGAACGCGGCGCGGATCTTGCGCCCCTCACCGGTGCGGATCGGGATGTTCTGCAGGTTGGGCTCCGACGACGACAGCCGGCCGGTGGTGGTCGAAGCCAGCGCGTAGCTGGTGTGGACCCGACCGGTCTCAGGATGAATGTATGTCGGCAGGGCATCCGTGTAGGTCGACTTCAGCTTGGTCAGCTGGCGCCAGTCGACGATCTTGCGCGGCAGTTCGTGGCCGGCCGCCGCAAGATCTTCCAGCACCTGGGCCGAAGTCGACCACTGCCCCGTCCTGGTCTTCGATCCACCCGGCAGGCCGAGCTTGCCGAACAGAATATCGCCGAGCTGCTTGGGAGAGCCGATGGTAAATTGTTCGCCGGCTAATCGGTAGATTTCATCCTCGAGCCGGGCGGCTCCCTGCGCGAGGTCGCCGGATAGCCGGCTCAGAATTTGCCGGTCGATCGAGATGCCGCGCTGCTCCATCCGGGCAAGCACCGGCACCAGCGGCCGCTCCAGCCGCTCGTAGACGGAGACCAGGCCGCGCGCGACGATCATCGGCTTCAAGGTCTGCCACAGCCGAAACGTCATGTCGGCATCCTCGGCCGCATAGCCCGTGGCCTTGCCGATCTCGACATTCTCCAGTGTCAGATCGCGCGGCGAGGCGGCAACCTCCTTGATGTGGATCGGCTTGTGGCCGAGCCAACGCTCGGCCAGCGCATCCATGCCGTGGCTCGAATTGATGCCGGCGTCGAGCACATAGGACATCAGCATGGTGTCGTCGTAGGGCGAAAGATCGATGCCGTGGCGGGCGAGGACCACCAGGTCGTATTTGACGTTTTGCGTCAGCTTGAGGACGGAAGGATCTTCGAGCAGCGGCTTCATCAGCACGAAGGCATCGCGGATGGCGATCTGGTCTTCCGCCAGCCCGCCGCCGAGCAGATCTCCCTTGCCGGTCTTGTGGGCCAGCGGCACATAGGCGGCGCGGCCCGGCCGGGTGGCCAGCGAGAAGCCGAGCACGTCGGCGCGCATCGGATCGATCGAGGTGGTCTCCAGGGTGAAGGCGAGCACGCCCGCCTCGCGCGCCTCGGCGATCCAGTCGGTCAATGTCGGCACGTCGCGGACGCAGGCATAGGCCGAAATGTCGATCCGGTCGCTGGCGGCAGCAGCAGAACGGGCCGCGGCCATTTCTGCCGGCGTTGCCCTGACGTCGCCGGCGGCCGCAGCCGACGGCAGGGCGCGCGTGCCGGCCGCCTCTTCGGCCTGGCGCAGAGCGTCGGCGACGTCGCCTGCACCCGCACCCATGTCCGGACCATGCGCATCTCCACCACGCTCGACCCGCACGGCGGCGGGGGTGATCGCGGCCGGCTCGGCGCCGGTCGCCTCGGCGACCCGCCGCATCAGCGCAGAAAACTCCATGGTTTTCAGGAACGCGATCAGCCGCGGCGCGTCAGTCGGCGTCAGCTTGAGATCCGCCAGCGAGGCCGTCAGCGGCACGTCGTCCTTCAACCGCACCAGCTCGCGCGAGATCCGCGCATTGTCGGCATGGTCGACGATCGACTGGCGCCGCTTGTCCTGCTTGATCTCGCCGGCCCGCGCCAACAGCGTGTCAAGGTCGCCGAATTGGCCCAAGAGCTGCGCTGCCGTCTTCGGGCCGATGCCGGGAACGCCGGGCACGTTGTCGACCGAATCGCCGGTCAGCGCCTGCAGGTCGATCATCTTGTCGGGCGTCACGCCCCATTTCTCGACGACCTCGGGCACGCCGATCTGGCGATCCTTCATCGGGTCGTACATCGACACTTGCGGGCCGACCAGCTGCATCAGGTCCTTGTCGGAGGAGATGATGGTGACGCCGCCGCCCGCTTCCCTGGACAGCCGGCAATAGGTGGCGATGAGGTCGTCCGCCTCGAAGCCCTCGATCTCCAGGCAGGGCAGATCGAAGGCGCGGGTCGCCTCGCGGATCAGCCCGAACTGGGGGATCAGATCATCCGGAGGGGCCGAGCGATTGGCCTTGTATTCGGCATAGAGCTCGTTGCGGAAGGTACGCGAGGAGTAGTCGAAGATGACGGCGAAATGGGTGGGCACCACGCCGACATCGGTGTTGCGGGCATCGCGCAGCAGCTTCCACAGCATGTTGCAGAAGCCCGAGACGGCGCCCACTGGCAGCCCGTCGGACTTGCGCATCAATGGCGGAAGCGCGTGATAGGCGCGGAAGATGTAGCCCGAGCCGTCGACAAGAAACAAATGGTCGCCGTTCTTCATGGGCGGTAGGCCTACAGCGCAGCCGCCGGGGTGTCTATCCCGACGACCCCCGGCAAGCCGTCCGGCGGCATCTCAGCTGACAGGTCGCGCGCGTATCACGGGTTTGTTACGAACTTGTAATTTTCGTGCCCTTGAATCGCCTCTTTCCGGTTTCCAAATATCGACTATCGGCAGCGTTTTACAGCCGAAGTCCGGGACAGGCCCGTCCCCCGCCTTACCGGACAAATTGCGGCAGCCTTATCCCCCTCTCCGGGCTGCCGCATCGTTTCAAGTAAGGCCGCCGTGGTTCCCCCTCCACCACGGCGGCATTTTTCTGTCCTCGGCGATCTCCGGTCTTTCCGTTTTTGACCCGTGGCTCTAGGGTGCCCGCGCTGATTGCGAAGGACCCAGCCGTGACCCGCCTTGACCCCGTGCTTGCCCGCCTGGACCGCGATTTCGAGGCCAGTCTCGAACGCCTGTTCGCGCTGTTGCGGATCAAGTCGATCTCGACCGACCCCGCCTACAGCGGTGCGTGCCGCAGCGCGGCCGACTGGCTGGCGCGGGATCTCAGAACCATCGGCTTCGAGGCCGAAGCGCGGCCAACACCAGGCCACCCGATGGTGGTCGGCCACTATCCAGGGCCTGCCGGCGCACCCCATCTCTTGTTCTACGGCCACTACGACGTCCAGCCGGTCGATCCGATCGAGCTGTGGAGCACGGATCCGTTCGAGCCGGCGCTCGCCGACCAGGACGGGGTCAAGGTGATCCGCGCCCGCGGCGCATCCGACGACAAGGGTCAGCTGATGCTGTTTGTCGAGGCGTGCCGGGCGTGGCGGGCCGAGCATGGCGAGCTGCCGTGCCGGATCACCGTGCTGTTCGAGGGCGAGGAAGAATCGGGCTCGCCGTCGCTGCGCCCGTTTCTCGAGGCCAATGCCGCCGAGCTCAAGGCCGACCTCGCGCTGATCTGCGATACCGGCATGTGGGACCGCCAGACACCGGCGATCTCGGTCGGACTGCGCGGGTTGGTCGGCGAGATGGTCACCATCAAAGCCGCCGACCGCGATCTGCACTCGGGCGAGTTCGGTGGCGCCGCCGCCAACCCGATCCGCATCCTGGCCGGGATCCTGGCCGACCTTCACGGCCCCGACGGGCGGATCTCCCTCGCCGGATTCTACGACGGTGTCGAGGAGACGCCCCCCGGGATCCTGCAGCAATGGCAAGGGCTCGGTACGACGCCCGAGAGCTTCTTGGGGCCGATCGGCCTGTCGGTGCCGGCCGGTGAGGCGGGGCGCAGCGTGCTTGAAATGGTCTGGGCGCGGCCGACGGCCGAGGTGAACGGAATTTGGGGCGGCTACACCGGCCAAGGCTTCAAGACGGTGATCGCGGCCGAAGCCTCCGCCAAGATCTCCTTCCGGCTCGTGCACAAACAGGATCCCGATGCCATCCGGGCAGCCTTTCGCCGCTTCGTCGAAGCGCGGCTGCCGGCCGACTGCTCGGCAAGCTTTGCAGCACATGGCGGCTCGCCGGCCATCCAGCTGCCCTACGACGCGCCGTTTCTGGCCGAGGCCAAGCGGGCGCTCGCTGCGGAATGGCCGAAGCCGGCCGTGATGATCGCCATGGGCGGCTCGATTCCCGTGGTCGGCGACTTCAAGAGCCTGCTCGGCATGGATTCGCTGCTCGTCGGCTTCGCCCTCTCCGACGACCGCATCCACTCGCCCAACGAGAAATACGACCTGCAGTCGTTCCACAAGGGGCAGCGTTCCTGGGCCCGCATTCTCGATGCGCTCAGCCACAGGCGGACCGGCCGATGACGATCCGCTGCCACCGCCATGACCTGCCCGACCTGGCCGACTACCGCGGCCGCGCAGTGGCTATCGACACCGAGACGCTCGGGCTCAACCCGCATCGCGACCGGCTGTGCGTGGTCCAGCTGTCGCCCGGCGACGGCACTGCGGACATCGTCCAGATCGCGCCCGGCCAGCGCAGTGCCCCCAATCTTGTCGCGCTGCTCGTCGACCCCGGGGTGACTAAGCTGTTTCACTACGGCCGGTTCGACATCGCGGTGCTCTATCACAGCTTCGGCGTGCTCCCCGAACCGGCGTTCTGCACCAAGATCGCCTCGCGCTTGACCCGCACCTACACCGATCGGCACGGGCTGAAGGACCTTTGCGCCGAGCTTCTCGGCATCAACCTGTCCAAGGCCCAGCAATCGTCCGATTGGGCAGCCGAGTCTCTCACTCCCGAGCAGCTCGACTACGCCGCGTCCGACGTGCTTTACCTGCACCGGCTGCGCGAGGCGCTGTCCGCCCGCCTGGCGCGCGAGGGCCGAACCGATCTGGCGGAGGCCTGCTTCCGCTTCCTTCCCAGCCGTGCCCGCCTGGATCTCGCCGGCTGGGCGGATGAGGACATTTTCGCTCACAGCTGAACGCGGTCCGAACTGCTTGGAGGTGTCTAGGATTGCAAGGGTAAAGAGGCCGCCGCGGGGCGCGCCTCGCCCGGCCCGGGCGGCGGCAGCTTGAGCGCCGTGCCGGAGACCTTGAGCGCGGTCGGACACAAGAACACGCTGGCCTCGCCATAGGTGACGTCGGTCAGGGCATCGGCGCCTTTCGCGGCGGCAACGCTCTTCAGGGCATCGAGCGCGATGTCCCAGCCGGGCCGCGGATCCCAAAGCCGGTTGAGGCAGCTGGTCGCCTCGACCGGGCCGAGATCGGTGGCCCGGTCCGGTCGCTTATCCGCCACGGTGACGGCCGGGACTTCGTCGGCGGGCGGCGCCTGCAGCGGCCTGAGCTGGGCGCAGCCGGCGAGCAGCATCGCGGCGACGATCGTGGCCGTCCATGCGAATGCGAAAATGGCTGCCTCCCGTCAGCGATGCCGGGTCACCATAGGGCAGATCGTATAGCAAGCGAACCGTTGCTTGCGCGAGCAAGCGATTGGCGGCTTGCCGCAAGTCGCGGGCGGGCCGGTGGGGTAGACAGCTCGGCAACAATTGCAGGTGACACGATGAGGGCCCGGCCGGCGGCGGCGCGGGCCCTTTCACCATGCCGCGGAGACGCCTTTAAGGCCTCCTTAAATCGCCGCATTTAACTTCCATCCGAGACCGCACCAGGGGACGGGATCGCGGGCGCATGGCCAAGCGGAACGATGACGGGCGGATCGAGCCGAGCTTCGGCGAACCGGCACCGGCGCAAGCTGCCGGGCTGTCGCTCAGCGAAGAGGACCGCGTGATGCCGCCTGCCCGCCGTCGCGCCCGCCAGCCGGATCGGCCGCCGCGAGGCCGGCGCTCCCGCAAGCCCCCCGGGCGCGGGCTGTTCCGCTCCTTCGGGCGGCTGTTCTATTGGCTGGTCGTGCTCGCGATCTGGGGCGGCATCGGCCTCGCCGGCCTGGTCATCTACTACGGCGCGCATATGCCAAGCGCGACCACGTGGGCGATCCCCGACCGGCCGCCCAATGTTCGCATCGTCTCCGCCGACGGCCAGCTGATCGCCAATCGCGGCCTGACCGGGGGCGAGGCGCTCAAGCTCAGCGAGATGTCGCCCTACATCCCTGAGGCGGTGGTGGCCATCGAGGACCGCCGCTTCTATCAGCATATCGGCGTCGATCCGCTCGGCCTGGTGCGGGCGATGGCCTCCAACCTTATCGAGCGCCGGGTGTCGCAAGGCGGCTCCACGCTCACCCAGCAGCTGGCCAAGAACCTGTTTCTAAAACCCGAGCGGACGGTCGAGCGAAAGGTCCAGGAGGTGCTTCTGGCGCTGTGGCTCGAGCACAAATACAGCAAGGATCAGATCCTCGAGATGTACCTCAACAGGGTCTATTTCGGCTCCGGTTCCTATGGCGTCGAAGCCGCCTCGCGGCGTTATTTCGGCAAGGGCGCGCGTGACGTCAGCCTGGCTGAGGCGGCGCTGCTGGCCGGGCTGCTCAAGGCGCCGTCGCGGCTTTCGCCGGCGCGCGACCCCAAGGCGGCGGAAGAGCGTGCCCGGCTGGTGCTGGCGGCCATGCGCGAGCAGGGCATGATCGGCGACAAGGAACTCGCCAGCGCGCTTGCGGCACCGGCGACGCGCGCCTCGGCCTACTGGACGGGCTCGGAAAACTACGTCGCCGACCGGATCATGGACGAGCTGCCGACGCTGATCGGCGAGGTCCGCAGCGACGTCATCGTCGATTCCACCGTCGACCTTCACCTGCAAAAGATCGCCGAGAAGTCGATCCGCAGCCTGATCGAGGCCAAGGGCGACAAGCTCAAGGTCACCCAAGGGGCGCTGGTGTCGATCGACAATTCGGGCGCGGTCAAAGCCATGGTCGGGGGCGCCGACTATGCCGACAGCCAGTTCGACCGCGCCTCCGAAGCGCGGCGCCAGCCGGGATCGGCATTCAAGCCGTTCGTCTATCTAGCCGCCCTGGAACAGGGGCGCACGCCCGACAGCGTCCGCAACGATGCGCCGATCCGCATCGGCAACTGGACCCCCGACAATTACGGCGGCAAATATTACGGCAGGGTGACCCTGGCGACGGCGCTTGCCAAGTCGCTGAACTCGGTCGCCGCTCAGCTTGCCATGGAGGTCGGCCCGGACGCAGTGATCGAGGCGGCGCACCGGCTGGGGATCGAATCGAAGCTGCAGTCCAACGTCTCGATCGCGCTCGGAACCTCCGAGGTGACGCCGCTCGAGCTCACCGCCGCCTATGTGCCGTTCGCCAATGGCGGCTACAAGCCCGACATACACTTCGTCCAGCGCATCACCACCACCGGCGGCGAGGTGCTCTACGAGAATGCCGCGAGCACGGCGAGCCGGGTGATCAGCCCCGAGATCGTCGGCATGATGAACGCGATGATGCGCCAGACCGTCGATGCCGGTACCGGCCGCAAGGCGGCCTTCGCCTGGCCGGCCGCGGGCAAGACCGGCACCAGCCAGAACTCGCGCGATGCCTGGTTCATCGGCTATACCGCCGATCTCACTACCGGGGTGTGGTTCGGCAATGACGATGCGGAGGCCACCCGCAATATCACCGGCGGCTCGCTGCCGGTCGTCGCCTGGCACGATTTCATGGTGGCTGCCCATCAGGGGCTGCCGATTGCTCAGCTGCCCGGCGACTGGCAGCCGCAGCCGCAGCCGGAAGCCGCCGTGCCGCCGGCGACGGTGTCGGCGACTGATCTTCCCGACGCGCCCGTAGGGGTGCCGCCCGAGCCGCAAGCGCCGTCTGCCCAACCGGCCGCGCCCGAGCGCCAGGCTGCCCGCCAGCCGCTGCCGCAGGCTTCGCCCGAGCCGCAGATTGCCATCCCCGACGCGCCGGACCAGCCGGCCGAGGCCGATGGCCGCTTCGACGCGCCGCCCGCAACCTTGCCGACGGCGTCGATCCGCCGGCCGGTGCCGCCGGCCGACGTGGGCGGCCCGAACGTGCGCCGACAAGGCTCGCTGCTCGACGTGCTGTTGGGAAATCCGTAGACCGGGATGCCGTTTTTCGGGAATTGCCGCCTTGCTCTAATCCTCTGATCGAGCGAGATCTTTTGGGAAATCCGGGGTCCACTTTTCCGGATGATGCTCCAGCCGCCGGCTCGGCCGGACGACGCCCGGCCTCGCAAAACCACCGCCGGTCCGCTACATAGCGGAACTGGAGGCCAGTTCATGG
The DNA here is from genome assembly GCA_963791325.1 of uncultured Alphaproteobacteria bacterium. Lineage (GTDB taxonomy): Bacteria > Pseudomonadota > Alphaproteobacteria > Rhizobiales > Rhizobiaceae > JBEVJK01. The sequence goes on along the minus strand of CAWBRU010000010.1, from coordinate 100,512 downwards.
CAGAACCCGACACCCGCAAGACGATCGTGCTCACCGGCGCCAGCCGCGGCATCGGCCACGCCACGGTCAAGCGCTTCTCGCGCGAAGGCTGGCGGGTGATCACCTGTTCGCGCCAGGCGTTCGCCGAGGATTGCCCCTGGCCCGCCGGCCCCGAGGACCATATCAAGGTCGATCTTTCGGATCCCGAGGACGTCGGCATTGCCGTCTCGGAGATCCGCCACCGGCTCGAGGCCCATGGCGGCCACCTCAATGCGCTGGTCAACAATGCCGGGATCTCGCCGAAGCTGAAGGACGGCGGCCGCCTGAACTCGATCGACACGCCGATGCATGTCTGGCGCGAGGTCTTCCAGGTCAATTTCTTCGCCCCGATCATGCTCGCCCGCGGGCTGTTCCGGGAGCTCGCGGCCGGACAGGGCTCGATCGTCAACCTCACCTCGATCGCCGGCACCCGCGTCCACCCGTTTGCCGGGACCGCCTACGCCACCTCCAAGGCCGCGCTCGGCTCGCTGACCCGCGAGATGGCGGGCGACTTCGGGCCGCATGGCATCCGCGTCAACGCGATCGCGCCCGGCGAGATCGACACTGCCATCCTGTCGCCCGGCACCGATCGGCTCATCGAAGGCATCCCGCTGCGCCGGCTGGGCTCCACCTCGGAGGTCGCCGACATCATCTTCTTCCTGTGCTCCGGCCAGGCGTCTTACGTCACCGGCTCGGAAATCCACATCAATGGCGGCCAGCACGTCTAGTCTGGGGCTTATTGGAGTGCGTCCTCGGTCGGCGGATTGTCGCTCAGCACCGCCTCGACGATGCCGCGGGCGATTTCGCGCTCGCCCATGATGACGGTGTCGGCGCCGAGCCCGGTCAAGTGCTCGACTTCGGCCTCCGAATGGGCCCGCGCCGCGATCTTGATCCCGGGGTTGACCGACCGCGCCCGCGCAATCACCTGGCCGGCCTCGAAGGCGTTGGGCACGGCCAGGATCAGCCGGGCCGCCGCAGCCGGCCGCGCCGCTGCGAAGACGTTCTCATCGGCGGCGTTGCCGACAATGATCTCGACGCCTTCGGTGCGCAGCCTGGTCAGCGGCTTGTCGCCATCTTCGATCACCAGGAACGGGATTCCCGCCTTGGTCAGCGCCGCGCCGACCAGGCTGCCGACCCGCCCATAGCCGACCAGGATCGTGTGATCGGCGAGCTTGGTCGGCACCAGGCCGTCGCCGGCGTCACCCGGCGCTGCGGCCGCGTCGCCGCCGCTGCCGGGGACGATCTCCGGGCGTTCGTTCAGCGCCCGCAGCCGGTCGGCAGCCGCGAAGATCAGCGGATTGATCAGGATCGACAGGATGGCGCCGGCCAGGATCAGGTCGCGGCCCTGCTCCGGCAGCAGGTTCAAGGCGACGCCGAGCTCGGCCAGGATGAAGGAGAACTCGCCGATCTGGGCCAGGCTCGCCGAAATCGTCAGCGCGGTGCCGAGCGGGTAGCGGAACGCCAGCACGATCAGCAGCGCGGCCAGCGACTTGCCGACAACGATGATGAACAGCGGTCGCCAGGATCGGCCAGGGGTTGCGCGAACAGGCTCGATCGGGTCGAACAGCATGCCGACCGAGACGAAGAACAGCACCGCGAAGGCGTCGCGCAGCGGCAGCGATTCCTCGGCGGCGCGGTGGCTGAGCTCGCGACTCGCTCATGATCATGCCGGCGAAGAAGGCGCCGAGCGCGAAGCGACACGCCGAACAGCTTGGCCGCGCCGAAGGCGACGCCGAGCGCGATGGCCAGCACCGCCAGGCGGAACAGCTCGCGCGAGCCGGTATGGGCGACGCAGTGCAGCACCCAGGGGATGACCCGGCGCCCGACGACCAGCATCAAGACGACGAAGGCAACCACCTTGACCAGGGTCAGGCCAAGCACCGTCCACAGCGCCGCGTGGCCGCCGGCGGCTCGGACCGGCGCCGCCGAGAAGGCCCGCACAGCGCCGGCAGCAGCACCAGCGCCAGCACCATCGCGAGGTCCTCGACGATCAGCCAGCCGACGGCGATGTGGCCGCGCTCGGTGTCGATCAGCCGCCGCTCCTGCAGGGCGCGCAGCAGCACGACCGTGCTGGCCACCGACAGCGCCAGGCCGAACACCAGCCCGGCGCCGAGCGACCAGCCCAGCCACCAGCCGAGCCCGGCGCCCAGCGGCGTCGCCAGGCCGATCTGGACGACCGCGCCCGGCACGGCAATGGCGCGCACCGACAGCAGGTCCTTCAGCGAGAAATGCAGCCCGACCCCGAACATCAGCAGGATGACGCCGATTTCGGCCAGCTCGCAGCGCCAGATGCTGGTCGGCGACGAAGCCCGGCGTGATGCGGTCCGACCAGCACGCCGGCGACCAGGTAGCCGACCAGCGGCGGGATGCGGAACCGGTTGGCGAGCGCGCCGAAGACGAAGGCGAGCCCGAGACCGGCGACGATGGTGGCGATCAGGGGCGTGTCATGCGGCATCGGCAAAGCTTCCATGCGGGGGTGAGAAAGGCGCCCGGCATTGCCGGACGCGTCGGGGACGGTCTTGCATAATGTGGATCGGCCGGCGGCGGTGCAACCCGAGGGTCGAGCCTTTCCGCCCTCCGAGGGACGGGGTACGTCCATTTGTCGCTTGCAATCGGCGGCTGAGCAGCTAGACCGCCGCACGGTCGGCCTGCGACAACGGCGCGCGGCCGCGGCGTGGAGTGATCATGAGCGAGTATGACGTGCTTTGCATCGGCAATGCCATTGTCGACATCATCGCGCAGTGCGACGAGGCCTTCCTCGCCGCCAATTCCATCATCAAGGGGGCGATGAACCTGATCGACATGGGGCGGGCGGAGCTGCTCTACAGCCGGATGGGCCCGGCGACCGAAGCTTCCGGGGGCTCGGCCGGCAACACCGCGGCAGGCGTCGCCAGCTTCGGCGGCCGTGCCGCGTTTTTCGGCAAGGTTTCGGCCGACAAGCTCGGCGAGATCTACACTCACGACATTCGCGCCCAGGGCGTCGCCTTCGACACCAAACCGCTGACCGGGGAGCCGCCGACGGCGCGCTCGATGATCTTTGTCACGCCGGACGGCGAGCGCTCGATGAACACCTATCTCGGCGCCTGCGTCGAGCTCGGTCCGGAAGACGTCGAGCCCGACAAGGCTAGGGCTGCCAAGGTGACCTATTTCGAAGGCTACCTGTGGGATCCGCCGCGGGCCAAGCAGGCCATCCGCCAGACCGCCGAGATCGCCCACAAAGCCGGCCGCGAGGTGTCGATGACGCTGTCCGACCCATTCTGCGTCGACCGCTACCGCGGCGAGTTTCTCGACCTGATGCGGTCGCAGACCGTCGACATCGTCTTCGCCAACGAAAGCGAGCTGAAGTCGCTCTACCAGACCGCTTCCTTCGAGGCTGCGCTCGACGCGATCCGCAACGATTGCAAGCTCGCCGCCGTGACCCGCTCCGAGTTGGGTTCGGTGATCGTGACGCGTGAACGTACCGTCGCGGTCCCGGCGATCAGGATCGCGGAACTGGTCGACACCACCGGGGCGGGCGACCTCTACGCCGCCGGGTTCCTGCATGGCTACACCAGCGGGCGCGACCTGGAGGATTGCGGCCGGCTGGGATCGCTGGCGGCCGGACTGTGCATCCAGCAGATCGGACCGCGGCCGCGGCAGAATCTCAAGCACGAGGCCGAGCAGGCCGGGCTCGGCTGACAGCCGTCAGAGGATGTCCTCGGGGCGGCGGCCGGGCCGCGCCCGATAGGGCGGAAAGGCCCAGCCATAGCGCAGGGCGCCGCCGCGGACCACCAATCCGGCGATGAAGGCGAGCGGTGCCGAGAACCCCGCCGGCATCCCCGCAAGGTCGAGAAAGACATAGATGGCGGCGCCGACCAGGGCGGCGGTGACGTAGATTTCGGGCCGCAGCAGCACCGACGGCTCGCCCGCGACCATGTCGCGCAGAATGCCCCCGAACGTGGCGGTGAGCACGCCGGTAATCACCGCGATCGGCGCCGACCCGGTGACGATGAGCCCCTTCTCCGCCCCCATCACCGCAAAAGCGGCGAGGCCGATCGCGTCGAGCCAGAGCAGCATCTTGTAGCGGGATTCCAGCAGGTGGGCGCCGAAATAGACGATGATCGCGATAGCCGCCGAAATCGTCACGAAATCGGGATTGGCAACCCAGAACACCGGGACGGCAAGGATCAGATCGCGAAAGGTGCCGCCGCCAATCCCCGTGATCGTGGCCAGGAACAGGAAACCGATGATGTCGAGCTGCTTGCGCGAGGCCGCCAGAGCGCCGGTCGCGGCGAAGACGGCAACGCCGCCGTAGTCGAGGAACTGAATCGGGCTCATGCCCGATTCTTCTACTCAACCGGTGCGGCGTCCGCCATCGCCATCCCGAGGATCGTTCAGGCGTCCTTTTCCGCGTCCGGGTCGATCGGGCCGGGCTCGGCCGCGCCCGCCTCGGCGGGCTGCTTGGGGCCGCCGCGGGACACGCCGACCATCGCCGGCCGCAGCACCCGTTCGCCGATCGAGTAGCCAGGCTGGACGACCTGTACGACGGTGTTCGCCGGGACATCGGGATTGGGCACTTCGAACATCGCCTGGTGGAAGTTCGGATCGAACTTCTCGCCTTCGGGCTGCAGGCGCTTGACGCCGTGCCGCTCCAGCGCGCCAAGCATCGCCCGCTCGGTCATCTCCACGCCTTCCACCAGCGATTTGAAGCCGGCATCGCCGGCAGACCTGGCCTCGGCGGGAATGGCGTCGAGCGCGCGGCGCAGATTGTCGGATACCGACAGCATGTCACGGGCGAAGTTGGCGATCGCGTAGGAGCGGGCATCATGGACATCGCGGGCCGTGCGCCGGCGCAAATTCTCCATCTCCGCCGCGATGCGCAGCGCCCGGTCCTTCAACTCTTCATTGTCCTTCATCAGCCGAACGACGACTTCGTAGTCGTCGGTGGCCTCGGCGGCATCCGCCGCCGCGGCGTCGGTGGGGGCGGCCGGCTCGGCCAGCATCTCCTCCGGCATGCGATCGCTTTTGGCCTTGTCGCTCATTGCGCAAATTCCATCGGTTAGGCGTGTCGATTTGCGCCCGATATCGAGGTTCGGCCGGCAAAAATCAAGGGATAAGCGGGCTTAGCGCAGCATCCGGCTGATCAGCTGCGCCGTATAGTCGACCATCGGCACAATGCGCGCATAATTGAGCCGCGTCGGGCCGATGACGCCGAGCGCGCCGACGACGCGCGAATCCTTGTCGCGGTAGGGCGCCACGACCAGCGACGATCCCGACATCGAGAACAGCCGGTTCTCGGAGCCGATGAAGATCCTGACCCCCGGCCCCTGCTCTGCGAGATCGAGCAGCTGCACCAGCCCGTCCTTGGTCTCCAGATCCTCGAACAGATGCCGGATGAGCTCGATGTCGGCCTGCGCCGTCACGTTCTCGAGCAGGTTGGCCCGACCGCGCACGATCAGCCGAACCGGCAGATCGCTCTCGCTGCCGGCCCATACCGCCAGGCCCTTTTCGACCAGTTCCTGCGACAGGGTGTCGAGCGCGGCCCTGGTCTCCTCGCGCAGGCGCGCGATCTCGATCTTGGCCTCGGAAAGCGTGCGGCCGCGAATGTGGGCGTTGAGGTAGTTCGACGCTTCGTGCAGCTGTGAGGCGGTGACGCCGACCGGCACGTCGATCACCCGGTTCTCGACATCGCCGCTCTGCGAGACCAGCACGGCGAGCGCTTTGGTCGGCTCGAGCTGGATGAACTCGATGTGCTTCAACGCCGCCTCGCTCTTGCCCGCGACGACGAGTCCGGCGCCGCGCGACAGGCCCGACAGCAGCTGGCTGGCTTCGGTCAGCATGTGCTCGAGGGTGGCACCGCTGCCGGAGGCCTTCATCTGCGCCTCGATCACTTTGCGCTCCTCGTCGGAGACGTCGCCGAGCTCGAGAAACGCGTCGATGAACAGGCGCAGCCCCTTATGGGTGGGCAGCCGCCCGGCCGAAACGTGCGGCGCATAGACCAGCCCGAGATGTTCGAGGTCGCTCATCACGTTGCGCACCGTCGCAGGTGACAGCGATTGAGGCAGCATGCGCGCCAGGCTGCGCGAGCCGAGCGGCTCGCCTTCCCTCAGATAGGAGTCGACGATTAGCCGGAAGATCTCGCGGGAGCGGGCGTCGAGCGCCTGCAGCGTCTGGTCGGCGACGGGCGTTGTCATCATGCGGGCTCCTCGCCCGCAGCAAGATATAAATCGCAGCCGGCGAAGACAACCTCGCCCTGCGGCAGGCATTTTGCCTTTGCGCCGTCCGCCGCATGCGTTTACAAGCCCGTCCGATCTCGACCAGAACCGGACCGACTTGATGCGCCCTTCCAAACGCCAGCCCGACGAAATGCGCGCGATCTCCTTTGAACGCGGCGTTTCCAAGCATGCGGAGGGCTCCTGCCTGGTGAAGTTCGGCGACACCCATGTGCTGTGCACCGCCAGCCTGGAGGAAAAGGTGCCGGGCTGGATGCGCAACAGCGGCAAGGGCTGGGTCACGGCCGAGTACGGCATGCTGCCGCGCGCCACCGGGGAGCGCATGCGCCGCGAGGCCGCGGCCGGGCGACAGGGCGGCCGCACGCTGGAGATTCAGCGGCTGATCGGCCGCAGTCTGCGGGCCGTGATCGACATGCAGGCGCTCGGGGAGGTTCAGATCACCGTCGATTGCGATGTGCTGCAGGCCGACGGCGGCACCCGCACCGCCTCCATCACCGGCGGTTGGATCGCGCTGCACGATTGCTTGCGCTGGATGGAGACGCGGCAGATGGTCAGTGTGCCGAAGGTGCTGCGCGACCATGTGGCGGCCATCTCCTGCGGCATCTGCGACGGCCAGCCGGTCATCGATCTCGACTACATCGAGGATTCGGGCGCCGGCACCGACGCCAATTTCGTCATGACCGGCCAGGGCGGCATCGTCGAGGTGCAGGGTACGGCCGAAGGCGTCCCGTTCAGCGAGGCGGAGTTCCTGGCCCTGCTCGGGCTTGCCAAGAAGGGCATCCAGCGCCTCGTCGACCTGCAGCAGATGGCGGTTGCCTGAAGGGAGCCGGCATGCGTCCCGCAGCGATCCTCGAATCGGCGCTCTACGTCAACGATCTGCCGGCGGCGGAGGCCTTCTACCGCGACGCGCTGGGGCTCGAGCCGATCACCAATATGGCCGGGCGCCATGCCTTCTTCCGCTGCGGCGAGGGCGTGCTGCTGTTGTTCAACCCCAACGCCACCGCGGTGCCGCCGCCACCCGGTTCGCCGCTGCCGGTGCCGGCCCATGGCGCGCACGGCCCCGGGCATCTGTGCTTTGCCGCCGGCGGCGCGGAGATCGACGCCTGGCGAAGCCGCCTCGAGGCGCAAGGCGTCGTCATCGAAGCCGATTTCCGCTGGCCGAACGGCGCCCGCTCGATCTACTTCCGCGACCCGTCGGGCAATTCGATCGAATTCGCCGAACCGTCGATCTGGGCGCGGCCGTGACCCCGCTGCTGCGCGCCAGGACGATCGTCGTGGCCACCCACAACGCCGGCAAGCTCAGGGAATTTGCCGACCTGTTGTCGCCATTCGGGCTGACGCTGCGTTCGGCCAAGGAGCTCGGCCTGGCCGAGCCCGAGGAGACCGGCACCACCTTCGAGGAGAATGCGCTGATCAAGGCCAATGCCGCAGCGCTTGCCACCGGCTTGCCGGCGCTGTCGGACGATTCCGGCCTGGTCGTCGATGCGCTCGGCGGCCGGCCGGGCGTCTATACCGCCGATTGGGCCGAGCAGGAGGACGGCAGCCGCGATTTCCGGCTTGCCATGCAGCGCACCGAGGACCTGTTGCGGCAGGCCGGGGCGCGCACGCCTGCCGAACGCAGCGGCCGCTTCGTCGCCGTGCTCTGCCTTGCCGATCCCGATGGGAGTGCCGAGTTCTTCCGCGGCGAGGCCGAAGGCCGGCTGGTATGGCCGCCCCGCGGCGACATGGGATTCGGCTATGATCCGATGTTCGTGCCGCACGGCCATGACCGAACCTTCGGCGAGATGGAGGCGGCCGAGAAGCACAGTTGGCAGCCCGGCCAGGCGACCGCGCTGTCGCACCGCGCCCGCGCCTTCCAGGCTTTCGCCCGAGCCAAGCTCGGCGCGCCGTGACCGGGCACGACGACGGCACGCCGGGCTTCGGCGTCTACGTGCATTGGCCATTCTGCGCGGCCAAGTGCCCCTACTGCGATTTCAATTCGCATGTCCGCCACCGGCCGGTCGACCAGCCGCGGTTCGCCCGGGCGATGGCGCGCGAGCTTGCGGCGATGCGCGCCCGCACCGGGCCGCGTCAGGTCACCAGCATCTTCCTCGGCGGCGGCACACCGTCGCTGATGCAGGCCGAGACGGTCGGCGCCATCCTCGACGCCGTCGCCGGCGCCTATGCCGTGCCGGCCGGGATCGAGGTCACGCTCGAAGCCAATCCGTCGTCGGTGGAGGCCGAGCGCTTCCGCGGCTACCGTGCCGCCGGGGTGAACCGCGTCTCGCTCGGGGTCCAGTCGCTCGATGACCGCGACCTGCGCCTGCTCGGCCGGCTGCATTCGGCCGACGAGGCGCTCGCCGCGATCGCCCTCGCCCGCGCCATCTTCCCGCGTTTATCCTTCGACCTGATCTATGCGCGCCCGCGGCAGACAGCCCACGCCTGGGAGCGCGAGCTGGAGGCCGCGATCGGCTATGCCGCCGATCACCTGTCGCTTTACCAGCTGACGGTCGAACCGGGCACCCCGTTTCACGCGTTGCAGGCCGCCGGCCGGCTCGTCGTGCCGGATGCCGACCAGGCCGCCGATCTCTACCGCCTCACCCAGGATGTCACCGCCGGCCATGGTTTGCCGGCCTACGAGATCTCCAACCACGCGCAGCCGGGCGCGGAAAGCAGCCATAATCTCACCTATTGGCGCTACGGCGAGTATATCGGGGTCGGCCCGGGCGCACATGGCCGCTTCGTCGAAGACGGGGCGCGGGTCGTCACCATTGCCGAGCCGACGCCGGAGAGCTGGCTGGCGGCGGTCGAGGCACGGGGCCACGGCAGCGTCGGCGGCGAGCGGCTGTCGCGAACCGAGGAGGCCGACGAATTCCTGCTGATGGGCCTGCGCCTTCGCGAAGGCATCGCGCTCTCCCGCTATGAGGACCTTGCCGGCCGGCCGCTGCCGGCAGAGCGGCTAGCGATGCTCGAAGCGGAAGAATTGGTCGCCGTCTCGGCCGACGGCCGCATCCGGGCGACCGCAAGCGGCGCGCTGGTGCTAAATGCGCTGGTCGCTGAACTGGCGCGGGAGCCGGCCTAGGCAGCCCTTTTCGGCGCCTCGGCCGCTTCGGCTGGAACGGCCGACGTGGTCATCTGGGGCCGATCGGCTGGCGCCGGCCGATCCCGCGCGGGCTGGTCGTCGCCGACGCGCGTCGGCGTCAACAGGCCTTTTCGCCCGGCATAATAAGGATCGAACGCGTCCGAGATCTGCAGGGTGTTCATCGGCTTCCTCCGACAACCCCTTAGAACGGCGCAGCAGCCCCATTGTTCCGCGCTTTGCGGCCAGGCTTTGTGCTGGCCGTCCGGCTTCCTATATGGTTGGTCGTTATCCCTTGCTCTTGGACCGGCGTTCGGCTTGTCCTCGAAGCGATCCGACCCAAAACGCAATGACGCTGCTCCTCCCGTTCGACACGGTCCGGCAGCAGCAGGCTGGAACTTCTGATGACCACGTTTTCTCCTCGCGAAATCGTATCCGAACTCGACCGCTTCATCATCGGCCAGAACGACGCCAAGCGCGCCGTGGCGATCGCGCTGCGCAACCGCTGGCGCCGGCAGCAGCTCGAAGGGCAGATGCGCGAAGAGGTGATGCCGAAGAACATCCTGATGATCGGCCCGACCGGCGTCGGCAAGACCGAGATCTCCCGGCGGCTGGCCAAGCTTGCCGGCGCGCCCTTCATCAAGGTCGAGGCGACCAAGTTCACCGAGGTGGGCTATGTCGGCCGCGACGTCGAGCAGATCGTGCGCGACCTGGTCGAGGTCGCGATCGGGCTGGTGCGCGACAAGATGCGCGAGGACGTCAAGGCCCGCGCCCATGTCAACGCCGAGGAGCGCGTGCTCGAGGCGCTGGTCGGCAAGACGGCGAGCCCGGCCACCCGCGACAGCTTCCGCCGCAAACTGCGCGACGGCGGCCTCGACGACAAGGAGATCGAGATCGAGATCGCCGATACCGGCACCGGCGGCATGCCGGGCTTCGAGATCCCCGGCATGCCGGGCGCCAATATCGGCGTCCTCAACATCAACGACATGCTGTCCAAGGCGATGGGCGGCAAGCGCACCAAGACCATCAAGACCACGGTGCGCGATTCCTACGCGCAGCTGATCAACGACGAATCCGACAAGCTGCTCGACCAGGACGAAGTGGTGAGGCAGGCGCTCGAAGTGACCGAGAACGACGGCATCGTGTTCATCGACGAGATCGACAAGATCGCCATCGCCGCGCGCGATGGCGGGGTGGGTGCCGGCGTATCGCGCGAAGGCGTGCAGCGCGACCTCCTGCCGCTGGTCGAGGGCACCACAGTGGCGACCAAATACGGGCCGGTGAAGACCGACCACGTGCTGTTCATCGCCTCGGGCGCCTTTCATGTCGCCAAGCCGTCGGACCTGTTGCCCGAACTGCAGGGCCGGCTGCCGATCCGGGTCGAGCTGCGCGCACTGGAGAAGGAGGATTTCCGCCGCATCCTGACGGAGACCGAGGCCAGCCTGATCAAGCAGTACATGGCGCTGATGGAGACCGAGGGGCTTGCCCTGACGTTCACCGACGATGCCATCGACCAGCTTGCGGGGATCGCCGTCGACCTCAATGCCAGCGTCGAAAATATCGGCGCTCGGCGCCTGCAAACGGTGATGGAGCGGGTGCTCGACGAGATTTCCTTCCACGCCCCCGACCGTGCCGGCCAGTCGGTCACCATCGACGCAGCCTATGTCAAGGAGCATGTCGGCGATCTGGCCAAGAACACCGACCTGTCGCGGTTCATCCTCTAGGGAAATGCGGGTGAACAGTTGCGGCTTGCGCGCCGGAACCTGCGGCTGAAGGATCCGCCTTCCGCAAGGCGGGCCGCCGGCTCGACTCGGCCAGCCCGAGTCCCTAATTTGCGCGGCAGGCTGATTGGGGTGTTCGATGCGGCAAGGCTGGAAGCTTCTCCTGTCCATTGTTCTGGGAGCGTCGGCGGCGCTCATGCCTGCCGCAGGCTGGGCGCTGACCGTCGTGCCGCCGGGCAACCCGTCGGCCGAGCAGCCGCCGGTGCCGGGGGCTTCGGCGCACCGTACCAAGGCCAGCAACACCAGCTACGAAGCCAAATACCGCAAGGTCTATGCGCTGCTCAAGAACGACCGCAAGCTGCGCGCCAAGATCAAGCAAACCGCCGCGGCCTACGGCATCGACCCGATGCACATCGTCGGCGCGATCGTCGGCGAGCACACCTACAATGTCGATGCCTATGACCGGCTGCAGACCTACTACGTCAAGGCGGCCTCCTACCTCGGCAACAGCTTGTCCTTCGCCTATGCCGGCGAGTTCGGTCGGCGACTTCGTCCGGCGGCCGCAATTTGCCCGCTGTGCCGGCGGCGGCGACAGCTACGATGTCTGGAGCTGCCGCGAGGCCGTGTGGAATTCGAGCTTCCGCGGTAAGACGGTGGACGGCACGAAGTTTCCGGACGACCGCTTCAGCGCCGTCTTCTTCCAGCCGCTCTATGCCGGCCAGACATTCGGCATCGGCCAGCTCAACCCGCTGACCGCATTGGAGATGAGCGACATCGTCGCCCGGGTCTCGGGCCTGCCGGCGCTCGACGCCGACCATCCGCAACGCGTCTATGAGACGATCATGGACCCCGATCTCACCTTGCCCTATGTCGCGGCGACGCTGAAGAAGTCGATCGAGGCCTACAGACAGATTGCCGGCTTCGACATCTCGCAGAATCCCGGGATCACCGCCACGCTCTACAATGTCGGCAATCCCGAGGCGCGCGCCGCCGAGCTCAAGGCCGAGAACGCCAAGCGCCGCCAGCAGGGGCTCGAGCCCCGGCTGCCGCAGGTCAACTATTACGGCTGGCTGGTCAACGACAAGCTGCCGGAGCTTGCGGCGCTGTTTTGACAACCGCAGCAAAGGTGGCCACGGTCTTTCGTCGGCTCAGAACATCTACGACGGCCGCTCCGGCGACTTCGTCAGCGCCTCCGCCAGCTGTTGGCGCAGCCGCTCGAGATCGTCGCTGCCGAGGCGGGCGATGCTCTGGGCCAGGAGGTTGGCGAGCCTGGTGGCTGCCGGCGACAAGCCGGACGTGTCGATGACGACGCGCGGGTTCGACATCAGCGCCAGCAGCTCGAGCTCGTCCGCCTCGTCCCAGATGACGTTGAAGAAGCCGATGATCTTCTGCACCATCGGCCAGCTTGGCCGGCCGCGCCTGCCATGTTCGAGCGCCGACAGATAGGCGGCGCTGACTCCCAGCGCCTCGGCCATCTGCCGCTGCGACACGCCGCGCTGCCGCCGCAGCGCCCGGATCTTTTCGCCGAACGGCGTCATCCGCGCGGGCCCGGCGGCCTCCGCCTGAGCCGCACATAGAGCGCCCCGCCGCCGCCATGCTGGCGCGCTGCATTGTCATGGCCGCTGACCATGGTCCGGAACGGCGGGGTCGCCAGCCAGTCGGGCACGGCGCGGCGCAACACCCCCGCGCTGCCCAGCGACGAGCCCTTGCCGGTGATCACCAGCACATAGCGCAGCCCGTCGGCATGGGCGCGGTGGAGGAAGCCGAACAGCAGGCTGTGGGCCTCGCCCTGGGTCATGCCGTGGAGGTCGACGCGGCCGTCGATCGCCAGCCTGCCCTTGGCAAGCTTGGTGCGGGTCGGCAGGTCGAAGCCCGGGCGGGCGCCTCGCTCCTTGGCGCTCAAGGCTGCCGGACGCCCGCCCGTGACCAGCGGCTCCGGCGACAGCGCATGCGCCTCGGGCGGCGGCGGCCAGGCGGCCTCGTCCGGCTCCGCGCCGAGCAGTTGGCGCTTGCCGTCGAGCGGCGTCACCGAGCGCGCCACCCGGCTCCACAGGATCCGATCGTCGTCGCTCAGGCGGCTGCGCCCCCCGCCGCTCACGCCGCAAATCCCGCCAGCAGGGGCTTCGGCAGCAGCGCATAGAAATCCGCCGCTGCGCGGATCACCCCGGCGATCTCGCCCGCAGTATCACCTGAGCCGGCAAAGAGATCGCCGCGCGCCGGGCCGACGATGGCCGAACCGGTGTCCTGAGCTATCATGAGCCGGCGAAAGGGTTTTCCGTCAAAGGCTGTGACGCCTGGCGCATCGATGTAGAACGGCGTGGCGAAGGTGTGCAGCAGGCGGTCGACGGCCATCGACCGGCCGGCGGTCAGCGGTACCTTCGCCGCTGCAATCGGACCGAGGGCGGGATCGTCGACCGGCGCTTCGCGGAAAAAGATGTAGGAGCGGTTGCGATGCAGGATCTCGTCGATGCGCGCCGGGTGGTCGGCGAGCCAGCGCCGGATCGACTGCATGGTAATCTCCGCCGGGACCAGTTCGCCGAGGTCGGCGAGCACCTTGCCGGGCCCGGTGAAGGGATGGCCGGTCTTGGCCGCATAGGTGACCCGCTTGATCTCGCCGGTGGTCATGCGCAGCCTGGCCGCGCCCTGGACATGGATGAAGAAGGCGTCGACGCTGTCGGTGAGCCAGGCGAGCTCCAGTCCGGCCCCGTCAAGCGCCCCCGCCTCGATTGCGGCGCGATCGAAATAGGGAACCAAGCCGGCCTTGGTCTGCCGGGCGAAGGCGAAGTATGGGTCCATCGCTGCCGGCCGGCTGACGTCGTCGATGTCGACCAGGTCGGGCGGGCGCCGGTAGAGCGGCACAGAATGACGGGCGGTGCGCACCGGGGAAGCTTCCGCCTCGGGCTCGTAGAAGCCGGTGACGAAGCCGCTGCCGCCGGCCGGCGCCATGACCCGGCAGGGGATGAATTCGCGTTCGAAGAACTGCCGTGCCGGCTCGCCGTTCCCGCCGGCAAGCTCCAGGGCACGCGCAAACGGCCCGGCCAGGGCAGCGCTGTCGACGCCGAGGCTGCCGCTGCGATAGGGGCGGACTAGGCCATGTGCGGCCGAGCGGGCGAACGCCGCCAGCGCAAGGTCATGCCAATCCGCCGACCAGGCTGGCAGCTCGGACCAGCGCACGGGTCGGAACAATTCGGACAGCGCGGCCGGAGGGGATGGCGGCGCCTCGGCGGTCACGTCGCGGCTCAGTCCTCGGCCTCGGTGGCCACCAGCTTCCAGTTCGGATCGCGCGACCGGGTGTCGCGGGCGAAGGTCCAGACGTCCTTGACCTCGGCCACCGTCTCGGGATCGCCGTCGACGACGTCGCCGGCGCCGTTGCGGGTCGCTGAGATCAGCTCGCTGACGATGCGCAAGGTGACATGCGCCTCGCTGCCCTTCATCTCGGCACCGACGATGTCGGCCTTGTCGATGCCGACGAACGACGACTGGATCTTCTCCGAACGGTTCTCGCGGTCGGCGATCGCCGCGACGAAGCCGTCATAGACCTCGCGCGACAACAGGTTCCTGAGCGTCTTCCGGTCGCCGTCGGCATAGGCCATGACGATCATCTCATAGGCCATCTTGGCGCCGTCGACGAACGGCTTCGGCTCGAAGGTGGGGTCGGCGTCCTTGATCGCACGCAGGCCCTTGTTGAGATCGCTGCCCGGCTTGGCGAACGCGTCGATGGCCTTGTAGGCCTCCTCGGTCTCCGCGGGGGTCCGCTTGCGCGGCAGCGACACCACGTTCTCCGGGCCGGCCGCAGGCTCCTTGTCGCGGTTGCGGTTGGCCGAATAGGGGTCGAACGGCGGACGTTCACTGCCGGTGCGGCGGCCAAGCACGTTTCGCAGCTGAAAAAAGATCACAACCGCCGCCACCAGGAAAAAAATGGTCCCGAAATCGAAGAATTCCATATCTTCCGCCAGTTCGGTCCTCTACTCCAGTGCCCACCCGGCGCATCGGCCCATCAGGGATCGCGTCCCACAATTCTAGATCTTCTGCATATAGAACGCACGGCTGAATCATTCAAATCAAAGGCACCGCACCCCATCTAGATAAGCCAAGCCCCGGCCGTGTGAGATCGCTTAGATGCGCTTCCTGCTTCCTATCCTGGCTTTGCCGCTCGTCGAGATCGCGGGTTTCGTGCTCGTCGGCCGCGAAATCGGCGTCCTGCCGACAGTGGCGTTGGTCGTCCTGAGCAGCATCGTCGGCAGCGCGCTGGTGCGCCTGCAGGGATTTGGCGTGCTCGCCCGCATCCGCCAGCAGCTTGCCGAGGGCAAGAACCCCGGCCGCGAAGTCGCGCATGGCGTCATGATCCTGCTCGCCGGCATACTGCTGCTCATCCCCGGCTTTGTCACCGACATTGTCGGCCTGCTCCTGTTCGTGCCGGCGATCCGCGACCTGGGCTGGCGGCTGGTCAAAAGGCGCCTGGCCGCAGCGGACGGCGTCATCGTCACCTCGACCGGTTGGGGCCCGCGCCCTGCGGGCTCCGATAAGACCATCGACCTCGACGCTCAGGATTACTCGCGGGCGGCCAACCCGCGCTCGCCATGGAAGCGCCTCCGCCCGAAGTAGAACAGCGTCGCGGGCCGTAGCCGCTCGCCTTGTGTTGGCCACTCTGCCATGCTAGCCAGCGCGCGATTTTTTCAGGGAAGCATGCACCGCCTGGCGGTCAACAAGAGGACAAGGCTGATGGCCGACAAGGGAGAGGCAGCGCCGCAAGGCACCGCCGGCAAGGCAGGCAATGGTGCGCAACCGACGCTCAATGTGCTCGCCCAATACGTGAAGGATCTGTCGTTCGAGAGTCCGGGCGCGCCCAATTCGCTGCGGGCGCGCGAGCAGCAGCCGGGCATCAACGTCAACGTCAATGTCAACGCCAACCCGATGTCGGAGAAGGAATTCGACGTCAACCTGACGCTGAGCGCCAAGGCCGCCTTCGACACGGATGTGCTGTTCAACGTCGAGCTGGTCTATGGCGGGGTGTTCCGCATCGATGGCTTCCCGCAGGAGCACATGCTGCCGGTCCTGTTCATCGAATGCCCGCGGCTGTTGTTTCCCTTCGCCCGCCAGATCATCGCCGACGCCACCCGCAACGGCGGCTTCCCGCCGCTGATGCTCGATCCGATCGATTTCGGCCAGATGTTCCAGCAGCGGATCGCCGAGGATCAGGCGAAGTCCAAGGTTCAGGTCAGCTGATCCGATAGGGGCCGGCCCGGAGCGAAGCGCTGCCAGATCGCGGCCTCGCCCAGTCCGGCGACCATCGCGGCGTGGGCGGCAAGCTCCGCGCTCGTCAGCCGCGGCGGCAGCGGCCTTGCGCGCGGCTCGAGCACGATGATCGCCGTATCCGCCAGGCTGTCGCCGCGCCGCTCGCCGGCGATGATGATCTCCAGGCCGAGCGCCGCCTGCTTGCCGCCTATCAGCTCGATGTAGACCTCGGCGAGCAGCTCCGAATCGAGCAGCGCGCCGTGCTTGGTGCGGCGGCTGTTGTCGATGCCGTAGCGGCGGCAGAGGGAATCGAGCGAGTTCGGGCCCATCGGGTGCTTGCGCCGCGCCAGCGCCAGCGTGTCGACTACCCGCCCCTGCTCGACCGGCGGCTGGCCGAGCCGGGCGAGCTCGGCATTGACGAAGCCGATATCGAAGCCGGCATTGTGAGCGATCAGCTTGGCGCCGGCGATGAATTCGAGAAACTCCGCGCCGATCGCCTCGAAGGCCGGCTTGCCGGCCAGCTGCGCGGCGGTGATGCCGTGCACGGCCAGCGCGTCGGCATGGATGCTGCGGCCTTGCGGGTTGAGGTAGTGATGGAACGACCGGCCGGTGGGGAAGCGATTGACGAGTTCGACCCCGCCGATCTCGATGATGCGGTCGTCGCGCAGGTCAAGGCCGGTGGTTTCGGTATCAAAGACGATTTCGCGCATCGCGTCCGACTCACGTTGCGCCGAGCATGCCCATCAGCCGGGCCGCCGCGCAAGCCAATCACCGTTACGAGACCGAGCGATCCCCGACAAGTGTCGCGATCACCCGTTCCACCGACTGCCGCGCCGCTTCGAGGCCGGCGCCGGTGTCGATGACGAAGTCGGCACGCGCCCGCTTCAGCGCATCCGGCACCTGGGCGGCGAGCAGCGCCGCAAATTTCGCCACGCTCATCCCCGGCCGGGCGAGCACCCGCGCCCGCTGCACGGCCGCCGGTGCGGTCACCACCGCGATTTTGTCGACGCGGCCCTCGCCGCCGGTTTCGAACAGCAGCGGGATGTCGAGCACCACCAATGCTGCATCGGCCGCCCGCTGGACGGCGAGGAAGGCGTCGGCGTCTGCCCTGACCAGCGGATGGATGATGCCCTCCAGCGTGGCGAGCGCCGCCGGCTTGCCCACCACCGCCGCCGCCAGCCGGGCGCGGTCGACGGCGCCGTTCTGCACCACCCCGGGAAACTGCGCCTCGACCAGAGGGGCGGCCACACCGGCATAGAGCCGGTGCACGGCCTCGTCCGAATCGTGCACCGGCACGCCGGCGTCGCGGAACAGCTGGGCGGTGGCCGACTTGCCCATGCCGATCGAGCCGGTCAGCCCGAGCACGATCACGACGCCCTCGCAAGGTCGGCCACCACCGCAGCACGCAGCGCCGGCGTCACCGCCGGGTGCACGCCGAACCAGCGGGCAAACCCGGGCGCCGCCTGATGGAGCAGCATGCCGAGCCCGTCGACGGTTCGCAGGCCGCGCGCCTCGGCGGCAGCCAGCAGCGGCGTCCTGAGCGGCACGTAGACCAGGTCGGTGACCACTGCATCCGCCAGCAAAGGGCCGAGGTCGACGCGCCAGCGCCGGCCGGCCCGGCATGCCGAGCGCCGTGGTGTTGACCAAGAGATCGGCCCCCGTCAGGGCGTCTTTCACCTCGTCCCAGCCGATCACCGTGACGCGCGGCCCGAAGCGATCGGCAAGTGCGGCCGCGCGCGCCGCCGTCCGGTTGACGACCCGGATCTCGGCAAAGCCGCGCGCCAACAGCGCAAACACGACCGCGCCGGCCGCGCCGCCGGCCCCGAGCACCGCCGCAGCACCGCCGCGCGCGTCCCAGCCGGCCGCCTGCGCGTCGAGATTGGCGGCAAAGCCGTGCGCATCCGTGTTGCCGCCGACGAGTTCGCCGGCCTCGAACCACAGCGTGTTGACCGCACCGATCGCCGCGGCCGCGGCGTCGTGCCGCACGGCGGCGGCGAAGGCTGCCGGTTTGTGCGGGATCGTCACATTGCCGCCGACGAACCGGCCGGGCATTGCTTGGGCGAAGGCCTCAAATGCCGCAGGCGCGACGTCGATCGCCTCGTAGCTGCCGGCCAGGCCGTGCTCGTTCAGCCAATGGCGGTGGATCAGCGGCGAGCGAGAATGGGCGATCGGATGGCCGCAGACGAAGGCCCTCGGCTCAGCCATCGATGGCGCCTCTTCGGCGCAGCGCCGCGAGCAGCGGCAACAGCGGCAGGCCGACGATGGAAAAGGTGTCGCCCTCGATCTTGTCGAACAGCTGGACGCCGCGGCCTTCGATCTGGTAGGCGCCGACGCTCTTCAGCGCCAGGTCGCCGACCGCGGCGAGGTGGCGGCCGACAAACCCCGGATCGAGCTGGCGCATGGTCATCCGGGCAACCTCGACGTGGCGCCAGACGGTCTCGCCGCCAACCACCAGCACGGCGGCGGTGTTCAGATGGTGGGTCTGTCCCGACAGCGCCAGCAGCGTGCGCCGCGCCTCTTCCATGGTCCTCGGCTTGTGGAAGATGACGTCCTCGAGCGACAGCGTCTGGTCGGCGCCGATCACCAGCGCATCTGGAAACCTGGCACCGACGTCGAGCGCCTTGGCTTCGGCAAGCACCAGGGCGACCTCGTCTGGCGTCGCCCCGGTGCCGTCCAGCGTGGCTTCCACCGCGCGCTCGTCGGTCTGGGGCAGCACCGCTTCGAACGGCACGCCGGCATTGAGCAGCAGCTCCTTGCGGAAGCTGCTGCCCGACGCGAGGATGATCGTCTCGGCCATTGTCATAATCCTTCCTGGATGGGCGGCGGCTCAGCGCGTCTTGCCGCGCAGCGCCACGATCGCTGCCGCCGTCTCCTCGATCGAGCGGCGGCTGACATCGATCATCGGCCAGCCCTGGCGGGCGCAGATCTGCCGCGCATAGCTCAGCTCCTCGGAGATGATGGCCCGGTCGACATAGGTCTCGACGTCGAACCCGGCAACCGTGCCCAGCATGCGGTTCTGGCGCACCTGGGAGATCCGCTCGGCCGACGCGATCAGCCCGACGATCAGCGGCCGCTCGGCGAGGAACAGGCTTTCGGGAACCGGCACGCCGAGCACGATCGGGATGTTGGCGGTCTTGATGCCGCGGTTGGCGAGATAGATGCTGGTCGGCGTCTTGGAGGTGCGCGAAATGCCGATCAGGATGACGTCGGCATCTTCGAGATCGGCCGGCAGCTGGCCGTCGTCATGTTCCATGGTGAAATTCAGCGCATCGATGCGGCGGAAATATTCCGCATCGAGCACATGCTGGGCCCCGACCCGCCGCCCCGCGGGCGTGCCGAGATAGCTCTGGAAAACGCCGAGCACCGGCTCGAGCACCGAGACGCAGGGCAGGCCCATCGCCGCGCTGCGCTCGTCGATCAGCCGCGCCAGATGTTTGTCGACGATGGTGTAGAGAATGATCCCGGGCTCCTGGTCGATGTCGTCGAACACCGCCGTCAGCTGCTTCTCGGTCCGGATCAGCGGATAGATGTGCTCGATGGCGCGGGCATTCTTGTACTGGGCCGAGGCAGCCCGGCCGGCGGCCAGCAGCGTCTCGCCGGTGGCGTCCGAAATCAGATGCAAATGGAAGAAACTGTGCGGCTTGTTCACACCTTGGTCCCGGTGGCTGTGACGAACTGTGGACAGGGACCGTGCGCCCTTCCGACGGCTTCGCCCCGACTGTATCAGATCGCACCTTGTCCACAATTCACTGCGTCGGGGGCAGCCGGCCCGCCCTGTTGAGAACTGCGGGGAAGCCGGCCGGTGAAGGCGGCCGGAGGTTTTTCGACCCGACGTTCCGGCTGCGGCAAACGTCCAGCCTCAAAGGGATTTGCCGAGCCATGCCCGCAATTCACAAGCGCCGCGGCCAGGCTGCTGCCGCACTGGCCGGGCGGCATCCGGCGCACCATATCGGGGAGAGCCGGCAATTCCCGATTCCAACAGAGTCTTAGAATCAGAAATCTCTTTGTTTATAGATAGTTTATTAAAGAGATCCCGAGACAGGCGAGGGTGAATGGCCAAGCGGACGATCAAGGCGGTGCTTGGCGGCGAGGCATGCTTCCCACCACCGATCTGGCTGATGCGTCAGGCGGGACGCTATCTGCCGGAGTACAGGGCGCTGCGCGAACAAGCGGGCAGCTTTCTCGAACTCTGCTACACCCCGGACTTTGCGGTCGAGGCGACGCTGCAGCCGATCCGCCGCTTCGGCTTCGATGGCGCCATCCTGTTCTCCGACATCCTGCTGGTGCCCGATGCGCTCGGCCACGCGGTGCGCTTCGAGGAGGGCAAGGGGCCGCTGCTTGCGCCGCTGGCGCCGGCCGATATCGCCCAGCTCGAGGCCGGCGACAGCTTCGACCGGCGGCTGGCGCCGGTCTATGAGACGGTGGCGCGGCTGCGCGCCGCGCTGCCCGATTCGACCACGCTGATCGGCTTTTGCGGCGCGCCTTGGACGGTAGCGACCTACATGATTGCCGGACAGGGCACCGCGGACCAGATGCCGGCACGGCTGTTCGCGCATCGGGAGCCGCAAGCCCTGACGCGGCTGCTGACGCTGCTGGCCGACCGCTCCGCCGACCATCTCTGCCGCCAGCTCGATGCCGGCGCCGATGCGGTGCAGATCTTCGAATCCTGGGCCGGCGTGCTCGATCAGGCCGATTTCGACCGCTTTTGCCTCGATCCCGTCCGCCGGCTGGTGGCGCGCCTGCGCGAGCGCCATCCGCAGGCGCTGGTCATCGGCTTCCCGAAAGGCGCCGGCACACATTTCGGCCGCTACCGCCAGGCGACCGGCGTCAACGCCCTCGGGCTGGATTGGACGGTCGGCCTCGACCAGGCGGCCGAGCTGCAGGCGGCCGGCCCGGTTCAGGGCAATCTCGATCCGCTGCGGCTCGTCGCCGGGGGTCGAGCGTTGACCGACGGTGTTTCGCGCTTGCTCGACAGCCTCGCCGGCGGCCCGTTCATCTTCAACCTCGGCCACGGCATCCAACCGGAAACGCCGATCGCCCATGTCGAGGCGATGCTTTCGCAGATCCGAGGAGCTGAGCGGCGATGAGCGAGGTTTCGGGCGCGGCCGGCCGCAACGCAGCGCGGCGGGCGGGCATGGCGCTGGCGCTGGTGGTAATCGCCGTGCTCCTGCTTTATCTGCTCGGCCCGGCCGAGCTTTACCCCTGGGTCAAGGCGCTGCATGTCATCGCCGTGATTTCGTGGCTGGCGGGGATGCTCTATCTGCCGCGGCTGTTCGTCTATCACTGCCAGAGCGAGCCGGGGTCGCTCCAATCCGAGACCTTCAAAGTGATGGAGCGGCGGCTGCTCAGGTTGATCATCAATCCGGCGATGGCAGCGACCTGGGTGCTCGGTCTGTGGCTTGCGTGGACCGGCTTCCGGTTCACCGGCGGGTGGCTGCACGCCAAGATCGCTGCGGTCGTGCTTTTGTCGGCGACTCATGGCTATTTTGCCCGCGCGGTGCGGCAGTTTGCCGAGGATCGCAACCAAAAATCGGCTCGCCACTGGCGGATGATGAACGAAGTTCCTACATTGCTGATGATCGCCATCGTCATCCTGGTGGTCGTCAAGCCGTTCTGAGCTGGAAAACGGCGATTTGCTGCCTTGCTCTTTGGTCGGGGCAGCGATAAAAGACAGCCCTCTCTCCCCGCCCACGCGCGCATCCATTTTTCAAGAATTTCGGCCCGCGTCCGGCGTACGTCGCCCAGCGCCGATCCCTTTTCACGTCAGAGTTCCCCGCCATGCAGGAAATGAAACTACAAGAGCTCAAGAGCAAGAAGCCGACCGATCTCATCACCTTCGCCGAATCGCTGGAGGTTGAAAACGCCAGCGTCATGCGCAAGCAGGAGCTGATGTTCTCGATCCTGAAGAAGCTTGCGCTGCAAGAGGTCGAGATCATCGGCGAGGGCGTCGTCGAGGTGCTGCAGGACGGCTTCGGCTTTCTGCGCTCTGCCAACGCCAACTATCTGCCCGGTCCCGACGACATCTATATCTCGCCATCGCAGATCCGCCGCTTCTCGCTGAAGACCGGAGATACTGTCGAAGGGCCGATCCGCAGCCCGAAGGAGGGTGAACGTTACTTCGCTCTTCTCAAGGTGAACACAATCAACTTCGAAGATCCTGAGAAGATCCGCCACAAGATCCACTTCGACAACTTGACGCCGCTCTATCCAAATTCGCGGCTGAAGATGGAGGTCGAGAACCCTACGACCAAGGATCTGTCGGCCCGGGTCATCGATCTGGTCGCGCCGCTCGGCAAGGGTCAGCGCGGGCTGATCGTGGCGCCGCCGCGTACCGGCAAGACGGTGCTCCTGCAAAACATCGCGCATTCGATCACCTCGAACCATCCCGAGTGCTACCTGATCGTGTTGTTGATCGACGAGCGCCCCGAAGAAGTCACCGACATGCAGCGTTCGGTGAAGGGCGAGGTGGTGTCGTCAACGTTCGACGAGCCAGCCACGCGCCACGTCCAGGTTGCCGAGATGGTCATCGAAAAGGCCAAGCGCCTGGTCGAGCATGGCCGGGACGTGGTCATTCTGCTCGATTCGATTACCCGGCTGGGACGCGCCTACAACACCGTTGTGCCGTCGTCGGGCAAGGTGCTCACCGGCGGCGTCGACGCCAATGCGCTGCAGCGGCCGAAGCGGTTCTTCGGCGCAGCGCGCAACATCGAGGAGGGCGGCTCGCTCACCATCATCGCCACGGCGCTGATCGACACCGGCAGCCGCATGGATGAGGTCATCTTCGAGGAGTTCAAGGGTACCGGCAATTCGGAGATCGTGCTCGACCGCAAGGTGGCCGACAAGCGCATCTTCCCGTCGATGGATATCCTCAAATCCGGCACCCGCAAGGAGGATCTGCTGATCCCGCGCTCGGACCTGCAGAAGATCTTCGTGCTGCGCCGCATCCTGGCGCCGATGGGCACCACCGATGCGATCGAGTTCCTGATCGACAAGCTGAAGCAGACCAAGACCAACACCGATTTCTTCGACTCGATGAACACCTGATCGGGCGGGGCGCAATCCCGCCGCTCAAGCCTTGAGCAATGTTTCGAGCGCCGCCGGGTCCATGACCGGGGCTTGGCAGCTGGTGGCCGTGCACAGATAGGCGGCGGCGCGCCGGGTGTCCAGAAGGGTGCCGGGCGGCAGGCCGAGCGCCTCCGGATCGGTCCCCAGCGGCAAGAACAGATCGGTACGGCGCGGGTCCGGGTTTCGGTCGGCAACCTGTCTGAGCGGCCGGCGTCCCGCCTCGTCCTCGACAATCACCAATTTGGTGGCTGACAGCGTCACGAGACAGGCATTGTAGATGCCGGCCTGGCCGAAGGGCTGCTGGGAGACGCGGCCGAACGCCGCCTCGGCAGTGGCCTGCGCTCCGCTCGCCTGGTCCGGGTCTGCCGCCAGCTGGGCCGCCATCGTCTTGGCCAGGATCACCTGGCTGGTCGCCGACGGGATGGCTTCGTCGACATCGCCGCGGATCCGGAACGGAACGTCGCGGCTGTCCGAGGCGGTGAGGAAATGCCCGGCCTCGCCGTCGCCGTGCCAGCGGTCGAGTGCGCCGCAGAAGCCCAGTGCGTCGGCGGGGGTGTCGGCCCCGCCCGTCGCCTGATGCAGTGCCGCCGCCGCCAGCGCCAAGCCGGCATGATCGCTCGACAGGCCGGGATAGGCCGCCTTCTCGCCGAGGATGGCGTGAGGCAACCGGTCGCCGTCACGGAAGCGGAGGACGTCGGCATAGGCGTCGCGTGCAAGCTGGAGCCAGTCGTCGCGGCCGAACAGCCGGGCCGCGGCCGCGATCGCGGCGATCGCCATGCCGTTCCAGTCGACCAGGACTTTGTCGTCCCGCCTCGGACGCAAACGGGCCGCGCGCGCTGCCAGCAGCTTGGCCCGCAGCGGCGCCAGCACCGGCTCCCGCTCTGCGGCGAATGCCCGGCGGCGAAGCACCGGGTCCCCCTCCCAATGCGGAGCGGTAGCCAGCGCATAGTCGGTGAGGAAAACCGGTGTGTCGGGGCCGAGCACCGCCTCCAGTGCAGCCGCAGACCAAGTGTAGAACTTTCCTTCCTCGCCGTCGCTGTCGGCATCGAGGCTGGCGGCAAACGCCCCGCCCGGCACCCGCATTTCCCGAGCCAGCCAGCCGATCGTCTCTTCGGTTCGCACCCGAAACAATTCCTCCTCCGTCTCGGCATACGCCCAGCTGGCCAGCCGGATCAGCTGGGCATTGTCATAGAGCATCTTCTCGAAGTGCGGCACGGCCCAGCCCGCGTCTGTCGCGTAGCGCGACAGTCCCCCGCCGAGATGATCATAGATCCCGCCGAGGAGCATGTGGCGGAGCGACAGCAGAACGGCATCGCGCCGGGCCGGTTCTCCGGTGGAAAGCCAACTCAGCCACAATGTCTCCATCAGCGGGGCGTTGGGGAACTTGGGGGCGCCCTGCAGGCCGCCCTCGACCGGGTCGATCATTGCCAGGACGCTGTCGGCCAGCGTCGCGAAACGTTCGCCGCTGAACCCGCCGCCGGTCGGCAGTGCGGCGAGCCGCGCCTCCACATGCCCGCTCAGCGCCGCAGCGCTGGCACGAATCTCGTCCCGCTTCTCGGTCCAGGCGCGGTGGATCGCCTGCAGCACTTGCGGGAAACTCGCTCGCCCGAAGCGCGGCGTGTTGGGAAAATAGGTGCCGCCCCAAAACGGCTGGGCGTCGGGCGTGAGGAACATGGTCAGCGGCCAGCCGCCTTGCTCGCCGGTGGCGTTGAGCGCGGCCATGAAAATCTGGTCGATGTCGGGCCGTTCCTCGCGGTCGACCTTGATGTTGACGAACAGCCGGTTCATCAGTCCGGCAATGTCGGGGTCCTCGAAACTCTCATGTGCCATGACGTGGCACCAGTGGCAGGCGGCGTAGCCGATCGACAGCAGGATCGGCTTGTCGAGCTCATGCGCCTCGTCGAGCGCCGCCCGCGACCAGGGCCGCCAGTGCACCGGGTTGTCGCGGTGCTGCTGCAGATAGGGGCTGGTCTCGTCGTCCAGTAGATTGGCGGCGGCAAGCGGCATGGGCGCGATCCCGGCTTTCCCCGAACCTAGGTCTGGGCGATAAAGCCGGCAATGGAGAACAGGGAGTCAATTTTCGCGCTGTCGAGCGGCCGGCTGCCGGCCGGCGTCGCCGTGGTGCGGCTTTCGGGCCCCGCGATCCGGGGAACGCTGGAGCGGCTGATCGGCAAAGTCCCGGACCAGCGCCGGCTCGTCCGCGCCACGCTGCGGCTGGGGGACCGAGCGCCGATCGACCACGGGCTGGCGGTGTTCTTTCCGGCACCCGCGAGCTTCACCGGCGAAGACTGCGCGGAGCTTCATCTGCATGGCGGTCGTGCGGTTGTTGCAGCGGTGCTGGCAGCGCTCCACGATCTGCCGGGCATGCGCCCGGCTCAGCCTGGCGAGTTCACCCGCCGCGCTTTCCTCAACGGCAAGCTCGACTTGGTCGAGGCGGAAGCGTTGGCGGATCTGATCGCCGCCGAGACCGAGGGCGCGCGCCGGCTGGCCTTTGACGGCGCCGGCGGGCGCCAGTCGGCGCTCTATCAGGGCTGGCGGGCGGAGCTGCTTGAGCTAAGGGCGCAGATCGAGGCGGAGCTCGACTTTTCCGACCAGGAGGACGTTCCCGGCACAATCGGAAGCGGGGTATGGGAGACCATCGGCCGGCTGCAGCAGCAGATGGCCGCGCACATCGAAGGGTTCCGCCGTGCCGAGATGATCCGCGACGGCTACACGGTCGTCATCGTCGGCGCGCCGAACGTCGGCAAGTCGAGCCTGCTCAACCGGTTGGCCGGGCGCGACGCGGCGATCGTCGCCGACGAGCCGGGAACGACCCGCGACGCCATCGAGGTCACGCTGGATTTGGACGGCGCCAAGGTGCGCCTGATCGATACCGCGGGCTTGCGCGACAATGCGGGCCGCGTCGAGGCGCTCGGCATTGCGCGAACGCAGGCGTTGGCTCGCGATGCCGATCTGATCGTCGCGCTCGCCGAGCCATTGGGACCGCAGCCCCCGCCGGTCGCCGGCGATGCGCCGGTGCTGCCGGTGGGTGCCAAGTCCGATCTCTACCGCCATCGCTCCGGCGCGGGCTTGCAGGTATCCGGCTTGACGGGCGAAGGCGTTCCGGAGCTGCTGGCGGCGCTTGCCGCCCGCGCCACCGCAGCAATCGGCGACCTCGGCGACATCCTGCCCGCGCGGCAGCGCCATGTCAGCCATCTCCGGCAGGCGCTGGCCGCGCTCGAGGCGGCCGGGACCGGCCATCCGGAGACGCTCGAACTGGTGGCGGAAGAGCTCAGGCTCGCGGCCGACAGCCTCGGCCGCATCGTCGGCGCCATCGCCCCGGATGAGGTGCTGGGCGCGATCTTCGCCCGTTTCTGCATCGGCAAGTGAGCGACGTCGGACGGTGACGCGCTCCCCGGCCTGGTGTGTTTCACGTGAAACACATTGACAGAGCCGCGGCTTGCAGCGATGTCACGGCCATGCACACCCCCATCTCGCATCACGATGTCATCGTCATCGGCGGCGGCCACGCCGGCTGCGAGGCGGCGGCCGCTGCTGCGCGGCTTGGCGCGCGGACGGCCCTGGTGACGATGCGCCGTGATGCCATCGGCGCAATGTCGTGCAATCCGGCAATCGGCGGCCTCGGCAAGGGCCATCTGGTGCGCGAGATCGACGCGCTCGACGGGCTGATGGGCCGGGCGGCCGATGCGGCCGGGATCCAGTTCCGGCTACTCAACCGGAAGAAGGGACCGGCGGTGCGCGGTCCTCGCACCCAGGCCGACCGCAAGCTCTACAAGCAGGCCATGCTGGCGGCGCTCGCGGCGCAACCCGGCCTGGAGATCGTCGAGGCCGAGGTCGCCGACCTGGTGATCGCCGGCGGCCGGGTGAACGGGGTGCGCTTCGTCGATGGCGGGGAGATCCGTTGCGGCGCGGTGGTGCTGACCACCGGCACTTTCCTGCGCGGCCTGGTCCATATCGGCGCCCGCCAGGTGCCGGCCGGCAGGGTCGGCGAGCAGCCGGCCACGGCGCTGGCCCAGTCGCTCGACCGGTCCGGCTTCGCGCTCGGCCGGCTGAAGACCGGTACCCCGCCGCGGCTTGACGGAGCGACGATCGACTGGACCGCGCTGGACAAACAGGCGGCGGATGCCGACCCCGTTCCCTTCTCGCTGCTCACCGAGCGAATTGCCAATCCGCAGATCGCCTGCGGCATTTCCCGCACCACCGCGGCAACCCACCGGCTCATCCGCGACAACCTGTCGCTCTCGGCGCTTTATTCCGGCTCGATTGCCGGGGTCGGCCCGCGCTACTGTCCGTCGATCGAGGACAAGATCGTCAAGTTCGGCGAGCGCGACGGACATCAGATCTTCCTCGAGCCCGAAGGCCTCGACGATCCCACCGTCTACCCGAACGGCATTTCCACATCGCTGCCCGAGGACGTCCAGCGCGCGCTGATCGCCACGATCCCCGGGCTGGAGCGAACGGTCATGCTGCAGCCCGGCTACGCGATCGAGTACGACCATGTCGACCCGCGCGAGCTCGAGCGGACGCTCGAGACGCGGCGCTTGCCCGGGCTGTTCCTCGCCGGCCAGATCAACGGCACCACCGGCTATGAGGAGGCGGCAGGGCAAGGCATCCTGGCGGGGATCAACGCGGCCCGCCGGGCGGGAGGAGCGGAGCCGGTCACGCTCGGCCGGAGCGACGCCTATATCGGCGTCATGGTTGACGACCTTGTCAGCCGGGGCGTCACCGAGCCCTACCGGATGTTCACGTCGCGGGCCGAATTCCGGCTGACCTTGCGGGCCGACAATGCCGACCTGCGGCTGACGCCTTGGGCCGCCGAACTTGGGATGGTGGGTGCGGAGCGGCGCCGCCGCTTTGCCGCGCTGGCCGAGCGCCTCGACCGGGCGAGGGCGCTCGCCCGATCGCTCAGCGTGACGCCGGACGCCGCCGCCCGGCACGGCCTGGTGCTGAACCGGGACGGCGTTCGCCGCTCGGCCTACGACCTGCTGTCGCTGCCGCAGGTGACGCCGGAGCGCCTGACTGGGATCTGGCCCGAACTCGGCGGCATCGATGCCAAGACTGCCGAGCTACTGCACACCGAGGCTGCCTATGCGGTATACCTGAAGCGACAGGCGGCCGACATCGCCCAGCTGCAACGCGAGGAAGCGCGCGGCATCCCGGAGAACATCGATTTTTCCAGCCTGCCCGGCCTCTCCCTCGAGCTCAGGCAGAAGATGCTGCGCCGGCGGCCGCGCTCGCTGGCGGAGGCCGAGCGGATGGAGGGCATGACGCCGGCGGCGCTTGCCCTGATCGCGGCCCACCTCCGCCGCCACGAGGCCGCGGCGCGCGGGGCGGCTTGATGAAGGTGGACCACCGGCGGCTCGACGACGTCGCCGGCAGTGTTTCACGTGAAACATTCGAGCGGCTTCTCGGATTTCAGGAGCTGTTTGCGCGCTGGGCTGAGACCATCAATCTGGTGGCGCCGTCGACGCTCGACCAGCTATGGACCCGCCACGTGCTGGACAGCGCCCAGCTGCTCAAGCTGATGCCTGCGGCTCGCAGCTGGCTCGACCTGGGATCCGGCGGCGGCTTCCCCGGCGCCGTGATCGCCATCTTGATGGCCGAGCGTGGCGGCACCGTCGAGCTCATCGAAAGCAACGGCAAGAAGGCTGCCTTCCTGCGCACCGCGCTCGCGGCAGCTGGGGCGCCGGCGCGGGTGTTTCACTGCCGGGTCGAGGATGCGCCTGGCCGGGTTCGTCTGCCCCAGGTGGTCACGGCGCGCGCGCTGGCGCCGCTGCTGCCGCTGCTTGACCTCGCCGCACCTTGGCTCCAGGGCGGCGCCGTCGGTCTGTTTCACAAAGGCCGGGATGCGGCCCGGGAAATCGAAGAAGCGCTTCGCAGTTGGAGCTTCGATCTGGTACAACACCGCAGCGCCGTTGATTCCGACGGCGTCGTTCTGGAACTCCGCCATCTCAGCCCGCGCCAAACCATGCCGAAACCGCGAGCCCACCGATGAAGCCTGGTCCTCGAGTGATCACGGTTGCCAACCAGAAAGGCGGAGTGGGCAAGACCACCACCGCCATCAATCTGGCCACAGCGCTGGCCGCCATCGGCGAGCGGGTGCTGATCGTCGACATCGACCCGCAGGGCAACGCCAGCACCGGGCTGGGCGTCGACCGGCAGGATCGCTCGGTCTCCTCCTATGATGTGCTGACCGGCGCTGCCGGGGTCATCGCGGCATCCGTCCCGACCGCCGTGCCCGGGTTGTGGATCGTGCCGTCGACGCTCGACCTGCTCGGCATCGAGATGGAGATCGCCGCGGCGGGCGACCGCGTCCTGCGGCTGCGCAAGGCGCTGCAGAAGCCGGCCGAAGGCGAGTTCACCTATGTGCTGATCGACTGCCCGCCCTCGCTCAACCTGCTCACCCTCAACGCCATGGCCGCGGCCGAACTCGGTGCTGGTGCCGCTGCAATGCGAGTTCTTTGCGCTCGAAGGGCTGTCGCAGCTGCTCGCCACCGTCGACCAGGTGCGCCGAACGATCAATCCGCGGCTGACCATCCAGGGTATCGTGCTGACCATGTATGACCGCCGCAACAATCTTGCCCACCAGGTGGTCGAGGACGTTCGAGCCCATATGGGCGACACCGTCTATGAAACGGTAATTCCGCGCAATGTGCGCATTTCCGAAGCGCCGTCCCACGGCAAGCCGGCACTGCTCTATGACCTGAAGTGCGCCGGCAGTCAGGCCTACCTGCAGCTGGCCTCGGAAGTGATCCGGCGCGAACGCAATTTGAAGGCGGCGTGAAAGGCTGGGAATGACGATGAGCGAGGAAGGGTCGCGCAAGCGTCTGGGACGGGGCCTCGCGGCGCTGATCGGCGAGATCGAGCAGCCGGCAACACCGGCAGAGCCGCAGCCGATGCGTGCCGACGGCCGCGTGCCGATCGAGCTCGTATCGCCCAATCCCCGCAACCCGCGCCGCAATTTCGCCGAGGCCGAGCTCGAAGATCTCGCCCAGTCGATCCGCGAGCATGGCATCGTCCAGCCGGTGATCGTGCGCCCGGCGCCCGGCCAGCCCGGCCAATATCAGATCGTTGCGGGCGAGCGTCGCTGGCGTGCTGCCCAGCGGGCCGGACTGATCGAGATCCCGGTGCTCATCCGCGATGTCGACGATCGCGCCGCACTCGAGCTGGCGATCATCGAGAACGTCCAGCGTACCGATCTCAACCCGATCGAGGAAGCGCTCGGCTACGAGCAGCTGATCAATGATCATCAATACACGCAAGCCGATCTCGGCCAGGTCATCGGCAAGAGCCGCAGCCATGTCGCCAATACGCTGCGGCTGCTCAAGCTGCCGGACCAACTGCGCGACTTGCTGGCCGACGGACGGCTCTCGGCCGGCCATGCGCGCACGCTGGTCAACGCCGCGGATCCGGCCGCGCTCGCGCGGCAGATCCTTGATCGCGGTCTGTCTGTCCGCCAGGCCGAGGCGCTGGCGCAGTCGCCGAGTCCCGCGGCCGTCGCCGCCCGCCGGGCGCCGCGCCCGGAGAAGGACCCCAACACCGCTGCGGTGGAGAAGCAGCTGTCGGATGCGACCGGGATGACGGTCAGCATCCATCACCGCGGGTACGGCGGCGATGTGGTGATCACCTACCGGATGCTCGATCAGCTCGAGGAACTCTGCCGCCGGCTGCAGCGATAGGCGGCGCCGCCCCCACGGTGCCGCGGCAAAGATCCGCACGGGCTTGGGCCGCGGCCGGGCGAAAGGCTTTCGGGCGAGCGCCTCGGGTGGGAGGGCCGGACGCTGCCCCACTTCCGCCTTCACCATTGTGCATGCGGGCAGCAACCTGAGACCGAGCCGAGAAAGGCCCTCAGCGTGCCCGAGACTACGGTCATCGTCCCGTTCTACCAGCAGGACACCGGCATCCTGACGCGCTGCCTGGACTGCATCTTTGCGCAATCCACCCAAGATCTGACGGTGATCGTCGTCGATGATGCCAGCCCGCTGTCGGCGCAGCCGGAAGTCGATGGCCGCCCGGCCGGAGAGCGCTGGCGGATCAAAGTGGTGAAGCAGAAGAACGGCGGCCCGGGCAGCGCCCGCAACACCGGGCTCGACCACGTCGGTCCGGATACGCCGTTCATCGCCTTCATGGATTCCGACGACGTCTGGACCCGCGATCACCTGGCTAAAGCGATCGCAGCACTGAATGCCGGCTATGATTTCTATTTTTCCGACTACACTTGGCCGACCAAATCGTCGACCCGGTTCAAGCAGACCGACCTGGCAAGCCTCGGCCGGGCGCTGCCCGCCGATCCCGCGCTGATGGCCCTGGACGAGACCGACTTCGTCGAACTCGTGCTGACACGCTGGCCGGTGCATGTCTCGGCCACCGTGATCCGGGCCGCGGCCCTCGGCGGCGTGCGCTTCGACGAGCGTCTTCGCTACTCCTCCGAAGATCAGATGTACTTCATTCAATGCGGGCTTTCATCGTCGCGCATCTGCTGCCGCAACGAGGTGACCATGCAGCTGGCCGATGGGCTCAATTTGTTTCGCCGGCAGCCGGCCGGAACGCGCGGCTTCTCACGCTCGCGCATCGCCAATGCCTATTTCCACAAGCTGGTGCGGCAGGCCTTGGCCGACCGGCCGGGCACGCGCTCGCTCAACGACAGGCTGCTGCGCGGCAATCTCGTTGCCTTCGTCCGCTCGGAGCTCAAGGCACTGGTCTATCGACGGCGGCTGCACGTCTCGCTCTACCCGCAAGCGGTGCGGGTGTTTTTGGATTCCGCATTGCTGCGGTGATCTCCGCGCCGTCGACCCCGTTCCATCGGCGCTCCCAATGTGTAAGCTGGCCCGGCGAGCGGTTCACCGAGGGAGGAGCGAGATGACCGATTTCGAGATATTGGATCCACGGTTTCAGCGGCTCACCATCACCAGCGCGCGGCTGGAAAAGCTGTGGACAGGGTGCCGCTGGGCCGAGGGGCCGGTTTATGTGCCGGCGGCCAAATCGCTGCTGTGGTCTGACATCCCCAACAATCGGGTGTTGCGCTGGGACGAGACGGACGGCTCGGTCAGCACCTTCGAGCAGCCGACCGGCCATCACAACGGCCACACCCTCGATGCCCAGGGCCGGGTGCTGGCCTGCGAACACGGCGGCCGCCGCGTATCGCGGCTGGAGGCCGACGGGCGCTGGCACACGCTGGTCGACCGCTTCGACGGCAAGCGGCTCAACTCGCCCAACGATCTGGTGGTGAAGTCGGATGGCACGGTGTGGTTCACCGACCCGACCTACGGCATCGACAGCGACTATGAAGGCCATGCTGCGGCCTCGGAGATCGGCAAGTCGCTGGTGTTCCGCTTCGACGAGACGATCGGCACCGTGGCGGCGGTCGCCGACGACCGCGTCAAGCCCAACGGCCTGGCCTTCTCGCCGGACGAGCAGGTGCTCTATGTTGCCGATACCGGGCAGACGCACGTGCCGTCGCTGCCGGCCACCATCCATGCCTACGACGTCACTCCGGATGGCCGCTCGCTCGGCCCGGCCCGGCTGTTCGCCACCTGCGAATCCGGCCTGTTCGACGGCTTCCGCGTCGACCGGCACGGCAATATCTGGACCTCGACCGGCCAGGGGGTCGACGTCTATGCGCCGGACGGCGCACTGATCGGCCGCATCCCGATCCCCGAGATCGTCGCCAATGTCTGCTTCGGCGGACCGAACCGCAACCGCCTGTTCATTGCCGGCCAGACCTCGCTCTATTCGATCTACGTCAACTCGGCACCGGCGGCCGGACCCGGCGCGGCGCAGCCGGCCTGAGACGCGGCAGAGCAGAGGGAAAGGCCGCAATGGATCACGCCAAGGTCAATGCCGCGCTGGGCACGGTCCACGCCGCGCAGAGCGCGCAAGAGGTGGCCGAGGCCTATGCCGCCTGGGCAGCGCGCTACGACCGGGAGACCGCGGAGCTCGGCTATGTGCTGCCGTTCCTGATCGCCGCCTGGATCGGCCGCTATGTGCCGCCCGGGGCCGGGCCACTGCTCGATGCGGGCTGCGGCACCGGCCTCTCCGGCCCCTACCTTCAGGCGCTCGGCTACCGTGACATCGACGGGCTCGACCTGTCCGAGGAGATGCTGGCCGTGGCCGCCGGGCGAAAAGCCTACCGGACGCTGACCCGGGCGCCGCTGGGCGAGCCGCTGCCCTGGCCGAACGGTCATTTCCAGGCGAGCTTCGCCACCGGGGTATTCACCATGGGCCACGCGCCCGCGTCGTCGCTTTACGAGCTGGCGCGGATCACCCGAACGGGCGGCCACGTCATCTTCACCGTCCGCGAGCAGGCCTATTTCGAAGGCGGCTACCAGGCGGTGCTGGACGACCTCGTCCGCCAAGGCATCTGGAGCGCTGCCGAAGACAGTCCATGGTTCCGCTGCTACGCGGTCGGCGATCCGCAAGCGCTGGTCAAATGCTTCGTCTACACTATTGTTTAGCCAGCTGTCCGTCGCCCTGACGCTGACCGCGCGGGCCATTGTCGAGGTGCCATGGAGACGCTCGTCGAGGAATTTGGCCATCCGACCACCATCGCCTTTCCGGTGATCGTGGCGCGGCTGTTGCTCGCCGCTCTGTTCGGCGCCGCGATCGGCTTCGAGCGCGAATGGCGGCACCGGCCGGCGGGGCTGCGCACCCACATCTTGGTTTGCGTCGCCGCAGCCACCTTCGGCATCCTCACCGTCGAGATCACCCACGCGCCGGTGTTTTCCCCGGAGCTGGTCAAATACGATCCGATCCGGGTGGTCGAGGCGGTGACCGCCGGAGTGGCCTTCCTGGCGGCCGGGGTCGTGATCATCAGCCGCGGCGAGGTCCAGGGGCTGACCACCGGCGCCGGCATGTGGCTCGCCGGTGCGATCGGCATCGCCTGTGGGTTGGGGCTGTGGCAGATCGCGCTGTTTGCCACGCTGCTGACCTTGGTGGTGCTGGCGCTGCTGCAGCTCGTCCTGGCGCGGGTGAGCAACAAGGCCTCCGCCGACCGTCCCGCCAAGGCATCCGCGCCCGAAGCCGGCAAATTAGAGCAATTCCCGGAAAAGCGGCAACGGTTTTGGGTCCGGAATTGCTTGAAAACAAGGACTTAGAGCGGAGCACCGATTCCAAGAAAAGGTGATCCCTCTTAGCGCGCAATTGCCGCGGCGGCAAAAGCTTGGTATGAGCCCGGTCATGGAAGAGCTGTTCGGCGATCCAACCTACAAAGGGTTCGTGCTGCAGGACAAGAAGCGCCTGCCGGCGCGCTTTTTCCGGCGCCTGTCGGGCGCGCGGACCAGCCGACTCGGCTGATCGTGCCTGCCGGCGGCTTGCCGCCCCCGCCGCCGATCAACGCTTCTCCAAGGACATTGCCATGACCGCGCCAACCACCCTCTACGACAAGATCTTCGACCAGCATATCGTGCATCGGCAGGACGACGGCACCTGCCTGCTCTATATCGACCGCCACCTCGTCCACGAGGTCACCAGCCCGCAGGCCTTCGAGGGGCTCAGGATGAGCGGCCGCAAGGTCCGCCACCCGGAGCGGACGCTGGCCGTCGTCGACCACAATGTGCCGACCACGCCCGACCGCAAGCTCGGCATCAAGAACGAGGAGAGCCGCATCCAGGTCGAGGCGCTGGCCAAGAACGCCGGCGATTTCGGCGTCGAATATTACTCCGAGAACGACGTCCGGCAGGGGATTGTGCACATCGTCGGACCCGAGCAGGGCTTCACCTTGCCGGGCATGACGATCGTCTGCGGCGACAGCCACACCTCCACCCACGGCGCTTTCGGCGCGCTGGCCCATGGCATCGGCACCTCGGAGGTCGAGCACGTGCTCGCCACCCAGACGTTGATTCAGAAGAAGGCCAAGAACATGCTGGTGCGCGTCGACGGCCAGCTGCCGCCGGGGGTCACCGCCAAGGACATCATCCTGGCGATCATCGGCGAAATCGGCACCGCCGGTGGCACCGGCTATGTCATCGAATATGCCGGCGAGGCGATCCGCGCGCTGTCGATGGAAGGGCGCATGACGGTGTGCAACATGTCGATCGAGGCGGGCGCCCGTGCCGGGCTGATCGCGCCGGACGAGACCACCTTCGCCTATGTCAAGGACAAGCCGCGCACGCCCAAGGGTGCGGACTGGGAGCGGGCAAGGGCCCATTGGGAAACGCTGCGCACCGATGAAGGCGCCCATTTCGACAAAGTGGTGGTGCTCGATGCCGCCAATCTGCCGCCGATCGTCAGCTGGGGATCCTCGCCGGAAGATGTCGTCGCAGTGACCGGCGTGGTCCCGGATCCGGCCGAGATCGGCGACGAGACGCTGCGCGCCTCCAAGCAGCGGGCACTCGACTATATGGGGCTGACGGCGGGCACCAGGATCACCGACATTGCGCTCGACCGGGTGTTCATCGGCTCCTGTACCAATGGCCGCATCGAGGATCTGCGGGCCGTGGCCAAGGTGGTCGAGGGGCGCACCGTCAGCCCTCATGTCGATGCGATGATCGTGCCGGGCTCCGGCCTGGTCAAGGAGCAGGCCGAGGCGGAGGGGCTCGACAAGATCTTCACCGCCGCCGGCTTCGACTGGCGCGAGCCAGGCTGCTCGATGTGCCTGGCGATGAACGATGACCGGCTGAAGCCCGGCGAGCGCTGCGCCTCGACCTCGAACCGCAATTTCGAGGGACGGCAGGGCTACAAGGGCCGCACCCATCTAGTGTCGCCGGCGATGGCGGCGGCGGCCGCGATCGCCGGGCACTTCGTCGACATCCGCGACTGGCGCAATTAGATCGGATCACCTTTTTTCGAATCGGTGCTCCGCTCTAAGTCTTTGTTTTCCGCAATTCCCGACGGAAAACCGCGTCCACTTTTCCTGGAGTTGCTTTAGCCGCGCCGGATGATCTGATGAAATTCCTCGCGCTGGCCGGGGGCGTCGACCGCCACGACCAGCGCGAGCTGATGTTCGTCGAACAGGCGAAACCACTCGTCCCACTCGACCAGATCATAGCCGCCGGCATTGGGCGGCCGCTCGGGCTGGTCCTGATCCTCGTAGCCGTGTTCGCCGAACACCAGCCTGAGCACCGGCTGCACGCCGGGCGCGGGTGAGGAATCAACCACCGCGGGGTAGCCGGCGCGCGCCGCCGCCCAATCGCGGATCGCCTCGTGGTCGGTGAGCGTGACGGTGTCTACCATGGACCTTCCTCTTCGCTGTCATGCCGCGCTGGCCGGGTGCTTGGCCGTTGCGGGCTTCTCCTGGTCTCGCGACCGTTAACGTTTCTTTGGCCCCGCTGTGGTCTAGTGCGCTCGAGTGGGGCCAGCAAGATGAGCGCTGCAGGGTTTATCCTGGGCATCAACCTGTTTGCGACGATATTGCTGTCGGTGGCGTTTCAGATGCTTGCCGGCTACGACCGCTGCCGCTCCGAAGCCCGCTGGATGGCGCTGGCCTATGGCGTCGGCGCGGGCTTCTTCGTCATCGAGGCGTTCATCCCATCCTTGACCGATGCCCGGCTGGCCGTAACCGCGGCTGCACTCTGCCTGGCCGGCGCGCTGGCGGCGCTTGATGTCGGCCTGGCAAAGATGTACCGCGCGGCGGTGCCGTGGAAAGTGCTGGCTGGCCTTTTGATCGCCACGGGGATCATCGACTATGCGATCCAGGTCCTGCCGCGGAATGCGCCTCTCCGGCTGATCTCCTACCAGCTGCCGCTGATCGCCTTGCAATGCGTCGGCGTCCATGTCCTGCTCAAGGCAAAGCAGCGGCAGCTGAGCGACAACGCTCTGCTCATCCTTTTGGTGCTGTCTGCCCTGCAATTTGCCAGCCGGCCGTTCCTGGTGCTCGCCTACGGCGGGGAGGGCAACCGTCCGCAGGACTACATCAACAGCAGCTATGCGCTGTTATCGCAATCGCTGGGCACGGTGTTCTTCCTGGCGGTGGCGCTCCTGCTGCTGTCGCTGCTGGCGCGACTGCTGCTCAGCGATGCCACCGCCCGCTCCAAAATCGACGTGCTCTCGGGGCTGCTCAACCGGCGCGGCTTCGAGGAACATGCCCATCACGCCGTGCGGGAGGCCTTGCGCAGCCATCGGCCGCTGGCGATCGTGATCGCCGACCTCGACAATTTCAAGCGGGTCAACGACAGCTACGGCCATGCGGCCGGCGATGCCGTCATCAGCGGCTTCGGCCGCTTCCTGAGCGCTGCCGTCGCGCCCGACGCCATCGTCGGCCGGCTCGGCGGCGAGGAATTCGCGGTCGTCCTTCCGGGAACCGGTGCCGCCGCGGCCCGGCTCTTCGCCGAAGGCGCGCGCAGCGGCTTCGCCCTGCAGGCGATTGCCGGGGCGCCGGCCGAGCTGCGCGTCACCGCGAGTTTCGGGGTGGCCGAGCTGATGCCGGCCGAGACCATCGGCGATGTGCTGCGCCGTGCCGACCTGTCGCTCTACGAGGCGAAGAACAACGGCCGCGACTGCGTGCGGGTCTCGCAACCGCCGCTTCGCAATCCGCCGATGCGTACCGCGGCCGGTTGAACCGCTGGCCGCTTGTCCCGGGATTTCAGCTCAGCTGCAATGGCCGGCGGGCTCGGGAACGAAGCCTTCCGGCAGGCCGTACATATAGCTGCGGCCCTTGATCAGCACGGCCGGGCGGTAGCAGCTGTCGTGGAAATAGCCGAAACGGTCGATGCCGCCGCCGGCCGGCGCGGGCGAGGGGCGGCTCGCCGGATGCCGGGGCGCAGTGAAGGCGGCCAGCGCCTTGGCCCGCCTGCCTTCGCCGACGATGATGCGCTTGGTGCCGTAGGGGCTCTGGACGACGAGATTGCCGAAGGAATCGGCATAGACCTGCTCGCCGAGACCGCCCGCCGCGGCCGGCATGGCCGCCGCCGCGCTAAGCAGGCCGACGCAGAGAGCGGCCATGCCGCCGCGCATTCGAAGTTCGCCATTTTGCATCTCTTCAACCCCAGATGTGTGCCCAGGGCGATGTTAACCTTTTCTTAACCATGGCTGAAGAGGGGCGGCGGGGCCAAACGCGGTCTCGGCGGGGATGGTTAACGGTCGTTCAGAGCGCCCAGGGATCTCCACTTTATGGCCCTGCGATCACGGTCTTCCGACGCGATCTTACCCGCGAGAAAAGCGATTCCTCTTGCCCGGATTTCCACTCGACCGGTCAGCGTTTCTTCGACTCGCTGACCGGTTCTAAGCCTTTGTTTTCCCGCAATTCCGGGCGGAAAACCGTTGCCACTTTTCCTGGAATTGCTCTAGCCTGCGCCGCATGATCTCAAAGACAAGCGTTTGCGTAGCGTCTTATCTAGGCTTGATGGCGATGGCTGGTTTGCTCCAGGGCTGCGTGCCGAAGGGCAGCGACAAGGCAGCCTCTCTGATCGCCGATACCAGCACGGCACAGCCGCCGCTGGCGACGTATGACTGCGGCAGCGACGGCCGTCTGACCATCGAGAACCACACCACCTCGGTGCACGTTACCGAGCCCGACGGCACGATGGTCGACCTGCCGGCCTCGCCGCCCACCCAGCACAGCCGCTTCGGTGAAGCGCCCTACGCGCTGGTGGTCGAGGGCCAGGAGGCCTTGCTGATGAAGAACGGCAAGGAGCCGATCACCTGCCGCAGATAGGCGTGCCATCGCGGCAGGCATGGCTGGCCTGCGGCTCAGTGCCGGCCGGCGTTGATGCGCTCCATGGCGATCGCCTGGGCGACGTCATTGGTGGCGAGGCGCTCGGCATCGGAACGCTCGAAGATCCGCGCCAGCGTTGCCGGAATCTCGGCCACCTTCGCCATGGTCGCCTCGGCATCATAGCCGCCGGGCGCAAGCTCGGCCGCCACATTGATAAGGCCGCCGGCGTTGATGACATAATCCGGTGCATAGAGAATGCCCCGCTCCCGCAATCGGCCGGCATCGTCGTGCCGGGCGAGCTGGTTGTTGGCCGAGCCGGCGACGATCGAGGCCTTCAAGGCAGGAATGGTGTCGCCGGACAACACGCCGCCGAGCGCGCAGGGCGCAAATATATCGACGTCGGCGGCGAGGATCTCCTCGGGGCCGACGCAGGCCGCATCAAACCGGGCGCGAGCCTGCTCCAGCCTGGCCGCATCGATGTCGGCCACTGTCAGCCGCGCGCCACGGCGATGCAGTTCCGCCGCCAACGCCAGACCGACGGAGCCTAGACCCTGAACGGCGACGCGGATGCCGTCGAGCTCGTGCGTCCCGCGCTGATGCCGGAGCGCCGCCTGCAGCCCGAGGAACACGCCATGGGCGGTGACCGGCGACGGGTTGCCGCTGCCGCCGGCGGTGGTGCCGGTCACGTTGGTGGCGCGGCGGCGCAGGAAGTCGGCATCGCCGAGCGACAGGCCGACATCCTCGCCGGTGAAGAACTGGCCTTCCAGCGAGACCAGCACATCGGCGTAGGCCTCCAAAAGCTCGGCCGTCTTCTCGGTCTTGGCATCGGCCATGATCACCGCTTTGCCGCCGCCGAAGGGCACGCCGGCGACGGCTGCCTTCAAGGTCATGCCGCGCGACAGCCTGAGGGCATCGGTCAGCGCCGCAGCGAAGGACTCGTGCGGCCAGATCCGGGTGCCGCCGAGCGCCGGCCCAAGCGCGGTGTTGTGGATGGCGACGATGGCGGTCAGCCCGCGATCGATGTCGCGGCCGAGCCAAATCTGCTCATGGCCGGCAAAGGCGTCGAGCTCGGCTGCCTCGCGGGTAATGTCGATCAGGGTGAGTGTGCGAGCCCCACGCGGCACCTTGAGCGACCGCGGCTCGCTGAACTGCAGCATCGTTTCCTCCCGATGGCTGGTTTTCAACCAGTGTAACGATGCGCAAAGAATTTTGGTTGCGAAGAGGCCGGACCCGCCGGCGCTCCGTTTCGGCCCAATCGATTTAGGCTTTCACAAACTGCCAAGCGGGCGGCAGGAGGTCCGGCATAGCGCATGCCGAACCCCGTTTTTAGGCCGGATCGCGCTCAGGCCAGGCGGGCGTCGAGCGTCACCTTGATGGCGCCGAGCGCCTTCGAGACCGGGCATTCCTGCTTGGCCTTATCGGCGAGCTCCCGGAACTTGCCGGCGTCGATGCCGGGGACGGCGCCCACCAGCGTCAGGGCGCTGCCGGTGATGCCGGTGCCGGGAACCAGCGTGACCACTGCCTTCGCCTCGAGGCGATCGGCCGGCGTGCCGTTTTCGGCAAGGAAGTGCGAGAGCTGCATGGCATAGCAAGCGGCATGGGCGGCCGCGATCAGCTCTTCCGGGTTGGTGCCCGACCGACCGCTTTCGTCTTCGAAGCGGCCCTTGAACGAATAGGGCGCGGCCTTGAAGGCCCCGCTCTGGGTATCGATCGTGCCGCTGCCTTCCTTGAGGGTGCCTTTCCAGACAGCTGTCGCTTGACGGTCCATGGTGGTTCTCCTTGGCGGTTGGGATGGGCGACCAAGGAACACCACCTGTGGACCGGCTGCAAGCCGGGGCAGTCTAGATCGCCTCGCCGCGCAGCAGACGCGGCGTCGGCCCCGACAGACCGGCGGCCTGCTCGATGAAGAAGCGCTTCAGCCGCGGGATGCGGTCGACCAGGCCAAGGCCGAAGTCGCGGGCCGCGCGCAGCGGAGCGAGATCGTTGGAGAACAGCCGGTTGAGCAGGTCGGTGGTCAGGCCCATCTGGACGGTGTCGAAGCGGCGCCACCGTTCGTAGCGTTCCAGCACGTCGAGCGCCCCGATATCCTGGCCGAGCCGGTCGGCCTCGACCACCGTTTCGGCCAGTGCCGCGACGTCCTTGAAGCCGAGATTGAGGCCCTGGCCGGCGATCGGGTGAATGCCGTGCGCGGCATCGCCGGCCAGCGCGAAACGCGGCGCGACGAAAGCGCGGGCCAGCTTCAGGCCGAGCGGCCAGGCGCGCGGCTTGCCTTCGAGCTTGAGCTCGCCGAGCTGAAGTCCGAAGCGCTGTTCGAGCTCGGTCTCGAAAATGAGCTCGTCGGCGGCGACCAGCCGCTCGGCATCCTTGCTGCGCTCCGTCCATACGATCGAGGACCGGTCGCCGGTGAGCGGCAGGATTGCGAACGGGCCGGCCGGCAGGAAATGCTCCTCGGCGCGACCGCCATGCGGACGCTCGTGGCGGACGGTGCAGACGATGCCCGATTGGCCGTAATCGAAATCCACCGTCTTGATGCCGGCCAGCGCACGCAGCTTGGAGTTGACGCCGTCGGCGGCGACCAGGAGCCGGGTATCGAACACCACCCCGTCGGCCAGATGGACGCGCATACTGGCGTGGCCACGCTCGAAGGCCTGCACGCCGACGCCTTCGATGATGTCGATGCCGAGCGCGGCGGCTTGGCGGCGCAGCGCCGCATTGAGCACCTTGTTGGCGACCATGTGGGCGAACGGCTCGCCCGGGGCGACCTCGCCGCCGAAGGTGAGAAACACCGGCCGCACGGGGTCGCTGGTGCGCGAATTGGTGATGATCATCTCGGTGATCGCCTGGGCCTCCGCGGCGATCTCGTCCCAGCAGCCGAGCTGGGCGAGCATGCGGCCGGCGGCCGCGGCGATCGCCGAGGCGCGGCTGTCGCGCTGCCAGGCGCCGGGCGGCGCGGCATCGACCACGGCGACGCTGAGGTTGGGGCGGGCAGCGCGGATCGAGACCGCCGCGGCGAGTCCGACATAGCCGGCGCCGGCCACCAAGACGTCGAGACGCGATTCCCGTGCGCCGGAAGATCCGCCTTCAGCCGCGCTCTCAACCATCGTCGCTCTCCTCGAACCGCCTTGACTTCGCTCTGCCGTCCTGTTCGAACCGGCCGGTTCCATCACCGGCCGGATGTCGCCATGTCTGCTGCCATGCACGAACTGCTCAGCATTCTCGACCTCGAACAGCTCGAGCACAATCTGTATCGCGGTCGCAGCCCGAAGGTGAACTGGCAGCGCGTGTTCGGCGGTCAAGTCATCGGCCAGGCCCTGGTTGCGGCTCAGCGGACCGTCGAGCCGACACGCCATGTCCATTCGCTGCACGCCTATTTCATGCGGCCGGGCGACACCACCTTGCCGATCATCTACGAGGTCGAGCGGCTGCGCGACGGCGGCAGCTTCACCACCCGGCGGGTGACCGCCATTCAGCACGGCCAGGCAATCTTTTCGCTCGAAGCCTCCTTCCAAGTCGACGAGCAAGGCCTCGAGCATCAGATTCCGATGCCGCGCGACGTGCCCGGGCCGGCGCAGCTGGAGAGCCAGCGCGAGCTGCTCGCCCGCGCCGAGCATGCGCCGGAGGCGATCCGGCGGTTCTGGGCGCGCGAGCGGCCGCTCGACATCCGGCCCGTGACGCTCGAGCACTACACCAGCCGCGAGAAGCTGCCGCCGGAGCAGAACATCTGGATCCGCACCGTCGGGCCTGTGCCCGACGACCGCGCCACCCAGTCGGCGGTGCTCGCCTATCTGTCGGACATGACCTTGCTCGACACCTCGACCTTTCCGCACGGCCGAGCCGTGTTCGACGCCGACCTGCAGGTGGCAAGCCTCGACCATGCCATGTGGTTTCACCGGCCCCACAGTCTGGACGGCTGGCTGCTCTATAGCCAGGACACCCCCTCCTCGTCCGGATCGCGCGGCTTTACCCGCGGCTCGCTCTATGCCGAGGACGGCACCCTGATCGCCTCGGTGGCGCAGGAAGGGCTAATCCGCATCCGAAGCAAGCCTAGCCGGTAGGCACCCTCTTCGATCTGCACACGATTTAGGCAGACTGCTTACGGTGACAGCGGCGGCCGCGGCCGGAGCGTGCCGCGCTCGCCGGATTCCCGCAATTTTGCCGGCAGTGGCGCAACTGGCACGGAGCTTGAATAGTCGCTGCATGCGCCGGCGGTGGTTGGCGGCGCCGCGCAATGGGATCCGTCAGAACACAAGGTCAAACTTTATGAAAATCGTGATGGCC
Source organism: uncultured Alphaproteobacteria bacterium (assembly GCA_963791325.1). GTDB lineage: Bacteria > Pseudomonadota > Alphaproteobacteria > Rhizobiales > Rhizobiaceae > JBEVJK01. Next base: position 57,336 of record CAWBRU010000010.1, on the reverse strand, counting down.
ATCATCAAGCCGTTCAAGCTCGACGAGGTGCGCGAAGCGCTGACTGCCATAGGAATTCAGGGGCTGACTGTTACCGAAGTCAAAGGCTATGGCCGGCAGAAGGGGCACACCGAGATCTATCGCGGCGCTGAATATGCCGTGAGCTTCTTGCCGAAGATCAAGATCGAGGTCGCAGTTGCCGCCGACATGGCCGACCGGGCGGTCGACGCGATCACCGTGGCCGCCAAGACCGGACAGATCGGCGACGGCAAAATCTTCGTGTTCTCGATCGACCAGGCGGTGCGGATCCGCACCGGCGAGACCGATGCAGACGCACTCTAGGCCGCTCTTCCCATCGGCGATTTCCGCACGCCGGATCGCCCCCAATCGTCCTGGAATTGCTCGAGGTCACAGATTTTCGTGGAGAAGAAAATGACGCTTTGCAATCAAACCGCGCCATGGCTGCGCAAGGCCCTTTTGGGCACAGTGATCCTAGGTGCGCTCGGCACGGCCGCAGCGTTTGCCCAGGAAGCGGCGCCGGCGGCCGCCGATGCGGCCGCGGCAACGCCGGTGCCGGACAAGGGCGATACGGCATGGATGCTGGTCTCAACCATCCTGGTCATCCTGATGACGCTGCCGGGCCTGGCGCTCTTCTACGGCGGGCTGGTGCGCGCCAAGAACATGCTGTCGGTGCTGATGCAGGTGCTGGCCGGGTTCTCGATGATTTCCATTCTGTGGGTGATCTACGGTTACTCGCTGGCCTTCAGCGGGCCGGCGACGGCCGACCAGGCCGGGCCCTTGACGCCGTTCATCGGCGGGCTCAGCAAGGCGTTCCTGATGGGCGTCACACCGGATTCGCTGGCGGAGACCTTCACCAAGGGCGTGTTCATCCCCGAACTCTGCTTCGTCATCTTCCAGCTGACGTTTGCGGCGATCACCCCGGCGCTGATTATCGGTGCGGTGGCCGAGCGGATGAAATTCGGGGCGGTGATGCTGTTCCTGGCGCTGTGGTTCACCTTCGCCTATCTGCCGATCGCCCACATGGTCTGGTGGTGGGGCGGCCCGAGTGCGGCGAGCGCCCCGTCCGGCTACCTGTTCGGCCTCGGCGCGCTCGATTTCGCCGGCGGCACCGTCGTGCACATCAACTCAGGCATTGCCGGCCTGGTCGCGGCGCTGATCGTCGGGCCGCGCGTCGGCTTCATGAAGGAGAACATGGCGCCGCACAACCTGACCTTCACGATGATCGGCGCCTGCCTGCTGTGGGTCGGCTGGTTCGGCTTCAACGCCGGCTCCAACCTCGAGGCCAATGGGCTGACGGCCCAGGCGCTGCTCAACACCATCATTGCCACGGCCGCCGCAGCGCTGGCCTGGTCGGCGGCTGAAAAGGTGGTCCGCGGCCATGCCAGCCTGCTTGGCGGCGCCTCCGGGGCGGTCGCCGGGCTGGTCGCGATTACCCCTGCCGCAGGCCTGTCGGGAACGGTCGGCGCCATCGTGCTCGGCGCGGTGGCGGCTGTGGTCTGCTGCTGGGCGGTGATCTGGCTGAAGCCGGTGCTGAAATACGACGACTCGCTCGACGTGTTCGGCGTGCACGGCGTGGGTGGCATGGTCGGCGCGCTGGGCACGGCGATCGTCGCTGCGCCGGCGCTCGGCGGCTTCGGGCCGGGCGCGGAAACCTATGCGATCGGCAGCCAGTTCATGATCCAGCTCACCGCGGTGGTCGTCGCGGTGGTGTGGTCGGGCGTCGTTGCCGCCGTGTCGCTCTACATCGTCAGGGCGCTCATCGGGCTCCGGCTTCCCGAGGCGGCGGAGCGCGAGGGCCTCGACATCTCCTCGCATGGCGAACGCGCCTACAACTGAGCCGGCTTCGGCACACGATTGATGGACCCGGCGCTGCCGCCGGGTCCATTTCATATCGGGGACGGAACGATCAGAGAAGCGTGCCGCGCAGCACCAAAAGCGCGACCGAGAAATAGATCACCAGCCCGGTGACGTCGACAAGGGTGGCGACGAACGGCGCCGACGCGGTGGCCGGATCGAAGCCGAGGCGCTGCAGGGCAAACGGGAGCATCGAGCCGACCATCGAGCCGAAGGTGACGATGCCGACCAGGGCAAGGCCGACGGTCAGCGCCACCAGCGCCCAGTGCTCGCCGTAGTCGTAGAGCCCGGTCTTCTGCCAGAAGACGATACGGACCATGCCGATGGCACCCAGGATGACGCCGAGGGTGAGGCCGGCCGGCAGCTCGCGTATGGCGACCCGCCACCAGTCTCCCACGGCGAGCTGGCGCAGCGCCAAGGCGCGGATCAGCAGCGAGGTCGCCTGCGAGCCGGAGTTGCCGCCGGAGCTCATAATCAGCGGGATGAACAACGTCAAAACGATCGCCCGCTGCAGTTCGCCCTCGAACCCCTGCATGGCGGAGGCGGTCAGCATTTCCGAGAGAAACAGCACGCAGAGCCAGCCGGCGCGCTTGCGGATCATGCGCCAGAAGCCGACGTCCATATAAGGCTCGTCGAGGGCTTCGAGGCCGCCGAAGCGCTGCACCTCCTCGGTCTGCCGGGCAACCATGGAATCGATGACGTCGTCGACGGTGACGATGCCGATGACATGGTTGCGTGGATCGACCACCGGCACGGCGAGCAGGTCGTATTTGGCGATCAGCCGGGCGACCTCGTCGCGGGCAGCAAGCGCCCGGACCACGATCGGCCGCCGCGGCGGCGCTGCGGTGAGGACGTTGGCGGCCGGGTCACCGGCAATGAGGCGGCGCAGCGACACTGCCTGCACCAGCGTATTCTTCACCGGGTCGAGCACGTAGACTGCGTAGACCGTCTCGCGGCTGCGCTCGACCATGCGGATGTGATCGAGCACGGCGCCGATCGTCATCGACGCCGGCACCGAGACGAATTCGGTGGTCATCAGCGCCCCGGCGCAGTTCTCCGGATAGGACAGCAGCCGTGCCAGCGCGTCGGCGGTGGTCTTGTCGAGGCGCGCCAGAAGCTCGGCCCGCGGCGGGTCGGCAAGCGCGCGGACGAGATCGGCGGCGCGGTCGGCCGACATTTCGCCGAGTACGGCCGCGGCCCGGCCGACCGGCAGCAGCGCCAGGATCTCGGCGCCGGCGTCGAGCCCCGGCTGGTCGAAGGCCTCAACCGCCTGGTCGGGCGGCAACGCCTCGATGATCTCGGCCGCTTCCTCGGGCGCGCGCTGGTTGAGCACCTCGACGAGATCGGCCGGCCGCTCCTCGGCCAGGCGAAGCGCGATCGCAAGAGGATCGAATGGCCCGTTGTCGTCGGGCCGGACCTTCAGGAGAGAAATGTCGTTCATGGCTCACCTCGTGGCGGCCGCCTGCCGTCGGCGGCGCCGGGTGAGCCGATCGAAAAGGATCAGGCCCGGGCGGGCACCGCGGACGGCACGGACGGTCGACTGTGACTGTCGCTTGGCATGGGGTTGCGGTTCCTTGATTGAGCCGGGCGCGCGCAGGCGGCCCGACGGACAGAGCGAAATGTCGTGCTGCGGCGCCGCGCAGTCAAGCGGGGCGAAGGGGGCGCGACACAACGTCTCGGACAGTCTGCCCGCCGGTCCATGGTTAATGCCGCCTTAACCTTGGCGCGGCTAGTCTCGGTCTCTCACCTGCCCACGCCGAGCGATGCTGTTGGGCCGGAACTTCGGGAGCAAGGGGCAGGCCAGGAATGCGCAGCGCACCGATTGCGTTTGAGGAAACCGACTCGGCGTTGAGCCTCTTCATGCGGCGCATCGGCGGCCGCGCCGCCGGCCTCGCTCTGTTGGCCGTCGCGGTGTTCGGCCTGGCAGCTCTGGCCACCTGGAACGTCGCCGATCCGAGCTTCAGCCATGCGACAGCCAATCCGGTGACCAATGCGATGGGGTACCCGGGCGCGGTGTTTGCCGATCTGGCCCTGCAGTTCTTCGGCCTCGGCGCCGTAGCGGCCTTAGTGCCGACGGTGCTTTGGGCGTTCTTCCTGGGCAGCGGCCGCGGGGTCGACCGGCTGCCGCGCCGCGCTGCGGCATGGCTCGGGGCCGCCCTTATCGCGGCCGGCATTGCCGGATGCATCACCCCACCGCCGACCTGGCCGCTGCCCAACGGGCTGGGCGGCGTGTTCGGCGACATGGTGCTGGCTTTGCCGACATTGCTGATCGGCCACTATCCGAGCGGGCTGCTGGCGATCCTGATCGCCGTGATCCTGGCCGTCCCGGCGCTGTTCCTGTTTGCCTATGGCGGCGGGCTGCTTTGGCGCCAGCATGGTTTTGCAGTGCGGACGGCGCCGCCTCGCCGGGCCGAACCTGCGCCCGAATTCGGGATGGAGGACGACGATGAGGACAGCGACGGCATCGTCGCGCTCGGCTTCCTGGCGCATTGGTGGCTGACTGTGGCGAGCTTTGTGCGCCGCCGGCTGGCGGCCCGGCGCGCCGCCGCCGCGCACGGCCGCGATGCCGAGCCATTCGCCGCCGCACCGCAGCGACCGCGCTGGTCGAACCGGGCGAGCGATGCCCGCATCGAGCCCGATTTCGCCCAGACGGTGGTGCGCGAGCCGGTGCTGCAGATGGACCCGTTCGACGACGAGGCGGAGGATGACGATATTCTGCCGGCGACCGAGATGGCGCGGCGCCTGGTGCCCGGCAATGCCGCAGCATCGGCTCCCGGCGCGGCTGCGCGCGTCGCCGCGCCGGCGCCCAGGCCCGCGCCAGGGGCCCGGGTGCAGCGCGAGGCGCAGACTTCGCTGATCAAATCGGGCGAGTTCGAGATGCCGTCGCTGCACTTTCTCGCCGAGCCCAAGAACGTGGTGCGTGATCCCACCCTCTCCAAGGACGCGCTCGAGCAGAATGCTCGCCTGCTCGAAGGCGTGCTCGAGGATTTCGGGGTCAAAGGCGAGATCATCCACGTGCGGCCGGGACCGGTCGTCACCCTCTACGAGCTGGAGCCGGCTCCGGGCATCAAATCCTCGCGCGTGATCGGGCTGGCCGACGACATCGCCCGCTCGATGAGCGCCATCGCCTGCCGCGTGGCGGTGGTGCCGGGACGCAACGCCATCGGCATCGAGCTCCCCAATGCCAAGCGCGAGACCGTCTATCTGCGCGAGATCCTGGCCAGCCGCGACTTCGAGCAGACCAAGGCCAAGCTGGCGCTGGCGCTCGGCAAGACCATCAATGGCGAGGCGGTGATCGCCGACATCGCCAAGATGCCGCATGTGCTGGTGGCGGGCACCACCGGCTCCGGCAAATCGGTCGCCATCAACACCATGATTCTCTCGCTGCTCTACCGGATGACGCCACGCGAGTGCCGGCTGATCATGATCGATCCGAAGATGCTCGAGCTTTCGGTCTATGACGGCATCCCGCACCTTTTGACGCCGGTGGTCACCGACCCGAAGAAGGCGGTGGTGGCGCTGAAATGGACGGTGCGCGAGATGGAGGACCGCTACCGTAAGATGTCCAAGGTGGGGGTGCGCAATATCGAAGGTTTCAACCAGCGCGTCGCGCAGGCCGAGGCCAAGGGCGAGCGCATCACCCGCACCGTGCAGACCGGATTCGACCGCGAGACCGGCGAGGCGATCTACGAGAGCGAGGATCTCGATCTCGAGGCGATGCCGTTCATCGTGGTGATCATCGACGAGATGGCCGACCTGATGATGGTGGCGGGCAAGGACATCGAGGGTGCCGTCCAGCGGCTTGCCCAGATGGCCCGTGCTGCCGGTATCCATGTGATCATGGCCACCCAGCGGCCCTCGGTCGACGTCATCACCGGCACCATCAAGGCCAACTTCCCGACCCGCATCTCATTCCAGGTGACCTCGAAGATCGACAGCCGCACCATCCTGGGCGAGCAGGGAGCCGAGCAGCTGCTCGGCATGGGCGACATGCTCTATATGGCCGGCGGCGGCCGCATCCAGCGCGTCCATGGGCCGTTCGTCGCCGACGAGGAGGTCGAGAAGATCGTCGCGCATCTGAAGCGGCAGGGCGTCCCGGAATATCTCGACGCCATCACCGAGGAAGACGAGGAGGACGGCGAGGGCGAGGACGCCGCCGCCCCGCGTGGGGGCGGCTCGAACCTGGACGAGTCCGACGACCCCTATGACCAGGCCGTGGCGGTGGTGCTGCGCGACGGCAAGGCCTCGACCAGCTATATCCAGCGGCGGCTCGGCATCGGCTACAACCGCGCCGCCTCGATCATCGAACGGATGGAAAAGGAAGGGATCGTCGGCGCCGCCAATCATGCCGGCAAGCGCGAAATCCTGGTGCCGACGGAAGAAGGCGATTACTGACGCAAAGCCTCCTCCGAGGAGATCAGCCTTGCCGGTGTCAAATTTCAGCCCAACTCAAACTTGATACCCGCCTGCGAACGCCTGCCCAACCGGAGACACCGGAATGATCGCTCATTCGACAGCCAGCTTGACCTCGCCGCCGGCCACCCGCCGACGCTTCCTGCTCGGCCTCGCCGGACTCGTCGCCGCTTTGCCTTTGGTCGGCGAGTTGCCTCATCCGGCCGAGGCGCAGGCCGCGCAGTCCGCGGTGGCGCAAAAGATCGCCGATCATTTCTCCAGCATCCGCACCATGACCGGCGATTTCGTCCAGTTCGGCCCGCGTGGGGAACAGACCGGCGGCAAGTTCTACATCGCGCGACCCGGGAGGCTGCGCTTCAACTACGAGGCGCCGTCCGGCTATCGGGTGATCTCCGACGGCCAGTCGGTGGTGATCGACAACCGCAGGCTCAACACCATGGACCTTTACCCGCTGTCCAAGACCCCGTTGAAGCTGCTGCTCGACGACCGCATCGATCTGACCGGGCGGCGGGTCACCGGCATCAAGGAGGAGCCGGATGTCATCACCATCCAGATGGCCGACCGCTCGGTGTTCGGCAACTCGCGCATTTCGCTGATGTTCGATGCCAAGACCTACGATCTCAAGCAGTGGACCATCACCGATGCGCAGGGCAAGAACACCACGGTGCTGATCGACAACGTCCAGCAGGGCGTGCCGCTCGACGCCGGGCTGTTCAAGATCGACTATAAGCGCAACCGCGAAGTCAACCAGAAGATGCAGAACAAGCGCTGATCGCCTCGGGCGCGGCGATGCCGTTTTCCATCGCCACCTGGAACATCAACTCGGTGCGGCTCCGATTGCCGCTGGTCAGGCGGCTGCTCAGGGAGCGCGGTCCCGATGTGCTGTGCCTGCAGGAGACCAAGTGCCCGGACGAGCTGTTTCCGGTCAAGCAGCTCAAGCGGCTCGGCTATCCTCACATCGCCGTCAGCGGCCAGAAGGGCTATCACGGCGTTGCCACGATCTCGCGTGTGCCGCTGGAGGTCGTCGAGCGGCGGCAGTTCTGCGGCAAGGAGGATTGCCGGCACCTCGCCACCAGGATCGCGGTCGGCGGCCGCTCCCTGCTGATCCACAATTTCTACGTCCCGGCCGGCGGCGACGAGCCCGATCCCGAGATCAACTGGAAATTCCGCCACAAGCTGGACTTCGTCGCCGAGATGAACGGCTTGCCGGCGCAATGGGACGAGCATGGCGGCTCGTTGCTGGTCGGCGACCTCAACATCGCCCCGCTCGAGCACGACGTCTGGTCGCATAAGCAGCTGCTCAAGGTGGTCAGCCACACGCCGGCCGAGACCGAGAGCTTCGAGGCGATGCGCCAGGCCGGCCGCTGGGCCGATCTGATACGGCTCAAGGTGCCGGCAGAGCAGAAGCTCTACACTTGGTGGAGCTATCGCGCTGCCGACTGGCAGGCCTCCGATCGCGGCCGCCGCCTCGACCATGTGTGGTCCTCGCCCAATCTGGCCGACGATCTCGCCGGCATCGAGGTGTTGCGCGAGGCCCGCGGCTGGCCGCGGCCTTCGGACCATGTCCCGGTGATTGCGCGGTTCAGCTTCGGCTGAGGCGCTCGCCGGTCAAAAATCGGAGAAGCGCGCGGCGAGTGCGTCGAGCTTGGCGACCATGGTCTGAAAATCCGCGGTGATGCGGTGGTGCAGGAATAGCGCCACGTCGGGGTATTCCTCAAGGATGCGGCGGAACAGCTTGCGATTGAGCCGCATCACCTCGGCATCGGTTGCCGCCACCGCGCCGGTCAGCCGGTGGCTGTCTGCAAACAGAGCAAACTCGCCGAGCACCGTGCCCGGACCGACGTCGGCAATCACGATGCGCCGACCGTCGCGGTCGCGGAACAGATCGATGCGGCCGCGCGCCACGACGTAGGCGCCGTCGGCGGGAGCGCCTTCGGCGTAAAGCTCCTTGCCGGCCGGCAGCCGGGAGTTTTCCGAGCCGAAGGCAAGCAGCCGCAGCTGCTCTTGGGTGAACCCCTCGAACAGCGGAGCGCCCGACAGGACCCGGATGTCATCATCAAGCGACATCGACGGCCCTGCAAGGGGAGGAGCAACGGCGAAGCGCGGCGGCCCGGCAACGGCGACGCCACCAGCGGTGGCCGGGCGGCGTACCCGGGCGCCCGGCGTTTACGGCGCGCGGCCTGACGCTCGTCATCGCAAATGTCCCCGTGTCGGATCGGGCGCTTGCTTCGTGGATGCGGCCGCTCGTCTCCGCCACCCTCGATCAAGGCACGAGCTTGTAACCGCCGCTTTCTGTCACAAGAATTTCCGCATTGGAAGGATCGCGTTCGATCTTCTGACGCAGCCGATAGACATGGGTCTCCAGGGTGTGGGTGGTGACACCGGAATTATAGCCCCAGACCTCCTCGAGCAGCACGTCGCGGGTAATCACCTTTTGGTCGGCGCGATAGAGATACTTGATGATCGAGGCCTCCTTCTCGGTCAGCCGGACCTTGCCGCCGCGTTGGTCGAGGAGCAGCTTCTGGCTGGGCTTGAAGGTGTAAGGGCCGACGGAGAAGGTCGCGTCCTCGCTCTGCTCGTGCTGCCTTAGCTGGGCACGGATGCGCGCCAAAAGCACGGCGAAGCGGAACGGCTTGGTGACGTAGTCATTGGCGCCGGCCTCGAGCCCCAAAATGGTGTCGGAATCGGTATCGTGGCCAGTCAGCATGATGATCGGCGCCTTGTAGCCGCTCTTGCGCAGGATCTTCACCGCCTCGCGGCCATCCATATCGGGCAGGCCGACATCCATGATCAGCAGGTCGACGAGGCCGCCGCGGGCGGCGGCGATACCCTTGGCTGCGGTCGCTTCCTGAAGCACGTCGAACTCCTCATAGAGCGACAGCTGCTCGACCAGCGTGTGCCGCAGGTCGTCGTCGTCATCGACCAACAGGATGGTTCGCGATGTCATCTGTCAAAACCCGTATCTGTTGAAGGCAATGCGGTTGACCCGTCCGTGGCGGCGCGCAAGCTGTGGCGCCAACAGCAACCACGATAAAATGCATCCATCATGATTCGATCATACCGCAAAAAATGTCGAGGCAAGGGAACGGTTGCAAAAAACGCCCCGCGGCGGCTTTTGATCGTCAGGCCGCGGCCTGCCGATCCCCGCCAAGGCCTGGTCGGCTTTGCCGGCCGGGTGCTGCCTTGCGCGCTCGGCCGCAGCGGCATCAGCGCGCGCAAGCGCGAAGGCGACGGCGCCACGCCGCTCGGCCGGCTGCGGGTGCTGGCCGGCTATTTCCGCCAGGACCGGCCACCGACGGCGCGTCGTTGCGGATTGGTGCTGAAGCCGATTTCGGTAGCGCTCGGCTGGTGCGAGGTGCCCGACGACCGCAACTACAATCGGCCGATCAGGCTGCCTTATGGCGCCTGTCATGAACGGATGCGGCGCGACGACGACCTCTACGATGTCTGCCTGGTGCTCGACTGGAACATCAGGCCGCGGCGGCGCGGCCGCGGCAGCGCCATCTTCCTGCATCTCGCCCGCCCCGGGCTGACGCCGACGGAAGGTTGCGTGGCCGTGTCGCGCGGCGTGATGCGGCAGCTGCTGCCGCATCTCAACGGCCGCAGCCTCGTCTGCATCCAGCGCTAGCCGCTGCGGTTGCGCGCCGCCAGCGTGCGCAGCCGCAGCGCGTTGAGGCGGATGAAGCCGGCGGCGTCCTTCTGGTCGTAAGCGCCGCGGTCGTCCTCGAAGGTGACCAGCGCGTCCGAGTAGAGCGACTTGCCGGAGCGGCGGCCGGTGACGATCACATTGCCCTTGTAGAGTTTCAGCCGGACGTCGCCTTCGACGCTTCGCTGGCTGTGGTCGATTAAAGCCTGCAGCATCTCGCGCTCCGGCGAGAACCAGAAGCCGTTGTAGATCAGCTCGGCATAGCGCGGCATCAACTCGTCCTTGAGATGGGCGGCACCCCGGTCGAGCGTGATCGATTCGATGGCCCGGTGTGCGGCAAGCAGGATCGTGCCGCCAGGGGTCTCGTAGACGCCGCGCGATTTCATCCCGACGAAGCGGTTCTCGACCAGATCCAGGCGGCCGATGCCGTTGTCGCGGCCGAGATCGTTGAGCGCGCCGAGCAGCGTTGCCGGCGACAGCCCCTGGCCGTCGAGGGCGACCGGATCGCCGGCCTTGAAGGACAGCGTGATCTCGGTCACCCGGTCGGGCGCATCCATCGGCGAGACCGTACGCTGATGCACGTATTCGGGCGGTTCCAGCCACGGGTCCTCGAGCACCTTGCCTTCCGAGGAGGAGTGCAGAAGGTTGGCGTCGACGGAAAACGGCGCCTCGCCCTGCTTGTCCTTCGGTACCGGGATCTGGTGGTCGCGGGCGAAGTTGAGCAGATCCGTCCGCGACTTAAAGCTCCAGTCGCGCCACGGTGCGATCACCTTGATGTCGGGGTTCAGCGCGTAGGCGGAGAGCTCGAAGCGCACTTGGTCGTTGCCCTTGCCGGTGGCGCCGTGGGCGATCGCATCGGCGCCGGCCTGCCGGGCGATGTCGACCAGATGCTTGGCAATCAGCGGCCGGGCGATCGAGGTGCCAAGCAGATAGCAGCCTTCGTAAAGCGCATTGGCGCGGAACATCGGAAAGACGAAATCGCGGACGAACTCCTCGCGGACATCGACGATGCGGATGTCCTTGATGCCGAGCAGCTCGGCCTTCTTACGCGCCGGCTCCAGCTCGCCGCCTTGGCCGAGATCGGCGGTGAAGGTCACCACCTCGGCGCCGAGCTCGGTCTGCAGCCATTTCAGAATGATGGAGGTATCGAGGCCGCCGGAGTAGGCGAGCACGACCTTGTTGACGTCTGACTTGGACATTTTCGGGGTTCCCGCCGATGAGCTTGGGCGAGGTATCACGCCGCTTCCGCGCTTCGCAAGCCTCGGCGGCCGACGCGCGTCGACCGGACCGTGCCGGCGGGGTTCAGCGAATTTTTACTCCGCTCGTCGAGACTTGCCGGCTTGACAGGAGCTTGGCCGAGACATGCGTGGACGTGGGCGGGTATATTGTGGGTTGAACGGAGCGCCGGCGCGGATCGTGGCCTGGGTGCTGGCCGCTTCTGTGGGGCTGTTGCCGGCGGCAGGCGTCGCGGCGGGGTCGGATTGGCAGCCGGCCGGGGTCGGCGCCGTCGCGATCCTGCCCTCCCCGTCCGCCGCGTCCGGCATCGCCGGCGCATCGCTGGCCTGCGCCGAACAGCGCTGGCAGCTGGTGCTGCGCATGGACGCGGCGGCGCCGCCCGAGGCGGCCAAGACGCGGGTGCGGCTGACCGTCGACAGCGACAGCTATGAGCCGCAGGCGGCGTGGAGCGGCCGGACGATGGCGATGCCGGTGGCCGCCGAGACACTCGAAGCGCTGAAGTCCGGCAAGCAGCTTTTCGTCAAGCGCCTCGACGGCCACCCGGCCGAGACCGCCACCTTCCCGCTCAAGGGATCGCGCAAGATCGTCGAAGCGGTGGCGCCGCGCTGCAGCCAGCTCGACATGTCCGCCTATCGCCAGGTCATCGCCTCGCCGGCCTCGCCTGCGGTGGAGACCGCGACCACCCTGCTTGCGGATGAGATCGGGCTGTTCCGCGAGGCGACCGGTCAAACTCCCGAGATCGCCGCCGCCGAAGCCGACGCCGAGGGTGGCCGCAGCCTGCTGTTTGCGACGCTCTGCGGGTCGACCAGCTATTATGGCGTGTCCGGCTGCAATCTGACGGGTTTTGTGTCGGACGGCGCCGGCTGGCGCGAGGTCTACAACACCGACGGCATGCGCCTCTACTTGGATGCCAAGAACGCCGCGGACGGATGGCCGGACCTCGTGACGGTCCCGCTCCAGGGCGAGCCCGAGCCGCTACGCTGGCACTGGGACGGCCACGCCTATGCCCCGCCCGCGTCGGTGGTGGCCGAGGACCTGATCGGCGGCGGCGACGCCCAGCCGTTGCTCCGCCGCTAAGCCGGCAGCGGGTTCCACCGGCGATTGAACATGCCCTTCGAGCGGATCACCTTTTCGTCGAATCGGTGCTCGTCTCTAAGTCTTTGTTTTTCCGCAATTCCGAACGGAAAACCGTTGCCGCTTTTGCTGGAATTGCTCTAGAAACGGGCTCCGCCCGTGCCGGAGCCGCCGATGCCGTTCATTCCCGACTGGCCGACCATCATCCAGTTCGCCATTGCGACCTTCATCATTTCGATCACGCCTGGTCCGGACATGACTCTGTTCGTCGGGCGGGCGCTGTCGAACGGCCGCGCAGCCGGGTTCGCCTGCATGTTCGGCGCCATGACCGGGATCGTCATTCACACCAGCCTGGTGGCGCTCGGCCTGTCGGCACTGATCGTTGCCTCGCCGCAGGCCTTTTGGGTGCTCAAGATCGGCGGAGCCGGCTATCTGGTCTGGCTGGCCTTTCAGGCACTGCGCTACGGCTCGGCGTTCTCGCCCGAGAAAAAGGGCGGGGCGCCGCGCTCGCTGTTCAGCAACTGGGCGACCGGGCTCGGCGTCAACCTGCTCAACCCGAAGATCATCCTGTTCTTCATGACGTTCCTGCCGCAGTTCGTCTCGGCGGCCGATCCGCACGCCCCGGGCAAGCTGTTCTTCCTTGGCCTGCTGTTCATCGCCCTGGCCTTGCCGATCACGGCGCCGATGGTGCTCGCGGCCGACCGCTTCGCCGGCCTGCTGAAGCGCAGCCCGCGCGTGACCCGTATCACCGATTATTTGTTTGCCGGCGTATTTTCTGCCTTTGCGCTGAAGATCATCACTGCCCAGGCAAAGTGAAACTGAGGGGTCAGGCCTCGCCGTGGCCCGCGATCATCATCGCTTCCAACGCCAGGCGCTCGTGCTTTTTCAGCCGCTCCGATTCCGACTTCAGCTGACCGCAGGCGGCAAGGATGTCGCGGCCGCGCGGGGTGCGCACCGGTGAGGCATAGCCGGCCTGATTGACGAAGTCGGCAAACTTCTCGATCGTCGCCCAGTCGGAGCACTGGTAGTTGGTGCCCGGCCAAGGATTGAACGGGATCAGGTTGATCTTGGCCGGAATGCCCTTGAGCAGCCGGACCAGCTCCTTGGCATCGGCGAGGCTGTCATTGACGTCGCGCAGCATCACATATTCGAAGGTGATGCGGCGTGCGTTGGAGAGGCCGGGATAGGCGCGGCAGGCCGCCAGCAGCTCCTTCAGCGGATATTTCTTGTTGATCGGGACCAGGAGATCGCGCAGGTCGTCGCGCACCGCATGCAGCGAGATCGCCAGCATGACGCCGATCTCCGCGCCGGCACGGGCAATTTCGGGGACCACGCCCGAGGTCGAGAGAGTGATGCGGCGCTTCGACAGCGCCAGCCCGTCGCCGTCGGAGGCGATCAGCAGCGCCTGCTTGACCGCCTCGAAATTGTAGAGCGGCTCGCCCATGCCCATCATCACGATGTTGGAGACGTTGCGGCCCTCGGCGGGGACGATAGCGCAGGCAGGGGTGGCCCGGTCCGGGAAGTCGCCCAGCCGGTCGCGCGCGGTGAGCAGTTGGGCCAGGATCTCTTCCGCCGTCAGATTGCGCACCAGCTTCTGCGTGCCGGTGTGACAGAACGAACAGGTGAGCGTGCAGCCGACCTGCGAGGACAGGCAGAGCGTGCCCCGCCCCTCTTCGGGGATATAGACGGTCTCGATTTCGACCGGGCGCCCGGCGCCACGCGGCGGGAAGCGGAACAGCCATTTGCGGGTGCCGTCGGCCGAGATCTGCTCGTCGACCACGGCCGGCCGGGCAATGGTGAAATTGTCGCTGAGCGCCGCCCTCAGCTCCTTGGAGATGTTGAACATCTCGCCGAAATCGGCGGCGCCGCGGACGTAGAGCCAGTGCCACAATTGCTGGGCGCGCATCTTCACCTGCCGCTCCGTAACGACGCCTGAGGCCGTCAGGGCAGCCGCGAGCTCGGCCCGGTCCAGGCCGATCAGCGACGCCTTTTGCGGCTCGGGCTGAGGCGGGCGGACCGCGGCAAAGGCGGGCGAATAGTCAAGCGAAACGGTCATGGTGTCGGCTGCGATCGGATGATAGGTGCCAGATAGGGCTGCCGGCTCTGATATCACAGGTCCGCCGGCAGCGTCACGCCGCCGCGGCAAAAGCGCCAAGCGGGAGCCGAAATCGGCACCTACTTGCAGCTGGCGATCGATTGCAGCGCGGCCGAGATGCCCTTCAGCGAAAATACGTAGCTCGTCGGGTTGCCGCGCCCCGACTTGGCGGCGACCTTCATGTCCTGGCCGGTCTTCATTGCGGCGATCAGCTGCGGCTCCTCCGCCGCATTCTCCATCCAGGCCGACTTGCCGCGGGTGAACATCGAGAACGACTTGTTGCCGACAGTCACCTGCACCTTGGACTTCTCCTGGAAGTTGTAGGAGACAATGAACTGTGGCTCGAACGAGACGTTCTGGCCGGGCTTCTGGCTGACGAAGAAGAAGATGTCGCCATGATCGAGATTGGTCGGCTTCTTGTCGGTCGGCACCGTCAGCACGTAGCAGACCTTGCCGTTCTGGGCCTGGTAGCTGTAGGTGCCCCAGGCATTGTGCTGACCGATCTTGGTGGCCGACTGGGCCAGCGCGGGCCCGTTGAAGGCGGCCGCGGCGAGAGTGATGATAGCAAAGGTCGATGCACGCATCGTCGTCGAATATTCCCTATGTGCTGCCTGGTGAGACGAGGGTTGGCCGGCCTTCGGGCGTTCGCGCAATGTTGCGTGAATCGGGGTTACCAAACAGTGAACCATGCGAAGCAGCGACGCGCCGTCCCGCTCCCGGCCGCCCGCCCCAAGGGCGTTCCCCTTTGGCGATGGTCGATCGGCGGCATCAATGTTGAGGAAAGCGGCAACAGTTTGACTTGAGTTTCAACGACAAAGCCGTCACCGGCCTCTGCCGATGATCGCCCGACGCTCAGCCGAACTTGGCCAGCGCGTCGCGCGCCGCAGCCCGATGGGCGGGCGTCATATGGGCGCGGATGGCGGTGATTGCCGCAGTCAGCACGGCGATGTCGTCGGTGAAGCCGAGACCGAAGATGAAGTCGGGGATGGCGTCGGCCGGCAGCACGAAATAGGCGAGTGCAGCCAGCATGATGCCCTTGGCGCGCAGCGGCGTGCGGCTGTCCAGGGCGCAGTAATAGGCGGCTACCACGTCCTCCATGAACGGCACCTGACGCGCCGCCCGCCTGGCGGTGCGCCAGAAACGGTCACGGACCTCGCGCTCGCCGGCGGCATCGCTGCCGAAAATGTTGGCAAAGGCGGAAAAGTCGAAGTTCTTGGCGCGCGCCATGGCAATCCTCGTTCGGCCGCAACATGTGGGAACGGCGCCCGCCGCATGCAAGGAGGGCTCAGCGCACGTGCCGGGAGAGCGCCGGCGCCACAGCCCCGGGCCGGCGATGATCGGCGCCCACCAGCGGCCAGGCGGCCTCGATCAGATAGGGCCCGCCGCCGACGGAGTCGCGCGACGACATCAGCACGAAGCGCCCGACCCTGAACGGCAAGGTTGAAAAATTGCCGCGGGCCGACAGATAGCGGGCCACGTCCTCGGCGCCGGAATTGCGCAGCCGCGCCAGTGTGACATGCGGCACGAATTTGCGCGGATCTGGGGAGAGCCCGATGCGCTGGCAGATCCGTTCGATCTCCCCCTGCAGCGCGGCAAGATCGGGCGATGGGGCAGTCCCCGCCCACACCGCGTGCGGCTTCTTCGAGCCGAAGGCGCCGACGCCTGCAAGCGTCAGCGAAAAGGCCGTGCGGCGGACGCGGTCGAGCGCATTGGCGATCTCGTCGGCCACCGGTGCCTCGACGTCGCCGATGAAGCGCAAGGTCAGGTGATAGTTCTCGACGTCGATCCAGCGGGCCCCGGGCAGCCCGCCTCTGAGCAGGGAGAGCGACAGTGCGGCGTCGCGGGGAATTTCGAGGGCGGTGAAAAGTCGCGGCATGCTGACCTCCCCGAATCGAACGGCGCCTCGCTAGCGAATCATCGATGGGCGCCAGGGGCAAGCTTAATGTTGGCGGCAGTCCGGTCAGCTGAGGCTGACCCCCACCGCGACTCAAGATCTTGATCCGGCTTAAGAAATCCTCTCACTCTCCTAGCTGTTGCTGGCCTTCGCCGGCAGCAGTTTCTCGACCGCCGGCAAGACATGGTCGACCATGCGCGCGACGCCGGCCGGGTTCGGATGCATGCCGTCGGCAAGCAGGAAATTGCGATCCGCGGCGATGCCGTCGAGAAAGAACGCATAGAGCGGCACGCCGTGCTTTTCGGCCAGCCGCGGATAGATCGCGTCGAAAGCCTGGCCATAGTCGCCGCCGAGATTGGGAGCGGCGCGCATTCCGATCAGCAGGACCCCGATATGGCGCTGCTTGAGCCGGGTGAGCATGGCATCGAGATTGGCCTCGGTGATCGACGGCGCCACGCCGCGCAGCATGTCGTTAGCGCCAAGTTCCAACAGCACCAGCTGTGTGCCTTCCGGCACCGACCAATCGAGCCGAGCCAGCCCGCCGCTGGTGGTGTCACCGGAAACGCCGGCATTGGTGATCACGACATCGTGACCCCGCTCGTGTAGCGCGGCCTGCAGCTTTTCAGGAAAACCTTCGCCCGGGGCGAGGCTGTAGCCGGCCATCAGACTGTCGCCGAACCCGACGATCCGGAATGGCTCCGCCGCGGCGAAAGGGATCCAGGCGAGCACCAGCCAGGCCGCCAGTATCGGGATGTGCATCTGTTTGAAACGCATGCGACCGGACCCATATGCAAAGCGAGCGCCAGCGGCGCCCTTCCCAATATAGGACCGATCCTGCGTGACAGAAGCCGTCATTGAGCTCGACAATATCTCGCTGACCCTCGGCGAGGGCGCGGCGCGGGTCGAGGTGCTGAAGGAGGTGAGCCTGACGGTGCCGCGCGGCGAGGCGACCGGCATCGTCGGGCCATCCGGCTCTGGCAAGTCGACGCTGCTGATGGTGATCGCCGGGCTGGAACGGGTCGACCAGGGCACCGTCAGGGTCGGCGGTACGCTGCTCAACGGCAAGAGCGAGGACGAGGTCGCCGCCTTCCGCGGCCGCACCATCGGCATCATATTCCAAGCTTTCCACCTGATCCCCAACATGACGGCGCTGGAGAATGTCGCGGTGCCGCTCGAGCTCGCCGGCCACCCGCGCGCCTTCGCGGTGGCCGAGCGCGAGCTGGCGGCGGTCGGCCTCAGCGAGCGGCGCGCGCACTATCCCGGCGCGCTGTCCGGCGGCGAGCAGCAGCGGGTGGCGATTGCGCGCGCCTTGGCGCCGGCACCGCAGATCTTGATCGCCGACGAGCCGACCGGCAATCTCGATCAGGCGACGGGCCAGCAGATCGCCGACCTTCTGTTTGCGCAGACGACCGAGCGCGGCACGACCTTGCTCCTGGTCACGCACGATCCGGCCCTCGCAGGCCGTTGCGGCCGCCAGGTCAGCATGCGTTCGGGCCGCATCGAGAGCGCCCCGGCACGGCGCCCGGTGAGGGCCTAGCGCCGATGGGCGTGCTCCCCCGGCTCAAGCTCGCGCTTGCCTTCGCGCTGCGCGAGATGCGCGGCGGGCTGTCGGGCTTTTTCGTGTTTCTGGCCTGCATCGCCCTCGGGGTCGCGGCCATCAGCGGCGTCAACGGCGTCGCCCGGGCGATCGCCGACGGCATTGCCGACGAGGGTCAGGCCCTGCTCGGCGGCGATCTCCGTTTCGAGCTCAACCAGCGCGAGGCCAGTCCCGCCGAGCTCGGTTTCCTCACCCGACTGGGCGATGTCGCCACCAGTGCCGGGATGCGCTCGATGGCGCGCCTGCCGGACGGTTCTGACCAGGCGCTGGTCGAGGTCAAAGCGGTCGACCGGCATTATCCGCTCTATGGCACGCTCGAGACCGAGCCGAACCTGCCTTCAGGAGCCTTGCTCGATCAGGCGGATGGGGTGTGGGGCGCGGCCGCACCGGAGCTTTTGTTCGACCGCCTCGGGCTCGGCATCGGCGACCGCATCGAGCTGGGTGGGGCGACGTTCGCGCTGCGTGCCAAGCTCGTCACCGAACCGGATGCCGTTTCCGACGGCTTCGGCTTCGCCCCGCGCCTCTTGGTGTCGCTTGCCGGGCTGAGGGCCACCGGCCTGATCCAGCCCGGCAGCATGGTGGAGTTCGCCTACAAGCTCAAGCTGCCTGCCGATACCGACGAGGCAGGGCTCGCCGCGGTCAAGGACAACGCGGCGGCCGAGTTCCCGCAAGCCGGCTGGTCGATCCGCACCCGCACCAATGCGGCGCCGGCGCTGGCCTCCAATGTCGAGCGCTTCTCGCAATTCCTCACCCTCGTCGGGCTGACCGCGCTGGTGGTCGGCGGCGTCGGCGTGGCCAACGCCGTACGCGCCTATCTCGACGGCAAGCGCGGCGTCATCGCCACCTTCAAGAGCCTCGGGGCGTCGGGCCGCTTTGTCTTTCTGGTCTATCTGATCCAGATCCTGATCATCGCGGCCGCCGGCATCGTCATCGGCCTGGGGTTGGGCGCGGCGATGCCGTTCGCGGCGAGCGCCGCGCTGCGCTCCTTCGTGCCGGTGCCGGCCGAAGGCGGCATCTATGGCGGAGCCCTCGGGCTGGGGGCGCTGCTCGGCCTGTTGGTGACGGCGCTGTTTGCGGTGCTGCCGCTCGGCCGTGCCCGCGATGTGCCCGCCACCGCTCTGTTTCGCGAGCAGGGCTTCGACGCGCGCGGCTGGGCGCGCTGGCCCTACCTGGCAATGGCGTTCGGCCTTGCGGCACTGATTGCGCTGCTTGCCATTCTGGTCGCGGGCGACCGCCGCATCGCCGGCATCTTCGTCGTCGCGACGCTGGCTGCCTTCCTGGTGCTGCGCGGGGTCGGCAGCCTGGTGCAGTGGCTGGCGCGCAACAGCCCGCAGGTGCGCTCGACCGCGCTGCGGCTGGCGCTCGGCAACATCCACCGGCCCGGCGCCTTGACGCCGTCGGTGGTGCTGGCGCTCGGCCTCGGCCTCACCTTGCTGGTCACCTTGGCCTTGATCGACACCAATCTGCGCCGCCAGGTGACCGCCAATCTGCCGAGTCAGGCGCCGAACTTCTTCTTCGTCGATATTCAGGGAACGGAGGTCGACCGCTTCGCCGGGCTGATCGGACAGCTGGCGCCCGACGGCAAGCTGGAGCGCGTGCCGATGCTGCGCGGCCGGATCATGGCGCTCAACGGCGCCGACGTCGACAAGATGAAGCCGCCCGAGGAAGGCGCCTGGGTGCTGCGCGGCGACCGCGGCATCACCTATGCGGCTGCCAAGCCGGACAATGTCAGCCTGACCGCCGGCGCCTGGTGGGACGACAATTACGCCGGCCCGCCGCTGGTCTCGTTTTCGTCCGAGGAGGCCGGCGCGCTCGGCCTCAAGGTCGGCGACAGCCTCACCGTCAACGTGCTCGGGCGCGACATCACCGCGCGCATCGCCAATCTGCGGCGGGTCGAATGGGAGAAGATGGGCATCAACTTCGTCATGGTGTTTTCGCCCAACGCCTTTGCCGGTGCGCCGCACTCCTGGCTGGCCACCCTGACGGAGGCGGACGGCTCGGCGGCGGCGGAGGCGAAGATCCTCAACGCGGTGACACGCGCTTTTCCGGCCGTCACCACGGTCAGGGTCAAGGATGCGCTGGACGTCGTCAACCGGCTGGTCGGCGAGCTCGGCACCGCGATCCGGGCGGCGGCAAGCGTGGCGCTGATCGCCTCGGTGCTGGTGCTTTCCGGCGCGCTCGCCGCCGGCAATCGCGGCCGTACCCACGACGCGGTGATCCTGAAGACGCTGGGCGCCACCCGGCGGACCCTGATTGCCGCTTTCTCGCTCGAATATCTGATGATCGGCCTGGCGACGGCGCTGTTCGCGCTGGCCGCGGGCGCGCTTGCCGCCTGGTACGTGCTCGCCAACATCATGAAGCTGCCGTCGGCCTTCGACCCGGAGGTGGCGGTCACCACGATCCTGGTCGCCCTGGTGCTGACGGTCGGGCTCGGGCTCATCGGCACGTGGCGCGTGCTCGGCCAGCGCGCCGCGCCGGTGCTGCGCAATCTTTGAACACGAATTCGCCCCAGTGCTGCCTTGCTGGGGTGACAAGCTTGGACGGGAAGCCCCGAATTGCGCGACTTTGGCGCGTTCACGCACGATTTCGTGCCGTTACAGGGGCTTGTACTCCACCGAAATAATCATCATATTTGGCGTAGGCATGCTGGAGCCCCGCCAGCGGCGCCTGGGTCATGCGACCCGACCCCCGACGGGGCAGAAGCAAAACAGAGGAATCAATGGCTGACCTTCGCAACTATCAGGCACGCGCCGTGAATGCCGGCACGCGCGCCGATGCCGCCATCGATGAAGGCCTCCGCGCCTATATGCTCAAGGTCTACAATCTGATGGGGCTCGGGCTCGTGATCACCGGCGTCGCCGCGCTGGCCATGATCATGCTGGCCACCACGACCGATCCGACGGCCGCGGTGGCGACACTGCCCAACGGCAAGATGCTGACGTCGTTCGGCGTTGCCGTGTTCAGCTCGCCCTTGCGCTGGGTGGTGATCTTTGCACCGCTTGCAGTGGTGTTCTTCCTGTCGTTCCGCGTCAACACGATGACCGTCTCGGCTGCCCAGACGACCTTCTGGGTCTATGCCGCCCTGGTCGGGGTGTCGCTTTCGTCGATCTTCCTGGTCTTCACCAGCCAGAGCATCGTGCAGACGTTCTTCGTCACGGCCGCCGCGTTCGGCGCCCTGTCGCTCTATGGCTATACGACGCGCCGCGATCTGACCGCGGTCGGCTCGTTCCTGATCATGGGCGTGTTCGGCCTTCTCATCGCAATGCTGGTCAACATCTTCCTGCAGTCGTCTGCGCTGCAGTTCGCGATCTCCGGCCTCGGCGTTCTGATCTTCGCCGGCCTGACCGCTTACGACACGCAGAAGATCAAGGAGATGTACTTTGAAGGCGACGACGTGCTGGTCGCCGGGCGCAAAGCGATCATGGGTGCGCTCACCCTTTATCTCGACTTCATCAACCTGTTCACCTTCTTGCTGCAGTTCATGGGCAACCGCGACTAGGACGGGCCGGTCCAAGCCGGATCAACGGAAATGCGAGGGCGGCTCAAAAGGCCGCCCTTTGCTTTGGTGGGAGGGTTTGCTTTAATATGAGGCATTTGCTGGAACTGCCTTAATAATGAGCACCATTGCTATCCGGCCCGCTGCCGCGGCCGACCTTTCCCGCATCACCGCCATCTACGCCGACGCCGTCATCAACGGCACCGCGAGCTATGAGCTCGAGCCGCCCGATCCGGCGGAGATGACGGCGCGCTTCAACAGCCTGACGCACGGCAGCTACCCCTATGTGGTCGCGGAACATGCCGGAACGGTGTTAGGCTTTGCCTATGCCGGGCCGTTCCGGCCGCGCCCGGCCTATCGCTTCATCGTCGAGGATTCGATCTATGTGGCGCCAGAGGCCATAGGCCAAGGCATCGGCCGGCAGCTGCTGGAGACGCTGATCGCGCAGAGCACCGCGCTCGGTTTCCGTCAACTGGTCGCAGTGATCGGCGACGGCCATCCCGGCAGCGCTTCGGTCAGGCTGCACGAGCGGCTCGGCTTCCGCCCCGCGGGCACTCTCATCGGCTCGGGCTACAAGCATGGGCGCTGGCTGAACACCGTCTTCATGCAGCTCGAAATGAACGGCGGTGCCGACATTCCGCCGGATCCGCAGTCCCTGCCGGAGCGCAACTTCCGCCGCCCCGGCAGCTGAGCGTCAGGCGGCGAGGTCGCGCAAGACATAGTGCAAAATGCCGCCGTTGCGGAAATAGTCGAGTTCGTCGAGCGTATCGATGCGGCAGATCACCGGCACGTTCTTCACCCGGCCGTCGGCGTAGGTGACCTTGGCGTGCATCTTTTGCCGCGGCTTGATCGTTTCCAGACCCTCGATCGTCACCGTCTCATCACCCTTCAGCTCGAGCGAGGCCCATGAGGTGCCTTCCTCGAAGACGAACGGGATAACGCCCATGCCGACCAGATTGGAGCGGTGAATGCGCTCGAAGGACTGAGCGATGACCGCCCGCACGCCGAGCAGATTGGTGCCCTTGGCGGCCCAGTCGCGCGACGAGCCGTTGCCGTATTCGACCCCGGCGAAGATCACCAGCGGCACGCCCTCCTGGCGGTAGTTCATCGCCGCGTCGTAGATCGGCATCTCTTCCTTCGACGGATAATGGATGGTGTAGCCGCCCTCGCGGCCGTTCTCGCCCAGCATGTGGTTGCGGATGCGGATATTGGCGAAGGTGCCGCGCATCATCACCTCATGATTGCCGCGGCGTGTGCCGTACTGGTTGAAGTCGGCCACCCCTACCCCGTGGTCGATCAGATATTTGCCGGCCGGCGACGCCGCCTTGATCGAGCCTGCCGGGGAGATGTGGTCGGTGGTGATCTTGTCGCCGAACAGGCCGAGGATGCGGGCGCCCTTGATTTCGGCGACAGCGCCTGGCGTGCCCCGCATCCCGGAAAAATAGGGCGGGTTCTGCACATAAGTCGAGTTGTCGTCCCAGCTGTAGGTCTGGCCTTCCGGCGCATGGACGTTGCGCCAGTTCTCGTCGCCCTTGAACACGTCGGCATAGCGGCGCGTGAACAGCTCGCGGGTGACGTTCTCGGCGATGAAGGTGTCGATCTCCTGGCTGGACGGCCAGATGTCCTTGAGGAATACCGGGTGGCCGTCCTGATCCTCGCCGAGCGGCTCGGTGGTCAGGTCCTTGGTCACTGTGCCGGCCAGCGCATAGGCGACCACCAGCGGCGGCGAGGCGAGGTAGTTTGCCTGGACATCGGGCGAGACGCGGCCCTCGAAATTGCGGTTGCCGGAGAGCACGGCCGCGGCGATCAGCTCCTTGTCGTTGATGGTCTTGGAAATCGCCGCCGGCAGTGGCCCGGAATTGCCGATACAGGTGGTGCAGCCGAAGCCGACCAGGTTGAAGCCGAGCTGGTCGAGCTCCTTCTGCAGGCCCGACTTCTCGAGGTATTCGGCGACCACCTGGCTGCCGGGTGCCAGCGAGGTCTTGACCCACGGCTTCTGTTTGAGGCCGAGCCGGTTGGCGTTGCGGGCGAGGAGCCCCGCGCCGATCAGCACGCTGGGGTTCGAGGTGTTGGTGCAGGAGGTGATGGCGGCAATCGCCACGTCGCCATGGCCGAGGTCGAACTCTTCGCCGGCGACCGGATAGCGCCGGCCGAGATCGCCGGTCTTCTTGTACTCCGTCTCCAGCGCCTTGGTGAAGCCTGAGGCGATGGCCTCGAGCGGCTGCCGACCTTCAGGCCGCTTGGGACCGGCCATCGAGGGAACGACGTCGCCGAGGTCCAATTCGAGCAGCCCGGTGAATACCGGGTCGGCCGAGCCGTTGTCGCGCCACATGCCTTGCGCCTCGCAATAGGCCTCGACCAGCGCGATGCGGTTCACCGGCCGACCGGACATGGTGAGATAGCGGACCGTCTCGGCGTCGACCGGGAAGAAGCCGCAGGTGGCGCCGTATTCCGGCGCCATGTTGCCGATCGTGGCACGGTCGGCGAGGGTCATGTTGGAAAGGCCGGGGCCGAAGAATTCGACGAACTTGCCGACCACGCCGCGCTTGCGCAGCATCTGGGTGACGGTCAGCACCAGGTCGGTGGCGGTGACGCCCTCCTTCAGCTTGCCGGTGAGGCGGAAGCCGATCACCTCCGGCAACAGCATCGAGACCGGCTGTCCGAGCATCGCCGCTTCGGCCTCGATGCCGCCGACGCCCCAGCCGAGCACGCCGAGACCGTTGACCATCGTGGTGTGCGAATCGGTGCCGACACAGGTGTCGGGGAAGGCGATGATGTCGCCGTCGGCGCCGGTCAGCGTCCACACCGTCTGCGCCAGATATTCCAGATTGACTTGGTGGCAGATGCCGGTGCCGGGCGGCACCACGCGGAAATTGCGGAACGCCTGCTGGCCCCATTTCAGGAACCGATAGCGCTCTTCGTTGCGCTCATATTCGAGCTCGACATTGCGGGCGAAGGCGAGCGGCGAGCCGAATTCGTCGACGATCACGGAGTGGTCGATCACCAGATCGACCGGCACCAGCGGGTTGATCTTTTGAGGATCGCCGCCGAGCGCAGCCATCGCATCGCGCATCGCTGCCAGATCGACCACGGCCGGCACCCCGGTAAAGTCCTGCATCAGCACCCGCGCCGGCCGGTAGGCGATTTCGACGCCGGCTGTGCCCTTGTCGGTCAGCCAGCCGGCCACCGCCTCGATCGAGTGTTTGGTGACAGAGCGGCCGTCCTCGTTGCGCAGCAGGTTCTCGAGCAGCACCTTCATTGAGAAGGGCAGCTGGGCGATCCCGGTCAGGCCGTTCTTTTCGGCCTCGACGAGGCTGTAATAGACATATTCGGCCTCGCCGACCTTGAGAATGCGGCGGCAATTGAAGCTGTCGAGAGATTTGGCCACGTGCGGTCCATCCTGGTCGGTTGTGCCGAAGCGGAAACGGAAGCCTGTGGCATGCTAACACGCGCAAAGGTGCGGGTACGGTCATTTCCGCTGTCCGCTCCCTGCGGCCAGCCCTGTCGAGGGTGCCGGGCCGCCGGTTCGGCGCAAATTCGGTTGCCACGCCGACCGCTGGCGTGGTTGTTGCGGATATAAAGAAGTTTGGGGATAAGTTCCATAGCGTCGAAGGGCAAATTCGCTGCCAAGGCACCAGCGCGATGGCTGAGCAAACCGGCAGGGGGGCCATGCGGTTGGTCGCGCTAGGCCTGGGCGGCGCGCGCGGCGGAATGGACATCTTCAGCGGGGTCGATTTCTCGCTGTCGCCCGGCGAGGCCCTGATCGTCACGGGGCCGAACGGGGCCGGCAAATCGACCCTGCTGCGCATCATCGCCGGCCTGTTGCCGGCCGCAGCCGGGACGGTGCGCCTCGAGGGGGCCGGCGACGCCGACGCCGGGACCGGGGCGGCCTGCCACTATCTCGGCCATCTCAACGGCATGAAGACGGTGCTGACGACAGCCGAAAACCTCCACTTCTGGCAGCGGTTCTGCGGCGCGCCCCGGCTTGCCCCGGACGTCGCGCTCGCCCGCGTCGGCCTGGCGGGGCTGGACGACCTGCCCTATGGCACATTGTCGACCGGCCAGCGTCGGCGGGCCGCACTTGCCCGCCTGCTGGTCGCCCATCGCCCAGTCTGGCTGCTCGACGAGCCGACCGCCGGGCTCGACCATCAAGCCGAAGGCGAGTTCGCTGCGCTTGTCGCAGCGCATCGGCGGGAGGGCGGCATCGTCGTGGCGGCGACCCATGCGCCGCTCGACCTTGCCGACGCCGCCTTCCTGCCGCTGGGTCCGTCAGGCTGATGGCGGCGCTGTTCGCGCGCGATGTGCGGCTCGGCTGGCGGGCCGGCGGCGGCGCCCTGACCGGCGTCCTGTTCTTCCTCGCCGTGGTCGCCATCATTCCGTTCGGCGTCGGCCCCGACCTGGCCCTGCTTGCCCGTCTCGGACCGGCGCTGCTCTGGATCGGCGCCCTGCTCGCCAGCCTGCTCGGCCTCGACCGGCTGTTCCAGGCCGATCGCGAGGACGGCTCGCTCGATCTCCTCGTGATCGGCAATGCCGGCCACTTTCTGCCGCTCACCGTGCTGATCAAATGCCTGGCACATTGGACGGCGAGCGTCTTGCCGCTGGTGGTGGCGGCGCCGTTGTTCGGGCTGTTCCTCAATATGGCGCCGGCGGCGATCGCCGCCACCCTGCTCACTCTGCTGGTCGGCTCGCCGGCGATCACCTTCATCGGTGCCGCCGGCGCCGCCGTGGCGGTGGCGCTGCCGCGCGGCGGCCTGCTGATCTCGGTGCTGGTGCTGCCGCTGGCCATCCCGGTGCTGATCTTCGGCGTGGCCGCAAGCACTGCGGCGAGCGCCGAACCCGACCCGTTTCTGCCGCCGTTCCTCATTCTCGCCGCCTTGACGCTGTTTCTGGCGGTGCTCGGTCCGGCCGCCGCCGCACTCGCCTTGCGCCAGGCTGCGGATTGAGCGGGCAGTAACGGGCCTGACTGCCCGGACGATTGCCGGCACCGCCGGCGCACATTACGTTTGAGAGATGAGCCAAACCAGCGTCCCGATCCGCAGCGTCGCCGATCTCGCCAACCCGACCCGGTTCCTGGCGCTCGCCGACCGCGCGATTCCGATCGTTGCCGGCATGGCGGCGGTGGTCCTCGCCATCGGCCTGTCGATGAGCTTCCGCGCGCCGGAAGATTTCCAGCAGGGCATTACCGTCCGCATTATGTATATACATGTGCCTTTCGCCTGGCTGGCGATGCTGTGCTACACGCTGATGGCGCTCTCGGCGCTGGGCACCCTGGTCTGGCGCCACCCGCTCGCCGACGTCGCGCTCAAGGCCGCCGCACCGATCGGGGCGGTGTTCACCGGCCTGGCGCTGATCACCGGTTCGATCTGGGGCAAGCCGATGTGGGGCACCTGGTGGGTGTGGGATGCGCGGCTCACCTCGGTGTTCGTGCTGTTTCTGATGTATCTCGGCATCATCGCGCTCACCCGGGCGCTCGACGATCCGGGCCGTGCGGCGCGGGCGGCAGCGGTGATTACCCTGGTCGGCTTCATCAACATCCCGATCATCAAGTTCTCGGTCGACTGGTGGAACACGCTGCACCAGCCCGCCTCGGTGTTCCGCCTCGGCGGCCCGACCATCCATCCCAGCCTGCTGTGGCCGCTGCTGGTGATGGCGCTGGGCTTCACCGTGCTGTTCGTCGCGCTCCATCTGATGGCCATGCGCAACGAGATCTGGCGTCGGCGGCTGACCGCCATGCAGCGTCTGCAGGCGCGGCGTGCCGAGAGCCGGGCGGATTGAGCGATGTCGCCTCATCTCCTCTACGTCACTGCCGCTTACGGCCTCTCCCTGGCCGGGCTCGTCGCCCTGGTCGGCTGGATCCTGCTTGACCAGCGGACGCTGAAGCGCTCGCTCGCCGCACTCGAGGCGCGCGGGGTGCGCCGACGCGCCCATGCGCGGCAGGGCGCCGACGCGTGAGCGCAGATACCCGTCCCGTCATCGCTCGGCCACGCCGGCTCCTCGCGCTGGTTCCGCTGCTGGCCTTCCTGGCGCTCGCCGGCGTTTTCATGACGCAGCTGCTGTCCGGCCGCGACGTTTCGGCAGTGCCGTCTGCGCTGATCGGACACCCGGCGCCGCCGACCCATTTGCCGCCGCTCGGCGCGGCCAGCCTGCCGGGTCTGGACTCCGCCGCCTTTGCCGGCAAGGTGACGCTGGTCAATGTGTTCGCATCCTGGTGCGCGCCGTGCCGTGAGGAGCACCCGTTGCTGCTCGGCCTCGCCGGGGACGACCGCTTCACCATCGCCGGGCTGAACTACAAGGACCGCCCGGAGAATGCCCGCCGCTTTCTCGGCGAGCTCGGCAATCCCTACAGCGCGATCGGCATCGACGAAGCCGGCCGCACCGCGATCGACTGGGGTGTCTACGGCGTGCCGGAGACCTTTCTGGTCGGGCGCGAGGGCACCATCCTCTACAAGCATGTCGGGCCGCTGACCGACAGCGCGGTAGCCGGCGAGCTGATGCCGGCGATCGAGAAGGCGATCGCCGCTTCGAACAAGCCGAGCTGAGCCGCTCGGCATTGCGGCAGTCAGGCGCGCGGGTGGGCGCTGGCGTAGATCTCCATCAGCCGCGTCGGGTCGACGGCGGTATAGATCTGGGTGGTCGACAGACTGGCGTGGCCGAGCAGTTCCTGGATGGTGCGCAGGTCGCCGCCGCGGCCGAGGAGATGGGTGGCGAAGGAGTGCCGCAGCGCATGCGGCGTCGCCGTTTTGGGCAGGTTGAGCGCGGTGCGCAGCTTCTGCATCTCGCGCTGCACGATGGCCGCCTGCAGGCGTCCGCCGCGGGCGCCGCGGAAGAGCGCATCTTCGGCGCTCCAGGCAAACGGCGCCAGGCGCTGATAGGCGGCGACCGCTTCGTGCGCCACCGGCAGCACCGGCACCAGGCGCGTCTTGCCGCCCTTGCCGGTGACCCGCATCAGGCCCTCGCGCAGGGCCGCGGCATCGCCGGCACGCAAGCCGAGCGCCTCCGAGATGCGCAGCCCCGAGCCGTAGAGCAACGTGAGCACGGCAGCGTTGCGGGCGGCAATCCACGGCTCCTCGGCGAGCTGGCTGGCAGCGGCAACGACCTTGCGGGCGTCGGCAGGGTCGAGCGGCTTGGGCAATGATTTGGGCTGCCGCGGAGCCCTCAGGGCCGTCGCGCCTGCCGCACTGATCAGCCCCTGGCGCTCCAGGAACTTGAGCAGTGAGCGAACCCCTGCCAGGCCGCGGCCGAGCGTGCGGGCACCGACGCCGCCGTTCCTGCGGTGAGCGAGAAAGGCCCGCAGGTCGGCCGGACGCAGCGCCTGCAGCTCGGCGAGCCCCGGCGATCCGCCGCAATGGCGAGCGAGAAAGCTCAGGAACTGCCGGGTGTCGCGCTCGTAAGCCGCGACGGTCAGCGGCGCCACCCGGCGCTCGCCGCCGAGCCAGGCCAGCCAGCGGGTCCGGGCGGCGTGAAGATCGTCTTGGACAGAAAGGGCGGCATCAGGCATGTGGGTCATCCTCCTTGGCCATGCTCGCGCCTGGAGATTAGCATGTGGTGAAGAGGCGCCGCCGTTGCGGCCCTCGCTCGATGCGGAGCCTTAGGATCCGATGGCAAAACTGGAGCGACCCGTGCAGCTCGCCGTAATCGGCGCCGCGCACGGCATCAAGGGCGAGGTCCGCGTCAAGAGCTATACGGGCGACCCGCTGGCGCTCGGCGACTATGGGCCGCTCGCCGACGGCCATGGCAAGACATGGCGGATCGCAGCGATCCGGGCGCAGGGCGGCAACGTCGTCGTTCGCTTCCACGGCGTCGAGACCCGCACCGCCGCGGAGGCGCTTGCCGGCACGCCGCTCTATGTCGACCGCTCGGCGCTGCCGCAGCCGTCGGAGGACGACGAGTTCTATCACACCGATCTAGTCGGGCTGACAGTGCGGGACCTTGAGGGCAACGTGCTTGGGACAGTCGAGGCAGTCCAGAATTTCGGAGCCGGTGACGTGCTGGCGCTTCGCCTCGGCACGGGCGGCAGCGCGCTGATCCCGTTCACTGCGGCGGCGGTGCCGGCGATCGCCTTGGCCGACGGCCTGCTGACGGTCGATGCGCGGGCCGCCGGCCTGGGCGACGACGAGGAGGCCGGGCGATGAGCTTTGCCGCCACCGTGCTCACGCTTTATCCGGAGATGTTTCCCGGCACGTTAGGGCTGGCGCTGGCCGGGCGGGCGCTCGGCGCCGGGCTGTGGCGGCTCGCCACGGTACAGATCCGGGATTTCGCCGCCGACCGGCACCGCACCGTCGACGACACGCCGGCCGGCGGCGGCGCCGGGATGGTGATGCGCGCGGATGTGCTGGCGCGGGCGCTCGATGCGGCAGCCCCGGCGGGCGACCCGCGGCCGCTGATATTGATGAGTCCGCGCGGCCTTCCGCTCACCCAGGCGCGGGTGCGGGCGCTGTCGGCCGGTCCGGGCGTGGTGCTTGTCTGTGGCCGCTTCGAGGGCATCGACCAGCGGCTGATCGAGGCCCGCGGCCTGGAGGAGGTGTCGATCGGCGACTACATTTTATCGGGCGGCGAACTGGCGGCTCAAGTGCTGCTCGACGCGGTGGTCAGGCTGCTGCCCGGCGTGATGGGCAACGAAGCCTCGGCGGGTGAGGAAAGCTTCGAGAACGGCTTGCTCGAGCATCCGCATTTCACCCGTCCGCAGCTGTTCGAGGGCCGGCCGATCCCGGACGTGCTGACGTCCGGCAACCATGCCCGCATCGCCGCGTGGCGGCGCGAGCAGGCCGTCAGGCTGACCGCGGAACGGCGTCCCGAGCTGCTCATTGCCAAAAAAGACGACACCGGCGGGTGACAAACAGGCCGGAACCGTGTATGTCGCCGCCGCAACCGGGATTGGCCCGGTGACCCGTCAAGAAGGACGGTGCAACCGCTCCTGCCCTCCGCTTCTCCGGATGAGGCATAGCCGCGCGGTCGATGCGACTGCAAGGCGAGTGCTGGGCGCTCTGGCTGTCGAAAAGCAAGAAGAGGTTACGCCGATGGACATCATCCGTCAGCTCGAGGCCGAGCAGGCCGCCAAGATCGTCGCCAAGCGCAAGCTGCCCGAATTCCAGCCGGGCGATACCGTGCGCGTGCAGGTGCGCGTCACCGAAGGCACCCGCACGCGCGTGCAGGCCTATGAGGGCGTGGTGATTGCCCGCTCCGGATCGGGCTTCCAGGAGAACTTCACCGTCCGCAAGATTTCTTATGGCGAAGGCGTGGAGCGCGTGTTCCCGGTCTATTCGCCGATGGTCGAGGGCGTCGAGATCGTCCGCCGCGGCAAGGTGCGCCGCGCCAAGCTTTACTACCTGCGCGACCGGCGCGGCAAGTCGGCCCGCATCTCGGAAAATACCGGCGTGCGTGCCCGCAAGCTGAACGACGCCGAGCGGCAGGCATTGGACGCCGAGCGCGCCAGGATCGAGGCCGAGAAAGTTGCGGCCGCCGAAAAGCTGGCAGCGGAGAAGGCGGCCGAGGATGCGGCCAAGGCAAAGGCCGAGGCGGAGTCGGGCGCCGACAAGGCAGCCGAATAGCGGTCCCCGGCTTTTGCCTGCACAACAAAACAAGGCGGCCTCCGGCCGCCTTTTTGTTGGAACGGCCGGTCTTGCATGCGCTCCCCGGGCCGCTACAGTCGCGGGTGGAGACTCTTCCCGGAGACGCTTTGCCATGCCCGCTGCAAAGACCTGCCTTGCCGCCGCCGTCTGCCTGATCCTTGCTTCCGCCGTTGCGCTGGCCCAGGCGGCCCTGCCCGATCTCGGCGGCCGCAAGGTCGTGGTGGTGACGGAGAACGCCTACCCACCGCTGCAATTCGTCGATCCCAAGAGCGGCAAGCAGATCGGCTGGGAGTACGACGCCATGAACGAGATCGCCAAACGGCTCAACTTCAAAGTCGAGTATCAGAACACCAGCTGGGACGCGATGATCCAGGCCGTCGCCGACGGCCAGTACCAGATCGGCATGACCGGCATCACCATCAAGGAGGAGCGCAAGCAGAAGGTGGATTTCTCCGATCCCTATATGCGCTCGGAGATGTTCATGCTGGTGCGCGGCGACGAGAAGCGCTTCACCGACGCCAAGAGCTTCGCCGCCGTCAAGGACGGCCTGGTCGGCGCCCAGGCGGGAACGACGCCGTTCTATGTTGCGGTCTACAATGTCCTCGACGGCAATGAACAGAACCCGCGCATCAAGCTGTTCGAGACGTTCGGCGCATCTGTCCAGGCGCTGAAGAGCGGCGACGTCGACGTGGTGCTGACCGACGGCACCGCCGGCAAGGGTTATGTCGACGCCTCCAATGGCGGGCTCAAGCTGACCGGCGGACCGCTGGGCAGCGAGGATTTCGGCTTCATCTTCCAGAAAGGCTCCGACCTGGTGAAGCCGATCAACGCCGCGATCGCCGCGCTCAAGGCGGATGGCACGCTCGACGCGCTCAACAAGAAGTGGTTCCTCGACTACAAAATGGGGCAGTAGGCACAGCCGGCACACGCCTCGGCATGGCTCTCGGACCCGCCTCGGCACCGAGCAGCCGACGCGAGTTCCCGTGGTGGTTGGCGATCGCGCTCTGCCTGGCCGCCGTCATCGCGATCGCCATCGCGTTCAGCGACCTCTACCGCCAGGTGTTCGGCGTGCTGGTCAAGGGCGTCGGCATCACCATCTTCGTCACCGTGGTCGCCTATGCGCTGGCCTCCGCACTCGGACTGGCGATCGCGCTCCTCGGGCTGTCGTCCTCGGCCTGGCTGAGGCAGGCGGCGCGCTTCTATGTCGAGATCATCCGCGGCGTGCCGATCCTGGTGCTTCTGTTCTGGATCGCGTTCGTCGGCGCCCCGGCGCTGGTGGCGGCATGGAACTGGGCGAGCGCGCCGCTGCAGGCGGCAGGCTTGATCGAGCCGCTCCAGGTGCGCAGTTTCTCCCTGCTCTGGCGGGCGATCATCGCGCTCACCCTTGCCTATGCCTCGTTCATCGCCGAGATCTTCCGCGCCGGCATCCAGGCGGTCGACCGCGGCCAGATCGAAGCGGCGAAGGCGCTCGGGCTGAGCCGCTACCGGCGCTTCCGCCACGTCGTCTGGCCGCAGGCCTTCCGCACGATCCTGCCGCCCTACGGCAACGACTTCATCGCCATGGTCAAGGACAGCTCGCTCGTCTCGGTGCTCGGGGTCGCCGACATCACCCAGATGGGCAAGATCTATGCGTCGGGCTCGTTCCGCTTCTTCGAGACGTACTCGCTGGTCGCCTATATCTACCTGCTGCTGACGATCGGCCTGTCGCTCGCCCTGCGCGCGCTGGAGCGGCGGCTCCGGAGAAGCTCCGTCTAGACCAGCTGGTCCGGACTAAATCGATGCGGTGATGCCGCCATCGACATAGAGGGTCTGGCCATTGACGAAGGAGGAGGCATCGGAGGCCAGGAACACCGCGGCCCCGACCAGCTCGCCGACCTCGCCCCAGCGGCCGGCCGGCGTGCGCCGCTCGAGCCAGGCCGAGAAGGCCGGGTCATCGACCAGCGCCTGGTTGAGCTCGGTGCGGAAGTAGCCGGGCGCGATCGCGTTGACCTGCAATCCATGCCGTGCCCAATCCGTGCACATGCCGCGGGTCAGATTGCGGATGGCGCCCTTGGTCGCCGTGTAGGGCGCGATATTCGGCCGGGCGAGCTCGCTTTGCACTGAAGCGATATTGATGATCTTGCCGCCGCCGCGGGCGATCATACCGCGCGCCACCGCCTGAGCGACATGAAAGGGGCCGGAGACGTTGGTCTGCAGCAGCCGCTGCCAGGCCTCCTCCGGAAAATCCTCGAGCGGCGCACGATGCTGGATGCCGGCATTGTTGACCAGGATGTCGATCGCGCCGGCCTCGGCCTCGATGCGGGCCACTGCAGCCTGAACCGCGTCCCGGTCGGTAACATCGAAGGCCGCGACGTGGACGGTGTGGCCGGCAGCCCGCAGCTCGGCCGCCTCCGCATCGAGCTGGACGGCCGAGCGGGCGTTGAGCACGACCGCAGCACCGAACTCGGCCAGGCCCTGGGCAAGCGCCCGGCCGATGCCGCGCGCCGAGCCGGTGACCAGGGCAAGCCGGCCGGTGAGGTCGAAGATCGCGGCAGCCATGGCCTGGCGCTATTCGCTTTGCCGCAGATTGCGCAGCCGGTCGAACAGCACCGCGAAGATGATCGCGCCGCCGATGAACGTGCCCTGCCAGAAGGCGTTGATGCCGAGCAGGCCGAGGCTGTTGCGGATCACCTCGATCAGCGCGGCGCCGATCAGCGCGCCGAAGGCGGTGCCGACGCCGCCGGCGAGGTTGGCGCCGCCGATGACGGCCGCAGCGATCACCTGCAGCTCCATTCCGGCGCCGATATTGGTGGTCACCGCGCCCAGCCAGCCGGTCTGGATAATGCCGGCAACGCCGGCCGAAAGTGCGGAGATCATGTAGACCGCGACCTTGATCGGCCGCACCGGGACGCCGGTCAGCAGCGCCGCATGCTCGTTGCCGCCGATGGCGAAGACGTGCCGGCCGAACCGCGTCCAGCGCAGCACGAAGCCGGTGAGAAGCGCCAGGATCACCATATAGATCACCGGATTGGCGATGCCCAAGAAGCTGCCGCCGCCGAGCGCCAGCAGCTTGTCGTGGTCGGGGCCGAACTGGAACACCACTGTGTTGTTGGACGCCACCATCGCCAGGCTGCGGGCGATCGACAGCATGCCGAGCGTCACCACGAAAGGTGGAAAGCCGAGATAGGCGATCAGGATGCCGTTGAAGGCACCGATGACCAGCGCCGTGGCGATGGCCGCGGCGATGCCGACCTCGATGCTGTGGCCGGCATGCATGGTGACGGCAAGGATCATGCTGCACAGGCAGAGCACCGATCCGACCGACAGATCGATGCCGCCGGTAATGATCACCAGGGTCATGCCGAGCGCGATGATGGCGACGAAGGTGACGTTGCGGGTGATGTTGTAGAGATTCTTCGAGGTGGCGAACGAATCGGTCGCCACCGACAGAAACAGGCAAGCCAGCACGATCGCGATCAACACCCAGAATGTCTGGCTGCTGAGCATCCCTTGCAGCCAATTGTGCTGCTTCTGGGAAATTGTCTGATCGAGTGTGATCGTCATGCTGGCCTCCTCAGACCCGCTCGATGGCGCCGGTGATCAACCCGGTCACTTCTTCCGGCGAACTGCCGGCGATGTCCTTGTCGGCGACCTTGCGGCCGCGGCGCATGACCACGACCCGGTCGCAGACGTCGAACACGTCGGGCATGCGGTGGCTGATCAGGATGACGGCGATGCCCTGGTCGCGCAGGTTGCGGATCAGGTTGAGGACCTCGGCCACCTGGCGCACCGAAATCGCCGCCGTCGGCTCGTCCATCAGCACCAGCTTCGCCTGCGACAGCATGGTGCGGGCGATCGCCACCGCCTGCCGCTGGCCGCCCGACATCTGCTTGACCAGATCGCGCGGCCGCGTCTCCGATTTGAGTTCGGCGAAGATCTGCCCAGCGCGCCGATACATCGCCCGGTAGTCGAGGATCGCCAGCGGGCCGATGCCGCGGCGCAATTCGCGGCCGAGAAAAACATTGGCCGCCGCGGTCAGATTGTTGCACAGCGCCAGGTCCTGATGGACGATCTCGATGCCGTGATGCCGCGCCTCGATCGGCCGGTGCATGATCAGCTCCTTGTCGTCGAGCTTGATCATGCCGGAGGTCGGGCGGAAATTGCCGGCGATCATCTTGACCAGCGTCGACTTGCCGGCGCCGTTGTCGCCCATCAGCCCGACGACCTCGCCCCGCTCGAGGCTGAACGACACGTCGTTGACCGCGTGGATCGCGCCGAAATGCTTGGAGATGTTCGAAAGTTCGAGAACCGTCACGCCTTGCCTTCCTCCCGGCTGCGCTGTCAATCGGCGTCCGCACGTTTGGCGGCTGCAGACGCTGAAGGCAGGCCGGCCCCTTGGTCTCCTCGCCGAGGCCGTCGGGATTAATGCAGATCGCGCCGCCGGGCGTCAATCAAGCCGCCGCGGAAAACGCGGCGCTGGCGCGACGAAACTCCCGTTTTGTAGGACAAATAACATTGACGCCCTGCGCATGCCGAGATTAGGCTTGCCGCCAAAATCATCGCGGGCCGTTTGGCCCGTGTTTTTGAAGAGGGAGGATGAAAACATGAAGAAGTCACTCTTGCTTGCTGCAGCGGCACTGATGGCGCTCGGCACCAGCCAGGCGCTGGCCAAGAAGCAGCTGGTCATCGTCGTCAAGGGCCTCGACAATCCGTTCTTCGAGGCGATCAACCAGGGCTGCCAGAAGTGGAACAAGGAGAACCCGGATTCGGAGTATGAGTGCTTCTACACCGGCCCGGCCTCGACCTCCGACGAAGCCGGCGAGGCGCAGATCGTGCAGGACATCCTCGGCAAGGGCGACACTGCGGCGATCGCGATCTCGCCGTCGAATGCCAAGCTGATCGCCCAGACGCTGAAGACGGCCAACCCGTCGGTGCCGGTGATGACGGTCGACGCCGACCTCGCGGCTGAGGACGCGGCGCTGCGCAAGACCTATCTCGGCACCGACAACTACCTGATGGGGCAGAAGATCGGCGAATACATCAAGAAGGCCAAGCCCAAGGGCGGCAAGATCTGCACCATCGAGGGCAATCCGGGCGCCGACAATATCCTGCGCCGGGCGCAGGGCATGCGCGATGCCTTGACCGGTCAGAAGGGCCTCGAGGCGCTCAAGGGCGAAGGCGGCTGGACGGAAGTGGCCGGCTGCCCGGTGTTCACCAATGACGATGGCGCCAAGGGCGTCCAGGCGATGACCGACATCCTGGCGGCCAATCCCGACCTCGACGCCTTCGGCATCATGGGCGGCTGGCCGCTGTTCGGCGCCCCGCAGCCCTATCGCGACCTGATCAAGCCGCTGGCCGACAAGCTCGCCAAGAACGATTTCGTCATCGGCGCGGCCGACACCATCGGCGACGAGGTGGCGATCGCCAAGGAAGGGCTGGTGACGGCGCTGGTCGGACAACGTCCGTTCGAGATGGGCTACAAGGCGCCATCGGTGATGATCGACCTGATCAGCGGCAAGAAAGTCGATGATCCGGTGTTCACCGGTCTCGACGAATGCACCAAGGATACGGCCGATACCTGTATCCAGAAGTAAGGCTGCGCAGGGCGCGGACTTGAAGTTCCGCAGCGGTCAGCGACCGCTGCGGCCCGTCTCTCCCTCGCGGGGCTGCGACGCGACGGCGCCCGCCGGCGTCAGGTCGACCCCGTTGACACGACCGACATGCGTGGCCAGCATCGGCACATAGAGGTCTCGAAGCCCGGCGGACACGGCGCCGCCGAAGCTGTTCTTCACCGTGTTGCCGAGCGGATTGGCGAGCCCTACCGAATCGGCCATCGATTCCAGGTAGACGAGATCCTTGAAGGCATTGCCGAGGCTGAACTTATGTGCCTCGCGATCGCCGTGGAGCGTCCATTGCATGAAGGTCTGGTAAAACGGGCAGTCCATCCGGCCGTTGCGGATGACGCTGTCGAACCGCGCCGGCGAGATGCCGACCTTGTCGGCCAGCGCCAGCGCCTCGGCATAGAGCGCGGCATAGCCGAGCGAGACGAAATTGTTGAGCAGCTTCATGCGGTGGCCGTCGCCCGGGCCGCCGATGTGGACGATGCGGCCGGCCCACGTCTCGAGCACCGGCTTGATCCGTTGAAACACCGCGTCGGTGGCGCCGACCATGGTGTCGAGCGTGCCCTCCCAGGCCTCCTTCGGGGTGCGGCTGAGCGGCGCGTCGGCGAAGTCGACGCCGAGCGGCTGCAGCTCGGCCGCGAGCGCCGCCGTCGAGGTCGGATCGGAGGTCGAGCAATCGACCACCACGCTGCCCGGCTTCAGTCCCTCCTTCAGGCCGCCCGGCCCGCGCACGATCTCCTCGACTTGGCGCGAGCCAGTGACGCAGAGAAAGACGACCGACGCCGCCGCGGCGACCGCCGCCGGCGTGTTCGCCTCCGCCGCGCCGCGGTTCAGCATGTCCTCGGCCTTGGCGCGATCGCTGCGGCCGAGAAAGGTCAGGGCAAAGCCCTTCTCGACGATGTTCTTGGCAATCCCGTGTCCCATCAATCCGAGGCCGATGAAGCCGATCTGGTCCTGGGCGGGGGGTGTGCTCATGGGGCTCTCATCCTGTTGCGGCGCTTCCTGCGCCAGGCAGAAGCTTAGCGGCCGTTGCCGCGATCATGGAGAACAAAATGGCGAAATTGATCATGTTTACCGGCGGCAGCGGCAAGGCCGGCCGCCACGTCATCCAATACCTGGTCGAACGCGGCCACCACGTGCTCAACCTCGACACCAGGCCGCTCGACAATCCCAAGGTACGCACTCTGATCACCGACATCACCGACAGCGGCCAGGTGTTCAACGCGCTGTCGAGTTATGCCGGACTGCACGAGTTCGACCCATCGCTCAGGCCGCAGCCAGTGGATGCGGTCGTCCATTTCGCGGCGATCCCGCGCATCATGATCACCCCCGACAACGAGCTCTTCCGCATCAACGCCTTGGGCACCTACAACGTCATCGAGGCGGCGGTGAAGCTCGGCGTCAAGAAGATCGTGATCGCGTCGAGCGAGACCACCTACGGTCTGGTGTTCTCGCACGAGCCGCGCGACCCGGCCTATTTCCCGCTCGACGAGGCCTATGACGTCGATCCGATGGACAGCTATGCGCTGTCCAAGGTGGTCAACGAGAAGACCGCGCGCGCCTTTGCGCTGCGCAGCGGCGCCGACATCTATGCGCTGCGCATCGGCAACGTCATCGAGCCGCACGAATACGAGCTGTTTCCGCGCTGGTTCGCCGATCCCGGTTTCCGCAAGCGCATCGCCTGGAGCTACGTCGATGCGCGCGATCTCGGCCAGATCACCGAGCGTGCAATCGAGACCGACGGCCTCGGCTTCCAGATCTTCAACGCGGCCAATGACGACACGTCCTCCGACCTGCCGACGCGCGAGCTTTTGGCGCGCTACTACCCCGGCGTGGCGGTCAAGGGCGAGCTCGGCGAATTCGAGACGCTGCTGTCCAACCGCAAGGCCAAGGAGATGCTCGGCTTCAAGCCGCAGCATAGCTGGAGAGACTACGTCGCGCAAAGCTGAGGGGCCAATGGCCAAGCCCACAAGCTCGTCTCCTGGGCCGGCCGCCGACGGCGCGCTGGCCGAGGCGCCGGCAGCGCGCCGCCGCAGCCATGGCGCGCGCTTCGCCGGCACCAGCGTGCATGCCGCACTGGCGAGCGAGATCGGCTCGAGGATCGTGCGCGGCGACTACCCGCCCGGCACCATCCTGCCCAACGAAGCGCGCTGGAGCGAGATGTTCGACGTCAGCCGCTCGGCGGTGCGCGAGGCGATCAAGATGCTGATGGCCAAGGGGCTGTTGAGCTCGCGTCCGAAGATCGGCAGCTGGGTCGAGCCGCGCGAACGGTGGAACCTGCTCGACCGCGACGTGCTCTCCTGGTACGCCGCCTCGCCCGACCGCGAAGTGTTCCTGAAGACGGTGCAGGAGTTCCGCCACATCATCGAGCCGGAGGCGACCGCGCTGGCGGCGGCGCGGCGCAGCGACGAGCAGATGGCGGAGATCACCCGGGCGCTGAACGACATGGCCAATGCGCCGACCCTTGAGGAGCGCACGCAGGCCGACACCCGGTTCCACATGGCGATCCTGAGGGCCTCGGGCAACGAGCTCTTGGTGCCGCTCGGGGTGCTGATCGAATCCGCGCTCAGCCACCTCTTCGTCCACACCACCCGCGAGGAGCCCCGGCTGGAGCAGGCGCAGCGCCTGCATGCCGCCATCGAGCGCATGGTGCGCCTGAAGCGCCCTGCCGCGGCGCGCAATGCGGTGCGCCGGCTGCTCGCCGATACCGATGCCGTCATCGACCGGGCGCGTTAGGGCGGCTCACCTTTGCCTCGAATCCGCCCCCCACGTCCAAGTCCTCGTTTTGCCGCAATTCCGGACGGAAAGGCGTTGCCGTTTTCCCAGAATTGCCGGCTGCGAGGCCGGTTCAGCCGCCGTCCAGCTCAGCGATCAGCGCCGGCAGCTCGGCGAGCGCACCCAGCCGCCGGTAGCGCGTCTCGGCCTCCGGCTCCGGCGCATGTTCGAGTTCCCAAGTCAGCGCGTGCGGGATCCACACCGCCCAGCTGCCGGCCGCCAGCGCCGGCACGACGTCGGAGCGCAGCGAGTTGCCGACCATCATGCCGCTTTCCGGCCCGGCGCCATAGCGGCCGAAGATGCGCCGGTAGGTGGCTTCGCTCTTGTCGCTGACGATCTCGACCCCGGCAAACAGCTCGCCGAGCCCGGACTGTGCCAGCTTGCGTTCCTGGTCGAACAGGTCGCCTTTGGTGATCAGCACCAGCCTGTAGGCCGGCGCCAGCGTCGCCAGCGTTGCCCGGGCCTGAGGCAGCGTCTCGATCGGATGCTCGAGCATCTCGCGGCCGGCGGCGAGGATCTTGCCGACGATCTCGCCGGGCACGCGACCGTCGGTCAGCTCGACGGCGGTTTCGATCATCGACAGCGTGAAGCCTTTGATGCCAAAGCCGTAGAGCCGCAAATTGCGTTTCTCGGCCCCAAGCAGCCTTGCCGACAGCTCGCCCGGCTCGGCATAGTCGGCAAGCAGCTCGGCAAAGCGCTGCTCGGTCAAGCGGTAGAATTGCTCATTCTGCCAGAGCGTATCGTCGGCATCGAAGCCGATGGTGGCAAGCGGTGTCTGCATGGCAGAGCCTTGTTCGGCCGGGTTTTGCGCTCAAGCTTAGGCCGCTGCAGGGTCGGACTCAACGTCGCCGGGAGCGATGGGATGGCGAAGGAACGGGCTTCGAAAGGAACATAATGGCGCAGAAGAAGGCCCATGAAGTGGAAGCCTGGCTTGCCCGGCCCGATCCCGGCAAGCTGATCCTCCTGGTCTATGGACCGGATCGCGGCCTGGTGTCGGAGCGGGCCGCACGGCTCGCCGCGTGGACCGGGCTCAGCGCCGACGACCCGTTTTCGGTGGTGCGGCTCGACGCCGCCGAGCTCGAGCAGGACCCGGGCCGGCTGATCGACGAGGCCAGCACGGTGCCGATGTTCTCGGATCGCCGGCTGGTCTGGGTGCGCAATGCCGGCGGGGCCGGCAAAGGTCTTGCCGAGGCGGTGAAGCGGCTCGCCGCGCTGCCGGCGCCGCAGGCCGTGGTGTTGATCGAGGCCGGCGATCTGCGCAAGGGAAGCGCTCTGCGCAGCGCGGTGGAGGGAGCGGAGGCGGCAATCGCCTTGCCATGCTATGCCGACGAGGGCCGCGACATCGATGCGCTGATCGACCAGACTCTTGAGCGCGCCGGTCTTCAGATGGCGCTCGACGCCCGCCGCGCGTTGCGGCCGAGCCTCGGCGGCGACCGCCTGGCGAGCCGCGGCGAGCTCGAAAAGCTGGTGCTCTACGCCCATGGCCAGGGCCGGATCGAGCTCGCCGACGTCCAAGCGAGCACCGGCGATGTGTCGGCGCAGTCGGCCGACGAGGTGCTCGATGCGGTGCTCGACGGCCGGCTGGAGGTGTTCGACAAGGCTTTTGGCCGGCTTTCGGCCCAGGCCGGGCCGGCCGCCAACCAGCTGCTCGGCGCGGCGCTGCGCCAGTTTCATGCGCTGGCACTGTTGCGCAGCCAGATGGACGGCGATGGTCGCAGTGCCGCAAGTGCCGTGGCGGCGGCCAAGCCGCCGGTGTTTTTCAGCCGCAAGAAGCGGGTCGAGGCGGCGATCGGTGCCTGGGACGGCGCCGCACTTGCCCGCGCCGCGGCCTCGCTGCAGGCGGCCGTGCTGTCGGCGCGCACGCGGCCGGAGCTGGCGCTGGCGATCGCCCGCCAGGCGCTGCTCGCCCTCGCCGCAGAAAGCGCCCGGCGTTTGCGGTGATTTTCTCGTGGGATTCCGGTTCCCCGAGCTGAGAGGCTGATTGTCCGGCGCTGCGCGCCCCGTTTTTGAACATCGGTCACATCAAAGCCCAGGAATGTCATGTAGGTAAAACAGATTTGCCTATAACGCAAAGTTGACTTGATGTGGTTTAGACGTGGTTGGAAGACAGTGGTCGGCGGATCGATGAGAGGGCTGGCCGATGGCACGACTTGGCATAATCGCGGTCAGTCTCATGCTGGCTGTAATACTCACTGGCTGTCAGAACACCGGCGGATCATCGAGCCGAAACTGCGCCGTGCCGGGGAAGATTTGCGTTGCTCCCCGCACCTGATGCGCAAGTCAAAGCGCTGCCAAAGTGACCACGGCGTGCCGCGCCCCTTGAGCAACGGCCGCCTCAAGGGCAGCAATCTGTTCGGATATTCACGTGCTCTCCCGGGCTATTTTCTCGCCTTAACGTCCGTCGGACCACGTGCGTGCAGGTGCAGGGCGCGATAGACTGCGGTATGCGCAGGCGTCGGGATCCCGAGGGAGATGCCAAGCTCGTGCATCCGTCCGGAAAGCCAGGCCAGTTCGATCGGCTTGCCTCGCTCCAGATCGATCGCCATCGAGGATTTCGCGTCCGGGGCTATCACCGTCCACCGCGTGTTCACGCGATCCACGAACCCGGTTGACATAGGATGGCCGGACGCGGCAGCGACGGCCATGCTCTCGTCCCGGAGCTGCTCGATTAAGGTGCGCGCCTCGGGATCGGCCAGAATCCGCCCGATCCCGGCGCGCGTGAGGGCAGTCGCACCCGAAAACGCCGACAGTGTCACGAACTTCTCCCACAAAATGCCGTCGATATCCTCGACTGGGCGAAGTTCCAGGCCCTTGGCACGTGCACTCATTTGCTGGAGTGCCCTGACAATTCGGTCGCGCGGACATCCGACGAGGACCTCGGTTGCTCCGGAATGGACGATTTCTCCCGGCCCACCGATGAAAGCAGAGAGGTAGGTCGCCCCAGCGATGACTTGGTTTGCCGGAATGTAACGACTGAGCGTCGCGACGCTGTCGATCCCATTCTGAATCGTCACGACACGTGTGCTCGGGCTGAGAAGAGGTCGCATCGCTGTGGCGGCTTGCTCGCTATCGTATGTCTTGACAGCAAAGAAAACGGCATCGACCGGGCCGATCTCGGCCGGGTCGTCGCTGGCATTCACCGGGGAAACTACGATATCGCCGAATGGGCTCGATATGCTCAGTCCCTTGTCGCGCATGGCTGCCAGATGTGGACCACGCGCGATAAAGCTAACGTCGGCGCCGGCTTCGCTGAGCCGTGCACCAATAATGCCGCCAATTCCGCCCGAACCCATCACAGCAATACGCATGGATGTCCCCGGATCGACCTCGAGCAATCCTAGCACATTTGCCGATACAAAGATCGCATCGTTCTTTGCGGGTCAGCGTTCGATTCGAGGTCCGGCCGCAATGGCCGTCATATGCCGGCGCACCGCCTAAGCGACCGCGCCCTTGCCAACGCGCCCTTGCCAGGCCGTTAGATCTCGTGCCCGGGACGTGGCTGCAGCCTTTGCGCCGTCGTCGCAGGCCGCGGCCGCCCGCCTGTGGCGACATGGATGGGCGAGACATCCAGCCGGTTCCGAAAGCGGCGCCCCATATGGCGCCCCATATATTGAATCTGCGAGAAAACTTGGAGCGGGCGAAGGGATTCGAACCCTCGACCCCAACCTTGGCAAGGTAAAAACTGTGCCGTCGCCGCATTGCGCCAGATTGCGGTGGAGTGCGTCATAGTGCTCGAGAGTGCGCGGTCTCCGCGGTTTGGCGGAGATGGGGCAAGTGAACGGCAGCGCTCTGCGGTGAACTGGCGTGAACCGCAGCGAAATATGGAACTCGTGACCGCGCGGTGACCGCGGAGCGATCGGCGTACTTGGTGCGAAGGCCGCGAGCTCTACTTCGAGGACTTCGACCGGCGTTCTGTGAGCGGGAGGCCTCCAGTTGGGTCTCCAATTTGCTTCGCAGCCGACCCACCGAAGTAAGCTTCTTCAGGGAATTGATGAGGAGCGTCTGGCAAGGGCCACGGGCCGGTCGAATGGACCGTGCAAAGTGCTGTACGACGGCGCCCGACGCCGGAGGCATCAACGCTCAGCTGACAATTGCGATGGCGAAGCCGTCATAGCCCTTGGCGCCGACGGTCTGGATCGCTGTGCTTTCGAGACGTGTGTCCTTGCCTATAAACGAGAACGCCGCCCGCGCGCCCTGTACGCTCTCGTCGCGACTGTCCTTCTTGATGACATCGCCATCACGGATGACGTTGTCACAGACGATCACTGTGCCCGGCCGCGACAGCTTCATCGCCCAGGAGAGATAATTCGGGTTGTTCGGCTTGTCGGCGTCGATGAAGATGAGGTCGAATGGCCCTCCGCCCTCGACGCTCAACTTCGACAGTGAGTCGAGTGCCGGGCCCACGCGCAGGTCCACCAGCTTGGACAGTCCGGCCCGCTTGATATTCGCTCGCGCCACCTTGGCGTGATGCGGGTCGATTTCCAGCGTCACGATCTTGCCATCGGTTGGCAGTGCGCGGGCCATCCAGATGGTGGAGTAGCCGCCAAGCGTACCAATCTCCAGGATACGTTTCGCCTTGTTCATCCGGATCAGCAGGTTGAGCAGCTTGCCTTGCGCCGGCGACACGTCAATTGTCGGCAGTTCATTGTTGCGATTGGCCTCGAGCGCTGCCTCCAACGCCGGGTCGTCAGGGAGCAGTTCTTCGGCAATGTAAT
Source organism: uncultured Alphaproteobacteria bacterium (assembly GCA_963791325.1). Taxonomy (GTDB): domain Bacteria; phylum Pseudomonadota; class Alphaproteobacteria; order Rhizobiales; family Rhizobiaceae; genus JBEVJK01. Next base: position 13,372 of record CAWBRU010000010.1, on the reverse strand, counting down.
CGTCGACGGCATTCCAGGTCCTGCGGGTCACGGGCATCCTCGTCGAATTTGAACGATGGGCGATGGATCGGACGTATAAATCAAGAATTTTCGACGGTGCCGACAACCGCATCAATTGCGCTGGCAGACTGGACCAGAACTCCATCGCCTGTCAGCTTGACGATGTACCCGCCGTGGGCGCGAAACCCTGGTTCTATTCTTGCGCGATTGCCAGCTCTTGGGCGACATCTGCAGCCGCTATGACGCATCGGGTCGAAGTGACTATCGCCGAAGGGTGAACACTTCGCGTTTACCTTGCCACTATCCCGACGACATCAAGGTGTTCCGCACCGCTCGTCGATCGCAAGGACGGCAAGATCGCCCGGCAGACCACGGGGCAGGCCTGGGACAAGTAACGATGCGATGTCTGCAACCCCGTGCCGCTATCGTGCTGACGTGGTAAGGTGTATGTTGGCTGGAGGGGGTTGGCTTCGCGGTCCAAACGTTCGCGTCGCCTGAAACTGAAGGTTCGCTGTTACAGCCGTACCCAATGGAGCGTCGCCTCGCCGCCATCTTGGCCGCTGATGTCGTCGGATACTCCACGCTGATGGAGCGAGACGAACGGGGGACGTTCGAACTCCTCAAAGCCTGCCGCAAGGAGTTGTTCGAACCCGAGATCGAGGGTCACCACGGCCGCATTTTCAAGCTCATGGGCGACGGACTGTTGGTGGAGTTTTCGAGCGTGGTGGACGCTGTCGAATGCGCCGTGGCGCTGCAGCGCGGCCTGGCCGAAAGAAACGCCGCCACGACCGAGGGCAAGACCCTGGACGTGCGCATCGGCGTCAATCTCGGCGAGGTGATCGTCGAGGGCGAAGACCGGTATGGGGAAGGCGTCAACATAGCGACTCGCCTCGAGCAGATCGCCGAACCCGGCAGCATCTATGTCTCGGGAAAGGTCGCAAGGGAGGTCGAAAAGACGCTCAGCTTTGGCTTTGAAGCCATGGGCGAGCAAAGGGTGAAGAATCTCGCCGAGCCAATCTCGGTCTACCGAGTCCAGCTGGACGCGAAGCGTCCCCAGCGACAGCGTATCCCGGCTTCGTTGACCCGTGCACCGTGGAGGATCGCAATCGTCGCAGTTGCAGTCGTTGCTTTTGCCGCGGCTGTTGCGGTGTGGAATACGCGCTTGCCAAGCGCATCGTCTTCATCGACCGCGCCATCTGCCCTCCCGGCCGTCACCGGCGCCGCGCCATTGCTGGCCGTGCTGCCGTTCAGCAATCTGAGCGGGGATCCGGATCTTGACTACTTCGCCGACGGCGTCACCGAGACCTTGACCGCTGCTCTTTCCCGACTATCCGACATTCGGGTTATCGCACGGACCTCGAGCGAGGCCTACAAGGGCAAGTCGATGGATGTCCGCCAGATTGGCCGCGAGCTTGGCACTCACTACGTGCTTGAAGGCAGCGTCCAGAAGAGCAAGGACAAGGTTCGGATCATTGCGCAACTGATTGATGCTCGGACCGGCGATCATGTGTGGGCAGATCGATACGACGGCGAGGGTACCGATGCTCTCGCCCTCCAGGACGAGGTCACAGAGAAGATTGCGGTGTCGCTTGCGGGTGGCGAAAGCCTCCTCAGAAAAAAAGAGTACGAGCGCGCCTGGGGTAAGGACCACGCGAGCCTCGATGAGTATGATTTTTACCTGCGAGGAGAGAAGCTCAGCTACGAGTACACGAAGGAGTCCACCCTCCAATCCATTGAGACCTTCCAGGAGGGGCTTCGGAAGTATCCGCAGTCAGGCTTGCTCCGGGCGGTACTGGGCTGGGGCTACTATCAGCTGGTCTACGGGGGTTGGAGCAGCGACATCGACGGCGATCACAAGCGTGCATTCCAGTCAGGCCAAGAAGCCCTTGGCAGCCCCAATGTCCCGCCTATTGCTCAGGCGGGAGCGCACGCCTTGATGGCCTATTTGCAGCTCGAATACAAAAAGGACTGGGACCGTGCGTGGCAAGAGCGTGAAATCTTCGTTGCGCTTCAGCCAAACGATCAGGCGTACATCGCGATGGGAGCCGAGATCGCGATCCGTGCCGGCAGGCCGGACGATGCGATAGCCGCGCTGACGAGAGACATTCCGTGGGATGCCAACTCGCTATGGTCGTCGCCCAAACTCCGGCTGGGTTGGGCCTACTTCGTTAAGGGGGACTACAAAACTGCCCTCGAACAAATGAAAGAGGAGCGAAACACAGATCCTATATGGACCCTGCCCTTTCTGGCAGCCACGTATGCCGAGCTTGGATTGATGACAGAGGCCCGCGATACGGTGAAGAAGATTCGCGAGGCCAACCCGGCTGTCTCGCTTGCCCTCATTGCCCAGGTGTTTTCCAACCGCGACCAGGCGGTCACCGACCGCCTGGTTGGCGCGCTTCGAAACGCTGGACTCCCGGAGACCTCGCCGAGTCAATGATGTTCCTACGGTCCGGTCGTACCCAGAACTGAAACTAGGCCCGGCGCCGCCCTTCGTCGCGCGGCGAAGTTATGAATGCCTTGCTCTCGACGCATGAGATCTCCAAAAAAGGCCGCCGTCGCCCGCAGCGCCGGCTTGCTCGGAACTTGCCCCCTGACATGGCGGCGTGGGGGCCTCGCCTTAGCTTGTCCCCGGAACGGAGGATCCAAATGACACGCTGGGCATAGGACTGCAGTCGATCAGTTGGCTCTGGCTTGTTCACTTTGCCGCGGTCGGCAGGCGCCAATCCCAGTGTTCCCGTTACGTTTAGACATCGCATTGGGACGGAACTGCTGATTATGCGTTACAATGGCTCCGACGCAGTTAGTCGCGGCTGTCTCCTCGTATGTCAGTAGTTGGGTGGACCTGGCATCCGCCCCACTTCCGCCAGCAGTACCGGCGAGAGTTAGACTTCATCACCTTTGGGAAGGCTCCGATGTCCACCCGTCGTCTTCTCCTTTCCGTCTTTCTGGCTGCGCCGATTGCGCTGCCGAGACTTGGCCATGCAGCGGGATTTCCTGAGGAACTTCGACTTACGCCATCTTGTGCGGATGACGACGATCTGACGCCAGCACAGACCGAAGGCCCGTACTTCACGCCTGGGAGCCCCGAGAAGCAAGATTTCGTGGGTGACGCACCAGGCGGCGAACGCATGACTATTGCTGGCTACGTGCTGGCCCAGAATTGCAAGCCGGTGGGACGGGCGCTGGTCGAGCTATGGCACGCCGATCCGACTGGAACCTACGACAACAGCGGTTTCAAACTTCGTGGCCATCAATTCACCGACGCTGACGGTAGATGGTGGTTCGACACAATTGTGCCCGGACTGTATCCCGGTCGCACCCGGCACTATCATCTAAAGGTTCAGAAGCCGGGCGGCAGCTTGCTGACGACCCAACTATATTTCCCCGGCGAACTTGCAAATGACCGGGACGGTCTGTTTGATCCAGCGCTGCTGCTCGACATTTCCGCGGCCCGCGACGGCAAGCTCGGCAGGTACGACTTTGTAGTGGCGTGACTCCGCGCGAAAGAGTCCTTCGACCTTTGGTATATAGGGGCACATGATCGGGGTGATGAGGCAGCTAGCAACGTCGACGCCGAATCTCGCGGCGGCCGACCACAGTTCGGGCAACGCGCCGCAGGTATCTCAAGGCAGGAAGACAAGGCCAATATCTCCGCGGGAGAAATCGTGGTTAGTTGGTTTGCTTCACATAGCCACTGAAATCCCCCGTGCAGAACCCGGTCAGAATGGCGACAGAGCCTGTGCCGTCGGGGCCAGTGCCCTGATGAGTTGTTGCCGTGAACTGGTGAGGATTTGAGGCATAGATATCGAGCTGCGTTGGCAGTCGATCACTCGCAATAGCTGTCACTTCGATCCGTGTCGGACCTGGTGAAATGCTGAACGGTGAAATGCTGACGGGATGGGTTCCAAGGCAGCCCCCGTGGCTGCACTGCATCTGCTTGGCATCGATATCAATGATGAAGATGTGCGCCAGCCCACCATGGAATGGAGTACAATTTGCGCCCGTTCGACCGACCTGGCACGCTGCGCCGCTTTGGGAAGAGCAGGTGATGGTTCCGGCTTGGGCTTGGGCTGCGGCCAGAACCGCCATCCCCCCACCCAGCAGCAGCGCTTTCAACATTGTTCTCATGACAGCCATTTCCTTGGAACATGACTCTAGACTGGTGCGGGCAACGGGGCTCGAATCAGTAGTCACTGAGGACGAGAGATTCCAGTCCTGTGCGGCACTGGTTTCGCTAGGCCCCCTCCCCACAATGTGGGGTCCACCGGTCTCCCACATGGTTCCCACCCCGTTGGCGGAGGTTCCCACACCTGGCGGATCTCTATAATGCGTGCTCACCAAATCATCTACCGAATCGTCGGGTCGGCCTTACCGGGGCCGAAGCGATGGGTGACCACATCAACACCAACCGGCAGAAAAACCGCCCCGGGCCATCGGCTCTCACTGCATCCCGCCGCGAAGGCCGGTTACTTCTTCCCGGCCAACGCTTCGAGGCCCCGCAGATCCCTTAGAACGAGATTCGTGCCGCGCCTTTCGATGAGGCCTCTTTTGGCAAGCGCACTCATCTCTCGAGAAACGGCCTCGCGATGCGTACTGATCTGGGCGGCGAGTTCGAAATGCGTGGGAATTGAGATCGCGATCGTTTCGCCGCTCGGCCGTCCATTCTCATCCGCTCTCCGAAGTAGCTCACAAACAAGACGCTTGCGCACTATAAGGGTGCTGAATTCGAACACCCTGTCTGTCATTCGCCTTAGCAAACCAGACAGGTGCTGAAGCAGAGCCCAGGTGAGAGCCGGGTGGCTCTTGACGATCTCTTCGAAAGCGGCTGCGGACAAGCGGGCAGTGCGGGTTAGTTCTAGGGCGATGACGCTCGCCGATCTTTCTCGGCCATCGATGGCGGCCAATTCGCCGAAAATGTCGCCGGGCTGAATATCCCTGTAGGCAACTTCCCGGCCGAGTCCGGAAAACAAGGTGACACGTGCTTGGCCGTCGAGAATGAAAAAGACGTCCGTATCACGGTCGCCATGAGCGATAATGAGCTCATGTTGTCGATAAATTCGCACCGTCCATCTCTCGGCCAATGCAGCGACATCGGCCTCGCAAAGTGTCGAGAGGAAGGCCGGAAAAGTGCTCATCGCCCCATCTGACCATTAGCAAGTGTACGTCTTTTAGCAGGAATTTCCGAATCGACTGCTCCGAAAAAACCGCCGCAACCGAGCTGGAGGTGTGGGAATCCCCACAGACTGGATTTGACCGGCCCGCTATCCCACACGCCACCAGGACTCCATTCGAGGAGATGAAGATGTCCAAAGCTCTCGCCTTCTGCACGATCGGTATGGTGGTCATGATGGCCGGATCGGCTTCTGCCGGCGAGCTCACCGCGATCCAGGGAGGCAGCATCGATGTCGGAGCATACCGAGGCGTGGTCTACTACACTGACGAGGGGGATGACTTTCGAGTCATCACCACGATAGCTTCGCTAGATGGCAGCGAACCCGTACGGTTCGTGGCCACCCTGGCAGAGAATGAGCATCTGCTCATTTCCGTGCCCGGCAAGCTCGGGGAAACAGCCCAGGTTTTCGACATAGAGCGATTCAACGGTATGCTTCTGCTTCGCAAGGGGGAGACCGCGGCCGCGGCAGCGGTGAGCGCGAATGAATAGCTCGGGCAGACACGGGCACGCAGCAGGGTGACTGAGCAAGTGCGAGCATCCGGGTTAAGGCTCGTACTCGGGCTGCAACTAATTTGCCCCGTCCCGGCCGGCGCTGCCGCCCAGGAGGCTACGAATGGCAAATTCTACAGGGTCATCGATAGCAAGGCCGACACCAGAACGTTGAACGGGTTCCGGCGCTATCACGCCGGCTGCAATCACTGCCACGGCGCGTATGGCGAGGGCTCGACATTTGCGCCCTCGCTGACAGCCGATCTGCCTCCGATCGAAGTATTCACTGCAATCGTCCTTCAAGGTCGAAGAAACGGCAATTCCGTAATGAAGGGATTTGCCGGTGATCCAAACTTTGAACCGTATGTGAAGGATATATACGCCTATCTACAAGCACGCTCTGATGGTATGCTTGGGCGTGTGCGCCCGGGCAACTCAAAGAATAGCTGCCGAGGGTTTGAGCGCCGGGCTCAGCAATCTGCCGGAGAAGCTGTTGCAGGCAATGGCGCGGCAGCCGGCTTATCCGATCCGTTCGGAGCCCCGAGCTGATCGAACGGCTGTACGACGACCTTCTGTTCCCCGGGTCCGTCGGAAACGGCAAATGAGCGAAGCTCTCGTGTGGTCAATCGACCGAGGAGCGCTCGCCTTGTGGCGAACGCGTTTTGACGCTATCTATGATTGTCGACCTTGTAGGCGAACGTTGTTTCTGCGCTGCGGCGCTCTGACCAACGTCCTTATTAGTCGAAAAACGATGGTACTTAGCCGGTCACGCAATTAGCCGGCTTGGCCAGACAATCTGTGCCGATTAGGGGAAGAAATCTCAATGGCCACAGGAACTGTGAAGTTCTTCAACTCTACCAAGGGCTTCGGCTTCATCGAGCAGGGCAATGGACAGCCCGATGTGTTCGTCCACATTTCCGCCGTCGAGCGCGCCGGGATGCGCTCCCTCGTCGAGGGCCAAAAGCTCAGCTTCGACATCGTGAGCGACCGTAGGGGCAAGAGCTCTGCCGACAACCTTCAGGCGGGATGAGCCCGATAGAGCTCATTGGGCTTCACTGTTTGGAAGGGAGAGCGGCCATGATGCCTGAAAGCGGAGTGTTCAAGTTTATGCCGTCATCGACGGGATCGAAAACCGACGCGACGACAAGAACGGTACGGGAGATAATTGGTAGCGAAGCGGCGGCAAGGGCGAAGAAGACTGAGCGGTTGCGTGCCGCACGATTAGCGCGCGAATCCATCGAAGCAGCGCAACCGGCGACCGAGAAAACCCGTCGAAAGCGCTGACCATTCTGCCGACCGAGATCTTGGTCGGTATAACAGGCGCAAGAACTCCAATCGAACGAGCCTTCAGGTATCGTGCTTGCCTGGCGGCGTGATAGCACATCACCTTGCTCGCTCAGCGCGTATGGACGGCGTTGACAAAGAAGGGCCCGGCGGGTCGGGCAACCGCACCTAGTGCGAGTTGCTGAAAACGGGGCAGGCTCTTTTCCTCCACCGCCCGGTCCTCTTGTCGTCGGCTGTCACAGAGCTGCTCGCGACGTGGCAAGAGCGCAATTGCATTGGAGAGCACAGTTGAGGTCGCGTAAGCTTCGGCTTAGTGGCTGTCGCCCGGACGATCTGCCGTCCAAGTTGCCCATGCATGAGTCCGCTCGCCAACCTCAAGTATCACCAAGCCATGCGATGTTGGCTCACCAGGCAGGTTGAACGCATCGACCGGGTGGCTGACCGGCTCGAAGCAAAAGAAGTCGGCGCTTCGCGAAGGCGAATAGACGAGGTAGGTGGAGAGCACAGCCGAAGCCGTGAAAATAAAGGCGCAGGTCACGATCCGGCCACCATACCTCGCCGGTCCCGTCCCATCCTTTAAACGCATTGTTGATCCAGCCGTCCGGCAAGCTGGCAAGGCTTTGAAAATCCCAGTCACGCGGAATGACGACGGGCGCGGTTCCTTTTCGTAGGTGCTGCTCGTCCTCCAGCCAAACTCTGCTAGCGCTCGCCCGTAGCTGCGTATTCGGGGTGCGGATCATCCATGGATGGAAGCCAAACCCGAACGGCAGAGCTTGGTCGCCGGTGTTCTCCACGAAAAGCGACATGCTAAGGACGCCGTCGGCCACGCCACAGGACAGTGTCGCCGCATAGCGAAATGGCCCCGGTCCCACGGAATCGAGGTGGAGTACGGCGCTTTCAGACCCGTGCTCAATGAGATCCCACCGCGGGCGATGATGGGATCAGGTGAGGCCTCTGGCCGCGGCCGAGCGCAAAAGGCCGCGGAGCTGGCTATCACGAATCCACTGCTGGACGAGACGTCAATGATATGTGCTCAGGGCGTCTTAGTCTCGATATCCGGTGGTCCGATATGACATTGTTTGAGGCAAACGAGACAGTCTCACGTTTCAGGGATAAGGTCGAAGAAACCGCCGACATAATTGTGGGCGCGATTTTCGATGATGCTCTCAAGGGTAGTTTCAAAGTGTCGGTGGTTGCAGCGGGGCTTGATGGCCCGCGAGACACAGTCCCAAGATCAATGAACCCCGAGCTCTCCGACACTCGCGGGTTCGATGAGAGCGAACCTGCGATCTCGCAACAGGTGTATGGGGTGGCAATCCGGGATCCGCTGCCTATCCGTTCACGTAGTGTCCTGACTCCCGCTGACTAGCTTCCTGGCATCGTGGAAGTAAGGCCGGCTGACGGGCAGGCGCCGGCCGTCGGCAAGCTCGATCATCTTTCGATTCTTTTCGTGCAGGATCTGCTTCGCCTGACCAGCAGCCACCCAATGCGAGCGATGAACCTGCGCACCCGGATGACCGGCGAGTTCTCTCACAGCGTCGGAGAAGCGGATCAGGATCATGACCGAGCCCCGGTCGGTCGTCACTCTCACATAGTGGTCTTGCATCGAAAGCGAAATGATCTTCCGCCCCATCTCGAGCGGCAACCGCTGGAGAAAGCGAGTGTCGGGGACGTCAGGTTCGGACCCGCCCGCAAGTTTCGAAACGCGGGGCTCAAAGCTCGCGAACTGGAAGAGAGCGACGGGAAAGCCGATCGCGGCGACGCAGAACCAAAACCAGAGATAGTGATCGAACACCGCATTGTTGTAGCGCATCGTCTGTTCCAGCAGTCCAATCAGCGCAGCCCCAGGAAAAGCTGCAAGCATCGAACCAAGTGCTATCCGCGGTAGATCTGGCCAGGCTGTGAGCCAGCGCGCTCCCAACAGAACTCCGATCACGAAGTGCATCAACAGGCTGCAGCCGCCGACCGCGATCGTCCAGTACGCCAGCCTAAGCGGGGCAGGAAGATCAACGAAGGTTCCGAATGGCCCGGTGAGCGTCAGCACAATGACTAGCGACCCGTCTATCACCAGTCGCCGTCGCCATCCTTGGGAAAGGCGATTTTCGCGCATCGTGAAATATCCATTCCTGCGAATCCACGAAAATTCGAAGGAACCCGCGGAAGTTCGATGGTGCATTCATGCCGCAAGTATTCAAGTGCGCCATCAACACCACCCACAGCTACGCCGCGCTTGATCATACCGGCAACCGGTGGAACTGCATAGAGCGGAACATGCGCTGCGCTGCATCTTTAAAGGCCGCATGAAAACAACGACCGCTCCTCAGTTCTCGTCCGATTGTAACGAGGATCACAGACATCACTCGCCTAAAGCCCACATCGTTTCATTGCCGACTGTCACACGTCGCCCCGATGAGCGCCGACTTAAGGCGAAAATGACCGGGCGATAGAGCGTCGGCGGCGCACCTTGAACAGGGAGCGGAAGAGGACTTTCCGTTTCGCCGCGTCCTGGGTCTCAACCATGGGAACTCTGGTTCCGGCTTAGGTGGGAAAGCGAAATAACAAGGGGAGAGCTTGTGAGGATTCTCTTTCTGACATCGGCCCATAACAGCCTTAGCCAACGCCTTTCGATCGAGCTCATCGAGCGCGGCCACGCGCTGAGGGTGACACTTGCCATGAGCGGCGACGACATGATGAATTCCGTCTTCGAGCACACACCGGATCTCATCATCGCGCCAATGCTCAAGATCGCAATTCCTGAGGCGATCTGGGCTAGGCACATCTGTCTGATAGTCCATCCAGGAATTGTAGGCGATCGCGGCCCGTCTTCGCTCGATTGGGCGATCATGACGGGCGAGAGGACATGGGGTGTTACGATCCTGCAGGCCAGCGCCGTTATGGATGGGGGGCCCATCTGGGCGACCCGCGAGTTTCCGCTTCCAGAGGGGCCGATTACCAAGAGCCATGTGTATCGCAACCAGGTGACTGAAGCGGCGGTGCTCGGGGTGCTGGAGGCCGTCGACAGGATCGGGTCGGGGGAACCTCGCCCGCAAACGCCCGCCGGATTCCCCCGCGGCCGCGAGCAGCCAGTCATGCGTCAACAGGACCGAGCAATCGCCTGGGGTGAAGACCGAACGGACATCATCGTCAGAAAGATCGGCGCGTCCGACAGCGCGCCCGGAGTGCTGGACAACTTGTTCGACGAGCCGTTTTTCCTCTATGGGGCTCATGCTGAAGATCGCCTGCGCGGCTTGCCCGGTGAGTTCCTGGCCCAACGGGACGGCGCGATCTGCCGTGCGACCGTCGACGGCGCGGTCTGGATCACGCATCTCAAGGCTAAGGCCGTTGGGAAATACGCCGGAATAAAGCTGCCTGCGGTGCAGGCACTAGGGCGGCACGCTAGCTGCCTTCTAAACTCCGAATTGCCAGTGAACATCTCCATCGAGCATCGAACACACCGTGAGATTCGGTACGTCGAACAGGAAGCTGTCGGGTATCTACATTTCGATTTCTACAATGGCGCAATGAGCACCGGACAGTGCCATCGCCTGCTCGCCGCTTTGCGCTTCGCAAGCCGCCGACCCACTCGGGTAATCGTACTGCTTGGTGGGCGCGACTTCTTCTCCAACGGCATTCACCTGAACGTCATCGAGGCGGGGGATTCGGCGATGGAATCCTGGCGCAATATCAATGTCATCGACGACCTCATCCAGGAAATACTCGCCACCTCGTCACATCTGGTGATCGCTGGGATGCGCGGCAACGCCGGAGCGGGTGGTGCCATGCTCGCAATAGCCGCGGACTTTGTCTTTGCTCGACCAGGAACAGTAATCAATCCGCATTACAAGAGCATGGGGGACTCCATGGCTCCGAATATTGGACCTACACCCTGCCGCGTCGGGTCGGTTCGGCGAGGGCAATTGAGCTGACTGAAGGGTGTCGTCCAATGGGCGCGCGGGAGGCCAAATCAATTGGGTTAATCGATGATTATTTTGGCGACAGCGTCGCATCATTTGAGGGGGCCGTTGTCGAGCGTGCCAGAGAACTCTCTTTGCGCACCGACTTCGGGCATCTCCTCTGCAAAAAGCGTGAGCGGCGGTTGTCGGATGAACGGGTGAAACCTCTTGCCCAATATCGCGCCGAGGAACTGCAGCTTATGAACATTAATTTCTTTGGCGATGATCCCGCCTATCACATTGCTCGGTAGCAGTTCGTTTACAAAGCCGGCTCGGTCAAAACTGACAAGAACAATCGTCAAAAGAAAAATGCGGATCACCTCTCGTGGCTGAGTAGTCTTGGTGACAAATCGGCTCGGCGGTGGCCCCAGGCTTCGCCTTGATCGTTTGTTGTTCCCATCGCCGTTCAGCCAAGTTTCGTGAAAGCGCCCTGACGATAGCCATGCAATATGTCCCGACAGAAGGCGTGGTTACGCGCAGCCCAGTGAGCATCTATGCGGTGCCGTCCTCGCTTGCCATTGCAGGCATCTACGGCCACATCGGCAGCCTAATCTACAATGCCGCTTTACAGCTTGGCGTGCCAAAGATCTACGGCTTTGATCCTGGCCCCAAACCATTTGACTTCTGCTACTCCGATCGCCTCCATATCGTCGCCCGCGAAGAGCAGTTCTACGAAGTTGATGCCGATCTCTTCCATATCGCTACCCATCCGGAGGTGCGTGAGGGCGTCTACCGGTTGCTTGAGAGGGGGCGACATATCAACATCGAAAAGCCCATGGCCCACCCTGCACACCCCGACGAGTGCTGCCGGCTTAGAGTGGCTGCCCGAAAAAGCTCTGGGACTGTACTCTTCGACTTTGTGGAGGCCTTTAACCAGCGCACCTTCCAAATGTGTCAAATCCTCACACGACTGCGTAGTTACGCTGACTTTCGTATCAATCGGATTTATTGCGAGCGGGGAAAAGATCGTGAAGACGGATTGAACCCAAGAAACCGAAAAGTAATAGTTCCGATCCAATACCAAGAGACGGCGCATTGCCTAGCACTTCTACTCATAGTCATAAATCGCAGCTCCTCCTTCGAGGAAGTGTTTCCTAATGGGATAACCGTTGCCGCCTCATCAGTCCCATACAATCCGCCGAATCCCGAGGATTACCGTTTTGGCTTAGTTGACGGCAAAGTCTCCGGCGAGATCCTTGTGGACGGTATGACCATCGGAATCCATACGGACTTCAAGCGCCAAGGGGCTCGGCCGTTCAAGCGATTTCGTGTCGAGGGTCTAGCGAACCACCGCGAGTTCGTTATCGAAGCGATCTACGACGGCACAGGCGAATGCATAGTATTCAATGGCAAGGCCGAGTCACCATGTGTCGCCGCGAGTCGCCACCTCGATATTGTTAGGCAGTCATGGCGCTGGCACTGCGAGCCGTCCACCAATCTGCGGCCGACTGCCGATTTCGCTTGGCTCGTTTTCGGATTGTCGGCGGCGCTTTGGATGAGCTGCCATGAAGGGCGCGAAATCAAGGTCACGTCAGAAGAAGACCTTCGAAGGGCCATGCAAAGCTATCCAGACAGCCTAGCCAGATACGCTCGCCACCCGGCGCTAGGGCGGAACGTAAAGGTTGAAAACCGCCGCATTGTCTAGAGTTCCCCAATCGTACGCGAGGGCTTCCTGTAACAATAATTTGTGCAACTTCGACATCGGCACCCGCGCTCCGCTCTCTGCTGCAAGCTCAAGGATCAGGCCGACATCTTTTGCATGCTGTGCAAGCCGTGCCGTCGGGCGGCTGAAGTCGTGCGACAACATCAGCCCACCTTGGGTATCCATCACCTCCGAATAGGCGGCGCTGGCTTTCATTAGGGTCAACATTTGTGCCAGGTCCAGGTTGCATCGATGGGCGAGACCGAGCCCTTCCGACACGACGATACGATTAAGGCCGAGCACCAAGTTGACCACAAGTTTGGCTGTGTGGCCTCGTCCGACCTCGCCGAGAAAAAACACTGTGTTGGCGAACGTGCGAAGAAGAGGCGCGTAATCCGCCGTTTCCTCCCGATCACCGACGATGGCCACAGCTTGCCCCTCGCCGATTTCTTGGCTTGAGCCGACGAGTGGGCAATCGACAAAACGAATTTGCCGGGTGGCGAGACGGCTGAAGTTTCGCACAGTCTCGTTGGGGTCCGCGGTGGTGGTGTCGATGACCAGGGTGCCAATGGTGCATGACCCGCTCAGGCTAGAGGTTCCCCATAGCACGTCTTCGACAGCCATCGAATCCGGGAGGCTCAGAAATATCACCTTGCAGCACTCAGCCACATACGGGAGGTCATCGGCGATTTCGACGCCAATTGCTCTGGCGGTTTCGCGCGCCTGCTGATCAGGATCCCGACCGACAACCCTGTAGCCAGCCCCGATAAGGCGCCTCGCTAGCGCCTTGCCTACGAGACCAAGCCCTACAAGACCGATGGGACCGAA
>CAWBRU010000009.1:0-319095 GCA_963791325.1 uncultured Alphaproteobacteria bacterium | reverse complement strand
GGGGGATCAGAGGCGAAGGCAGCCTGAGGTTCAGGTCGTACTGCTCGAAGCGGTTCTCGGTGCGCATCTCGATGACGTCACGAAACCCTTCGGTGGTGACCAGCGCCGTCTTGGCGCCGCGCCGCGCAATCAAAGCGTTGGTCGCCAGCGTGGTCCCATGGATCACGATGTCGATATCGGCGTGCCGGATGCCGGCGGCGCGGGCGACGATTGCGATCCCGTCGAGGATCGCTTGTTCGGGAGCAGCATAATTGGTCAGAACTTTGGTCGAGAACATCCGTCCGGATAGATCGAGCGCGATGTCGGTGAACGTTCCGCCGATGTCGGCGCCGAGGCGGATATCGCTGCTTGTCCCGGTCATGAGCTCGACTTCTGCAGTTGCAGGCCGACTTCGCGCATCTGGGAAAGCGTCTGCCGAGGGGTAAGTGCCTCGGGCGAAACCGCGATGTCCAGCACCACCCCGGTCGTGGACGCGCGAGCGCGCCGAAAGGCGGCGGCAAAGTCCTCTGTCGTCTCGACCCGCTCGGCGTGGAAACCGTAGGATCGCGCCAGTGCTGCGAAGTCAGGGTTGAGCAGCGTCGTGCCCGAAACCCTGGCCGGGTAGTTACGCTCCTGGTGGGCGCGGATGGTTCCATAGATGCCATTGTTCACGATCAAGACGATCGGCTGCGCGCCCGCCTGCATGGCCGTGCCAAGCTCTTGGCAGTTCATCTGGAAATCTCCGTCGCCGGCAAAGCAGACGACGAGCCGCTGTGGAAACGCCACCTTCGCCGCGATCGCGGCCGGCAGGCCGTAGCCCATCGCCCCGGACTGGGGTGCGAGCAAGCGAGCCTTCGGCCCGAAGCGAAGGAACTTGTTCGGCCAAACGGTGAAGTTTCCTGCGCCATTGGCGACGATTACATCTTCGGGCAGGGTGTCGCGCAGCCAGGCGCAGACCGCGACCATGTCGACCGGGCCCGGCTGGACCGGGGCGCGGAAGGCGCACTCGTATGACTGTCGCGCAGCGACGCGCCAAGCCGACCAACCGCCTCGCACCGCCGACAGAGCCTTGGCAAAGGCGTTCGGCCCCGCCTGGATGCCGATCGCCGGGATGTAGATCTTGCCGATCTCGCGGTCGGAACCGTGCACATGGATCAGCTGCTGATGCGGCTGCGGAACGGCAAGCAAGGTGTAGCCGTCGGTGGTCATCTCGCCGAAGCGGACGTTGACCGCCAAGATCACGTCGGCATCGCGCAGCAGCGTCTTAACGTGCGCTGCCATGCCGACACCCGCCTCGCCGACAAAGACCGGCGAGTTGTTGTCGAACTGGTCCTGGTAGCGGAACGCCGCAACCACGGGGATATCGGAGCTTTCTGCAAATTGCAGAATTGCCGCACGTCCCTCGGAGCTCCAATTGGCGCCGCCGATGAGAAGCACTGGCCGCTCGGCATTTCCTAGCATCGCCCGGACCTCGGCAATGGACCTGGCATCCGCAGCCGGCTCGAACACCACGGCGGGCCTACGCAGCGGGGCGATATCGGTCGTGGCGGTCAGCATGTCCTCGGGCAGCGCGACGACCACCGGCCCCGGCCGGCCGCCAAGTGCGGTCGTCCAGGCTCGCGCCAGGATCTCAGGCAGGCGCACAACCGTGTCGACCTCGACCGCCCATTTCGCCAAGCTGCCGAAAACTGCGCGGTAGTCGACCTCTTGGAACGCCTCGCGGCCCCTCATATCGGTGCCGACCTGGCCGACGAACAGAACCATCGGGGAGCTGTCTTGCATGGCGGTGTGGACACCGATGCTCGCATTGGCGGCGCCGGGGCCGCGGGTCACAAAGCAGATGCCAGGCGAGCCGGTGAGCTTGCCATAGGCCGAAGCCATGAACGACGCGCCGCCCTCGTTGCGGCAGAGCACATAGTCGAGCCTTCCGGGCGTGTCGTGAAGGGCATCCAGCACGGCAAGATAGCTCTCACCGGGAACGCCGAAGCTCTTCGTCGCGCCAAGGGCGATCAAGCTTTCGACGAGGAGCTGTCCTCCGCTGCGCACGATCGAGCCGGTCCCTTGTCGCTTCCGAGGGGTCGGCGCCTCGACCGCCACCCGCGGCCGATCAATGCACCGCCGGCGTCCGGCGGGAAATCAAGAAATGCGGTGGTTTGGAAAGTTCTTCTTTCTCGCCGGCGAAGCGACGATGACCCCGGGGTTGATCATCGATCCAGGATCAAACGCCTCTTTCAATCTGCGCATCAGCTGTCTTTCCACCGGGCTACGGAAGCGGTCTGCCAGGGCGACCTTCGCGCGTCCCAGGCCATGCTCGGCGGCAAAGCTGCCGCCCAGGTCGGTCGCCAAGCCAGCCAGAGCCTGGGCGAGCTGCTCGTCTTTTCCGCCGAAATCGTCCGTTCCCTCGGGCGGGTTGAGATTGTAGTGAATGTTGCCGTCGGCCAGATGCCCGAACGGATTGATACGAACGCCGGGCAGCAGCGCCAAGCAGCGCTGCTCCGCCGCCTCGATGAACCCCGCGATCTTGCCCGGCGGAACGGAAATGTCGTGCTTGAGCTGCGGCCCTTCCAACCTTTGACCCTCCGGCTGCTCCTCTCTGACGCGCCAGAAATGTGCCCGCTGCGCCTCCGACGCGGTAAGCGCTCCGTCAATGACGACGCCGGTGTCCAATCCCCACTCGAGCGCCGCCGTCAAGATGTCGTCAAGGGGTACACGGGACGACACGCAGGCAAGCTCGACCAGCAGGTAGACCGCACCGCGAGTCTCCAGCGGAAACGCCAGGTCCGGCACGTTCTTCAGCATCAGCGACACGCCACGATCGCACAGGAATTCCAGGGCGTCGATGAAGTCGCCGGCCTCCCCGCGCAGCCAACTGGCAAAGCTCACTGCAGCGGCGAAGCCCGGCAATGCAAGAAGCGCTGTCGCCCGCTGCTTCGGCGCCGGAAAGAGCTTCAGCACAGCACGGGTAACCACGCCCAACGTGCCTTCGGCGCCACAGAACAGCTTGCGCAGCTGGTAGCCGGCATTGTCCTTCTGCACCGCGCGGAGCCCATTCCACACCTCGCCGTCCGCTGTGACCACCTCCAGTCCGAGCACGAGATCCTGCATCATCCCATAACGGAAAGCGTGGCTGCCCCCGGCATTGGTTCCAATCAGCCCGCCTATGCGCGCGCTGCCTTCGGCGCCGAGATGCAGCGGAAAGATCAGGCCGTGCGGCTCCAGCACGTGATGAAGCGCAGCGAGCACGGCGCCGCCCTCGACGAGAACCGATCCGCTGTCAAAGTCGGGCTCGCCGATCGCCGTCATGCGGGCAAGCGACAGGATCACCGCGTCCGCCCGGTCCGCGACCGCGCCGCCGCAAAGGCTGGTGTTTCCGCCTTGCGGCACGATGGCCAAATCCAGCTGTCGGCTGAGACGGACAAGTTCAGCGGCTTCGGCCGTGCTCGACGGACGCGCGACCCCGATTGGTGGGGTCCCGTACCGGTCAAGCCAGTCCCGACGATACGGTCGGGTGTCCTCGCCCGAAAGCCAGCCTTTCGGCCCGAGCAGCGCGGCCAATCGATTTGCACGGTCGCTCATCGCTCAATCCTATCTTCGGCGTGACGCACTCCAGAGATTTTCATCCGCGGATCAAAGGTCCGAGCCTGGCTCGAAGGCGCCTATCGCTGTCAGTCGTGCCAAGGGAGCGCTCTTGGCAAAGAGAACTGGAGATCGCTCCGCCAGTCCTGCTCGACCAGCCAGCCGTGCAGCGCTGCGACGGCTTTGACGCGACGGTGCCCGCGCGGCATGACCAGGTAGAAGCCGGGGATCTCTTCGGGTTTCATGTCGACGAGCGCATCCCGCCCGACCGGAGCGACCAACGCGCCCAGGCGCAAGTCCTGCTCGGCATCCATCAATGACACCAGGCCGACGCCGATGCCTTGCAGGGCAGCTCGGCGCATCGTTGCGGCATCGTCGAATTCGATGCTGCGGCCGCTTTCGGTTTGGGTCACCGCGAGGTGGCGTAAAATGTCGGGCCAAAGCCGCTTCGACTTGGTCGTATCGAGCAGCGTGAATTTCGTCAGATCCCTCGCCGACTTGATCTTTTCGCCGATCGCAGGCGTGCAGCAAATGACCTTCGGATCGGGCACAAGCAGCGTCGTTTCATAATCGGGCCAGGCGCCATATCCCCACTGAACCGTCATGTCGATGTCGTCACGGGCGAAATCAGGAAGATCGACCATCGTCGTGAGCCGAAGATCGGCGCCAGGCAGAATCTCGCGGAACGAAGACAGTCGCGGCAGCAGGTAGTGAGTCGCAAAGTACGGGCTGGCATTGAGATTGATGCGGTCGCGGTAGGCCGACTTGGTGACCCGGCGCACGCCTTCCGAGAACTCTTCAAATCCGGCCTTGATGTAGTGGGAGAGCAGGATCGCCGATTCCGTCAGCTCGATCGAACGGCCCTTGCGCTCGAACAATGTGACCTGCAGCGTATCTTCCAGGAGCTTGATCTGCTGGCCGACTGCCTGAGGCGTGACCAGCAATTCGTCGGCCGCTTGGCGAAAGCTCTTATGCTGGGCGACCGCGTGGAAGACCCGCAAAGCGTTGAGCGGCGGGAGGCGCAGCTTGCCGGACATCGTCACCTCCCCGTTCTGTCGAACCCTCACATCCTGCGCTGCAACGCGGCTCTTATGCGTATATATAGCCGCCCGAAACGATGACCTGCTCGCCGGTCATATACGTGTTCTTGGGTCCGCCCGCCATCAGCACCCACTGCGCGATTTCCTCGGGTCTGGCCCCTCGGCCGAGCGGGCTCGCCTTGGCAAGCTCGTCGAGAAAACCGAGAGCACGGGCGCGCTCCGTCGCCATGCCGGCAGGGGCAACCGAATTCACGAGGATGCCGTCCTTGGCGACCTCGTGGGCGAACGAGCGCGTCAGACTGACCACCGCAGCCTTTGTCGCCGCGTAATGTGCATTCTGAGGGTGAGCCTTGAATGCATCGACGGAGGTCAAGTTGACGATCCGGCCACGCACCTGATCCCTGGGTTCCTGGGAGCGCATGTGACGGACGGCGGCCACCATCATGTGATAGGTACCCTTGATGTTGATGCCGTTGGAAGCGTCCCAGTCGTCGTCGGAAATCTCGAGCAGCGGCCGGCGCGGGTAGATCGCAGCCGAGTTGATCAGCGTATCGATCCGGCCGAGTGCGGACACGATCGTCTCGAAGGCGGCGTGACAGTCCGCGCCGACCTGAATGTCGCATTGGGCCGAGGCCGTAGGCAGGCTCCTGTCGCGCGCTGCCTGCAGCGCCGCCTCCGCCGCCTCGGGATTGATGTCGATGATGCCGATCTTGGCGGCCCCCTCGGCAACCGCCATGGCCGCCAGCTGCGCTCCCAGGCCCGAGCCGCCGCCGACGATGAGCACCGCGAGGTCGTTCATGCCGATCTCCTACCTGCTGCCGCTCGGCGTGACGGGATGGGTCGGCATGATGTCGAACCGGGTGACGTCGGCCCAGCTCGGCAGGCCGAGGACCGCCACGACCATCGTGGCGACATCCTCGGGCTGCACGGCGGTATTTGCGGCATACATCGCCGCCCTGGCCTTCTCGTCGAGGATGTTCTTGTAAAGCTGAGTTTCGACCCGTCCGGCCACGATCTCCGTGACCCGAATGCCGTACGGCGACAGGTCGGCGCGCAGCGAAGCGGCAAACCCGGCGATGGCTGCCTTGGTTGCAGCGTAGAGGGCGATGTTGGCGAACGGCGCGTGGCCGGTCGACGACCCGGTGAACAGAACATGACCTGAGCGGCGCTCGCGCATTTGAGGCACGATCAGACGGGTCAGCAGCACCGGCGCGCTGAGATTGACCGCCAACGTCGCGTCGATATCGGCCGTCGTCATGTCGGCGAAATTGCCCAAAGGCGGCATCATGCCGGCATTGTTGATCAGCACGTCGATCTCGAGACCGGCGGTGACTGCCTCGAGCGCGTCGCGGTCGGTGACATCGATGGCGATCGGGGTGATCCGCGGCTGTTCCGAGCGCAACGTCTCCAGCGCGGCCTCGTTGCGGCCGACGGCGTAAACTTGATAGCCGGCTTGCGCCAGCGCCACGGCGATGGCTCGTCCAATCCCGCTGGTGGCGCCGGTGATGAAAGCTGTTGTCACGTTGCCCCTTCCCAAAAAACCAGTCTTAGCGGTCGGCCGAAGCCGGACGCTTCATGTTCGCGAAAAGTGCTGCCGCGGCCAATTCCTGCGCCTCGGGTAGGGCGGATATTCCGGCGGCCTCCGCCAAGCCCCGAACGCGCTCGAGACTGTTTGCCAGGTGCCTGCGCATCGTACGGCGGGCCGCGGGACTGTCCTGCCTGTCGATGGCGTCGACGATCGCGCGGTGCTCTTTGTGAATGCGCGCGTAGTAGCTGTTCTTCCATTCGGGAGCCACGACATAGCCCAGCTGGTAGCGAGGCACGATCATCGGCCGCAGATAGATCAGAAACCCATGGATGAACTCGTTGCCGGTCGCCTTGGCGATGGCCAGATGGAAATCATAGTCATAGTGGATCTGCACTGCATTCGGATCGTCGTGGCGCGCGTCAACCTGCTCCATCAAGGCGCGAATCGCGTGCGCTTCATGCGGCGTCCGGCGCTCGGCGCAAAGTCCTGCCGCCTCCACTTCAACACTCATTCTGAGTTCCATAATGGCAATCGTCTCCGGCAGCGACTTCAGCGCATCCTCAGGGATCGAGAAATTGCGCGGTGACAGATCACTGACGAACATGCCGCGTCCCTGATGCGGAATGACCAACCCCTCTGAGCGAAGTCTCGCCACAGCCTCGCGGATAACGGTACGGCTGACATCATACTCCAAGCAGAGTTCGGCTTCAGTCGGCAGTTGAGCGCCGGGGATCAGCCCATCTGAGCGGATCTTGGCGGCCAGACTCTCCGCGACGACAGCAGACAATGGCTTGCGTTTCGTCATTCGACCGACGCCGATCGGATCGGATTGCCGCGCAGATAGTGGGCATAGGGAGCTTGAACCAGCCAGCCGGCGTCCACGGGCAGGGTTACGCCGGTGATCGCGGCCGCGCGATCGGAGCACAGGAAGAAGGCGGCCTCGGCGACATCGCTCGGCTCGACGAACCGCCGCAGCGCGGTCGTCTCCTTGATCGCATCGGGGTTGCGCTCGCCTTTGGCGATCTTGTCCTTAAGTCCGTCCGAGAGGGTGTAGCCGGGCGCCACCGCGTTGACGCGTACCCCATCGGGACCAAGTTCCGCGGCGAGCATTTGCGTCAGCGCCAGGACGGCGTACTTGCCCGGGGTGTATGCCGGCAGCGACAGCGGCGCGAACGAGGCCAGCGACCCGACATTGAGGATGGCGCCACGTCCGGCCGCCGACATCAGGCGGCCGAACACCTGCGATCCGACCAGGGTGCCGCGATAGTTGACGCGCCACATTGCCTCGTCCTCGGCGAGGTCCTGGTCGAGCACACGCCTTCCGCTCTGCAGAATGCCGGCGCAGTTGACCAGCACGCCGGGCGCTCCAAGGCGCCGTTCCGTATCCCGCGCCAAGGCTGCCAGGGACTCTGGATCGCCGACATCCACCTCGAGAAAGGCCGCGTCCGCGGCGCCCGCCGCCCGACAATCAGCCGCACTCCGATCGCCGCGTGACCTGTCCCGCCCGGCTACCACCAAGCGGAAGCCATCCTGGGCGAAGCGCAAGGCTATGGCGCGGCCAATGCCCGACGTGCCGCCGACGACGACGGCCGTCCTCGGATCAGCCATTTGCGCCCACCTGCCGGTCGATACCGAAGAACGCCGACATCGCGTCCACCTGAAAGTTCATCATCGGTGCGCCGGGCTGCAGCCGGCAGCCGATCTCCTTCGCCTTCCGGAGCAGCGCGGTCTCCGCGGGCTCCATGATGATGTCGACGACGGTCATCTCCGGCCTGAGTTTGCTGGCGTCGATCGGCAAGGGGTCCGAACCCTTCAACCCCATCGGCGTGGCGTTGATCGCCATGTCCATGCCCGAAGGGTCAGGCGTGCCCACCGCAATCCGGCAATTCGGGAAGGATCTCCTCACCAGAGAGGCGAGATTTTCGGCGCGGCCGGGATCGATGTCGGACAGGCGGATCTCCTCGGCTCCCGCTTCCGCCAGACAGTAGGCGAGCGAGGATCCGGCGCCGCCTGCCCCGACCTGCAGGATGCGTTTACCGGCAATCTGATGACCTCCGGCCCTGAGCCCGTCGATGAAGCCGACGCCGTCGAAATTGTCCGCATACCAGCTTCCGTCCGCCTGGCGGAGCACGGAGTTCGCGCTTTTGACGCGAGCCGCGCGCTCATGGGCAGCTGCGCACTTCCGATAGACAGCCGTCTTATACGGCACCGAGATGATGACACCCCGAATGTTCTCCGCCGCGGTGATGCCGGCCCAGAACGTTTCAAAATCCTCCGGCCGGCAGCTAAGCGGAACCATGAGACTGTCGAGCCCCTTGCGCTCGAAGATCTCATTGAAGATCCCCGGGCTCTTTGCGTGTCCCACCGGATGGGCCAGCATTACGAACACGTCAGCCTTGCCAGTTCCACGCATTCGCAGCTCCTTTCAGTCCCGCCACGCTCCACCGCTCCCGGCTTGCATCCTGAGCAGCCAACATATATGACATCATATAAATTTCAACTTACGTCTTCTGGGAGCTAAGCGGTGGTCGAGCGGCCCAATTCTCTTACGTCCGCGCCGGCTGTTGCCTGGCACATCAGTCTCTGCTGCACTCTTGCCGATCTTCTGCGT
The DNA here is from genome assembly GCA_963791325.1 of uncultured Alphaproteobacteria bacterium. Classification (GTDB taxonomy): domain Bacteria; phylum Pseudomonadota; class Alphaproteobacteria; order Rhizobiales; family Rhizobiaceae; genus JBEVJK01. Next base: position 310,361 of record CAWBRU010000009.1, on the reverse strand, counting down.
GGTTCGACCGCCCACATTCTGTCGTTCCAGGGCTGAGCCAGATCTACTCGTGGCAATTCCTCCTTATAGAGCGCCCGCTCGCAGCGCCTACGACGTCGTCATCGTCGGCGGTGCGGCCGTCGGCTCCTCGACGGCATATTGGCTCAGCCAAACGCTTGGGTCGCGCGCGTCCGTACTGGTTGTGGAGCGAGACAGCAGCTACGCATTCTCATCGACCGCGCTCTCCACCAGCGCCATCCGGCAGCAGTACTCTAACCCCATCAACGTGAAGATCAGCCAGTTCGGCATCGAGATCATCCGCAACTTCCCGCTCCGGATGGCGCCGTTCTTCAAGGCGAACCCGCCCCCGATCTTGGCTTCCATGAGCACGGATACCTGTACTGCTGCTCTCCGGACGGGGTCGAACCGGCTAGGGCGCGAGTGGACCTGCAGCGAAGCCTCGGAGCTCATACGGTCTTCCTCGAACCGGGCCCGCTGAAGGATCGTTTTCCCTGGCTCAATGTCGACGACCTCGGCGGTGGAGCTTGGGGATCGCGCGACGAAGGCTGGTTCGATTCAATGGGTATGCTGAATGGCTTCCGCCGGGCAGCACGGCTTTCGGGCGTCGACTATGTCGACAACGCCGTGGTCGGCCTCGATGTGGTTGGTGACCGCATCGTCGCGGCCGTTCTGGCGACAGGCGAGACCATCGCCTGCGGGGTCCTGGTGAATGCAGCTGGGCCGCGCGCCCAGCAAATCGCGCAAATGGCCGGTCTGTCGGTCCCAGTGGAGCCGCGCAAACGCCACTCCTTCGTGTTCGCAAGCAGCGTCCCGATAGCCGGCCGCATGCCCAATGTCATCGACCTTTCCGGAACCTTCGTTCGGCCCGAAGGCGAGCTTTTTCTCACCGGCAATACGCCGCTCGATGACGGTCCTGCAGACTATGATGACTTCGCGACAGACTTTTCAGAATTCGATGATCGGATATGGCCGGCGCTTTGGAACCGCATCCCTGCCTTTGAGGCACTCCGGGTTCAGACGAGTTGGACGGGCCACTACGAATACAACCCCTTAGACCACAACGGCATCGTCGGGTTTCATCCTCAGATGACCAACTTTTTGTTTGCAAATGGGTTTTCGGGCCACGGCCTGCAGCAATCTCCCGCCGTGGGTCGCGGTGTGTCGGAACTCATCGTCCACGGCGCTTTCCAAACGCTCGATCTCTCGCCGTTCAGCTACGATCGCGTCGTACGTGGTGAACCGTTTCTGGAAGAGGCCGTCATCTGATAGGAGCTGTGCCAATGAGCCGAATTCTATCCACCGCCCAGGAGCGGGCGTCCGCACGACCGGGACAAGGCGTGGCAGGTCACGCCGCTGGCGCTCGACGTTCAACAGCGCGCAGCCGCAATCGATGAGAAGCGCCTGCGCAAGGATCGCCTGGCGCGGCTGCGGACGGAGCTGGGCAAGCGCGACCTGGCCGGTGCTCTGCTGTCCGATCCGATGAACATTCGCTATGCGACCGGCTCGCGCAACATGGCCATTTGGACCATGCACGCCCCGGGCCGCTATGTCTTCGTCGCGACCGATGGTCCGGTGATCCTGTTCGAGTTTGGGGCCACTTTCCATCTCAGCGATGACTTGGAGACGGTCGATCAGCTGCGGCCGAGCATTTCGTGGTTCTACTTCATGGCCGGGCCACGCCTACGGGAGAAGACGCACCTCTGGGCCGGCGACGTCATCGGGCTGATGGCCGAGTACGGACGGACCAATCGTCGGCTGGCCATCGACCGCTGCGAACCGTGGGGAGCGCAGCTGCTCATTGATGCGGGGATAGAGCTTTGCGATGCCCAGGAATGCCTGGAGCAGGCGCGCATGATCAAGACGCCCGAAGAGCTCAAATGCATGCAGTTCTCCATGGATGTCTGCGACGTCGCCATCGATCGGATGAGAGCCGCCGTCGAGCCCGGCATCAGCGAGAACCAGCTGTGGAGCATTCTGCACGACACCAACATCTCCCATGGCGGGGAATGGATCGAGTGCCGGCTGTTGGCGTCGGGCAACCGGACCAATCCCTGGTTTCAGGAATCGTCCGATCGCCTCATCCAGGCCGGCGACCTGGTCGGCTTCGACACGGACATGGTGGGCCCGTTCGGCTATCTCGCGGATGTGTCACGCAGTTTCGTCTGTCCAGGCAAGCGGGCGAGCGACAATCAGCGCATGCTTTATGAGATCGCCCAAGAGCAGATCCTGACCAACATCGAGATCATCAAGCCTGGTTTGTCGTTCAAGCAGTTCGCGGAAAGGTGCTGGCCCGTTCCGGACAAGTATATCCCTCACCGGTACACCATGATGATCCACGGTGCCGGCTTCGTCGACGAATATCCGACCGTCGTCTACGTCGCGGATTGGCAGGATTGGGGCTACGACGCGCACTTCGAGGAGAACATGGTCGTCTGCGTGGAGAGCTTCATCGGCGAAGTTGGCGGATCGGAAGGCGTCAAGCTCGAGCAGCAGGTCCACATCACCGCGAACGGCGCTGTCCCCATGTCCAAGGCACCGCTTGTTGACGCGCTCGAAATCTAGACGCTCAGGACAATCCGAACGTCGCGAGCCTGCAAGCTGCTTTGCCGGCCCAGCGACACCCGATCCCGCAACGTTGCGGCCAGCAGCTCCGCCTCTCCGGATACCAATACGTGGAGAAGCCCTCAGCCGTTTGCTCGTGATCAACAGTGCCTGAAAGAAAAACTTACCGATCGACTATTTTTTCTTCATTGGTTTGACGGGGGCTATAGGTCAATTTTGCTAGGAGAGGTTGGACCTATGAGCCAGACCTAGTGGTCGACTTGATTGGAGGGCGCCCTGGAGATCCCACCTGTCGCGGCATGTGATTCAAAAAAATTGGACAAGAGTTGGAGCGCGAGATGCCCTTCTTCAGAAGCAACGGTGATCGGGTACCGAAGTTCATTGAGACGATGGTTGACGATGTTCGCGCCGGGGCAATGGATCGACGCGAATTTCTTGCGCTAGCCAGCGCCATGGGCGCCTCGACTGCCATGGCCTACAGCTTGATTAGCCTGACCGCCCCGTCAGGCGCCCTGGCTGCGCAGGAAGGCAAGAAGGGCGGCACGCTCAAAATTGCAATGCAGGTCAAGGGCCAGAAGGACCCACGCACTTATGACTGGGTTGAAATGTCAAATGTGTCGCGCGCATGGCTGGAGCCTTTGGTGAAGTACACGCGGGAGTTCACCTTCGAGCCGGTCCTGCTGGAAAGCTGGGATGTCAACGACGATGCCACCGAATACATTCTCCACGTCCGCAGGGCTGCGACTTGGAACAACGGCGATGCCTTCAATGCGGACGACGTTATCTATAACTTTAACCGGTGGTGCGATAAAAGCGCATCCGGCAACTCGATGGCCGCGCGCGTCTCCAAACTGATTGACGATAAAACGGGGAAAGTTCGCGACGGTGCGGTCACTAAATTGGATGAATACACGGTTAAGCTGTCTCTTAACGACTCTGATATTTCCATAATACCTGGATTAACCGATTATCCTGCCCTTGTTGTCCACCGGGACTTTGATGCTGACGGGGCAGACCCTTCAGTTAAGCCGATCGGCACCGGACCTTTCGAGCTGGTTTCGTACGACGTCGGCGAGAAGGCGGTGGTGAAACGGCGGGAGAACGGCAAGTGGTGGGGCGGCGAGGCGCTGCTCGACGCGGTCGAGTTCATCGACTACGGCACCGACTTTTCGGCGACGGTAAGCGCATTTGAATCCGGAGAAATCGATGCCAACAAAGAAACCCCTTCCGACTTTGTCGACATTCTCGGCAAGATGGACCTAGTTCAATCTGAGATTGCAACCGCCACAACCGTTGTTGCGCGTGCTAACGTCACCCATAAGCCATACGACGACAAACGGGTGCGCAACGCCCTGCAGATGGCTGTGGACAATAACGTGGTCCTGCAACTGGGGTTCGGCGGGCGGGGTGAGGTGGCCGAGAACCATCATGTAAGTCCAATCCATCCCGAGTACTATCCGTTGCCTAAGAAGACGCGTGACATTGAAGGCGCCAAGAAGTTGATGGCGGAAGCTGGCCAGACCGAGTTCGAGCATGAGCTGATTACCGTGGAGGGTGACTGGGAAAAGAGCACCGGTGATGCAGTCGCGGGACAGTTGCGCGAGGCCGGCTTCAAGATAAAACGGACAGTCTTACCCGGCTCGACCTTTTGGAACGATTGGTCGAAGTATCCGTATTCGATGACTCTTTGGTACATGCGACCGCTGGGAGTCCAGGTTCTGGCTCTTGCCTATCGGACTGGAGAGGCTTGGAACGAAACCGCCTATTCAAACCCGGATTTCGACGCCAAACTAAACAAGGCTCTTTCGGTCAATGATCCTTCCAAGCGACGTGAGTTGATGAAGGACATCGAACAGATGCTTCAAGATTTAGGCGTGATCATTCAGCCTTTCTGGCAGAAGCTCTATTGCCATATGAACAGTAGGGTCAAAGGTTATGCCGTTCATCCAACCTTTCAGATCGAGCTGCAAAAAGTTTGGCTGGAACAATCCTAGTTCCTTGACGAAAATCGGAGCTCGCGGTCGGCACCGCCATCAGTTGTTGCCGGTCTGGCGCCCCCGTCCACGACAGATACGAACATGTCCGACGATGAGATCATTCTCTCCGAGCTGTCCGACGAAGAGCTCGTGCAGCAGATGCATGACGACCTCTATGACGGAATGAAGGAGGAGATCGAGGAAGGCACGCGGATCCTACTCGACCGCGGCTGGCTGCCTTACAGGGTGCTGACCGAGGCGCTGGTCGAGGGCATGCGCATCGTCGGCGAGGATTTCCGCGACGGCATCCTGTTCGTGCCGGAGGTGCTTCTGTCGGCCAATGCGATGAAGGCGGGGATGGCGATCCTGCGGCCGCTGCTTGCCGCCACCGGCGCGCCCAAGCAGGGCAAGCTGGTGATCGGCACGGTCAAGGGCGACATCCACGACATCGGCAAGAACCTGGTCGGGATGATGATGGAAGGGGCCGGCTTCGACGTCGTCGACCTCGGCATCAACAATCCGGTGGAGAAATATCTGGCCGCGATCGACGAGCATCAGCCCGACCTCATCGGCATGTCGGCGCTGCTGACCACCACCATGCCTTACATGAAGGTGGTGATCGACACGATGAAGGAGAAGGGCATCCGCGACGACTATGTGGTGCTGGTCGGTGGCGCCCCGCTCAACGAGGAGTTCGGCCAGGCCGTCGGCGCCGACGCCTATTGCCGAGATGCGGCAGTGGCTGTCGAGACGGCCAAGGACTTCATGAAGCGCAAGCATAATGTGCCCGCCGGCTAGCTGCCACGGATCAAAAGCCGGTCCCCGTGAACAGTCAGAGTTCGCTCTCATTCGAGGTAGGTTCGATGACAGGCACTGGTGCTCCCGTTGCCCGCCGGCGCGGCGGACGCTCTTCGGTCGTCGCCGCCCGGGCGGCGGAGACCAAGCCGCGCCTATCGACCGTCAAGTACGGCATTCGACCGGTCGAGGTGGTGAGCGCCGACCAGCTCGAGCGCATTCACCTCGCATCTCTCTCGATCCTGCGCGAGATCGGGATTGAATTCAGAGATGAGACAGCGCTGCGGCAATGGCGCGAGGCCGGCGCCGACGTGCAAGACCAGCGCGTGCGTCTCGAGGGCGAGATGGTCATGAGCCTGATCGCCAAGGCGCCGCGCCGCTTCGAAATGACGTCGCGAGACCCGACCCAGCGTTTCGAGATCGGTCTCAATACCATGTCGTTCGGCACCATGCAGGGGGCGCCCAACATTCGGGACCTCCACGGCATGCGGCGCGCGTCAACCCTCGAGGATTTGAGAAATGTGAATCGCCTCACGCAGATGTTGCCGGGCTTCCACATCGCCGGCGGGTTCACCTGCGAGCCGACTGATATCGTCGTCCCTTGGCGCCATCTGCACATCATTCATTCCAGTCTCGTCGAAACAAACATGCCGTTTTTCGGCCTGACCACCGGCAAGGACCGGGCTGACGATTGCATTGCGATGGCGCGCATCGTGTACGGCAAGGAATTCATGGACCAGAACGCGGTCATGGCCGGACATGTCTCCGGCAATTCGCCGCTCGTCTGGGATGCAACCATGCTGGAGGGCCTGCGCGCCTTCGCGGAGGCCAACCAGGTCGTCCTCTTGTCGCCGTTCGTCCTCGGCGCCGCCAACACGCCCGCGGACATCCCCGCCACGGTCGCTCAGCTCAACGCCGAGGCGCTGGCGGCGCTCGCCTACACGCAGCTCGCCGCGCCTGGCGCACCGATGATCTATGGTCAGTATTCGGTCTCGGTGTCGATGCGCAGCGGTGCGCCGATGTCGGGAATGCCCGAAGTGACCTTGATCAATGTCGTCATCGGTCAGCTCGCCAGACGCTACGGGCTGCCCTGGCGAACCACCGCCTCACAATCCTCCGCCAAGACGTTCGACGCGCAGTCAGGCTATGAGTTCGCGATCGCCTACATGTCCGGCGCCACGGCCTGCGCAAACCTGATGATGCATGCCGGCGGCTGGGACGAGGCGGGACTCGTTTGCTGCATGGCTAAATTCGTGGCGGATGCCGAGCAGAACCTGCTGATGGCGAAGTATGCCGAGGGCATTTCGTTTGATTACTTCGAGGAAGCCCTTGAAGCGGTAAGACGCATTGGGCCTGGAGGCCACTATCTAGGCGATTCCTTCACCCTGAAGAGGTTCAAGGAAGCATTCATCTCTCCCGAGATGCTGGACTATCTGAGCTATGAGCAGTGGCGCGTTAAAGGGTCGAAAGACATGGCCGAGCGCTGCCGTGAAAAAGCACAAGCACTGCTCGACGCCTATGAGATGCCGTCGATGGACAGCGCCATGCGCGACGAATTGAACGCCTATGTGGCACGCCGAGAGGAGCAGATTTCGCCGAGTCTGGCCTAGCTCCCGTACGCGCATCTCGTCACCGCCTCCGCAAGGCGCTGAACCGTTTCTGGCTTATCGCAATGAGCTGCTCTGCACTTGGGGACGGGAGCCTCGGCACCTGACGGATTTCGAATTCGACCTGAGCAGCAAGGCCCTTAACCCCAGCCGGCTAGGATTTGGCACGTGTTGAACGATCCCCTTCTGCAGCCCTTTCAGCTCAAGCATCTGACCCTGCGCAACCGCCTGATGTCGACAGCGCACGAGCCCGGCTACACGGACGACGGACTGCCGAAGGATCGGTATCGCCTCTATCACGCCGAGAAGGCGAAAGGCGGCCTGGCCCTGACGATGATCGGCGGCTCCTCGGTGGTCGACATCGATAGCCCACAAGCATTCGGCAACATTCAGCTTCACAAGGACGAATGCGTCAAATGGCTGCGCGAGCTCGCTGACGACGTCCATGATCACGGCGCCGCCGTGATGATCCAAATGACGCATATGGGCAGCCGGACCAACTGGAACAAAGCCGACTGGCTGCCCCTCATCGCGGCCTCCGGCATTCCGGAGCCCGCGCATCGGCACTTTCCCAAGGTGATGGAGGACTGGGATTTCGACCGCGTCATTCGCGCCTATGGCGATGCGGCGGAGCGCGTCCGCGATGCCGGGCTGGATGGATTGGAGCTCGAATGCGCCTCTCACCTGGTCGCCCATTTCTGGTCGCCAGGCACCAACAAACGAACCGATGCGTATGGCGGCTCGCTCGACAACCGCATGCGCCTCATCCGCGACATCCTCTCCGAAATCCGCAAGCGGATCGGACGCGACTTCATCGTCGGGGTCCGCATGGTCAATGATGAGCAATGGGAGGCCGGCCTGTCGGCGGATGAGGGCGTCGAGATCGCCCGGCGGCTGAATGCCGACGGGATGATCGACTTCATCAACGTCATCCGCGGTCGGGTCGCCACGGATGAAGGGCTGAGCCGCGTCATCCCCACCATGGGCGCACCGTCTGCCCCGCATCTGGACTTCGCCGGGCATGTGCGAAGCCAGATCCGGCTGCCGACCTTTCATGCCGCGCGGATCCAGGACGTGGCGACCGCACGTCATGCGATTGCCAGCGGCAAGCTTGACATGGTGGCCATGACGCGGGCGCATATGGCTGACCCTCACATCGCCCGAAAGGTCATCGAGGGTCGCGAATCGCAGATCCGACCTTGCGTTGGCATGGGCTACTGCATCGACTCGATCTACGGCGGCCAAGCCGTTTGCGTCCACAATGCAGCGACGGGCCGCGAGGAGGTCCTGCCGCACACGATCACGAGGTCGGCGGGCCCGCCCAAGAAGGTCGTCGTCGTCGGCGCGGGCCCAGGTGGCCTCGAGGCGGCGCGGGTCGCAGCCGAGCGCGGCCATAATGTCCAGGTCTTCGAGGCGGCCTCGCGCGCCGGCGGCCAGGTCATTCTCACTGCCGCCCTGAAGCGCCGGCGCGAGATCTTGGGGGTCATCGACTGGCGTCTCGAGGAGTGTGAGCGGCTGGGGGTTCCGATACGCTACAACACCTTTGCCGAGGCGAGCGATATCCTGGCGGAGGCACCCGATTGCGTCATCGTCGCGACCGGCGGCATGCCCAATCTCGACCTGATCAGCGCCGGTCAGGATCTCGCCACCACCAGCTGGGACATCTTGAGCGGCTCCGTCTCGCCTGCTGCCTCCGTCCTTTTGTGCGACAGCAACGGCTCGCATCCGGGAATGACGATTGCCGAGTATGTTGCTCAGACAGGTGCCGCTATGGAGGTGGTGACTCCGGAACGGATCCTCGCGGCGGACATCGGCTCGACCAATTACCCCGCCTATATTCGCGCGCTGAACATTGCCGACGCCAAGATCACGCTCAATTTGCGCCTGGAGCGTCTGGAGCGGCGGGGCAACAAGATCGCGGCGATCTTCGACGACGAATATGCCAAGCGCAAGATCGAGAAGGAGGCCGACCAGGTCGTGGTCGAGTATGGGACCACGCCGCTCGACGAGCTCTACTTCGACCTCAGGGACCAGTCGGTCAACCACGGCGAGGTGGACTATAGAGCCTTGGTCGCCGGAAAGCCTCAAACTGTGTCCAGCAATCCCGACGGCAGCTTCCGCCTCTTCCGGATCGGCGATGCGGTCGCCAGCCGCAACATCCACGCCGCGATCCTGGACGCTTACCGTCTGATGGCTTTCGTGTGAGTTTGCATCACAGATCCAAAAAATAGCTTTACGTCGCTCCTCGGTATCAGGGCGCGGGTCAAAGCTAATTCCGTCTGCTATGCGGAAAGGTTACCGGCTCACGCGTAGAGACTAGCTGCTCCCGTGGAAACTAGGCTTCCAACCTCGGTAAGTCCGGCCCTTGCTTGCAGCGGCAGTTCCGGCCCGCTGAGTATCTTGGTGACAGCTGCCTGTGGCTTCGGCCATCGCTGCCGGGGACGCGATCAGGGCGTCCGCACAGCCTGCTGAATCGGGTCCTTCGTCTGGCGTCGAAGGTCATGCCGTTGATGACTGTCTTGGTGACCACCCCGTCGCGCATGACGTGGCGGATCGCATCGGAGACGCCTCCGCAGTCGCGGGACAGGCAGATTTGTACGCCGCCGAGGCGATGACTTGTGCGGCTCGCATTTGCTGCCGAGCTGGAACTCCTCATGTCGGGTCGTTGTCTCCAGAGCGGTTCAATGCCATACCGCGCCAGTGCAAGGGTGTGGCAGGCCGAAAAAAATTCTGTGCCTTCCTATTGACGAGATTTCTGGCATTTCCCAGATCGATTGCCGTCGAGGCTTTGGCTCGACAACCCGGCGTCGCGGGAACGCTGCGGCGCTGCTTGTACCCATGTTGCTTTCGGAGGATATGGCTATGAGAAGCTCTGAATTTGCCCCCCTTTTTCGGTCTACGGTCGGCTTTGACCGGCTCTTCGACATGCTCGACAACAGCGTGCGGACGGAGTGGCCGCCCTATAACATCGAGAAGAAGAGTGAGAACGACTACCGCATCATCATGGCCGTGGCCGGCTTTGGTGCGGATGAAGTCGAGTTGACCCAGCACGGCCCGGAGCTCACGGTAACTGGCCAGAAGAAGCCCGAGCAGAACGATCGCCAAGTGCTTTACCGTGGCCTCGCTGTAGGTAACTTCAAGCAGGTGTTCAAGCTCGCCGACTACGTGAAGGTTGCGCAAGCTTCCATGGAGAACGGTCTGCTTTCGATCGACCTGGTTCGCGAGATCCCCGACGAGATGAAGCCGCGTCGTATCGCCGTCCAAGGTGCAAACTCGACCGGCGCCGCCGGCAAGGTCGATCAGATCGCCCAGGATCTCCAGCCAGGACGTAAAGCGGCCTGACGATCCCAGCCACATCACTCACCACTGCGGTTCGCCTCCCGGCCTGCGCCGGGAGGCCGGGATTGCGGAGCACGGAGATGATCAACATCCAGAACTGTTCAGATAGAAAACCGAACCTTGAACACCAGGAGTTACCGTTCGAGGTGTTCGGTCATCCTCAGCAGGTTCTAGAGGATTTCCGACTGACGACCCCAGAGAAGCGGGCCGTCCTGGCGGCCTGGGCATCCGACGCCAACGCCGTCTCCCACCTACCTGCGCTGCGCCAACTGCCTGATGGCTCGATCGTCAAACTTGACGATATTTTGCGCGCTCTGAAAGCGTTGGACGAGCCCGCCGAGCGAGCCCCGAAGTGTCGATCCTTGCTCTGGAAACAACCATTCAAGCGCCGCAGAATGCCGTTACGGCAATGGCTGCGACGCGGGCGCTGGCCGGATGATGACGACGATCCACCGCCCTGCCCGGCCGATGTGGCACCACGGCCGAGAGCGGGCGGCGGGGCTGCCTTTGCTCATCCGGAACCAATCTGGGCCTAGCGTCAATATTCAAGATGTCAGTCCTGGTATCGGCCTGCCAGGGGCGGGGCAGGCGCCAGGCGTGTCGGTTTGCCTCGACGTTCTGCACCCGTGACCCAGATTTTGCCACAACGCCTCCGACAAAATGCTGTGCGCTTGCCGGCGAGTGGAACCACCAAAAACCACCGCCGTTATTCTGGTCCGCAACCAGTCGAGTGGGGCCGAAGTGGACCGAGATGACGCATCACCGATCTCTTCCGGCATTGATGGCCTCGATTATATTCTTCGCGGCGGTTACGCCAAATTCCGATCTCACCTCGTGGAAGGTCGGCCCGGATCGGGCAAGACTACGCTGGGGTTGCAGTTCTTGATCGAGGGCGCCTTTAACGGCGAAAGGTGCCTTTATATAACTCTTTCAGAGAGCAAGCGTGAATTACTTTCGGTAGCGACCCGCCATGGCTGGTCACTGGAGAACATCGAGATCCTGGAGTTAGTCCCGCCAGAGTTGAGCTTGGATGCTTCAAAGCTGCAAACCTTGGTTCATTCTTCCGATCTCGAACTCGGCGAGACAATAACGACGGCGCTTGCCGAAATTGACCGCGTTCGACCCGATCGAGTTGTGTTCGAATTCTCTCTCCGAAATTCGTCTCTTGTCTCAAGGTTCACTCCGCTATCGCCGGCAGGTGCTTGCGCTAAAGAGCTTTTTCCTGCTCAACAATGTGACTGTTCTTCTTCTTGATGACCTCACAGCCGAGCATGACGATCTGAACCTTCATTCGATCAGCCACGGCGTGATTCGCATGGAGCAGTTGTCGCCTGTCTACGGGGGAGAGCGACGCCGGCTACGGGTGATTAAGATGCGCGGGGTGGAGATCCGGGGTGGGTACCACGACTTTGTCATCCGCCGGGGCGGTGTTGCAGTGTTTCCACGACTTGTGGCTTCCGAGCATGAGGTGGCCCAACCAGGTGCGCCCGCCACCAGTGGAACCTCTCTCGACACATTGGTAGGAGGTGGGTTGGAGCGTGGCACGAGCACGCTGTTGATGGGTCCGTCGGGCGTGGGGAAATCAACTATCGCCTGTTCCTATTGTCATGCAGCCCTAACTCGCGGCGAGAACGTTTTGGTGCTGCTCTTCGACGAAACAAGCCACATATTTCTGGCTAGAGCATCGGGTCTCGGTCTCGATCTTAAAAAATTCGTTGACGACGAAAGGCTGCTGCTTGAACGAGTGGACCCGGCGGAACTTTCCCCTGGAGAATTGTCATATCGGATCCGTGCGGCGGTTGAAGCGTCAGCTGCCAAAATAGTCGTTATCGACAGCCTTACGGGCTATTTAAATGCAATGTCGGAAGAGCAGCACCTCGTGTTGCAAATGCATGAGAATTCTCACTTATCTTAACCAAAAGGCGGTCGTTACGATCTTGCTTCTTGCCAATCACGGGTTGATTGGAAGCATGTCCGTGCCAGTTGATATGACTTATCTTTGCGATTCTGTGATGCTGCTTAGGTTTTTTGAAAACGGAGGCCGCTTGAGGCGCGCGATATCAGTGGTAAAAAAGCGCGTCGGCCCCCACGAAGACACCATTCGTGAATTCAGGATAAGCGGTCAAGGCGTGACGGTTGGGGAGCCCTTGTCTAAATTCCGAGGCATTTTGACTGGGGTGCCGGTATTTGAGGGCAAGCAGGCCGACCTTCTCAACGATCCTGTCCGGTAATGCCATCGACACTTTCAGTTCTGGTGCTTGTTCCATTTGGACGTGACAGTCAGGTTGCAGCATCGATCTTGGCCTCGCCCAATATTGAGGTCCGAGTGTGCGCAAACCTTCAACAAGTGCTCTCTCTAATAGATGAAGCGCATTGTCTCGTCGTAGCCGAAGAAGCGCTCGTCAATTCTGACCGGACCCAACTTGCCGCTCTGGCTTGAACGCCAGCCGCCATGGTCAGATTTTCCTATTGTGCTTCTAACAATGCGCGGTACGGAATTCGACAAGCGGCTTGGCTTCCTTGACAGATATATGATCGTTCTTGAAAGACCTTTCCTGGCCTCCAGTCTTGCCAATTCAGTCCGTTCCGCACTGCGCGCTCGCGCCCGCCAGCTTGAGGTGAAATCTTACATCGAGGAGAAAGAGGCGATTTCGGCTCGGCAAAAGCTCCTCATTCGCGAGCTACATCACCGCGTTAAGAATACGTTGGCCAACGTAAAAGCGATGATGAGCGCCACTGCCAAGTCTAACGATACGGTCGACGATTTTGTCCGCGATTTCTCTGCTCGGATTGTGTCTCTGGCAGATACCCATTCCATGCTGACAGATGACTATTGGCAGACGGCGTCCTTGCGAAAGCTTTTGGAGCTAGAACTGCGGCACTATGACGACACCCACCAATCGCGCATATCTCTCGACGGACCAGAAGTTTCGCTCGTAGCCGACGTCGCCATCCCCGTCGGGATGGCCTTCCACGAACTTGCCTCTAACTCGTCCAAGTTCGGGCGCTTTCATGGCCGCTGGGTCGGCTAGACGTTCACTGGGCCGTTTCTCGGTCAGGCAACAAGGAGGTCGTTGATCTGCAATGGCGCGAACGCGGCGGCCCACGAGTAGGGGCGCCAAAGCGACGTGGTTTTGGCACAACGTTGCTAGAGAAAGTTCTGGCGGTCCAATGTAATGCAGCGGTTGCATTGGACTATCGCCCCGAGGGCCTGGTCTTCACAATGGTTCTGCCTCTTAGAGAATTGCGCCTTGTGCCGTCCTATTCCTGACGCTGCCAGAAAGCTGCTTGCAACCACATTGTAGCCGGCTTCGCAGACGGAGATGTCCAGGCGGCACGAAAAGGCAGGATCTTTGGTGGCGAGGAAGACCAGCCCCGGCTCGGTTAAGCCATGGGCTATAGTCATAGCGCGGTTTGGCTATTTCTACTGCGAGCCCCAAAAAAACTCGGCGCGCCACCAATCCAAGCGTGACCGATCGCCGTCGCGTAGATACCAATAGCAAGGGCATACTGACACACCACGCAGGACCCTAGTGCCGACCGGGCTCGGCGCGTCGCGTTGGGGCAGAGGAAGGGTTCTTCCACACAGCTTCTTTTCCAGGGGTGCCGGCATTCTCGGCAGCGTGTCAGCAATCGTGGAGAGGTTTCGACCTATTGTAGCTCCTCAGGACCACATCGTCGTGCCACCGTTGCCGGCCAAGGCCGGTTGGCGGGCCGAAGCCCTCTTAGGATGCAAGCTTTTCAATAGCAGGTTTCTCGTGCGCTCGGGAAGCCATTTGACTAGGCCGTTTCAGGGGCCCAAGAAGTCCACCGCCCCCGGCCGCCGAATGACCGGGGCTCCTGCCTGAGCGACGTCTGGCCTGGCTGGGATCCAGAGCTGAAAACTTGAATGTTCAAGCTAATGGTGCCGATATGGCAGCTATGTTCTGGCACCTGTCAAGCTGGTATAAACACACTCTCTCGATGACACCCGAGATACGCTCTGTGCGCGTCACTGAGGTCGGAGAGCCGGGCCGAGCCGGATATCCCAGCCGCCAGAAGTTGGTTTGCGGGGAGCTGAGGTGAGACTGCCACGGTGCCATCGTCACTGAATCCGACCAGGCCGGCATCGAACGCCGCGTCGTATGCCGGGCAAAGCAGCAGACCGTTGAACACATCCAAGCGTTCGCGGTTGTCGGATGCGCGCCAAGGCTTGATGTGCGAGGCGCGAAGTAAGGCAGTCACTTCAAGTCCGGTTATGGCACATCGACCCGACCAGTGCCGAAGTAGGTCTTGACGCCAACGACCTTGTCCCAGGCGGGCCTGGATGAGTGCCCGCCTAGTCGTCTCATCAGACAGGGTCTGTACGAGGATTTCCGCAATCACTTGTTCAACGGGCGCAACGAATTCCAATCGCTCGCATAACAGCTGTCCGGCCCTTGGCGGGATAGCAAAGAGGTAACCCTGGACCCCAGTCTTCTGCTTCCTAATCGGTGAATTGCGTGCCGGGAGAAGGGGCACCAGATCAGCGACGAAGGCCCGGAGAGGGATCTCAGGATCAAAGGTTTGATAAGCGACCTCAATTCGCCTGCCTTCGGTTTGCCAGGCACCGCCAAACTCGTCGGGCTGTGGCGCATCGTACGCGGCGCCTGACGCTACGCCTATCGCGCAACCTCACCGCCCACGTCAGAACTTACGCTGCCGCAGAACTCGACGAACTTCTTGGTGAAACATTGGCAGTGCGCGGGCATGCCGAGGCAATCGTTGCTCTGGCCGATCAGCATAGCCTGCACTACTGGCGAGTAACAGGGCTGTTCCTACAAGGTTGGGCGACCGCCCAGCACGGACCTGTGGAGGAAGGCTTGACGCTCATGCGCCAAAGTCTAATTGGCCGGTCTGCAATGGGGGTGAGTTGGTATCACGTCCGTTATCTTTGCATGCTGGCGACGACGCTGCAGAAGTCGGGCGAGGCGAAAGCTGGTTTGAGTGTCGTCGCCGAGGCGAAAGATCATGCCGCTTGCCACCACGAGCACATGTGGGATGCCGAACGAGCGGACAGAGGCCGAGCTCTTGACGTCAAGCGGGCGTTCCGCCTCGGAATGTGAAGCCACGTTCCTGTCGGCACGTGAGACAGCGCGGCGCCAAAGTGCCAAGTCACTTGAACTGCGCGTCGCCATTGGCCTCGCCAAGCTCTGGGCCGAGCAGGGGCGCGGGGCTGAGTCTCGGAATCTGCTCGAGCCGATCTATAAGTCGTACACCGAAGGGTTCAATACACGTGACCTGACCCAAGCCAGGCAGATGCTCGACAGTTTACATTGACCGCGTGCCCTGGCCCAACTGCCATCCGTTCGGCGGCAAGACGCGGCCATAGCTGAAGTCTACATACCCTAGATTTCAAGGGCATGCTTGGCCTCGACCTTACCACACTGGATGCGCAGAACAGCCGAGCTGCAAACCAATTACCCTCGAGATCGCGGAGTCACGCCCCTTCCGATAGCATCTTGCCATCAAGTCCAGCTGCTTCCTGTTGAAGCTGGTTTGCGATCTCGGTAGACTCGGCCCCCTTTGTCCCTTGCTGCGGCAATTCCAGCACGCTGAGCCTCTTTTCGAGGCGACCGCCTGTGGCATTCCGGCATCGCCGCCATAAACGCAATCAGCGCGTCCCTTCTGGCGTTGGATTGGGTCTTTGCACCATGGCGCATGGAATGTAGGATCGCGTCCGAACGCAGCTGACTTCTTGAACAACCTGCTAAAGAGCCCTGAGCTTCAAATACCAGGTCGGCCGAACTGCTGGACAGCTTGCCGCGACTGAGCGATTATCCCGCCAAGCCATGTGGGGCACGGCCATGGATGTGGCGAGGTGGCTTCGCGGTCTCGGCCTTGGCAAATATGAGGCTGCATTTCTCGACAACGGGATTGGGGAGGCAGTCCTCCCGCACCTGACGGTCGAGGATCTAAAGGAGATCGGGGTCGCGAGCGTAGGCGACAGGCGCATGCTGCTCGCCGCGATTGCAAGGTTGGCGACGCCAACGCCTTCTGAGGCGGCCGGGCCGCAGCCTTCTCCTGCACCACCCGCCGTAGCCCCAGAGGTCTCAGCCGAGCGCCGCCCGATCACTGTCATGTTCTGCGACCTCGTCGGCTCGACAGAGCTCGCGGCGAAGCTCGACGCCGAAGACTGGCGCAATCTCGTCAACGCCTATCTCGACGAAGCCTCGGCGGCGGTGACCGAACTTGGCGGCCATGTGCTGAAGAAGCTCGGCGACGGGCTGATGGCGCTGTTCGGCTATCCGCAGGCGCAGGAGAACGACGCCGAACGCGCAGTGCGCGCGGCGCTCGCGATCCAGCGCGCGCTTGCCGACCTCAACGCCAGGAACGCGGCCAAGGGCGCGCCGGAGCTATCGGCGCGCATCGGCCTTGAGTCCGGGCCGGTCGTCGTCGACGCGACCGGCGAGGTGTTCGGCGACGCGCCGAATATCGCCGCGCGCGTCCAGGCCGCCGCCGACCCGGGCTCGGTGCTCATCACGGCGAACGTGCAGCGGCAGATCGCGGGGCTTTTCGTCGTCGAGGAGCGCGGCCCGCACGAGCTCAAGGGAGCGTCGACGCCGATCACGCTCTATCGCGTCGTACGCGCGAGCGGCGGGCGGCGCGGCGGCGCGCGCGCGCTAACTCCGCTTGTCGGGCGCGAGGAGGAGCTCGACCTCTTGCGCCGGCGCTGGGAGCGCGCGGTGAACGGCGAGGGCCAGCTCGTGCTGATCGTCGGCGAGCCGGGCATCGGCAAGTCGCGCCTGGTCGAGGAGTTTCGCGCGAAGCTCGGCGAGACGCCGCACACCTGGGTCGAATGGTCGTCGTCGCAGCTGTTGCAGAACACGCCGCTGCATCCGATCGCCGAATGGGGCCGCCAGCGTTTCGGCGGCGCCGACGCTCCCGCCGACCAACGCCTCGCCGACCTCGAGAACACGTTGCGGCTGATCGGTCTCGATGCCGGCGAATATGCGCCGCTTCTTGCGCCGCTGGTCGACATCCCGTTGCCGGCGGACCGCGCCGCGAAATTCCCGCCCGAAGAATTGCGGCGAAGGCAACTCGCGGCGATGACCGCGTGGTTTCTGGCCGGGGCGCGGTCGCAGCCGGTGGTGCTCGCCTTCGAGGACCTGCACTGGGCCGACCCGACTTCGCTCGATCTCATCCAGGTGCTGGCCGAGCGCGGGGCGCACGGCGCCGCTGCTTCATCATCGCGACGACGCGGCCCGAGTTCCGCCCGCCCTGGAGCGTGCGCTCGCACCATAGCGTGATCTCGCTCAGCCCCCTCGATCGCGCTGAGGTCGCGCAGATGGTCGGCGAAGCTGGCGCGCAATGCGCTGTGCAAAGAAGTCGTCGAGGGGGTGAGCGAGCGCACCGGCGGCGTGCCGCTGTTCGTCGAGGAGGTCACGCGCCTCCTGCTTGAGCGCGGCGAGCAGGGCGGCGCTCAAGCGATCCCGCCGACCTTGCAGCAGTCGCTCGCCGCGCGGCTCGATCGGCTTGGCGAAGCGCGCGAGGTCGCACAGATCGGCGCGGTGCTGGGGCGCGATTTCTCCTATGCGCTGCTCAGCGCCGTCGGCGGAGTCGACGACGCCGCGCTCCAAGCGGCGCTGGAGCGGCTCGCCGAAGCCGACCTCCTGTTCGTCGAGGGCGCCGGCCGAGAGCGCGAACTATCGCTTCAAGCACGCGCTGATCCAGGACGCAGCCTACGACAGCCTGCTCAAGAGCCGCCGCCAGGCGCTGCACCGCCGCGCCGCCGAGATCCTGCGCGGTCAGCCTGAGCGCGCCGCGGCGGAGCCCGAAGTGATCGCCCATCATTTCACCCAGGCCGGCCTCGACGATCTCGCGATCGAATGGTGGGGCAAGGCGGGCGACCAGGCCCTTCGCCGCTCCGCCTTCCAGGAGGCGATCGCCCATCTCGGCAAGGCGATCGAGATGGCGGACAGGGCGGGGGGCGGAGCGCAAGACGCCGCCGTTGGCAAGCGTCTGAAGTTGCAAACCGACTATGGCCAGGCGATGATGTGGGCCAAGGGCTTCGCCGCCGAAGAAACAAAGGCCGCCTTCGCGCGCGCTGCCGAGCTTGCGGCGAAGAGCGGCAGCTTCTCAGAGCGCTTTGCGGCGGCTCACGGTCAATGGACCATAGCGCACGTGCGCGGCGAACTGCGGTCGGCGCGCGAACTGGCGTCGACGTTCCTGCGGGAGGCCGAAGAAGCCGGACGCGTCACGGAAGCCGGCGTCGCCCGCCGCATCCTCGCCTTGATCAGCTACCTTCACGGCGATTTTGTCGAGGCGCGGATCCATTGCGAGCGGGCGCTTGCCGACTCTGACCCCCAGCATGACGAGGAGGCGCGAGAACGCTACGGCGAGTACACTGGCACCGTGGCGACCGCTTGCCTCGCTGTGACGACCTGGCAACTGGGCGAGATCGAGCGCGCGCGCGAACTCATCGAAATCGCCAACCGCCGTGCGACCGAGCTCGGGCATCCCCCGTCGATGGCTGGACAACTTTTCCAGAGATGCAAACTCGAAACCCTGCGCGGCGACGCCGCCGCGACATTGAGCGCGGCCGAGACCCTCGAGGCTCTCAGCCGAGAGCATGGACTGGCGCTTTTTCGCCTCTGGGCAGAATTGTTTACGGCTTGGGCGCGGGGCCGTCTCCACGATCCCGCGGCCGCCGTCGTGGAACTTCGGCAGGCGCTGGCGGCGCTCACGGATCAGGGCCAGATGCTTGCCGCGCCGTTCTTCTACGCGCTTCTGGCGGAGCTCGAGGCGGAGACGCTGGGCGCAGATAGGCGCTGGCGCGCATCGACGAGGCGTTGGCTCTCGCCGCATCAAATCGACCAGCGCGACTGTCTCTCATCCATGCATCGCCTACGCGGCGAAATCCTGCTGAAGCGCGATCCCGCCAGTCCCGCGCTCGCCGAGGAAGCGTTCCAGACCGCAATCGCTGTCGCGAAGGAGCAACGCGCGCGCAGCCCCCTTCTTCTAGCGTCGCTTGCGCTCGCCAAGCTCTATCAATCGACCGGCCGCCTTGCCGCCGCCTACGCTGTTCTCGCGCCCGCGCTCGAAGGCTTTTCGCCGACGCCGGAAATGCCGGAGATCGCCGAGGGGCGGGCGCTACTCGCGGCGCTCGAAGTAAGCTAACCCGTCGCGGCAGAGCTGCGTCGGCGCGGAACACTCGAAGCTGCACGCAGCATACGCGCTCGCGACGATGATGACCAAGGGCTGCAGCGCCGAAGAGACGAAGGCGGCGCTGGCGAGAGCGGCCGATCTCCTCATCTCGGACACCGGGATATTGGATCGTCTTTTATGGCCGCATCAATGCGGACATGATGAGCGGGCGTGATCGGCAAGGTGCGGATGGCCGAAGAAGTAGATCGGCGAGCCGCCCGTCATCGTCGCCTTTAGCCGTTGCCTCAGCTGATCCCTTATGCCGGCCCACTAGCCAATTTGGGATTGTTGACGTGGGCCCGCTCGGGAGCCGGTTGATGACCAACACCGCCTGGCCCCGTGTTGTCGTGGAGTTCTTTACGGAGGGCCGGAACGCATCCCCGGGTGAGCTTTCCCTTTGGTGGGGAACCGGAGGAGAGCAGCTCACCCCAGGACCGATCCTGGTCGAACACACGTGGGATGTCCCCTCGTTTCCGCTTCACCGGTCTCTCGAGGCACTTGGTGCGCTTGCGCCCGACATCGACGAGAAGCTTCGCACCCGCTTTCAGAAGCGCGTTGACGAGCTCAAGGCCCTGGTCGAGGACGAAGATAGCATCCTGAAGGCGCGCGCGGACGAGCTCACGGTCCTGGCGGCCGGAGAGGCGCTCCTCGCCGAGAACGGGCGTCTTTCAAGCGATCTCACCGAGGCAGTCGACCGGCTTGTGACGGAGGCCGACCGCGACATCGGCGAAGCAGAGCGCGAGACCGCGATCGTGCAGCGCTACGGGACCGCGGTCGTGCTCGGCTCCGCCCTTCTAAGTCTGCTCACCTCAGTGCTGGTTGTCTGGCTTTACGTCGACCGGAGCCTGCTCGCCCGTCTGGCGGGCGTGAGTCAAAGCATGCTTGCCATCGCCGGCGGGAACCTTCGAGCGCCGCTGCCGTCTCCGGGCCGCGACGAGATCGGCCGAATGGCAGAGGCACTCAGGCTGTTTCGCGACACCGCGCTTGAGGTCGAGGAGAAGAATTTGCGTGACGTGGCGGAGGCGCGCCAGCGGCTCGTCGACGCAATCGAGAGCATTTCCGAAGGCTTCGCGCTCTATGATTCCGATGACCGGCTCGTCCTCTGCAACAGCCGCTATCGCGAGATCATGTATCCTGGCATAGCCGATGTCGTAGTGCCGGGCACTCCGTTCGAAACCATCGTCCGTGGGGCCGCGGAGCGCGGTCTGGTTGCCGATGCCAAGGGATGCGAAGAGGACTGGATTGTGGCCCGCTTGCTGCAACACCGCAATCCCGGCGAGCCGCACGTGCAGGAGCGCAGCGACGGGCGATGGGTCATGATCAGCGAGCGGCGGATCACAGGTGGCGGCACGGTTGCGATCTATTCCGATATTACCGAGCTGAAGCGGCGGGAGGAGAGCCTGGCGGAGAAATCCACTGCCCTGGAAGTACTTT
The DNA here is from genome assembly GCA_963791325.1 of uncultured Alphaproteobacteria bacterium. Lineage (GTDB taxonomy): Bacteria > Pseudomonadota > Alphaproteobacteria > Rhizobiales > Rhizobiaceae > JBEVJK01. Next base: position 289,483 of record CAWBRU010000009.1, on the reverse strand, counting down.
CAGGCAAGCTCGCCAAATACCTGGCGCCGCAGGTCTACAACTCGATCTTCACCGGTCGCCAGGACGTCCGCATTGCAAGCCAACGCAAGAAGCTTACCGTATGTTTCTCGGACATCGCCGGCTTCACCGAAACGGCCGACAAGATGGAGTCCGAGGAGCTCACTCAGCTCCTCAATCATTACCTGACCGAGATGTCACGCATCGCATCAGTGCATGGCGCCACGATCGACAAGTATGTCGGCGACGCGATCGTGATGTTCTTCGGCGATCCAGAGAGCCGAGGCGTCAGGGAGGACGCGCTTGCCTGCGTGACAATGGCGCTTGCGATGCAGAGGCGGATGAGCGAGCTCGCTCAGGTCTGGAGGGATGCCGGCATGGAGACGCCTCTCCGCTGCCGCATCGGCATACACACTGACTATTGCACTGTTGGCAATTTCGGCAGCGAAGACCGAATGGACTACACCATCATCGGCGGTGCCGTGAACCTGGCGTCTCGGCTGGAGCATGAAGCCCAGCCGGGGACGGTGCTGATCTCCTACGAAACCTTCGCCCAGGTAAAGGACGAAATCCACTGCGAGGAACAGGGCCGCATCCAAGTCAGAGGCATCGCCTACCCTGTGGCCATCTATCGTGTGGTCGACTTGAGGGCCAATCTTGCGACGAGAGCGCAACCCGTCCGTGCCGACTTGCCGCATCTGAAGTTGCACGCCGAACCCGGCCTGATGTCAGCTAAAGAACGCGACGAGGCGACCAAGACCTTGGGCGACCTGCTTGAGCGGCTGCGGTAGTACTGCACCCACCAGACCTTCCAGCATTCGCAGGCGCCATCGTCGTGACCGCTTCTGGCATATGTACGGCCTCTTTCAATGCGAAGTCGTGCCCCCAAAGCCGACCCTCAAGCCATCAGGCGTGAAGGTCCATGTAGGGTCAATTCTTCGCAGTCGCGAACGGGAAAGTTGCGCCAACTCCAGACGTTGTCCGGTGTCGACCCACTACTGAAGTTCGACCGTCATCGGCGAACCGGCGCGCCTACCCCGAGGCCGTCAACTCATGAATGCGGGGTTCGTCGGCTGACCGGAGTCCTTCTAGCGGGATCACGTCCGATTCCGGGGGTGTCGAGCGGAACCGATCCGGTCTGAACCCCAGTTCTGGCGATAGCATACAGTTAGTTACGTTGCGCTGCGTCAAGCAATCCGCCAAGCTCACGCTGGGAAGGACCCCCTGTATGGAGTGCGAACGATGAACTCTACTGTGATGGCATCGACCGCGATCATGACAATTCTGATCGGCTGTTGTACCGCAAACGCCCAACAAATCGTTGGCACGCCGGGCGCACCCAGCGCCACCGTCACGATTGACGGGAAACAAATCCCGCCGCCGCCGATACCGTTCGGCGGCGTGATCAAGGAAAGCGCCAAAGATTCCAAGCCTTACTGGCCACCGACGGTGGCGCCACCCAAGGGTGCGCCGAACGTGCTGCTTATCATGACCGATGACCAGGGCTATGGCGTATCCGGCACCTTCGGCGGTGTCATTCCGACCCCGGCTATGGATCGCATCGCCAAGGCGGGATTGCGCTACACGCAGTTCCACTCCACGGCGCTTTGCTCGCCGACGCGGGCGGCGCTGATCACCGGCCGCAACCACCACTCGGTCGGCTTCGGTGTGATCGGTGAAATGTCCACTGGCTACCCGGGCTATGACTCCGTCATCGGTCTGGAGAACGCGACGATCGGCGAAATCCTCAAAGAGAACGGTTATGCCACCTCGTGGTTTGGCAAGAACCATAACACGCCCACCTATCTGTACAGCGCGGCCGGGCCTTTTGACCAATGGCCGATTGGCATGGGCTTCCAGTATTTCTACGGGTTCATGGGCGGCGAGACCGACCAGTGGACGCCCTACCTTTATCGAAACACGACCCCGATTTTTCCATGGATCGGCAAGCCCGGCTACAACCTCACCACCGACCTGGCGGACGAGGCCATCAAGTACATGAGCAGTCTGAACGCGGCCGCACCCGACCAGCCGTTCTTCGTCTATTACGTGCCGGGCGGCACCCACTCGCCGCACCAGCCGAAGGCGGAATGGAGAGACAAGTTCAAAGGCAAGTTCGACATGGGCTGGGAAAAGATGCGCGAGCAAATCTTCGCCAACCAGAAGCGGCTCGGCGTCATCCCGGCAAACACGCAGCTGACACCCTGGCCGGATGACCTGCCGAAATGGGAGTCGCTTTCCCTTGTGCAAAAGAAACTCTATGCGCGCGAGGCGGAAAACTTTGCCGGCTATGCGGCCTATACGGACCATGAGATTGGCCGGGTCATCCAGGCGGTCGAGGACATGGGCAAGCTCGACAACACGCTGATCATCTACATTAGCGGCGACAACGGCACCAGCGCCGAAGGCACCCTGGAGGGCACGTTTAACCAGATGACCGCCTACAACGGCGTTCTGACCCTCCCCGAAGCCGAGCAGATGTTGCACTACGAAGACTGGGGTTCTGACAAGACCTATCCGCACATGTCGGTGGCATGGTCGTGGGCGTTTGATACACCCTTCAAGTGGACCAAGCAGGTGGCGTCGCATTTCGGCGGCACCCGGCAAGGCATGGCCATTTCGTGGCCCGGTCATATCAAGGACGTGGGCGGCATTCGAACCCAGTTCCATCACATGATCGACATCGTTCCGACGATCCTGGAAGCCACGGGCATCAAGGCACCTGAGAAGGTCAACGGGATCAAGCAGAAGCCGATCGAAGGCGTGAGCATGGCCTACACATTCGACCAGGCGAATGCCAATGCGCCGTCGAAGCGTCGACACGCAGTATTTCGAGATGTTCGCCAACCGCGGCATCTACCACGACGGTTGGTATGCCTGCACGACACCGCCCGCCGCGCCTTGGCTCTTGGGAACTGACAAGCTGCCCGACGTCAACGACTACAAGTGGGAACTCTACAACCTCACCGAGGACTACTCGCAATACAACGACCTCGCGGCCAAGAATCCCGACAAGCTAAAGGAACTGCAGGCGGTGTTCATGACGGAGGCAGAGAAATACCAAGTCTTGCCATTGGACAACTCGATCCTCACGCGCCTGGTTACGCCGCGACCGAGCGCGGTCGCCGGGCGAACGGAGTTCACCTACTCGGGTGAGAATGCCAACATTCCCGTCGGGAATGCTCCGAGCATTATGGACAAGGACTACACCATCACCGCCGATGTGACGATCCCCGAAGGCGGCGCGGAGGGCATGATCGCGACTATGGGCGGCCGCTTTGGCGGCTACGGTCTCTACCTGCTCAAAGGCAAGCCGGTCTTCGTTTACAACCTCCTCGATCTGGAGCGCTACCGCTGGGAGGGCGGCGTGGGGGCCGAAGACTGGTTGGGCAGCGCGCTCAAGCCGGGCAAGCACACGATCGTGTTCGACTTCAAATACGACGGCCCCGGCCCCGGCAAGGGTGGCACCGGCGTCATGACGGTGGATGGCAAGGAGTTTGCCAGAAAGACGATCCCGCACACGATTCCTTTTCTCATGTCCATCGACGAGACCTTCGACATTGGGAGCGATACCCGCACGGCGGTGGACGACAGCTACGAGCTGCCGTTCCGCTTCACCGGGACGATCGACAAGCTGACCTACAAACTCGGACCGGATCGGCTGGCGAAATAGGGCACCCGGCAGACGAGTAGCCGGACACGAAAATCAAGGCCGGCGGCGTGGAAGCGCCGCCGGATGGTCAAAATAAAGGCGCCGAAATGCGTGGCCCCTCGGAGCAACCGCTAAGTCGCTGCGTACTGAATGACCGAGTTGGGTCACCTCACGACGATGCGCACGTCCACCTGAACGTCCGGTCATGAAGATTCGCAGCCCGAAGCTGACGGTCAGCTTCCGGGCCAGTAGCCGCCGTACATCAGCAGCAAAACGGAGGGCCGCTCCGCGCCGCAGCTCGGTCAGTTCGCTCGCGCCTACCGTCCTCTAGAGCGTCGAACAGTCAGGTTGAATCGACGGAGTTCCGCTCGTGGCGGGTCCGTGATTCACTTCCAGAAGGAGGTGATTTGCGATGCCCACGCCCTATTCGCTCGATCTTCGTAAGCGTGTTGTGGGTTTTGTCGAAGCCGGTCATTCGCGGCACGCATCTGCGGCGCATTTTGGCGTGTCGGTTTCGTTCGTTGTGAAGCTGATGAAGAACTATCAACAAACCGGAAGCCTGGCGCCCAAGCCGAGTGGTGGTCGACGTCATTCCAAACTCGACCCGCATCGCGCGTTTCTGTTGGCTCGCCTGACCGAGAAGGAGGATCTCACCATGCCGGAGTTGGCTGCCGAGCTGGCCGCAGCCAGTGATCTCCAAGTTGCTCCTGCCTCGATCTCGCGCTGGTTCATCAGAAACGGCTACCGCTTCAAAAAAAACGCTGCTGGCCAGCGAGCAAGATCGCCCCGACATCCGCTCGGCGCGACAAGAATGGCAGGAAAAGCGCCAGCCGCGGATGCGGCTTGAGCCGCATCGACTGGTGTTCATCGACGAGACCGGAACGACCACCAAGATGGCGCGTCTGCGCGGCCGCTGTCTGAAGGGGCGCCGGTTGCGAGCCAAGGCGCCGTTCGGGCATTGGAAGACACAGACCTTCATTGCCGGCCTGCGCTGTGACGGGCTCACCGCCCCTTTCGTCGTCGACACCCCGATGAACCGGCGCATCTTCGAGACCTATGTCGAGACGCAGCTCGCCCCGACGCTGTCGAAGGGCGATGTCGTCATCCTCGACAACCTTGCCGCCCACAAAAGCATCGCCGCTGAGAAGGCCATACGCGCCAAAGGCGCATGGCTGCTCTTCCTGCCGCCTTACAGTCCAGACCTCAATCCGATCGAGATGGCATTCGCCAAGCTCAAGCAACATTTGCGCGCTAAGGCCATCAGGACCATCGATGCCCTGTGGCAGGCCATCGGCGACATCTGCAATCTGTTCTCCCCCGCCGAATGCTCAAACTACTTCACTGCTGCAGGATACGGACTCACTTGAGCGTCCGACGCTCTAGAAGCGGACATTGCTGAGCGTCAACGTTATCGGGAGGTGCGCCAGAACCGGTTCTTGTAGGGCGCGTCAGTCGACACCAGCTCGACCTTGTCGGTTTCAAACGCCGTACACGCACGTCTTGTTCATGATCAGGGCCCAGCGCGAGCACGCTGCCGAAGCACGGGGCCGGCGTGCGTGGCTCGTTGCTCGATCAGTTTGATGGGCCTTGAGCGGCGTTCTTATACAATTTTTATATCGACGGCCTTGGACTCGCCTCGAAAATATATGCGCTGAGCAGTACGTAGCCTCCCATGGGAGCTTTGAATAACACCAAACGCTCGTGATGCGCGTTCGAATGCTGCTGCGCGAGGCCGATCGGCCGTCGGAATGCGGGAAAGACGTCAATCCCATGCACGGCACTAGTCACGGCGGCCAACCGCAACGACCGGACCGGCGCGGTCTTGACGATAAGGCTGCCGATCCCGCCCTGCGACAGGCTGGCGGAGACGGCAGGATGACGTCTCCCGCCGTTAAGGTCTTGGTCGTTGATGACGAGCCGCCAATTCGCAAGCTGCTGCGGATGGGGCTAGGCACCCAGGGCTACGAGATCCTCGAGGCGCCGAACGGAAAGTGCGCTCTGGAACTGTTGGCCCAGAGCCCGCATCTGGTCCTACTCGATCTCGGCCTTCCGGACATACCAGGCTTGGAGTTGTTGCGGATGATGCGGGAACGGGATGAAGCCGTGCCGATCGTCATTCTGTCTAGCCGGGGCGACGAAAGCGGGAAGGTCCAAGCCCTCGACCACGGCGCCGATGACTATGTCACCAAGCCGTTTGGAATGAACGAACTTCTGGCCCGCATCCGTGCTGCGCTGCGGCATCAGCTCCAAGCTCAGGGCGAGCGACCGATCTTTCAGGTTGGCGAACTGTCAGTCGACCTCGTTCGTCGCATAGTAAGGGTCGGCGAGCGTCAGATAAGTCTCTCGCCCAAGGAGTACGATCTGCTCAGACTGTTGATCCAGCACGCAGGCAAGGTCCTAACCCATAAATTCCTGATGACAGAGCTATGGAGTGATCTGGCCGACACTCAAAACCTGCGCGTCTACATCCGGCAACTCAGGCAGAAGATTGAGAAGAATCCTGAGCGGCCCGAATACGTTAGCACTGAGACCGGGATCGGCTACCGGCTGCGTGCACCGGATGAGCCGGTGGAGACGAGCTAGTGACAAACACCGGTATCACCACCTCCCACCAGAGCCCCCGCGTCGGAGGGCTCGAGCCTTCCGCAGCTTCCGGCAAGTCTAATTTCTTGATCCTAGGCCTTGGCTCGGTGGGAGTTGTCTATGGCGACATCGGCACCAGTCCGCTCTACGCGCTGAAAGAAAGCCTGAAGGCAGCCGCCGATGGCGCGACCTTGATGCCGGAGATGGTGCTCGGCGTCGTCTCACTGGTGATCTGGGCGCTCCTGATAATAGTGACCCTGAAATACGTGTTCCTCATCATGCGAATGGACAATGACGGCGAAGGAGGCACGCTCTCGCTGATGGCGCTGGTCCAGCACGTGCTCGGGCATCGAGGGTCGATGGTGGTCCTATGCGGGATGGTCGGCGCAGCCCTGTTCTACGGCGATGCGATCATCACGCCAGCCATTTCCGTGCTCTCTGCAGTCGAGGGATTGAACCTTATCACCCCGACCCTGAACTCCTATGTCCTGCCGATCAGCTTGGTCATTCTGGTCTTACTTTTCGTGGTACAGAGCCGCGGGACGGCGGCGGTCGCCGTTGTGTTCGGGCCACTCATGGCCATTTGGTTCCTGGCGATGGCGCTCGGCGGTCTGGTCCACCTGGCCGACAATCCTGGCATCCTGGCTGCAGTCAGCCCGACCTACGGCATAGCTTTCCTGCTGAACCATGGGACCGCTGGGCTATTCGCGCTCGGGGCGGTCTTCCTGGCTGTCACCGGGGCGGAGGCCCTCTATGCAGATATGGGTCACTTTGGCCGCGCCCCTATTCAGATGGCATGGATCCTGCTTGTGCTGCCCTCCCTGGCGCTCAACTATCTCGGCCAGGGTGCGATGCTACTTGCGCATCCGGAGCGGCTGGAGAATCCGTTTTACCTGCTCTATCCCGACTGGGCGCTTCTGCCGATGGTGATCCTCGCCACGGTTGCCACCATCATTGCCAGCCAGGCGGTGATCACTGGCGCGTTTTCTCTGACCCAGCAGGCCATCCATCTCGGTTTGCTGCCTCGTTTCACCGTTACGCGGACCTCGGAAACGGAAAAGGGACAGATCTACATTCCGCGCGTCAACTGGTATCTGCTGGCCGCAGTCGTGCTCGTCGTGATCGCCTTCAAGTCGTCGAGTGCCCTTGCCGCCGCCTACGGCATTGCCGTCACCGGGACGATGGTCGTGACCTCTGCACTCGCCTTTCTGGCTATCCGTTATAGCTGGCGATGGACTGCAACGGCCGCGGCAGTCGTCATGGGGCCGTTGATGTTAATCGACCTGATCTTTCTCGGCGCCAATCTGCTGAAGGTTCACGAGGGCGGCTGGATGCCGCTCGCCGTCGCCGGCGGCCTGATGATCGTCATGCTGACCTGGCGCCGAGGCACTGGCATCCTCACAGAAAAGGATCGGCGCGACGACATCCAACTGCAGCACATTATTGATGCGCTCGAAAAAAAGCCGCCGCAGCGCATCAGTGGCACTGCAATATTCTTCACCGGCACGCCCAAAAAGGCGCCGGCCGCGCTCTTGCATAGCCTCAAGCACTTCAAGGCACTACATGCACAGAACGTCATCCTGCACGTCGCAACCGAGGACACGCCGCGTTTTCGGGACCCCGAACGCGTAACAATCGAGTGGCTCTCGGATCACTTCGTGCGCGTCACCCTGCGCTTCGGCTTCATGGAAGAGCCTAACATTCCCCTCGCACTCGCCGCATGTAGGAAAGAGGGACTGAAATTCGACGTGATGACGACGTCGTTCTTCGTGTCGCGCCGTTCCATTCGAGCTTCGCCGCACTCCGGCATGCCGCTCTGGCAAGATCGCCTGTTTATCAGCCTTGCTCGGACTGCGGGCGATGTAACCACCTATTTTCGCATCCCCACCAGCCGGGTGATCGAGCTCGGCTCTCAGGTGACTGTGTGACTCTGCTTTCTTTCGTGCGAGGCGTATGCATAGGAGTGCCTTTCCGGAAGATCGGCCACAGGCTCGTCCTCAGTCCTGAGGCAATGTCAAAGCAGGGCATGCCGCCCCGACAATCGTTTCGGTCCGCTGCTCTTGTTCATGGCTGTCGGAAGTGTGCGCCCCGGCACGAACGCCTTGATGCCATGCGCCCTCGGAGCGGACAGGCAGCTATCTTGCTGTTTGACGTTGTAGCGCGCCCACCCGGCGCCACGACTACACACCGCTTTGACAGCGTCCGTCTTTCACTACCGGCGGGTGCCCTTGAGAAGCTTCAATCGCCGGCGAAGGGGTTCTTGCCGCGCCGCGGATTGTGCGGGTTGCGGCCCATGCGAAAGGCCCACGCCGGGCAGTCATAGATCGCGCAGCGGCGGACTTCGGCTTTGTTGCCGGACGAGCATTCGATGCAGTAGTCGCGGACGTTGGTGTAGCGGGTCGGTACTGGAAACGGCAGGCCTATGCCAGCGGCTTCCTTATGGCCGTCGACGCCCTGCATCGCCTTCAGACGGGAGACCACGCTGGCCACGCCGGCGTCGCGCGGATAGGGGTGGCCGGCGGCCGTGAGGATATCCAACGGGATCGCCATCGGGTCCTTGCCGACGAATTGGAAGACCTCGCGGACCGCGCCGGTGGCTGGGCTGAGCTGGCTGCTGACCAGCTCGGCATCGCACAGCCAGTCGCGCCACTCGTGGTTCTCCGGCTGGTAGCCGGCGTGACGCTCGCCCTCGCGGCGGACCATACGGCCACGATGGGCGATCGGCGCCAGCGGAGCGGGCCGTGGCCGGTCCGGCTCGACATAGCCACCGTCGAGCTCATCGTCGCAGCCGTCACGAGCACTGGCTGGAACGAGAGCAGGCGAGCATTCCTCCTGGACGGGCATTTCCCGTGCTGAAACCTGCGCGCACCTGCCCGGGACGCGGGTCGCGGCTTCCGCCGGCAGCGAGACAGCACCCCCACCCAGCGCGACATCGTAAAGCGGGACAGCGCCGGGCTCGCTTTGTCGACGCGAATTCCCGTCGAGGTAGTGCGCGTGCTGCCGGCACACGCGAGAGCAGTATTTCTGGCCGGCTCGAGCGGACATGAAGGGCGCGCGGCAATTGCCGCAGCGCATGCCGGCGACAGCGAGCCCGGCCGTCATGGCGAGCGCTCCAAGTGCGCGGGACCGGCGACGAGCTTCAGACGCAGGCGCGAGAGCTGGGTGCAGCGCATGCGCTTCAGCTTCGCGCAGGCGATCTGGTTGGGTCGCAGCGGTCGGCCACAGCAGCGGCATCTCCCGGCGCCAATGGTCGCGTAAACGGCGTTAGGCGGGACGGCGTGGGTCATCGGCTTCGCTCCCACCGCAGTCACTGACGCAGAACCACAAAACCTCTCGGTGATGGTGGCGGCCGGTCTCCTCGCGGACGACAAGACGGCCGAAGCGCTGACCTCTGAGATCCTTGAAACGCAGCAACACGGCTCTCGGAAAGGGTTCGAGGTCCGGTCGCCCAGGCCGGAGCAGGGTGGGGCGGAGCTGGTCGAGCTCCTGCGCCGTGATGCGCAATTCAAACGTAGCATGAGCGGGAAGGGGTGGCCAGGAAAGGGTGGCCAGAAGCTGAGGGCGGAAAAGATTTTGCCGAAAGCGAAATCGGATCAGCGCCGGCGAACGACAGATAGGAGCGAGCGCTGGAGATAAAAAATTGGCTCGCATGGAATCGACGGGCCGTCACAAAAAGCTACCCCTGGGGTCGAGGGGGCCAGGGGGCGACTACAAGTCGTAACAGACTGTGGCGGCAACCGCGCTCGCTGGGTGGCAATCTCTCCAGGCATCCTCACTATCCCGTTGTCCTTGGCCACCGCCCATAGCGCGTCAAACGTGGCTTACGGGCGTAGTGTACCCTTCACCAGGTAGGAAGCGCGTAGCGAGCGAGTTCTGGCTACCCTGATTAGCAATCAGGGTAGGAAGCGCCGCCTTGCTATACCAGGCGCACTATCAACGGCTGCGCAACCGCCGGGCACCCCTACCAACCGCCTGAAATCCCTCAGCAAACACCGCCATTCCATGGCCGAAAGCCGGCCCGGGGAGGGGGCCGGCTCCAGCGGCTTCAGGTCGACAGGGATGGGGACGACGGGACGCGACCTGAGCAGGCGAACAGAAGCGGCGGTTACTTGACCGAGCCGACGGCCACCGCCCGGCCGTCATTGATGGAGACCCAATCGCCGGAGTTGGTCACCGACTGGCGCTTGAGGAAGGTGTAGTCCGTGTCCTGCCAGGCAAGGATGCGGGGCTCCAGATTGTCGAGGATATAGTCGCCGTCGCTGGTGCGCACGGTCAGCACGGCATGGCCATCGCCGTTCGCCTGGCGCACCACGGTGATCAGCAGGCTGCCGGCCGGGATGCCGTCGGCGATCAGCTCACGCCGCTTCTCCAGCGCGAAGTCCTCGCAATCACCGAACTTGTCGGGGAACGACCACACCTCCGGCTTGCCCCAGATCTCCATATCGGTGCGCGGCGTCACCTTGGTGTTGACGCCGTTGTTGACGGCAACCATCTCGGCCCACACCGTGCGGCTGAGCTCGACCGGGCGGCGCGACGCCGTCCGCTGCTTGCACTCATCGGGAAGGCGCTGACAGAACTCGTAATGCCCGATCGGCTGGGTGGTGCGCCCGCCGGTCGGCATGCCGGTGTCGGCAAGCGCGCCCCCGGCCGACGACACCAGCAGCATCAGGGCGATCAGAGTGGCCGTTCGCGTGTGTTTTGCCATCGTTGTCGTCTCCCCTTAGTGAGAAGACGATAGCAACGACAGTTTTACTCTGGTCGAATACCCGAACTACTTATTGAAGCTAATCTACATAAAGCTTGCGAAGGCTTGGTATTGGCGCGTTAACTATGTAATTTAACCAGGTATTATTTGTAAACAAAGCCCTGCTCCCGTCGAGCTACATCCGGGTACGCTCCGCCTTCGGATCGTAGAGCGGCTTCAGCGACGCATCTGCCGCGAAGCGCTCGCCAGCGATCTCGACGGCGAAGCCGGAGGAAAGCAGCTCGGCTTCGGTCTCCCCCGGGCAGGGGACGTAGCCGAGGCCGACGGCGCCGCCGAGCGCGTGGCCGTAATTGCCGGAGGTGACCGTGCCGACGATGGCGCCGTCGCGCACGATCGCCTCGTTGTGAAACAGAAGCGGGGCCGGATCGCGCAGACGGAACTGCACCAGGCGCCGCCGCAGGCCTTGCTCGCGGCGTTCGAGCACCGCGTCGCGGCCGATGAACTCGCCCTTGCCGGGCTTCACCGCGAAGCCCAGCCCCGCCTCGAGCACATGGTCCTCGTCGGTGATGTCGTGGCCGAAATGGCGGAAGGCCTTCTCGATGCGGCAGGAGTCGAGCGCGTGCAGGCCGCAGAGCATCATCCCGGCCGCGGCCCCGGCCTGCTCCAGGGTCTCGAACACATGCGCGGCCTGGTCGCTCGACACGTAGAGCTCCCAGCCGAGCTCGCCGACATAGGTGACGCGGTGGGCACGCGCCAGGCCCATGCCGATCTCGATTTCCTGGAAAGTGCCGAACGGATTGTTCGCGTTGGAGAAGTCGTTGGGGCTGGCCGCCGCGAGCACGGCGCGCGTCTGCGGCCCCATCAGGCAGAGCACGGCCTCGGCGGCGCTGATGTCGGTGACCACCGCCGCGGCCTCGCCGAGATGGCGGATGACCCAGGCGAGGTCCCGCCGCAGCGTCGCTGCGGGAACGACCAGCAGGAAGGCCGTCTCGGCCAGGCGCGAGACGGTGAGATCGCTTTCGATGCCGCCGCGCTGATTGAGCATCTGCGTATAGACAATCCGGCCGACAGGCACGTCGACATCGTTGGCGCAGAGCCGCTGCAGGACGGGCAGTGCATCGCGCCCCTCGACCCTGATCTTGCCGAACGAGCTCATGTCGAACAGGCCGACGCCGTGCCGCACCGCCAGATGCTCGGCCCGCTGATTGTCGAACCAGTTCTGCCGGCCCCAGGAATAGCGATATTCGCGCGGCTGGCCGGGCGTGGCGAACCAGTTGGCGCGCTCCCAGCCGGCGGTCTCGCCGAACACGGCGCCGCGTGCCTTGAGGTGCTCGTGCAGCGGCGAGCGCCGCACGCCGCGGGCGCTGGCCACCTGCCGGTAGGGGAAGTGGTCGGCATAGAGCAGGCCGAGCGTCTCGGTCACCCGCGCCTTAAGATAGCGGCGGTTTCGCTGGAACGGCTGAACGCGGCGGATGTCGACTTCCCAGAGATCGAACGGCGGCTCGCCGTCGGCGATCCATTGGGCCAGCGCCATGCCGGCGCCGCCGGAGGAGACGATGCCGATCGAATTGTAGCCGGCAGCCACGAAATAGCCGGCGAGCTCCGGCGCCTCGCCGAGCAGATAGCGGTCGTCGGGGGTGAAGCTCTCCGGGCCGTTGAAGAAGGTGTGGATGCCGGCGGTGCCCAGCATCGGCATGCGCCGAATTCCCATCTCGAGGATCGGCTCGAAATGGGCGATATCCTCAGGCAGCTGGTCGAAGCAGAAATCCTCCGGGATGCCGGTCATGCCCCAGGGCTTGGCGACAGGCTCGAAGGCGCCGAGCATCATCTTGCCGGCGTCCTCCTTGTAGTAGGCGCATTCGTCCGGCACCCTGAGCACCGGCAGCCGGGTGAGCCCGGGGATCGGTTCGGTCACCAAATAGAAGTGCTCGCAGGCGTGCAGCGGAACGGCGACCCCGGAGCTCGCGCCGAGCTCGCGCGCCCACATGCCGGCGCAGTTGACCACGACGTCGGTGTCGATGATGCCGCGCGCCTCGCCCTGCTGCCAGGCGACGCCGCGGACCCGGCCGCCTGCGGTGAGCACCTCGGTCACCTTGATGTTTTCCAGGATCTGTGCGCCGCGCTGGCGGGCGCCTTTGGCCAGCGCCATGGCGATGTTGGCCGGGTCGCATTGCCCGTCGAGCGGCAGATGGACGGCACCGACCACGCCTGCGACGTCGAGATGCGGATACATCTCCTTCGCTTCACGCGGAGAAATTTCGCGCACGTCGATCTCGAAGGCGCGCGCCAGCGAGGCCTGCCGGTAGATCTCGTGCTTGCGCGCTTCGGTGAGCGCCACGGTAATCGAGCCGACCTGGCGCATGCCGGTGGCAACGCCGGTCTCGGCCTCCAGCCTGACGTAGAGGTCGGCCGAATATTTGGCGAGCCGCGTCATATTGTGCGAGGCGCGGAGCTGGCCGATCAACCCGGCGGCGTGCCAGGTGGTGCCGCAGGTGAGCTGCCGGCGCTCCAGGAGCACGATGTCGGTCCAGCCGAGCTTGGCCAGATGGTAGGCGACCGAGCAGCCGGACACGCCGCCGCCGATGATCACGGCCCGCGCCTTGGCCGGCGGGGCGCTCATGCCGATTTATCCGCCGACAGCAGCGGGTAGTTGGCGACGAAGCGCCGCAGCCGGCCCGCCGCCTCGCGCAGCACCGGCTCCGGCTGGCTGAGGCTGATCCGAATATGGCCGGCCGCCGCCTCGCCGAAGCTCGAGCCCGGCATCACCGCGACGTGCTCGGCGTCGAGCAGAGCCCAGGCGAAGCGCTCGCAATCGGGGTCAACGGCGCGGATGTCGAGCATCACATACATGCCGCCCTCGGAGCCGCGCACGACGACGTCGTTGAAGCCGGAGAGTTCGCCAAGCAGCAGCCCGCGCCGGCCGGCATAGCAGGCGGCGATCTCGGCCATGCCGTAGCCCCTTTCCAGCGCCTCGGCGGCGGCCTGCGAGACGAAGTCGGTGAGCCCGTAGGTGGTGACGATGTTGAGGCTGACGAGCAGCGTGATCAGCTCGGCGGGACCGGTCAGCCAGCCCATGCGCCAGCCGGTCATGCCATGGCTCTTCGAGAGCGAGTTGATGACCAGCGTGCGCTCGGCCATGCCCGGCAGCGCCCGCGGCGACAGATGTTCGCCGCCGCCCAGCGTCCAATAGACCTCGTCGCTGAGCAGCCACAGATCGTGGCGCCGGCAGATCTCGGCGATGCCCTCGAGAGTGGCGCGATGGTAGACCGCACCGGTCGGATTGTTGGGGGTGTTGATCAAGAGAGCGCGGGTGTTCGGCTCCAGGGCCTTGCGGATCGCGTCGATGCGGGGCTGGAAGCCGTCTTCTGCGCGTGCCTCGACGACGGTGAAACCGGCGCCGGCGGCACGGAAGGTCTGCGGATAGGTCGCGTAATAGGGTGCCACGACCACGGCATGGCCGCCGGGGTCGAGCACGCCCTGGACCGCGGCGTAGAGCGCGCCCTGGCCGCCCAGCGTGCCGATCACCTCGGCCTCGGTCGTCGGCACGCCGGTGCTTCTCGTGGAGCATCGGGCCATGGCCTGGCGCAAGCGCGGCGTCCCGGCCAGCTCGGTGTAATGGTGAAAGCCGCCGCGCAGGGCCCGCACGCAGGCCTCGACGGTCTCGGAGGGCGTGTCGAAATCGTGATCGCCGATCGACAAGAGGATGATCGGCTCGCCCGCCTGGCGGCGCGCCATCGCGGCGGAATGCACCTCCCAGCCATCCTTGCCCGAAGGCGAGATGCCGGTGATGCGGGATGAGGGACGCGGCATGGAGATGAACAGCCTTTCGTGAGTTGTGGAGACGGCCGGGCGCTCAGCCCTTGATGCGAAGGTTGTCCGGATCCCAGAGCGGCCGGCTGTCGTGAACCGTCGCGGCTCGCCGCTCGCCGAAGATCTCGACCTCCAGCGCGGTGCCCGGCACGGCCAGATCTGCCCGCATCATGCCGAACGCCACCGAGCGGTCGATGCGGTGGCCCCAGCCGCCGGAGGTCGTCTCGCCGACGATCCGGCCGTCATGATAGAGCGGCGACATCGCCGGGGCGTCGTAGGCGCCGGCGTCGACAACGAGGGTTGCGAAGCGCCGCGACAGCCCGCGCTCCTTCTCCGCGACCAGGGCCGCCTTGCCGATGAAGTCGGGCTTTTCCCAGCGGACGAACCGCTCGAGGCCGGCTTCGAGCACGGTGTAGTCGGTCGAGAGGTCGCCCTTCCAGGTGCGATAGCCTTTCTCCAGGCGCAGGCTGTCGAGCGCAAACATGCCGAACGGCATCAGGCCGTGCGGCTGGCCGGCGGCCCAGACCGCGTCGAAGACCGCCGCCGTGTCCTCGACCTTGGTGTGCAGTTCCCAGCCGAGCTCGCCGGCGAAGGAGACCCGGACCAGCTGCAGCCAGCGGCCCGCGATCCGGGCCGAGTGGTGCGACAGCCACGGCAGGCCGAGGTCGGCGTCGTCGCTGACGGCAGCCAGAATGGCGCGCGCCTCGGGGCCGGTCAGGATCTGACAGGCGAATCGGTCGGTTGCGTTTTCCACAGAGATCTCAGAGCCTTCGGGAAGGTGGTTGGAAAGCCACTCGAGGTCGTGCAGCTCCGCCACCGCGGCGGTGATCAGAAAGAAGAGGTCGTCCGCAAGCGCCATGATCGACATCTCGGTCACGATGCGGCCGCGCTGATCGGCGAAGTAGGCGAGGCCGATCCGGCCCGGCGCTGGCACGGTGCCGGTGATCAGCCGCGACAGCCACCGGCGGGCGCCCGGACCGTCGACGCGGAAGCGGGAGAAGCCCGGCAGGTCGAGAATCCCGGCGGCGTCGCGCACGGCCAGGCATTCGGCGCGGATCTGCGGCTGCCAGGGGCCGTCGCGGCGGAACGTCTCGCTCGCCGCCTCCGAAAGATCGTCGCCCGGCGCGGCGAACCAGGTTGCCCGCTCCCAGCCATTATAGGCGTCGAAGCAGGCACCGAGCGCCGCGATCCGGTCGTGGACCGGCGACAGCTTGCGGTTGCGGCCGGCCGGCCAGGCCCGGCGGGGAAACTGAATGGCGTATTCGTGGCCGTAGATCTCCATGCCCTTGGCCAGCGCATAATCGTCCTTGGCGGCGAAGGCGGTGAAGCGGCGCGGATCGCAGGACCACATGTCCCACTCGGTGGCGCCCTCGCTGACCCATTCGGCGAGCACCTTGCCGGCGCCGCCTGCCTGGGCGATGCCGAAGGTAAAGACGCAGGCCTCGAAGGCGTTTGGCACGCCCGGCATCGGCCCGATCAGCGGGTTGCCGTCGGGAGCATAGGGGATCGGACCGTTGATGACCTTCGACAGCCCCGCCGTCGCCAGCATCGGCACCCGCCTGGCGGCATCTTCGAGGTAGGATTCCAGCCGGTCGAGGTCGTCGGGAAACAGCTGGAAGGAAAAGTCGTCCGGCATCGGGTCGTTGTGGCCGGCCCAATGGGCGCGGCAGCCGCGCTCATAGGGACCGAGATTCATGCCGTTCTTCTCCTGACGCAGATAGTAGGAAACGTCGACGTCGCGCAACAGCGGCAGCTTGCGGCCGGCGTCGCGGCTCCAGGCGGCAAGCTCGGGGATCTCCTCGAACAGGATATATTGATGGCTCATCACCGTCATCGGCACGTCGCGGCCGAACAGCCGGCCGACGTCCTTGGCGCGGTAGCCGGCGGCATTGACGACGATCTCCGCCCGGATCTCGCCCTGCGGCGTGGCAAGCACCCAGTCGCCGCCGGCGCGGCGTGCCGCGGTGACCGGGCAGAAGCGGACGATCGTTTGGCCGAGGTCTCGGGCGCCCTTGGCGAGCGCCTGGGTGAGCTGCGCCGGATCGATATCGCCGTCGGAGGGATCGTAGAGCGCGCCCTTGAGGTCATGGGTCTCGATAAACGGGTAGCGGGCCTTGATCTCGTCGACGCCGACCACTTCGAGGCCCATGTCGTTGAACGCGCCCATGCTTCCGACGCGCTGGAACTCGCGCATCCGCTCCTCGGTATGGGCAAGCCTGAGCGAACCGGTGACGTGATAGTCGATCGGGTAGCCGACCTCGGCAGCCAGGCTGCGGTAGAGCGCGGCCGAATAGCGCTGCATGTTCATCAGTGACCAGGTCGACGAAAAGGTCGGCACGTTGCCGGCCGCATGCCAGGTCGAGCCGGAGGTCAGTTCGTTCTTCTCGAGCAGCACGCATTCGCGCCAGCCGGCCTTGGCGAGGTGGTAGAGCGCGGACACGCCGACCGCGCCGCCGCCGATGACGACCACGCGGGCCGAGGCGGGAAGATCGCCCATTACGAACGCTCCGGCTGAAGGACCATGGTTTCGTCGCTCTCCGTCGGTCGAAGGCGGGCGCGGCCGATCCGGCCGCGCCCGCACGGCGGCCACAGACGACATAGCCGACCTGTTTGCCGGCCCGCAAGGACCGCGCGGAACGGCCGATGCGGCGTGGGATCGCAGGGCGCAGCACCCCGAAAGCTGCCCCGGCCGGCGGAAAGATCAAGCCGATTCCGCCCGTGGACCAAGAATTGCTTGCGGCACGGGCGCCTCTGGTGCAAGCCATGCCGGCCCTGCCTGGCTCGGCAGGGCGGCTGGCGATTCGGAAGCGCACCTATGCTGTCACGCAATAAGAGGACGGCCGTCTCCCCGGAACAAACGGCGATCGTCGACCATGCGATCGAATCGCGCCGCTCGGTGCGGGCTTTCCTGCCGGATGCCGTCGACGAGGCTATGATCCGCGAGATCCTCGAGGTGGCGGCGCGCGCCCCGTCCGGCACCAACATGCAGCCGTGGCGCGTCTATGTGATCACCGGCGAGGTCAAGCAGCGGATCACGGACGCCATCCTCAATTCGGGCATCCGCGCCGAAAAGGCGAAATGGGACGAGTACAAATACTACCCGGAGCAATTCTTCGAGCCCTACTACACGCGCCGCCGCGCGGTCGGCTTTGCGCTTTACTCCAAGCTCGGCATCGGCAAGCGCGACGTCCACCAGATGCGCGCCCAGCACGACCGCAACTTCGTCTTCTTCGACGCGCCCATCGGCATGATCTTCACCATCGACCGCCGCCTCAACCAGGGTTCCTGGATCGACTACGGCATGTTCCTGCAGAACATCATGGTGGCGGCGCGGGCGAGGGGGCTGGACACCTGTCCGCAAGCGGCTTTCGCGCCCTACCACAATCAGATCCGCCCGGTGCTCGGCATCGCTCCGGAGGAGATCGTGGTGTGCGGCATGGCGCTGGGCTACGAGGATCCCGCCAAGCCGGAGAACCAGCTCAGGACCGAGCGTGCCCCGCTCGAAGAGTGGGTGGTGTTCCGCAGCTGAGCCGCGGGATCGCGGCGGCAAACCTTCAGCTCACCTCGTAGCCGACTTCCTCGGCTGCATGGGTCAGCGTCCGCCAGAAGGCGCGGGCGAAGGAGCGGAACACATAAAGGTCGAACTGGGCGGCGCCGGTCCGCTGGATCTCGGCGAAAACGTCGTGATGGGCCGTCGAGATCCCGGCGCCGACGGCGAAGGCCGGGGCGGAGAAATCGATCGCGAACAGCTTGGCGAGCACCCATTCCGCGCGCGGGCCGGCAATCCGCAGTGCCGTGCGGCCATGCGACAGATCGGTGACCGTACCGGTGGCGGCGGATAGCTCTCCGCTCAGCCTGGCGGCAAGCCCTTCGGCCTGATCGACGACCAGCAGGCGGCCGGGTCCGATTGAAAACGCCGAGACCGTCTCGCCGAGGGCGCCGCCGCCGGGTCGATCCGGCAGGTCGAGCCCGGTCGCCGCGGCGACCGCGGCGAGCAGCGCCCGCTGCTCGCCGCGCCAGGCGGCGGCCTGGACGATCGATCCCGGCGCCGTCTCGCTCAGCGCGACGCCGGCCCCGTCTGCCGTATTGCCGTGAACGCCCGGCCGCCATGCCGGCCCCAGGGGGGATTCGATTTCAGCCATGCAGCCGCTTGCCCTCGGGATCGACGAAATGGTGGCTGACGATCTCCACCGGTCCGAAGCGGCGGCGCAGCGGGTCCGAGACGAAGGCGCGGGTGCCATGCCGAGCCTTGCCGCCCTCGACCAGCGCCAGCGCGATATAGCGGCCGAGCGCCGGCGAGTAGCAGGCGGCGCTGACGTGGCCGATCGAGCCGTGCGGCGCCGCCGGGTCGAGCCGTTCGACGATATGGGCGCCGCCATTGAGCGGCCGGTTGTCGAGCGACACCAGCCCGACCAGCCGCGGCCGGTCGTCGGCGACAAGCCCTTCGCGCGAACACATCGCCGAGCCGATGAACGGCTTCTTCTTCGACAGCATGCCGTCGAGATAGAGATCGCGGGCCGTGGTGCGGCCGTCCATCTCCGCGCCGGTGACATGGCCCTTCTCGATGCGCAAGGTGCCGAGCGCCTCCAGCCCGTAGGGCACCAGGCCATGCGGCGTCCCGGCAGCGAGCAGCGCCTCCCAGACCTGGCGGCCATGGCCGGCACCGCAATAGACCTCGAATGCCATCTCGCCGGAAAACGAGAGCCGGCAGATCATCACCGGAACCCCGGCGACCTCGCCATGGACGATGCCCATGAACGGCAGGGCGGCGTCGTCGACGGCGGTGCCGGCGACCGCGGCGGCAAGGATCGGCCGTGCCTGCGGCCCGCCGATCGCAGCCCCGGCCCATTGGTCGGTGACGGAGGTCACGTGCACCCTGAGGTCCGGCCAGACCACGTCGAGGAAATATTCCAGATGCTGCAGCACCCTGCCGGCGTTGGCCGTGGTCGTGGTCATCAGGAACTCGTGCTCGCCCAGCCGCCATGTCGTGCCGTCGTCGAACAGCACGCCGTCCTCGCGCAGCATCAGCCCGTAGCGGGCCTTGCCGACCGGCAAGGTGGAGAAGGTGTTGGTGTAGACGCGGTCGAGGAACTGCGCGGCATCGGGACCCTGAACGGCGATCTTGCCGAGCGTCGAGACGTCGACGATGCCGGCGCTCTCGCGCACCGCCTTGGCCTCGCGCACATAGGCCTGCTCGACGGTCTCGCCCGGATGGCCGTAGACCATCGGCCGAAACCACAGACCGGCGGAATAGAGCTCGGCGCCATGCTCGACATGCCAATCGTGCATCGGCGTCAGCCGTTCCGGCTTCAGTTCGCCATAGCGCTCGGCGGCGAGCGCGCCGAGGGAAACGGCGCTGTAGGGCGCGCGGAAGCGCGTGGTGCCGACCGCTGCGATCGGCTTGCCGCGGGCCTCGGCCATGATCGCCAGCCCGGCCACGTTGGAGGTCTTGCCCTGATCGGTCGCCATGCCGAGCGTGGTGTAGCGCTTGAGATGCTCGACCGAGACGAACCCCTCGCGATGCGCCAGGCGGATATCCTCGGCGGTGACGTCGTGCTGGAAATCGACGAACGCCTTGCCCTTGGCCTTGATCTCGAACACCGGCGCGGGGGTGCCCTCGAACGCTGCGCCCGCGACCGTCGGCGCCTTGGCCCGGCCCGGCAGCCCTGCCGCCTTGCGGCCGGCGGCATCGCCCTCGGCGAGCGCCTCGGCGGTGGTCAGGGCGCCGGTGAAGGCGCCGGCGCCCAGCCAATGTTGGCTCGCCGGCGGGGGCACGAAGGCTTGCAGAGCCTCGTCCCAGCGCGGCTGGGCGCCGGCCTGGCTCGCCAGATGGATGACCGGCGACCAGCCGCCGGACATCAGCAGCGCGTCGGCGGCGATCGAGCGGGGGTCGCCGGTCGGGCCGCCGGTCGCAGCATCGTAGGCGGCGACCTTGATGCCGGTCAGCGCATGGCCGCCTTCGGTGCCGACCACCGCGTGGCCGCTCAGGAAGGCGCCGCCGGCGGCGAGTGCGGCCGAGCGCACCTCCGGCGCGACGTCGCGGCGCACATCGACGATCGCGGCGATTTCGGCGCCGGCAGCCTTGAGCGCGGCGAGCGCCCGGTAGGCACTGTCGTTGTTGGTGAACAGCGCCACCTTGCGGCCGACGAGCACGCCGAACTCGTTGGCGTAGCGCTCGGCCGCGCCGGCCAGCATCACGCCGGGCCGGTCGTTGCCGGGAAAGACCAGCGGCCGCTCCTGCGCTCCGGTGGCAAGCACGACGGTGCCGGCGCGGATCGTCCATTGCCGGTGGCGGGGAGCGCCGGGCACGGCCGCCGCGCGGTGATCGCCGACCCGCTCGAGGGCGGCCAGCGTATTCTGGTCGTAGTAGCCCCAGACGGTGGTGCGTGCCAGCAGCCTCGCATTGGCGCGCTCGCTGAGCTCGCCCACCACGCCGGCGGCCCAGGCCTCGGCCGGCCGGCCGCCGATCTGCTCGCCCGACCAGTTGGCGCTGCCGCCGAAATGCGGGTCGAGCTCGGCCAGGATGACGCGCTTGCCGCCCTGCGCGGCGGCGCGCGCTGCGGTCAGCCCTGCCGGGCCCGCGCCGACGACCAGCACGTCGCAGAACGCGTTCATTTTTTCGTAGCGGGCGGGATCGGGCCTGGTCCCCGCCCGCCCGAGCCCGGCGGCGCGGCGGATGAACGGCTCGCAGAACATCCAGAACCGGGTGCCCTTGAGCGGCCCGACCACCGGGCCCATGAAGGTCTTGTAGTAGAAGCCGGCCGCAAACAGCTTGCCGGCCAGCTGGTTGAGCGATGCGATGTCGAAGCCGAGCGCAGGAAACCGGTTCTGGCTCTCGGCCACCAGCCCATCATGGATCTCGACCATGGTGGCGGGGATATTGGGCTCGCGCACACCGTCCTCGAGCACGGTCACCAACGCGTTGGGCTCGTCCACCCCCGCCGAGAGCAGCCCGCGCGGCCGGTGGTATTTGAATGAACGGCCAATCAATGTGACGCCGTTGGCAAGCAGGGCCGAGGCAAGCGTGTCGCCGGGATGTCCAGCATAGGGATGGCCGTCGAAGCTGAAGCGCAGCGTCCGGTGGCGGTCGACGGCGCCGCCGGTGTCGGCCCGGCGCGGGCTCACGTGGCGGCGTCCGGCCGAGCCGCGGCCGCGGCCGGGTCGGGATCGGCGGCCAGCCGGCTCGCCCCGATCGCGTGCGTTGCGGTATTGCGCACCAGCTTCAGATGGGCCCGGCAGCCGCCGGAATGCTGCCAGAGCTCATGGTGGTCTCCGGCCGGGTTGAGGCGCTCGTAGACATAGGCATGCCAGGCTGCCGGATCGGTCGAGGCAGGATCGGGACGCGTCCGGGTGCCGTCGCCCTGGTAGGTGAACTCGGCGACGTCGCGCGGGCCGCAATGGGGGCAGGGGATCAGCATGCGAAGCTTGCCGCCTCCTCAGTGCAGCCGGGGCGTCGCGCCCTGGCCTTTCTCGTCGATCAGGATGCCGCGCTGGAAACGGTCGAGCGTATAGGGCGCATTGATCGCGTGCGGCTGGTCTTTGGCGATGGTGTAGGCGAAGGCCCAGCCCGACGCCGGCGTGGCCTTGAAGCCGCCGTAGCACCAGCCGCAATTCAGGTACATGCCGGGCAGCGGCCCGGTGGTGATGATCGGCGAGCCGTCCATCGACATGTCCATGATGCCGCCCCAGGAGCGCAGCAGCCTGACCCGCGGCAGGCCCGGGAAGATCGCCACCATCTCGCTCATCACCTCTTCCACGACCGGCAGATTGCCGCGCTGGGCATAGCTGTTGTAGCCGTCGATGTCGCCGCCGAAGACCAGCCCGCCTTTGTCGGACTGCGACATGTAGAGGTGGCCCGCGCCGAAGGTGACGACACAGTCGACGAACGGTTTCAGCGATTCCGAAACGAAGGCCTGCAGCACGTGGCTTTCGATCGGCAGACGGTCGATGCCGGCCAGCCGGAGCACCCGTCCGGTGCTGCCGGCGACCGCGACCGCGACCTTCTTGGCGCGAATCTCGCCGCGGCTGGTGGTGACGCCGGTGATGCGCGCGCCGTCGCGCAGGAAGCCGGTCACCTCGCAGTTCTCGACGATGTCGACGCCGCACCGGTCGGCGGCGCGCGCATAGCCCCAGGCCACCGCGTCGTGGCGGGCCGTGCCGGCGCGCGGCTGCAGCAGGCCGCCGACCACCGGGAAGCGCGCCGAACCGCCGACCGCCAGTCCCGGCACCTTGCGGGCGATCTCGGCCGGCGTCAGCCACACGGCATCGGCCCCGTCATGGATCATGGCGTTGCCGCGGCGGATGTAGTCGTCGGCCTGGGCCGGCGAGTGGGCAAGGTTGAGGATGCCGCGCTGCGAGAACATGACGTTGTAATTGAGCTCGTGCGACAGGCTCTCCCACATCCGCACCGAATGCTCGTAGAAGCGCACCGAGGCCGGCAGCAGGTAGTTGGAGCGCACGATGGTGGTGTTGCGGCCGATATTGCCCGAACCCAACCAGCCCTTCTCCAGCACCGCGACATTGGTGATGCCATGCTCCTTGGCAAGGTAATAGGCGGTGGCCAGGCCATGGCCGCCGGCACCGATGACGATCACCTCGTAGCTCGGCCTGGGATCGGGCTTGCGCCACGCGGGCCGCCAGCCGACATTTCCCGACAGCGCGTTGCGCAGCAGCGAAAAGGCCGAATATTCCGCCATTTACCGGGAGTCCCTCCGCCTGGATTGCCGGCAGACTATAGATCAGGCAAGCGCCGGAAAGCCAGTATTGCGCCATCGCCTTGCGCGCAGCCGACGCCGGCGCGGCGCGAGCCGAGCTTGCGCCCCGGCCCGCCGATCTTTAACAAGACAGCCGATCGAACCATGAACGCCAGCGGGTCGCCCGGCAGCATGCATCTGCGATCTTTCCTGCGTTTCGCCGCGCTCCTCCTCCTGATCGGAGGGGCAGCGCTCGGCGATGGCGTCGCTGCCCAGGCCGACGAGGTCGCCGGCTCGCCGCTGGTCGCCGAGCAGGGCAAGGTCGTCGACACCATCGGCCGCGAGACCGACGCGCTCGCCAAGATGATGGAGGCCAATGCCGACGAGGATGCGCGCCTCGTCGACATCCGGCTGAAGCTCGAAGTACTCGCCCACGACCTCTTGGCCGCCGGCCAGACCTTCCGGCCGCGGCTGTCGGAGATCAACGGCCGCCTCGACCAGCTCGGCCCCGCGCCCGACAAGGATCAGCCGGCCGAGCCCGGTCCGGTCAACGCGGAGCGGCAGGCGCTGCTGACCGAGAAGGCGGCCATCAACGCCCTGCTCGGCGGCGCCGAGAACCTGTCGATCCGCATCAACGGCATGATCAGCCAGATCGCCGACATGCGGCGCGAGCTGTTTGCCCGTCTGCTCACCAAACGCTACGACATCGACTACACGCTGCTCACCCAGGTCGAGGAGGATTTCGGCAGCGCCAGCCGCGACCTCTACCGCACCACCTCCTCGTGGCTGCGCTTCGTCGTCCAGTTCAAGCTGCAATCGGTGGTGTCGGCGACGGTGTTGGCGCTGGTTGCGGCCTTCGTGCTCCTGGTCGGCGGCCGGCGCTATCTCGGCGGCCTGTTCGAGCCGGACCCGACGGTCGAGAACCCGTCCTATCTCAGCCGGCTGTCGGTGGCGTTCTGGTCGACGCTGATCCCGACGGTGGCGCTCGGCACCTTCTTCGCCGTCACCTACGCGCTCTACGATTATTTCAACGTGCTTCGCGGCGACATCGCCGCGATGATGGCGTCGCTGTTTCTGGTCACCTGCGTGGTGTTCTTCGTCCACCGGCTGGGCCAGGCGGTGCTGTCGCCCAACCTGCCGCATTGGCGGCTAATCGCCGTCGAGACGCGCGCCGCGCGCCTGTTGATGTGGCTGATCTCGGCCACTGCGCTGTTCACCGCCGTCGATACCTTCCTCAACACCGTCTACCGGGTGCTCGGTTCGCCGCTGTCGCTGACGGTCGGCGAAAGCCTGGCGGCCACCGTGCTCACCGGGCTGATGGTGATCTCGATCGGCGTCGTCCACCCGTTCTTCGACGAGAACGGCAAGGCGCGGTCGTGGCATCCGCTGCTGCGCTTCGCGCTGTTTGCGCTGGGCGGCGTAACGATTGCCGCGGCGCTGCTCGGCTTCATCGGCTTTGCCCGCTTCCTGTCGGCGCAGATCGTCGTCACCGGCGCGGTGCTTGCGACGATGTATCTCGGCTTCCTGTCGGCCCGGGCGATCTCCGACGAAGGCGCCTTCGCCAATACCGCTTTCGGCCGCCGGGTGGCGCGGGTGTTCAGCCTCGACGACACCACGCTCGACCAGCTCGGACTGGTGGTGAGCATAGGCATCAACATCATGGTGGTGGTGATCGGGCTGCCGCTGATCCTGTTCCTGTGGGGATTCCAGCCCGGCGACATCACCAGCTGGAGCTACCGCCTGGCGACGCAGATCCGCATTGGCTCGGTGTCGTTCTCGCTCGTCGGCCTGCTCACCGGGCTGCTGGTCTTCGCCATCGGCTATTTTGTCACCCGCTGGTTCCAGGGCTGGCTCGACGGCTCGGTGATGGCCCGCGGCAAGGTCGATCTCGGGGTCCGCAACTCGATCCGCACCATGGTCGGCTATGCCGGGCTGGCGCTTGCCGGCCTGGTCGGCGTCTCGTCCGCCGGCATCGACATGTCGAACCTGGCGCTGATCGCCGGCGGCCTGTCGCTCGGCATCGGCTTCGGCTTGCAGAACGTCGTCTCCAACTTCGTCTCCGGCCTGATCCTGCTTGCTGAACGTCCATTCAAAGCGGGGGACTGGATCGTCGCCGGCTCGGTGACCGGCATGGTCAAGAAGATCAGCGTACGGGCGACCGAGATCGAGACGTTCCAGCGCCAGACGGTGATCCTGCCCAATTCGGAGCTGATCAACTCCGCGGTCGGCAACTGGACCCACCGCAACAAGCTCGGCCGGCTCGACATCCCCGTCAACATCGCCTACGGCACCGATCCGCGCCGCGTCCATGCGGTGCTGTTGGCGGTGGCGCGGGCCCAGCCGATGGTGCTCAAGAACCCGGAGCCTTCGGTGGTGTTCACCAGCCTTGCCGACACCGCCATGATGTTCGAGGTCAGGGTCTTCGTCGCCGATATCCTGAACTCGCTCGGCGCCCAGAACGAGGTGCGCTTCGCCATGGTCGAGGCGCTGGCGGCCGAAGGAATTGGCATTGCCCATGTCGAGCGTCTGTCGACGGCGCCGGAGGAGCCCGTCCCGGCCCCGCCCACGCTTCGTCCCGTCGAGCGCCTTGCCGACGAGGGGGAGGCGGCGCGGCTCGCCGCGCCGCGGATCAAGAAGAGCGATCGCGCCTGACGGCCCCGGGCCTGCCGTTCAGATGGCGTTCAGCTTGTCTTCTCTATAGAATTCCTGCGAGACGGGCGGACAGCCTTTCCAAAGCAGAGGCGGTGGCGACACCGAAATAGAGATGTTGAGGTTGGTGGCGGCGGCCGGCGTTCTGGGGATGATCGGCGCCCAGGGATGGGCGGCGAGCGTGGTCAATCACGACAGCGAGCCGCGCACGCTGGTGGTCACCGAAGGCGGCTCCAAGACCGAGCTGGCGATCGCCGCCGGTGAGACCGTCGAATTCTGCAAATCCGGCTGTTTCGTCACCCTGCCCAATGGCGACCGCGAAGCGCTGACCGGCAGCGAGACGGTCGAGATCACCGGCGGCAAGGCGACGATCAAGTAGCCGGCGCCGGCCGCAGGCCGTCGTCGCGCGCCGCTTTGGCGATGTCGCAAACAGGCAGCGAAGCGCCTCTCTCCCCGGCATAATGTCGGCGCGGATCGTGAAAGCGGTTGGCCGGCCGCCCGGTCCGCGGCCGCGCCGTCGAAGGGGAGTTCCGGAATGCAGAGCCAAGCGCGTGCAGTCGTCATCGGCGGCGGGGTGGTCGGCGTCTCGACGCTCTACCATCTGGCCAAGAAGGGTTTCGGCGACGCCGTCCTCCTCGAGCGCAAGGAGCTCACCTCGGGCTCGACATGGCACGCAGCCGGCCTGCTGCCGCTGTTCAACATGAGCTACTCGGTCGGCCAGATCCACAAATATTCGGTGCGCTTCTATCAGGAGCTCGGCAAGGAGACCGGCATGAATGTCGGCTTCAGCAATTGCACCAACATCCGGCTCGCCCGCACCAAGGACCGCTGGGACGAATATCAGTATTATGCCGGCATTGCCGAGACCATCGACGTGCCGGTCAGGCTGTTGTCGCCGGCCGAAGTCAAGGAGGTCTGGCCGTTGTGCGAGACCGACGGGCTGCTCGGCGCCCTGCAGCACCCGCAGGACGGCTACATCCAGCCGGCCGACCTCACCCAGGCGCTCGCCAAGGGCGCCCGCGACCGCGGGGCCACCATCCACCGCAACACCACGGTGACCGCGATTGCGCCGACCGGCGACGGCCGCTGGCGGGTGACGACGGACAAGGGCGAGATCGTTGCCGAGCATGTCGTCTCCTGCACCGGCAATTTCGCCCGGCGCACCGGCGCCATGGTCGGCTTGAACGTGCCGGTGATCCCGGTCGAGCATCAATATATCGTCACCGAGCCGCATCCCGCGATCGTCGAGCGCAAGCGGCAGGGCCTGCCGGAGATGGGCGTGCTGCGCGAGAGCGACAGCTCCTGGTACATGCGCGAGGAAAATGGCGGCCTGCTGCTCGGCCCCTACGAGAACGGCGCGCCGGTCTGCTATGTCGACGGCCCGTCCGACGACAGCGAGTATGAGCTGTTCCAGGAAGACCTCGAGCGGCTGATGCCGCATATCGAGGCGGCGATCGTGCGGGTGCCGGCGTTCGGCGAGGTCGGCATCAAGAAGGTCTACAACGGCGCCATCGCCTATACGCCCGACGGCTCGCCGATCGTCGGGCCGGCGCCGGGCCTGAAGAATTTCTGGCTGAACGAGGGTCACTCCTTCGGCGTGACGGCGGCCGGCGGCGCCGGCTGGCAGATCGCCGAGTGGATCGTCGACGGCGAGCCGACGATCGACATGATGGGCGTCGACCCGCGCCGCTTCGGCTCCTATGCCACCGAGGGCTACCTCAAGCAGAAGAACGAGGAGGCCTACGCCAATGTCTTCACCATGCACTATCCCGACGAGGAGCGGGCCGCAGCACGGCCGCTGAAGACGACACCCTGCTACGACCGGATGAAGGCGCTGGGTGCGGTGTTCGGCTCGGTCTACGGCTGGGAGCGGCCGAACTGGTTCGCACCGGCCGGCTACGCGGTGCCGAAGGCGGAGCTCGGCGTCGGCGCCGACGTGCTGACCGACCACAACCACGCGCCGCCGCTGGCCGACGGCCGGATCGTCGAGAAGTGGTCGTTCCGGCGCTCCAACTATTTCGACCATGTCGGCAACGAGGTGCGCAACGTCACCGAGAATGTCGGCCTGCAGGACATGTCGCCGTTCGCCAAATGCTGGATCGGCGGCCGGGGCGCGGAAGCCTGGCTGGATTCGATCCTGGCCAACCGGATCCCGAAGAAGGTCGGCCGCATCGCGCTTTGCCACCTGCTCACCCGGCATGGCGGCGTGCGCAGCGAGTTCACCGTCTACCGCCAGCCCGGCGGCTTCTATCTGGTCTCGGCCGGCGCCTTCGAGGCGCACGACCATGACGTTTTGCGCAAGCTCCTGCCGGCCGACGGCAGCGTGCAGCATGACCCCGGTCACCACCCAATGGGGCGTGCTGGTGCTGGCCGGCCCCAACAGCCGCAAGGTGCTGCAAAAACTCACCCGCACGCCGCTCGACAATGCCTCTTTCCCGTGGCTGTCGGGCAAGCAGATCTCGGTCGGCGCGGCGACCGCTCACGCATTGCGCGTCAATTTCGTCGGCGAGCTCGGCTGGGAGCTTCACCATCCGATCGAGATGCAGAACCACATTTTCGACCGGCTGATGGACGCGGGCGCAGGAGTTCGGCATCAAGCCGTTCGGCATCCGCGCCATGACCGCGATGGCGATCGAGAAGAGCTACCGGCTGATCCCGCGCGAGCTGTCGATCGAATATTCGGCCTGGGAATGCGGCCTCGACCGGTTCGTCCATCCCGAACAAAGGCGATTTCATCGGCCGCGACGCGCTCGTGCGCCTGCGCGAGCAAGGGCCGAAATGGACCTTTGTGACGCTCGAGGTGGGGGGTATCACCGACGCCGATGCGCGCGGCTCGGAGGCGATCTATCGCGACGGCGAGCTGGTCGGCCGCGCCACCAATGGCGGCTACGGCTTCCGCGTCGGCAAATCCCTGGCGCTCGCCATGGTGCGGCCCGAACATGCCGCAGACGGCACGGCGCTGGAGATCAGGATCCTGGGCAGGCTCTACAAGGCCAAGGTGATCGGGGAGAGCCCGTTCGATCCGGACAACAACGCCTTGCGTGCCGACGCATAGGGCCGGAGATCTTTTTCCTGCGTCCTTCGAGGCTCGCCTTCCAAAGGATGGTGCCCGTTCAGGGCCGTGGTGCGGGCTCGCACCTCAGGATGAGGGCGGGCGGCGCTCACCTACCTGGTTGGGCGGCGGAGCTTTGCCTTCCAAAGGATGGTGGCCGTTCAGGCCCGTGGTGCGGGCTCGCACCTCAGGATGAGGCGGTCGGCGCTCACCTACCTGGTTGGGCGGCGGAGCTTTGCCTTCCAAAGGATGGTGCCCGTTCAGGGCCGTGGTGCGGGCTCGCACCTCAGGATGAGGGCGGGCGGCGCTCACCTACCTGGTTGGGCGGCGGAGCTTTGCCTTCCCAGGCATTGCCGGCCCTGTCCTGAAGCGCTCTCTCCTTCCTCATCCTGAGGTCCGAGGCGATAGCCGAGCCTCGAAGGACGCACAGGCAGCATCGGCCCGTCGCGCAATCGTGAACGCAGCGCGGCACTTTCGGGCTTTGAGGAGGCTCTCCCGTCAGCCTAACGTTGCGGCATGCCCCTCGGTCTTCGCCAAATTGGGTTCCTGATCGGCGGTGCAGCCTTGTTGATGGCCGCCTCACCGGCGCCGGCTGCGGACACCGTCGACGTCGAGTTGATCCTGGCCGTCGACGTGTCGCTGTCGATGTCGCCGGACGAGCTCGAGATCCAGCGCCACGGCTATGCCGCGGCACTCACCGACGACAAGGTGATCGACGCGATCAAGGACGGCACCAATGGCCGTATCGCGGTGAGCTATTTCGAATGGGCGGGATCGACCTCGCACCACGTCATCGTGCCGTGGACGATCATCGCCAATCGCGCCGACGCGGAGCGCGTCGCCGCCCGGCTCTCGGCCATGCCGCCCAACAGCGCCCGCCGGACATCGATCGCCAGCGCGCTCGAATTCGCCACCGACCTGTTCGCCGAGAGCCCCTATCGCGGCCTCAAGCGGGTGATCGACGTGTCCGGCGACGGACCCAACAACCAGGGGCCGCCGGTCGCAGCGACGCGCGACACGGTCGTTGCGCAGGGGATCACCATCAACGGCCTGCCGCTGATGACCAATGGCGGGCTGTCGAGCGCCTATGACGTCGACGATCTCGACAAGTACTATACCGACTGCGTCATCGGCGGCCCCGGCGCCTTCATGGTGCCGGTCAACGATTGGGAGCAGTTCCCCGACGCGGTACGCCGCAAGCTGGTGCTCGAGCTCGCCGGGCGCGCGCCGGTCGGCGTCGCGCCGCCGCTGGCGCTGGCCGCGGCCGACAACGGCTATGACTGCCTGATCGGCGAGAAGATGTGGCAGGACCGGTCCTGGATGTGGGACAACCACTAGACCGGATCAGCGTTTCTTCGAATCGGTGATCGCGCTCGTCCCCTCGGCCGAGATTTCTGCGCTCAGGCGGCGAGCAGCTGCTTGCGGTCGATCCGCTCCTGCTGGGGCGAGCGGGCGTAGAGCTCGCGATAGCATTTCGAGAAATGCGAGGCCGAGACGAAGCCGCAGGCCACCGCCACCTCGACCACCGGCAGCGACGACTGGATGAGCAGGTGCCGCGCCCGGTCGAGCCGGATCTCCAGGTAATAGCGGGCCGGCGAGCGGCCCATCTCGGTGCGGAAGAGCCGCTCGATCTGGCGGCGGGAGAGACCGACCGCGTCGGCGATCTCGATCAGCGACAGCGGCTCGGAAAGGTTGGCCTCCATCAGCTCGATGATGGTCAGCACCTTGGCATTCTGGACGCCGAGGCGGGCCCGCAGCGGCAGCCGCTGACGGTCTGTCGGGCTGCGCACGCGGTCGGTCAGGACCTGCTCGCAGACCCGGTTGACCAGCGTCTCGTCGAAATCATCGCCGATCAGCTTCAGCATCATGTCGAGCGCCGCCGTGCCGCCGGCGCAGGTGTGGATGTTCTGGTCGACCTCGAACAGATCGGCAAAGACGTTGGCCTTCGGGAAGGCTTCCGAGAAGCCGGGCAGGTTCTCCCAGTGGATGGCGCAGCGCTTGTTCGACAGCAGCCCGGCAGCCGCAAGCACATAGGCGCCGGTGCAAAGGCCGCCGACGGCCACGCCGCGGTTGTACTCCTCGCGCAGCCAGGCAAATACCGAGCGGTTCTGATAGCTCTCGACGTTGATGCCGCTGCACACCACCACCATCGAGGGGCGGTCGGCGCCCGCCATCTTGCGACGCTCGTCGTCGAGCGAGGTGTCGACCGCGCATTCGACGCCGTTGGAGGCGCGCACCGGACGCCCGTCGACGCTCGCCAGCCGCCACTTGTAGGCTTCGTAGCCGAGCATCCGGTTGGCAAGCCTCAGCGGATCGAGCGCCGTCGCAAATGCGACCATGGTGAAATCCGGAACGAGGAAGAAAACGAGCGATCGCTTGAGCGGGTGTCTTATGGCGTTCACGGGCAGCCTCGTGCGGGCGGCAAAGTCGCGCCGGAAATGTCGCGATCAGCAAAGCGTCATCAGGAAAATTGTGGGCTGTCAATGGGCGGCGCGGTCGGCGGGCAAAAATAGGCGCGGGCCGCGGCTGTTCGCTTTGCGACATCGTCGGCCGGTTGAGGCCGCCCCGGACGAACAATCGCCGCGCCGGCCGTCAGGCCGTGCGCGGCGTCTCGACGTTCCAGGATCCCGGCGTAAGCCGGGACCCAAATTTCCTGGGAATGCTTTAGACGAGGATGCCGAGGCGCGTGCCGTTGAGGGCGGCAGTCTGGCCGGGCATCGTGCGGCCAAGGCGCTGCCGCTCAAGGGCGGTCGTCAAGTTGCCGTCACGGCGCGAGAACAGGCGGGAAAACATTTTCATGACACGTCTCCATGCAGTCAGAGTTACACGGGGTGCCTTCGCTGAAGGAGGAGTGGGGCAACTCGTTGGACACCGCTGATATAGGAATGCCGCCGAAGGACTTCAGCATCAAAAGCGAAGCGGCCTTTTGAAAAAACGACGCCGCGACATTTCGCCTCTGCGCAAAAGTGGTAAAAAGTCCTTTAATCCCTGCAATTTACCTACGACCTTCCGATGCTATGCAAATGCCGCATATGCGGCATGCCGCCGCTGCAGGGCAACTGCCGCGCCGCCTGCGCATCGGCAGGGCGGCGCGGCACAGCGGCCCATGGCGCGCTCAACGACGCAGGTCGCGGCGGCCGGCCGTGGTGCGGCTGACGACGCTGTCGGGCCAGCCGATATCCTTCTGAACCTCGACGGGCAGGGAGGCGATCATCCTCCGGGTCCGCGCTTCCTCGCGGGCCGCGTGCCACTCGATGGCGAGATTGTGCAAAGCGGTATAGATCGACATGGTCCGTCTCCTCTGTCGGAAGCAGTGCACCGAATTTTTCGCCTCGGCGCTCTGCTCAAGCTCCTCGTCGCGGCAATTCAGAGCGGAAAACCGGATCCAGATCCCTGACATTGCGCGGCAGGATTTCGTCCTGCACCCTTGACTATGGAGCCTGGCTGCGGTTCAATCAAACGAAATGAAATGATGACTTCGTTCAGAAAAATTGAAAGTTGAGCCGATGACTGCTCCCCTCAATCATCCCCTGCCGCTGCTTGACCTCGACGTTTTGCGCACCTTCGTGGCGATCGCCGAAACCGGCAGCTTCACCACCGCCGCCAATGCGGTGTTCCGGACGCCGTCGGCCGTCTCGATGCAGATCAAGAAGCTCGAGGAAATTCTCGGCCGCTCGGTGTTTGCGCGCGACGCGCGCTCGGTCACGCTCACCACCGACGGCGAGATTCTGCTCGGCTATGCGCGGCGCATGCTCGCCGTCAACCGCGAGGCGGTGTCGAAGTTCATCATCCCCGACATCACCGGGATCGTGCGGCTGGGCTCGCCGGATGATTTCGGCGAGCGCGTGCTGCCCAACGTGCTGAAGCGCTTCGCCCAGTCGCATCCGTCGATCGCCGTCGACGTCACCATCGACCAGAGCAGCAACCTCAGACGGCGGATGGAGGACCACGGCCTCGACATCACCCTGCTCACCAACTCGGTGGAGGCCGATGCCGCCGGCGCCGAGGTGCTGCTCACCGAGCCGATCGTGTGGGCGGGTGCCAAGGGCGGCTGCGCCCATATGCGCGAGCCGCTGCCGATCTCGGTGTGGGAAGAGGGTTGCGCCTGGCGTGCCGGGGCGCTCGAGGCGCTGGGCCGCGAGGGACGCAATTACCGCATTGCCTATATGAGCGCCCACACGGCTGGCCAGCGCGCGGCCATCATGGCCGACCTGGCGATAGCGCCGCTGCCGAAGTCCTTCATCACCGGCGAGATGGTGGAGCTGAGTGCCAAGGACGGCCTGCCGAAGATCGGCAATTACAGTCTGGCGATGCTGGTGACGGCCGATGCTCCGGCGCCGGTCAGGGCGGCGGCCGACCATATCCGCGCTACCTTCGAGACGTTCCGCGAGACCGGCAAGTTCTGATCGGCAGAGCGGATCAGCGGCGCTTGGCGGCCTGATCGCCGTCTTGTGAAACCCAGCGCCCTTGTGCGCGGTAAATATCCTCGACTGCAGCACGCCAGACCCGCCGCTCGGCCTGAACACGATGGCGCTTCCAAGGCGCCGCCCACTTCGCTACCATGACGGTATCTTAACAACGCGCTGCAGCTTAAGATTGCGGCGCAGGACGACCATGCGTGGGGCGCCGCAGGGCTGCGCCGTCGGCGGTTCCGGGGAGGAATTCTTGTTGATGTCTCGACGGCACGTTATCTATGGCCTGATCGCCGTGACGGTGGGCGGCGCCATACTTCCCGCGTGTACGACCTCGCGGCACGCCGAGCGGAGCGCGAGGCGCAGCGTCGCGTTCGATCTTCTCGATCTTGCCCAAGCCCGCGCCGCGGGATCGGCGCAGTTCGATGTGCTCGACCTCGACCACAACAAAAAACTCACGCGGACCGAGCTTGCGGGCCGGCTGAACGCGCTGGAGTTCATCGATGCCGACCGCGATTTTGACGGCCGGCTGTCGAAGACCGAGTATCTGGCTGTCGTTGACCAGCGCTTCAAGGCCGCAGACGCCAACCACAACGGTTCACTCGACGCGCAGGAGCTGCGGTCTCCCGCCGGTCTTCGCCTGTTGAGGCTCTTGTCCTAGTCTAAGAGCCTGATCCGCAAAAAGCGGACACCGGCTGTTCCTCGCGCAAACGCGGACCGCGGCACTGCTCATTGCGGCGCTGCGCCTCCAGCCGTGCCGATTTCAGATATTGGACGCGACTGAAGGCGCGTCTGTTTTCATCTCGCGACGAACAGAAAGAAAGAAGTATCAAAGAAAGTGGATTGGCCCTGACTGCCGGGACCACCGCTGTGCTGGCAGTTTATCCAAACTGCATTGGAATTGGCAGCCGAGTCCGCAGTGGTGCACGAGGCTCCCGGGTTCGTGTCGGTTCCCACTATTCCGGTTTGCAGAGTGTCGGGCTGGACCCATCGGCTCCAACCATTGATTGCTTGTACGTTCTGTCCGAAGTTGACGACATATCTACCGGGGGCCACTCTCATTGTTTTCGCGACGTCGCAGCCGAAGCAACTCGCGACGCTGCCGTTTGAATTGATTGCGGCTGTAAAGAACACGACGCCTCTTGTCGGCTGCGCCGACGTGAGATCGAACGTGCTCATGCCCTGACGGATGTTGAATTCTTCCGCGTGTGGTGCGCTCAAAGCCTCCTGGGTGCCGGGAGCGCTCCGTGTGTTGAGGACATTTTGTGCGCCGGCAGAGTGAGAAAAGGCAAACCCCAGAAAAAGACAGGCGATTCCTGCACATGCGTCAAAAACACGCTTCATGATGTGCCTCCTGTAATTGGGCGGATGGCCCGCCATGCCTCGCAATTCTACCCGCCTTGGTTGTTTGGTGATGTGAGTTGGTTCACAGTCGGCGCCAGGTCGGCACAGGCGCGCGCTGCGAACGATACCGGCTATCAGGGCCGGCTCGGGTCACCGCATTGCGCGGGACTGGATTTTCGATGCATGAAACTTGGGGTTGTGCAGCGGTCTGGTGCGGTCGAGAAGACTCGAACTTCCACGGGTTGCCCCACAGCGACCTCAACGCTGCGCGTCTACCAATTCCGCCACGACCGCACGTCGCTTGGCGCCAAGGGCGCCGGCCCGCGGCGATGTAGCAAATCACTCCCGGTGAAACAAGGGCGGCGGCAGCGGATTTTGAGGCTGCCGCCTCCCGCCCGCCCGGTCGAATTGCTGAGCGCGGCGACCCGAGCCGAGCGCCGCGTCAGATGACCAGCACCGGGGTGCCGATCGGGGTACGGTCATAAAGCTCGGTGATGTCCTCGTTGCTCAGCCGGATGCAGCCGTTCGACACCGCCGTTCCGATCATCCACGGCTCGTTGGTGCCGTGAATGCGGAACATGGTGTCGCGGCCGTCCTGGTAGAGATAGAGCGCGCGCGCACCGAGCGGATTTTCCTCGCCGCCGGGCACGCCGTCGGCATATTGCGCCAGCCGGGGCTTGCGGCCGATCATGTCGGCCGTCGGCTTCCAGGATGGCCATTCAGCCTTGCGCCCGACCTTGGCCTGGCCCTTGAAGGTCAGCCCTTCCTCGCCGACGGCCGCGCCATAGCGGGTCGCCCAGCCGTCCGGCTCGACGGCGTAGAGGAAGCGCTCGTCGACATTGACGACGATCGAGCCCGGCGCCTCGCTGCCGCTATAGGGAACATGCTGCCGCTTGAAGCGGGGATCGGCCATCGGTGAAGGCGGGCTGGCGAAGGGCAGCGGCTCGGCCACCTCCTGCAGACTGGGGGCACAGCCCGCCAGCAGCGTCGCCACGCCGCTCAAGACAAAGCCGCGCCTGGACAGTTGGATGGGTGCCATGTTTCCTTCCGCAGGGTGGGCGACAACCGCCCAGGCTCCGGCAACAAAAAATTGTGGCAAGGAGATGGCAATAGCCGATCACAACCAAGGCGGATCCGCTGGGACCGCAGAAAACCGCGGCGTAACACCGGTGGTGGTGCCGATCTGCCACGATCATGCCGCCGAACGCGGTGTGGGCCGGCAGCGGTCGTGCCAAGCGGACGGCGGACGCGCGGGGGCTGTCGCACGCCGTGTCGGCCGGATCCCGATCGCCGCGCTCGCCGGCATGATCTTCTCGGCGTCTCCGGCGCCGGCGGAGCCGGCCACGCCGACCAGTGCGTTTCTGGACAGCATCGGCGTCGTCAGCACCTTCCCCGACCGCGGCCAGCCGCTGGCGCGAACCGTGGCGATGCTGCGCTATGGCGGCTTCCGCTGGGTGAGGGCGGGGATCGAGGGGCTGACCGAGGACGGGCCGACCACGATCGGCACCTTCCTCGAGCTGCACCGGCAGACCGGGGTGAAGCTGAGCTGGGGCCTGGTCAGCGGCGGCACCGATCTCGGCAAGCTGATCGCGACGGGCAGGCAGCTTGCCCGGGCCGGCGCCCTGCTTGCCTTCGAGGGCAACAACGAACCGAACAATTGGGGCATCACCTACCACGGCGAGAAAGGCGGCGGCCGGTCGTCATGGCTGCCGGTGGCCAAACTGCAGCGCGACCTCTACGGCGCGGTCAAGGGCGACCCGCAGCTCGCGGCCTACCCGGTATGGACGGTCTCCGAAGCGGGCGCTGAGCGCGACAATGTCGGGCTGCAATTCCTGACCATCCCAGCCGGGGCGGGCACGCTGATGCCGGACGGCACCCGCTATGCCGACGCCGCCAATGTGCACAACTACCTCTACCATCCGCATGCGCCCGATCCGGCCGACAACAAGGCCTGGGATGCGGCCGACCCGACCGCGGCGTCGAAAGTCGACGGGCTGTTCGGCAATTTCGGCATCACCTGGCGGCGCGGCTATCAGGGCTATGATCAGACCACGCTCGACACCCTGCCGCGCGTCACCACCGAGACCGGGACCAAGATCGCCGGGCCGGTGACCGAGAGCCTGCAGGCGCTCAACCTGATGAACCTCTATCTGGCGCAGTTCCGGCGCGGCTATGGCTACACGGCCGTCTACCTATTGCGCGACCGGACCGATGAAGCCGGCAACCAAACCTTCGGGTTCTTCCGTCCGGACTACTCGCCCCGCAAGGCGGCCGTCTATCTTCACAACCTCACCTCGATCCTCGCCGACCCGGGCACCAGGACCGATCCCGGCGAGCTCGACTTCACCATCCCCGACCAGCCGCCGAGCGTGCACACGCTGCTGCTGCAGCGCAGCGACGGCCTGTTCCAGCTGGTGGTGTGGGGCGAGCGGCTGGAGGGCAGTGATCCGGTGCGGCTCGATCTCGGCGTCAAGTCGGCGGAGGTGACGATCTATGACCCGACCGTCGGGGTCGAACCGCTGCGCCGGCTGCACGCCGACGGGCCGCTCGAGCTGACGATGAGCGACCATCCGCTGGTGCTCGCCGTCACCGCCCTTCAGCCCTGAGCGGCGGATTTTGTTCCGACCGGCACGTTGCGGCGCAACGGCACTGGCCGACGCTCGCCTCGATCCTCTACAATAGCCGAAAGACGAGCGACGCCTGAACGGTGGCGTGACGCTGAACGACGATGGTATCGCGTCGCCTGCGCGTCCCAGCTCGCAAGAGCTGTGATCGGCCTGAATAGCTCGCGATCATCCCGCCGGAGGAGCGAACTCGATGTGGTGGCGCGGCAGTCAAGCAATTTCCGACCAGATGCCCTGGTACCGGCAGCCGGGCTACGACGGCGACCTGAGCGAGACCCAGAAGCGGCTGCTCGACCAGGTGCGGGCCAGAAGTCGCCATCCGGCCGCCCGGGCGGAAGACCTGCCGGCCGAAGCATTGAGTTATATCAAGGCCTTGGAGTTCAATCTTTATCAAGCGAAGCAGCAACAGCTGATCGGCCGCACCTTGCTCGTCAGCCTGTTCGGAGCGGCCGTGCTCTATCTCACCTATTACGGCTACCGGCCGGGAACCTCCAACTGGGACTACGTCGTGGGGTTCGCCGTACTGATCCTGCCGTGGTTTCTTTACCTGCGCGAGAACCGGAAACAGGATCGCGAATTTCTGCCGGAGAGCGGCGCGCCGCTGTCGACCGACGAGCGAATCAAGCGCGAATGGGAGCTTTCCTATATCAGCCAGGTCCAGCTCGAGCGCGACAAGCCGGGCTGAAAGTCGCGAATCAGGCCGGGTCTTCTTGGCCGTCCAGCCGCGCCCTGAGGCGCAGCAGCTCGAGGATGCGGCGGTCGCGCGCGCGCTGACCGGCGGCGATCTCGGTGAGCGGAATGTGCCTGGCGAGCAATTCGTGTGCCGCGGCGATCTGCGCATCCGTCCACGGATAGTCGGTGCGCGCATCGGCTCCCATGCGCCGCATCATCGGGCCGAGCCGGTCGACGAAGCCCTTGAGCCCGTCCGGGGCGTTGAGGTGCGCGACGGTGAACGGGCCGATGAAGGCCCAGCGCAAGGCCAGCCCTTCCGTCATCACCCGGTCGATGTCTTCGGCCGTGCAATAGCCTTCCCCCACCAGGTGCAGGGCCTCGGCGACCAGCGTGTATTGCAGCCGGTTGAGGAGGAAGCCGTCGATTTCCTTGGCGAGCACCACCGGCTTCATGCCGGCCGCGCTCAACAGCTGCCGGGCGGCTTCGATGATGGCCGGCGCGGTGCGCGGCGTCGGGCAGATCTCGACCAGCGGCACCAGCGAAGGCGGATTGACCGGATGGGCGACCAGGGCGCGCTCCGGATGCGCGATCTCGCCCAGGAACTCGGAGCCGCGGATCGCCGAGGTCGAAGACGCCAGGATTGCGCCGGCGGGCGCCGCGGCGGCGATTGCGGCGAACACCTGGCGCTTGACCGCGACGTCCTCCCGCACGCTTTCCTGGACGTAGACGGCATCCTGGACCGCCTCGGCGAGCGAGGTGCCGGCGCGGATCCGGCCGGCCACGGCCGGTGCGGTTTCGGCAAGCACGCCGGCCTCGGCCAGCAGGTCGAGCGTCGCCCGCGCGGCCGGCAGCGCCCGCTGCTCGACCTCGCCGGGCTTGGCGTCGAACAGGACCACGTCGTAGCCGGCGCGGGCAAACACCACCGCCCAAGCGTGGCCGACGGTGCCGGCGCCGATGCAGGCGACCTTGCCGCTCATGCGTTTGCCGCCTTCGCCGGGCGCGCCCAGCGTCGCTCGAAGTCCCAAACCTCCTCGAAGCCGATCAGCGCGTTGAATTCGGCGAAGCTGAACAGCGGCAGGTTGGCGGAGTCCGAGGTGCCTTCGGTCTTCAGCACGGCAAGTGCATTGGCCGCAGCAGCAGCGGAGGCAAGGCCCGTCGCGGAGGGATAGATCGCCAGCCGGTAGCCGATGTCGGCGAGCTCGGCCTTCGAGCGGATCGGCGTGCGGCCGCCGTCGGCCATGTTGGCCATCATCGGCTTGGCCACCCGCTTGCAGGCCTCCCGCATTTCCGCCTCGCTTTCCAGCGCTTCGAGGAAGACGATGTCGGCGCCGGCCTCGCCATAGGCAAGGCCGCGGGCGAGCGCGCCCTCGAACCCGTCGGTCTGGCGGGCATCGGTGCGGGCGATGATCAGCGTCTCGGGATTGCGGCGGGCCTCGCAGGCCACCTTGACCTTCTCGACCATGTCGATGACCGGCACGACGCGCTTAAACGGCGTGTGCCCGCATTTCTTCGGAAATTCCTGGTCCTCGATCTGGATGGCGGCCACCCCCGCCTCCTCGTAACCGCGCACCGTGTGGTGGACGTTGAGCAGGCCGCCATAGCCGGTGTCGGCATCGGCGATCACCGCGGCGTCGACGGTCCGGCACAACGTCGCCACCCGGTCGAGCATCTGCGTATAGCTGGCGATCCCGGCATCCGGCAGGCCGTAGGCCGAGGCGGTCAGCCAGTAGCCCGAGGCGTAAACGAAATCGAAGCCGATCTTGTTGCTGATCACGGCCGTGATCATGTCGTGGATGCCGGGGGCGAGAACGAACTCCCCGGCGGCAAGGGCGGCACTCAGACTGCGCTTGTGCATCGAACGGCTTTCAGGTTTCGCAGATAGGCGATCGCTTCGGTTTCGCTGACCACGTCGCCATATTTGGCGTCCATGTCGAACAGATTGGCCTCGTGGGGCGCGCTGTGGCGGTCGCCGACGGCGTCGCGCACGATGATCGGGATGAAGCCGTAGGAGCAGCAGTCGACGCAGGTCGCCCGTACGCAGCCGCTGGTCGACACCCCGGCGTGGATCAGCGTGTCGATGCCCTGCGTGGTCAGCGTCGAGGCGAGCGAGGTGCCGAAGAAGGCGCTGGGATATTGCTTGGAGATGACCAGCTCGTCGTCGGCCGGCCGCAGCCCCTTTGGCCAGGCGCCCATCGGGCTGCCTTCGAGAAAATTGTGCAGCGTCAGCGACTTCTGATAGAAGCGGCCGCCGTTCAGCGCCGATTTGTTGTAGACGACGTTGGTGTAGATGACCGGAATGCCGGCGCTTCGGGCTTCACCCTGGAGGCGGATCGCCGATTCGAGCACCTCTTCCACGCCGGCATAGAGCGCGCAGCCGGGGTTGAAATAGGCCTCGACCAGGTCGATCAGCAACAGCGCCGGCCGCTGGCCGAAGCCGAGGCGCTTGCCGAACGCGCCCTTGTAGTTTGCTGCAAGATCGGCTTCGGTCATGCCGGCGCTCCGGGGGCGTCGAGCAGGCGGTCCAGCGATCCGCCGTCGACCGCAAGCCATGGAAAATCCCGCCGCTGGGCGGCTTCGAACGCCGCGATCTCGGCGGCATCGTCGGCAAGGATCGCACCGATTTCGTCGAGCCCGGACAGCAATGCGCGACGCCGATAGGGGTCGATGTCGAAGGGCAGCGCCGGGTGGCCGGGCAGGCTGAGCCGCTGCGTCTCCAGATCCACCTTGATCGGCTGTGCGAGAGCGGCGGCGGACATCACCCGAGCGTGCTCGGCGTCTCTGCAGAACAATGGGTAGGACGCCGTTCTTGAAGCAATTGGCGAAGAAAATCTCGCCGAAGCTCGGCGCGATGACGCAGCGGATGCCGAAGTCGGCCAACGCCCACACGGCCTGTTCGCGGCTCGAGCCGGAGCCGAAATTGGCGCCTGCGACCAGGATCTGCGCGCGGTCGAAGGGAGGCCGGTTGAGGACGAAATCGGTGCTGGCGCCGTTCTGGCTGCGCCGCTCATGGAACAGGTGCCGGCCGAGGCCGGCCTTGTCCAGCAGCAGCAGGAAGCGGGCGGGAAAGATCACGTCGGTGTCGACATCGGCCTCCGGTAGCGGCGCCGCGACGCTTTCCAGGCTGGTGAAAGGCTGCATCTCAGGCGTGCCCCAGCGTGCGCACGTCGACCAGCCGGCCGGCAATGGCGGCGGCCGCAGCCATTGCTGGGCTCATCAGATGGGTTCGCCCGCCGATGCCTTGGCGGCCTTCGAAATTGCGGTTGGAGGTCGAGGCGCAGCGCTCGCCTGCAGCGAGGCGGTCGTCGTTCATCGCCACGCACATCGAGCAGCCGGCGTCGCGCCACTCCAGCCCCGCCGCGACGAAGACGCGGTCGAGCCCTTCGGCCTCGGCCTGCAGGCGCACTGCGGCGGAACCCGGCACGACGATGCCGGAGACGCCCTGGGCGATCCGCTGGCCGGCAAGCACCTTCGCCGCCCGTCTGAGATCCTCGATGCGGCCGTTGGTGCAGGAGCCGATGAACACCCGGTCGATGGCGATCTCGGTCAGCGGCAGGCCGGGGGTCAGTCCCATATAAGCCAGGCTGCGCTCCATCTTGGCGCGGCGGCCGGGATCGGCCTCCAGGGCCGGATCGGGAACCCGCCCGCCGATCGGCGCGGTCTCGCCCGGATTGGTGCCCCATGACACCTGCGGCGCCAGCGCCGAGACGTCGAGCACGAGCTCGCGGTCGAAGCGGGCATCGGGGTCGGTGCGCAGCGCCCGCCAATCGTCTACCGCCCTGTCCCAGCCATCGCCGGCCGGCGCCAGCGGGCGGCCCTTGACGTAGGCGATGGTGGTCTCGTCCGGAGCCACCATGCCGATCCGGCTGCCGGCCTCGATCGACATGTTGCAGAGCGTCATGCGCGCTTCCATCGAGAGTTCGACAATCGCCGGCCCGGCATATTCGATGGCGTAGCCGACCCCGCCATGGGTGCCGATCCTGGCGATCAGCGCAAGGATGATGTCCTTGACCGCCGTGTCCTCGGGCAGGGATCCCTCGAGCACCACCCGCATCGACTTCGGCTTGCGCTGGCGCAGCGTTTGGGTGGCGAACACGCACTCGCATTCGCTGGCGCCGATGCCGAAGGCGATCGCCCCGAAGGCGCCATGGGTGGAGGTGTGGCTGTCGCCGCAGACCAGCGTCACCCCCGGCAGGGTGAAGCCGAGCTCGGGCCCGATGACATGGACGATGCCGTGCCGCCGGTGGCGCATCGGGATGTAGCGGATGCCGAACCGGGCGCAGTTCTCCTCCAGCCTGGACAGCTGGCGCGCGGCGAGCCCGTCGGGCAGCGGCCGGTCGCGAAACCGGGTCGGCACGGCATGGTCGGCGACGGCGAGGTGCGCGCAGGGCCGGCGCAGCGCCCGCTGCTCGGCGGCCAGGCCGGCGAAGGCCTGCGGGCTCGACACCTCCTGCACCAGATGCCGGTCGATATAGAGAAGGCTGCTGCCGTCGGCATAGGTCTTGACGACGTGGCGATCCCAGACCTTGTCGAAGAGGGTGTGGCCGTTCATTGCCTGCGCAGTCCAGAAAGCCTATTCAATGGCGCTGTCCTCCCGCATCGCCGGCTCGCGGAAAAAAATTAGGAAAAGCCGAGCAGGCTTTGCTCTTGCGGACCTCGTGAGCGGCAATCTATGCTCGATTGTATGCGCATGCAACACGTGTCAGATTGGCGGCAGCGCGGTGGGCGTCGCGGCAAAACAGCGGGGAGGAGTTGGGCATGAGGCTGGGCGTAGATGTCGGCGGCACCTTCACCGATCTCTTGCTGCATGACGACAAGGCCGGCCGTACCTACGAGGCCAAGACGCCGTCCACTCCGGAAGACCAGTCGATCGGAGTCGCAGCCGGGGTGCGCCTGATCTGCGACAAGGCCGGCATCTCGCCGGCCGATCTGCAGCTCATCCTGCACGGCACCACGGTGGCGACCAATGCGGTGCTGGAAGGCAAGGGCGCCCGCGTCGGGCTCCTGGTCACCGAAGGCTTCGAGTATACGCTGCATCTGGCGA
This sequence comes from uncultured Alphaproteobacteria bacterium, assembly GCA_963791325.1. Lineage (GTDB taxonomy): Bacteria > Pseudomonadota > Alphaproteobacteria > Rhizobiales > Rhizobiaceae > JBEVJK01. The sequence continues at coordinate 246,249 of CAWBRU010000009.1, read as the reverse complement.
AGGCGTGGACCCCCGGCCCGCTGTTTGGCTGGATCAACATGGACAAGCCGGATCCTCTGGCCTCGCTCGCCGACACCCGCGGCATCCCGGAACGGATGAATGCGCGCGGCGAGGTGGTCAGGCCGCTCGATCTGGCGGCGGCCGAACGGCTGATCGACGACCTCTGCAACTCCGGCATCGAGGCGCTGACCATCTCGCTGATGCATTCTTACGCCAATGCCGAGCACGAGCGGGCGCTGCGCGACATCGTCGCCCGCAACTTCCCGCAGATCCCGGTGTCGCTGTCGTCCGACATCCTGCCGGAATTCCGCGAATACGACCGGGCGATCACCACGGTCATGAACGATTATGTGCGGCCGATCATGCGCCGCTATCTGTCGCGCATCGAGGATCGGCTGCGCGCGGAGGGGGTCACCGCGCACCTCCACATCGTGCGCTCCGACGGCGGGCTGATGAGCGCTTCCGCCGCCTCCGAGCGCCCGGTTCATACCGTGCTCTCCGGTCCGGCCGGCGGCGTCACCAGCACGGTGATGCTGTCGCGCCGCTCCGGCTTTCCCAAGCTGCTTGCCTTCGATATGGGCGGCACCTCGACCGACGTGTCGGTGATCATCGACGGAGAAGCCACCATCTCGCGCTCGACCGAGGTCGGCATGTTCCCGGCCAAGGTGCCGACGCTCGACGTGCGCAGCGTCGGCGCCGGCGGCGGCTCGATCGCCGACGTTTCCGATCTCACCGGCTCGCTCAGGGTGGGGCCGCGCAGCGCCGGCGCACGCCCGGGCCCCGTCGCCTACGGGCAGGGCGGCACCGAACCGACCGTCAGCGATGCCAATCTCGTGCTCGGCTACCTGCCGCCGGTTCTGCTCGGCGGCGACATGCCGCTCGACGTCGAGGCGGCGCGGCAGGCGGTGGCGGCAACCGGCGAGCGCCTCAAGCTTTCGCCGGAGGACGCCGCCAAGGGCATCATCGACATCGCCAACGAGGTGATGCTGGGGGCGCTGCGCGTGATCACCGTGCAGCGCGGGCTCGATCCGCGCGAATTCGGCCTGGTGGCCTTCGGCGGGGCCGGGCCGCTGCATGCCAACGCGTTGGCCGAACTGCTCGGCAGCTATCCGGTGCTGGTGCCGCCCAACCCCGGCGTGCTCTGCGCCCTGGGCTTTCTCGAGGCCGAATTCCGCAACGAGTTCGTCCAGACCCATATCCGCTCGACCAAGGCGCTCGACCCGGCCGAGGTGTGGTCGCGGTTCGCCGAGCTCGAGGCGAAGGCGACCGCCTGGCTCGACGAGCAGGAGGTCGCCGCCGCAGACCGTGCGATCGATTACGCGCTCGATTTGCGCTACGAGCAGCAAGGGTTCGAGGTCGCGGTGCCGGTGAGCGCCGAGGATGTCCGCCGCAGGGGCGCAGTGGACAAGCCGCTCGAGGATTTTCACGCCGTGCACGAACGAACCTATGGGGTGCGCTTTCATGTGCCCGTAGAGCTGGTCGCGCTGCGGGTGGTCGCCCGCGGCGCCACGCCGCCGGTGGCCGACGTCGCGCCGGGCGCCGATGCCGGCGCCGCCGAGGCCGCCGTCCTGGAGCGGCGGCCGGCCTATTTCGCCGGCCATTGGCACGACACGCCGCACTACGACCGCGCCAAGCTCGGCGTCGGTGCCGAGGTCGACGGCCCGGCGATCATCCGCCAATACGACACGACCACCGTCCTGCTGCCCGGCCACTATGCCGAGATCGATCGCAGCGGCAACATCCTGATCTGGCCGATTTCGAAGCGGAAGGGCAACTGAGCCATGGCCGTCGCCGTCGATCCCATCACCCTCGACATCATCGAGAATGCACTGAAGAATGCACGCTTCGAGATGGACGGCGTCGTCGTGCGCGTATCGCTGTCGCCGGTGATCCGCGAGCAGCACGACGAGTTCCCGATGATCTGCAACGAGCGCGGGCAGATGATCGTCGGCCAGTTCGGGTCCTATATCCCGGCCATCGTGGAGAAATTCCAGGGCGACATCAACGACGGCGACATCTTCGTCTGGAACGACCCCTATGCCTGCAAAGGCTCGATCTCGCACAACAATGACTGGTGCGTGATGATGCCGATCTTCCACCAGCGGGTGCTGGTCGGGTTCTCCTCGATCTTCGGCCACATGGTCGATGTCGGCGGCATGGTCCCGGGCTCGATGCCGGCCAATGCCCGCACCATCTGGGACGAAGGCCTGCGCGTGCCGCCGGTGCGCATCTACGACAAGGGCGTGCTCAACACCGGCGTGCTCGACATCATGCTCAACAATTCGCGCACGCCGGACATGAACCGCGCCGACCTGATGGCGCTGATCGCCGGCTGCCGCACCGCGGCGACGCGGGTGCGTGAGCTCTGCGACCGCTTCGGCCGCGCGACCTACATGGCTGCCTGCGACCTGTTGCTGGAGCGGACGCGCGAGGCGATGCGCGTCGTCATCCGCAAGTATATTCCCGAAACGCCGGTAACTTTCACCGACTATGTCGACGACGATGGGCTCGGCAATGGCCCGTTCAAGATGACGCTGACGATCTTCCGGCGCGGCGACATCGCCATCTTCGATTGGACCGGCACCGACGGCCAAGCCGAAGGGCCGATCAACTTCCATATCCACGAAGGGCTCTGCAAGCTGTTCTTCGGCGTCTACATGATCATGTCGTTCGATCCCTCGATGCTGTTCAACGAGGGCTTCTACGACCTGTTCGAGATCGTGCTGCCGGAGGGCAGCCTGCTCAATCCGCGCTTCCCGGCGGCGCTTTCCAACCGCCTCAACACCCATACCCGCTTCTTCGATTGCCAGGCCGGCGCCCTCGGCCAATTCGTGCCGCATCTGTCGATGGCGGCCGGCTACGGCACCAGCCCGCATTTCATCTTCTCGGGCACCGACCGGTCGGGCAAATACTTCCAGCTGATGGAGCTTCTGTTCGGCGGCGTCCCGGGGCGGCCGAGGGGCGACGGCTTCGATGGCCATGCCTGGTGGCCGCTGTTCTCGGCGACGCCGATCGAATACATCGAGAACTATTATCCGGTGCTGGTCGAGCGCTACCGGCCGATCGCGGATTCAGGCGGACCGGGGCTGCACCGCGGCGGCGCCGGCATCGAAAAGGTCTACCGCCTGCTCGAGCCGGGGCAGGTGTCGATCCACGACGACCGCGAAGTGGTGCCGCCGTGGGGGATCAATGGCGGCCTGCATGGCGGCACGTCGAGCAAGTGGCTGCTAGCCGGCGGCGCCGGGGAGCCCACCCGGATCCCGTCCAAGGTGGACAACCTCAAGGTCACGCCCGGTGACGTGATCATCTACAAGACCGCCGGCGCCGGCGGCTGGGGCGATCCGCTGGAGCGCGACCCGGGGCTGGTGGCGCGCGACGTGCGCTATGGGCTGGTGTCGGCGGCGCAGGCGCAATCGGGCTACGGCGTGGTCTTGACCGCCGACCAGCAGCCCGACCTCGCCGCGACCCAGCGCCGGCGCGAAGCCGCCCGCAAGGAACGCGGCCAACCCTCCCGCTTCGACTTCGGCTACACGCCGCCGGCACGCGAGGCGGCGGAGTAGCGATCGGACTGGGCGCTGCGAGGAAGCGTTCAGCCGCGCGAGGTGATCGGCGCTACGGATCGAGGACGCGGATGCGCGGCGAGCTCGCCCCGGCCTGGGCCGGCCGCGGCCGCACCGTATCGCGCATCACCAGTTCGCCCTTGATCGGCCGGTCGACGCCGCGCCCGATCGGCCGCGTCGGGTCGTCGAGATGGAGGATCGCCAGCGTCTCCTCGACCATCTCCTCGATCGGCTGGCGCACCGTGGTCAACCGGTAGGGCAGGCGCCCGCCTTCGAGGATGTCGTCGAAGCCCGCCACCATCAGGTCCTCGGGCACCCTGATCCCGAGGCGATAGCGCAGCGTGTCGAGCGCCCCCATGGCCATGATGTCGTTGATCCCGAAGAGCGCGTCCGGCAGCCGCGCCCCGGGCCGGCCGAACAGGGCGAGAACGGCCTCGGCCGCGCCGTCATAGGACGATTGCCCCGGCGCCTCGATGATCTCGGCCGCGCTTCACCCCCTCTTCGAGCAGCCGCTCGACGAAGCCGCGAACCCGGTCCTGGCTGGTGGTGCCCTTGGGGTCGCCGGTGATCATGGCGAAGCTCTTCGCCCCCGCCGCCAGAAAGGCTTCGGCGATCAGCCGGCCGCCGGCTTGGTTGTCGCAGCGCACGCAGGACGCGTCGCTGCCCGGGATATAGCGGTTGAAAAGCACGATCGGGATGCCGCGCTCATGGCAGATGCTGGTCATCCGCGTCGACAGCTGGGCTGCAGCGAGAATGACCCCGTCGACCTGGTATTTGAGCAGGTGCAGGATCGCTTCGTCGCTTTCGGCTCCCGGATCGACGGTGAAGGTGAGGACCTGGCGCCCTTGCGCCTGCAGGCGCTGGCTGAACCGGTGCAGAACGTGGACGTAGAACGGATTGCCGAGATTGCCGACGATCAGCGCGACGATATTGGTGCGCTTGGTCGTCAGGCTGCTGGCGATCGAATTGGGCACGTAATTGAGCTTGCGGGCCGCCGCCAGCACCTTCTCGCGGGTTTCCTCGGCGATGCTCGAGCCCGGATTGAAGGCCCGCGACACCGATGCCTGGGAGACGCCGGCCAGCGCGGCGACATCGAAGGAGGTCGACCTCGAGCCCAGACGCGCCATGGCAGCCCTCTTTCTCGTCCGGAATGCGTATTCACCGCGGCCGACGAATCTGCATAGCGCCTGGGCGGCTGCAATTCAATATGCCGCGACGGCCCCTCCGACGACGCGTTGGCTTTGGCCAATCCGAATCGCGAAAATCGGCTGCCGTCCGATTGACTCGAACTTGGCGCTGGGCAAACAATGAATGCGCATGCAGGCCACCCTGTCCAGCCCGTCCGAGCGGGGCCGCCGCAGCCGAAGAGGGAGAACAACAATGCAAGGACGTCTATTGCTCGCGGCGGTCGCCTCTGCGGCTGCCCTCGGGTTTCTCGCGGCTCCGGCGGCGGCCGATGCGGCTGCCGACGGCCTCGCCAAGGCCAAGGAGAGCCTGGCCAAGTACACGGCCATGCCGCAATTCGTGGCGCCGGGCGAGCCGTTCGACGCCAAGAAATGCGCGGCCGGCAAGAAGATGATGTCGATCCCCAACAACAGCGCCAACCCGTTCCTGAAGGGCATCATCGACCGCGAGAAGGCGGCCGGTGCCAAGGTCGGACTGGAGGTGACGGAGTGGGAGAACCAGGGGCAGCCCAGCCAGTGGATCCAGGGCGTCGAGCTCGCCATCCGCGACAAGTACGACATCATCGATCTGATCTCGGGCATCGATCCGGGGACGATCGCGCCGCAGCTCGAGGCGGCGAAGGCGGCCGGGGTCAAGGTGATGACCTCGCATTTCTACGACCCGTCCTTCGCGCAGCACCCGGTGGTGTCGAGCTCGCTCACCATCGGCTTCGGTGAGATCGGCAAGATCCTCGCCGACTGGGCTGACCGTGGCGACCGACGGCAAGGCCAATATCGCGCTGATCGTCTCCAACGAGGTGCCGCCGACGATCCCGCTGGTGGCCAACTTCAAGAAGGAGCTCGCCGCCAACTGCCCGCAATGCCAGATCAAGCAGGAGATCAATGTCGGTGTCACCGAATGGGGCACCAAGATCCAGCCGGCCGTGCAGAGCTGCCCTGCAGGCCGATCCGGAGATCAACGTGGTGATCCCGATCTACGATTCGATGTCGCAGTTCGTCGTGCCCGCATTGCGGCTCACCGGCAAGACCGGCCAGGTCAAGGTCGGGACCTTCAACGGCACGCCGTTCGTGCTCGACTACATCCAGCAGGGCGCTCGTCGACATGGACATCGGCGAGAGCCTCGACTGGATCGCCTATGCCACCGTCGATGGCCATCTGCGCGATGCCTGCGGACTGAAGAGCCCGACCGCGCTCAACGTGCCGTTCTTCATCTTCGACAAGAACAACGCCGCGAGCGCCGGCACGCCGGCGCAGTTCGACACCGGTTATGGCGATGCCTACAAATCCGGCTTCCACAAGCTGTGGGGTGTCGAGTAGGCCGGATGGCGGGCAGAACTTTCGTTGCGCCGACCGAGCCGGGAGCGCCTGAGGCGTTCCCGGTGCTTTCCGTCACCGGATCTGTCGAAGACGTTCGGCGGTGAACAGGCGCTGCGCAAGGTCGGCTTCGCAGTCCGTGCCCGGCGAGGTCCACGGGCTGCTCGGCAAGAACGGCTCGGGCAAATCGACGCTGGTCAAGATCCTCGCCGGTTTCCATGCGCCCGACCCGGGCGGCGAGCTGCGCTTCCACGGCGAGCTGGTGGAGCTGCCGCTCAAGCCCGGCGATTACCGCCGGCTCGGCATGTCGTTCGTGCACCAGAATCTCGGCCTGGTGCCGTCGCTGACAGTGCTGGAGAATCTGCGCCTGGTCGAGCTTACCAGCGGCGCCAACAGGCTTCATCAACTGGCGCGCCGAAGAGGCGGCCGCCCGCCGCGCGCTCGGCCGCTTCGGGCTGGCGCTCGACCCGCATGAGCGCGTCGACAAGATCTCGCCGGTCGAGCGGGCGCTGCTCGCCATCGTGCGCGCCTTCGAGGAGATCGAGGCCGCCCGTGCCGCCACCGGCCGCCCCGGCCTGGTTCTGCTCGACGAGCCGACGCCATTCCTGCCGCGCGAGCGGCGTCGACAAGCTGTTCGGGCTGATCCGCTCGATCACCGCGTCGGGGTCGAGCGTGATCTTCATTTCCCACGACATCGACGAGGTGATGGAGATCACCGACCGCATCACCGTCCTGCGCGACGGCGCGGTGGCCGGCGAGCTGGCGCGCAGCGAGGCCACCCACGCAGGGCATCGTCGAGATGATCGTCGGCCGCCGTCTCGAGCAGGCGCCGGCCGAGCACGAGGCCGGCGAGCCGGATCGGCCGGTGTTTGCCGCCGTCAACGGCCTATCCGGCAAGATGCTGGAGGACGTGTCGCTCACGGTGCGGCAGGGCGAGATCCTCGGCCTGACCGGCCTGATCGGCTCGGGCTATGAGGAGGTGCCCTATCTGGTCTTCGGCGCCCGCCCGGCGCGTGCCGGGGAGATCGTGCTGCAGGGCAGGCCGCCAATGCCGCAGGCCGCGATCACGCCGCGCCTGGCGATCGACAACGGCTTTGCGCTGCTGCCGGCCGACCGCCAGGGCGCCGGCGGCGTCGACAGCCTCGCCGTCGTCGACAACATGTTCCTGCCCGACATCGACCGCTTCTTCCGTGGCGGCCGCATGCGCAACCGCGAGATGGTGCGGGCCGCGCGTGCGCTCGGCGCCCGCTTCGAGGTGCGCCCCAACGACCCTTCGCTGAAGCTCTCGGCACTCTCCGGCGGCAATGCCCAGAAGGTGCTGATCGCCCGCTGGATGAACCGCGCCCCGCTCCTGCTCCTGCTCGACGAGCCGACCCAAGGGGTCGATGTCGGCACCCGCCAGCAGATCTTCGCCGCGTTGCGGACGGCGGCCGAGCAGGGCATGAGCGTGATCTGCGCCAGCTCCGAGGCCGAGCAGCTGGCGCTGATCTGCGACCGCGTGCTGGTGTTCGCGCAAAGGGCGGATCATCCGCGAGATCGCCGGCGAGGAGCTCAGCAAGGACGTCATTTCAACAGCGTGCTATCATCGGCGCAAACGACAGCCAGAAGCCGGCCCCGGGCGCCGGCCGCCGGGAACTGACCCATGGCCGAAGCCAGCAAGATCGAAACCTCGCTCGCCCCGCCGGGGCCGGGCCGCAGCGTCCATTTCGCCCGCCGGTTCGAGCGGGTCGCGGTGCTGCTTGTCTGGGCGCTGCTGATCGCCGGCTTCGGCCTGGCGATGCCGCAGTCGTTCCTGAACTGGGGCAATTTCTCGATCATGTTCGCCTCCTACGCGCCGGCCGCCCTGCTGGCGCTGGCGATCATCATCCCGCTGACGGCGGGCGACTACGACCTCTCGGTCGGCGCGATTCTGACCTTGGCCGCTTCGACCATCGGCGTGCTCAATGTCTGGCAGCATCTGCCGATCCTGCTGGTGCTCGCCATCGTCGTCGCCATCGGCGTGGTCGTCGGCCTGCTGCACTCCTTGTTCATCGTCTATTTTCGGGTTCCATCGCTGGTGGTGACACTGGGATCGACGTCGCTGATGAGCGGCATTGTCCAGTGGATGACCAATTCCTCGACCATCGGCGGCATCGATTCCAGCCTGATCATGGCGACCGTCGGCAACCGCCTGTTCGGCGTTCCCTATGCCTTCTACTATGCCTTGGCGGCCGCGCTCATCATCTGGTACGTGTTCGACTACACGCCGCTCGGGCGCCGGCTGCTGTTCGTCGGCCGCGGCCGCGAGGTCGCCCGCCTGAACGGCATCGCCGTCGACCGCGTCCGGGTCGGAGCCCTGCTGACCTCGGCGGTGCTGTCGTCGGTCGCCGGCATCATCTACGCCGGCATTCTCGGGTCGGCCGACCCCTATTCGGGATTGAATTACCTGCTGCCCGCCTTCGCCGCGGCGTTCCTCGGCGCCACTACGATCCAGCCCGGCCGCTTCAATCCCTGGGGCACCATCGTCGCCGTCTACTTCCTGGCGACCGGCATCACCGGCCTGTCGATGCTCGGCATTCCGCTCTGGGTGACCAATGTGTTCAACGGCGCCGCGCTGATCCTGGCCGTCACCATTTCGCAGATCACCCGCGGCCGCGAGACGTCCGATATCGGCTGAACGGCCAGCCAGAACGTGATCCGGAGGAGCTCATGGCCACCCATTTGAAAACGGCTGAAGCGGCCGCGACGCGCGCCGAAGCGGACGGCAAGGTGCGCGCCACCGTCGAGCAGATCCTGGCCGACATCGAGGCGCGGGGCGATGTCGCCGTGCGCGAGCTGTCGCAGCGCTTCGACCGATGGTCGCCGCAAAGCTTTCGCCTGAGCGAGGCCGAGATCGAGGCGGCGATGAGCAAGGTCGCGGCGCGCGATCTCGACGACATCCGCTTCGCCCAGGCGCAGGTGAAGAACTTCGCCGAGAAGCAGCGGCAGGCGATCCGCGACATCGAGGTCGAGACGCTGCCGGGCGTGGTGCTCGGCCACAGGAACATCCCGGTCGAGGCGGTCGGCTGCTATGTGCCGGGCGGCAAATATCCGATGGTGGCGTCCGCGCATATGAGCGTGCTCACCGCCAAGGTGGCAGGGGTCAAGCGTGTGGTGGCCGCCGCTCCGCCGTTCAAGGGCGGCGCCCATCCGGCGATCGTCGCGGCCATGCATCTGGCCGGCGCCGACGAGATCCTGGTGCTGGGCGGCGTGCAGGCGATCGGCGCCATGGCGCTGGGCACCGACACGGTCGCCCCGGTCGACATGCTGGTCGGTCCGGGCAACGCCTATGTGGCCGAGGCCAAGCGCCAGCTCTACGGCAGGGTCGGCATCGACCTGTTCGCCGGGCCGACCGAGACGCTGGTGATTGCCGACGACAGCGTCGACGCCGAGATCTGCGCCACCGACCTGCTTGGCCAGGCCGAGCACGGGCCGACCTCGCCCGCGATTTTCTTGACCACGTCCGAGCCGCTGGCGCGCGCCGTTCTGGATGAGGTCGAGCGGCTGCTCGGCATTCTGCCCACGGCCGACATCGCCGGGGCGGCCTGGCGCGATTTCGGCGAGGTCATCGTCTGCACCGATGAAGCCGAGATGCTGGCCGTCGCCAACCGGCTCGCCTTCGAACACGTCGAGGTGATGACCCGCGACCCCGACTATTTCCTCGCCAACCTCACCAATTATGGCGCCTTGTTCCTCGGGGCGCGCACCAATGTCGCCTACGGCGACAAGGTGATCGGCACCAACCACACGCTGCCGACGCGGCGCGCGGCCCGCTACACCGGCGGGCTGTGGGTCGGCAAGTTCCTAAAGACCTGCACCTATCAGAAGGTGCTGACCGACGAGGCGAGCGCGCTGGTCGGGGCCTATGATTCGCGCCTGTCGATGCTGGAGGGCTTCGTCGGCCATGCCGAGCAGGCCAATGTGCGGGTGCGCCGCTATGGCCGCCGCAACGTTCCCTATGCGACCGCGGCCGAGTAGATGACGGCGCTGCCCAAGGCGCCCGGTTTCGGGCTCGGCGGCCGCCGCGCCCTGGTCACCGGCGCCAGTCGCGGCATCGGCCTGGCTTGCGCGGCCGCGCTGGCCGGCGAGGGCGCACATGTCGGCCTCGTCGGCCGCAGCGGCGGCGATCTCGCCGCGCTCGCGGCGGCCATCCGGGAGGACGGCGGCTCGGCCGAAGCGATCGTCCTCGACGTGACCGATCGCGCCGCGGTGGACCAGGCGCTCGCCGCCCGGCCCGCCTTCGACATCCTGGTCAACAATGCCGGCATGAACCGTCCGCGTGCCTTCGTCGCGGTCAGCGAGGATGATGTCGAGGCGATCTTCGAACTCAACGTCAAGGCTGCCTTCTTCGTCGCGCAAAGCGTGACCCGCCGGCTGCTCTCCGCCGGGCGGCCCGGCTCGATCATCAACATGTCGTCGCAGATGGGCCATGTCGGAGCGGCCGACCGCAGCGTCTATTGTGCGTCCAAGCATGCGCTCGAGGGCCTGACCAAGGCCATGGCGGTGGAGCTCGGCCCGCACGGCATCCGCGTCAACACGGTCTGCCCGACCTTCATCGAGACGCCGATGACGCAAGCCTATTTCCGCGATGCGGCGTTCAGGCAAAGCGTGCTGGCAAAAATCAAGCTCGGCCGGCTCGGCGGGGTCGAGGATGTGATGGGCGCGGTCATCTACCTGGCATCCGAGGCCTCTTCGATGGTCACGGGCACGGCGCTGCGCATCGATGGCGGCTGGACGGCTGAGTAAGGGAGAGGCGTCATGCGGATTCGCGCCGCCGTGCTGGAACGATCGGGACTGCCGGCTCCCTATGCCGAAAGCCGGCCGCTGAACATCCGCACCGTCGATCTCGCCGCGCCGGGGCCGGGCGAGGTCACTGTGCGCATCGCCGCCGCCGGCCTCTGTCATTCCGACCTCTCCGTCATCGACGGCAACCGGCCGCGGCCGCTGCCGATGGTGCTCGGCCACGAGGCGGCCGGCGTGGTCGAGGCACTCGGCGCCGGCGTCGGCGACCTTGCGGTCGGCGATCACGTGGTGTGCGTGTTCGTGCCGTCCTGCGGCACCTGCGCGTTCTGCTGCGAGGGCCGTCCGGCGCTCTGCATTCCGGGCGCGGCGGCCAACGGCCGCGGCGTGCTGCTCTCCGGATCGCGGCGGCTGAGCTGCACCCCCGGCGAAGCGGCGGCCGCGGCCGGGGCGGGCGAGCTCAACCACCATCTCGGCGTCTCGGCCTTCGCCGAATACGCCACCGTCGCCCGCCAGTCGCTGGTCAAGGTCGATCCGGACATCGACTTGAAACATGCGGCGCTGTTCGGCTGCGCGGTGCTCACCGGCGTCGGCGCAGCGCTCAACGGCGCCGGCCTGCGCGCCGGCGACACCGTGGCGGTGATCGGCCTCGGCGGGGTCGGCATGGCGGCGCTGTTCGGCGCGCGGGCTGCGGGGGCCGAGCGGATCGTCGCCGTCGACCTGTCGCCGCGCAAGCTCGAATGGGCGCGCGAATTCGGCGCGACCGACGTTTTCCTGGCGTCCGACGACAATGTCGGCGAGGCGATTCGCGAGGCGACAGCGGGCGGGGTCCACCACGCGCTGGAATTCGCCGGCGCGCTGCCGGCGCTCGAGCTCGGCTACGGCATCGTCCGCCGCGGCGGGACCCTGGTGACGGCGGGACTTCCGCCGCCGTCGACGGTGCTGCCGATTGCCGCCGTCGGTCTGGTGGCCGACGAGAAGACCGTGCGCGGCTCCTATCTGGGATCCTGCGTGCCGGCGCGCGACATTCCCAAATATATCGGGCTGTTCAAGCGCGGGCTGCTGCCGGTCGACCGGCTGCTGACCGGCGAGTTCCGTCTCGACGAGATCAATTCCGGCTTCGATCAGCTGCGCGAGGCAAGGTTGCTGCGCGGGCTGGTGACGGCCTTCTGAGGCCCGCGATGCGGCCTGCCGGCGGCTTATCGATCGTTCCGGCCTTGCTCGGCTGGCTGGCGCTCGCCGGCTGCCAGGCCGGCGGCGCGGCCCACACTCCGCTGATCAAGTGTCCGGCACCGAAGCCGGCGATTGCCGCCTCGCCGGCGCCGAAGGAAAAGAGCGAGCGCGAACCGGCACGGCTGTGCCGGGCGCCGGCCTGAGCCGGGTCACCGCTCAGGAGGCGTGTTCGGCCACCTCGACATGGCGGATGCCCATCGCCGCGGCCAGCAGCTTGAGCCGGGCGGTGACCACCTCGCTGTCGGGCGCGCGCGCGGCTGCCCCGACCTCCAGGCTGAGCCGGCCCGGGCCGATCTTGAGCTTCGACTTGGCCAGCACCTCGGCGACGCTCCCCGAAAGCCGGTAGGCCAACAGGATCGAGCGGCCGAGAATCTGCGCCCGCCGCCGTGCCGCCGGCGACAGCAGACTGACCGCAGGCTCAAGCCAGGGGGCATCGGGCTTGCCGGCATAGCGGGCGTGGATGGCAAGGGCGATGAACACCCGCTCGGCATGATCGAGCCCGATGAAGGGCAGCCTGAGCAGCCGCCGAAAACTCTCCTCGGGGCGGAGATCGGGATCGTCGCGCCAGGCGATGTCCGAGAGTGCGCAGACCGCCACCCTGAGGCGGGTTTCGCCCGCCACTTCGCCGGGGAACAAGGAGGCCGTCCACTCGGCCAGGGCGGGCGCGAATTCCGGCACCCGGGCTTGCGGCAGCCCGATCAGCCGCGCCCCTTCGATGATCGGATCGAGGTAGCGTTCCGCCTCCGAGAGCTGGGCGTAGAGCCAGCCTTCGCGCAGTCCCAGCGCGGAAAACACCACGCGTTCGGGTTTCAGCCGCTTCAGCAGGCGGTCGAGCAAAAGCGCTGCCGCGGGCGTGGTGCGCACCCGCCGCTCCGGCATGCCGGGCAGCGCGGCGAGCTTGGCCGACGGAAGCCGCGCCAGCCGCTTGGCAAAGGCGCGGAGCGTGGCGGTGTCGAGCGTGTAGCCGTGCACCACCGGGACCGGCACGGCCTCGATCGCCATGTGCACCTTGGCCAGCGTTCGCCAGCCGCCGCCCACCGCATAGAACACCGGCGTGCCCAGCGACGGCCGTAAGCTCGAACGCAGCAGGCTATCGATCGTCGTCTTGGCGCTGCCGACGCCGTCCTTCAGCAAGGCCTCGACCGGCAGGGCCCCGAGCGGCAGGCTGGTCCAATGGTCGGCGACACGGTCGTCGACGGCTTCGGCGATCTCGAGGCTGCCGCCGCCCATGTCGCCGACCAGTCCCACGGGACGGAAAAAGCCGGAAATCACGCCGAGGGCCGAATATTTGGCCTCCTCCTCGCCGGCCAGGATACGGACCTCCAGCCCCGAAGCGTCCTTGATCGCCTCGGCCAGATCGGGACCGTTGCCGGCGCGGCGGATCGCCTCGGTCGCGGTGACGTCGATGCGCCCGACATTCATCGCATCGGCGATCGCGCGGAACCGGCGCAGCGCCTCGACGGTGCGGCGGAAGCCGTCGGCTGAGATCGACCCGGTCTCCGCCAGCCCGTCGCCCAACCGGCAAAGCGACTTCTCGACATAGCGGGGCAGCGGGGCGCGCCCGAGCTGATCATAGACCACCATGCGCACCGAGTTGGAGCCGATGTCGACGATGGCATAGTGCGACTTCGCCGCGACGTTGCCGCCAGGAGGGCCGAGGTCAAGCGGGCGCATCCTGGATTCGCGGTCACGCCTGCCATCGACCATCAACGACCACTCACGACATCTTGGAGCCTTGGGGCAGGCTAGGACGGCGACGGAGCACAGGCAAGGCCGGCCGAACCTCTTGCCTTTGGCCGAAAACTTCGCTCAGAAGATCATCACGCAGCTCATGTCGTGACTAAAAGGTAACCCAAAGCCTATCTGATAGCTGAGATCACAGCGGCCGATGCAGCCAATTCCGAACTCGGGGCAACCCATTTCCATGCCCGCCATTGTTTTTGGGCGAGAGAGGTAACGCCGGTGCGCCTGCTGCCGCCTGCGACGAGCTGGACGAGGGTGTTCGGCGGCACCGCCGCCGGCATCGTGTTCTGCGTCGCCGTCGCGCTGTTCGTCGATTCCTTCAACTTTGCGTATATGTCGGACGAGGCGCGGCTGCGCGCCATCGTCACCGACCTGCTTTTGCCCACCCTGCTGGCCGGGCCGCTGCTGTTCCTGCTGTTGTGGAAGATGCGCCAGCTCGCCATCGCCCACCGGGAAATGACTGAACTGGCGACGATGGACAGCCTGACCGCGGTGCTCAACCGCGGTGCCTTCAAGATGCTGGTCGATGCCTATCTGGAACAGGCTGCGGTGAACTCCCGGCACGGCGCCCTGCTGATCGTCGATGCCGATCATTTCAAATCGATCAACGATCAGTTCGGCCACGACTGGGGCGACCGTGCGCTGCAGCTGATCGCCGCAAAAATCTTCGGCGAGGTCAAGGCGCCGGATCTGGTCGGCCGCATCGGCGGCGAGGAGTTCGGCATCTTCCTGCAGAGCGCCGACCCGGCGCAGGCGTGGAACGTCGCCGAGCGGATCCGGCTCGCGGTCAATCACACCGAGATCGTCGCCGACGGGATGGCGCGCACGCTTTCGGTGAGCGTCGGCGGGGCGACCTTCGCGGCGGGCGACGTCTCCTACGACGAGGTGTTCGTGCTTGCCGACCGCCAGCTCTACCGGGCCAAGTGGAGCGGGCGCAACCGTGTCAGCCTGGCCTCCATCGGCCAGGTCGACGGCCCCGTCCGGCGCGCGATGACGCCCTATGCCGACAACGATGCCGGTTCCGATGGCCAGCCGACGCCGGCGCAATTCCAGACCACGCTGGGCAGCATCCTGCACAGCACGCGCACCCATCTCAACATGCAGGTCGCCTACATCGCCGAATTCGTCGGCGACGTCATGGTCTATCGCTCGCTGGAGGGCGAGGACGGGCTGCCGATCCACGAAGGCAGCTCGCTGCCGCTGCGCGACGCCTATGGGCCCGGCATCGTCGACGGCACGCTGCCCGAGCTGATGCCGGATGTCTGCGACCATCCCGCGGCCGCGGACAAGCCGTTCACCCGCGCCCTGGGGTCCGCGCCCATGTCGGAGTGCCGATTCGCATGCCCAATGGCGACGTCTACGGCCTGCTCGGCTGCTTCAGCGGCCAGCCCGACGCCTCGCTCAACGAGCGCGACCTGAAGATGACGCGTGCTTTCGCCGAGCTCGCGGCGTTTCAGATCCAGGCCGAGCTCACCGCCAGCCGCAGCTCCACCGAACAGCGGGACCGCATCCTCCACGTGATCGAAGGCCAGCGGTTCAGCTTCCTCTACCAGCCGGTCTGGGATTTCGGCCGCAACCGCCCGGCCGGCTTCGAATGCCTGTCGCGCTTTCCCGGCCCGCCTTTCCGCACCCCGGACCTGTGGTTCGAGGAGGCGGCCCAGGCCGGTCTCGGTGCCGAGCTCGAGCTCGCCGTGTTTACCGCCGCGCTCCACGCCGCGCGCGACCTGCTCGACGAAATCTACGTGTCCTTCAACCTCTCGCCGGAGGCCATTCTGAGCGCGGATTTTCCCGCCACGCTCACCGGCATGCCGCTGCAGCGCATCATCATCGAGGTGACGGAGCATGCGCCGGTGGCCGACTATCCGCGTCTGAATGCGCAGCTGGCACCGCTCAGGGAGCAGGGCCTGCGCATCGCCGTCGACGATGCCGGCGCCGGCTATTCCAGTTTCCAGCACATCATCCAGCTCAGGCCCGACGGCATCAAGCTCGACATGACCCTGACCCGCCACGTCGATTCCGATCCGGCGCGGCGGGCGCTGGCGACCGCGCTGATCTTCTTTGCCCGCGAAACCGGCGCGGTCATCGTCGCGGAGGGCATCGAGAACCGCGGCGAGCTGGACACGCTGAGGGATCTCGGGGTCACCCGCGGCCAGGGATATCTGCTCGGCCGCCCGATGAGCCTGGCCGATGCGTTCGAGCTGTTCCGCAGCGACGCTCCGGCAGCGCTCGCCTGAGCGAGCCGGCGATTCGAAGAAGCGCCATCCCGCTCTTGTCCGCCATCACCGGCGTGCGGCCGCCGGTCGACGCCGCAAGCGCTGCCCGGCAGCCGGTTCGCGTTCCGGCCGCCGGGCTTGGCATTGCTGCTGCGTGACGGCCCCCTGGCGCGTCACGCCGCCGAGATAGGCGAGTTGACGCTGGGGAACTTGCTTCTTGAAGCCAATGATTTGCTCTTCGAGCGGATCACAATTCTTTGAATTCGGTGCTCCGCTCCAAGTCTTTGTTTTTTTGCAATTCCGGACGGAAAACCGTGTCCACTTTTCCCGGAATTGCTCTACGGGACGCCGTGCGGGACGTCTCCGGGCGGCACCGTGTCGACCACCTTCTGGCGGTGGAAGATGAACAGGCCGGCGAGCACGATGATGGCGGAGCCGATCAGGATGCGTGCGCTCGGCACATCGGCGAAAAAAATGAAGCCGAACACCACCGCCCACAACAGCAGGCTGTAGTGCAGCGGTGCCAAGGTCGAAGCCGGTGCCAGCTTCAACGCCCGGGTGATCATCAGATGCGCCGCGCAGGACACGATGCCGAGCAGAAGCAGGGCGCCCCAGTCGAGCGCGCTCGGCGTGACCCACTGGCCGGCGACCATCGCCGCGCCGAGAACGAGCGAGGCGATCGTCTGCCAGGTCACCAGCGCGGTGTCGCTGGTGCCGCGCAGCCGCCGCCCGAGAACGATGGTGAAGCCGAAGGAGATGCTGCCGACCAGCGCAAACAGCGAGGGCAGCGACAACGCCATGGCGGAGGGGTTGAGCATGATCAACACGCCGCAGAAGCCGACCAGGATCGCCAGCCAGCGCCGCCAGCCGACCTTCTCGCCGAGCAGCAGATGCGACAATGCCGCGACGTAGATCGGCCCTGCCATATAAAAGCTCATCACGTCGGCAAGCGGCAGATAAACGACCGAAGCGTAAAACAATGCGGTGTCGAGGGTCGCCGCGATCACCCGCAGCAACTGCAGCTCGGGGCGCTCGATGCGCACCAGCTTCCCGGCTCCCTTGGCGAGGATCATCGGCCCGAGCACGAAGAACGCCCCGATCGAGCGCACCAAGAGCACCTGGCCGACGGAAAAGCTCGCCACCAGCCATTTGCCCATCGCGTCATTGAGCGCGAACATGAAGTCGCCGCCGATCATCAGCAGCACCCCGGCGAGCACCAGGTTGTTGGCGGCGAGCGGTCTTGATCGGAGGAGGAGCATGCCGGAGCGTCCCTTGCCCCGGCGCAGCCAGGCGAGGCGGTGTTAGCTGCCGCCGTGCCCTGGCGCGAGGAAAATCCGTTGATCCAGCGAAGCCCTCAGCCCGGCAGGCGCTTCGGCCGCCCGCCGCGGCGCGGCACGTCAGTCCTCGCCGAGCGGACTTGGCGTCGGGCGTGGGGTTAAACCGGCCTTGCGCGGGCCGCCGGCGTCGCGATTGGCCACCCGGCTGCGGCTCGTATCGCCGGCGTCCGGCGGCACGCCGGCGGTTTTCGGCACGCCGTCGTTCTCGTCCGGGTTCGGTTCGGGCGCTTCGTCCGGCAGCCGGTCGGGCTCGGGCTCGGTGATCGGCGGCTTGTTGGCCGATCCGGAGTCCGGCGGCTCCGTCGGCAACGGTCTTGGATCCGGGTTGGGCATGGTTCAGGTTCCTTCCAGTTCCACCTTGCTCAATCCGCGTCATGGCCAAGTGTTCCGGACGAGGGGACCCGGTGCGGGCCGGGCGGCGGGCCGCGCTTCCGGCAATCAAGTTCTTTTGAACGGCTCCAGGGCAGGGTCGGCGACGATTTCGATGGCCGCCGCCGTTAACCACGTGTCTGCTGACGCCCTTGGCTTCGAAAGGAGAATTCCATGCTGCATCACAAATTCGCACTGGCACTCGGGGCCGCGATCGGCGTGGCGGGCCTGACGATCTTCGCGGCCCAGGCTGCGGACGCCACCCGCGTGCGCGGCACGGTCGCCCAATTCGAGGGCTCGACGCTGACGGTCAAGACCCGCGAAGGCGCCACCGACGCCATCAAACTCACCGACGGCTTCAAGATATCCGGCGTAGCCAAGGCTTCGCTGGAGGACATCAAGGTCGGCGATTTCGTCGGCATCACCTCGGTGCCGAAGGACGATGGCGGCGAGGGCGCCCTGGAAGTGGTGATCTTCCCGGCCGCGCTCAAAGGCACCGGCGAGGGCCGCCGCCCCTGGGATTTGAAGCCCAACAGCAAGATGAACAACGCCACCGTCGCCAACGCGGTGACCGGAGTCGACGGCCGCACCGTGACGCTGTCCTTCAAGGACGGCCAGGAGAAGAAGATCTCGATCCCGACCGATACGCCGATCGTCACCTTCGCCAGCGCCACCCCGGCCGATCTCGTCCCCGGCGCCGGCGTGTTCGTCATTGCCGAGAAGGGCGCGGACGGAGGCTTGACCGCCAACCGGGTGGTCGTCGGCAACCATGGGATCGCGCCGCCGATGTAGGGGCGGCGCGCCACGCCGGGCGCAGGCGGCCGCTACCGGTCGCGCAGCGTGCTCATGTCGATGACGAAGCGGTAGCGCACGTCGGCGTGCTCCATCCGCTCGAAGGCCGTCGTTGACCTCGTCCATGCGGATCATTTCGCACTCGGGCAGGATGTTCTTGCGGGCGCAGAAATCGAGCATCTCCTGGGTCTCGGCAATGCCGCCGATCGGTGAGCCGGCGATGCGGCGCCGGCCCATGCAGCAGCGGCAGGGTGGTCGGCTCGGCGCAGCGGCCCGATCTGGCCGACGAGCACCAGCGTGCCGTCGACGTCGAGCAGCGGCAGATAGGGATTGATGTCGTGCTTGACCGGCACCGTGTCGATGATCAGGTCGAAGCGTCGACCGCGCTTCGGCCATCGCCGTCCGCGTCGGTCGAGACCAGCAGGCGGTCGGCGCCGAGCGCTGAGCGCGTCGGCCTCCTTGTCCTTGCTGCGGCTGAGCACGGTGACGTCTGCGCCCAGCGCGGCGGCGAGCTTGACCGCCATGTGGCCGAGACCGCCGAGCCCGATCACGCCGACCCGGCTGCCCGGGCCGACGTTCCAGGTCGCGCAGCGGCGAATAGGTGGTGATGCCGGCGCAGAGCAGTGGCGCGGCGCGGGCGAGATCGAGGCCCGTCGGGCACGCGCAGCGCGAACTCCTCGCGCACCACGAGATGCTTGG
Organism: uncultured Alphaproteobacteria bacterium; assembly: GCA_963791325.1. Taxonomy (GTDB): domain Bacteria; phylum Pseudomonadota; class Alphaproteobacteria; order Rhizobiales; family Rhizobiaceae; genus JBEVJK01. The sequence continues at coordinate 227,046 of CAWBRU010000009.1, read as the reverse complement.
AATAGCCGCCGTAAGTCGGCTCGCCGGTGATGCGATCCTTGTCGTTGTAGGTCTGCGTGTTGCCTTCGCGGCAGAGCTGCTCCTCGCCCTTGCGGCACTGGTCGCAGTGCTGGCAGCTGTCGACCATGCAGCCGACCGCGACCGCGTCGCCGGCCTTGAAGCGGGTGACCTCGCGGCCGACCGCGATCACCCGGCCGACGATCTCGTGGCCGGGAACGACCGGGTAGCGGCTGCAGCCCCAGTCGTTGCGCGCCTGGTGCAGGTCGGTGTGGCAGATGCCGCAATAGAGGACTTCCATCGCGACGTCGTTCGGCGCGCAGGCTCACGGCGCTCGAAGGCAAAGGGCGCCAAAGGCTGGGCGGCATCTGTGGCCGCGAAACCATAGGTTCTCATCGGAGGGGCTCCTGTTGTGAAACGATGAACTCTGGACGGGTCCTGAGCCGAGGCGTGTCGCCCAGGCTCGGCTTGGGGGAGCCCAAGGTTAGCGTCCATCGCCGGCGATGCAAGGCTGTCCAAACGGGCAGCCGCGACTGCGCAGAACCCTGCGCTCAGCCCAGGAAACGCCTCAGCACGTTGCCGGTGATCCGGGACACGTTGTTGCGATAGCCATCGTGGGACAGGCCGCCGCACCAGGTGATCGCTCCGGTCGAAAACACGGCGCCCCCGGCGCCGGTCTCGAAATAGACCATGTCGGCGCGCACCAGCGAGCGCTGCTCGACGATGACGATATCCGACATCTCGTTGTGATCCTCCACCACCGGCACGTAATAGGCGCTGTGCCCGGACGCCGTGGCAAGCAGCAGCGTCGCGGGCGGGGTGCCGAGGCCGTAGTCGAGGCAATCGAGCTCGTCGCCCGCCGCGCCGCCGAGCGACAGTCCGAAGTCGCCGATCACCTCGTCGGCTCCCACACCTTCGAAGATGAAGGCAGCGCGCGGATCGAAGCTACCGGGCTGGCGACGATAGCCGGGTGCCGGCGCGTCATAGCCCATCGCCTTGAAGCCGACGCCGACGATCTCGTTCGGCGGCTTGCCGCGATGGCGCCACAGCCCGCCAAGCTCACCCGTCGAGCTGTGATAGAGCTCCCCGGGCGCCGAGTTCCAGGCGCGCGTGCCGGCGATCCCCTTGCGCACCTCGAGCACGTGGGGCCGCTCGCCATCGGTGGAGGCAACCCAATAATAGCCGTTGCCGCCGAGATACATCAGCCGCCCGCCGCCTGCAGATAGTCGACCATAGCGCGGCGCATGCGCGAGGACCAATACTCCGGGTGGGTGCCGGTGAGCACCACGCGGTAGCCGGAAAGGAGCGCCTGGCCTTCGGCATCGAGATCGTGATCGGTGATGACGTCATAGGCGATGCCTTCATGCTCCAGCCAGTCGACCAGATAGAGATCGGCGGCGAGATGGCGCGGACAGCCGACCTGCCACTGTCGATATTTCGGACGCAGGCTCGGGATCGGCCGCAGGAAGGACGAATAGCAGCCGCCGCTGCCGTCGGAATGGATGTCATAGAGCGAGATGCCGAACTCGCGGTGGGCATCGAGATAGAGGTCGAGCGGGTCCTTCACCATCGGCCGGTCGGTGTAGACGGCCTGATGTCGTGGCATCGCCTTGTGGGTCTCGTTGGCATAGGCAAGATAGGTGAAGGTCGGCGCCAATAGGGCCGCTCGGGCGGTGCGGCAGCGCCTGCCGCGCTGCGGCCGCACGAAGAACGGCACGTGGTCTTCCTGGCCGTCCCCACGCAGCCGCGCCGCGTAGAAGCCGCTCCTCGCCTCGGCCGGTACCCGCCAGACGAAATCGCTCTCCCAGCCGGCGTCCTCCAGATCGTCGTCGTGAAAATGGATGGCGCCATATTCGCCGGGGCGTGCTTGAAATCGATCTCCTCGCCCGTCCAGCAGGTCCGGTGACGGCGCGCATCGGCATGTTGATCGCCTTGCCGTGCAGCCGGTGGGGACCGCGATCGACCAGCCGCGACGAGGAGATGTCGACCGAAAAATCCCAGAAGCCGACGAGACCGGCAATGCCGAGGGGGCTGGCCCCCTCGCGCAGCGCCTTCAGCTCGGGTTCGGCCAGCACCCGGTCAAACAGCGCCGGCTGCCCGATCTTGCCGTTGTAGAGGCCCGAAGGGCGCGGCAGCCCGCCGCTCTGCGCCTCCGCCTCCAGCGCCAGCGCGGCAAATGTCAGCGGCGTCCCGCTCGCAGCGAGGCAGTTCTCCGGCACCCGCCCGGTGGCCTCGGCGTGGCCCTCGTCCGGGCCGGGCGAGAGCGGCGCCTGGACGATCCGGATGGTCCCTTCCGCCGGGTCAAAGCTGGCCGAGAGGAAGTGCCAGCGGCGCTCGCGCAGCGCCGCGCCGCTGCCGATCCGGTGAATGCGTGCGCCATCGCCGAGCCACAGCTCGGCCTGTCCGTCGCTGCCGATGACCAGCGCATAGCCCGAGCCGCGCGACCATTTCGCCGCGATCGCCTGGACGCCGCCCGCCGGCATCGTCGGGAAAGCCCAAGCCGCCAGCGAAAAGCCATGAGCGGGTTCGAGGGCCGCGCTGTGCGCGATCCGGCCATACGACCCGGCGACGGCGTGCTGCTTGCGGCCGTGCCGGGGGCCAAGCTCGGCCACCAGCTCTTCCTTGAACCCGGGCCCGTTGGCGTCGCCATGGATCAGGCGCACGATCGCGGCATCGAACCTCGCCAGATCGGTGCTCACCTTGAAGCCGACCGTCCCGCCCGGCGCGGCGCTGATGCGGTCGGCGTAGCCGATCAGCTCAGACGGCGACATTCGGGGACCTCATGTCGGGCTCAGGCATCGACCTTGAGATCGAATTTCTGCACCTCGATCGGCTGGACATTGCGGATCTCGGCCTGCTCGGGGCTGAGACCCGCGAGAGCGACACGCGTCGCCGCGCCGATATTGTGGATGATGTCGTCGATGTCCGCGGCGGTGTGCAGCGGATGCGTGGCCACGAGCACCGTGCGGCTGAGGATTTCCAGCGAGCGTGCGCACATGTCCTTCGTGTAGCTGCGCCGGCATTCGGCGTTGGCCGGCATGTTGTAGGGGTTCATCAGCGGGTGCGCCGCACCGGCGCCCATCAGCACCTGGTCCCATTCGGTGTAGGTATGCCGCCCGGTCTCGCCGGCAATCACGCTCGGGAATGTTCGGGTGAAGGCCTTGGCGTCATGCGCGCTGGGCAGCGTCAGGATCACCTGGGTGGCGCAGTCGTGCTCGGGGCTGTGCAGCGGCGCCGCCTTGAGGCCGAGATTGCCGAGCTGGGCGACGCCGGCCAGGATCCGGTCGCGCTCGCTGCGCATCGCCGCGATCATCGGATCGATGCGGTCGAGCTGCACGTTCATCATCGCGCCCATCAGCTCGGTCGCGCGGGCGCCGTTGCCGGCGAACGGCCTCACCTCCTCGCTGCGGCCGTGCCAATAGAAATGGCAGGGATCGATGGCGCAGCGCACCCGCTCGGCATAGACGTCGTCGTCGGTGACGACGCCGCCGCCTTCGCCGGCTGTCATATTCTTATAATAGTTGAAGCTGAAGGCGCCGATGTCGCCGATGGTCCCCATCTTGCAACCGTGATAGCCGCCGCCGACCCCCTGACAGGCGTCCTCGATGACGATCAGCTTGCGCTCCCGCGCCACCTTCATGATCGCGTCCATGTCGCAAGCCGTGCCCCACATGTGCACCGGGACGACGGCGCGGGTGCGCGGGCCGACGGCGTCCTCGACGGCGCGCGGATCGATGGTGATGCTTTCGTCGATGTCGACGATCACCGGGATCGCACCGACGGCCAGCACGGACGTCGCGGTCGCCATATAGGTGTGGGCGGGGATGAGCACCTCGTCGCCCGGCCCCAGCCCGACCGCGGTCATCGCCGCGGCCAGCGCGTTGCTGCCGCTCGCGGCAAGCGCGAAGTGCTTGGCCCCGAGATAGCCGGCATAGCGCGCCTCGAAGCGGTCGCATTCTTGGCCGAGGCCGTACCGGAACAGCGCGTTGGACCTGATCACCCGCGTCAGGGCGTCGATTTCTTCCTGACCCACCACGTACATGCCATCCTCCCTGGAGCGAACCTTCGGATCGGCGCACCATAGAAGGCGGGGCTCGCCCACAAGAAGAACCATTTCAGGGGTCTTGAGGGGCACCACTCAGGCGACCGTGCGCGGGCGGTGGCGCGCGAGCTGCGGCTCGAGCGTCTGGAAGGTCCGGCGCAGCGCCGAAACTGCAGCGGCGCAATCCCTTTCGTTCAGCCGGGCATAGCCCAACAGCAGGCCGTGCTGCGGCCGGTCGCAATGGTAGTTCGCCGAGACCGGCTGGGCATCGACGCCGTAGCACAGGGCGACGGCGGCCACCTCGCGGTCGTCGAAGGGCTCGAGGAACTGGCCGAAGAGCTGCATGCCGCTGTCGTTCTCCGACACCATCATCCAGTCCGCCAGATGATCGCGGCAGAGCCCGACGAAGTGTTCCTGCCGCCGCGCATAGAGCGCCCGCATGCGGCGCAGATGGGTGGCGAAATAGCCTTGGCGAATGAAGTCGGCGAGCGTCGCCTGCAGCAAAAGGGGGGCGAAATGGCCGGTGATGCTGACGGCCCGGTCGAACGCCTCGGCGAGCTCGAGTGGGACGATCATGAAGCCAAGGCGAAGCGACGAGAACAGAACCTTGCCGAAGGTGCCGACATAGATCACGCGGCCGCAGCGGTCGAGGCCCTGCATGGCCGACACCGGGCGGCCGCGGAACCGGTACTCGCCGTCGTAGTCGTCCTCGACGATCCAGGCCGCGTGGCGGTCGGCGATCGAGAGCAGCTGCAGCCGCTCCTCGAGCCGCATAATCGTTCCCGACGGCCATTGGCAGGACGGCGTTACGTAGATCAGCCGCGGCGGCGGCAGGGCGGGATCGCCGAGCGCCCAGCCCGCTGTGCCGACCCGCAGCGGCGCCAAGCGCGCGCCGCTGGACAACAGGGCGGCACGCGCGCCGATATAGCCCGGCTCTTCCATCCAGGCGACGTCGCCTTCATCCATCAGCGTTCGCGCCAGAAGGTCGAGGGCCGCCTGTGCGCCGGTGACGACGATGACTTGCTCGGCACGGCAATCGACGCCGCGGGCGACGCCAAGATATTCGGCGATGGCCTCGCGCAGCGCCGGATGTCCGGCGAAGTGGTAGTAGCTCAGCAGATCGTCCGACCGGCTGCGTGCATTCTGCGCCAAAAGCCGGGCCCAGGTCGAAAACGGGAACGTGTCGACCTCAGGGAAGCCGGGCTGAAAATTGATCTTGTGCGGCCGCCGTCCGAATTGCGGCTGGCCGGCAATGGTCTCGCCGCGCCTGGAGAAGCGCGAGCCGGGCGCCGGCGGACCGGGCGCCTCCGCCGTGGCACAGCGGCGCATGACGTCGGCCACCCATGTCCCGGAACCGGATCTTGCCTCGACATAGCCTTCGATGAGCAGCTGCTCATAGGCAGCGATCACGGTGTTGCGCCCGACCTCCGCCAGATCGGCAAGGGCGCGCGTGGCCGGCAGCCGGCTGCCCGCCGCAAGGCGGCCGGTGACGATATAGGACTGCAGCAGCTTGTAGAGCTGCCGATGCAGCGGCGTCGTCGACGTGCGGTCGAGCGCTACCGCATCGAGCGGGAAGATGGCCCGTTTGCCCATGGGAGTGGCTCCTCCCGGCCCATGCCCGAAGACGCGTTCGAGGAACCATATCTGCCGAAGCGGCGGGCTGACAAGCCGGCTCCCGGAAGCGCCGCGCGACGTCTGCCCGGGTCGGGCGTCCGGTTACTTCACCGCTCCCGCCGTCATCCCGTTCACGACCCAGCGCTGGAGCCAGATGAACATCGCCAGAAGCGGGAGGAGCGCGATCACGTTGAGCGCCATGATGTTGTTCCAGTCGCGGCCGTACTGGCTGAAGAACTGGGACATGCGCACCGTCAGCGGCGCCACGGCCGGGCCCGACGTCAGCACGACGGCGAACAGAAACTCGTTCCAGGCCCACAGGAACGCGAACACTCCGGTGCCGACCAGCCCCGGGCAGGGCGAGCGGCAGCACGATGTAGCGGAAGGACTGGAAGCGGTTGCAGCCGTCGAGCAGCGCCGCCTCCTCGATCGCGACCGGGATGCTGTCGAAGAAGCCCTTGAGCAGCCAGATCGCGATCGGCAGCGCGAAGGCCGTGTCGGCGATGATCAGCGCGAAGTAGGTGTTGTGGATATGAAGCGCCTGCGACAGGTTGAAGAACGGCAGGACGAGCGACACGTTGGGCAGACAGCTGCAACGCCAGCAGCGCGAGCAGGATCAGGCGCGCACCGCGGATGCGGAAGCGGGAGAAGCCGTAGGCGCAAAGCGCGCTAGCGCGATGCTGAGCACCGCCGTGCCGAAGTCGCGATGATGTAGGTGTTGACGAAATAGCCGAGCTGGGTCGGGTCGGAGAGGAGCTTCCGATAGGCTGCGAAGGTGAGCTCCCTGGGGCAGCCAGATCGGCGGGTCGTGCAGGGTTTCGACGACCGGCCGCAGCGAGGCGAGCACCATCCAGAGCGAGCGGGAAGAGCACGACGGCGAGGATGACGAGCACCCCGACGATGTTGAGCGATCTGCCCGACGATGCAGGCGCAGGTTATAGCGCGGCAGCATCGGCGCTCCTCGGCTCTGCCGCGCGCGACGCGGAGATAGAGCAGCGTCGCGATCGCCAGCGTCACCAGCATGACGACGCTCATCGCCGCGCCGTAGCCGAAATTCACGTCGCGGAAACCCGCTTGCCAGATGTAGAAGGCCAGCGTCTGGGTCGAACGCATCGGCCCGCCATTGGTCATGATCTTGACCAGGTCGAAGGTCGTCACGGTGGTGATCATGTCGATGGCGGTCGAGGCGATGAGCACCGGCTTGCAGCATCGGCAAGGTGACGTGCCAGAAGCGCTGCAGCCGCATTGGCGCCGTCGATCTTGGCCGCCTCGCCGAGCTCCTCGGGGATCGACTGCAGGCCGCCGAGGATCATCACCAGATAGAAGGGGTAGGCCTTCCAGACATTGATGAAGATCAGCGACCAGATCGCCAGGCTGGGGATCGCCGAAGAAATCGATCGGCTGACTGATCAGGCCGCTCGCGAGGAGCAGATAGTTGACCGGTCCGGTCGACTGGTAGAGGAGCCCCCAGATCAGCCCGGCCGCGGCCAGCGAGAACAGCCAGGGCAGGATGAGAAGGCCGCGGACGAAGTTGCGGATGCGCCGGCGTCGCCCAGCGGGCGACCAGCAGCAGGGCGCAGATGATGCCGACCGCGGCGTGGCCGATCGTTGAGGCCACCGCAAAGATCAGGCTGTTGAGGAAGCTCCCCAGAACAGCCGGTCGCGCGCCAGCTCGACATAGTTGGCCAGGCCGACGAATTCAGCCGATCTTGGTGCGCGGGTCCATCTCCTCGAAGCTCAGGCTCGACGGTGGATGAAGATCGGCACGGCGACGACCAGCGCCAGAAACACGAGCGCCGGCGCAATGTAGAGATAGCCGGCGAGATTGCGGGGAACGCGCGCACCTGCCAACTCAGTCCTGTTCACGGGCGGCGCAAATGGCGCGGGAAGGCGCAGAGCGGAGCGGCGGCGCGGCAGGAACGTCGCCGCGACGCTATGCCGCAGGGCTATTTCTTGGCCGCGTCGATCTCCTCATTCCAGAGCGCGACGACCTGGTCGAGCGCGGCCTTCGGCTCCTGCTTGCCCTGCAGGACCTGCTGGAAGGCGTCGAGGAAGGCCCGGTGCAGCTTCTCGAAATCCGGCGTCGGCAACAGGAAAAGGTTGTGCTGCGGATCGCCGTTGAGCATCTGCGGGATCTGCTTGAGGATCGGATCGTCGGAGCCCGACAGCGACGCGATCGCGGCCTTGGTGGCGAACGGGATGCTCTTCGTCTTGGTCAGATAGATGCTGGTCTCGTCGCTCAGCAGGAACTTGATGAACTCCCAAGCTTCCTTCTTGTGCTGCGATTTCGACGAGATCGCGAGCCCGCTGCCCGCCCATTGATAGCCGCAGGTCTTGTCGCACCATGCGGTCGGATAGGCGACCGGATGTTGGGCTTGACCTGCTTGGCGATCGTTCCCTCGAACGGGCCGCCCCACATGCCGGCGATCTTCTCGGTGGCGAAATCCTCGCGGAGCTGGCTCCAGGTCGAGCCAAGCGAGCCCGCCGGCGAGCAGGCCGCTGTCGTAGAGGTCCTTCCACCATTGCAGCGCCGCGACGCCTTCCGGCGAGTTGAAGGCGGCGTGGCCGTTCTCGTCGTAGAGGCGGCCGCCGAGCTGGGCGAGGCGAGCGCCGAAGAGATAGTACATCGGATAGAGAATGCTCGAATCGCCGAATGTGACGCCGAGCCCGTGCGGCGACCACGCCGCGACCTTCAGCTTCTTGGCTGCTGTCGAGAACGTCGTTCCAGTTCTTGGGCGGCGCGAGCTTGGCCTTCTCGAACAGGTCGATGTTGTACACGTAGGAGTAGGGCATGATGTACCAGTTGAGCATCATCGGCTCGACCGTCCCACTTGACCGGCGTGAGGTCGGTCAGCCTGGCGGCAAAGTCCTTGTCGGCCTCGAGTAGCGTGCCCAGCGGCTCGATGCCGCCGAGCTTGTCGATGCCGGACAGGAAGCAGCATCCTTCCATGCCCATGACGTCGAACTTGCCTTCGCCCTGGGCGTCGGCGACGAGAAGGTCATACATGCTGTCCCACGGCACCGCCGTGCGCTCGACCTTGATGCCGGTCTTGTCCTCGAATTTCTTGGTCAAGCCGTCCATCACGTCGACGCCCCATTCGGCATCCCACCACTCCAGCCAGTGGAGCGTGACCGGCTCCGCCGCCTGGGCGGCCCCGATGGTCATCGTGCCGACGAACGACAGTGCCGCCGACAGACACAGCCCTTGCATGACCCTGCCCAACATGCCCGTGCTCCCTTGTTGCGCCCTCGACCGATCGGCCGCGGCCCCGCCTGGCCGCCGGTGGCCCCTTTGTCGAAAGGAAGCGTAGCCCTCTTTTCTGAGCGGCCTAGGACCACTTCCGGTTTCATTGACGGTACCGTTTGTCCGCCGCTGCCGCCCCCGTGCCGGGATCGGTCGAGCCGGTCACGCTTCTCCGGCCGGCACGGCGGCGTCGGCGAAGTCGTCGTCCATGAACAGCGCCGCAATCCACCGCGTCGCGGCGGCCTTGTCGCAATAGACCAGGGTGGCGATCAGGATCGGCACGCCGATGAAGGCGCCGGCAATGCCCCACATGAAGCTCCAGAAGAACACCGCGAAGATCACCGCCAGCGGCGAGATCGCCAGCGAGGCGCCGGTGAGCAGCGGCTCGAAATAGCTGCCGATGATGAACTGGATGACGTTGAGGCAGACGAACACGAACACCGCCATCTGCCAGGATTCGAACTGCGCCATGGCGAACATGGTCGGGAACAGGGTGGCGATCAGCGGGCCGAGAAACGGGATGTAGTTGAGCGCGAAGGCGATGGCGCCCCAGGCAACCGCCAACTCCAGCCCGGCGATCTTGGCGAAGCCCCAGACGACGAACCCGGTAAGCACGCTGGCAAGCGTGCGCACCGCCATGAACCGGCGCATCTTGCGGCCGATTTCGCGGTTGCTGGCCAGCACCGTCTCGCCCCATGGCGAAAGCCCCGGCCCGCCGAGCCGCTTGGTGAACTGGCCGACCTCCAGCAATGCCAGCATGACGAAGATGAACACCAGCGCGGCAAAGGCGGCGAACCCGTTCAGCCGGGTCGCGACGCTTTGCGTGGCCCCGACCAGCCAGAGCACGTCGAACCGGTCCGCCAGCGGGCCGACGATGGCAATGCCGTGCTCCTCGAGCCAGCCCGTCCAGTCGGCATAGATCGCCTGGAACCGGCCGGCATTGGCAAACAGCCACTGGCCGAGCTTGCCGAACCCCCACAGCACGGTGGACCCGACAACGACCACCGTGGCGATGGTCACCGCAAGAGTGATGAGCAGGGCCAGAAGTTGTGGGATGCGTCGCTCGAGATAGGCCTGCAGCGGCCAGACAAGGGCGACGATGAACAAGCTGAAAGCCAGCGGAATGAAAATGGATTGCGCGACGTAAAGCAATCCAAGGACGAGGATCAAGCTCGACAGTGCAGATAATGCCGGGCGGCGTGCGGCCATTGTTTCCCCTTCCTTGGGGCAGCGGCAATATTGACCCTAAAACCGCGGTCGTTCTACATGAACGGCAACAGGTCGGATAGGCGGCTTCCACTGCGGACCGGCCGGCCAAAGGGCCGCATCGGGCGTTCACCACGGCCACACGCGGCGACGGCTTCCACCGCTGCTCTTGGACCGGAGGAACTGTCATTGGCAACGTCCCGCGATCCGGTTCTCGATCCGCGCCGCGGCGACATCGAAGACGATCTGTCGAGTACCAAGCAGCGCTCGATGCTGGCGCTGGCCGGCGGCCTGCTCGTCGAGATCAGCCTGATCAAGCTGATCACCGCCTGGGTGCTGCTGCTTTTGGTGCCGGGCATCGTGCTCGGCCTGGCGCCGATCGTCGCCACCGAATGGCTGCACCTGGCCAGGCAGCGGCTCGTCACGGCGCCGTGGAGCGGGGTACTCCCGGTGGCGCTGCTCTTTGCCGTGCTGGCGCTTGCCTGGTACGGCGCCCGGCCGCTGTTGCGGGTCGCGGAAGCCAGCTTCTGGTCGCTCACCTCGATCGTGGTCGAGCCGGCCTATGTCGGCGCCCGCGAGATCATCCGCCACTTCGCTGAGCGGCGGCTCTCCGCGGGCGCGCCCGGGCGGCTGTCACGGCTGCGCGCAATGTCGGCGCTGGCCTCCGGGCTGCTGATCTTCGTGCTCGCCGTCCTCGTCGTCCGCCAGGTCTGGCCAGCCACCCATTTGTTCAGCGGCGTCCGCGAGATCGGCTCGGCGGGACGGCTGTTCAAGGTCGCATTGGCCAACAGCGCCATCATCGTGGCCGGCTATCTGGCGCTTGGCTCGCTCGCCTGGGGGCTCGCCGACGCGACCATGGCCGCGCCCCTCGATTTCACCGGCTTTGCCGCGCCCACGAGCCGGCCGCGCTGGCGGGTGGTCCATCTCTCGGACATTCATGTCGTCGGCGAGCGTTTCGGCTTCCGCATCGAGAGCGGCCGGCTGGGACCGCGCGGCAATGAGCGCTTGCGCCGGGTGCTCGCGCTGATCGAGGACCTCGACCGGCAGGAGCGGATCGATCTCGTCCTGATCAGCGGCGACATCACCGATGCCGGCCGCTCGGCCGAATGGGCGGAGTTCTTCGCCGCCCTCGAACCTTATCCCGAGCTTGGCGAGCGGCTGCTGATCATCCCCGGCAACCACGACCTCAACGTCATCGACCGGGCCAATCCGGCGCGCATGGATCTGCCGACCAGCCCGCTGCGCCGCCTGCGCCGGCTGCGCGCGCTGTCGGCGATCGCCGCCGTCCAGGGCCGACGCGTGCGCGTCGTCGACCGAAAAAAGGGGGCGCTTTCGGCCACTCTGGAAGAGCTGTTGGCGCCGCATCGCGACACCCTGCAGCGGTTTGCCGACGCCGGCAGGCCGCGGCTGTCGCCGCTCTATGCCGAACTGTGGAACAGCGCCTTCCCGATGGTCCGGGTGCCGGCCACCGCCGACGGGCTCGGGGTCATCCTGCTCAACTCCAACGCCGCGACGCATTTTTCCTTCACCAATGCGCTCGGCATGATCTCGTCCGAACAGGTCCACGCCATGGACGCGGTCAAGGCGCGCTACCCCGCGGCGCGCTGGATCATCGCGCTCCACCATCACGTGGTCGAGTATCCGCAGCCGGCCAAGGCGCTGTTCGAACGGATCGGCACTGCGCTCGTCAACGGCAACTGGTTCATCCGCCGGCTCAAGCCGTTCGCCGGCCGGACGGTGCTGATGCATGGCCACCGCCATGTCGATTGGATCGGCGATTGCGGCGGCGTGCCGATCGTGTCGGCACCCTCGCCGGTGATGGAGGCGACCGACGACCGGCCGACCTATTTCTACCTGCACACATTGACCCTCGGCGAGCGCGGCGAACTCACCTTGATGCAGCCGCTGCGCGTCGACGTGCCGCCGTGCTGAGCCCAACCTGTCATGCTGTCCGACCCGCTTTCCAACGGCGATGCGACAGGATGAAAGGATGACCGGTTCCCGCGAAAACCGTGAAAACGCGATTTGGCGATTGTTTCGCGGGTAAGCGGTCTCTATACCCCGCACCGGGTTGGTGGCGAACGATTCGGAAGGGAATTCTTGTGAGACGTTTCGGCCTCTATCTATCTCTCGGCATGCTCGTTGCCGTGACCGGCTGCGATACCACTCAGCCGAACCAGCGGGCGGGCGCGGGTGCGCTGATCGGCGCCGGCGCCGGCGCGCTCGCCGGCCAGGCGATCGGCCGCGACACCAAGAGCACGGTGATCGGCGCGGCCGGCGGCGCCCTGCTCGGCGCGGCAGCGGGCGCGGTCACCGCGCCCAAGCAGCAGCCCTTGTGCCGCTACCGCGGTTCCGACGGCAACATCTACGAGGCGCCGTGCGAGCAGCGCTACTAGAGCAATTCCGGGACGACATGCCATGAGCGCCAAGGTCGCAATCGTCACGGCGGCGGGATCGGGCATGGGGGCTCAGGTCGTGCGCCGGCTGGCCGCCGACGGCTACCATGTCGCGGTGCTGTCCTCGTCCGGCAAGGGCGAGGCGCTCGCGGCCGAGCTCGGCGGCATCGGCGTGACCGGCTCGAACCAGTCCACCGGCGACCTCGAGCGGCTGGTGCGAGCCACCCTGGACAAATGGGGCCGCATCGACGCCCTGGTCAACAGCGCCGGGCATGGCCCCCGGGCGCCGCTGCTCGAAATCACCGACGAGCAGTGGCATCAGGGCATCGATGTCTACTTCATGAACGTGGTGCGGGCGGTGCGCCTGGTTGCGCCGGTGATGGCCGGGCAGGGCGGCGGCGCCATCGTCAATATCTCGACCGCCTGGGCGTTCGAGCCGAGCGCCATGTTCCCGACCTCGGCGGTGGCGCGCGCCGGCCTTGCCGCCTATACGAAACTGTTCGCCGACGCCTTCGCGGCGGGCAATGTGCGCATGAACAATGTGCTGCCGGGCTGGATCGACAGCCTGCCGGCGACCGAGGAGCGGCGCGAGGCGGTGCCGATGCGGCGCTACGGCAGCGCCGGCGAGATCGCCGCGACGGTCGCCTTCCTGCTGTCCGAGGGAGCGGCCTACATCACCGGGCAGAACATCCGCGTCGACGGCGGGCTGACCCGCGGGGTGTAGGGGCCCGCCACCCGATGAGCTCCGCCCAGCACGGCATCGGCGACTTCTTCGCCTCGCACGGGGCGCCGTTCTACGAGCTGCAGCTGCGCGCCGGACTGATCCGCCGCGATTCGCTCTGCGTGCGGCGCCGAGCCCTGATCGCGATCGCCCTTTGCTGGGCGGTGCCGGCGCTGATCTCGGCGCTCGAGGGGCATGCGACCGGGCCGGTTTCCGAGACGCCGTTCCTGCTTGACCCGGTTTCGTGGGCGCGATTCTTCATCGCCATCGGCGCCTTCATCCTGGCCGAGCAGATGACGGAAAGATCGCATCTGGAAACCTTGCGCCAGTTCCAGCGCGCGGTGCTGGCGCCGGCCTCGTTCGCGGCCGCGGCCGAGGCCGTGCTGGCCGCCTGCCGGCAGCGCGATTCACGGATCGCCGAAGGCGCCTGCCTGGCGGCGGCGCTGCTGATCTCGTTCCTGTCCTATCACAATCTGCTCGCCGCCGGCGCCGCCTCATGGGCGCTCGAGGCCGCAGCAGACGGGGTAAGGCGGGTGACGCTGGCCGCCTGGTGGTGCCTCCTGGTGAGCGGGCCGATGTTCTGGTTCCTGTTGCTGCGCACGGTTTGGCGCGCGGTCGTCTGGTCGGTGCTGTTGAGACGGCTGGGCGGGCTCGAGCTCAGGCTGGTTTCGACCCATCCGGACGGCAATGGCGGACTGGGCTTCGTCGGCCAGGTGCCCAATGCCTACACGCTGTTCGTGCTCGGGGTGAGCTGCGTGGTCAGCGCGGCGCTGATCAGGCACGGGCTGCAGCAGCAGCTGACCACAACGACGCTGACCTCGGTGTTGGCCGGCTGGCTGGCCTTCGTGCTGGCGCTGCTCGCCTTCCCGCTCACCGCCTTCCTGCGGCCGCTGGCGCGGCTGAAGCAGGAGACGCTGGCGCAGGCCGGCGTGCAGGCCATCCGGTTCCACCGCGCTCAGGAGCGCAAGACGCTGGGCTTGAACATCGCCGCCCCCGACCCGAAAGAGGCCGAAGCCGAGGGCGAGGTGGCCGATCCGTCCAAGCAGTTCGATACCACGCGCAAGCTCTCGGTGTCGCTGTTCAACCGCTCCGCGCTGGTGCCGGTCGCGGCCGCCGCCATCCTGCCGCTCGCCGGGGCGGCGGCGGCCCAGCTGCCCTACAAGGACCTTTTGAACATCCTGAAGAAGCTGCTTCTCCTGTAGAGCGGATCGCGGCCTTTGCTAAGCGCGGCGGATGCGCTCGCCGCTTTCGCGGTCGAACAGAAACAGGCGCCGGCGATCGAAGCTGAGATGGATCGGCGTATCCAGCGCCTGACGGAAATCGCGCGCTGCCTTGACCTCGATCAGCCCGGCGCCGGTGCGCACCGAGAGGTAGGTCTGGTCGCCGGTCGGCTCGAGGCCGTAGAGCGACCCCGCCGCGTCGGCGCCGGCCGCCTCGCCGGCGACACGCACATCCTCCGGGCGCACGCCGAGCACCACGCCGGCCCGGTCGGGAAGCCCGTCCGACGCCGCGTCGATGCCAGGAGCCAGGAACCTGCCGTTCTCCACCACGCCGCCGATCAGGTTCATCGGCGGCGAGCCGATGAAGCCCGCCACGAAGGTGTTGGCCGGGTCGGAATAGATCTGGTCGGGCGTGCCGATCTGCTGGATGCGGCCGCCGCTCATGATGACGATGCGGTCGGCGAGCGTCATTGCCTCGACCTGGTCGTGGGTCACGTAGACGGTGGTGATCTTCAACTGCCGCTGCACGTATTTCAGCTGGATGCGCATGGTATTGCGCAGCTTGGCGTCGAGATTGGACAACGGCTCGTCCATGAGGAAGGCGCGCGGATGGCGGACGATGGCGCGGGCGAGGGCGGCGCGCTGGCGCTGGCCGCCGCTCAGCGCGCCCGGCTTGCGCTCCAGATAGGCGCCGAGCTCGACCAGATCGGCGGCCTGGCGCACCAGCCGGTCGTGCTCCGAGCGCGCCACGCCGCGCATGCGCAGCGGGAAGCGGATGTTCTCGTAGATCGTCATGTTCGGGTAGAGGGCGTAGGACTGGAACACCATGGCGACGTCGCGGTCGCGGGCGTCGATGCCGTTGACCAGCTCGCCGTCGATGCGGATCTCGCCCTCGGTCGGCTCCGAAAGCCCGGCGATCATCCGCATCGTCGTCGTCTTGCCGCAGCCCGAAGGCCCCAGAAAGACCACGAACTCCTCGTCGGCGATGTCGAGGTCGACGCCGTCGACGGCACGGACCTCGCCCCATCCCTTGGCGATGCCTTTGAGCTCGATGCGGGCCACTGTCTCTCCCCCCGGCGCTGTTCAGCCCTTGACCGCGCCCATCGTCAGGCCGCGCGACAGATGCCTCTGGATCGCAATGACCAGGACAAGCACCGGGGCGAAGGCGATGAAGGAGACGAGCGCGATGGCGTTGTAGATGATGCCGTCGGAGCCGCCGGTGAAGTTGGCGAGCGCCACCGACAGCGTGTAGGCGTTCTTGGTCGAGGCGATCAACAGGGTGAACAGGAACTCGTTGATGGCGAAGATCGCCGCGATCACCGACGCCGTGACGATGCCCGGCATGCACATCGGCACGACGATCGACAACAGAATGCGCAGGTCCGAGGCGCCGTCGGTGCGTGCCGCGTCCTCGATCTCGTGCGGGATGTCGAGCATATAGGAGCGGATGATCCAGGTGACCAGCGACAGGTTCATCGCCGCATAGATGAGCATCAGCGCCCAGACCGTGTCCAACAGCCCGAGCGCCCGGAACAGAAAGAAGATCGGAATGGCGACGATGGCCGGCGCCATCATCCGCGTCGACAGGATGTAGAAGCCGAGGTCTTCGCGCATCCGGTATTCGTAGCGCGCCAGGCTGTAGGCGGCCGGCACGGCAAGCAGGAGATCGATGACGACGCTGCCGGCGATCGCCGCGAGCGAGTTGAAAAGGTAGTTGGCCATCGGCCACGCCGTCCAGATCATATGCCAGGCGTCCGCCGAGAGGGTCGGGATGTAGATCGGCTCCGGCGCGATGATCTCGGTGCGGGGCCTCAGCCCGATCGACAGGAACCACAGGATCGGCGCCAAGCAAAACAGCGCCCAGGAGCCGAGGATGGCGTAGCGCAGGACGAGACTTTCGCCGGACCGCTTCCGGCGCCTGACGGGGACGGTTGCAGCTGCCGGCGGTGCCGCCGTTGCCGCCGCAAGGCCAGGATCCGCTTTGGTCTCGAGCGCGCTTCCCATGGTCAAGCCCTGCGCGACCGGAAGAAGCGCTTGACGAACAGCTGCGCGACCACCGTCGTCAGCGCCAGCATGACCACCGAAACGGCGGACGCGTAACCGAAATTGAAGGTCTTGAAGCCGATCCGGTAGATGAAATAGCTGATCGTCTCCGTGGTGCCGCCGGGCGTGCCGCCGGTGATGATGAACACCGAGGCGAACATGGTGACGATGTCGATGGCGCGTAGCACCAGCGCCACGGCCAGCACCGGCATCATCAGCGGCAGCGACACGTTCCAGAAGATCTGGCTGCCAGCGCGCGCCGTCGAGGCGCGCGGCCTCCTCGATCTCGGCATCCTGGCCCTGCAGCGCCGCCACGAAGATGATGAACAGGAACGGCGTCCACTGCCAGACGTCGACCACGATCAGCGACAGCCGCGCCAGCCAGACCGAGCCGAGGAAGTCGAGCGGGGCCTGGATCAGGCCCAGCCGGCCGAGCAGGTCGTTGACGACGCGCCCGTCGTTGAAGGCGAGCTTCCAGATGAAGGCCACCGCCGAGGGCATGAACAGCATCGGCATCAGGAAGACGATGCGCCAGGAGCGCACCCAGGGGTCGCGGTAGGCGAAGGCGGCGAGCGCCAGCGCGATCACGCATTCGAGCGTCAGCGCGATCGCGCCGATGATCGCGGTGTTGGTGAGCGCCTGCCAGAATTCGGGATCGGTGAGGAGTTTCTTGTAGTTGGCCAGGCCGGCGAAGGTCCAGGCGTTGAAGCGGACATGGAAGAAGCTCTGATAGATGGCGTAGAGGCCGGGATAGAGCGTGATGCCGAGCAGATAGACGACGGCAGGGGCGACGAACAGATAGGGCGTGGCGCGCCGGCGCCAGGCGCTCCTGCGGCGCCGCGGGCGGGCGGTCGGCACGACCCATCCCGCTGCCGCCGGTGCCGCAGTTGTCCCGCTCATCGCCCGCCGCTCCGGTTTTCGGTCAGACCGGCGGCTTCTTGCCCTTGCCGATCCAGCCGGCGTCGGCCACGACCGCATATTTGAACGGCTCCTGGTCGGAGTAGAAGCCGTTCTTGGTCATGATCTCCTTCCAGGCCGTGGCGCCGGCGTCGAGCGCCTCCTTGGCTGATGCCTGGCCGACCAGCGCCTTGTTGATCTCATTGCCGAGCGCCTGCTCCATCTCGAACATGCCCGGGATGCGCGGCGCGCACCAGGCATAGTCGAGCGATTCGGCCCACACCGCGGCCGGCTCGCGAGATCTCGCGCAGCTTGTCGTTGGCGAGCACCGATTTGTAGCCCGGGGCGACGCCGTTGGCGTTGGCCTCGTTCATCGCCATGATCGAGGCGGTCGTCAGGAAGGCGAGCATCAGGAAGGCGCCCTCCGGATTCTGCGCGCTGGCGGTGACGCAGGAGGTCGAGCCGGC
Organism: uncultured Alphaproteobacteria bacterium; assembly: GCA_963791325.1. GTDB lineage: Bacteria > Pseudomonadota > Alphaproteobacteria > Rhizobiales > Rhizobiaceae > JBEVJK01. The sequence goes on along the minus strand of CAWBRU010000009.1, from coordinate 209,199 downwards.
GATGTTGGGCGGCGCGAAGCGCGCGCCCTCGATGGTGGCGCGCGGCTCGTAGATGGTGAGCACGTCGCCGACGATCCGGCTCTGGTCGGGGCGGGTGGCCTGGGTGCCCGAATCCTGCCAGGAGATGTTCATCGCGAGCTGACCGCCGAGCCAGGCCGCGCGATCCTCGCCCCAGCCCCAGCCGGCCACGCCCTCGGCGGCGGATTTGTTGAGGGCGAGGATGGTCTCCAGCGCCTTGACGCCGGCGTCGCCGTTGAAGATCGGCTGCCAATCGGCGTCGAACAGGTCCATCCCATGCTGGGCGGCGACGTGCTCCCAAGTGTAGGTCGCCCAGAAGCCGCGCGCGCCCATCAGGCCGATGCCGGCGACGCCCTTCTCGACCTTGCCGAGCTCGGGGGCCAGCCTGACCATCTCGTCATAGGTCGGCACCGACAGCTTGGTGTCGGCGTCCTTGCCGGTCACCTTCTTGATCAGCGAGGGCCGGACATGGACCATCTGGATGTCGCAGTCGAACGGGATGCCGTAGAGGCCCTTGTCGCCGAAATAGCCGTAGTTCAGCCGATAGGTGTCATAGAAATCATCGATCGGCAGCTTCCACTTCTCGGCATAGTCATCGAGCTTGGCCAGGAAGCCGGGGCCGGCGAAATCGCCCAGCCAGGGCGAGAAGAACTGCAGCGCATCGAAGCTCGCCTGGCCGGAGATGAACTCGGCCAGCACCTTGTCGTACATCGAATCGTCGGGGATCGGCACCAGCTCGACCTTCATCCCGGACAGCGCTTCGAACGGCTTCAGCCCGTCGGCCGCCGATTCCGCATCGGCCGCGCCGATGGCGAACTTCACCGTCTTGCCGGCGAACTCCTTGCGCACCTGCTCCCAATCGACGTTGCGGATCCAATCCTTTTTCGGGTCCCACAGGAGGTCGTCGTCCTTGAGCTTGTAAAGGTCGCGGTATTCCTTCTTTACGTAGCCGCCGACATTGATCTTGTTCAGCACCTCGGCCGGGTCGGCGGCGTCCTGGGCGAACGAGCGGCGGACGTTGAACAGCGGCAGGCCGCCGGCGGCCGGCAGGGCTGAAAGACCAAGGGCAGCGCCGGCCTTGAGCAGCTTTCGGCGCGACAGTTTGCCAACAGAATTGTGCATGAAGTCCTCCCGAAGTTTTCGCGTCATGGTAGAGCCGATCGGCGCAGCAAAAATCGGTCTCGAATGCGCGACCTCTCCCCCCGGTCGCTGCCGCACGATCTTTGAAGTCTCTTAAAACCAGCACCTCTCTTGCTCGAGATGGCTTGCGGCAAGTGAACAACGTTACCTGCCAAAAGTCAAATGTTCTCCGGACCGTCGCGACGGAGTTCAGTCGCTGGGCCGCCCCGAGGTGATGCCCAGTCTGGAAAGCGCGCGCCGTTCCGGCACGCTGCTCGGCAGGATCCAGTTGGGTTCCTTGCCGAGGAAGCGGTCGAGGAATGCGATCGAGATATTCTCGTCTTCGCCGACATTCTCGCGGTAGGACCACCAGGTGCGCAGGTCCGATGCGGCCTGGTCGAGCTCGAGCGTCGTGCCGAACTCCTGCTGGTGGACCGCGACGATCGCGCAGACGCAGAAATTCGTGTAGAGGAAGCCTTCCGGCCAAAAATGCGCGATCTGCGCCGTCGCATCGTCGTCCGCCGGGGCGGTGCGCTCCTCGACCAAGATGGTCGCCGGACGGGCGCGCAACAGCTCGCGCAGCGCCAAGCCGCCCATGAACAGGATCCGGTCTGCGCGGTCGAAGCTCTCGTCGTGCTGAACCGGTGCGATTGCCGCCAGCCAGGCGAAGAACGCCTCGTTGAGCAGCCGGTCGTCGATCTCCGCCCGGATGCCGAGATGCGCGGCGACCAGATCGGCATTGCCCTTGAAGGCGCGCTTGAACCAGCGGAGCTGCCGCAGGCGCCGGCGCAGCTCTGGAAGGTCGAGAAGCTTTTCTTTTAGCGCCAGGTCCATAAGTCAGGTGGCCTTGCGACGGGCAATTCGCGCCCGTTCACGGAAGATGGGGCGCAAGCCCGGCGAAGATCGCCGCCAGCGCCGCCCGCGGATCGACGCTGCCGGCGGCATTGGCGAGCGCACCGTAGCGGATGTCGACGGCGGCGGCGGCCGACCCGAAGAGGTCGTCGTCCGGGCCGAGGTCCCGGTTGACGCTGGCGACCGCCAGCGCCAGCCCCAGCACCAGGGCGACATAGAGATTGGCATCGGCGGCCATGCCCGTCTTGTTGTCAGCCAGCGTCAGCGGCCAGCTGACCGGCTGGGCCTCGCGCAGGCGCTCCGTCAGCGCCGCTGCCAGGCGGCAGAAGCCCTCGTCTCCGCCGCCGATGGCGGCGCGCAAGTCCGGCTCGGCGGCAACCCTGCGGTAGGCGCGGCCGATCGCCGCTTCGCTGATGTTGGGATTGGCAGCCCCTTTGGTGACGAGAACCTGCTTGGCGGCGGCGTAATGGTTGCGGGCGAACTCGTCGTCCTTGTCGGGCTGCTTGCCGCCCAAATAGTGGTCCAGTCCGAACGCCGGCACCCGGCCGGTCCGGGCGAGGGGGTGTGACGACATCACCTTCAAGGCGATCGTTTCCAGCGCCGTCAGCGAGCTGTCGGAAAAATCGGCGATCGCCTCCGTGACCCGCGCCGCCGGCTGCGGCAGCCTGACGCCGGCCGGGCTGCCCTGCGCGACCGAGCCCTTCAGCTCGCGCGCCAGAAAGCGGACGTTGCGCAGGTTCTCCTTGACAGCAATCCGCAGCAGCCGCTGGGGCATCATCACAGCAATTTCCTCGCGCCATCCGGTCGGCGGCAGGCGCCGCCGATGCAGTCAGGATAGAGGAGCGCGAATTGAATCGCCACTGTCGGAATGGATGATGGGCAGCGATCGTCCGATCCGGCCGGCGCCGATCACGTTGCGGCCCGGGCGGTGCCCGGCCGGAGCGCGACGCCGTGCAGCTCCGCTTCGCGGCCCGCACGGAAAATCTCGTCCGCCGCACGCGCCTCGTCCCAGCCCAAGGCGGCAGCCGCCAACCGCGCGGTCTCGGCGATCACCGGCTCCGACAGCTGGCCGGAGAGGGCAATGTCGGTGCGTCGGAAGAGAAGATCGGTGAGGTGGACCACAGCCTCAGTCCGGCAAAGATGGCGGATCTCGCCCTCGGTGTAGTGAGCCAGCGCGGCAAGCGGCCGGTGGCCGTCGCGGCCGAGCGCTGCCGCGACGCTGCTTGCCGTGGTGCCGTAACGGCCAAGCAGGATCTTCGCCGCTTGCGCCGTCACGCCGGCCGAGCGGGCCAGCGCGTCGGCGAAGGCCTCGCGCGCGGCGGCGTCGACCGGGAAGCCGCGGCCGCCGCCGATCGCCATCGTCCGCGTGCTTTGTGTGCGGCTGCGTCCAACGAGGGCAAGAATCCGGTCGGCGACCTGTTCGGAGAAGCCGCGAAAGGTCGTCCACTTGCCGCCGATCAGCGACAGGATCGGGATACTGCTGCCGGGCAGCCGGTCCTCGGCGACGTGGTGGTCGCGGCTGACGGCGCCGGGGTCGAGCCCGTCGCTGCGCGGCAGCGGCCGCACACCCCAATAGCTGAACACGACATCGGCCGGGGTGAGCCGGATGGCCGGAAACACCTCCGAGACGACCCCCAGCAGGTAGTTGAACTCGGCCGGATCGCAGGTCGCCTCGTCCGGATCGGCGATCGGCACGTCCGTCGAGCCGACCAGCACATTGCCCATGAACGGGTAGACGAGGTTCACACGGCCGTCGCGTGTGCCGAAATAGACCATGCGTCCGTTGAGCGCGTCGTGGAGCCGCCGATGGCTGACCACGAGATGGGCGCCCTTGCTGCCGCCGATGTGGCGGCTGTTGACGCCGAGCGCGGCGTTGATCTTGTCGATCCAGGCGCCGCCGGCATTGACGACGACGTCGCAGCGCACCGTGTGGTCCTCGCCGCGCGCCGCGTCGCGGAGCACGACCGCGTCGTCGCCATGGCCGACGACGGCGGTGTAGTTGCGCGCCGTGCTCTGCGCATTGAGCTCCAGACCGTCGCGGACAAGCTCCAGACCGAGCCGCTCCGCATGGCTGATACGGCCTTCGTAATAGATGCCGATCGCCGAAATCTCCGGAGCAAGCTCCGGCATCTCGCGGCGCATCCGGCTGCCGCTCAGGAACCGGTGCTTCGGCATCGATTGGAAATGCCGGCCGTAGAGATCGTAGAGCGTCAGCCCGATCCGCGTGATCAGGGCGCCACGATTGTTGAGCTTGGCCGGCCGGCGCAAGAACCTCAGCAGTGACGGGACGATGCCGCCCCACAGCGAGCGAACGGGCAGCACCGTCTCCAGCGGCCGGACATAGTGCGGCGCGGTCTTCAGCAGCAGATTGCGTTCGAGCGCCAACTCGCGGACCAGCCGGAACTCGCCAGTCTCAAGATATTTGATGCCGCCATGGATCAGCCGCGACGGACCTGCGCTGGCGCCCGAGCAGAAGTCGCCCTTGTCCACCAGGAGGCAGTCGAGGCCCTGTGCGGCAAGGTCGCGGAACAGGCCGCAGCCGTTGATCCCGGCGCCCAGGATGACCACCGGATAGTGCGGCCGGATCGGCCGCGAAAACAGCGGCTCGCCGGCCGCGTCACCGGTCAAGGATGGCCACCTTGATCGCGCCGCCCTGTTCGGCCGTGGCCAGCGCGTCGGCGATGTCGGCCAGGCCGAAGCGATGGGTCAGCATCGGCGCGAGATCGAGCGCGTCGCTGGCGATCAGATTGAGCGCCTTGTCGAATTGCAGGCGCGACAGGCCGAACGAACCGGTCACGATGAGCTCGCTGTAGTGAATGGCGTTGACGTCGAGCAGCGCCTTCTCGCCGGCGGAGAAGCCTGCGAACAGGCTGACGCGGCCGCGGTGGCGGACCAGCGCCAGCGCCGCGTCGGCGAGCTTCGGCATGCCGATGGCGACGATGACGACGTCGGCCCCATGCCCTGCCGTTGCTTCGCGGACGACGGCCGGCAGATCCTCGGTCGCCGGATCGACCGCGAGGTCGGCGCCGGCGGCTTCTGCGGCAGCACGGCGCAGCGCATTGGGCTCGCTGACGATGATCCTGGAGACGCCGGCATGGCGGGCCAGCTTGACATGCAAGATGCCGATCGGTCCAGCGCCAAGCACGACGACGGTGTCGCCCTGCTCGATGCCGACCCGCTCCTGGCCGTTGATGACGCAGGCCAGCGGCTCGGCCAGCGCCGCCCGGTCGAAGCTCACGCCTTGCGGCATCTGAAAGACGTTGCCGCGGTCCACGCCGGCCGCCGGGATGCGGATATATTCGGCGAAGGCGCCGTCGATGCCGTAGCCGACGGCGGTCAAGTTCTCGCACAGGTTCTCACAGCCGCGCAGGCAGGCGCGGCAATGCCCGCAGGAAAAGGCCGGGCAGACGCAGACGGCCTCGCCGACCTTGAAGCGGCTGCCTGGCGCAGCCGCGATCACGCCGGCGAATTCATGGCCGAGGATCGACGGATAGCGCACCCCCATCGTCTTGCGGCCGCGCAGGATGCGGATGTCGGTGCCGCACACCGTCGCCGCCTTGACGCGGATCAAGAGATCACCCGGGGACAGCGCCGGGTCGGGCACGGTCTCGAACGACAGCGCATTCGGCGCCGTCAGCACACCAGCCTTCATGCTGCGGCCTCCTGCCGTGTGCCGAAGCTTTTGACTTCGGTTTGGGGGTATGCACAATCTAGCAATCGCTTTCACAAAAGTTCAACCGGAGGACGACGGTGGACGCGTGGCGGCATGATTACACGTCGATCGGCTTCTACACGTTCGACTGTTTGGGGTGGCCGATCTCGGCGATCCCGCCGGGCGGCGGGACGCTGTTCATCGACGAATTGACCATGGCGGTGTCCGGCGCGGCCGGCACGGCGGTGATCGCTGCCGCCAAGATGGGCCTCGACTGCCTGGCGGTCGGCGGCGTCGGCGACGATTTGATGGGCGATTGGGTGCTCGACCGCATCGCGCATTTCGGCGTCGACATTTCGGGCATGCAGCGGCTGGCCGGCTGTCGCACCTCCTCCTCGATCGTGCTCACACGGGCCGACGGCTCGCGCCCGGCGCTGCACATGAAGGGCGCGACCGGCGACTTTGTCGTCGCCGCAAAGGATTTCGACCGGATCACCGATGCCCGCGTCGTGCATTTCGGCGGCGTCGGGCTGATGGACAGCATGGACGGCCCCGGCAACGCGGCCCTGATTGCCCACGCCAAGCAGCGCGGCTCGATCACGACCGTCGACGTGTTCGCGGGTTCGCGCGCCGATCTGCCGGACGTCGCGGCGGTGCTCGCCCATACCGACTACTTCATGCCGTCGATCGAAGAGGCCCGCGCGCTCACCGGGCTCGAAGCGATCGAGGATTGCGCCAGCTTCTTCCTCGACCGCGGCGTCAAGGCGTGCATCTTCACGCTCGGCGAGGACGGCGCCTATTACCGGGACCGCGACGGCCTGAGATTTGAGGTTCCCGCCTTCGACATCGACGTGAAATGCACCTGCGGCTGCGGCGATGCCTTCAATGCCGGCTATGCGGTGGCGCTCTGCCGCGGCTTCGATCCGGAACTGTCGGTGCGCTTTGCCCAGGCGACCTCGGCGCTCAACGCCACCGGCTTGGGCTCGCAGGCCGGGGTGACCTCCTTCGAGGAGACCTGGAAATTCATGCAGACGAGGCCGGTGCGGCCGCGGCAGGCGGCAATCATGGCCGGCGCTGCATTGCAGGCCAAAGGCTAGGCTCGGCTGCCGGAGCCTATCGGTTCTCGCCGTGGTCGGACAGGATCGTCCGGGCGCTCGCCTCGTCGGTGATGAACACGTTCGGCCTGATCAGTTTCATGGCGCCGGGCAGGGCCGCCGCCTTCTCCGCCCCGCCGCTCACCAGGATGCGCTGCTTGGCGCTCTTCACCCGTTCGATGCCGACCGACATGACGAGTTCGTTCAGCCGGTGGTCGACCAGCCGCCCGTCGCGGTCGAAGAAATGGAACAGGAGGTCGCCGACGGCCCCGGACTCGAGCAGCGAACGGCGGACATCCTCCGACAGATAGCCGACGCGAAAGGTGGTCGAGCCGGGCGTCATGCCGCCGGCGCTGACGACCACGAGATCGAGCGCGCTGGCCATGTCGATGATCCGGCCGAGCCCGCATTTCTCGATCAGCGCGCGCTTGGTCTCGATGCTGTCGACGACCGCCGGCGCCGCCAGCAGGTAGGCGTTGCCGCCAAAGATCTGGGCGAACCGCCAGACGAACTCCGCCGGGTTGAAGCGGCGCGCCTCGGCAATGCCGCCGAGCAGGGAAATGACGCGCAGATTGTCGAGCGAGCGCGCCTCGACGAAGGGCAGCGCCTGCAGCAGGGTCCGTCCCCAGCCAAGCCCGACCACCATGTCCGCCTGTACGGCGTCGGACAGGAAGGCGCCAACCGCCGCGCCGATCGACGGCACCGGATCGCTGCCGGCCGAAGACAATGGCGCAACGATCGCCCGGCCGAGGCCGAACCGCTGCTCGAGCGCGCGCTCCAGCGCGGTGATCTCGGCCAATTCGCCGCCGACCGAGATCAGCACTTCCTGGCGCGCGCGTGCTTCGGCGAGCAGCCTGACGACCGTGACGCGGCCGATGCCGAGGGCGGCGGCGATCTCGTTCTGTGTCATCTGCTCGACATAGTACATCCACGCGGCACGCACCCTCAGGCGCTCCGAGCGCATCGGCACGGCAGCCGCGGCCGGCTCCTTGTCAGCCGCCGCGGCGGCCTTGGCTGCGGGCGGCCGCTTGCCCCGACGTTCTGGCTTGTCCAAATCTCGGCCCTCGCGGATCGCCAAGCGGACCTCTGCCGATCCGGGCAACCGGCAAGGTCGCCTTGTTCGACCACACCGTCATGGCGAAATCCAGAGCCCACGCCGGCGCCCGCAGGAATTTGCGCCCGCCCCTGCCGCCTCGGCCAGAGGTGCTGAACATCGGTCTTGATAAAAAGCTAAATGTTCCGTATAAATCGGACCGATGGTACCGGGCGCGGTTGGCCACGCCTTCGTCGACCTTCCCGGCGTCGACGGCAGCCTGCGATGCTGCAGGAGGACAGCTATGCCCAAAGCCAGAGCCCGTCAGACGCGAGCCGATGGCGCGCTGCTCGAGGCGGTTGCGGGCGACAACCGGCCGTTCGCGTTCCGGCACTTCGCGCCGGACGTGCTGAAGGATGCCCTCCGGCAGATGTATCTGATCCGCCGGTTCGAGGAGGGGGCCGAGGAGAGCTACACGCGCGGCCTCGTCCACGGCACCATGCATCTGTCGATCGGCCAGGAGGCGTCGGCGGTCGGCATCTGCCTGCCGTTGCGCGAGACCGACCAGATCACCTCGACGCATCGCGGCCACGGCCACTGCATTGCCAAGGGCGCCGAGGTTGGGCGCATGTTCGCCGAATTTTTCGGCAAGACCACCGGCTACTGCAAGGGCCGCGGCGGCTCGATGCACATTGCCGACGTGGCAAAGGGCAATCTCGGCGCCAACGGCATTGTCGGCGGCGGTCTGCCGATCGCGGTCGGAGCGGCGCTGTCGATGAAGATGCAGAAGCGCGACGGCATCGTGGTGTCGTTTTTCGGCGACGGCGCCAACAATGAGGGCGCCTTTCATGAAGCGCTCAACCTGGCAGCGGTCTGGACGCTGCCGGTGGTCTTCGTCTGCGAGAACAACGGCTACGGGATGTCGACCTCCACCGCGCGCTCGACCGCGGTTCCCAACGTCGCCGACCGTGCCTCGGCCTATGCCATGCCGGGAGTGACGGTCGATGGCAACGACCTCTCGGCGGTAGCGGAGGCGTCTGTGTCTGCGGTGGGGCGAGCCCGGGACGGGCAGGGTCCGAGCTTGATCGAATGCAAGACCTACCGCCACCGCGGCCACTCCAAGAGCGACCGCAACCGCTACCGCAGCAAGGACGAAATCGACACCTGGATCGCCAGGGACCCGATCGCCCGCTTCGAGCTGCAGCTGCTCGAATACGGACTTATCGGCCAGGACGGGATCGCGGCGATGCGCGCGGCCGTAGAGCGGGAGATCGAGGACGGCATCGCCTTCGCCAAGCAGAGCCCGATGCCGCTGACGGCCGATGTCGGGCAATACGTCTACACCGACTGAGCGCCGAGCCGACGGATCCGACCGATGGACGACAGCCCGCGTGAGCTTTCCTACGCCCAGGCGATCCGCGAGGCGATGGCGATTGCCATGGAGGCCGACGAACGGGTCTTCCTGATGGGCGAGGACATTGGCGTCTATGGCGGTGCTTTTCAGGTCACCGGCGACCTGGTCGAGCGCTTCGGCACCGAGCGCGTCCGCGACACGCCGATCTCGGAGCTCGGCGGCGCCGGCGTCGCGGTCGGAGCGGCGCTGACCGGCATGCGGCCGATCTTCGAGTTCCAGTTTTCCGACTTCGCCACCCTCGCTCTGGAGCAGATCGTCAACCAGGCGGCCAAGATGCGCTTCATGCTGGGCGGCGAGGTCTCGGTGCCGGTGGTGATGCGCTTTCCCGCCGGCTCGGGAACCGGCGCCGCAGCCCAGCACAGCCAGAGCCTGGAGGCCTGGCTCGGGCACGTGCCCGGCCTGAAGGTGATCCAGCCGTCGACCCCGCACGACGCCAAGGGCATGCTGCTCGCGGCGATTGCCGATCCCGATCCGGTAATGATCTTCGAGCACAAGCTGCTCTACAAGATGAAGGGGCCGGTGCCGGACGGGCACTACACCGTGCCGATCGGCACGGCCGAGGTCAGGCGGCAGGGCAGCGACCTCACGGTCGTCGCCACCGGCATCATGGTCCATAAGGCCTTGGATGCCGCCGAGATCCTGGCCGGCGAGGGGATGCGGCTCGAAGTCGTGGACCTGCGCACCATCCGGCCGATGGACAAGGGGACGGTGATCGCCAGCGTCAAGAAGACCTCCCGGCTGCTCTGCGTCTATGAGGGGGTGAAGACGCTGGGGGTCGGAGCGGAGGTCAGCGCCATGGTCGCCGAGAGCGAGGCGTTCGACTATCTCGATGCGCCGATCGTGCGTCTCGGCGGGGCCGAGACGCCGATCCCCTACAACCCCGAGCTGGAAAAGGCGGTCGTCCCCCAGGTGCCCGACATCGTCGCAGCCGCCCGCGAGCTGGTCGGCGGGAGGCGGTAGGGATGCCCGTCGAAGTCATCCTGCCCAAGGTCGATATGGACATGGCGACCGGACGCATCTCGCGCTGGTTCGTCGAGGAAGGGGCCGCGATCCGGAAGGGCGAGCTGCTGTTCGAGATCGAGACGGACAAGGCGGCCATGGAAGTCGACGCGCCGGCTGCCGGGACGCTGCGCGACATCGTCGCCGCAGCCGGCGTCGACATTCCCGTGGGCCAGGCCGTGGCCTGGATCTACGCCGAAGGCGAGGCCTATGTCGGCGGGGCCGCGGGCTCGGCCGCCGCGCGGCCGCGCGCCACGCCGCTCGCCCGCCGGCTGGCGAGACGGCTGAACCTCGATCTGGCGAAGCTGGCGGGCAGCGGGCCGAAGGGCCGCATCCAGGCCCGCGACATCGAGCCGGCCTCGCCCGCCGCGGCGCCGGCGCCGCGGCAGGCGCGCCAGACTGCGCTCCTGCAAACCGCCATGCGCTCCTCAGCCAAGGCCGGGGCGCACGACACCACCGCCCTCTGGCTGCGCCGAGGCGAGGGCGTCCCGGTCGTGCTCATCCACGGCTTCGGCGCGGAGACGGCGGCGTGGCGGCCGCTGCTGTCGGCCTTCGACCCGGAGGTCCCGATCCTCTCCATCGATCTGCCGGGCCATGGCGCTGCCGTCGGCACCACGGCAAACTGCTTCGACGACCTGGTGGCTCATGCGGAGGCCGAGCTTGCCGCGCACGGCATTGCGGTCGCCCATCTGGCCGGCCATTCGCTCGGCGGGGCGGTGGCGACGGCCGTCGCTGCCGGCCTCTCGGTCGAGGCGCGCTCGCTGTTTCTGTTGGCGCCGGCCGGCTTCGGGCCCGAGATCAACGGCGGCTTCGTCGAAGGGTTTGCCGCCGCGACCGGAGAGGCGGCGCTGCGGGTGTGGATGCGCGAGCTGGTCGCCGACCCGGCGGCGCTCTCCGACAGCTTCGTCAGGGCAACGCAGCGCGCCCGGGCCGATGGCCGCCTGGCCGCCGCGCAGACCCGGCTCGCCGCCCTGCTGTTCAGCGGCGGCACTCAGCTTTTTTCCGTTCGTGGGCTGCTCGACAAGCTGGCCGTTCCGACCAAAGTCATCGCCGGAACGGCCGACCGGGTCATCCCGCACAGCCAGTTCTCCGGTCTGCCCGGCACCGTGGGGATCCACCGCTTCGGCGGGCTCGGCCACATGCCGCAGCTCGAGGACCGCGCCAGCGTGGCGCGGCTGCTGCGCGAGCTGGTGCGCTGATCGTCTGCCGAAGCCGCGCGGCTCAGGCGGCGCGCTTGGCTGGCCAAAGCTGGCCGGAGCCGCCGCGGCGCTGGTCCACGGCGGTCACCACGCGCAGATGCTCGGCGCAGTAGCGGCGGTCGGCCGTGGTCGCTGCCGCGCAGAACAGGTGACCGCCGGGCACCGAGGCATCCTCGGCGACCGGGTAGCGGCATTGGCAGTGGCCGAGATCCATCAGCGGCCGCCATGAGCCTTGCCGGGTTTGCACGACGGTCGGCCGCCAATCCACCGGGGCCTGGCGATGGACGTTGAGCGGACGCTGAGCTGAGTAGGCGGTCATCTTCGATCGATCCTCGGTCTGAAATTGAATCTGCGCCGCCTGGGGACGCGACCGGCGCGCCGCGCATGCGAGGCATTTGCCTTCAAGTGGGGATCGATTGTGGCGGCCGCTTGCGACCTGTTGCCACATTTTTGCGTTTTGCCGCCGCTGTTCGGCGGGCGGAGCGGTCAGTCCGCCGGTATGCCGCGCTGCCGCCATTCGCTCGGCGGGATCCGTCCGCCGACGCGGAAGGCAAACGACACCACCCGCGTGGCCTCGGTGTCGACCTCGCAGTGGAAGCTCAGGCTGAACCAGTCCAGATGGATGTCGCGAAAGTTTCCATTGGCGACGTCGATCGCCTTCTTGCCGGCCTTCAGCGGATAGGACGGCAGAAGATAGGGATAGTACGGCGGAGATGCGGTTTGCAGCCGGTCGCGCAGTTCCGTCGTGCACAGCTTGGCCGCCCGCTGTCCCCTGGTCACCTCGGCCATCGCCGTCGTCGCCGCCGGGCTGCCGGTGGCCGAGCGCGAGAACAGTTTCTTGTCCGTCGGCTTGGGGGGCGCATCCTTGGCCGGGGTGGGCGTGGCCGGCCTCGCCGTCGGGACATCGGGCGCCGCCGGCAGCGGTATCTCGGTCGCAGCTCCGGCCGCGGCCAAAGGCGGCGGTTGGGCGAGCGCGGGCTTGGCGACCTCCGGCGGCGCTGCTCGAGAAGGCGCCCCATCCTCCGCACTGTTGCCGTCGGATGCTTTTCGCGGTCCTTCGTCCTTCTCGCCGAACCTGTAGACGGGCTTCAGCGGCTCTGGCGCTTTCGCAGCAGCGGCGCGGCTCGGCGGCTTCGGCTCGGGCGCGGCCGGCTGGGGTTTTTCCGGGGCAGCCGGCTTCTCGGCCGCGGCGGCCGGCGGTTTCGGCTTGGGCTTCGGCGCCGGCTTGGGCGGCGGCACCAGATCGACCTTGATCGCCTCCTCGTCCTGCGGGTCGGACAGCGGCAGCGGCAGGCCGAAGATCAGCAGCGCCACCGCCGCCAGATGCAGCGCCAGCGACGCCGGCAAGGCCCATCTCAAAACGTCGCGCCGGTCTGTTGCGTCGTCCCTCATCGTCTCCGATGTGGAATCAAATGTTGGCGGTATCAAGCGTGCCGCTCTCTTTGCCCGGTCGCTCGATGGGCGGACAAGGCGGCAAGACGTGCCCGGACGTCACAGAACTTCCGCAATGCCGGACCGCTGGGCGGCAATCCAAATCCAAGTTACTGCAAGTCGGACAGGTGTTGGATAGGTTCAACTGCACCACCGCTGGCAAAATTTACACCGGCATTCCCGATGGAAGCTTGTTGTCCGACGCGACTTTGCTAATCTGCATCTGTTCAGAAAGCGCCATGTCGTCGGACAAAGGCGCATCCAATTCTGCCGGCCGCGCCGGCATCTTCGAAGGAGCAGGGATCATGGCGCAGGTCGTGGTGACGTTGGAGACGCTCGACTTGCGCAAGGCCCAGCAACAGCCGGTGACGGGCAGCCACGTCAAGCCGTTGCAGGCACTGCTCAACGTCTTCCTCACCGCCGGCGACGTCGGCGAGGATGGTACGCCGATCGCGCCGCTGGACGTCGACGGCAATGCCGGCGCCGAAACCAAGAAGGCCACGCTGGCGTTCCAGACCGCCGCCCATCTTGCCGCCGACGCCATCGTCGGCCCGCTGACCTGGAAGAAGCTGATCAAGCAGGATTATTGAGGACAGACCGATGCCGGCGACGATCAGACTGGGCGACAGCGGGGACGATGTCAGACGGCTGCAGCGGGTGTTTGCCCGGATGAAGACGCTGGCGCCGAGCGCCGTCGACGGCAATTTCGGGCCGCAGACGGAACAGGCGGTGAAGGATTTCCAGCAGTCGGAGGGGCTTACGGCCGACGGCGTCGTCGGGCCGGCCACCTGGAGCCATGTCCCGGCCTACCGCGAGGCGTCGCCGGCGCTCAAGGCCGGCGCGCTCGGTCCGGTGGTGGCCATGCTGCAGCGCGTGCTCAAGAACGGCTTCGGCTATGCGGGCGCCGTCGACGGCATCTTCGGTCCCGGAACGGAAGCGGTGGTGCGGCAGTACCAGACCAATGCAGGCCTGCCGGCCACCGGCGTCATGGACGAGCAGACCTGGCTGGCGCCGGCCGGCGCCGCCGGCGCCACGCTGGAGAGCCTCTCGGGCCTGACCCTTCTCAGCTAGACCGAATTCCGGGGAAGGTGGCGACGGCCTTCAGGAAAAACAAAGGCTTGCAGCGGGACACCCGTGTCGAGGGCATGGTGATCGGCTGACCGCGCCTTCAACTGGCCCCGCCTTCGTCTTCCAGCGCGTCGACCACCTGCCAGGTCAGCTGGCCGACGACGCCGTCGACGCCGAGCTTGAAATCCTGCTGCAGCTTCCGCACCGCGGCTTCGGTCTTGGCACCGAAGCGGCCGTCGACGCCGCCGGTGTCGAAGCCGACAGCGCTCATCCGGCTCTGCAGGCGGCGCACCGGCAGCCCGGCGGCGCCCGTCTTGATGACCGGATGGCTCTGGTCGGCCTCGTCGATGTTGATCCAGGTCACCCGGCCGACCACGCCGTCGGCGGGGATTTCCCGGGCGAGCTGGAAGGCCTTCACCGCCGCTTCGGTCTGCGCGCCGAAGCGCCCGTCGGCCGCGCCGGGATCGTAGCCCAGCGTCTTGAGCGCCTCCTGCAGGTCCTTGACCGCCGGGTCGTCGGAGCCCCTTTTGAGGACGGGTTCTGCCATGCCATACCTCCTCCAGCTTCGGCCGCAAACCCGGTGCAGCCAGGCCTCTCGGGTCGGGTCGCGAGGCGATCTCAGAACGACAGCATGCCGCTGACCAGCGCCTGCCAGGTCACCGGGCCGACGACCCCGTCGACCTTGACGGCGGGAATGTCGGCGGCCAGGGCTTGCTGGAAGCCGCGCACCGCGGCCTCCGTCGTCGGCCCGAAGATCCCGTCGACCTGCGGACCCGTGCCGGGATCGCCCGACTGATTGCGGAACTGGAATTCCTCCTGCACGCCTTTGACCGCATCGCCTTGGCTGCCGGCTTTGACCTGCACCACCAGGGCCGCCCAGGTGATCGGGCCGACGACGCCATCGGCCGAAAGGCCATGGCTTGACTGAAAGGCCTGAACCGCCGCCGTGGTGTTCGGCCCGAATGCGCCGTCGACGACGACGGATTGGCCGCGCGCGCGCAACAGATATTGCAGCGTCTTTACCGGATGGTCATGAGCGCCGTTCTTGACCAAAGGCCAAGGGCTGATGCTGCCAGTCATGTCTGTCCTCCCCAGCAACGTTCAAGTCGAACGCGATGCCTGCTTAGTCCCCTAGAAGGCAAGAGTACTTCAGCGCGAGTATTGTTGCGTGCACCTCGCGACGTGCCTATGACCAAGCATGAATAACCACACGATCTTCATAACCGACATACTAAAGCAACTCCAGGAAAAGTGGAAACGGTTTTCTGGCTGGAATTGCGGAAAAACAAAGACTTAGAGGGGAGCGCCGATTCAAAGAAACAGTGATCCGCTCTCGGGGTAAATGGCCGTCATAAAGTGGCGGCCGGCGTTCCTCTGGCGGGCACGCAAGGCCGGCGCCCGGATGCTGCGCGCCGCCCCCGATTTCTCGGCCGAGGCGTTCTCGCTTGCATCATCATGCCGGAGAAGGAGGACGACAGGTCGCTGCTCGAGGGCCGGCCCCTCCGGGCGCGGCCGGTGGCCGAGGCGCGCGTCTACGGCACCAGAATGGCATTGGTCTCGACCGCCAGCTGGTTGCGTTTGAACTCGATCCTGACGCCCCGCAAAGGCGACGTGCCGACATTTTCGACGCGGTGGGTGCGCTGCGGTGCGAACAGCGCCACGATCGGCGCCGGCGGCAGCATCAGCTCCTGCTCGCCGCCGTCGGCGCCGTAATCCTTGATTCTGTCCATCTTGTCGAAGACGAACACCGACGGCCAGCGATGGTGATGCAACGGCTCTGCATCGCCCGGGTTGAGCACGACCAGGAGAACGCGGATATCTTCATCCTCAAAGAGGACTTGGTGATATTCTGGAGCCAAGGCAACGGCATCCCGGGAGGGATGCCAATCTTCTTCTATCATGGGATTATACCCTCTGGTTGCGTCGGTGACGCGGCTTCTCTCTGAATTGAGATAGTCTTCTCGGTGCTCGGAGAGGCTACAGCAGAGGCGGCAAAAATTCTACCGAGGGGCAAGTCTTGCCGCGGGCCTCGGTCAGGGGTTGGCCAGAGCCGCCCGATGCAGGCCGAACCAATCGCCGAGGAAGAACGGGCCGAACGTCCATACCGCGGCCCACAGTGCTGCGCCGAACGCATTGGCGGCGAGAAAATGCGGCCAGCCCATGCCCATCGCGCCGGCGACCAGGCCGTTGAGCTGCCGCAGCAGCACGACGAAACGGGCGACCACCACGATCAGCGCGCCGCGCTTACGGAACTGCGCCTCGATGCCGGCCAGCCGCTCGGGCGTCAGCTTGATCAAATAGCCGTAGCGCAGCAGCAGCGGCCGGCCGCCGAAATGGCCGATCGCGTAGCCGGTGCTATCGCCCAGCACTGCCGCCGCCCAGACCGCCAGGAACAGGCTGCCGACCGAGAACGATCCGCCCGCGGCAAGCAGCGAGGCGGCAATCAGCGCGCTCTCGCCCGGCAACGGGGCACCGAGCGATTCGAGATAGATGATGACGAACAGGGCGAACAGCCCATTGTGGCGGATGTACGGCTCGATGACGTGGCCGGCGTCGTGGAAAAAGCTCAACACGGCCCCACCCGGCCAGGCGCGGGCCGGCACCTGCGCCGGACGGCAACGATCCGATCATTCACCGAGCGCTCATCCCTTGCCATTTCAACTATTCGGGCGAATATGCAGGCGTGTTCGTTATCATAGATCCAGGAGAGACATCATGGGGCTGAGCCGGCATTTCTTGATTGCCGCGGGGTTTGTGCTCACCGCATCCGGCGCGCACGCGCAGGCTTCGACGCAGATCGGCACGCTCGCCTGCGACGTATCCAAGGGCGTCGGCATGTTCGTGGTTCAAAAGCAGACGCTTAGCTGCGTCTTCCGGCCCGACCGCGGCAAGCCGGAGAGATATTCGGGCACCATCGACCAGTTCGGCGTGGCACTTGGCGAAGTGCAGAAGGGCCATCTGATCTGGGGTGTGCTCGCCGCCAGCCGCGTGCCCAAGGGCTCGCTCGCCGGCAGCTATGGCGGTGTCGGCGCCAATGCCTCGCTCGGCGTCGGCGCCGGCGCCAATGTGCTGGTCGGCGGCACCAACAAGTCGATTTCGCTGCAGCCGATCTCGGTTCAGGGCCAGCAAGGGATCAACATCGCCGGCGGCGTGACCACGGTCACGCTGAAACGCGCCAAATAGGCTTGGCGGGACCGCAGGCCTCGGCGCGGCGGCAAAGCGCGGCCGGTGCGGCGATCTGCGTTGCACCGGCGCGGCGGGCGTCGCGCGCTTCCGGGGCGCGATTGACGGCCGGCAGCCGCTCGTTTCGCTTGCGTCGCCCTGCGGGCTGCGCTAACCCTCGCCGCGCTGCAACATGAACCCTCTCGAACGCCGCGCGCCGGCGCGTCCCGGGCCGCGGTTGCGAGTTCGGCCGAACGTCTATGGTATGGTCGATCGGCCGCATACGGAAATCGGACCATGAATGCGCTTCTGAGCTCCTATCTGCCCGTCGTGATCTTTATCGCGGTGGCGCTGGTCGTCGGCATCGCGCTGATCGCAGCCCCGTTTCTGGTGGCTTTCCGCCGCCCGGATCCGGAAAAGCTGTCCGCCTATGAATGCGGCTTCAACGCCTTCGATGATGCACGCATGAAGTTCGACATCCGCTTCTATCTGGTGTCGATCCTGTTCATCATCTTCGACCTGGAGGTCGCCTTCCTGTTCCCCTGGGCGGTGTCGTTCGGGGGCATCGGCTGGTTCGGCTTCTGGTCGATGATGGTGTTTCTCGGGGTGCTCACGATCGGCTTCATCTACGAGTGGAAGAAAGGGGCGCTGGAATGGGATTGAACGACGACTCCCAGACCCTGGTGGCGCCGCGCGCCAAGGGCATTCTCGACCCCAATACCGGCCGCCCGGCCGGCGAGGGCGATGCGTTCTTCGGTGTCGTCAATGACGAACTCGCCGACAAGGGCTTTCTGGTCACCTCGTCGGAGGCGCTGATCACCTGGGCCCGCACCGGCTCGCTGATGTGGATGACCTTCGGCCTGGCGTGCTGCGCGGTCGAGATGATGCATGTGTCGATGCCGCGCTACGATGCCGAGCGGTTCGGCGTGGCGCCGCGCGCCTCGCCGCGGCAGTCCGACGTGATGATCGTGGCGGGCACGCTGACCAACAAGATGGCGCCGGCGCTGCGCAAGGTCTACGACCAGATGCCGGAGCCGCGCTACGTCATCTCCATGGGTTCGTGCGCCAATGGCGGCGGCTACTACCATTATTCCTACGCCGTGGTCCGCGGCTGCGACCGGGTCGTGCCGGTCGACATCTATGTCCCCGGCTGCCCGCCGACGGCCGAGGCGCTGCTCTACGGCATCCTTCTTCTGCAGAAGAAGATCCGCCGCACCGGCACGATCGAGCGCTAGGAGGGGCCATGGCCGAGCCGATCGAAGATTTTTCGGCAGCGCTGTCGGGCAAGCTGGGCGGCAGGATCCGCGGGCAGGCGATCGCCTATGGCGAGCTGACGATCACCGTCGAGGCAGCCGACATCGTCGCCGTGCTGACCCTTCTGCGCGACGATCCCGACTGCCGCTTCGTCTCCTTCATCGACCTGTCGGGCGCCGACTATCCCGGCCGACCGCAGCGTTTCGACGTGGTCTACCACCTGCTGTCGCCGACCAAGAACCGCCGCATCCGCGTCAAGCTCATGACCGACGAGACCACCCCGGTAGCGTCGGCGACCGGCGTCTTTCGCGGCGCCGACTGGTTCGAGCGCGAGGCCTATGATCTCTACGGCATCCTGTTTTCCGGCCATCCGGACCTGCGCCGGCTGCTCACCGATTATGGCTTCGACGGCCACCCGCTGCGCAAGGATTTCCCGCTGACCGGCTTCGTCGAGGTACGCTACGACGACGAGATGAAGCGGGTCGTCTACGAGCCGGTCGAGCTCAGGCAGGAGTTCCGCAACTTCGATTTCCTCTCGCCCTGGGAAGGCACGGACTACGTGCTGCCGGGCGACGAGAAGGCGAAATAGTGAATGAAGCGAGTAGCGAGTAGCGAAATAGCGACAGGTGAACAGCGACAAATGAAAAATGCGAAGGAGATGCTTCGACGACCATTAAGTCCTATAGGGATCTGCTCGTGTGGAAAGCCGCCATGAAGCTAGCGCTCAACTGCTACGCGCTCACCAAGCAGTTTCCTCATTCCGAATTGTTCGGGATGACATCGCAGGTCCGAAGAGCCTGCGCGTCTATTCCTGCAAACATCGCCGAAGGTCATGGCAGGGAGCACACGGGTTCGTTCATCCAGGCATTGCGCATCGCGCAGGGGTCGCTCAAGGAATTGGAGACGCATCTGATCCTGGCGAATAGATTGGGTCTGGCACCCGATCCGGACACCGGACCGCTGATGAGACAAGCCGAGGAGGTGGGCAAGATGCTGCGTGCGATGATCAGGAGCCTGCAACGGAAGTGATGATCGCTGTTTGCTATTCGCTATTCGCTATTCGCTATTCGCTGGCTCTTCTCTGTTGGCCGGCTAGGCGCATCGGGGCTCCCCATGGCTGAAACTCAAGTCCGCAACTTCAACATCAATTTCGGGCCGCAACATCCCGCCGCGCATGGCGTTTTGCGGCTGGTGCTGGAGCTCGACGGGGAGGTGGTCGACCGCGTCGATCCGCATATCGGCCTGCTTCACCGGGGCACCGAGAAGCTAATCGAGTCCAAGACCTATCTGCAGGCCGTGCCGTATTTCGACCGGCTCGACTATGTCGCGCCGATGAACCAGGAGCACGCCTTTGCGCTGGCGGTGGAGCGGCTGCTCGGCCTCGCCGTGCCCAAGCGCGGGCAGCTCATCCGGGTGCTCTATTCCGAGATCGGCCGCATCCTGTCGCACCTGCTGAACGTCACCACGCACGCTCTCGACGTCGGTGCGCTCACCCCGCCGCTGTGGGGGTTCGAGGAGCGCGAGAAGCTGATGGTCTTCTACGAACGGGCGTCCGGCGCGCGCATGCATGCGGCCTATTTCCGGCCGGGCGGCGTCCATGAGGATCTGCCCGACAGGCTGGTCGAGGACATCGGCAAGTGGATCGACCCGTTTTTGAAGACGGTCGACGATCTTTGGGAGCTGTTCATCGAGAACCGCATCTTCAAGCAGCGCAATGTCGGCATCGGCCATGTGTCGCTCGAGGATGCCTGGGCCTGGGGCTTTTCCGGGGTGATGGTGCGCGGGTCCGGAGCCGCCTGGGACCTGCGCAAGAGCCAGCCCTATGAATGCTATGCCGAGATGGACTTCGACATCCCCGTCGGCCTCAACGGCGACAACTACGACCGCCAGGTGATCCGCATGGAGGAGATGCGCCAGTCCGCCGGCATCATGCGCCAATGCGTCGAGCGGCTGTTGTCGAGCGAGAAGGTGGGGCCGGTCTCCAACGAGGACGGCAAGGTGGTGCCGCCGAAGCGGGCGGCGATGAAGCGCTCGATGGAGGCGCTGATCCATCACTTCAAGCTCTACACCGAGGGCTATCGCGTGCCGCCGGGCGAAGTCTATGCCGCGGTCGAGGCGCCGAAGGGCGAGTTCGGCGTCTATCTGGTCTCCGACGGCACCAACAAGCCATACCGCTGCAAGCTCAGAGCACCGGGCTTCGCCCATCTGCAGGCGATGGATTTTCTCTGCCGCGGCCACATGCTGGCCGACATTTCCGCCGTGCTCGGCTCGCTCGACATCGTCTTTGGGGAGGTCGACCGCTAGATGTCCGTCCGCCGTCTCGCCGAGCCAGCTCTTCAGCCAGCCAGCTTCGCCTTCTCGGAGGCCAATGCCGAGGCGGCGCAGGACTGGCTGAAGAAATACCCTCCCGGACGCCAGCAATCGGCGGTCATTCCGCTGCTGATGCTGGCGCAGGACCAGGAGGGCTGGGTCACCAAGGCGGCGATCGAGCATGTCGGCCGCATGCTCGACATGCCGCTGATCCGGGTGCTCGAAGTGGCGACCTTCTACACCCAATTCCAGCTGAAGCCGGTCGGCAGCCGCGCCCACATCCAGGTGTGCGGCACCACCCCCTGCATGCTGCGCGGCGCCGAGGAGCTGATGGCGGTGTGCCGGGCCAAGATCCACCCCGACCAGTTTCACCTCAACGCCGACGGCTCGCTCTCCTGGGAGGAGGTCGAGTGCCTGGGAGCCTGCGTCAACGCGCCGATGGTGATGATCGCCAAGGACACTTACGAGGACCTCTCGGCGCAACGCTTCGGCGAAATCGTCGAGGCGTTTGCCGAGGGCCGCGGGCAGGAGGTGCCGGTCGGCCCGCAGGTCGACCGCCTGTACTCGGCGCCGATCACCGGGCTGACGTCGCTTACTTCCGAGCAGGCGGTGCTGAAGTCGACCCGCGATGCCGAGGCCAAGGCCGCCGCCGCGCCTGCCGGAGCAGCCGCCGAGCCATCCGTACCGCCGTCGGAGGCGGCACGGCCGAAGACCGACGCGCCGGAGACCGATCCCTCGGTCAAGTCGCCGTCGCCGGATAAGGCGCCGGTGGCGGCGGAGGGCGCTGCCAGCGTGACGACGCCGGCCCACCGCGAGGCCAGCGCGGATCTCGCCTCTGACAAGGTCGAGAAGACCGTCAAGCCACGCAAGCGGCCGATCAGCAAGCCCGGGCCGGCCTCGGCCTATGTCGCGCCGGAGCGGCTGAAGGGAGAACCGATCGGCGCCGACGGCCAGGCCGCGGTGCCGGCCAAGCCAAAGCGGCGCAAGCCAGCCGATGATGAGGGCCGCTGATGCTCAAGGACCAGGACCGCATTTTCACCAACCTCTACGGCCAGTTCGACCGCTCCTTGGCCGGCGCCATGGCGCGTGGCTGCTGGGACGATACGGCCGGGCTGATCGCCAAGGGCCGTGACTGGATCGTCAACGAAATGAAGGCCTCGGGCCTGCGTGGCCGCGGCGGCGCCGGGTTCCCGACCGGGCTGAAATGGTCGTTCATGCCCAAGCAGAGCGACGGCCGCCCGGCCTATCTGGTGGTCAATGCCGACGAATCCGAGCCCGGCACCTGCAAGGATCGCGACATCCTGCGCCACGATCCGCACACGCTGGTCGAGGGCTGCCTGCTCGCCGGTTTCGCCATGGGCGCCATCGCCGCCTACATCTATGTCCGCGGCGAGTTCATCCGCGAGCGCGAGGCGCTGCAGCGGGCGATCGACGAGGCCTACGATGCCAAGTTGATCGGCCGTGGCAATAAAAACGGCTATGACTTTGAAATCTATGTGCATCACGGCGCCGGTGCCTATATCTGCGGCGAAGAGACGGCGCTTCTCGAGAGCCTCGAGGGCAAGAAGGGACAGCCGCGGCTGAAGCCGCCGTTCCCGGCCAATGTCGGGCTCTACGGCTGCCCGACCACGGTCAACAATGTCGAATCGATCGCGGTCGCGCCGACCATCCTGCGCCGCGGCGCCGCCTGGTTTTCCTCCTTCGGCCGGCCGAACAATGTCGGCACCAAGCTGTTCATGCTGGTCGGCCACGTCAACACGCCGTGCACCGTCGAGGAGACGATGGGCATCACCTTCCGCGAGCTGGTCGAGACCCATGGCCACGGCATCCGCGGCGGCTGGGACAATCTTCTGGCGGTGATTCCGGGCGGGGCATCCTGTCCCGTGGTCAAGGCCGAGGACATCATCGACTGTCCGATGGATTTCGACGGCCTGCGCGAGAAGAAGTCGTCGTTCGGCACGGCCGCCGTGATCGTCATGGACAAATCGACCGACATCGTCAAAGCGGTGGCGCGGCTCTCCTACTTCTTCAAGCACGAGAGCTGCGGCCAGTGCACGCCGTGCCGCGAGGGCACCGGCTGGATGTGGCGGGTGATGGAACGGCTGGTCCGCGGCGAGGCGCAGAAGCGCGAGGTCGACATGCTGCTCGACGTCACCAAGCAGATCGAGGGCCACACGATCTGTGCGCTGGGCGACGCGGCGGCCTGGCCGATCCAGGGGCTGATCCGCAATTTTCGCCCCGAGATCGAGCGCCGCATCGACGAATTCACCCGCAACGCCCACCGCGTGCCGCCGCCGGAGCTGGTGGCGGCGCAATGATCAGAACAGAGCCGGCGCCGCAAGGCCGCGCGAGGAGATGACGATGAGGGATGTGCCGATGCCGATGCCGATGCTGCCGGCTATGATGCAATTCGATCACGCGGCCTGGCAGTTCGGGCCGCAGCTGCGGCGCGAATTTTCCGGCGCCACCGATCTGATGATCCATCCTTTGGCCGCAGCCGCGGCCGCTTCGAGCCTTAGTCTGGCGCTGGCCAGTCAGGCTTTCGGCCTCTGGATGGGCGTGCTCACCGGTGCGGCCGAGGCCTCCGGACGGCTGTGGCTCGGCGCCGGTGCGCCGCTTTCCCCCGCCCCGCCGTCTGTCCCGCCGGCGGCGGCTCCTGCCGAACGCGGCGCGAGGCCGGCCAGCCGGGCCGCCGTCGAAGAACTCAAGGAGGCGGCGCTGGTGGGCGCAACGGAGGTGGTCTCGGACGCTGCCGGCCGTGCTATCCCGCGACGCGCAACCGACCGGCTGCTGCCGGAGGACTTTCGCCAGCCACGCCGGACCGAGCGGCCCGACGCGCCCAACGATCTAAAGCAAATCAACGGCATAGGGCCGAAACTTGAACAAGTGCTGAACGGGCTTGGCGTGTGGACCTACGTCCAGATTGCCGCCTGGTCCGAGGCCGAGGCCGCTTGGGTCGATGATATGCTCGGCTTCAAGGGCCGGGTTGGCCGGGACGATTGGATCGGCCAGGCCGAGCGGCTTTCGGCGGCGGGCAAGGCGAACAAGGGAGCTTGACAGCCATGCATCTTGCCGAGCTCAACATCGGCGTGTTCAGGCATCCGCTTGACGACCCGCGCATGGCCGAGTTCGTCGACAATCTCGACCGCATCAACGGCCTTGCCGAGCGCTCCGACGGGTTCGTCTGGCGGCTGCAGGACGAATTGGGCAATGCCACCGCCATCCGCCCCTTTCCCGACCCCGAGATGGCCGTCAATCTCAGCGTCTGGCGGGATGCGGAGAGCCTGGAACGGTTCGTCTGGAACACGGTGCACAAGCAGTTCTATCGTAAGCGCGCCGCCTGGTTCGCGCTGATGGAGAAGCAGCATTTCGTCATGTGGTGGGTGGCCGCCGGCCATCGGCCCACATTGGCAGAGGCCAAGGAAAGGCTTGACCACCTCCACCATCATGGTGACACCGACCAGGCGTTCGGCTGGGGCCACCTGCCGCATGTCAAGCTGTGGCAGCAGGCGCGCTGCGCCTAAGGGAAAAGCGACATGGCCAAGATCAAGGTCGACGGCAGAGAGCTCGAGGTCCCCGACCACTACACGCTGCTGCAGGCGGCGGAGCAGGCGGGCGCCGAGGTGCCGCGCTTCTGCTTCCACGAGCGGCTGTCGATCGCCGGCAATTGCCGCATGTGCCTGATCGAGGTGAAGGGCGGTCCGCCCAAGCCGCAAGCCTCTTGCGCCATGGGCGTGCGCGACCTGCGGCCGGGGCCGAACGGCGAGGCGCCGGAGATCTTCACCAACACGCCGATGGTCAAGAAGGCCCGCGAAGGGGTGATGGAGTTCCTGCTGATCAACCATCCGCTCGACTGCCCGATCTGCGACCAGGGCGGCGAGTGCGACCTGCAGGACCAGGCGATGGCCTTCGGCGTCGACGCGTCGCGCTATCATGAGAACAAGCGCGCGGTGGAGGACAAGTATATCGGTCCGCTGGTCAAGACGGTGATGAACCGCTGCATTCACTGCACCCGCTGCGTCCGCTTCACCACCGAGGTCGCCGGCATTTCCGAGCTCGGCCTGATCGGCCGCGGCGAGGATGCGGAAATCACCACCTATCTCGAGCAGGCGATGACCTCGGAGCTGCAGGGCAATGTCATCGACCTCTGCCCGGTGGGAGCGCTCACATCCAAGCCCTATGCGTTCCAAGCCCGGCCGTGGGAGCTGACCAAGACCGAATCGATCGACGTCATGGATGCCGTCGGTTCGGCCATTCGCGTCGATTCGCGTGGCCGGGAGGTGATGCGGATCCTGCCTCGGGTCAACGATGCGGTGAACGAGGAGTGGATCTCCGACAAGACCCGGTTCATCTGGGACGGGTTGCGGACCCAGCGCCTCGACCGGCCTTACGTGCGCGTCGGCGGCAGCCTGAAGGCGGCGAGCTGGCCGGAGGCGTTTGCCGCGGTCAAGGCCGCGCTCGGCGGCAAGGGCGGCGAGCGCATCGGCGCCATTGCCGGGGATCTTGCCACCGTCGAGGAGATGTTCGCGCTCAAGCTGCTGATGGCCGCGCTCGGCTCCGCCAACATCGACTGCCGGCAGGACGGCGCCGCGCTCGATCCGAGTCTCGGCCGGGCGAGCTACCTGTTCAACCCCACCATCGAGGGCATCGAACACGCCGATGCGGTGCTGATCATCGGCGCCAATCCGCGCTTCGAGGCGTCCGTGCTCAATGCGCGGCTGCGCAAGCGCTGGCGCGGCTTCGAGCTGCCGATCGGGGTGATCGGCGACGTCGGCGATCTGCGCTACGACTATCAGGCGCTCGGCGCCGGGCCCGACACGCTGCGCGAGCTCGCCGACGGAGCGGGCGCGTTCTTCGAGGTGCTGCAGAAGGCCAAGCGGCCGCTGATCATTGTCGGGCAGGGCGCGCTGGCGCGGCCGGACGGCAAGGCCGTGCTCGGCCTGGCAGCCAAGCTCGCGGGCGCCGTCGGCGCGGTCTCGGCCGATTGGAACGGCTTTGCGGTCCTGCACGCCGCCGCCGCGCGCGTCGGCGGCCTCGACCTGGGCTTCGTCCCGGGCGAGGGCGGGCTCGCCACCGCCGACATTCTCGCGCGTGCCGAGGTTCTGTTCCTGCTCGGCGCCGACGAGCTCGACATGAGCCGCATCGGCTCTGCCTTCGTCGTCTATATCGGCAGCCATGGCGATGCCGGCGCCCATCGCGCCGACGTGATCCTGCCCGGAGCTGCCTACACGGAAAAATCGGGCACCTTCGTCAACACGGAAGGCCGCGTCCAGCAGACCAACCGGGCCGGGTTCGCGCCCGGCGAAGCGCGCGAGGACTGGGCGATCCTGCGGGCGCTGTCGGACGTGCTCGGCCACCGGCTGCCGTTCAATTCGCTGCCGCAGCTGCGCGACCGGCTCTATGGCGCCCATCCGCATTTCGCCGGCGTCGACGATGTTCAGCCGGCCGACCCCGCGGGGGTCGCCGCCGCCGCCTCGCTTGGCGGCCGCCTCACTTCGGCGCCGTTCCGCTCGCCGCTCGCCGACTTCTATCTGACCAATCCGATCGCCCGCGCCTCCGCGGTGATGGCCGAATGCTCGGCCCTCGCCAAGGCCGGCTTCCGGCAGGCAGCCGAGTAGGGAACCATGGACAGCTTCTTCTCCCTCTACGTTCTGCCGGCGTTGATCGTCCTGTTGAAGTCGGTGGTGCTGATCGTCGTGCTGCTGATCTTCGTCGCCTACATTCTCTACGCCGACCGCAAGATCTGGGCCGCCGTGCAGCTCAGGCGCGGCCCCAATGTGGTCGGCCCCTGGGGGCTTTTCCAAGCGTTTGCCGACCTGCTCAAATTCGTGTTCAAGGAGCCGGTCATCCCTGCCGGAGCCAACAAGGGAGTGTTCCTGCTCGCCCCGCTGGTGTCGGCCGTGCTGGCGATCTCGGCCTGGGCGGTGATCCCGGTGAGCCAGGGCTGGGCGATCGCCAACATCAATGTCGGCATCCTCTATGTGTTCGCCATTTCCTCGCTCGAGGTCTACGGCGTGATCATGGGCGGCTGGGCGTCGAACTCGAAATACCCGTTCCTCGGCGCGCTGCGCTCGGCCGCGCAGATGGTTTCCTACGAGGTCTCGATCGGCTTCGTCATCATCACCGTGCTGCTCGCCGTCGGCTCGCTCAATCTGACCGACATCGTGCTGTCCCAACAGGACGGCATCGGCACCCGCCTCGGCCTGCCCAACACCTTCCTGGACTGGCACTGGCTGGCGCTGTTCCCGATGTTCATCGTGTTCTTCATCTCGGCGCTGGCCGAGACCAACCGGCCGCCCTTCGACCTGGTCGAGGCCGAGTCCGAGCTGGTCGCCGGCCATATGATCGAATACTCGTCGACGCCGTTCCTGCTGTTCTTCCTCGGCGAGTATGTGGCGGTCGTGCTGATGTGCGCCCTGACCACGATCCTGTTTCTGGGCGGCTGGCTGCCGCCGTTCAACTTCGCCCCGTTCACCTGGGTCCCCGGCGTGATCTGGTTCGTGCTCAAGGTCTGCCTGGTGTTCTTCATGATCGCCATGGTCAAGGCGTTCGTGCCGCGCTATCGCTACGACCAGCTGATGCGGCTCGGCTGGAAGGTGTTTCTGCCGCTGTCCCTGGCGATGGTGGTGATCACCGCCGCCTTCCTCAGACTGACCGGGTGGGTGGCGTGATGGGCAGGACAGCCGCCCCCTTCGGCGCCGCAGGCGCCCGTCCTGCCGTTCGGGAGATCCGCCGTTGACCGCGCTAGCCCAGGCCGCCAAGGCTCTGCTGCTCAAGGACTTCGTCAACGCGCTGCTGTTGTCGCTCAGGCAATTCGTGGCGCCCAAGGCGACGCTCAACTACCCGCACGAGAAGGGCCCGCTGTCGCCGCGCTTCCGCGGCGAGCATGCGCTGCGGCGCTATCCGAACGGCGAGGAGCGCTGCATCGCCTGCAAGCTGTGCGAGGCGATCTGTCCGGCCC
Organism: uncultured Alphaproteobacteria bacterium; assembly: GCA_963791325.1. GTDB lineage: Bacteria > Pseudomonadota > Alphaproteobacteria > Rhizobiales > Rhizobiaceae > JBEVJK01. The sequence goes on along the minus strand of CAWBRU010000009.1, from coordinate 181,633 downwards.
AGGCGATCACCATCGAGGCCGGCCCGCGGCGCAACGACGGCACCCGCCGGACGATCCGCTACGACATAGACATGGTCAAGTGCATCTATTGCGGCTTCTGCCAGGAGGCCTGTCCGGTCGACGCCATCGTCGAGGGGCCGAATTTCGAGTTTTCGACGGAGACCCGCGAGGAACTCTATTACGACAAGGACAAGCTGCTGGCGAACGGCGACCGCTGGGAGCGCGAGATCGCCCGCAACATCGATCTTGACGCGCCTTACCGGTAGCCGCGCCAGGGCTTTCGCGGAGAGATCGCCGGCAATGCGCCAAGCAGGGTGGCGGCGTGCCGGCATAAGCGTGGACGGGGCGGGCGGCCTCGTCTAAGGAACAGGCCGACCGGCGCCCGAGCGGCGCAGTTTTGACGGACAGGCAACACCCCCGGCGCTTGTCCAGGAGAGAGCGGGAAACCCATGCTGAACGGACTCGAAGCGGTGTTCTTCTACCTCTTCGCCTTCATCGCGGTCGGCGCGGCCTTCATGGTCATCTCCGCCCGCAATCCGGTGCATTCGGTGCTCTATCTGATCCTGACCTTCGTCAACGCCGCCGGGCTGTTCCTGCTGACCGGCGCCGAATTCCTGGCGATGATCCTGCTCGTCGTCTATGTCGGCGCGGTCGCGGTGCTGTTTCTGTTCGTGGTGATGATGCTCGACGTCGACTTCGCCGAGCTGAAGAGCGGAGCGCTGCAATATGCGCCGATCGGCGCGCTGGTCGGGCTGGTCCTGGCGGCCGAGCTGATCATCGTGCTCGGCGGCTACACGTTTGCGCCCTCGCTTGCCGGCACCGTCGCCCAGCCGACGCCCGACGTGCTCACCCGCCCCAACACCGCCGCGCTCGGCGATATCCTCTACACCGACTACGTCTTCTACTTCCAGGTTGCCGGGCTGGTGCTGCTCGTCGCCATGATCGGCGCGATCGTCCTGACCTTGCGCCACAAGCCCAATGTCCGGCGCCAGTCGATCCCGGCGCAGGTCGCCCGCACGCCGGCGACCGCGGTCGAGCTCAAGAAGGTCGAGACCGGCAGGGGGATCGAGGCATGACGGTCGGCATTGCGCATTTTCTCACCGTCTCGGCGATCCTGTTCACGCTCGGCGTGTTCGGCATCTTCCTGAACCGCAAGAACATCATCATCATGCTGATGTCGATCGAGCTCATCCTGCTCGCCGTCAACATCAATTTCGTCGCCTTCTCGGCCGCGCTCGGCGATTTGGTCGGGCAGGTGTTCGCGCTGTTCGTGCTCACCGTGGCCGCGGCCGAAGCGGCGATCGGGCTTGCCATCCTGGTCGTGTTCTTCCGCAATCGCGGCTCGATCGCGGTCGAAGACGTCAACATGATGAAGGGCTGACGGAACCGGACGCATGTATCAAGCGATCGTCTTTCTCCCGCTTCTCGGCTTCCTGATCGCCGGCCTGGGCGGCGGCGTGGTCGGGGCCAGGGCTTGCGAGGTGATCACCTCCGGGCTTCTGGTCATCTCGGCGGCGCTGTCCTGGGTGGCCTTCTTCTCGGTCGGCTTCAGCAATGTCGAGACCTTCACCGTGCCGGTGCTGCGCTGGATCCAATCGGGCTCGCTCGAGGCCGACTGGTCGCTCAGGATCGACACCTTGACGGTGGTCATGCTGGTGGTCGTCAACACCGTGTCGGCGCTGGTCCACATCTATTCGATCGGCTACATGCACCACGATCCCGATCGTCCGCGCTTCTTCGCCTATCTGTCGCTGTTCACCTTCGCCATGCTGATGCTGGTGACCGCCGGCAATCTGGTGCAGATGTTCTTCGGCTGGGAAGGGGTCGGCCTCGCCTCCTATCTGCTGATCGGCTTCTGGTACCAGAAGCCCTCGGCCAACGCTGCCGCGATCAAGGCCTTCGTCGTCAACCGGATCGGCGATTTCGGCTTCGCACTGGGCATCTTCGGGGTGTTCGTGCTGTTCGGCTCGATCAACCTCGACACCGTCTTTGCCAATGCCGCCTCATTCCTGCCGGCGGAAGGCGCGGCAGAGCCGGCCGGGGTGGCGCTCAACTTCCTCGGCTACGCGCTCGACCGGCACGCCGCGCTGACGGTGGTCTGCCTGCTGCTGTTCATGGGCGCGATGGGCAAGTCGGCGCAGGTGCCGCTGCACACCTGGCTGCCCGATGCCATGGAGGGGCCGACCCCGGTGTCGGCGCTCATCCATGCCGCCACCATGGTCACCGCCGGGGTGTTCATGCTGGCGCGGCTGTCGCCGCTGTTCGAGTTGGCCCATGGCGCGCTGATCGTGGTCACCTTCATCGGCGCCTTCACCGCCTTCTTCGCCGCCACCGTCGGGCTTGTGCAGAACGACATCAAGCGGGTGATCGCCTATTCGACCTGCTCGCAGCTCGGCTACATGTTCGTGGCACTCGGCGTCGGCTTCTACAGCGGGGCGATCTTTCACCTGTTCACCCATGCCTTCTTCAAGGCGCTGCTGTTCCTCGGCTCGGGCTCGGTCATCCATGCCGTCTCCGACGAGCAGGACATGCGCAAGATGGGCGGCCTGCGCCGGCTGATCCCGTTCACCTACTGGATGATGATCATCGGCACACTGTCGCTGACCGGGGTCGGCATTCCGTTCACCATCATCGGCACCGCCGGGTTCTTTTCCAAGGATGCCATCGTCGAAGGCTCCTACGTCGCCCACAGCCCGATCGCCGGCTTTGCCTTCGTGCTGCTCACCGTGGCCGCGGCCTTTACCGCCTTTTATTCCTGGCGGCTGATCTTCATGACCTTCCATGGCAAGCCGCGTGCCAGCCATGAGGTGATGCATCACGTCCATGAATCGCCGCCGGTGATGCTGGTGCCGCTGGCGGTGCTGGCGCTCGGCGCGCTGTTGGCGGGCGCAGTCTTCCGCAGCACCTTCATCGGCGAGGGCTATGCCGCATTCTGGAAGACGGCGCTGTTCACGCTGCCGGACAACGAGATCCTGCACCATATCCACGAGGTTCCGGTCTGGGTCAGCCTGGCGCCGTTCGTCGCCATGCTGGTCGGCACGGCCGTCGCCTATCAATTCTACATCCGCTCGCCGGAGATGCCGCAGCGGCTCGCCGCGCAGCATCGCGGCCTCTATGCCTTTCTGCTCAACAAATGGTACTTCGACGAGCTCTACGATTTTCTCTTCGTGCGGCCGGCCAAGCGGCTCGGCACCTTCCTGTGGAAGCGCGGCGACGGCTGGCTGATCGACGGCTTCGGCCCCGACGGCGTGTCGGCGCGCGTCATTGACGTGACCCGCAGCGTCGTGCGCCTGCAGACCGGCTATCTCTACCACTATGCCTTCGCCATGCTGATCGGGATCGCCGCCCTGGTTACCTGGATGATGCTGGGGAGCGTCTGATGAACGACTGGCCGATCCTCACTACGGTCACCTTCCTGCCGCTGGTCGGTGTCGTGCTGATCCTTCTGGTGCGCGACGACGGCGAGGCGGCGCGCCGCAACATCAAGATGATCGCGCTGGCCACGACGGTATTCACTTTCCTGGTGTCGATCTTCGTCTGGACCGGCTTCGACGCCGGCGATCCCGGCTTCCAGATGGTCGAGAAGGCGGCGTGGCTCGACAGCGGCACCACCTACCACGTCGGCGTCGACGGCATCTCGATGCTGTTCGTCATCCTGACCACGTTCCTGATGCCTTTCTGCATCCTGGCCAGCTGGGAGTCGGTCGAGAAGCGCATCAAGGAATACATGATCTCCTTCCTGCTGCTCGAAACGCTGATGATCGGCGTCTTCTGCGCGCTCGACCTGGTGCTGTTCTACGTGTTCTTCGAGGCCGGCCTGATCCCGATGTTCATCATCATCGGCGTGTGGGGCGGGCGCCGGCGCGTCTATGCGAGCTTCAAGTTCTTCCTCTACACGCTGCTCGGCTCGGTGCTGATGCTGCTAGCCATCATGGCGATGTACTGGCAGGCCGGCACGACCGACATTCCGACGCTGCTTACCCACCAGTTCCCCGCCCATATGCAGACCTGGCTGTGGCTCGCCTTCTTCGCCTCGTTCGCGGTGAAGATGCCGATGTGGCCGGTCCACACCTGGCTGCCCGACGCGCATGTCGAGGCGCCGACCGCGGGCTCGGTGATTCTGGCCGCCATTCTCTTGAAGATGGGCGGCTACGGCTTCCTGCGCTTCTCGCTGCCGATGTTTCCGCTGGCCTCGGCCGACTTCGCGCCGCTGGTGTTTGCGCTGTCGATCGTGGCGATCATCTACACCTCGCTGGTGGCGATGATGCAGGACGACATGAAGAAGCTGATCGCCTATTCCTCGGTGGCCCATATGGGCTTTGTCACGATGGGCATCTTCGCCATGAACCAGGAGGGCGTCCAGGGCTCGCTGTTTCAGATGCTGTCGCACGGCCTGGTCTCGGGCGCGCTCTTCCTGTGCGTCGGCGTGATCTATGACCGCATGCACACCCGCGAGATCGCCGCCTATGGCGGGCTGGTCAACAACATGCCGAAATACGCTGTGGCGTTCATGGTCTTCACCATGGCCAATGTCGGCCTGCCCGGCACCACCGGCTTCATCGGCGAGTTCCTGACCTTGCTCGGCGCCTTCCGGGTCAACACCTGGGTGGCGTTTTTCGCCACCACCGGCCTCATCCTCTCGGCCGCCTATGCGCTCTGGCTCTACCGGCGGGTGATCTTCGGAACGCTGACCAAGGACAGTCTGAAGGGCCTGTTCGATCTGTCGCCGCGCGAGCGGGTGATCCTCTATCCGCTGGTGATCCTGGTGATCTTCTTCGGCGTCTACCCGGCCCCGATCTTCGACGCGACCGCCGAATCGGTGAAGGCGCTGGTCAACAATGTCGGCCAGTCGCTCGGCCAGCCGCAGACCGCGGCAGCGGACTGAAGGACTTCGACATGGTCTCCCCCCTTTCGGCAAGCCTCGATCTGGTCAAGCCCGAGCTGTTCCTCGCCATCGCGGCGATGGCGCTGTTGATGGTCGGCGTCTATGCCGGGGAGCGCGCCAGCCGTACCGTGAGCCTCGTCGCCGTGCTTGTGCTGCTGCTCGCGGCCGCCTGGGTCGGTTTCGGCACCGCCGACGGCGACCGCCTTCGGCAGCGCCTTCGTCAGCGATCCGTTCGGCCGCTTCATGAAGGTGCTGGCGCTGATCGGCTCGGCGGTGACGCTGCTGATGTCGCTCGGCTTCGCCCGGGCCGAGAAATTCGACAGTTTCGAGTTCCCGGTGCTGATCCTGCTCGCCACGCTCGGCATGATGCTGATGATCTCGGCGGGCAGCATGCTCACCCTCTATCTCGGGCTCGAGCTGCAGTCGCTCGCCATCTATGTGCTCGCCGCGATCAATCGCGACAGCCTGCGCTCGACCGAGGCGGGCCTGAAATACTTCGTCCTCGGGGCGCTGTCGTCCGGCATGCTGCTCTACGGCATCTCGCTTGTCTACGGCTACACCGGCAACACCGGCTTCCAGCAGATCGCCGCCGCGCTCGGCGGCGAGCGCCAGCTCGGCCTGGTCTTCGGCCTGGTGTTCGTGCTGGCCGGCCTCGCCTTCAAGATCTCGGCAGTGCCGTTCCACATGTGGACGCCCGACGTCTATGAAGGTGCGCCGACGCCGGTGACCGCCTTCATGGCCGCGGCGCCGAAGATGGCGGCGATGGCGCTCACCGTGCGCGCCACGATGAGCGCCTTCCGCCCGATTTCGCCCGATTGGCAGCAGATCATTGTCTTTATCTCGATCGCCTCGATGGCACTCGGCTCGTTTGCCGCGATCGGCCAGCACAACATCAAGCGGCTGATGGCCTATTCCTCGATCGGCCATATCGGCTTCGCCTTGGTCGGGCTCGCCGCCAATTCGGAAGCCGGCGTGCGCGGGGTGATCATCTATATGCTGATCTATCTGGCGATGACGCTCGGCAGCTTCGCCTTTATCCTGGCGATGCGGCGCGGCGACAGGAATGTCGAAGCGATCGACGACCTCGCCGGCCTGTCCTCGACCAATCCGGTGATGGCGACGATCCTCACCATCCTGATGTTCTCGCTGGCCGGCATCCCGCCGCTCGCCGGCTTCTGGGCGAAATGGTACGTGTTCCTGGCGGCGATCAATGCCAATCTGATCGCGCTGGCCGTCATCGGCGTGGTCACCTCGGTGGTCGGCGCCTATTACTATCTGCGCATCATCAAGATCATGTGGTTCGACGAGCCGGTTGGCGGCTTCCAGCCGATGGCCGGCGAACTGCGCGCCGTGCTGGCATTGTCCGGTGCGTTCGTGCTGTTCTACGTCTTCTTTGCCGGCCCGATCGGCGCGGTGGCGGCTGCCGCCGCCAAGACCTTCTTCTGAATGGTGGACGCAATCGCGGTCCCGGGCCTGTCTGCCTTTCGCCGCGTGGCGCTCGGCGAGGTCGACTCGACGAACAGCGTGACCCTCGACTTCGCCCGACGCGGCGATCCCGGCAATCTGTGGGTGACGGCGGCGCGTCAGCTCGCCGGCCGTGGCCGCCGCGGCCGCGCCTGGGTTTCGGAGGCGGGCAACCTCTATGCCAGCCTCCTGTTGGTCGACCCGGCGCCGGTGCCGGCGATCGGCACGCTGCCGCTGGTTGCGGCGCTCGCGGTCCATCGGGCGCTGGCTCCGCTGTTTGCGGGCCGGGCCGAGGTCCTGGCGATCAAATGGCCGAACGACGTCTTGGTCGACGGCCGCAAGGTCAACGGCATCCTGCTTGAAAGCGAGCGGCTGGCCGACGGCCGGCTCGCCGTCGTCATCGGCTGCGGCATCAACGTGGCGCATCACCCCGACGATCCCGCCTATCCGGCGACCGATCTCCAAGCCTGCGGCATCGATGCCGGGATCGAGCCGCTGTTTCAGGCGCTGGCCCGCGCCATGGCCAAGGCGCTGGCCGAGTGGGACCGCGCCCAGGATTCGCCGCGATCAGGGCGGCGTGGCTCGCCGCCGCACGCGGCCTCGGCGAACCTGTGGCGGTCAATCTTGCGGAGGGCACGCTGCACGGCTGGTTCGAGGGCATCGATGCGGAGGGCTATCTGATGCTCCGAGCGAAGGACGGCGCGCGCCACCGGATCTCCGCCGGCGACCTGTTCTTCTCCACCGAAGGAGTGCCCGGCACATGAGCATCGAGGAAGGCCACGAGCTCGTCTTCGTGCCGCTCGGCGGGGTCGGCGAGATCGGCATGAATTTCGCTCTCTACGGCTACGGGCCGGCGCGAGCCCGGCGGTGGATCGTCGTCGATTGCGGAGTGACCTTTCCCGGCCCGCATTTGCCCGGGGTCGACCTGGTCCTGCCCGACATCCGCTTCATCGAAGACCAGCGCGACCGCCTCGACGGCATCATCATCACCCATGCGCATGAGGATCACTACGGCGCGCTGGGCGAGCTGTGGCCGCGGCTTGGGGCGCCGTGCTTCATGACGCCGTTCGCTGCCGCGCTGCTCGAGGCCAAGCGCGAATCCGACGAGTTCAAGGCCAAGGTTCCGGTCACGCTCTACCGTGCCGGCGACGTCTTTCGCGTCGGCCCGTTCGAGATCGAGGCGGTGGCGGTCACCCATTCGATTCCCGAGCCGGTGTCGCTGGCCATCACCACGCCGGCCGGCACCGTCATCCATACCGGCGACTGGAAGATCGACCCGGCGCCGGTGCTCGGTCCGCGCACCGATGAGCAGCGGTTCCGCGCGCTCGGCACCCGCGGCGTGCTGGCGCTGGTGTGCGATTCCACCAACGCCATGCGCGACGGCGATTCGCCATCGGAGCAGGCGGTGGGTGCCAGCTTGCGCGAGCTGATCGAGCGCGCGCCGGGCCGCGTCGCCGTCACCACGTTCTCGTCCAATGTCGGCCGCGTTCTCGCTGTTGCCGAAGCGGCCCAGCAGGCCGGCCGCCAAGTGCTGGTGCTCGGCCGCTCGCTGAAGCGCGTCATCGACGTCGCGGGCGAACTCGGCATGCTGGATACGCTGTCCGGCTTCATCTCGGAAGAGGACTACGGCTATATCCCGCGCGAGCACCTTGTCATCATCCTGACCGGCAGCCAGGGCGAGTCGCGGGCAGCCCTTGCCAAGCTCGCCCGCGACGAGCTGAAGACGGTGGCGCTGGCTCCGGGCGACACCGTGATCTTCTCCTCGCGCACCATCCCCGGCAACGAAAAGGCGATCCTCGACATCAAAAACGGCCTCATCGATCAGGGCGTCAAGGTGATCGAGGACAGCGACGCCCTGGTCCATGTCTCCGGCCATCCGCGCCGCAACGAACTGCGGCGCATGTATGAATGGGTCAAGCCGCGGATCGGCGTGCCCGTCCACGGCGAGGCTGCCCATCTGGTCGCCCAGGGTGCGCTGATGGCGGCGGCCGGCATCCCCGAAGTCGCGCAGGTGCGCGACGGCGATATGCTGAGGCTGGCGCCCGGCGCTGCCGAGATCATCGACCAGGTTCCGTTCGGACGCATCTACAAGGATGGCCGGCTGACCGGCACCGACGAGGCAATGGGCATCCGCGACCGCCGCCGGCTGAGCTTTGCCGGCCATGTCGTGGTCAATGTCGTGCTCGACGACCGCTACGAGCTCGCCGGCGATCCCGACCTGGTGGCGATCGGGGTGGCCGAAGCGGACGCCGCCGGCGATCCGCTCGCCGAGCGCATGCTCGATGCGGCTATCGGCGCGATTGAAAGCATCCCCCGGGCGCGCAGAAAGGATTTCGAGCTGGTCTCGGAGGCGGTGCGCCGCGCCGTCCGCGGGGCGGCCAACGAAGTCTGGGGCAAAAAGCCGCTGGCAACCGTGTTCGTCACGCGCTGACCGGCGAGCTCTCTTGGATCGGCAGGAACGCCAATGATCGGCCGCCTCAACCATGTCGCCATCGCGGTGCCGGACCTTGCCGCTGCGGGCCGCCTCTATCGGGATCAGCTTGGCGCGGCGGTCAGTTCGCCCCAGCCGTTGCCCGAGCACGGCGTGACGGTGGTCTTCGTCGACCTCGGCAACACCAAGATCGAACTGATGGAGCCGCTTGGCCAGGCCTCGCCGATCGCCGGCTTTCTCAACCGCAATCCGGCCGGCGGCGTTCACCATCTCTGCTATGAGGTCGACGACCTCGCGGCGGCCGGCGAGCGGCTGCGCGCCGCCGGCGCCAGGGTGCTGGGCGGCGCAACGCCGAAGATCGGCGCGCACGGCAAGCCGGTGCTCTTTCTGCATCCCAAGGATTTCGCCGGGACGCTGATCGAGCTCGAGCAAGTCTGAAGAAGGGTAGGGCACGTGGGCTGGGTTTCGGCGATCGCCGTCTTCTTCGTCATCTGGTGGACGGTGCTGTTCGCGATCCTGCCGATCGGCCTGCGCACCCAGGACGATGCCGGCGAGGTGACGCTGGGCACCGAAGCGAGCGCGCCGCGCGGACCGCATATGCTCAGGGTGGCGGTGCTGACCACGCTGGTGTCGCTGGCGATTTTCGCGGTGCTGTTCGTATTGACCCACGTGCTCGGCTACGGCTTCGACGACATCCCCCGGCTCACCCCGGACTTTGAATAGCGCGCGCCGGCGAGCACCGCCGGCACAGCCTCACCCGGTCATCCTGGAGAGGTGATCATCGGCGACCGAATTTGCCCGGCTTTGCGGCTTTTGCGAGGGGAGGCAATGCCGGGCGCGGCTCGCCGGGGGCGCCGCGCTAGGCGCCTGGCCCGCCTTGCTGACGGCCCATCGCGGCGTCCTTCGACGGACAGCGAACAGCCTGGGACTTTTCAGGGTATAGGTTTGACTCGCCCGAGCAATCGTTGACGGCCGAGGCCGCATTTCACTGCCGAGCCAGACAATTGCACAAAAAAAATGCAAGGCGCTAGGCCTTGCAATTCAACGCGTCCGATCCGTTTCCGGTGATCCGGCGGCTGCGAATTAACGCGCCAAGATCGCATCCTCCCAAGACTTTGACCGCGCAGGAGGGCAGATTATTCACTCCGCCCCCTCAGTTATCGGGGCACATTAGCCTAAGCCGAAACGGAATGTCACGAAGAATTTTGCTTGCAATCGGGCAATCCTGTGCTGCGCTGCACAACCGATTGGCAGACCATGCCTGCCGTTTGAGCCCCACCGGCAGCCGGCATCTGCCCGGGTTGCAACAGGCCACGAAATCGCTATGAAGCGCTGTCATCCCCATCCGGGTGGTCCGGTCGATTCCGGCCGTTGCAAGCCTTCTCTCCACGGATCGTCCGATGCGTCTTTCGCGCTACTTCCTGCCCATCCTCAAAGAGAATCCGCGCGAGGCCGAGATTGTGTCGCATCGGCTGATGCTGAGGGCCGGCATGATCCGCCAGCAGGCTGCCGGCAGCTTCTCCTGGCTGCCGCTCGGCAAGCGCGTGCTCGACCGGGTCTGCCGCATCGTCCGCGAAGAGCAGAATCGGGCCGGCGCGCTCGAGATCCTGATGCCGACGATCCAGTCGGCCGAGCTGTGGCGCGAAAGCGGCCGCTATGACGACTATGGCAAGGAGATGCTGCGCATCAAGGATCGGCATGAGCGCGATATGCTCTTCGGTCCAACCAATGAGGAGATGGTGACGGAGATCTTCCGCGCCTATGTCCGCTCCTACAAGGACCTGCCGCTCAACCTCTATCACATCCAATGGAAGTTCCGCGACGAGGTCCGGCCGCGCTTCGGGGTAATGCGCAGCCGCGAGTTCCTGATGAAAGACGCCTACAGTTTCGATCTCGACTTTGCCGGCGCCAAGGACTCCTACAACCGGATGTTCGTGTCGTATCTGCGGACCTTCACGCGGCTCGGCCTCAAGGCCATCCCGATGCGCGCCGAAACCGGTCCGATCGGCGGCGACCTCAGCCATGAATTCATCATCCTGGCCGACACCGGCGAGAGCCAGGTGTTCTGCGACCGCGCCTATCTCGACTTGCCGATCCCCGGCGCGGCGACCGACTTCCGCGACGATGCGGCGATTGCCGCCATCGTCGAGGAATGGACGCGGCCCTACGCCGCCACCGACGACATGCACGATGCGCAGCAGTGGGCCAAGCTCCCGGAGGCCGAGCGGCTGTCGGCCCGCGGCATCGAGGTCGGTCACATCTTCCATTTCGGCGACAAATATTCCAAGCCGATGAAGGCCACCGTGACCGGCCCGGACGGCAAGGAGCACAACGTCTCGATGGGCTCCTACGGCATCGGCCCGAGCCGGCTGATCGCCGCCATCATCGAAGCCTCGCACGACGAGGCCGGCATCATCTGGCCCGAAAATGCGGCGCCGTTCGACGTCGTGCTGATCAACATGAAGCGCGGCGACGCGGCGTGCGACGGCGCAGCCGACAAGCTCTATGCCGAGCTCCTCGCCGCCGGGGTCGAGGTTCTCTACGACGACACCGAGCAGCGGCCGGGTGCGAAGTTTGCCACTGCCGACCTGATCGGCGTGCCGCTGCAGGTCATCGTCGGCCCGCGCGGCGTCGAAGCCGGCGAGGCCGAGATCAAGGTGAGGCGGAGCGGCGCGCGCGAGACCGTGCCGCTGGCGCAGGTAATCGCCAGGGTCGGTCGGCCGGCATGAGCCGGATCGCCGCCAAGGCGCAAGGCGCCGGGCCATTCTCGACCTTCGAGCGCATGGTCGCCTGGCGCTATCTCCGCTCCAAGCGCAAGGAGACGGTAATCTCGGTGATCGCCTCGATCTCCTTCATCGGCATCATGCTGGGGGTCGCCACGCTGATCATCGTCATGGCGGTCATGAACGGCTTTCGCGCCGAGCTGCTCACCCGCATTCTCGGCATCAACGGTCACCTGATCCTGCAGCCGGTCGACACTCCGCTCGACGACTATGACGCGGTCGCCAAACGGATTGCCGGGGTGGCCGGCGTGCGCCTGGCGATGCCGCTGATCGAGGGTCAAATCTTTGCCAGCGGTCAGGTCGGCCCCGGCACCGGGGCACTGGTCAAGGGCGTCCGTGGCGCCGACCTGGAGAAGATCGGGCTGGTCGCCGACAACGTCCGCCAGGGCTCGCTCAGCGGCTTCGACGCCAGCGAAGGGGTGGCGATCGGCGCCCGCATGGCCGAGAATCTCGGCCTTTCGCTCGGCGACCAGGTCACTCTGATCTCGCCCGACGGCGACGTGACCCCGCTCGGCACCATGCCGCGGGTCAAGGCCTATCCGGTGGTCGCCATCTTCGAGATCGGCATGTCCGAATATGACGCTTCGATCCTCTTCATGCCGTTTTCGGAAGCGCAGCTGTTTTTCAACATGGACGGCAAGGCGCAGACGATCGAGATCTACGCCGACAACCCCGACGCGGTCGATACTTTGCGGCCTCAGGTCGAAAAGGCCGCCGAGCGGCAGCTTTATCTGACCGACTGGCGGCAGCGAAACCAGACCTTCTTCTCCGCCCTCGACGTCGAACGCAACGTGATGTTCATGATCCTGACGCTGATCGTGCTTGTCGCGGCGCTCAATATCATTTCCGGCCTGATCATGCTGGTGAAGGACAAGGGCAGCGACATCGCCATCCTGCGCACCATGGGCGCCACCAGCGGCGCGGTGCTGCGCATCTTCCTGATGACCGGGGCGGCGATCGGGGTCACGGGGACGCTCGCGGGCGTGCTGCTCGGCGTGGTCGTCTGCTTGAATGTCGAGCGCATCCGCCAGTTCTTCTCCTGGGTGTCCGGCACCACCATCTTCAACCCCGAGCTCTATTTCCTGAGCCAGCTGCCGGCCAAGATGGAGTTCAACGAAACCGCGGCGGTGGTGCTGATGGCGCTGGTGCTGTCGTTCCTGGCCACGCTTTTCCCGGCTTGGCGGGCGGCCAAGCTCGATCCCGTCGAAGCGCTGCGCTACGAGTGACGGTGGTGTCTCAGCCGATCATCGAGCTCAAGGGCGTCGAGCGCCACTATGTTCAGGGGCCGCGCAAGCTGACAATTCTGTCGGGCGCCGATTTCGCCCTGTCTGCCGGCGAAATGGTGGCCCTGGTGGCGCCTTCGGGTGTCGGCAAGTCGACCCTTCTGCATACCGCCGGCCTGCTGGAGCGGCCCGATGCCGGCGACGTGATCGTGGCCGGCCGCGCCTGCGGCCGGCTCTCCGACGATCAGCGCACCGCCATTCGCCGCAACGAGATCGGCTTCGTCTATCAGTTTCACCATTTGCTGCCGGAATTTACGGCGCTCGAGAACATCATGATGCCTCAGCTGGTGCGCGGCCTGGGCTTTCCCGAGGCGCGGCAGCGCGCCGGCGAGCTGCTCGACTATATGCAGATCGGGCAGCGCAGCCAGCACCGGCCGGCCGAGCTCTCCGGCGGCGAACAGCAGCGCGTGGCGATCGCGCGCGCCGTCGCCAATGCGCCGCTGGTGCTGCTGGCCGATGAGCCGACCGGCAATCTCGACCCTTCGACGGCGTTCTACGTGTTCGACGCGCTCGAAGCGCTGGTCCGCCAGTCGGGCCTGGCGGCGCTGATCGCGACCCACAATCACGAGCTTGCCCAGCGTATGGACCGGCGCGTCACGCTTTCCGACGGCAAGGTCGTGGCTCTCTGAGCCGCCGCGGTCCGGTCAGATATCGAGCTCGTCCGCCGCTGCGAATTCGGCCCGCTCCTGGATGAAGCGGAACCGTGCTTCCGGCTTGCTGCCCATCAGCGCATCGACGGCGGTCTTGGTCGCTGCTTCCTCGTCCAGCACCTCGACCCGGAGCAGCGTGCGCTTCCTGGAATCCATGGTGGTTTCCTTGAGCTGGCTCGCCAGCATCTCGCCCAGCCCCTTGAAGCGGCCGATCTCGACCTTGCCGCGGCCGCTGAAGGCGCTGCGCAGCAGCTCGTCCTTATGGGCGTCGTTGCGGGCGTAAAGCGTCTTGCCGCCCTGGCTGAGCCGGTAGAGCGGCGGCACCGCCATGAACAGATGGCCGTTGCGGATCAGCTCGGGCATTTCCTGGAAGAAGAAGGTGATCAGCAGCGAAGCGATATGGGCGCCGTCGACATCGGCGTCGGTCATGATGATCACCCGCTCATAGCGCAAATCGTCGTCGCGGTAGCGGGCGCGCGTGCCGCAGCCCAGCGCCTGGATCAGGTCGGCGATCTGCTGGTTGCCGGTCAGCTTGTCGGCTCCGGCGCTGGCCACGTTGAGGATCTTGCCGCGCAGCGGCAGCACCGCCTGCAGCGCCCGGTCGCGCGCCTGCTTGGCCGAGCCGCCGGCTGAATCGCCTTCGACGATGAACAGCTCCGCGCCCGCGGCCGCGTTCTGGGTGCAATCCGCGAGCTTGCCGGGCAGGCGGAGCTTGCGCACTGCGCTCTTCCTGCTCACCTCCTTCTCCTGGCGCCGGCGCACCCGTTCCTCGGCGCGCTGGATCACCCAGTCGAGCAGCTTGTTGGCCTCCTGCGGATTGTCGGCCAACCAGTGGTCGAAGGGATCGCGCACCGCGCTTTCGACGATCCGGACGGCCTCGACGGTCGCCAGCTTGTCCTTGGTCTGGCCGACGAATTCCGGCTCGCGGATGAACACCGAGAGCATGCCGGCCGCCGAGATCATCACGTCCTCGCTGGTCACGGCAGCGGCCCGCTTGTTGCCGATCAGCTCGGCATGGGCCTTCAGCCCGCGCGTCAGCACGTTGCGGAAGCCCATTTCGTGGGTGCCGCCTTCGTGGGTGGGGATGGTGTTGCAATAGGAGTTGAGGAAGCCGTCGCCGCCGTACCAGGTGACGGCCCATTCGACCGAGCCGTGGCCGCCCTGCTTGTCGCCCTTGCCGAAGAACACCTCGCGGGTCACCTGCATTTCATCGCCCAGCGAGGCGGCCAGATAATCCTTGAGGCCGCCGGGAAAATGGAAGGTGGCGCGGGCAGGGGTCTCGTCCTTGGCGCCGATCAGTTTCGGATCGCAGCTCCAGCGGATCTCCACGCCGCCGAAGAGATAGGCTTTCGAGCGCGCCATGCGGTAGAGCCGCGCCGGCTCGAACCGCGCCTCGTCGCCGAAGATCTGCGGATCGGGGTGGAAGCGCACCCGGGTGCCGCGCCGGTTCTGCACATCGCCGAGCCGCTCCAGCCCGCCTTTCGGCTTGCCGCGCGAGAACCGCTGCCGATAGAGCTGGCGGCCGCGCGCCACCTCGACCTCGAGCACGTCCGACAGCGCGTTGACCACCGACACGCCGACGCCGTGCAGGCCGCCCGAGGTCTCGTAGACCTTGGAATCGAATTTGCCGCCGGCGTGCAAGGTCGTCATGATGATCTCGAGCGCCGACGTCTTGAACTTCGGATGCGGATCGACCGGGATGCCGCGGCCGTTGTCGTTGACGGTCACGAACCCGTCCGCGTCGAGGTCGACCTCGATGAAGCTGGCATGGCCGGCCACGGCTTCGTCCATCGCATTGTCGATCACTTCGGCGAACAGATGGTGCAGCGCCTTCTGGTCGGTGCCGCCGATATACATGCCCGGCCGCCGGCGCACCGGCTCCAGGCCTTCGAGCACTTCGATGTCCGCCGCGCTGTAGCTGTCGCTG
Organism: uncultured Alphaproteobacteria bacterium; assembly: GCA_963791325.1. GTDB lineage: Bacteria > Pseudomonadota > Alphaproteobacteria > Rhizobiales > Rhizobiaceae > JBEVJK01. Next base: position 166,210 of record CAWBRU010000009.1, on the reverse strand, counting down.
GCATCCCTGGCGGCCTTGTCACGCTTGGCGGCGCGCACCAGCGGGTCGGCGGCGCGCTTGCCGAGCGGTGAGAAGAGGTCGTTGCGGTCGTCCATGTCGTTCCTGCCTGCCATCCCGAATCAATCCGGTATCATCGCACGCTTGCCGGAGACGTGGATAAAGTTCCTGCTCTGTTCGCCAGGCGACAGTATGACCCGCCAAAACGACGGAATCGTGCTGAATAAGCGCGAAAGCTACTCCGCCGCGCCCAGATATTCGCTCACCGGCGGGCAGGCGCAGACCAGGTTGCGGTCGCCGGCGACGTTGTCGATGCGCGACACGGGCGGCCAGTATTTCGCTGCCAGCTCCGTGTCGGCGTTGGGATGGGCCGCCGTTAGCCGCGAATAGGGGTGCTGCCAGTCGTCGCCGAGCACATCGGCCGCCGTATGCGGCGCGTTGGCCAGCGGATTGTCGTCGGCCGGCCACTCGCCCTCGGCGACCTTCTCGGCCTCGGCGGCAATCGCGATCATGGCCTCGGCGAAGCGGTCGAGCTCCTCCTTCGGCTCCGATTCCGTCGGTTCGACCATTAGCGTGCCGGCCACCGGCCACGACATGGTCGGCGCGTGGAAGCCGTAATCGATCAGCCGCTTGGCGATATCCTCGACGCTCACCCCGCCACGTTCCTTGAAGACGCGGGTGTCGAGGATCAGCTCGTGCGCGACCCGGCCATTGCGGCCGGTGAACAGCAGCGGGAAGTGTCCGGAGAGCCGAGCCGCCAGGTAATTGGCGCTGAGAATCGCCGTTTCGGTCGCCTGCTTCAGCCCGGCCGCACCCATCATCCGGATATACATCCAGGTGATCGGCAGGATCGAGGCGCTGCCGAATGGCGCCGCCGCTACGGCATGGACGCTGCCCAGCGCCACATGGCCCGGCAGGAACGGCGCGAGATGGCCCTTGACTCCGATCGGCCCGACCCCGGGCCCGCCGCCGCCATGCGGGATGCAGAAGGTCTTGTGCAGGTTCATGTGGCAGACATCGGCGCCGATGTCGCCCGGACGCGCCAGCCCGACCAGCGCGTTCAGGTTGGCGCCGTCGAAATAGACCTGGCCGCCGGCGGCATGGACGAGTTCGCAGATGTCGCGCGCGCCTTCCTCGAACACGCCGTGAGTCGAGGGATAGGTGAACATCAGCGCCGCGACGTTGTCGCCGTGCTCGGCGAGCTTCGCCTTGAGGTCGTCTAGGTCGATGTCGCCGGCCTCCTCGCACGCCACCACCACCACGCGCATGCCGGCCATCGAGGCGCTGGCCGGATTGGTGCCGTGGGCGGAGGAGGGGATCAGGCAGACCGTGCGGCGGCTGTCGCCGCGCGACAGATGGTAACGGCGGATCGCCAGCAACCCGGCATACTCGCCCTGGCTGCCGGCATTGGGCTGCAGCGACACCGCGTCGAAGCCGGTGATCTCGGCGAGCCAGCCCTCGAGATCGGTGGTCAGCGCCCGGTAGCCGGCGGTCAGCCGCGCCGGGGCGAACGGGTGCAGATTGGCGACCGTCGGCCAGCTCACCGGCGCCATCTCGGCCGCTGCGTTGAGCTTCATCGTGCACGACCCGAGCGGGATCATCGCCCGGTCGAGCGCCAGATCCTTGTCGGCCAGCCGGCGCAGAAAGCGCATCATCGCCGTTTCCGAGCGGTGCGCGTGGAACACCGGCTGCGTCAGGAATGCCTTGCCGCGGACGTTGCCCGGCATCCGCGCCTGAGCGGAAGCGGGGACCTCGGCGCCGAACAGGGCGGCAAGTGCGAAAAGGTCCTCCTCGGCGGAGGTCTCGTCGAACGTGATCGCGACCCGGTCATCGTCGAGCACCCGGATCAGCCGGCCTCCGGCCTCGGCCTGAGCCGCCAGTGCGGCGGCGCGTCCGGGCACCGTGGCGGCGACGGTGTCGAAGAGGCGCTCGCCGGCGAGCGTCACGCCGGCTTGAGCGAGTGCTGCGGCAAGCCGCCCCGCCAGCCCATGGACGTGGCGGGCGATGGCGATCAGTCCGGCCGGTCCATGCCAGATCGCATAGGCCGTCGCCATATTGGCGAGCAGTGCCTGGGCAGTGCAGATATTGGAGGTCGCCTTGTCGCGGCGGATGTGCTGCTCCCGGGTCTGCAGTGCCAGGCGGTAGCCGGCGCGGCCCTTGCTGTCGACCGACTGCCCGACCAGGCGCCCGGGCATCAGCCGGGTCAGCCGCTCGGCCACCGCGCAGTAAGCGGCATGCGGTCCGCCGAAGCCCATCGGCACGCCGAAGCGCTGCATCGAGCCGACCGCGATGTCGGCACCGAGTGCGGCCGGTGCATCGGTGAGCACGAGGGACAGCGGATCGGAGACGAAAATGACCAGCGCGCCGGCGGCCTTGGCCGCCGCGATCGCCTCGCGGTGATCGCCATAGACGCCATGGGTGTCCGGCCAGGAGACCAGCAGCGCTGCGGTTGCGGCGTCGATTTCCTCTTCTCCCACGGTCACGCCGAGCGGCTCGGCCCGGGTGCGCACCACGTCGAGCGTCTGCGGATGCAGGGCCCCGGCAAGCACCACGCGGCGGCGGCCGTCGCGATGGTGGCGCAGCGCGATGCCGACGGCTTCGGCGACCGCCGTGGCCTCATCGAGCAGCGAGGCCGACGCGACCGGCAGGCCGGTGAGTTCGGCAACCAGCGTCTGGAAATGGAAGAGCAGCTCGAGCCGGCCCTGGCTGATCTCGGCCTGGTACGGCGTGTACGCCGTGTACCAGGCCGGATTCTCGAACAGGTTTCGCTGGATGACGGGCGGAACGAACGTTCCGTGGTAGCCGGCGCCGATGAAGCTCTTCAGCACCATGTTGTGGTTCATCTTGGCGGCGAGCTCGGCCAGCGCCTCGGCTTCGCCGGCCGCCGGCGGCAGCTCGAGCGGCCGGCCGAGCCGGATCGATTTCGGCACCGCCTGCGAGATCAGCGTCTCGACCGAGGGCAGGCCGAGGGTCGTCAGCATGGCGCGGACATCGGCGGCGCCAGGGCCGATATGGCGGGCCGCGAAGGGGCTGAGCTCGTGGGTCATGACGATCATCCTCAACCGATCAGGGCGGTATAGCCGGCTTCGTCGAGCAGGCCCTCGAGCTGGCCCTTGTCGGCGAGCCGCATCTTCCACAGCCAGCCGTCGCCGGTCGCGTCGCTGTTGACCAGCGCGGGATCGGAGGACAATTTGGCGTTGGCCTCGACGATCTCGCCGTCGACCGGGGCGTAGACGTCGGACGCCGCCTTGACCGATTCGACCACCACGGCCGTGTCGCCCTTCTTCATCACGCGGCCGATTTCCGGCAGCTCGACGAAGACCAGGTCGCCGAGCTGCTCCTGGGCATAGTCGGTGATGCCGACGGTGGCGATGTCGTCGTCCAGCCGGATCCATTCATGGTCTTCGGTGAAGTAGGTCGTCGTGGCCATGTTCGATTATCCCTTGTGATAGCGGTGCGGAGTGAACGGCAGAGCGTGGACGGCAAGCGGCAGCCGGTTGCCGCGGACCTCCGCCGCAAGCCGTGTGCCCGGCCGGGCGAGCGGCGCGGCGACGTAGCCCATCGCCACGGGGTAGCCGGCCGAAGGTCCGAATCCGCCCGAGGTCACCTGGCCGACCTCGGCGCCGTCGGCATCGAAGATCGGCGCGCCGGCGCGGACCGGCTGCCTGCCGTCCGGCTTCAGCCCGACGCGGCGCCGCGCCGGCCCCTGCGCGGCAATCGCGGCCAGCGCTTCGGCGCCGACGAAGCGGCCGGCGGCGCGCACGGCGGCGGGGATTGCCCAGGTGAGGCTGGCGCTGACCGGATCGGTTTCGGGTGTGATGTCGTTGCCGTGCAGGCAAAGTCCCGCCTCGAGCCGCAGGCTGTCGCGCGCGGCAAGCCCGATCAGACTGACGCGCGGATCGGTGAGCAAGGTTTCGGCGAAGGCCGGCGCGGCATCGATGGGCAGGGCGATCTCGAAACCATCCTCGCCGGTGTAGCCGGAGCGGGTGACGAACCAGCCTTGGCGCGGCTCGGCCCCTTGCATGAAGGCAAGGTCGAGCACGCTGTCGAGGCCGCTGCCGGTGAGCACCGCCGCAGCCTCCGGCCCCTGCAGCGCCAGCAGGACGCGTTCGAGCGGCTCGACCTCCACGGCGAAATCCGCCGCAATGGCCGTGAGATGGGCGATATCGCCTGCGGCATTGGCGGCGTTGGCGACGATCATGAAGCGCTCGCGGCCGAGCCGGGTGACGATGACGTCGTCAAGGATCCCGGCGGCCGGATTGAGCAGGAAGCTGTATTTCGACCGGCCGATGCCGAGATCAGCGGCGTCGATCGGGCAGGCGCGGGACAGGAATGCCGCCGCCTCGGCCCCGGAGACCGCGATCAGCTTCATGTGCGAGATGTCGAACAGGCCGGCCTTCTGCCGGGTGGCGAGATGCTCGCCCAGCACCCCGAGCGGGTAGGTCAACGGCATCTTCCAGCCGGCAAAGCCGCCGAAACGAGCGCCGGCCTTCTCGTGCAAGGCCTCCAGCGGCAGATGGATAAGGGTCGCGTCGGTCATGGCACCTCCAGAGTCGCACAAACTCGGCCGCTGATGCGGCTGTTCGCGCCCCTCTGTCGGAAGCCTGAGAGACTCGCGCAACCGGAACCCTGTCGGCGGCGCTTACACCTTCGGCGCGGGATGGTCATCCCGACTTTCCAGAGTGTCGTGACGGTTTACGGTTCTTTTGCCTGAGAGATTCCGGGCGGATTTCCCCTTCGGCGGCAGCGCCAGCTGCTCTCTCCCGCAAACCGTTGGGCCGAAGCCCTCGACGCACCGTCCATATCCTATGCACGACAGTTTGTCACCTCTCGCCGACAACTCTCCCCGCTTTAGATGCCAGCGTACCAGTCGTAGCCATTGTCCTCCCAGTACCCGCCCTTGCCCCGTCCGAAGGAGGCGAGGTCGGCGACGAGGTCGATGCCGTACACATATTTGGCCATCTTGTACCCCAGTTGCCGCTCGACCCTCAGCCGCAAGGGGGCGCCGTTCTCGATCGGCAGCGGTTTGCCGTTGAGCCCGTAGGCGAGGATGGTCTGCGGGTGTCGGGCGTCGAGAAGGTCGATCGATTCGTAATATTTGATGTCGCCGTCGAGGTTGCGCTCGATGGTGTCGAGGCAGCGGAAGACGACGAACCGCGCCTCGGGCTTTGGCCTCGCCTCGTCGAGCACCAAGGAAAGCGGCACGCCCGTCCATTTGGCGATGCAACTCCAGCCCTCGACGCAATCGTGGCGGGTGATCTGGGTGCGCGACGGCATCGCCTGCAGGGTCTGGCGCGACAGGCTGAGCGGCTTCTCGACCAGGCCGCCGACGGCCAGCCGCCAGTCGGCGAAATCGTTGGCCTGCATGGCGTGATAGGCGTCGTCGTCAGGCGCGGTGACGCCGTTCGGCCGCTGCGGCTGACGAATGTCGGCCTCGGTAAATTCCTGTGCCAGCGCCTCGCGGCCGAGGATGAGGCGCTGCACCCGGTAGGTCAGCCGGTTGGCGCCGGCGATGAAGCCGCGCACGGCGCTGTCTTGGCCGGCAAACCCGTCAAAGGCATCGCAGCCGGACAGCAGGAGGCCGGATGCGCCGACCCCGGCGGAGGTCAGGAACCGGCGGCGGTTGAGCGCGAAGCGGGCCATCAGACGGTCTCCCCGGGTTCGCCGGGCCGGTGATCGGTGCGGTACCAGCCGGTGATGATCGAGCGCAGCTCGTTGAGCGGACCGGCCGCCACGATCATCAGGAGATGGATGACGAAGAACAGCACGATCAGCACCATCAAAGCGAAATGGATGGTGCGCGCGCTCTGCCGGCCGCCGAACAGCTCCGGCAGGAAGGGCAGCGCCGCGTTCATGCCGGGCGACATCGCCAGCCCGGTGGCGATCATCAGGGGCAAGAGGACGAAAAGTACAGCAAAATAGGTGAGCTTCTGCAATGGGTTGTACGTCTTTCCGTGCGCAAATCTGAAACGCAGATGGGCGACGATGTCGGCCGGCAGACGCTTCACGTCTGCAAGCCGCGGGGCCAGGTCGCGCCGGAGATGGCCATTGAGGGCGCTCGTCACCAGCCAGACGAGCAGGGTGGCCGACAGCAGCCAGGCGAAGAAGAAGTGAATGACGCGGCCGGTGGCCAGATCCTGATACGAGGGCAGCGTCGCCCAGGCGGGAAAGCCGCGTCCGGTCAATTCGCCGTCGGAGCCGGCCGACAGCCCGAGCACGCCCGTGGTGGTGAAGCGGTGGCCGAAAACCTCGGTGACGCCTTGCGGGGCCTCGTCCGTGCCCTCGGTGCCGATGGCGAGCACCTGGTTGGAAAAATCGAAGCCGGATTGATCGCCGAGATAGAGCGCCGGATGGGCATTGAAGATCTGCAGTCCGCTGAGGAGCAGGAAAAACAGCGAGATGGCCCACAGCCAATGGGTCAGCCGCGTTGAGAAGGACTGGCGGTAGACGAGGCCGCGTCCTGTGCTGTTCGGTTCCGACATGCCGTGCTCCTCTCGCCGCGACCCTTACGGCCGATCAAGGTCAATCCGAAGTCAAGAGACGGTGAGACACCGCATCCGGTTCTCTGGCGGCGCTAACGTTTGCGCGATCGGCTGGTGAGACGGCCGGCTAATATAACAGCAGATTTGCGGAAAACTCTGCCCTCAGTGACCGAGAGAGACGGCCAGATTGACCGCTGCGGCGACCAGCACCGTGTTGAAATAGAACGAGACGATCGAGTGAACCAGGCAGGCTATGCGCATGGCCGTGTTCGTCACCTCGACGTCCGAAGTCTGCGCGGTCATCCCGATGGTGTAGGCGAAATAGAGGAAATCGGCGCCGCTAGGCTCGCCCGAGCCGGGCAGATCGAGGCCGCCGCGGGCGGCGATCTCCATCGAGAGTCCGTCTTCGCCGGGGCGCGCCGCCGGCTGCCAGTAGAGGTGGGCGTAGTGCAAGGCCGCCATGGTGTGGATGGTGAACCAGCCGAGCGGCACCGAGACCAGCGTCAGCGCGAGGCGCAGCGGGTCCGGGCTCGGCGCCTGGTTGATGAGCAGGAACAGCGAGATCACGGCAACGATGACGGTCGCCAAGGTGACGGCAAAGATGATCCAGACGGGTTCATCCTCGCGCGCGGCGTGCCGCTTCAAGTAATCAGCGGTAAGGCGCGGGATGCCGACGAGCGACAAAAGCAGATAAAGGGCAAAGAAGGTGTCGGCCGCGATCACGACCGCCAGTGAGCGGAAGGTGAACCAGCCGACCAGCAGGCCGGCCAAGCCGCAGGCGGCCGCAATGAGGAAGGCACGGTGTGGCCGGAGCGGGAAGGTCATCGGGGTGACGTCGCTGAAGGGCAGCGCAGTGGCGGAGTTGAAGGCGGCCGTACTGCTTCGGCCGCATGGCCCAAGCTTTCAGCATTTGCGCTCTGCTGCAAGCCCGCCGCATCCCCTTGAACGCACCCGGGGAACCCCATAGGAAGAACGAAAGCCGGGGACGCGCCAAAGATGTTCAGCAAGATCCTGATCGCCAACCGCGGCGAAATCGCCTGCCGGGTGATCAGGACCGCCAAGCGCATGGGCATCGCCACGGTGGCGGTCTATTCGGACGCCGACCGCGACGGTCTGCACGTCGAGATGGCGGACGAGGCCGTGCTGATCGGTCCGCCACCCGCCGCCGACAGCTATCTGAACGCCGACGCGATTCTCGCGGCCTGCAAGGCGACGGGGGCGCAGGCGGTGCACCCCGGCTACGGCTTTCTGTCGGAGCGCGCCTCCTTCTGCACCGCGCTCGAAGCCGAAGGAATCGCCTTCATCGGTCCGAAAGCGCCCGCGATCGAGGCGATGGGCGACAAGATCCAGTCGAAGAAGGTCGCCGACAAGGCCGGCGTAGCGACGGTGCCGGGCTATCTCGGCACGGTCGAGCAGGCGGCTCAGGCCAAGCGCATCGCCGCCGAGATTGGCTATCCGGTGATGATCAAGGCATCGGCCGGCGGCGGCGGCAAGGGCATGCGCATTGCCTGGACGGCAGCCGAGTTGACCGAGGGGCTGGACCGCGCCCGCTCGGAGGCCCGCAACGCGTTCGGCGACGAGCGGGTGTTCTTGGAGAAATTCATCGTCGATCCGCGCCATATCGAAATCCAGGTGTTGGCCGACGGTCACGGCAACGCCATCTATCTCGGCGAGCGGGAATGCTCGATTCAGCGCCGCAACCAGAAGGTCGTGGAGGAGGCGCCGTCGCCGTTCCTCGATCCGGCGACCCGTGCGGCAATGGGCGAACAGGCGGTGTCCCTGGCCAAGGCGGTCGGCTACCAGAGCGCCGGCACAGTCGAGTTCATCGTCGACTCGAACAGAAAGTTCTACTTCCTTGAAATGAATACACGTCTGCAGGTCGAGCACCCGGTGACGGAGCTGGTCGCCGGCATCGATCTTGTCGAGCAGATGATCCGCATCGCGGCCGGCGAGAAGCTGGCGCTGCGGCAACGCGACGTCAAGCTCAACGGCTGGGCGATCGAATCGCGCCTCTATGCGGAGGATCCGACGCGCGGCTTCCTGCCCTCGATCGGGCGGCTCCGGCGCTATGTGCCGCCGCCCGAAGGTCGGCAGGGCGACGCGGTGATCCGCAACGACACAGGGGTCCAGGAGGGCTCGGAGATCTCGATCTTCTACGATCCGATGCTGGCCAAGCTCTGCGCCTGGGCGCCGACCCGCGCCGAAGCGGTCGCGGCCATGGCGGAGGCGCTCGATCGCTTCGTCGTCGAGGGCGTTGCCAACAACCTGCTGTTCTTGTCGGCGCTGATGGCCCATCCACGCTGGCAAAAGGGCGAGCTGTCGACCGGCTTCATCGCCGAGGAGTTTCCGGACGGCTTCCGGCCTTCGGCGCCGGCTGCGGAAGACCTTATTGTGCTTGCGGCCATCGCGCTTGCCGTCGAGCTCGTCCGGTGCGACCGCCTCGACCGCTTGCCGGGGCGGCTTCAGCCGCATACGGGCAAGCTCAAGCGCGACTGGGTGGTTCGGATCGGTGAGCAGCGGCTCGAACTGGCCGTGCTCGAGGGCGAGGCCGGAGGGCCGGCCAGCCTGGAGCTCGACATTGGCGGCCGCCCTTTCGAGGTGGCGAGCGGCTGGCGGCCCGGCGATCCCGTGTGGATCGGCACGGTCGGCGGCCGCGCGATCTCCGCGCGGGTCAGGCCGGAGACGAACGGCCTGCGCATCGAATGGCGCGGCCTGTCTGTCGGTGCCCTGGCGATGCTGCCGCGCACCGCCGCACTCGAGCAGCTGATGCCGGTCAAGCCGGCGCCGGATACGTCGAAGCTGTTGCTCTGCCCGATGCCGGGACTGGTCGTCTCGGTCGCCGTCGGCCCCGGCCAGGAGGTCAAGGCCGGCGAAACGCTGGCCATCATCGAGGCGATGAAGATGGAGAACGTGCTGCGCGCCGAGCGCGACCTCACCGTAAACCGCGTCAACGTCGCCCCCGGCGACAGCCTTGCGGTCGACGCCGTGATCATGGAATTCGCCTGACAGCGGATCACCGTTTCAAAGAACCGTGTCCGGTTCTCGGCGTTCGCCCTCACACGCCGAGCGCAGCGGCGATTTGGGGGACAGCGGCGGCCCAGTCGGCCACGGCCACCACCCCCGCCGGCAAAGGCGGCAGCAGCGCGCGGAATTCCGGGTGCATCATCAGGTGAAAGAGGTGCGCGTCGGGAACCGTCGCCTGAACCGAGAGCAGGTTGCCGGGGATGTCGTCGACGAAGGCGACCGTGCGGCGGCTTGGCCCGCGCAGCAGCGCGACCGCCGGGCCCTTGGCGCGCTCGGTCGTGACCAGCGGATAGGGAAAGCCGAGGCTGGCGAGGTGGGCGCGCCGGCGATCGTGGTGGCGGTGCGGCATTGCCGTCAGCATCACGATCGACACCGCACCCGCCAGCGCGGCAAGCTCGTCGGCAGCCTGTTCGGCCGCCGTCTGCCACTCGTGCTGGGCATCGAAGAAGGCGGCGAGCAGGGCTTTCACCTCGGAGTCGGATAGCGCCGTGCCGCTGGCCCGGTCGATGATGTTGCCGCTGAGATTGAACGACGTCGCCTTGAGGTCGATCTGCCGGTTGTTGAGAAACAGGCTGAACGGCCGCACGAATTCGAGCAGGACTTCGTCCACATCGAGCACCAGCAGCGGCCGCGCGTCGGCCGCAAGCGCGGCGATCTGGCGCGCCGTCTCGGGATCGTCGCTCATTGTGGGAATGCCGTGCCGCGGCTCACGCTGCCGGGCCCGGGCTGCCGCTGCCGAGCACGTCGAATGCCGCCGCGATCCTGCCCGGCTCCAGGCCGGATTGGTCGGCGAAGGCCAGCAGCGTCGGCTCATGCGCCACCACGAAGGAAAGCACTCCGGTGAGGAAGCCGGGCTCGGCGGCCGCACGGCGAATCGCGCCCGGGTCGATTCCGGTCAGCGCCAGGAAGCGTGGCAGAAGCGCGGGGTCGCCGGCAATGAAGCCGAGCGCAGCCGCCGCCACGGCCTCTGCCTCGGCCGGCGTCATCGGCGCGGAACGGCTGCGGCGCGGGGTGGCCGAACGGCCCGGGGCGGTGGAGAAGCGTTCGTCGATCATCTATTCTGCCATCGGGTCGGAGATTCGCGCTCGTTACCGCGGGTGCGCTTTGCCGGCGCCGCCTCCCTGCCGCGGACCACAGTGATGCCAAAGAAAGTGATGATCGTCGAGGACAATGAGCTCAACATGAAGCTCTTCCGCGACCTGATCGAAGCCAACGGCTACGAGACCGTGCGCACCAGGAGCGGGCTGGAAGCGCTGGCGCTGGCGCGTGCGCATCGTCCGGACCTGATCCTAATGGACATCCAGTTGCCCGAGGTGTCGGGGCTGGAGGTCACCAAATGGCTGAAGGAGGACGACGACCTCCACGGCATCCCGGTCATTGCGGTGACGGCGTTTGCGATGAAGGGCGATGAGGAGCGCATCCGCCAAGGCGGCTGCGAGGCTTATATCTCCAAGCCGATCTCGGTGCCGCGCTTCATCGAGACGATCAAATCCTATCTCGGCGACGCCTAGGCAGAATCGTCGTTCAGCCTGGAGTTCATGTCGGGTTGACGTCGAACTCCTGGGCCAGTGCTTCGAGCCTTTGCAGCACGGCGAATTCGATCGCCACCCCTTCCTCGAAGTGGCGCACGATGCGGCCGTGCATGGTGCCCAGGGCGACTGCGGCGCCCAGCGTCGGCCTGATCTCCGTCTCCACCGCAGCACCGGAGAGCGACAGGTCGATGATCCGGCAGGGATGACGCCGGCCGTCTCCGGTGACCAGTTCCGAGACCGATTTGCGCGGCGTCACGCGCTGGTGGCGGCGGTCCTCCGGCAAGCCGAACTTCTCCTTGTTGGCGAGCCAGATGAGTTGCGCGGCGAGTTTGTCGCGCTTGCGCTCCGAGGCATGGATGGCCAAGGCGAACCCATCCGGCAGCGTGCGCGCGACGACGCCCTCCAGGCGCCCGACATGGTCGAGATAGACGATCACCTTCTCGCCGGGCTCGCCGTGCCGCTCAGCCCGCAATGCCACGCCGCTCGCCGAAATGTCGCTCACCTGGCAGGGGTGCTCGGAGCGGTCCTCGAGCATGAACCGGCCATAGATCCGCACCCTGAGCCGCGGATGACTCCGTCTTTCGACGCGAGCCGACGCCAAGTCGATCGCCTTCGCCTGCATTGCCGACACCCCTCGGCCCCATCATTGCCCAAATGGTGGGGACGAAAGCCACATTGAGCGCGTGCGGTTAATTATCGGTAAGTGACACAGTTTCAGATATTTAGACCGGCGCGCGCAGAAAGCCGGTGAGCTCTCCGTCAGCGTTCGCGGCCGCCGTCGAGGACGACGAGATGGCGGATACGGCGGCCCATGACCGGCAGCCGGGAAAGTCCGTCGCGCGCCAGTTCGGCCCCGGATCGGGCAAGGCCGGCTGCGGCGGCACAGTTCAGGTCGCGGTCGGGATCGAACGAGCGGATGTCCTGGATCCTGGCGTCGGCGATCGGATCGGCGCCCAGCCAGTCGGCCCTTTCGGCCGCCGACAGCACGCCGAGGCAGCGCGGGCTGTCGACGCCGCCGTCGAGCGGCAGCAGCACCAGCTCGAAGGCGTTGGTCTGGCCGGTCCGGCTGATGCCGACAAACGACATCGTCAGCACCGAGCGTGCGGTGAAGGCACCGGAGGCGAGGCGGCCGACCAGCCGCTGATCCTTCTCGCGCCACAGCGAGGCGAAGGAGAAGCTTTTCAGCTCCCGTCCGTAGATGGCGCAGAGCCGGGTGCCGGCGAGGCGGAACACGGCACTGCCGCGGGAGTCGCGTTCGAGGATGAAGGTGTCGGCCAACAGCGACTTGATCTCCGCCGGCTCGATCTCGGTGCGCCGCGGGGCGCGTCGCCCGTTGCGCAGATTGTTCCAATATTGGAACATTGCGATCGACTGTTCCTGCTTCATCGCCTCGGCACCCGCGCTCCCCCGCCTCAATCTGTGCCATCGGTGGACATCGGCCTTGCCTCTTGCCGCCACCGTCATCGGTGGTGCAGGTTGCGTGCCAGCCGGCCGTTCGCATCCCCGGGCGCGTTAAGGTTAACGATCGGTTGCCGTTGAGGAGTGTGGCGGTTCGTGACATCCATGAAGCCATTGGCTGTGGCGGCCGTTTCTGACCGGCGGACCGCCAGCCGACCAAGGCTGGGCTTCAGCGAGGCCTGTCCGGCCGTCCGGAGCTTGATCCGGGCGGCCGGCTTGTGCGTTGCGCCCCGCCGAGGGCTGCCGGAGCCGACGCTGGTTTGCGCGCATGCGGGGCAGGCGCCGGTCTGAATGGTCGCCGAGCGCCAGCCTAGGCCCCCTCGTGGCGAGCCGATCTTCAACATGCCTGCGGTGGTGGTCGCCCTGATTGCGCTCTGCGCCGGCATCCACCTCATGCGCACCGTCCTGTTCACCCCCGCGCAGGATGCCGAATTCTTCGTCCGCGCAGCGTTCGTGCCGGCGCGCTACTCCGGCCGCTATCTGATCGACCTCTACGCCTTCACCACGCCGATCACCTATTCCTTCTTGCATGGCTCCTGGCTGCATCTCGGGGTCAACATGATCTGGCTCGCGGCCTTCGGCTCGCCGCTGGCGGCCCGCTTGGGGGCCGTCCGCTTCCTGGCATTCTGGGTTGTCACCTCGATCGCCGCCGTCGCGCTCCACTACGTTCTCCACGCCAACGACTTGGCGCCGCTAGTCGGCGCTTCCGGCGCGATCTCGGGCATGATGGGGGCGGCGGCGCGCTTCGGCTTCCAGATCGATCGCTCCGGGCCGCAGCCCGCCTTCCGTGGCCGCCCGCTGCCGGTCGCCGCGGTGGTCCGCTCGCGTGCGGTGATGACCTTTCTGGCCGTCTGGATGATCGTCAATGTGGCGACCGGCCTGATCGGCTTCGGCCCGGGGGTCAGCGATCAGATCGCCTGGGAGGCGCATATCGGCGGTTTTTTCGCCGGGTTCTTCCTGATCGGCTGGTTCGACCGCCGCGACGGTCCGTCAAGCCTGATGCCGCGCACTTGAATTGATATTCCCCTCGGCGCACGATGGATGCCGGCCAGGAGGAGGCCGGGGACGAGGGGGTGCGCAGGCGCTTCACCAAGGAGGAGGCGACGATGACCGTGAAAGCCATTTTGGAACTCAAGGGACATGACGTGGTGACCATCGGTCCCAACGAACGCCTGACCGACGCGGTGCGCGTTCTGGCCGAGCGCCGGATCGGCGCCCTGGTGGTCACCAATGGCGACCGCAAGATCGTCGGCATCCTGTCGGAACGCGACATCGTGCGCACCTTGGCCAAGGAGGGCGCGGCCGCGCTCGATCACACGGTGCGCGAGGCGATGACCGCGAAGGTCAAGATCTGCAACGAGCACCACACGGTCAACGAGGTGATGGAGATCATGACGCTCGGCCGTTTCCGCCATCTGCCGGTCGAGCGCGACGGCATGCTGGACGGCATCATCTCGATCGGCGACGTCGTCAAGCGGCGGATCGAGGACGTCGAGAAGGAGGCCGACGAGATCCGCGCCTATATCGCGACCGCTTGAGGCTTCCACTTCGGCCCGATTTGCTTTAGGGGCGGCGCCATGACGACCCTCCTCGACACCCGTACGCCCGACCCCAAGCGCCTCATTGCCGGAGCGACCGGCGACTGGGAGGTGATCGTCGGCATGGAGGTGCATGCCCAGGTGACCTCCGAGGCCAAGCTGTTCTCGGGCGCCGCGACCTCGTTCGGCGCGCCGCCCAATTTCAACGTCTCCCTGGTCGACGCAGCGATGCCGGGCATGCTGCCGGTGATCAACGAGGAATGCGTGCGCCAGGCGATCCGCACCGGGCTCGGCCTGCAGGCCGAGATCAACAATCGCTCGGTGTTCGACCGCAAGAACTACTTCTATCCGGACCTGCCGCAGGGATATCAGATTTCCCAGTACAAGCAGCCGATCGTCGGCGAGGGGGTGGTCAGGGTATCCGTCGGCCCCGATGCTGCCGGCGGCTTCGAGGAGATCGAGGTCGGCATCGAGCGCCTGCACCTGGAGCAGGACGCCGGCAAATCGCTGCACGACCAGCATCCGACCATGTCCTATGTCGACCTCAACCGCTCGGGCGTGGCGCTGATGGAGATCGTCTCCAAGCCCGATCTGCGCTCGGCCGACGAGGCCAAGGCCTATCTCACCAAGCTGCGGACCATCCTGCGCTACCTCGGCACCTGTGACGGCAATATGGACGAAGGCTCGCTGCGCGCCGACGTCAACGTTTCGGTGAGGCGCCCGGGCGGGCCGTTCGGCACCCGCTGCGAGATCAAGAACGTCAATTCGATCCGCTTTGTCGGCCAGGCGATCGATCACGAGGCGCGGCGGCAGATCGCCGTTATCGAGGACGGCGGCAGCATCGAGCAGGAAACGCGGCTGTTCGACCCCCATCGCGGCGAGACCCGTTCGATGCGCACCAAGGAAGAGGCGCACGACTACCGCTACTTCCCCGATCCCGATTTGTTGCCGCTCGAATTCGACGACGCTTACGTGGCGGCGCTGGCTGGCGGCTTGCCGGAGCTGCCCGACGCCAAGCGCGAACGGCTGATCGCCGCGCTCGGGCTGTCGGCCTACGACGCCTCGATCCTTGTCGCCGAGAAGGCGGTGGCCGACTATTTCGAGCTGGCGGCGGCCGGGCGGGATGGAAAGCTGGCCGCCAACTGGGTCATCAACGATCTCTTGGGCGCTCTCAACAGAACCGGCAAAGCCATTGAAGAGGTTCCGATTTCGCCGGATCACCTCGGCGCGATTATCGACTTGATCAAGGACGGCACGATCTCCGGCAAGATTGCCAAGGACCTGTTCGAGATCGTCTGGCAGGAGGGTGGGGACCCGAAGGTGTTGGTCGAAAGCCGCGGCCTCAAGCAGGTGAACGACACCGGCGCGATCGAGGCTGCGGTCGATCAGGTGATCGCCGCCAATCCGGACAAGGTGGAGCAGGCCAAGGCCAAGCCGACGCTCGCCGGCTGGTTCGTCGGCCAGGTGATGAAGGCGACCGGCGGCAAGGCCAACCCGCAGGCCGTCAACGCGCTCATCAAGGCCAAGCTCGGGCTGGAATAGCCGGGCCGTCGACCCTGCCATGCCCTTGCCATCGCCGCGTGGCAAGGCCATAAGGCGAAGAGCTGAAGGCCGGCCTGGCGAGGATCTCTGGCAGTGACGATGAAGCGATTCCTGACGCAGGTTTTCACCTGGTGGAACGGCGAGACCCTCGGCACGCGGTTTCACACCTGGCGCTTCGGCAAGCCGGTCGGGCGCGACGAATTCGGCAATCTCTACTATGAAGGCGGCACCGATTCGGAAGGCCGCACGCGGCGCTGGGTGATCTACAGCGGCTATTCCGAAGCCTCGCTGATCCCGCCCGGCTGGCACGGCTGGATGCATCACCGGACCGACACGCCGCCGAGCGCCGAGGCCTATGAGCCCTGGCCTTGGGAGAAGGAGCACGTGCCCAATCGCACCGGCACGCCCGGCGCCTACCGCCCCAAGGGCTCGGTGCTGACCCACACGCAGCGGCCGCGCGTGACCGGCGACTACGACGCCTGGACCCCGGGCGGATGAGCTCGAAGGCGCAGCCTTGCTTGTCTTGCCACAATTGCCGGCTAACTGGGACGCGATCTTTCACGACCAGCTCCCACCGTTGCGGCTGAACTCCTGCCGCCGCTCACCACGGAACGTCCGGATGGCTTTCGACCGACGCTCACCCTTGCTGCGGAGCCTGTTCGTCGCGGGACTTGCCGGTGCGGCGCTCCTTGCCGGCGCGGCAGGCGCGGCGGCCGAGCGGATCAAGAACCCGATCGCCGAGTTCGCCGGCATCGACAAGATCACCGGGCGGATCACCACCTTCGACGTCTATATCGACGAGACCGTGCAGTTCGGCGCTTTGCAAGTGACGCCGCGCGTCTGCTATTCGCGGCCGAAGGAGGAGGAGCCGAAGACTGACAGCTTCGTCGAGGTCGACGAGATCACGCTCGACCGTAAGATCCAGCGCATCTTCACCGGCTGGATGTTCGCCGAGAGCCCCGGCCTCAACGCGGTCGAGCACGCGGTCTATGACGTCTGGCTGAAGGGCTGCAAGCAGACCTCCGACGTGCCGCCGCCGGAGAAGCCGAAGACCGACTAATCTCGCGCGCCTCACCGTTGCGCCGGCGCAATTTCGGGAAACGCCAGCCTATTCCAGCCAGCTAGCCGAGGAACGAGGCGGAGCCGGTGAGCGCCTCCTCGAGCAGCTTCTCATAGCGGCGGCGCGGCACGTCGATGGCGCCGAAACGCTTCAGGTGCTCGGTGGTGAACTGGGTATCGAGCAGCACGAAGCCGCAGGTTCTCAACCGCTCGACCAGGCACACCAAAGCCACCTTCGAGGCGTCGCGGGCGCGCGAAAACATGCTCTCCCCGAAAAATGCGCGGCCGAGCGTCACTCCGTAGAGGCCGCCGGCGAGCCCGCCGTCGCGCCAGCATTCCACCGAATGGCAGTGGCCGCGGCGGTAGAGCTCGACATAGGCTTCACGGATCGGCGCGTTGATCCAGGTGCTCCTGCGCTCCTCCCGCGCTTCCGCGCAGGCGTCGATCACCGCTTCGAAGTCGTGATCGAAGCGCACCTCGAAGCGTGCCTGGCGGACCGTCTTGGCCAGGCTGCGCGGCACGTGCAGGCCGTCGAGCGGAATGATGCCGCGTGTTTCGGGCCGCACCCAGAACACTTCCGGGTCGGTTGCGCTTTCGGCCATGGGAAAGACGCCCGAGGCGTAGGCCTTGAGCAGGAGCTCGGGCGGGATGCGGTATCCGGGAGCGTAGGGCCGCGTCATTTGCACAAGAGAATATCGCGCTAGGCCGACTCCGCCAGGTACTTCTCCAGCCAGTGGATGTCGTAGTCGCCATTGGCGATGTCGAGATTGCCGACCAGCTCCCGGAACAGCGGCAGCGTCGTCTTGATGCCGTCGACCACGAACTCGTCCAGCGCGCGCCGCAGCCGCATCATCGCTTCGACGCGGTTGCGGCCATGCACGATCAGCTTGCCGATCAGGCTGTCGTAGTAAGGCGGGATGCGGTAGCCGGAGTAGACGCCGGAATCGACGCGGATGCCGAGCCCTCCGGGCGTATGGAAATGGGTGATCGTGCCGGGCGAGGGCACGAAGGTGCGCGGGTCCTCGGCATTGATGCGGCATTCGATGGCATGGCCTTGGAAGCGGATGTCGCTCTGGCCGACCGACAGGCCGGCACCGGAAGCGACCCGGATCTGTTCATGCACCAGATCGATGCCGGTGATCGCCTCGGTCACCGGGTGCTCGACCTGCAGACGGGTGTTCATCTCGATGAAGTAGAACGCGCCGTCCTCGTACAGGAACTCGATGGTGCCGGCGCCGGAGTAGCCGAGGTCGGCGACCGCGCGGGCGCAGATCTCGCCGATCTTCGTGCGCTCGTCCGCGTTGAGCGCCGGCGAATTGGCCTCTTCCCAGATCTTCTGGTGGCGGCGCTGCAGCGAGCAGTCGCGCTCGCCGAGATGAACGGCCCGATGGGCGCCGTCGCCGACCACCTGCACCTCGATGTGGCGGGGCTTGGACAGGTATTTTTCGATGTAGACGGCATCGTCGCCGAACGCAGCGCCGGCCTCGGCGCGGGCGGTGGCCAGCGCCAGCTCCAGGTCGTCGGCGTTGCGCGCCACCTTCATGCCGCGCCCGCCGCCCCCGGCCGAGGCCTTGACGATCACCGGATAGCCGATCTCCGCCGCAATGCGGCTCGCTTCCTGCGCATCGGAAATCGCGCCGTCCGAGCCTGGCACCACCGGAATGCCGAGCCGCTTGGCGGTGCGCTTGGCCTCGATCTTGTCGCCCATGATGCGGATGTGCTCGGCCGAGGGGCCGATGAAGGTGATCCGGTGCGCCGCCAGAATGTCGGCGAAGCGCGCGTTTTCGGAGAGGAAGCCATAGCCGGGATGGACGGCGTCGGCGCCGGTGATCTCGCAGGCGGCCACGATCTGGTGGATGTTGAGATAGCTTTCGCGCGACGGCGGCGGTCCGATGCATACGCTCTCGTCCGCCAGCCGCACATGCATGGCATCGGCATCGGCCGTCGAATGGACGACAACGGTCTGAATGCCGAGCTCCTTGGCGGCCCGCAGCACCCGGAGCGCAATCTCGCCGCGGTTGGCGATCAGGATCTTGTGGAACACCGGCCGGCTCCGCCTATTCCAGGACGACGAGCGGCTCGCCGTATTCGACCGGCTGGCCGTCCTCGAACAAAATGGCCGTCACCGTACCGGCGCGCGGCGCCGGGATCTGGTTCATCGTCTTCATCGCTTCGATGATCAGAAGCGTCTGACCTTCGCGGACCTGCTGGCCGACCTCGATGAACGGCTTCGAACCGGGCGATGCTGAGGCGTAGGCGGTGCCGACCATCGGCGAGGGCACCGCATTCTTGGCCGCATCCAGCGCCTGGGCGGGGCTTGAGGCGGCAGCGGCTGCCGGCGCCGGCGGCTCGAAAGCGCTCGGCACGGATACCGGCCGGGGCGGGGCAAAGCTTGCGGCAGCGGCCATCTGCCGCGACACGCGAATCCTGAGATCGCCTTGCTCGACTTCGATTTCGGTCAGGTTGGTGTCGTTGAGAATGCCGGCGAGATCGCGGATCAGATCCTGGTCAATACCATTCTTCTTGATCGACATATGGTTCAGAAATCCTTGTTATCCCCGTCAGATCCGGGCAGCGAGTGCTCTGAGCGCCAGAGCATAGCCGAGCGGGCCGAAGCCGCAGATCATCCCGACCGCCACCGGCGATACCATCGAAACGTGTCGAAATGCTTCACGTGCATGAATATTGGATAAATGCACCTCGACCACCGGCACCGGCGCGGCGGAGCGAATGGCGTCGTGGATGGCGATCGAGGTGTGGGTGTAAGCGCCGGCATTGAGCACCACGCCGGCGGCGGCGTCGGCCGCCTCCTGCAGCCAGCCGATCAGTTCGCCCTCATGATTGGACTGGCGGAAGTCGATGCCGAGGCCGAGCTCCTCGGCGGTTCGCCGGCAGTCCTGCTCCAGGTCGGCAAGCGTCTGCGCGCCATAGAGACCGGGTTCGCGCCTGCCCAGCATGTTGAGGTTGGGACCGTTGATGATGTAGACCGGCTTCACGCGCGACGACCTTCGAGGCCGCGGGACCATTCCCGCGCCGCACCTCTATAATCGCCATGCGTGACCGCGAAAAGGGGCGAAAACGGCGCCGCCGGCCTGCCGGTGGGCAGCGACGCCCGGGCGCTCGTCAGCAGGTGGCGTCGCCGCACGCCTTGGCCGCGGCGATCTTCTGGGCGAGCACATCCTGGCCGAGCGCGCCGAACACCACCTCGTCGCCGACCACGTAGGAGGGCGTGCCGGTGATCGCCAGCCGATTGGCCAGGTCATAGGTCTTTTCGAAGGCGGCCTGGATCGCCGGGTCCTTCATCGCCTCGCGCAGCTTGGCCTCGTCGGCGCCGAGCGACAGCGCCACCTTGATCGCGCTGGCCTCGCCGGCGCGGCCCTGGCCCCCGAGCAGGCGGTTGTGGAACTCGCCATACTTTTCCGGCATCAGCTTGTGAAACGCCATCGAGACGACATGGGCCTTTTGCGAATCAGGGCCGAGGATCGGGAATTCCTTGAGCACGAAGCGCAGGTCCGGATCGGCGGCGGTCAGGTTGCGCATGTCCTGGATGGCATGCCGGCAATAGGCGCAATTGTAGTCGTAGAATTCGACGATGGTGACCTTGCCGTTGGGATTGCCGACCACCCCGTCGGAGTCCGAATTGAAGATGTCGGCCTTGGCGTTCTTGATGACGCCGAGCGCGGCGAGCCGCTGCTCCTCCTTCTGCTTGGCATCGAGCGCGGCCTGGACCTCGACGAGCAGTTCGGGGTTCTTGAGCAGATAGTCGCGCACGATCAGTTCGACATCGTCGCGGCCGACGCCGGCCGGGCTTGCCTGGACGGCATCGGCAACCGTGCCCGACACGTGGCGCGCGCCGACGGCGTAGCCGGCGCCCAGCATGCCGAGCGCGACGGCGAGCGCGGCAGCGGACAAAAGCACGGTCTTGGCGGTCATGAACGATTCCCTTCGGCACAGACGGACGCAGGACCCAGGCAGATTCCCCGCCGCAGCGCGATTCCCGCAGGTTGCGGCTCAGTTGTTGGCGATCACGCGATCGCTTTCAATTCACTTCTTCTTGCTCGGCGCCCGGTAGTTGATGATGTCCTGGGCGCGTATCCAGGGCGGGCTGCCCGGCTTGAGCTTCAGCTGCGCCCGCGCGGCGAAGATCTTGGCGTCATTGTACTGGCCGCTGTAGTAGTGGCCCTCGGCCAGCGCCAGCTCGGCCGAGGCCTCGTCGCCGAGCTGGCCATAGGCCTGCGCCAGATACTCGTAGCCGACCGTGTTTTCGCGGTCGCGATCGAGCCCCATCTGCAGGGCGCCGACCGACTTCTTGACGCTGGCCGGATTGCCGCTGTTGAGCAGCGCCTGGCCGTAGGACACCTGCAGCAGGCCGGATTTGACCGGATCGAGGCTCATCGCCTTACTATAGGCCTCGGCAGCGTCGCCCGGGCGGTTGGCCTTCATCAGCGCATCGCCCCGCAATTCCTGAAAATAGGGATTCTTCGGCTGCTGCCTGATCAGCGCCTCGGCCTTGGTGACGGCCGCCCGCGGGTTGCCGCGCAGAAAGGTGGACAGCGCATCGGCGTAGCTCACCGCCAGCGGGTCGGGATTGTTGCGGAACATCCTGGCGACAGTGCCGGGATCGCCGGTGAAGACCGCGATCTTGGCGCGTGCCAGATTGTGCCGCTGCTGCAGGGTGGGCGAGTCCTTGACGTTGAAATAGGGGCTCTGCTCGGCCAGCGTCTGCAGGTTGGCGATGCGGTCGCGCGGCGCCGGATGGCTCATCTGATAGGGATCGACGCTGGTGCCCGACAGCGACAGCGCGGTCTGGAAGCGCTTGAAGGTCTCGAGCATGCCCTTGGCCGACTGGCCGGTGGCGTTGAGGTAGCTGATGGCGGCACGGTCGGCCGAGATTTCCTCGGTGCGCTGGTAGGCCAGGATGCCGCGCCGGGCGAACTCGCCGCCGCCGGCGGCGAGACCGGCGCCGGCCGAGGCGATCTCGCCATTGCCGGAGGCGGCACCGGCGGCGATCGCGCCGGCGCCGAGCAGCGCCGAGACGATCGCCATCGTCTGGGCCCGCTCCAACTGCTCGCGCAGCCGGTCCTGGTGGCCGCCGGCAATGTGGCCGCTCTCATGCGCCAGAACGCCGATGATCTCGTTCGGCGTTTGCGCCATCATCAGCGCGCCGGTGTTGACGAAGATGCGCCGGCCGACCACGAAAGCGTTGAAGCGCGGGTCGTTGACCAGGACGATCTGAATATTCGATTTCGACAGCCCCGCGGCCTGCAGGATCGGCCGCGCATAATCGCGGACCAGGGCTTCGATCTCCGCGTCGCGGACGATCGACATGCCGCTCTGCGCCAGCGCGAGCGTCGGTCCGGCGAACGCCGTCCACAGGGCCATGCCGAGGACCGCGGCGAGGCGGGCGAAACGGGGGCTCGGTTTCGTCATAGCTGGTCCACGGCTCGAGGGCAGGCAGCCCGCCGCAAGCGCGACGGCGCCGGTCGAAGTCAAGTCAAGTCGGTGTGATCGTCAGCCAATCGGGCGATTCTGCGGCGGTGCCGCAGCACGGCCACAGCGGGAAAGGGCGCGCGGCAGCGGCAGTCCGCCGCCGCGCTGCCGCAAAAAGGATGCGCTAGAAGAAGCTTCTGCGCTGCCACCAGCCCGCCTTTTTTGGCTTTTCCTCGGCCGCGGCGGCATCGTTGGCCGCGGTCGAGGAGACCACCGCCTCGCCGGGCTCGCTGGGCTCGCTGGGCTGTTGCGGCGCCGGCTCGGCGCGCCGCCGCGACGCCCGCGGACGAGGCGCGGGGGCAGCCGGCGCAGGCTCCGGCGACGGTTGATCGGGCGCGGCGGGCTCGACCGCCTCCGGCAGAACGGCCTCCTCCTTGCTGCTGCCGATCACGGTTTCCGGCCCGACATCGGCATCGGCCGCGCCCGAAGAGGTTTCCACCCCTTCGATCGACTGCAGTGATGTCGGAACCTCCTCCACGAACACGCCGGGATGCAGCCATTCCGCCACCGATGGCGGTTCGGAGGCGGTGACGGCCTCCGGACCCGCTTCCGCGGCCGCGTCTTCCGCCTCGCTTTCGCCGGCCGGCCCACCCTCACGGCGGTTGCGCTTGCCGCCGCGCTTGCCGCGCCGCCGCTTCTTGTGGTCGCCGCCATTGTCCTGCGCCTCGCCGGCTTCCGCCTGGCCGCCGTCGGCGCCGTCCGCGGCCGAACTGCCGGCCTCGTCGGCGACCTCCGCGGCGCCTGGCTCGCCGTCCGCCTCATGCATGGGAGCACGGTCTTGGCCGTCGCGGTCGCGGCCGCCGCGGCGCCGCCGGCGGCGCCGCCGCTTGCGGTCGTGGCTCTGATCGCCCGCCTCGCCGGCATGGGCGGGGCGTTCGCCGTCAGGCTCGGCATCGAACTCCTCGGGCGCTTCCGGGTCGAGCGCTTCCGCCTGATCGTCCTCCTCGACGAGGTCCGGGGTGGGCTGAAGCTCGGCCCAGCCGGCCGGCTTCTCGGCAACCGCGCCGCGGTAAATCGCATAGTGCTGGGCGCCGACGGTCTCGTCGGTCTCCATCGCGATGGTGACGCCGAACCGGGTCTCCAGCTCGACCAGCTTGCTGCGCTTGTGGTTGAGCACATAGAGCGCCGTGGCGGCCGGCGTCCGCACCGAGATGTGGTGGCGCGAATCCTTGAGCAGGTACTCCTCGATCGCCCGCACCACCAGCAACGCCACCGACGAGTCGGAACGCACATGGCCGGTGCCGCCGCAGTGCGGGCAGGGCTTCATCGTCGATTCCAGCACGCTGGCGCGGATGCGCTGGCGCGACATTTCCAGCAGGCCGAAATGCGAGATGCGGCCGACCTGGATGCGCGCGCGGTCGTTCTTCAGGCAATCCTTGAGCTTCTTCTCCACCGCCCGGTTGTTGCGGTTCTCCTCCATGTCGATGAAGTCGATGACGATCAGCCCGGCCAGGTCGCGCAGCCGGAGCTGCCGGGCGACCTCTTCGGCCGCCTCGAGATTCGTCTGCAGCGCGGTGTCCTCGATCGAGTGCTCCTTGGTCGAGCGCCCCGAATTGACGTCGATCGACACCAGCGCCTCGGTCTGGTTGATGATGATATAGCCGCCCGACTTCAACGTCACCTGCGGCTGCAGCATCCGGTCGAGCTGCGCCTCGATGCCGTTGCGCGCCAGGATGGGGGTCGATTCGCGGTAAGGCTGCACGACCTTCGCATGGCTGGGCATCAGCATGCGCATGAAGTCCTTGGCCTCGCGGTACCCGTCCTCGCCGGCGACCAGGATCTCGTCGATGTCCTTGTTGTAGAGGTCGCGCACCGAGCGCTTGATCAGGCTGCCTTCCTCGTAGACGAGGGCCGGGGCGGTCGACTGCAGCGTCAGGTTGCGGACGTTCTCCCAAAGCCGCATCAAATATTCGTAGTCGCGCTTGATCTCCGCCTTGGTGCGGCTCTCGCCGGCGGTGCGCAGGATGACCCCCATGCCGTCGGGCACGCCGAGATCCTGAACCACCTCCTTGAGCCGCTTGCGGTCCTGGGCGTTGGTGATCTTGCGCGAAATGCCGCCGCCGCGGGCGGTGTTGGGCATCAGCACGGAATAGCGCCCGGCGAGCGACAGATAGGTGGTCAGCGCCGCGCCCTTGTTGCCGCGCTCTTCCTTGACCACCTGCACCAACAGGATCTGGCGGCGCTTGATCACCTCCTGGATCTTGTAGTTGCGCCGCGGCGGCCGGCGGCGGCTGCGGACCTCTTCGAGCGCATCCTCTGCGCCGACCGATTCGATCTCGTGGTCGTCGGCGACCGTGCCGCTGACGTCCTCGACGACCCCGGTCACCGGTTCGACCGGCGCCTCGCTGTCGGCGCGGCTCTCCTCGGTCGCCTCGGAGATGACCTCGGCTTCAACCGCGGCGAGAAAGGTGCTGCCCTTAGGGGCCGCCGGCACCGGGCCGAGCGGGCCTTCCTCGCTGCCTGCGCCTGTAGGCGCAGGCTCTTCCGCGGCCGTATCGGGCGCGATCGCCTCGTCGGCGACGAAGGCCGCTTCGGCCGTTTCCCGCCCGGCGGCTTCCGCGGTCGGCTCGGCTTCGGCAGGCTCGGCGCTGTCGGCCGACAGGCTGTCGCCGACCGTCGCCGCGGCGGCCTGGTCGGGCAGCGCCTCATCGGCGGTGCGCTTGCCGTCGGGGCGGACGCGTTCACGCCCGCGGCGCCTGCGGCGGTTGCCGCGGCCGCTGCGCTCTTCCGCCGCTTCGGCCTCCTCATCCTCCTCGGCGCGGGCCTCTTCGGCCTCGGCGCGCAGCAGCGCCTGCCGGTCGGCGACGGGGATCTGGTAGTAGTCGGGGTGGATTTCACTGAACGCCAGAAATCCGTGGCGATTGCCGCCATACTCGACGAAGGCGGCCTGCAGCGAAGGCTCTACGCGGGTGACGCGTGCGAGGTAGATGTTTCCTTTGAGCTGTTTCTTGTCCTGTGATTCGAAATCAAATTCTTCTATGCGGTTACCGCGTACGACGACGACTCGTGTTTCCTCCGGGTGGGAGGCGTCTATCAGCATTTTGTTTGGCATTACGTCTTGTCTCCCCGGCAGCCGAGCACACAAGCAAGGCAGCGGCGAAGCCGTGCCTCGCGCCAGCTGTGGTCAGCCTGCCGGATAAATTGCGGTTCGCGGGCCGCTGCCAACGCCCGTCGGCAAGATCGCCCGCCGCCGAAGTGGCGCGGGAAGATCCGCTCTTGCCGATGATCGCGCGTATGGCCATCGCGTAGCCCGACGAACCCATTACATCCTCGGCCCGGACCAGCCCGGACCTGCTCTTTGCTCGTACCGAGCGCGGCGCGGGGGTGCCGACCCGGCCGATTTTCTCAACCTCGAGGCCCGTCCCGTCAAAAGCGGAAAGGCCGGCGAGAAAAATCCTTCGGAACCACCGTGCCGGCCGCAAAAGCGACTGGAACCGGTGATTACGCCAGACTTGCAATGACGAGGCGATAGGGACCGGTTCCGAACGTTGCGGTGATCCACCTGCGCTTTTAAGATTTGGCAGGCGCGATGGCAACCCTGTTTTCGCCGCCGGCAAACGGCCAATTCGAGCCTTGATATGGGGATGCAACGGTTGGTTAACCACAGGCCGCTACCGATTGTTAACGGCTGCCGCTAAGGTTGGCTCGGACGAGTCGCGCGGCCGCCGGACGAGAGGCTTGTCACGCGGGGCAAATGGGGATGGGCGCTCAGCGCATGAAGCATTCCGGGCCGGCGCCGAAGGCGGCGCGGCGAAACTGGTCGGGCTTGTGGCTGGCGCTCGCCGCGCTCGTGCTGCTGCCGTTTTCGGCCGCCGCCGGGCCGCTCCAGGCGCACGGCTTCAAGATGGCCGGCGACGCGCTGCGCGTCCGCATCGTGCTGCAGTTCGACCGCGAGCCGGATCCGAAATGGTTCCTGCTGCGCTCGCCGCATCGGCTGGTCGTCGACCTGCCGCAGACCGAGTTCGCCGTCGATCCGCGCGAATTGAAGCCGCGCGGCCTGGTGAGCGACGTGCGCTTCGGCGATATCGGCGAGGGCCGCTCGCGGCTGATCCTGACCGCCGAGGGTCCGTTTGCGGTCGATCGGGTCGACGTCTTGAAGAACGAGAGTTCGGCCGGGTTCCGGCTTGTCGCCGACCTGTCGGCGACCTCCGACAACGCCTACGACGCCGCGCTCGCCGATCAGGCCGCGACCACGGGCTCGACGGTCGCGGCTTCGGTCAGTCCGGTCAAGGACGTCAAGGCGCCGGCCAACAAGCGCTTCACCATCGTCATCGACCCCGGCCATGGCGGCATCGACGGCGGCGCTGCCGGCCTGCACGGCACGGTGGAGAAGGACATCACCCTGGCGTTTGCCGAGGATTTGCGCAATACGCTCAGTAAAACAGGTGATTACGACATTTTCCTAACCCGCACCGGCGACACGTTTCTGCGCCTGGACGAGCGCGTCAGGATCGCGCGGCAGCACAATGCCGACCTGTTCATCTCGATCCATGCCGACACGATCCGCCTGAAGGGAATTCGCGGCGCCACCGTCTACACCGTCTCCGACAAGGCCTCGGACGCCGAGGCCGCGGCCTTGGCGGCGCGCGAGAACCTTTCCGACCAGCTCGCCGGCATCGAGATCGAGGACGACCATCCGGAAGTCGCCGACATTTTGGTCGATCTCATCCGCCGCGAGACACATTCGTTCTCGGTCCGCTTTGCGCGTTCGCTGGTCGGCGAGCTGTCGAACTCGGTGGAGCTGATCAACAATCCGCATCGCTCCGCCGGCTTCCGCGTGTTGAAGGCGCCGGACGTCCCGTCGGTGCTGGTCGAACTCGGCTATCTGTCGAACGCCAAGGACGAGGCGCAGCTCAAGGACCCGGCCTGGCGGCACAGCACTGCCGAGCGGATCGCGGCGGCGGTGGCGGCGTTTGCCGGCGAGCGAATCGCCGCGACCGGCGGCTAGCGCCGGCTAGCGCCGGCGGGCGCCGCGGTCGCCGCCCCGTGGCGCCGCCTAAGCCTTTTGCGGGAGGCAGGGTCCGGCAGACGGGCGTCAGCCGCCGCAGCAGGGCGCCAAGCGTTGCGCCGGGAGCACAGTTCGTGGTTTAATCGGCAGGTCCGGACGGGCTTTTCCGCACTGCCGCATTTTGCCCACAACGGCGCGACATTAGGTGACCTGATACGGATGAGAGCGTCTCGGCGGCCGGAGCCGCGGCCACCTATGGCCGGACTCTCGATCCCTGCACTGGAGCGGGTATGATACGGCTGATCGGCTATTTCTTCGGCATTGGCGTGATGCTGATGCTGCTCGTCGCGGCGGCGGGAGGGGTCTATATCGGCCACCTCACCAAGGACCTGCCGGACTACGAGGTGCTGGCCAAATACGAGCCGCCGGTCACCACCCGCATCCACGCCTCGGACGGCTCGCTGATGGGCGAGTTCGCCCATGAGCGGCGACTCTATATCCCGATCCAGGCGGTGCCCGACCGGGTCAAGGCCGCTTTCCTGTCGGCCGAGGACAAGAATTTCTACAACCATCCCGGCGTCGACATCACCGGCCTGTTTCGCGCCGTGGCGACCAATTTCCAGAACATGGGCTCGGGCAAGCGCCCGGTCGGCGCCTCGACCATCACCCAGCAGGTGGCCAAGAACTTCCTGCTCAATTCTGCCCAGACCTACGACCGCAAGATCAAGGAGATGATTCTCGCCTTCCGGATCGAGCAGGCCTATTCCAAGGACCGCATTCTGGAGCTCTACGTCAACGAGATCTTCTTCGGCTTGGGCGCCTATGGCGTCGCCGGCGCGGCGCTGACCTATTACGACAAGTCGGTCAACGAGCTGACCTTGGCCGAAGCCGCCTATCTTGCCGCGTTGCCCAAGGGCCCATCCAACTACCACCCGTTCAAATATACCGACCGGGCGATCGAGCGCCGCAACTGGGTGATCGATCAGATGGTCGCCAACGGCTATGCCACCCGCGAGGAGGGCGACAAAGCCAAGGCCGAAGGTCTCGGCGTGTCGCCGCGGCGCAACGGCAGCTACCTGTTCGCCGGCGAATACTTCACCGAAGAGGTGCGCCGCGAGATCATCTCCCGCTACGGCGAGGAAGCGCTCTATGAGGGCGGCCTGTCGGTGCGCACCACGCTCGATCCGCAGCTGCAGCTGATCGCCCGCCGCTCGCTGCAGAACGGGCTGCTGAAGTTCGACCGCCTGCGCGGCTATCGCGGACCCAAGGAAACGATCGACATCTCCGGCGATTGGGGCGTGGCGCTCGGCAAGGTCAAGGGCCTCGGCGACGTTCCGGAATGGCGGCTGGCCGTGGTGCTCGACAGCTCCAATGCCGGCCTCACCATCGGCTTGCAGCCCGACTACGAGGTCTCCGGCGCGCTGAAGCCCGATCGCGACACCGGCACGGTGTCGCCGGAAGACATGAGCTGGGCCATGCGCCATGTGGTCAAGGGACGGGTCGTCAAGGCGAATTCGCCGGCCGACGTGCTCAAGCCCGGCGACGTGGTCTTCGTCGAGAAGAAGGAAGGCAGCCAATACATGCTGCGCCAGCCGCCGTCGGTGTCGGGCGGCCTGGTGGCGATGGATCCGCATACCGGCCGCGTGCTCGCCATGGTCGGCGGCTTCTCCTATGCCGAATCGGAGTTCAACCGCGCCACCCAGGCCTATCGCCAGCCCGGCTCGGCGTTCAAGCCGTTCGTCTACGCCGCCGCGCTGGACAACGGCTACACGCCGGCCTCGGTGGTGCTCGACGCACCGATCTCGATCAAGGTCGGCGACACCTGGTGGGAGCC
Organism: uncultured Alphaproteobacteria bacterium; assembly: GCA_963791325.1. Lineage (GTDB taxonomy): Bacteria > Pseudomonadota > Alphaproteobacteria > Rhizobiales > Rhizobiaceae > JBEVJK01. The sequence continues at coordinate 137,306 of CAWBRU010000009.1, read as the reverse complement.
GAAGAACTATGACGGCAAGTCGGGCGGGCCATCGACCCTGCGCACCGGCATCGAGCGCTCGCGCAATCTGATGACGGTCCGGCTCGCCAACGACATGGGCATGCCGCTGGTCGCCGAATATGCCGAGCGCTTCGGCGTCTACGACAAGATGCTGCCGGTGCTTGCCGGTGCGCTGGGTGCCGGCGAGACCACGGTGATGCGCATGGTTTCGGCCTATGCGGTGATGGCCAATGGCGGCAAGCAGATCAAGCCGTCGCTCATCGACCGCATCCAGGACCGCTACGGCAAGACCGTCTACAAGCATGATGAGCGGGTTTGCGACGGCTGCAACGCCCAGCAATGGGACAATCAGCCGGAGCCGGAGCTGGTCGACAAGTCCGAGCAGGTGCTCGACCCGATGACCGCCTACCAGATCACCTCGATGATGGAAGGCGTGGTCCAGCGCGGCACCGCCATCACCGTGTCTGAGCTCGGCCGGCCGATCGCCGGCAAGACCGGCACCACCAATGACGAGAAGGACGCCTGGTTCATGGGCTTCACGCCCAATTTGGTCGTCGGCCTCTATATGGGCTACGACCAGCCGCAGACGCTCGGCAAGGGCGCGACCGGCGGCGGTCTTGCAGCGCCGATCTTCAAGGAGTTCATGGGCGTGGCGCTGAAGGACACCCCGATCGTCGACTTCCAGGTGCCGGAAGGCATGAAGCTGATCGCCATCAATCGCAAGACCGGCATGCGCGCCAATGAAGGCGATGCCGGCACGATCATGGAAGCCTTCAAGCCGGGCACCGGCCCGGCCGACACCTACTGGGTGATCGGCGGCGACGAGATCGCCAGCGAGGGCCGCGAGGCGATTTCGCCGCAGGCCAACAAAGCCATCCAGACGGGCGGCGGCGGCCTTTATTAGGGTGCTGCCCAACGAGCTGGGCCTGATCGCCCGGCCGGCTTTACAGGACCGGCCGGCCTGCCTATTTGGAGGGCCGGCGGCCGCAATAGGACGTGAGGGCAATGCGCGCAGAAACCCAGACCCTGGTCGACGAGATCAAGCAGGCGATCGGTCTGCTGAGGAGGCATCTTTGACTGGGATCAAGCGATCAAGCGCCTTGAATATCTGAACGTCCGCGCCGAGGATCCGGCGCTCTGGAACGACCCGCAGGAAGCGCAGAAACTGATGCGCGAGCGCCAGAGCCTCGAGGACACCACCCGCGCCATCCGCGGTCTCAGCCAGGCCCTGGACGACAATGTCGGGCTGATCGAGCTCGGTGAAGAGGAGGGTGATCAGGGCGTCGTCGAGGAGGCCGAAGCGGCGATCCGCTCGCTCTCCGGAGAGATCAAGGCCCGCCAGATCGAGACGATGCTGTCGGGTGAGGCCGATGCCAACGACACCTATCTCGAGGTGCATGCCGGCGCCGGCGGCACCGAGAGCCAGGACTGGGCCTCGATGCTGCTCAGGATGTACACGCGCTGGGCCGAGCGCCGCGGCTACAAGGTCGAGGTGCTCGAGGTCCATGACGGCGAGGAGGCCGGCATCAAGTCGGCAACCATCATGGTCAAGGGCCACAACGGCTATGGCTGGCTGAAGACCGAATCCGGCGTCCACCGGCTGGTGCGGATCTCGCCCTATGACAGCAATGCCCGCCGCCACACTTCGTTCGCGTCGGTCTGGGTCTATCCGGTGATCGACGATTCGATCGTCATCGACGTCAGCGAGGCGGATGTGCGCATCGACACCTACCGCTCCTCCGGCGCCGGCGGCCAGCACGTCAACACCACCGAATTCGGCGGTGCGCATCACCCATCTGCCGACGGGCATCGCAGTCGCCTGCCAAGCCGAGCGCTCGCAGCACAAGAACCGGGCCAAGGCCTGGGAGATGCTCCGCTCGCGTCTTTATGAGGAAGAGCTGAAAAAACGCGAGGCCGCGGCCAGCGCCACCGAGGCGACCAAGACGGAGATCGGCTGGGGCCACCAGATCCGCTCCTACGTGCTGCAGCCCTATCAGCTGGTCAAGGATTTGCGCACCGGGATGGAGAGCACCAGCCCCCAGGACGTGCTCGACGGCGACCTCGATGCATTCATGGAGGCGTCGCTGTCGCAGCGCATCGAAGGCGGCGCTGCGCAAGGGGTGGCGGATTTGGACTAGCGCTTCGCGCCGCGGGAGCGAAATAGCGAGATAGCGAATAGCGAGATAGGGAACTTAGGCGGGCGCGACCTTGCCGCAGGCTCGCGGACGGCAGCGCGCCGCTAACCCCTATTCGCTATATCGCTATTTCGCTACTCGCTATGGTTCACCCCGGCAGATCGAAGGTCACGATCGACACTTCGCCTTCCACCGCCCCTTGGTAGGCCGAAAGGTGCGGCTCCTCGTCGGGCACGCCGTCGAGGTCGCCGATCTGATCGAGCTCGGCCTCGGCGTAGCCTTCCCGCGTCAGCGCTTCGAGCGCGCGGCGCACGGCGCTGTCCTCGTCAGGCGCCACCAGCATCACATGCACGCCGGTCGGCTTGCCGTCCTTGTGCCTCCACACGCGGCCGACGATGATGGTGACGGCTGGTTCGTCATTGTCGTTCATGGCTGACAGGCTCCTCGCCGGGGGAGCGGGCCCGAGGGACCACGACCGGGTTTCCTTTCTTAGACCGCTTCGGCCTTGATCGACAGCATGCCGATGGCCATATTCTGCCGGCAGGCACCGCCGGCAAGCAACATTCTTGCGCGCCGCTTCGGGCGCTGCGCGAAGACGCTAAATTGCTTCGAATTCATGCGCTTCGGGGTTGACGCTCGCGGGTGTTGCGGGTAGAAGCCGCCCCGTCTGAGCCGATGTGAGGCTTTGCTTTTCGGGGCGTCGCGCCCTGGAGTTTGCCTCAAACACGGTTCGTTCTACGAGCGAAGACAATTTCCGGCGCGCACGAAGCGGTTCCCGCTTCCTCTGCATTTGTTCGGGCAAGACCGCAGCTGCGGTTCGGGGCCCGAATTGTCGTATGGAAAGCGGCTTTGCCGGACGTTCCGGAAGGGCTCGTGACACCGCAGGAAGAACAAGAGGAAGGTTGATGCCCACCGTAAACCAGCTGATCCGCAAGCCGCGCATTGCGCCGGTGAAGCGCAACAAGGTTCCGGCCATGCAGGCCAACCCGCAGAAGCGGGGCGTCTGCACGCGCGTCTACACGACGACGCCGAAGAAGCCGAACTCGGCGTTGCGCAAGGTGGCCAAGATCCGCCTCACCAACGGCTTCGAGGTCATCGGCTATATCCCGGGCGAGGGCCACAACCTGCAGGAGCACTCGGTGGTGATGATCCGCGGCGGCCGCGTCAAGGACCTGCCGGGCGTGCGCTATCACATCATTCGCGGCGTGCTCGACACCCAAGGCGTCAAGAACCGCAAGCAGCGCCGTTCCAAATACGGTGCCAAGCGTCCGAAGTAAGGGTTTTCCCGGCTTCGGCGCTTTTTTTCTGCGCTCGGGGCCGCCAACGATCGAGAGACGACAACGATGTCCCGACGCCACAGTGCAGAGAAGCGCGAGATCAACCCGGACCCGAAGTTCGGCGATCTGATCGTCACCAAGTTCATGAACGCCATCATGCATGACGGCAAGAAGTCGGTCGCCGAGACGATCGTCTACAGCGCGCTCGACCAGGTTCAGCAGAAGACCAAGCAGGAGCCGGTGACGGTGTTCCACCAGGCGCTGGACAACGTCGCGCCGCATGTCGAGGTGCGCTCCCGCCGTGTCGGCGGCGCCACCTATCAGGTGCCGGTCGACGTCCGCCCGGAGCGCCGCCAGGCGCTGGCGATCCGCTGGCTGATCACCGCCGCGCGCAACCGCAATGAATCGACGATGGTCGACCGGCTGTCCGGCGAGCTGATGGATGCCGCCAACAACCGCGGCACCGCGGTCAAGAAGCGCGAAGACACCCACAAGATGGCGGAAGCCAACCGCGCCTTCGCGCACTACCGCTGGTAACGGCGCGACCGAGACGGAAAGGGACGTTCCATGGCCCGCGAGTATAAAATCGAAGACTACCGAAACTTCGGCATCATGGCGCATATCGACGCCGGCAAGACGACGACCACGGAGCGCGTCCTCTACTACACGGGCAAGTCGCACAAGATCGGCGAAGTCCATGACGGCGCCGCGACCATGGACTGGATGGAACAGGAGCAGGAGCGCGGCATCACCATCACCTCGGCCGCCACGACCACCTTCTGGAAGGGGCGCGACGGCAAGATGCGCCGCTTCAACATCATCGACACGCCGGGCCATGTCGACTTCACCATCGAGGTCGAGCGCTCGCTGCGCGTGCTCGACGGCGCGATTGCGCTGCTCGATGCCAATGCCGGGGTCGAGCCGCAGACCGAGACCGTGTGGCGCCAGGCCGAGAAGTATCACGTGCCCCGGATGATCTTCTGCAACAAGATGGACAAGATCGGCGCCGACTTCTTCCGCTCGGTGGAGATGGTTAAAACCCGGCTCGGCGCCATTCCCGTGGTGATGCAGCTGCCGATCGGCTCAGAGGCCGACTTCAAGGGGATCGTCGACCTGATCGAGATGAACGCGCTGGTCTGGCGCGAGGAGACGCTGGGTGCGGCCTGGGACGTGGTCGAGATCCCGGCCGAGCTCAAGGCCGAAGCCGAGGCCTATCGCGAGAAGCTGATCGAGACCGCGGTCGAGATGGATGAGGCCGCGCTTGAAGCCTATCTCGAGGGCAACATGCCCTCCAATGACGAGCTGAGGGCGCTGGTCCGCAAGGGCACCATCGCCGTCAAGTTCTACCCGATGTTCTGCGGTTCCGCGTTCAAGAACAAAGGCGTGCAGCCGCTTCTTGATGCGGTGGTCGATTATCTGCCGTCGCCGATCGACGTGCCGCCGATCAAGGGGATCGACCCCAAGACCGAGGCCGAGGTGGTGCGCCGGTCGGACGACAGCGAGCCGCTGTCGATGCTCGCCTTCAAGATCATGAACGACCCGTTCGTCGGCTCGCTGACCTTCTGCCGCATCTATTCGGGCAAGCTCAGCAAGGGCGTGTCGCTGGACAACACCGTCAAGGGCAAGCGCGAGCGCATCGGCCGCATGCTGCAGATGCACGCCAATTCGCGCCAGGACATCGAGGAGGCCTTTGCCGGCGACATCGTGGCGCTGGCCGGACTTAAGGAAGTGACCACCGGCGACACGCTCTGCGACCCGCAGAAGCCGGTCATCCTGGAGCGCATGGAATTCCCCGAGCCGGTCATCCAGATCGCCATCGAGCCGAAGACCAAGGGCGACCAGGAGAAAATGGGCCTGGCGCTCAACCGCCTGGCAGCGGAGGACCCGTCGTTCCGCGTCAAGTCGGACGAGGAGTCGGGCCAGACCATCATCGCCGGCATGGGCGAACTGCATCTCGACATCATCGTCGACCGCATGCGCCGCGAGTTCAAGGTCGAGGCCAATGTCGGCGCCCCGCAGGTCGCCTATCGCGAGACCATCACCCGCCGCCACGAGCAGGATTACACCCACAAGAAGCAGTCGGGCGGCTCCGGCCAGTTCGCGCGCGTCAAGATCCTGTTCGAGCCGAATCCCGAGGGCGAGGAGTTCGCCTTTGACTCCAAGGTCGTCGGCGGCTCCGTGCCGAAGGAATACGTGCCCGGCGTCGAGAAGGGCATCGCCAGCGTGATGTCGTCCGGCCCGTTCGCCGGCTTCCCGATGATCGGCGTCAAGGCGACGCTGACCGACGGCGCCTATCACGACGTCGATTCCTCCGTGCTTGCCTTCGAGATCGCCGGCCGCGCCTGCTTCCGCGAAGCGGCGCCGAAGCTCGGCGTGCAGTTGCTCGAGCCGATCATGAAGGTCGAGGTGGTGACGCCCGAGGATTATGTCGGCGACGTCATCGGCGACCTGAACTCGCGCCGCGGCCAGATCCAGGGCACCGAGCCGCGCGGCATCGCCACCGCCATCAACGCCATGGTGCCGCTCGCCAACATGTTCAAATACGTCGACAATCTGCGTTCGATGTCGCAGGGCCGCGCCCAGTACACCATGCAGTTCGACCATTACGAGCCGGTGCCGACCGCAGTCGCCCAGGAAGTCCAGAAAAAATACGCTTGACGCGGCAGAGACTTGTCGCGACAGCCTAAACCAACGCCTTAACCGGGCAGCAGGAACGGAGAGCTCACATGGCCAAGGGAAAATTCGAGCGCACGAAGCCGCATGTGAACATTGGGACGATTGGTCATGTTGATCATGGCAAGACGTCGCTGACGGCGGCGATCACCAAGTATTTTGGTGAGTACAAGGCCTATGATCAGATTGATGCTGCGCCGGAGGAGAAGGCGCGTGGGATCACCATTTCGACGGCGCATGTGGAGTATGAGACCGACAAGCGGCATTATGCGCATGTCGACTGTCCGGGGCATGCCGATTACGTCAAGAACATGATCACCGGGGCGGCGCAGATGGATGGTGCGATCCTGGTGGTTTCGGCGGCCGACGGTCCGATGCCGCAGACGCGCGAGCACATTTTGCTGGCCCGTCAGGTCGGTGTTCCGGCGATTGTGGTGTTTTTGAACAAGGTCGACCAGGTCGACGATGCCGAGCTTCTGGAATTGGTCGAGCTCGAGGTGCGCGAGCTGTTGTCGAAATACGAGTTTCCGGGCGACGACATTCCGATCGTCAAGGGCTCGGCCCTGGCGGCGCTGGAGGACAGCGACAAGGAGATCGGCGAGAATGCGGTGCGCCAGCTGATGGCGGCAGTGGATGATTACATCCCGACGCCGGAGCGGCCGATCGACAAGCCGTTTTTGATGCCGATCGAGGATGTGTTTTCGATCTCGGGCCGCGGCACGGTGGTGACCGGCCGGGTCGAGCGCGGGGTGGTCAAGGTCGGCGAGGAGCTGGAGATCGTCGGCATCCGGCCGACGACCAAGACGACCTGCACCGGGGTTGAGATGTTCCGCAAGCTTCTCGACCAGGGCCAGGCGGGCGACAATATCGGGGCGCTGCTGCGCGGCGTCGACCGCGACGGGGTCGAGCGCGGCCAGGTTCTGGCCAAGCCGGGCACGGTCAAGCCGCACAAGAAGTTCACCGCCGAGGCCTATATCCTGACCAAGGAGGAGGGCGGCCGGCACACGCCGTTCTTCACCAATTACCGGCCGCAATTTTACTTCCGCACCACCGACGTCACCGGCATCGTCGAGCTGCCGGAAGGCACCGAGATGGTGATGCCGGGCGACAATGTGACGGTCAATGTCGAGCTGATCGTGCCGATCGCCATGGAGGAGAAGCTGCGCTTCGCCATCCGCGAAGGCGGCCGCACCGTCGGCGCCGGCATCGTCGCCTCCATCCTCGAATAGGCGAAAAGAGCAGGAACGGATCTGTCGCGGGCGGCTTCGACGAGCCCGCGCCGCGCCAGAACAAGGAACGACCGAAATGAACGGACAAAACATCCGCATCCGCCTCAAAGCGTTCGACCATCGCGTGCTCGATGCCTCGACGCGCGAGATCGTCTCGACGGCCAAGCGCACCGGCGCCAATGTCCGCGGCCCGATCCCGCTGCCGACCCGCATCGAGAAGTTCACGGTCAACCGCTCGCCGCATATCGACAAGAAGAGCCGCGAGCAGTTCGAGATGCGCACCCATAAGCGGCTGCTCGACATCGTCGACCCGACCCCGCAGACGGTCGATGCGCTGATGAAGCTCGATCTGGCCGCCGGCGTGGACGTCGAGATCAAGCTCTGAGGAACACGGTTCCGGGCGGAACTTGCAAAGGAAATCGAAACCGATGCGTTCAGGTGTTATCGCACAGAAAGTCGGCATGACGCGCGTCTACAACGACGCCGGCGAGCATGTTCCGGTGACCGTTCTGCGCATGGAGAGCTGCCAGGTGGTGGCCCAGCGCACCCAGGAGAAGAACGGCTATACCGCCGTGCAGCTCGGCGTGGGTCTGGCCAAGGTCAAGAACACGAGCAAGGCGCTGCGCGGCCATTTCGCCGCCGCCTCGGTCGAGCCGAAGGCGAGGCTGGCGGAATTCCGGGTGTCGCCTGAGAACCTGCTCGACATCGGCGCCGAGCTCACGGTCGAGCATTTCGTCGCCGGCCAGAAGGTCGATGTCACCGGCACGACCACCGGCAAGGGTTTCCAGGGCGTCATGAAGCGCCACAATTTCGGCGGCGGCCGCGCCAGCCACGGTAACTCGGTGTCGCACCGCAGCCACGGCTCGACCGGACAGCGCCAGGACCCCGGCAAGGTGTTCAAGGGCAAGAAGATGGCCGGTCACATGGGCGACACCCGCGTCACCACCCAGAATGTCGAGGTGGTGCAGACCGATCTGGAGCGCGGCCTGATCCTGATCCGCGGTGCGGTGCCCGGCACCAAGGGCGCCTGGATCCTGGTGCGCGACGCCGTCAAGGCGGCGCTGCCGGAGAACGCACCGCGTCCCGCAGCGCTGCGCGCCGCCGCCGGCCAGGTCGCCGCCGCGGCCAATGAAGGGGCATGATGATGGACGTGAAGATCACCACGCTCGCCGGCGAGGATGCCGGCAAGGTCAAGCTCTCGACCGAGATCTTCGGCCTGGAGCCGCGCGAGGACATCCTGCAGCGCGTCGTGCGCTGGCAGCTTGCCAAGCGGCAGCAGGGCACCCACCAGGCCAAGGGCCGGGCCGACGTCGCCCGCACCGGCGCCAAGATGTACAAGCAGAAGGGCACCGGCCGGGCCCGCCACCACTCGGCGCGCGCGCCGCAGTTTCGCGGCGGCGGCAAGGCTCACGGGCCGGTCGCCCGCAGCCATGCGCACGATCTGCCCAAGAAGCTGCGCGTGCTCGGCCTGAAGCATGCGCTGTCGGCCAAGGCCAAGGCCGCGAGCCTGATCGTCGTCGACGACCTGGCGATGTCGGACGCCAAGACCAAGGTGCTGGTCGGCCAGTTCGCCAAGCTCGGCCTGGCCAACGCGTTGATGATCGGCGGCGCCGAGCTCGACCAGAACTTCAAGCGCGCCGCGGCCAACATCCCCAACATCGACGTGCTGCCCGTCCAGGGCATCAACGTCTACGACATTCTGCGCCGCGGCACGCTGGTCCTGTCCAAGGCCGCCATCGCGGCCCTCGAGGAGCGCTTCAAATGACGGATCTGCGCCACTACGACGTGATCGTCGAGCCCGGCCATCACCGAGAAATCGACGCTGGCATCCGAGCAGAACCAGGTCGTCTTCAACGTCGCCCGCAAGGCCACCAAGCCGGAGATCAAGGCGGCTGTCGAGGCGCTGTTCGGCGTCAAGGTGACGGCCGTCAACACGCTGCTGCGCAAGGGCAAGCTGAAGCGCTTCCGCGGCACGGTCGGCCGGCAGAGCGATGTCAAGAAGGCGGTCGTGACGCTGGCCGACGGCCAGTCGATCGACGTCGCCACGGGCCTCTAGAAAAGCGGCCGCAAGGGAAGAGCACCATGGCACTCAAATCCTACAAGCCGGTCACGCCGAGTCAGCGCCAGTTGGTCATCGTCGACCGCTCCGGCCTCTACAAGGGCAAGCCGGTCAAGGGCCTGACGGTCGGCCTGACCTCCTCGGGCGGGCGCAACAATTACGGCCGCGTCACCACCCGCTTCCTCGGCGGCGGTCACAAGCGTTCGTATCGCATCGTCGACTTCAAGCGGCGCAAGCTCGACGTCACCGGCGACGGTGCGAGCGGCTGGAGTACGACCCGAACCGCACCGCCTTCATCGCGCTGATCAAGTATGACGACGGCGAGCTGGCCTACATCCTGGCGCCGCAGCGCCTGGCCGTCGGCGACAAGGTGGTCGCCGGCCCGTCCGTCGACGTCAAGCCCGGCAATGCCATGCCGCTGTCGGCGATGCCGGTCGGCACCATCGTCCACAACATCGAGCTGAAGCCGGGCAAGGGCGGCCAGATGGCGCGTTCGGCCGGCGCTTATGCGCAGCTCGTCGGCCGCGACCAGGGCATGGCGATCCTGCGGCTGAATTCGGGCGAGCAGCGGGTCGTTCACGGCGGCTGCTTCGCCACCGTCGGCGCGGTGTCCAACCCCGACCACGGCAACATCAATGACGGCAAGGCCGGCCGCAGCCGCTGGCGCGGCCGCCGCCCGCACAATCGCGGCGTCGTCGATGAACCCGGTCGACCATCCGCATGGCGGCGGCGAGGGCCGCACCTCGGGCGGCCGCCATCCGGTGACGCCGTGGGGCAAGCCGACCAAGGGCAAGAAGACGCGGTCGAACAAGGCGACCGACAAGTTCATCCTGCGCTCGCGCCATCAGCGCAAGAGCTAAGTCTAGAGGTAGCGCCAAGTGACTCGTTCAGTCTGGAAGGGCCCGTTCATCGACGGCTATCTGCTCAAGAAGGCAGACAAGGTCCGCGAAGGTGGCCGCAGCGAGGTGATCAAGATGTGGAGCCGCCGCTCCACCATCCTGCCGCAGTTCGTCGGCCTCACCTTCGGCGTCTACAACGGCCAGAAGCACATCCCGGTGTCCGTCAACGAGGACATGGTGGGCCACAAATTCGGTGAGTTCGCGCCGACCCGGACCTATTACGGGCATGGTGCCGACAAGAAGGCGAAGAGGAAGTAACCATGGGCAAGGCCAAGGCCCCGCGCAGGCTTGCTGACAACGAGGCGCGCGCGGTGCTGCGCACCGTCCGCGTCAGCCCGCAGAAGCTCAACCTGGTTGCCGCGCTGATCCGCGGCAAGAAGGTGGCGACGGCGCTCGCCGACCTCGAATTCTCGCGCAAGCGGATCGCCGGCACCGTCAGGAAGACGCTGGAATCGGCGATCGCCAACGCGGAGAACAACCACGACCTCGACGTCGACGCGCTGGTCGTGGCCGAGGCCTATGTCGGCAAGTCGCTGGTGATGAAGCGTTTTCATGCCCGCGGCCGCGGCCGCGCCAGCCGCATCGAGAAGCCGTTTTCGAACCTGACGATCGTCGTTCGCGAGGTCGAAGCGAAAGAGGAGGCCGCCTGATGGGCCAGAAAGTCAATCCGATCGGCCTGCGCCTCGGCATCAACCGGACCTGGGATTCGCGCTGGTATGCCAACACCGGCGAATACGGCAATCTGCTGCACGAAGACATCAAGATCCGCAACTATCTGCTCAAGGAGCTCAAGCAGGCGGCGGTGTCGAAGGTGGTGATCGAGCGTCCGCACAAGAAGTGCCGGGTGACGATCCACGCCGCCCGTCCCGGGCTGATCATCGGCAAGAAGGGCGCCGACATCGAGAAGCTGCGCAAGAAGCTGACCGAAATGACCAAGTCGGAGACCCACCTCAACATCGTCGAGGTGCGCAAGCCCGAGATCGATGCCACGCTGGTGGCGCAGTCGATCGCCCAGCAGCTCGAGCGGCGCGTCGCCTTCCGCCGCGCCATGAAGCGCGCCGTGCAGTCGGCGATGCGGCTCGGCGCCGAAGGCATCCGCATCAACTGCGCCGGCCGGCTGGGCGGGGCCGAGATCGCGCGCATGGAGTGGTACCGCGAGGGCCGGGTGCCGCTGCACACGCTGCGCGCCGACGTCGACTACGGCACGGCCGAAGCGCAGACCGCCTACGGCACCTGCGGCGTCAAGGTCTGGGTGTTCAAGGGCGAGATCCTCGAGCACGACCCGATGGCCTCCGAGCGGCGTGCGACCGAGGGCGATCATGGCGGCGAGCGCGAGCGCGGCCGCCGTCGCGAGGCCGCCTGAGCGGCGGGAACGAATTCGGAGTCATAGAAGATGCTGCAGCCAAAGCGCACGAAGTTCCGCAAGCAGTTCAAGGGCCGCATCCACGGCGTCGCCAAGGGCGGCACCAACCTGGATTTCGGCGGCTTCGGGCTGAAGGCGATGGAACCCAACCGGGTCACGGCCCGCGAGATCGAGGCGGCCCGCCGCGCGATCACCCGCGAGATGAAGCGCCAGGGCCGCGTCTGGATCCGCGTGTTCCCCGACGTCCCGGTCACCGTCGAAGCCGACCGAGGTGCGCATGGGCAAAGGCAAGGGCGCGGTCGATTTCTGGGCCTGCCGGGTCAAGCCCGGCCGGGTAATGTTCGAGATCGACGGCGTCTCCGAGGAGACCGCGCGCGAGGCGCTGAGGCTCGGCGCCGCCAAGCTGTCGGTGAAGACGCGCTTCATCCAGCGCATTGCGGATTAGAGAGAAGGCGGCAACGACGATGAAAGCCTCCGACGTTCGGGCAAAGACCCAGGACCAGCTGAGCGACGACCTCGCCAACCTGAAGAAGGAGCAGTTCAATCTGCGCTTTCAGAAGGCGACCGGTCAGCTCGAGAAGACGGCGCGTGTCCGGCAGGTTCGCCGCGACATCGCGCGGATCAAGACGATCGCCGCCGAAAAAGCGGCCGGCAAGAAGTAAGGACGCCACACCATGCCAAAGCGCATTCTGCAGGGCACTGTCGTCAGCGACAAGAACGAGAAGACCGTCGTCGTCAAGGTCGAGCGGCGCTTCACCCACCCGGTGATGAAGAAGACCGTGCGCCTGTCGAAGAAGTACAAGGCGCATGACGAGACCAATGCCTGCAAGGTGGGCGACACCGTGCTGATCCAGGAATTGAAGCCGATTTCGAAGGACAAGCGCTGGGTGGTGCTGACCGAGGCCGAGGCGCGGCAGTGACGGATCGAACGGGGCAGGCGGCCTTCGGCGGCCTCCCTGACGGACAGAAAGAAGAAGGCGGCCAGTCATGATTCAGATGCAAACAAACCTCGACGTCGCGGACAATTCCGGCGCCCGTCGTGTCATGTGCATCAAGGTGCTGGGCGGCTCGAAGCGGAAATATGCCTCGGTCGGCGACATCATCGTGGTGTCGATCAAGGAGGCGATTCCGCGCGGCCGCGTCAAGAAGGGCGACGTGATGAAGGCGGTGGTGGTGCGCACCGCCAAGGACATCCGCCGTCCCGACGGCAGCGTGATCCGGTTCGACAAGAACGCGGCCGTGCTGGTCGACAACAAGAAAGAGCCGATCGGCACGCGTATCTTCGGACCGGTTCCGCGCGAGCTGCGCGCCAAGAACCACATGAAGATCATCTCGCTCGCGCCTGAAGTGCTGTAAGGAGCCCGCAAGTCATGCAGAAGATCCGCAAGGGCGACAAGGTCGTCGTGCTCGCCGGCAAGGACAAGGGCCGCACCGGCGAGGTCGTGCGCGTGATGCCGAAGGAGGACAAGGCCGTTGTCCGCGGCGTCAACATGATCCGCCGCCACCAGAAGCAGACGCAGTCCCAGGAAGGCGGCATCATCACCAAGGAAGCGCCGATCCATCTGTCCAACATCGCCGTTGCCGACCCCAAGGACGGCAAGCCGACGCGGGTGGCTTCCAGGTTCAGAAGGACGGCAAGAAGGTGCGCGTCGCCAAGCGTTCGGGAGAAGTCATCAATGGCTAACGCACACTATCAGCCGCGCCTCAAGAAAGAGTACAACGAGACGATCCGCAAGGCGCTGCGCGACCAGTTCAAATACGACAACGAGATGCAGGTGCCGCGCCTCGACAAGATCGTCATCAACATGGGCGTCGGCGAGGCGACGGGGGATTCCAAGAAGCCGTCGATTGCCGCCGACGACCTCGGGCTGATCGCCGGCCAGAAGGCGGTGGTGACGCGCGCCAGGAATTCGATCGCCGCCTTCAAGGTGCGCGAGCAGATGCCGATCGGCGCCAAGGTGACGCTGCGCAAGGAGCGCATGTACGAGTTTCTCGACCGGCTGGTGACGATCGCCCTGCCGCGCGTGCGCGACTTCCGCGGCCTGAACCCCAACAGCTTCGATGGCCGCGGCAACTTCGCCATGGGCATCAAGGAGCACATCGTGTTTCCCGAGATCAACTACGACAAGGTCGATCAGATCTGGGGAATGGACATCGTCGTTTGCACGACCGCCAAGACGGACGACGAGGCCAGAGCGTTGCTCAAGGCCTTCAACTTCCCGTTCCGGCAGTAACGGCAGCGAACAAAGGACAATCTGAAATGGCCAAGACCAGCTCAGTCGAGAAGAACAACCGGCGCCGCAAGCTCGTCGCCCGCTTTGCCGCCAAGCGTAAGGCGCTGAAGGCAACCGTGATGAACCACGGGCTGCCGATCGAGGAGCGCTTCCGCGCCCAGCTCAAGCTTGCGACGCTGCCGCGCAACTCCGCCGCGGTCAGGGTGCGCAACCGCTGTGAGGTGACCGGCCGTCCGCGCGCCTATTACCGCAAGCTGAAGATGTCGCGCGTCGCGCTGCGCGACCTGGGCAACAACGGCCTGATCCCGGGCCTGGTCAAGTCGAGCTGGTAAGGAGGACGATCGATGCCGATAAATGATCCTCTCGGCGATATGCTGACCCGCATCCGCAACGCCTATGGCCGCAAGAAGACCAAGGTCTCGACCCCGGCCTCGCGGCTCGCGCCCGCGTGCTCGACGTGCTCAAGCCGGAAGGCTACATCCGCGACTACAGCCAGGTCGATTTCGACAACGGCAAGTCGGAGATCGAGATCGAGCTCAAATATTTCGAAGGCCAGCCGGTGATCCGCGAGATCGCCCGGGTGTCGAAGCCCGGCCGCCGCGTCTACGTCTCGGTCAAGTCGATCCCGCAGGTCGCCAACGGCCTCGGCATCTCGATCCTGTCGACGCCGAAGGGCGTGATGGCCGATCACGAGGCGCGCGAGCAGAATGTCGGCGGCGAAATTCTCTGCCAGATCTTCTGATCCGGCAGGGTATCCAACAGGTTAGAACGAGGACGGCAACAAGATGTCTCGTATCGGCAAGAAACCCGTGCCGCTGCCGCAAGGCGTGACGGCGACCGTCGACGGCCAGACCGTGACGGCCAAGGGGCCCAAGGGCGAGCTGAAATTCGTGGTCAATGACGAGGTTCTGGTCAAGCTCGACAAGGGCGAGATCGCGGTCGAGCCGCGCGACGAGACCAAGACGGCGCGTGCCAAATGGGGCATGTCGCGCACCCAGATCGTCAACATCCTGCAGGGGGTGAAGGACGGCTTCGAGCGGAAGGCTGGAAATCACCGGCGTCGGCTACCGCGCCGCCATGCAGGGCAAGAACCTGCAGCTGGCGCTCGGCTTCAGCCACGATGTCGTCTACCAGACCCCGCAAGGCATCACCATCGCGGTGCCGAGGCCGACCGAAATCACGGTGACCGGCATCGACAAGCAGCAGGTCGGCCAGGTTGCCGCCGAGATCCGCGAGTTTCGCGGTCCCGAGCCCTACAAGGGCAAGGGCGTGCGCTATGCCGGCGAGAAGATCGTCCGCAAGGAAGGCAAGAAGAAGTAACGCCTGATACGGCGAGGAAGAAAAGCCATGGCTGTCAAGGAAACCATCAAGCGCCGCGCCCAGCGCGTCCGCCGCCAGATCAAGAAGGTCTCGGGCGATCGGCCGCGGCTGTCGGTGCATCGCTCGTCGAAGAACATCTACGCCCAGATCATCGACGACGCGAAGGGCCATACGGTAGCCGCCGCGTCGACGCTCGAGAAGGATCTGAAGGGCGCACTGAAGACCGGTGCCGATGCCGCCGCTGCGGCGGCCGTCGGCAAGCTGCTTGCCGAGCGCGCCACCAAGGCGGGGGTGAACGAAGTGGTGTTCGACCGCGGTCCCTACATCTATCACGGCCGCGTCAAGGCGCTGGCCGAGGCGGCGCGCGAAGGCGGCCTCTCCTTCTAACCACCGTCCGGCCGATCGCCGGGCATTCCGTCAACCCCCGTGCTATCCGGAAAAGAACAAGGACAGGATCATGGCACAAGACCGCAGGGACGGCGGACGCAACCGCGACCGCGAAGAGCGCGACAGCGAGTTCGTCGACAAGCTCGTCCACATCAACCGCGTCGCCAAAGTCGTCAAGGGCGGACGCCGCTTCGGCTTCGCCGCGCTTGTCGTCGTCGGCGACCAGAAGGGCCGCGTCGGCTTCGGCCACGGCAAGGCCCGCGAGGTGCCGGAGGCGATCCGCAAGGCGACCGAGAGCGCCAAGCGCGAGCTGATCTTCGTGCCGCTGCGCTCCGGCCGCACGCTGCACCACGACGTCGAAGGGCGCTGGGGTGCCGGCCGCGTGCTGCTGCGCGCTGCCAAGCCCGGCACCGGCATCATCGCCGGCGGCCCGATGCGCGCCGTGTTCGAGACGCTCGGCATGCACGACGTCGTTGCCAAGTCGATGGGCTCGTCCAACCCCTACAACATGGTCCGCGCCACCTTCGATGCGCTGAAGAGCCAGCTCCATCCCAAGGACGTCGCCGCCCAGCGCGGTATCAAATACTCCACCTTGCAGGCGCGCCGCGGCGCCGCCGTCTCGGCCGACGAATAAGGGGGCTGAGATGGCCAAGAAACCGGCAAAGACGATCACCCTTGAACAGATCGGCAGCCCGATCCGCCGGCCCGCCGCGCAGCGTGCGACGCTGGTCGGCCTCGGGCTCAACAAGCTGCATCGCCGCCGCACGCTGGAAGACACGCCGGCCGTGCGCGGCATGATCGCTGCCGTCCAGCATCTCGTCCGCATCGTGGACGAGGCGTGATCCCGGCGGCAGGAGAGAGATGATGAAACTCAACGAACTTTCCGACAAGGACGGCGCCACCCACGCCCGCAAGCGGCTCGGCCGCGGCATCGGTTCGGGCTCCGGCAAGACCGCCGGGCGCGGCGTCAAGGGCCAGAAGGCACGCTCGGGCGTGGCCCTCAACGGCTTCGAGGGCGGCCAGATGCCGCTTTATCGCCGGCTGCCGAAGCGCGGCTTCAAGAACCTGTTCGCCAAGGATTTTGCCACCGTCTCGCTCGGCCGCGTCCAGGCCGCCATCGATGCCGACAAGCTGGACGGCGCCGCGCCGGTGACGGCCGCGGCGTTGATCGCCGCCGGCGTGGCCAAGCGCTCCAAGCATGGGGTGCGGCTGCTCGGCGGCGGCGAGCTCACCGCCAAGCTCGCTTTCGAAGTGGCCGGGGCATCGAAATCGGCGGTCGAGAAGGTCGAGAAGGCCGGCGGCACGGTCACGCTGCCCGAGGCGGCCAAGGCCGATTGACGGCAGCCGCTCGCGGAAATTGCGCAGCGACAGGGACGTGGCGTGGAGCACCGGTTCGCAGAAGCGGTGATCTGCTCCAGCACGGGCTCGGCGCCGGCCGGCAGAGCGCTTCGGGCCGGCTGCCTGGCGCCCCCGCCGGTGCCGTCTCGGCCAGGCCTCCTGGCCGAAAAGTGAACGGACATTTCAGACCGGCCGCGGATGCCGCGGCTTGCATCTTCACGGGCCGGAGCCTATCTCGGGACTTCGGCGGCCCGCAGTCCTGACGCGGCCCAGCGGAGTATTCTTTCCATGGCATCGGCAGTCGAACAGCTAGCCTCCAACCTGAATTTCTCGGTCTTTGCCAAGGCCGAGGACCTCAAGAAGCGGATCTGGTTCACGCTCGGCGCGCTGCTCGTCTATCGCCTCGGCACCTATATCCCGATGCCCGGCATCAATCCCGACGCTTTCGCCCATGCCTTCCAGCAGCAGAGCGGCGGCGTGCTCGGCATGTTCAACATGTTCTCCGGCGGCGCCGTGCAGCGCATGGCGATCTTTGCGCTCGGCATCATGCCCTACATCTCCGCCTCGATCATCATGCAGCTGATGACCTCCGTGGTGCCGTCGCTCGAAGCGCTGAAGAAGGAAGGCGAGCAGGGCCGCAAGGTGATCAACCAGTACACCCGCTACGGCACCGTGCTCCTGGCGCTGGTCCAGGCCTACGGCATCTCGATCGGGCTCGAGGGCGGCAACGGCATCGTCGTCGATCCGGGCTGGTTCTTCCGCCTGTCGACGGTCGTTACCCTGGTCGGCGGCACCATGTTCCTGATGTGGCTTGGTGAACAGATCACCGCCCGCGGCATCGGCAACGGCATTTCGCTGATCATCTTCTCCGGCATCGTCGCCAATCTGCCGCATGCCATCAGCGGCACGCTCGAACTCGGCCGCACCGGCGCGTTGTCGACCGGGCTGATCCTCGCCATCATCGTGCTGGCGATCGCCGTCATCGCCGTCATCGTCTTCTTCGAGCGCGCCCAGCGCCGGCTGCTGATCCAGTATCCGAAGCGGCAGGTCGGCAACCGGATGTTCCAGGGCGACACCTCGCATCTGCCGCTGAAGCTCAACACTTCGGGCGTCATCCCGCCGATCTTTGCGTCCTCGCTGCTGCTGCTGCCGGCGACCCTTGCCGGCTTCTCCGCGCAGACCGGCCTGCCGGGCTGGGCGAGCGCGGTGCTTGCCTCGCTCGGTCACGGCCAGCCGCTCTATATGCTGCTCTACGCGGGCATGATCGTCTTCTTCGCCTTCTTCTACACCGCAATCGTCTTCAATCCGAAGGACACCGCCGACCAGCTGAAGAAGCATTCCGGGTTCATCCCGGGCTACCGGCCGGGCGAGCGCACCGCCGAATATATCGACTACGTGCTCACCCGCATCACGGTGATCGGGGCGATCTATCTGGTGGCCGTGTGTCTATTGCCCGAATTTCTCATTTCGGCGACCGGTGTTCCGTTCTATCTCGGGGGAACGTCGCTGCTCATCGTGGTGAGCGTGACGCTGGACACGGTCGCGCAGATCCAGGGCCATCTCGTCGCCCACCAATATGAGCGGCTGATCAAGAAGTCGAAGCTGCGTGGGGGGAAGAGGGGACGATGAGGCTCATTCTGCTTGGGCCGCCGGGGGCGGGCAAGGGGACGCAAGCACATAGGCTGGTCGCAAGACACGGCATTCCGCAACTCTCCACCGGCGACATGCTGCGCGCTGCAGTCAAGGCGGAGACCGCCGTCGGCAAGCGCGCCAAGGCGGTGATGGAATTGGGCCGGCTGGTCTCCGACGAGATCGTCAACGACATCGTTTCGGAGCGCATCGATCAACCCGATTGCGTCCATGGCTTCATTCTCGACGGCTATCCGCGCACGCTCGCCCAAGCCGACGCGCTCGAGGCGATGCTCGCGCGCAAGGGGCTGCCGCTCGAGGTGGTGATCGAGTTCAAGGTCGACGACGAGGTGCTGGTCGACCGCATCGCCGGCCGCTACACCTGCGCCCATTGCGGAGCCGGCTATCACGACACCAATCACCCGCCGCGGGTGGCCGGCGTGTGCGACCGCTGCGGCTCGACCGAATTCAAGCGCCGGCCCGACGACAATGCCGAGACGCTACGCACCCGGCTTCAGGCCTATTACAAGGACACCTCGCCGCTGATCGGCTACTACCACGCCAAGGGCCTCCTGGTCGGTATCGACGGCATGGCCGAGATCGACGAGGTGACCGCTGCGATCGAGCGCATCCTTGAAAAACGCGCCGATCGAAAATAGATTTAGGAACAGTTGACTATCGGGCAATGCTGGACTATAGCGGCCCGTCTCCCAATCAGGCCTGTGGCTTGGCGGTCCGCGAGGACTTTGTCTGCCCATTCGCGGGATGAAGAGCACCCGCAAGGGCCGGGCTCCACCGGACGCGGGGTCAACCGACAATCGCCGGCTTGTCCGGCCCATATGGAGATGATCGATGGCCCGCATCGCCGGCGTCAATATCCCGACCAACAAGCGCGTCGTCATCGCGCTGCAATATATCCACGGCATCGGGCCGAAATTTGCCTCCGAGATCGTCGAGAAGGTCGGCATCCCGGCGGAGCGGCGGGTCAACCAGCTGACCGACGCGGAGGTGCTGCAGATCCGCGAGGCGATCGACCGCGACTACCAGGTCGAGGGTGACCTGCGCCGCGAAGTGTCGATGAACATCAAGCGGCTGATGGATCTGGGCTGCTATCGCGGCCTGCGTCATCGCCGCTCGCTGCCGGTGCGCGGCCAGCGCACGCACACCAATGCCAGGACCCGCAAGGGCCCGGCCAAGGCGATTGCCGGCAAGAAGAAGTAGTTCGGTAAATAGTGAATAGTGAATGGTGAATAGAGCGCCGACACCATTCACCATTGACCATTCACCATTCACCTCTGGAAGGATTTTCATGGCCAAGGAAGCCACGCGGGTTCGCCGTCGCGAACGCAAGAACATCTCGTCGGGCGTTGCCCATGTCAGCTCGACGTTCAACAACACGATGATCACCATCACCGACGCCCAGGGCAATGCGATCGCCTGGTCGTCGGCGGGCGCCCAGGGCTTCAAGGGCTCGCGCAAATCGACGCCCTTCGCTGCCCAGGTGGCGGCCGAGGACTGCGCCAAGAAGGCGCAGGAGCACGGCATGCGCATGCTTGAGGTCGAGGTCTGCGGGCCGGGCTCCGGCCGCGAATTGGCGCTGCGGGCGCTGCAGGCGGCAGGGTTCACCATCACCTCGATCCGCGACGTGACGCCGATCCCGCACAATGGCTGCCGGCCGCGCAAGAAGCGGCGGGTCTGAAATCTTCGATGGCTGCATGAGCGCCGCGGCGCTCCTCTGCGGCTTTCCAGATCGTCCGCCACGATTGGATGGTGGCGGAGAACCGGAAGGACACCAACAATGATCCAGAAAAACTGGCAAGAACTGATCAAGCCGAACAAGATCGACTTTCAGTCGAAGCGGAAGACGCTGACCACCCTGGTCGCCGAGCCGCTCGAGCGTGGCTTCGGCTTGACGCTGGGCAACGCGCTCAGGCGCGTGCTGCTCTCCTCGCTGCGGGGTGCGGCGGTCACCGCCGTGCAGATCGACGGGGTGCTGCATGAATTCTCCTCGATCGCCGGCGTGCGCGAGGACGTCACAGACATCGTCCTCAACATCAAGGAAATCGCCATCAAGATGGAAGGCGACGGGCCGAAGCGCATGGTCGTGCGCAAGCAGGGTCCGGGCCAAGTCACGGCAGGCGACATCCAGACCGTCGGCGACGTCGAGATCCTCAATCCAGACCATGTGATCTGCACGCTGGACGAGGGTGCCGAGATCCGCATGGAGTTCACCGTCGACACCGGCAAGGGCTATGTCCCGGCCGACCGCAACCGCTCCGAGGATGCGCCGATCGGGCTGATCCCGGTCGATAGCCTCTATTCGCCGGTCAAGAAGGTCTCCTACAAGGTCGAGAACACCCGTGAGGGTCAGGTCCTCGACTACGACAAGCTGACCATGTCGATCGAAACGGACGGTTCGATTTCAGGCGAGGACGCGGTGGCCTTCGCCGCCCGCATCCTTCAGGACCAGCTCGGCCTGTTCGTCAACTTCGACGAGCCGACCAAGGAGCAGCCGGCCGAGCAGGTCACCGAACTCGCCTTCAATCCGGCGCTGCTCAAGAAGGTCGACGAGCTCGAGCTGTCGGTGCGTTCGGCCAATTGCCTGAAGAACGACAACATCGTCTATATCGGCGACCTCATTCAGAAGACCGAAGCGGAGATGCTGCGCACCCCCAATTTCGGCCGCAAGTCGCTCAACGAGATCAAGGAAGTGCTCGCCGCCATGGGCCTGCATCTCGGCATGGAAGTGCCGGACTGGCCGCCGGAGAACATCGAAGATCTCGCCAAACGCTACGAAGACCAATACTGAGGCGAGCGGCTCAGCCCGCCTCGCAGACAACAGACCGATCGAAGGAGAGCAGCCATGCGCCACGGAAAGTCCGGCCGCCGGCTCGGCCGCAGCGTCAGCCACCGCAAGGCCCTTTTCGCCAACCTGTCCGGCTCGCTGATCGAGCATGAGCAGATCGTCACCACCCTGCAGAAGGCCAAGGATCTGCGCCCGGTGGTGGAGAAGCTGGTCACGCTCGGCAAGCGCGGCGACCTGCATGCGCGTCGCCAGGCGATCGCGCAGATCCGCAACGAGGCGCTGGTGAAGCGGCTGTTCGACACCATTGCGCCGCGCTATGCCGCGCGCAATGGCGGCTATCTGCGCATCATGAAGGCGGGTTTCCGCCACGGCGACAATGCCGCCATGGCGGTGATCGAGTTCGTCGACCGCGACGTTGCGGCCAAGGGCGCCTCCGACCGGGCCCGCAGCGAGGCTGAGGGTGCCGCGAGCGAGCCCGAAGCCGCCTGACGGATCCCGACCTTCGATGTGACGAAAAAGGGCCCCGCGGGGCCCTTTTTCTTTGGGCGAAGGCGAAGGATTGTCATTCCGCGGTCATGCAGGTCACGCACAAGCTTTTCGCGTTTCCGCAGTTCACCAGCCGCAGGAGATCCTGATGACCGCTTCGCTTCGCTCCGCCCTGCTCCTCTCCGGTGCCTCGATCGTGGTGCCGCTTGCCGGGCCGGCCGCAGCGCAAGACAACGCCGCCGCCTATCTCGAGCGCGGCGCCAAAGGCGACCTGACCCAGCCGGGCGGCGCTCGCCGCATCGCCGGCGACGTCACCGCCGCGCTGCAGGCGGCGATCAATGACGGAGATGTCAAGAACGTGATCCTGTTCATCGGCGACGGGATGGGCGATTCGGAGATCACCGTGGCCCGCAATTACGCCGAGGGTGCAGGCGGCTTCTTCAAGGGCATCGACGCGCCGCCGATCACCGGCCAGTATACCCACTACGCGCTCGACCGGGAGACCGGCAGGCCGAGCTATGTCAC
The DNA here is from genome assembly GCA_963791325.1 of uncultured Alphaproteobacteria bacterium. Taxonomy (GTDB): domain Bacteria; phylum Pseudomonadota; class Alphaproteobacteria; order Rhizobiales; family Rhizobiaceae; genus JBEVJK01. The sequence goes on along the minus strand of CAWBRU010000009.1, from coordinate 114,946 downwards.
CGATTCGGCGGCCTCCGGGACGGCATGGTCGACCGGGGTGAAGACCTACAACAACGCCATCGGCGTCGACATCAAGGGGGCGCCGCACAAGACCCTCGTCGAGCTCGCCAAGGCTGCCGGCCTCGGCACCGGCAATGTCACCACCGCCGAACTGCAGGACGCCACGCCGGCGGTGCAGGTCGCCCATGTCGCGCTGCGCAGCTGCTACGGGCCGGAAGTGACCAGCCAGAAGTGCCCGAAGGATGCGCTGGAGAATGGCGGCTTGGGCTCGATCAGCGAGCAGACGCTCAACACCCGCCCCGACGTGTCGCTGGGCGGCGGGGCCAAGAGTTTCGGCGAGACCGCCAAGGCCGGCGACTGGAAGGGCAAGACCCTGCTCGATCAGGCCAAGGCGCGCGGCTTCCACGTCGTCACCGATCTCGACGAGCTCAACGCCGTCACCGCCGCCGGCGACGGCGCGCCGCTGCTCGGCTTGTTCGCCGCCGGCAACATGCCGGTCCGCTGGCAGGGTCCGAAGGCCACCCTGCACGGCAATCTCGACCAGCCGCCGGTCACCTGCGCGCCCAATGCCGAGCGGGCCGGCAGCGTGCCGACGCTTGCCGACATGACCAAAAAGGCAATAGACCTGTTGAAGGGCAATGAGAAAGGCTTCTTCCTGCAGGTCGAGGGCGCCTCGATCGACAAGCAGGACCATGCCGCCAATCCCTGCGGCCAGATCGGCGAGACGGTCGACCTCGACGAGGCCGTTCAAATCGGCATGGACTTCGCTAAGGGCGACGGCAAGACCTTGGTGATCGTCACCGCCGACCATGCGCATGCCAGCCAGATCGTCGAGAACGACGCCAAGGCGCCGGGCCTGTCGCAGGCGCTCAACACCAAGGATGGCGCGGTGATGTCGGTAACCTACGGCAATTCCGAGACCGAATCGCAGGGCCATACCGGCGCCCAGCTCAGGGTCGCCGCCTTCGGCCCACATGCGGGGAACTTCGCCGGCCTGACCGATCAGACCGACATGTTCTTCACCATTCGCGATGCGCTGAAGCTCGCCGACTGAGATCGCGAAGTCGCCTTTGATCAAACCGCCCGGGGGCGCAGGCGCGTTCCCGGCTTTTGTCTATACATATCGGACCTGGATCGTGCGAGGGTAGGATCTCCGCCTTGCCAGCCTTCGATTCTGCACAATCGTCGGGAAGATGGCGGTGATTCCGCGACGAGGATTTCTTGTTTCATGAGCCGCAGTCCAGCCGCCATTCTCCTTGCCGTCCTGCTGCCGCTGGCGGGCCTGCTCGACGCCTCCCATCCGGCCGCTGCCGAAGACAAGGCGGGCAAGAGCATTGTCGACCAGCTCTCCGACTTCCTGCGCGGCGGATCGAAGGCCGGCCCGGGAACTGCCGACCAGCCGCCTGCAGCGGGCGCGCCGGCCGCGTCGCCTGCCGCCCCTGCGGCACCGGCCGACGACCGCCGCCTGCCGTTCGGCCGTGCCGAGATGCAGCTCTCCTTCGCCCCGCTGGTCAAGCAGGCGGTCCCGGCGGTGGTCAATGTCTATGCCTCGCAGCAGGTGCGCGCACGTTCTCCCTTCGCCGATGACCCGTTCTTCGAGCGCTTCTTCGGCGGCGGCGGCGAGCAGATGCCGCCCAGAGTGCAGTCGTCGCTGGGGTCCGGCGTATTGGTCGACCCCACCGGCGTGATCGTCACCAACTATCACGTCATCCGCGACGCCGACGAGGTCAAGGTCGCCACCGCCGACGGGCGTGAATTCGAAAGCAAGCTGCTGCTCAAGGACGAGTCGATCGACCTCGCGGTGCTGAAGATCGACTCGCCCGACCGGTTCCCGTCGCTGCCGATCGGCGATTCCGACGCGCTCGAGGTCGGCGACCTGGTGCTGGCGATCGGCAATCCGTTCGGTGTCGGCCAGACCACCACGAGCGGCATCGTCTCCGCACTCGCCCGCTCGCATATCGGCATCTCCGATTTCGGCTTCTTCATCCAGACCGACGCGGCGATCAATCCGGGCAATTCCGGCGGCGCCTTGCTCGACATGAAAGGCCAATTGGTCGGCATCAACACCGCCATCTACAGCCGCAGCGGCGGCTCGATCGGCATCGGCTTCGCCATACCCTCCAACATCGTCAAGGCGGTGGTCCAGTCGGCCGAGAGCGGCAGCGACTATTTCGAGCGGCCCTATGTCGGCGCCACCTTCGAGGCGATCACGCCGCAGATCGCCGAATTGCTCGGCCTCGACCGGCCGCAGGGCGCGCTGATCTCCGCGGTTGCCGCCGGCACGCCGGCGGCCAAAGCCGGGCTGAAGCCCGGCGATGCCGTGCTGGCGATGAACAACATCCCGATCGAGCATGTCGATGCGCTGGGCTACCGTCTGGCGACCCAGCCGATCGGCAGCACGGTCACCTTGTCGGTGCTGTCGGGCGGGGCTCGGAAGACGGTCAGCGTCACGCTGGAAAAGGCTCCCGCGGGAGCGGCCGAGAGCGAGGTGACGATCGACGGGCAAAGCCCGTTTGCCGGCAGCAAGGTGGCCGAGCTCTCGCCGCGGCTCGCCCTGCGGCTCGGCATGCCGAGCGACGCGACCGGCACGGCGGTGGTCGACATCAAGCGCAACTCGCCGGCCGCGCAGCTCGGCCTGCAGCCGCGCGACATCGTGCGCGAGGTCAATGGCGAGGAGATCACCTCGCCTCAGAAGCTCAAGGAGGCGGCCGCACAGCGTACCCGCTGGTGGCGCTTCACCGTCGAGCGGGACGGGCAGATCATGCGCCAGATGCTGCGCTATTGATGGCCGACCTGTTCGACAGCAACGCCCCGCAAGCGCCGCCGCCGGGCCGGCCCCTGGCCGATCGGCTCAGGCCGACGCGCCTGGCCGAGGTGGTCGGGCAGGAGCATCTGACCGGTCCGGACGGAACGCTGACGCGGATGATCGGCGCCGGTTCGCTCGGATCGATGATCTTCTGGGGACCGCCCGGAACCGGCAAGACGACGGTGGCGCGGCTGCTGGCCGGCGTCACCGATCTTGCCTTCGAGCAGATCTCGGCCATTTTTTCCGGCGTGGCCGACCTCAAGAAGGTGTTCGAGGCGGCGCGGCTGCGCCGCACCAAAGGCCGGCAGACACTGCTGTTCGTCGACGAGATCCACCGCTTCAACCGCGCCCAGCAGGATTCCTTCCTGCCGGTGATGGAAGACGGCACCGTCATCCTGATCGGCGCCACCACCGAAAATCCGTCCTTCGAGCTCAATGCGGCCCTCTTGTCGCGTGCCCGGGTGCTGGTGTTCCAGCCGCTGTCGGAAGAGACGATCGGCGATCTGCTGCTTCGGGCCGAGGCTGCCGAAGGCAAGCCCCTGCCGCTCGATGCCGAGGCGCGGGCGGTGCTTCTGCGGATGAGCGATGGCGACGGGCGTGCCGCGCTGACGCTCGCCGAGGAGGTCTGGCGGGCGGCCAAGCCGGGCGAGACCTTCGATGCCGACGGGCTGCAGCGCGTCGTCCAGCGGCGTGCCCCGGTCTATGACAAGGGCCAGGACGGCCACTACAATCTGATCTCGGCTTTGCACAAATCGGTGCGCGGCTCCGATCCCGATGCCGCGCTCTACTATCTCGCCCGCATGTTCGACGCGGGCGAGGATCCCCTCTATCTCGGACGGCGCCTGGTGCGCATGGCGGTCGAGGACATCGGCATGGCCGACCCGCAAGCCTTGGTGGTCGCCAATGCCGCCAAGGACGCCTACGACTATCTCGGCTCGCCGGAGGGCGAGCTCGCCTTCGCCGAAGCCTGCGTCTATCTGGCGACCGCGCCGAAGTCGAACGCCATCTACACGGCGTTCAAGGCAGCGACCGCCGCCGCCAAGGAACACGGCTCGCTGCTGCCGCCCAAGCATATCCTCAACGCCCCGACCCGGCTGATGAAGGACGAGGGCTATGCCGGCGGCTACCGCTACGACCACGACCAGCCCGATGCCTTCTCCGGCCAGGACTATTTTCCCGACAAGATGGGCCGGCAGCAATTCTACGATCCGCCTGACCGCGGCTTCGAGCGGGAGATCCGCAAGCGGCTGGAGTTCTGGGCCAAGCTGAGAAGCGAGCGGGAAAAGCAGGGGCGATGAACAACGTGCTTTTGGTGGCGCTCGGCGGCGGTCTGGGCGCCGCGCTCCGTCACGGCGTCAATCTCGTGGCGCTCAGGCTGCTCGGCCCGAATTTCCCGTGGGGCACTTTCACGATCAACATCGCCGGCTCGCTCGCCATGGGCATCTTCATCGAGCTTCTGGCCCGCCGCTTCTCCGGCTCCGAGGGGCTGCGGCTGTTCGTTGCCACCGGCATTCTCGGCGGCTTCACCACATTCTCCTCGTTTTCCCTCGATTTCGCGGTGCTTTGGCAGCGCGGCGCGGTCGGCGCCGCCCTCGGCTATGTGGCGGCCAGCGTGGCCCTGTCGCTGGCCGCGGTGTTCGTCGGCTTTTGGCTCGCGAAAACGGTGGCCGGCTGATACCAAGCGGCATGACAGGCATCGAGCAGGTGATCGTCGAGCCGGGCGAGGCCGGCATGCGCCTCGACCGCTGGTTCAAGTCGCACTATCCCGGCCTGGGCTTCGTCCAGCTGCAGAAGCTGCTGCGATCCGGTCAGGTGCGCATCGACGGCAGCCGGGCCAAGGCGGAGACGCGGCTCGCGCCCGGCCAGTCGATCCGCATTCCGCCGCTGGCGGTCGACCGCAAGGACGGCAAAGGGGCCGCGCCGCCGCCGGCGAGCGCGGGCCGACAGCGACGGCGAGCTGCTGGCGAAGATGCTGCTTTACGAAGATCCGAAACTGTTCGTCTTCAACAAGCCGACGGGCCTCGCCGTCCAGGGCGGCTCCGGCGTGACCCGCCACGTCGACGGAATGCTCGAGGCCTGGCGCAACGCCAAGGGCGAGAAGCCGCGCCTGGTGCACAGGCTTGACCGCGACACGTCGGGGGTCCTCGTGGTCGCCCGCAGCCGGCTGGCCGCGATGCGGCTGGCGGAATCGTTTCGTCAACGCGAGACGACGAAGACCTATTGGGCGCTGGTCAAAGGCGTGCCGCGCAAGCGCGAGGACCGCATCTCCTCGTGGCTGGTCAAGGAGCAGACGCCGGATGGCGACCGGGTGCGGCTCGGCCGGCACGGCGAAGAGGGCGCCGACCACGCCGTTAGCTTCTACCGCGTCATCGAACAGGCCGGCCGGACGCTCTCCTGGCTCGAGATGGAGCCCTATACCGGACGGACCCACCAGCTCAGGGTGCATGCCGCCGAGATCGGCTGCCCGATCATCGGCGACCCCAAATATTTTGCCGCCGACTCCAACTGGACGTTTCCGGGCGGCATCCAGAACCGCCTGCATCTGCATGCCCGGCGCATCGTCATCCCGCACCCGGATCGCGGCACCGTCGACGTGACGGCGCCGCTGCCGCCGCATATGCGCCAGAGCTGGAACCTGCTCGGCTTCGACGAGGCGAGCGCAACGGGTGCGTGAGGCGGCCCCAGCCTTGGACCGGCGCGACGCGATCGATGCGAGCGCCGCCGCCCTGATGCTGCTGCTCACCTTTTCCTGGGGGCTGAACGGGGTCGCCGCCAAGCTGGCCAACACCGGGTTCAACCCGATCTTCCTGACCATGGCGCGTTCGGCGATCGCCGCCGTTCTGGTGTTCGCCTGGTGCCGCTATCGCGGCATCGCGCTGTTCGGCCGCGACGGCTCGCTGGGACCGGGCATTGTCGCCGGCCTTCTGTTCGGCGCCGAGTTCAGCCTGATCTTCATCGGCCTGGAATACACCTCCGTGGCGCGCAGTGCGCTTCTCGTCAACACCATGCCGTTCTGGATCCTGATCGGCGCGCATTTCTGGCTTGGCGAGCGGATGACGCCGAAGAAGCTGATCGGCCTCCTGCTGGCCTTTCTCGGCGTGGTGCTGGTGTTCTCCGACAAGCTCAGCCTGCCGGGGCCCGAGGCCATCGTGGGCGATCTGCTCAGCATCGGCGCCGGCCTGCTCTGGGCGGCAACCACGCTGGTGATCAAGGCAACGCGGCTGGTCAGGACCAGCGCCGAGAAGCTGCTGCTCTACCAGCTGGCGGTGTCGTCGGTGATGATGGCCCCGCTGTTGCCGCTCGCCGGACCGATCCTGCGCGAGCCGACGCCGCTGTCGGGCGGCGCACTCGCCTTCCAGGCTGTCTATGTCGTCGCGTTCACCTATATTCTGTGGTTCTGGCTGATGCGCCGCTACCCGGCGGCGGGCTTGTCGAGCTTTACCTTCTTGACCCCCGCCTTTGCAGTGATGTGCGGCGGGCTGCTGCTCGGCGAGCCGCTCAGCTGGAAGATCTTTGCGGCGCTCGGTCTGATTGCCGGCGGCCTGGTCCTGGTCAATCGGCCGCCGCGTCAGAAGCTGCCGGCAGCGGAGTGATGATGCGTGATATCCTGAAAAACCTTGAGGCCGGCCGGCAGCTCTCCGATCCCGATCCGGTGCGCCGCGCCCAGATCCAGATGAAGGCCGCCCTGCCGCGCCGCTTCTACGGCGCGGTCAGCGTCGCGCCGACGCCGGACGGCGGCTTTGCGGTGCACCTCGACGGCAAGACGCTCAAGACCCCGGCAGGCGCCCCGGTGGCGCTGCCCAGCGCGGCCGCCGCCGAGCTGCTGGCGGGCGAATTCGCTGCCCAGGGCGAATTCCTCGACCCCAAGACGATGCCGGTGATGCGGCTGGTCAACACCGCCATCGACGGCGTGGCGCGTGAAAGTCAGGCGGTGATCGAGGACATCATGCGGTTTTCCGCGTCCGATCTCGTCTGCTATCGCGCCGCGAGCCCCGAGCGCCTGGTCGAGCGCCAGAACGAGGCCTGGGACCCGGTGCTCGACTGGGCACGGCAGGCGCTCGGGGCCCGCTTCGCGCTGGCGGAAGGGGTCATTCACGTCGAGCAGCCGCGCGAGGCGATCGGCGCAGTCGGCCTCCATCTGGCGCGCCGCGGGGAGCCGCTGCGCCTGGCGGCGCTGCATTCGATGACCTCGCTGACCGGGTCGGCACTGCTGGCGCTCGCCACGGAAGCCGGCGCCCTGTCGGCGTCCGAGGCTTGGCGGGCAGCCCATATCGACGAGGATTGGAACATCGAGCACTGGGGCGAAGATGCCGAGGCGGTGCAGAGGCGAGCCTTCCGCAAGGCCGAGATGATGGCTGCGGCAGCCCTGTTGAGAACGCTGCCCGATCCATCGCGACCGTAGGCGATCCCTCCGGAACAGGCCTCGGACCGGGGCTGGGCTGCCATCCCCGGTTGATTGTGTCATTTTTGCGGCTGACTGGCCGTGATTCGCCGGCTATGAAAGCGAAGGTGCATCCCGGGAAAGAGCAGGGAGGATCGGTTATGGCAGTTGCCACTTCGGCCCGCAGCGGCAGGCGCGGCATGACCCGCGAGGAAAAGAAAGTCATCTTCGCCTCGTCACTGGGCACCGTCTTCGAGTGGTACGACTTCTACCTGTACGGCTCGCTGGCGGCGTTCATCGGCACCACCTTCTTCAGCCCGGCCATTCCGGAGGCGACCCGCAACATCTTCGCGCTGCTCGCCTTTGCGGCGGGCTTTCTGGTGCGGCCGTTCGGCGCCCTGGTGTTCGGCCGCGTCGGCGACATGGTCGGCCGCAAATATACCTTCCTGGTGACGATGACCATCATGGGCCTGTCGACCTTCCTGGTCGGCCTGCTGCCCGGCTATGCCAGCTGGGGCATTGCCGCACCGGTCATCCTGATCCTGTTGCGCATGCTGCAGGGCCTGGCGCTCGGCGGCGAGTATGGCGGCGCCGCCACCTATGTCGCCGAGCATGCGCCCGACGACCGGCGCGGCTATTACACCTCCTGGATCCAGACCACGGCCACGCTCGGGCTGTTCTTGTCGCTGATCGTCATCCTGATCGTGCAGGGCGCGATGAGCAAGGACACCTATGCCGCCTGGGGCTGGCGGCTGCCGTTCATCATCTCGTTCGTGCTGCTCGGCATCTCGATCTGGATCCGGCTTTCGCTCAGCGAATCGCCGACCTTCCAGCGGATGAAGGAGGAGGGCAAGGGCTCGAAGGCGCCGCTGACGGAGGCCTTCGGTCAGTGGAGCAATGCCAAGATCGCGCTGCTGGCGCTGTTCGGCCTGACCGCCGGCCAAGCGGTGGTGTGGTACAACGGCCAGTTCTACGCGCTGTTCTTCCTGCAGAACGTGCTGAAGCTCGACGCGCAGACCGTCAACATCATGATCGCGATCGCCCTGGCGCTGGGCACCGCGTTCTTCGTCGTGTTCGGCTGGCTGTCGGACCGGGTCGGCCGCAAGCCGATCATCATGGCCGGGCTGGCGCTGGCGATCGTCTGCACCTTCCCGCTGTTCAAGGCTTTGACCTGGGCCGCCAATCCGGCGCTGGCCACCGCCCAGCAGAATACCCGCGCCCAAGTGACGGCCGCCCCGGGGGATTGCCGCTTCCAGTTCAACCCGGTGGGCACGGCGAAGTTCACCACCTCGTGCGACATCGCCACCTCCTTCCTGACCAAGAACTCGGTGCCCTATGACGTCGTGCCGACGGCCGCGCCAGGCACGCCGGCAACCGTGAAACTCGGCAACGAGACGGTGGAATCCTACGACGCGGTGGCTGCCGCCGACCAGGCCAAAGCCAAGGATGCCGCCTTCGTCAAGGCCGTGAACATGGCGCTCGCCGATGGCGGCTATCCGCTGAAACGCGGCGTCGCCAAAGTGCCGGACCAGAAGCTCGACGCCTTCGTCGCCGCCAATCCGGAGCTTAAGCTCGACGCTTCGGCCATCCGTGCCGGCCAGAAGGCGACGGTGCCGGCCGCACAGGCCGTCAAGGACAAGCTGCTGACCCCCGAGGAGGCAGCCGGGGCGAGCGACGTCACCGTCTACGACATCCCTGGCGGCGGCCCCTATGCGATGTTTGCCGATCCGGCCCAGGTGAACTGGCCGCTGACGATCGCCATCCTATTCGTCCTGGTGCTGTTCGTGACCATGGTCTACGGGCCGATCGCGGCGTTCCTGGTCGAGATGTTCCCGACCCGCATCCGCTATACCGGCATGTCGCTGCCCTATCACATCGGCAATGGCTGGTTCGGCGGCCTGCTGCCGGCGACGGTGTTTGCGCTGAGCGCCTACAAGGGCGACATCTATTTCGGCCTTTGGTATCCGGTGGTGATCGCGGCGATGTCGCTGGTGATCGGCTCGCTGTTCGTCAAGGACACGCTGGGCACCGACCTCAACGCCAAGGACTGACTCTTACACAAAAAAGCCCGGCGGCGTTGCGGCCGCCGGGCTTTTTTTGCAGCTAAATCGAGGGTTTAGACCGAATAATACATGTCGTATTCGACCGGATGCGGCGTCATCTCGAAGCGCATCACCTCGACCATTTTGAGTTCGATATAGGCGTCGATCTGGTCGTCGTCGAACACCCCGCCGGCCTTGAGGAAGGCGCGGTCCTTGTCGAGGCTCTGCAGCGCCTCGCGCAGCGAGCCGCAGACGGTCGGGATCCGCTTCAGCTCCTTCGGCGGCAAGTCGTAGAGATCCTTGTCCATCGGCTGGCCGGGATGGATCTTGTTCTTGATGCCGTCGAGCCCGGCCATCAGCATCGCGGCAAAGCCGAGATAGGGATTGGCGCCCGGGTCGGGGAAGCGGACTTCGACGCGCTTCGCCTTCGGCGAGGATCCGAACGGGATGCGGCACGAGGCGGAGCGGTTGCGCGCCGAATAGGCGAGCAGCACCGGGGCTTCGTAGCCCGGTACCAGCCGCTTGTAGGAGTTGGTCAGCGGGTTGGTGAAGGCGTTGATCGCCTTGGCGTGCTTGATGATGCCGCCGATATAGAACAGGCACGATTCCGACAGGCCCGAATATTCGTTGCCGGCGAAGGTCGGCTTGCCGCCCTTCCAGATCGACTGATGGACGTGCATGCCCGAACCGTTGTCGCCGAAGATCGGCTTGGGCATGAACGTCGCCGTCTTGCCATAGGCATTGGCGACCTGATGCACGACGTATTTGTAGATCTGCATCTTGTCGGCGTTGCGCACCAGCGTGTCGAACTTGAGCCCGAGCTCATGCTGCGCGGCGGCAACCTCGTGATGGTGCTTTTCCGTCCGCACCCCCATCTCGGCCATCACGGTAAGCATCTCGGAGCGCATGTCCTGGCTGGAATCGACCGGCGGGACGGGGAAGTAACCGCCCTTGATCCGCGGCCGGTGGCCCATATTGCCGGTCTCGTAGTCGGTGTCGTCGTTCGACGGCAGCTCGGTCGAATCCAGCTTGAAGCCGGTGTTGTAAGGATCGGCCTTGTATTTGACGTCGTCGAAGACGAAGAACTCGGCTTCCGGACCGACATAGACGGTGTCGCCGATGCCTTCCGACTTCATGTAGGCCTCGGCCTTCTTGGCAGTGCCGCGCGGGTCGCGGTTATAGGCCTCGCCGGAGATCGGGTCGAGGATGTCGCAGATCACCACCATCGTCGACTGCGCGAAGAACGGGTCCATGTGGGCCGTCTCGGCATCCGGCATCAGCACCATGTCGGACTCGTTGATCGCCTTCCAGCCGGCGATCGAGGAGCCGTCGAACATCACGCCGTCGGCGAACATATCCTCGTCGACTTCGGCAACGTCCATGGTGACGTGCTGCATCTTGCCCTTGGGGTCGGTGAACCGCAGATCGACGAATTTGACGTCGTTGTCTTTAACCTGTTTGAGAATGTCACTCGCTGTCGTCATATCTTTTCCCTGTCTGATGACTTCGTTCGAAATGGCTGCGGAGACCAGCCCCCTAAATGGCGTCGATACCGGTTTCGCCTGTGCGGATGCGCACGACCTCCTCGATGTTGGAGACGAAGATCTTGCCGTCGCCGATGCGGCCGGTTTGTGCGGCGCGACGGATCGCGTCGATGGCGCCTTCGACGGCGTCGTCGCCCAGCACCACCTCGATCTTCACCTTCGGCAGAAAATCGACGACATACTCCGCACCCCTATAGAGCTCGGTATGGCCCTTCTGGCGGCCGAAACCTTTGGCCTCGGTGACCGTAATGCCTTGCAGGCCAACCTCCTGAAGCGCCTCTTTGACCTCATCAAGCTTGAACGGTTTGATGATCGCTTCGATCTTTTTCATCCAGAATGGCTCCCGCGCTGACAAAACGGCCCGGCACGTCGCCGTTTCGTCGCTCGCGAAGCACGAAATGTGCCAGAGTAGTGGGACGCGGACGGGTTCTCGCAGGATTGGCATGGGGCCGACAAGCAAGGCGAAATTCGCGACATCGCGAACCGGCGGGGTCCGCCTCGAACCGCACCGGCGGCCGGTGGGGCGTGGTGCCCTGCCTAAGAAATGGGCAGATCGCCTGATTTGGCGGCAGATCGGCGGTTTGCGCATCGGCTCGCGTTGCAGCTAAGCTTCGCGCGACTTCCGGATTTGCCATGGCCAACGAACTGCTCACCCCCGACGAGATGGCGCTTGCCGACCGGCTGACGATCGCGGCCGGGCCGGCGGACGGCCGGACGCTGATGGAACGCGCGGGCGCGGCCGTGGCGGCTGCCGTGCTGCGCGGCTATGAGAGCCGCAGTTCGGTCGACGTGCTCTGCGGGCCGGGCAACAATGGCGGCGACGGCTATGTCGCGGCGCGGCTGCTGGCCGAGGCCGGGGTAGCGGTGCGGCTCTGGCGCCTTGCGCCGCCCAAAACGGGCACGGACGCCGCTGCAGCGGCTGCCGCCTGTCCGCTGCCCGCAAAGGATCTGTCGGCGTTCGCGCCGCTGCCGGGCAGCGTCGTCGTCGACGCGCTGTTCGGCGCGGGCCTGGCCAAGCCGCTGGCGGGGGCTGCGGCCGCGGCTGCGGCCGCGGTGAGGCAAGCCGGCGTGCCGGTGGTGGCAGTCGACCTTCCCTCCGGCGTATCCGGGATGACGGGCGCGGTGCTCGGAACGGCCTTTCGGGCGGATCACACCATCACCTTCTTTTGCAAGAAACCCGGCCATCTCCTTCATCCGGGTAAGCTTTTCTGTGGAAAATTGGAGCTGACGGATATCGGCATTCCACAGGCTGTGCTGCCCACGATCCGACCGTCCGCCTACGAGAACGGGCCCGACCTGTTCGTGCCGCAGATCCGCCCGCCGGCCGTCGACACGCACAAATATGCGCGCGGCCACGTCGCGGTGTTCTCGGGCGGCGCGGCCGCGACCGGCGCGGCACGGCTCGCGTCGCTTGCCGCGCAGCGGGCCGGGGCAGGGGCGGTGACGCTGCTTTCGCCGCCCGATGCACTGCTGGTCAACGCGGCTCACCTGACCTCGATCATCCTGCGGCGCTGCGCGGGGCAGGATGAGGCGCTGCGCTTTCTCGCCGAGCGCAAGCCGGGCGCCCTCGTCCTGGGGCCGGGCTTCGGCATCGGCGAAGAGACCGCCGGGCTGGCGCTCGCGCTGATTGCGGCGGCCGGAGGCATTGCCGAGGGGCTCGTCTTCGATGCCGACGCGATCACTTCGCTGGCGGGCGAAAGAGCCGCGTTCCTGTTCGAGGCGCAGCGAAAGCCCGGCCGGGCGGCGCTGGTGCTCACCCCGCATGAGGGCGAGTTCGGCCGGCTGTTCCCCGACCTCGCAGGCGAGGGCTCGAAGCTCGACCGGGCGCGCGAGGCGGCGGCGCGGGCAGGGGCGGTGCTGATCTACAAGGGCCCCGATACGGTGATCGCGGCGCCCGATGGGCGCGCCGCCATCAACGGCAACGGCACGGCATGGCTGGCCACGGCCGGCTCGGGCGATGTGCTTTGCGGCATCGTCGCCTCCCTGCTGGCGCAAGGCATGCCGGCGTTCGAGGCAGCGGCTGCCGCGGTATGGATCCACGCCGAAGCCGCTCGGCGCTTCGGCGCCGGACTGATCGCCGAGGACTTGCCTGCCGCATTGGTCGGGGTGATGGCGGAGCTTTTCGACCGCGCCGCAGCAGCGGCCGGCCGGGGTGGCGCGGGCTAGACCCTTTCCATCAGCGCCATGGCCCCGTGCGGCGCCCGCGTCTTGCCGTTGTGGATGAAGTAGACGAAGACGTCGCGCGGCAGCACGGCCACATCCTCGGCCGGACCGACCATCGGCAGGTCGGCCGGGGAACGGCCGGCGGCCCAAGTGCCGACGCGGCCGGCCCAGGCGTCGAGCGCTTCCGGCGCATAGCAGGTGGCGACGTCGTCGGTGCCGGTCTGCAGCCGGGCATAGACGAAATCGGCGGTGACGTCGGCGATCGCCGGGTAAGTCGGGTGGTCGGCATAGACGATCGCAGCACCGGCCTTGCGGGCCAGGGCCACGAACTCCGGCACCGCAAATGACGGGTGGCGCACCTCGACGGCATGCCGCAGCGGCGCGCCGTCATGGCGGTCCGGCAAGAGCGCCAGAAAAGCGGCGAAGTCGTCGGCGTCGAACTTCTTGGTCGGGGCCATCTGCCAGAGCAGCGGGCCGAGCTTGTCGCCGAGCTCGACAATGCCCGAATTGAGGAACCGGGCCACCGACTCGGCGGCCTCGGCCAGCACCCGGCGATTGGTGATGAAGCGGTTGCCTTTCAGTGAGAAGACGAAACCGTCGGGCGCATCGCCGGCCCATTTGGCAAAAGTGGCGGGCTTGAAGGTGGAGTAGTAGGTGCCGTTCACCTCGATGGTCGGTACCTGGCGGCTGGCGAAGCTGAGCTGTTTGGCCTTGGCCAGCGTATCGGGATAGAACGAGGTGTCCCACGGCTCGAAGGTCCAGCCTCCCATGCCGGCGCGGATCGTTCCGGTCTTGGCCATCGTTACGTCGCTCCTCCCGTCGGGCAGCAAGGCCGCAGGTGAGCCGCGGGTCCGGTCCGGTTCCGCTGCTGCTGCGCGCCGCGAGGCCTTGGCTGGCAATCGCCGATGGCATAGCCGGCCTCGATTTGGTTGCCAAGCGCCAGAGGCTGTCCTGGCCGAACTCTCCCGCCATCGGATCAGCGCTGCCTCTTGCTCCTAAACCGGAGTCGCGCTAGATTCAACGCATGATTGTAGAGATCGACGAGACCAACAGTGAGCTGTGCAGTTGATCGCCCGGGTCGAAGCGGGCGAGGAGGTGGTCCTGTCCCGCGGCGCGCGGGAGGTTGCCAAGCTGGTTCCGATCGCCATCAAGCGTGCCGCCCCGGGTGTGCGCGGCTATGGGGCCTGGAAGGGCCGCTTTGAATTGCCCGACTTATTCTTTGATCCTTTGCCCGAGGACGAACTGCGTGCCTGGGAAGGTGAACATGGAGCTTCTGATTGACACCCATGTCCTCCCTTGGCTGCTGCTCGACGACGGGAGGTTGACCCGCAAGGCGGCGGGCTGGCTGGTCAGTCCGGCCAACAGGATCTTTGTAAGCGCCGTGTCGGGAATCGAGATCGCCACGAAAGTACGGATCGGAAAGCTTCCACACGCCAGGCATATTGCGGCGGATCTCAGCACGATCTGCAGCGACTTCGACTTCTATGAGCTCAGGGTCAGCTTGGCGCATTCGAGCGCGGCCGGTTCGCTCGCCGGACCTCATCGAGATCCGTTCGACCGGCTGATCGCCGCACAGTCTCTGCACGAAGGCTTCGCCTTGGTAACCAACGATCCAGCATTCAAGCTGTTCGGCGTCACCGTGGCGTGGGACTGACCCTCACTCCGCCGCTTCGCGGCCACGGGACGGCCGGCGTTCCAGCAGCTCTTTCAGGAACCGGCCGGTGTAGGAGCGCGGCTCTGCCATGATCTCCTCAGGCGTGCCTGCCGCGACCAGCTCGCCGCCGCCGTCCCCGCCCTCCGGCCCGAGGTCGAGGATCCAATCGGCAGTCTTGATCACCTCGAGACTGTGCTCGATGACGACGACCGTATTGCCCTGGTCGACCAGCTCATGCAGCACCTCGAGCAGCTTGGCGACATCGTGGAAGTGGAGCCCGGTGGTCGGCTCGTCGAGGATATAGAGCGTCTTGCCGGTCGCCTTGCGCGACAGTTCCTTGGCGAGCTTGATGCGCTGCGCCTCGCCGCCCGACAGCGTGGTCGCCTGCTGGCCGATGTGGATATAGCCCAGCCCGACCTGCTTCAGCGTCTCGAGCTTGTCGCGCACCCCCGGCACGGCAGCGAAGAAATCGACCCCTTCTTCCACCGTCATATCAAGCACATCGGCGATCGACTTGCCCTTAAAAGTGACGTCGAGGGTCTCTCGATTGTAGCGCTTGCCGTGGCAGACGTCGCAAGTCACGTAGACGTCGGGCAGGAAGTGCATCTCGATCTTGATGACGCCGTCGCCTTGGCAGGCTTCGCAGCGCCCGCCTTTGACGTTGAAGGAGAAGCGGCCGGGCTGGTAGCCGCGCGCCTTCGCCTCCGGCAGCCCGGCGAACCAGTCTCGGATCGGCGTGAACGCGCCGGTGTAGGTCGCCGGGTTGGAGCGCGGCGTGCGCCCGATCGGCGACTGGTCGATGTCGATCACCTTGTCGAGGAACTCCAGCCCCTCGATACGATCGTGCTCGGCCGGGTGCTCACGCGAGCCCATGATGCGGCGCGAGGCCGCCCGGAACAGTGTCTCGATCAGGAAGGTCGACTTGCCGCCGCCCGACACGCCGGTGACGCAGGTGAAGGTGCCGATCGGGATCTCGGCGGTGACATTGCGCAGATTGTTGCCGCGGGCGCCCACCACCTTGATGCGCCGGCCCTTCTTCGGATGGCGCCGGCGTTCCGGCATCGGGATCTCGAGCGCGCCCGACAGGTAGCGGCCGGTGATCGAGGCCGGATTGCCCATGATGTCGCTCGGCGTGCCCTCGGCGATGACGCGGCCGCCATGGATGCCCGCCGCCGGACCAATGTCGACGACATAGTCGGCCTGCAGGATGGCATCCTCGTCATGTTCGACGACGATCACCGTGTTGCCGATGTCGCGCAAGTGCTTCAGCGTGTCGAGCAGGCGGGCGTTGTCGCGCTGATGCAGCCCGATCGACGGCTCGTCGAGCACATAGAGCACCCCCGTCAGCCCCGAGCCGATCTGCGAGGCCAGCCGGATGCGCTGGCTTTCGCCGCCCGACAAGGTGCCGGAGGCCCGCGCCAGCGTGAGATAGTCGAGGCCGACATCGTTCAAGAAGCGCAGCCGCTCGCGGATCTCCTTGAGGATGCGCACGGCGATCTCGTTCTGCTTGGCGTTGAGCGAAGCCGGCAGCTCGGTGAACCATTGATCGGCCTTGCGGATCGACAGTTCGGTGACTTCGCCGATGTGCCGTCCGGCGATTTTCACGGCCAGCGCCTCCGGCTTCAGCCGGTAACCGTTGCAGGCCGGGCAGGGGGTCGCCGACATGAACCGCTCGATCTCCTCCCGCATCCAGGCGGATTCGGTCTCCTTCCAGCGCCGCTCGAGGTTGGGAATGACGCCCTCGAAGGTCTTGGTGGTCTTGTAGGACCTGAGGCCGTCGTCATAGTGGAAGGTGACTTCACGCTCGTCGGTGCCGTAGAGCACCGCCTGGCGAGCCTCCGGGCTGAGATCGGTGAACCGGTCGCCCAGGGCAAAGCCGTAGGCCTTGCCGAGCGCTTCCAGCGTCTGGGCGTAATAGGGCGAGGTCGAGCGCGACCAGGGGCTGACCGCGCCGGCGCGCAGGGTCACCGCCTCGTCGGGCACGACCAACGCCGGGTCGATCGCCCGCTGGCTGCCCAGCCCGTCGCACACCGGGCAGGCGCCGAACGGATTGTTGAACGAGAACAGCCGCGGCTCGATTTCGGGGATGGTGAAACCCGACACCGGGCAGGCAAACTTTTCGGAGAACAGGATGCGCTCATGCGTCTCGTTCTTCGACTTGTTGGCCGCCTCCTGGGCCGTGTCTTCGGCCGGCAGCGGCCGGTCGGCGAATTCGGCCACGGCCAGCCCGTCGGCGAGCTTCAGCGCGGTCTCCAGCGAATTGGCCAGCCGGGCACCCAGGTCGGCCCGCACCACGATGCGGTCCACGACCACGTCGATGTCGTGCTTGTACTTCTTGTCGAGCGCCGGCACCTCGGCGATCTCGTGGAAGACGCCGTCCACCTTGACCCGCTGAAAGCCCTTTTTCTGCAGTTCCGCAAGCTCCTTGCGGTACTCGCCCTTGCGTCCGCGCACGATCGGCGCGAGCAGATAGAGGCGCGTGCCCTCCTCGACCGCCAGCACCCGGTCGACCATCTGGCTGACCGTCTGGCTTTCGATCGGCAGCCCGGTCGCCGGCGAATAAGGAATGCCGACGCGGGCATAGAGCAGCCGCATATAGTCGTAGATCTCGGTGACCGTGCCGACGGTGGACCGCGGATTGCGCGAGGTCGTCTTCTGCTCGATCGAGATCGCCGGCGACAGGCCGTCGATCTGGTCGACGTCCGGCTTCTGCATCATCTCGAGAAACTGGCGGGCATAAGCCGACAGGCTCTCGACATAGCGCCGCTGGCCTTCCGCATAGATGGTGTCGAAGGCGAGCGACGATTTGCCCGAGCCCGACAGACCTGTCATCACCACCAGCGCGTCGCGCGGCAGGTCGAGGTCGACATTCTTCAAATTGTGTTCGCGCGCGCCGCGAATGGAAATCGTCTTGTGATCGGCCATGCCGGTCCGCCGTCTCGATCTATGCTGCTCATTCGGCCGGCGCAGACGTCACGTCTGGCCCCGTCTCGCTCCAGGGGTCAAGTCACCCCTCTAGGTAGTTGTGCCGAAGCCTTCGGGCAAGCCATCCCGCAGCCTGCCGATGCCAGGGTTTAACCGCCTTTCTCCGGGCGGGGCAAGACCAAAGAACAAAGGTCGAACAGGCTCCTGACACTCGCTGTGGAAAAATACGGTCGGGTGTGATCACTTTTTACGGGAAAGCCGGCAAAACGGTTGACTGCCCGGCGGGGCGGACGCAGACTTATCGGGTTGTCGGACCGGCTCCGCGGACGGCATGGGCCGGGCTCCGCGAGACGCCGCGGACATGCGCAAGAGCCGCTACCGACAGAGGACGCAACAGCTCAGGAGCGAGGCGATGACTCCACCGGACTGTTCGCAAAGGCCCCGCATCGCGGCGGGGCCACGGCATCGCTGACGTCCGTCGGGACCGCCTTGGCGTTGCCGATCAGCTGACAATCAGAGACCATAGTCGGATCTCGCGGCCGAGCCGCTTCGCGTCCGAACATTGCAGCCGGTAAATCACTCCCGGCCAGCGTGGGCAAAGCCCCAACCCGGCCCCAGCCGATCTGTAAATCAGCGGCGGGGCCTTTTTGCTGCCTGGAGGCATGCCGGGGCCCTAGCCGGCCGGCTCTCCGCCGCCGCGGGCCTGCCGGGGCAGCGCGGACCCCGTTGGGCGTTTGGCCCTTCCGCAATTCCTGATGGAGAACCGGTTTCCGCCTCTCTCGAAATGGCTCTCTCGGCCGGCCGTCTCCCGCGACCTTGCGACATCACTTCTCAGGCCGAGTGGCCGCGTGGACCGGCGGCCGCCCTGCCCGACGCGGCGTGCGCGAAACGGCGCAGTCGCTGCGTGCCGGCAGGACGTCCGCGCTCAAGCCCCGCACCGCCCGAAACCGGCGCGCCTCCGCCGCCGGCGGGGCCGGGCTTTCCCAGCACGCGGCCGATCCTATAGCCTTGGGCTTCCGGGGGACCAAAGCAATGATGCCGAGCAGCGACACCGTGTTGAGCGCGTTCGTGACCGTTCTGGTGACGATCGATCCGCCCGGGCTGGCACCGCTTTTCCTCGCCGTCACGCGCGGCATGAACCGCGACGAGCGGCGGCAGGTGTCGATCCGCGCCTCGCTGATCGGGTTTGCCGTGCTGGCGCTGTTCGCGCTCGGCGGGGCGAAGATCTTGGCGGTGTTCGGCATCACCTTGCCGGCCTTCCGCGTGGCCGGCGGGTTCCTGCTGTTCTGGATCGCCTTCGAGATGGTGTTCGAGCGCCGCAACGACCGCAAGGAGAAGATCTCCGACGTCGCCGTGACCAAGGACATGATCCGCGACATCGCCGCGTTTCCGCTCGCCATCCCGCTGATCGCCGGACCCGGCGCGATCTCCGCCACCGTGCTCCTGTCGGCCTCGTTTCCCGGGGTGACCGGCCAGGCGGTGCTGGTCGCCATCATCTTCGCCGGCCTGGCGCTCACCTATCTGGTGTTCGTGCTCGCCGAACGCATCGACATCGTTCTCGGCCAGACCGGCCGATCGATCCTGACGCGGCTCTTGGGCGTCATCCTGGCCGCGCTGGCGGTGCAGTTCGTGGCCGACGGCGTGCACGCACTGGCGATGGCCGCGCCGCCCGGCAGCAGCGCGGCGGCGCCCGACCGCTGAGGCGCGGGGCAATTGTGGCCGACCGCCGGTTCAGGGACGCTTGCTAGTCCGGCGGATTTCTGCTAGAACAAAGACGGAACAAATGAGCTGTGGACAGAGGCCGGCCCGGCGGCGGCACGGCGCTCGCGATCAGCTAGTGTAGCGTGAGAGGCGAGAACGGCTCGGGTTCGGACAGGCGTGGAGACGGCGACATGGCGGGCAGTGTGAACAAGGTGATTTTGGTCGGCAATCTCGGCGCCGATCCGGAGATCCGCCGGCTGAACTCCGGTGATCCGGTCGTCAATCTGCGCATCGCCACCTCGGAGAGCTGGCGCGACAAGAATTCGGGCGACCGCAAAGAAAAGACCGAATGGCATAACGTCGTGATCTTCAACGACAATCTGGCGAAGGTCGCGGAGCAATATCTGAAGAAGGGAATGAAGGTCTATATCGAAGGCCAGCTGCAGACCCGCAAATGGCAGGATCAATCCGGTCAGGACCGCTACACCACCGAGGTCGTGCTGCAGAAATTCCGTGGCGAGCTGCAGATGCTCGACGCGCGCGGGCAGGGCGGGGAAGGCGGCTATTCCGGCGCTGGCCGCGGCTCCGATTTCGGCCAGACAAGCCCGACGGAGGCCTATTCCGGCAATCGCGGCGGGAGCGGCGGCGGTGGGGCCCGCGGCTCGCGCGAGCTCGACGACGAAATTCCGTTCTGAGGGCCTCTGCCCGACCCGACCGTCGCGTCCGGCGACGGTCGGTCTAAATCATTGAATCGCTTGGACGATATTGACGCGGGAAGCGGCCGGTCCGGTTGGCTATCGCGCGATCTTTCCTATATAAGGAAGCTGATTCCAACGGCTGTCCGTGAACCGATTTGACCGACCAGAAAACACCGCGCGGGTCCGATGGCGGGCCGACCGGCATCGAGCCGATTTCCATCATCGAGGAAATGCAGCGCTCCTATCTCGATTACGCCATGAGCGTGATCGTCAGCCGGGCCTTGCCCGACGTCCGCGACGGCTTGAAGCCGGTGCATCGCCGCATCCTCTATGCCGCCCATGAGAGCGGCTATCACTGGAACCGCAAATATGTGAAGTCGGCGCGGCCCGTCGCCGACGTGATGGGCAAATACCATCCGCATGGCGACGCCTCGATCTACGACGCGCTGGTGCGGATGGCCCAGGATTGGTCGATGCGCGTGCCGCTGATCGACGGCCAGGGCAATTTCGGGTCGATCGACGGCGATCCGCCGGCGGCCATGCGCTACACGGAAACGCGCCTGACCAAGGTGGCGCACGAGCTGCTCGAGGACATCGACAAGGACACCGTCGATTTTCAGGAAAACTACGACGCCTCGGCCGCAGAGCCGAAGGTGCTGCCGGCGCGCTTTCCCAATCTGCTGGTCAACGGCTCCGGCGGCATTGCGGTGGGCATGGCCACCAACATCCCGCCGCACAACCTTTCCGAGATCGTCAATGCAGCGATTGCGCTGATCGACAATCCGGCGATGCAGCTGCCGGAGCTGATGGAGATCGTCCCCGGCCCCGATTTCCCGACCGGCGGCATCATCCTCGGGAGAAGCGGCATCTACAGCGCCTATTCGTCCGGCCGCGGCTCGATCCTGATGCGCGGCAAGGTGGCGATCGAGCAGAGCCGCGGCGACCGCGAGGCCATCATCATCACCGAGGTGCCGTTTCAGGTCAACAAAGCGGCGATGATCGAGAAGATGGCCGAGCTGGTCCGCGACCGCCGGATCGAAGGCATTTCCGACATTCGCGACGAAAGCGACCGCCAGGGCTACCGGGTGGTGATCGAGCTGCGGCGCGAGGCGGTGGCCGACGTGGTGCTCAACCAGCTCTACCGTTACACGCCGCTGCAGACCTCGTTCGGCGCCAACATGGTGGCGCTCAACGGCGGCAAGCCGGAAGTGCTGACGCTGACCGACATGCTGAAGGCGTTCATCGCCTTTCGCGAGGAGGTGATCAGCCGGCGCACCAAGTTCCTGCTGCGCAAAGCCCGCGACCGGGCGCATGTGCTGGTCGGGCTGGCGATCGCGGTCGCCAATATCGACGAGATCATCCGGCTGATCCGCCAGGCGGCCGACCCGCAGAGCGCCCGCGAGCAGCTGATGGAGCGGCGCTGGCCGGCCGCCGAGGTCGAGGCGCTGATCCTTTTGATCGACGATCCGCGCCACCGCATCAACGACGACGGCACCTACAATCTTTCCGAAGAGCAGTCGCGGGCCATTCTCGATCTCAGGCTGCAGCGGCTGACGGCGCTCGGCCGCGACGAGATCGCCGACGAATTGAACAAGATCGGCACCGAGATCACCGACTATCTCGACATCCTGTCGTCGCGGGCCCGCATCCAGACGATCGTCAAGGAGGAGCTCGCCGCGCTGTCCGACGAGTTCGGTACGCCGCGGCGCACCGAGATCGCCGATGGCGGCGCCGACATGGAGGACGAGGACCTCATCCAGCGCGAGGACATGGTCGTCACCGTCAGCCATTCCGGCTACATCAAGCGGGTGCCGCTGTCGCAGTACCGGGCGCAGCGCCGCGGCGGCAAGGGCCGCTCGGGCATGTCGACCAAGGACGAGGATTTCGTCACTCGCCTGTTCGTCGCCAACACCCACACGCCGGTGCTGTTCTTTTCCTCGCGCGGCATCGTCTACAAGGAAAAGGTCTGGCGCCTGCCGATCGGCAACCCGCAGGCGCGCGGCAAGGCGCTGATCAACCTCCTGCCGCTGACCCAGGGCGAACGGATCACCACGATCATGCCGCTGCCGGAGAACGAGGCGAGCTGGGGCGAGCTCGACGTGCTGTTCGCCACCACGCAAGGCACGGTGCGCCGCAACAAGCTGTCCGACTTCGTCCAGGTCAACCGCAACGGCAAGATCGCCATGAAGCTCGACGAGGAGGGCGACGAGATCCTGGGGGTCGAAACCTGCAGCGAAGGCGACGACGTGCTGCTCACCGCCGCCTCGGGCCAGTGCATCCGCTTTCCTGTCCGTGACGTCCGGGTCTTCGCCGGCCGCAATTCGGTGGGCGTGCGCGGCATTTCGATGGCCGAGGCCGACCGCGCCATCTCGCTGGCGGTGCTCGAGCATGTCGACGCCACCGCGTCCGAACGTGCCGCCTATCTCCGCCGCTCGGTCGGCGAGCGGAGGGCGGCGACCGGCGAGGACGAGGAGATTGCGCTCACCAACGAGGAGATCGGCGAGGAGACCGACCTCGACGACGAGCGCTACGCCTTCCTCAAGGCGCACGAGCAGTTCGTGCTCACCGTCACCGAAAACGGCTACGGCAAGCGTGCTTCGTCCTATGATTTTCGGCTGACCGGGCGCGGCGGCAAGGGTATCCGCGCCACCGACGTGTCGAAGACGGCCGAGATCGGCCGCCTCGTCGCCACCTTCCCGGTCGGCCATGATGATCAGATCATGCTGGTTTCCGACGGCGGCCAGGTGATCCGGGTACCGGTCGACGGCATCCGCATCGCCTCCCGCGCCACCAAGGGCGTCACCATCTTCAATACTGCAGCCGACGAGCGCGTCGTTTCGGTCGAACGGATTTCCGAACCGCAGGGCGAGGAGGAGGTCGGCGCGGAGATCGGCGAGGATGGCGCAGCCGAGACGGGCGAGGCGGGCGAAGCGAGCGAAGGCGACGCCGAGACCCCGGCGGCTCCGGCCGGTTAGACGCTGCGCGGCCGGCGGCAGCGCCGGTCCTGGCCACCGAGAGAGGCGAGGCACGCCGAGAGCGCCGCCGGGGGCGAGTTGCCGAGGCCCTGGCCGGCTGGATGCCTGCCCGCCCGCGGGCGACGCATGGTGTTGCCGGAAAGGCGAAGACCAACGGCGTCGGTCGCCGGAAAGGCGCTTCGAACCGACCGACTGTCACCTGGGGCAGGCCCAGCGATGCGCCCTTGGGTGCCGTTGATGATTGACCAAGCTGCGGCACGCTCGCCTGCGCTGGATGCCTGCCCGCCCGCGGGCGACGCATGGTGTTGCCGGAAAGGCGAAGACCAACGGCGTCGGTCGCCGGAAAGGCGCTTCGAACCGACCGACTGTCACCTGGGGCAGGCCCAGCGATGCGCCCTTGGGTGCCGTTGATGATTGACCAAGCTGCGGCGCGCTCGCCTGCGCTGATATCGGTCGGACAATCGCCTTTCGCAATCTATGCTCTATTCGTTTTTTTTCACCAATTCCGGACGGAAGTCCGTTGCCACGTCCCGGGACCGCCTTCCCGGCGCATCGCCGAGTGGGGAGTCCGACCGGCCGCGCCGACCGGGCCGGCACGGCTTGGCTCGCGCCACGCTCATCGTAGAGCGGACCAGCGTTTCTTCGTCTCGCTGAACCGCTCTAAATCCGTGTTTTTCCGCAGTTTCGGACGGAGAACCGGTTTTCGCCTCTCCTATGCTCTAGGAACTTTTTCTTGACAATCTCAGGTTGTCGCGCTAGTCTTCGAGCAGGTGCGGATGACGGATGCGGGCTTGCCAGGGATCGGACTGGGCTGCAATTTTATCGGGAGGTGGTGGCCGGCGGGGAGCCGGTGGAACCGGGGCGCGATGTGGGATAGCGGGCGATGGCCTCGCAGGAGGCCAAGCTTGCTGAGCGGCGCCCTACTTGGTCTGCGGTCGCCGGCAAGCGCTCGCGCGCGAAGGTTTCATGATTGCGCCTGCGATTGCGCCTGCACCGGGCCAGGCCCAGTGGGTCGCCCATGATTGCCGCGATGCAGCCGTGCACCGGTCGGGGTTGCGCTTAGGCGAAGGTTGCATGACTGCGTCTTCGCCATTTCAAGCGACGCGCCCCTGCTTGCCGCCACGTAGCGATGCGCCGGCAGTGCTTGCTCTCGTGCGAAGGTGACCTAACTGGGCGTGCGCGATGCCCAGCGGTGCGCCCCTGGTTGCGACCACGTAGCGGTGCGCCGGCAGTGCTTGCTCTCGTCCGAAGGTGACCTAACTGGGCGTGCGCGATGCCCAGCGGTGCGCCCCTGGTTGCGACCACGTAGCGGTGCGCCGGCAGTGCTTGCTCTCGTCCGAAGGTGACCTAACTGGGCCTGCGCGATGCCCAGCGGTGCGCCCCTGGTTGCGACCACGTAGCAGTGCGCCGGCGCTGTTTGCTCTGGTGCGAAGGTGGCATGACTGCGCCTGCGCCATGCCCAGCGGCGCGCCCTGGTTGCGACCACGTAGCGGTGCGCCGGCAGTGCTTGCTCTCGTGCGAAGGTGGCATGACTGCGCCTGCGCCATGCCCAGCGGCGCGCCCTGGTTGCGACCACGTAGCAGTGCGCCGGCAGTGTTTGCTCGCGTGCGATGGTGGCCTGACTGTGCCTGCGCGATGCCCAGCGGGGCGCTTTTGATTGCCGCCAGGTAGGTGCACGAGTGGGGCTTGTCCTAGCGGGAGGGTTGCGTGGCTCAGCCTGCGCCATGCCCAGCGGCGCGCCTCTAATCGCCGCGATATAGTCTTGCACCGCGGACCGATGGTTTCGACGGCAAGCGCAGCCGCTGGCCACGCTCTCCTCTACGCGCCTAGCCGCAGACGAGACGGCACCCTCGGTCGGAGCGGCCCAACCGGCTGTGCCGGCCCGGCGTGAGCAATTCCCGCAAAGCGGCGAAAGTTTCCGTCCGGAATTGCGGGAGAACAAAGGCTTAAGGCGGATCACCGGCGCAAGGAAACGGTGATCCGCCCTTCGATCAGGACAGGCGACCGCTGGCATGCGCCAGCATGGTGTAGACCTTGCCCGTGTCCGACGTCAGATAGGTCTGCGTCATGATGTTGTCGCGGTCGTTGCGGGCGACGTCCTTGAGCAGCCTCTCGAAGTCTTCGCAATAGCGGTCGACCGCGGCCTTGAACTCGCCGTCGGACTGGTATTTGCGGCGGATCTCGTCAAAAGTCTGCTGGCCCTTGAGCGTATAGAGCCGGCGGGTGAAGACATCCCGCTCGCCGCGCCGGTAGCGGTTCCAGAGATCGATCGAGGCCTCATGGTCGATCGCGCGGGCGATGTCGACCGACAGCGAGTTGAGCAATTCCACCACATGCAGGGCCGAGCGCTGCGGGGCGGCGGCCGGACGCGGCGCCGGCTCGGCCGGCTCAACCTGGACCTCGTCGCGCGAGGCGTTGGACAAAAGATCGCTGACCCAGCCGCCGGGACGGCCAAGCGGAATCCGCGGCGAGCTGCGCTCGGCCTCGGGGGCAGGGCGGGCGGCAGGCTCCGGCTGGACCGGGCGCTCGGGCGGCCGCCGCCCGGGCTCGGACGTGCGCATCACCGGCGCCGGCTGCTGGACGACGGGGCGCGGCGCCCGCTCGCCGCCGAGCTCCGACGCCCGGCCCGATCGCACGACGATCTCCGACAGCTCCTTCAGCGCATTGATCTGCTCGGTCACCGCGCGACGGATCGCACTGGTCGATTCCTTGGCTTCCACCGGCAGGTCGAGCACGCCCTTGCGGAGCTCGGCGCGGGTCTGCTCGAGCTCGCCGCGAATGCCGGCGGCGGTCTTGCGCATCTCGTCGGTCGCCGTGCTGAACCGCTCGGTGGCCTGCTCCACGACCTCGGTGATGGCGCTGCGCAGCAGTTCGGTCGACTGCTGGGCCCGACCCTCGGCCGACTCCAGCACGCGCCCGATCACCTGCTCGAAGGCCTGCATGACCCGCTCGATGTCCTCCGACTTCTTCACCAATCCGACCGCCAGCTCTTCCAGCGCGACCTGCCGGTCGTCGAGCGTCGAGGCCAAATTGGTCTGTGCCGAGCCGAGCAGGTCGGAGGCGCTGGATAGAAGCTTGCTGTGCTCGTCGAAGCGGCCGGCGATCGCGGCGATCTCCTTCAGCGTCTGCGAGGACAGCTCGGTCAGCCGGCTGGCATTGCCGTCGATCAGCCGCGCCGAGCTGGCGAAAGTCTGCGCCGCCTTCTCGCTGGTCACGGCGAAGCTCTGCGTGGTCGAGGCCAGCCGCTCGTCGACGCTGAGCAGGTTCTCGCCCGCCTGGGCGATCAGCTCGCCGAGCTTGCTGTTGGACTGGGCCAACCGGTCGATCAGGTCGGTCACGCTTTCGGCCAGGCTGGTGCGCGTGCCCTCGACCGCCGTCAACGTCTCGGCGGTGCGGCTGGCGAGCGCATTGACCAGCGCCGCATTCTCGGTGCGCAACCGCTCGGTCGCCCGCTGGGTGGCGTCCTCCAGGCTCTTCTGCAGCTCGCCGCCGCTCGCCGCGAAGCGCTCGACCAGCGGCTTGGCGGTCTCGTCGAGCAGTTTCGAGATCTCGATCGAGCGGCTGGACAGCATCGAGCTCAGCTCGCGGGTGTTGTCGCCGATCGCCTTCGCCGCCTCGTTGGTGCGCTGGCTGATATGCTGCCCGACCGCCGCAAACGTCTCGGCGATGACATTGGCCCGCTCCATCAGCCGTTCCTCACTCTCGGCGACTTGGGCGTTGAGCTTCTGGCCGATGCTGTCGGCGCTGGCCGATAGCCGGCCTTCCACCGCCTCGGCCTGGCCGAGCACCCGCTGCGCCATCGCCTCGGCCGCTCCGGAGAGGCGGCTGTCGGCGGTGCTGAGCGCCTGGGTGATCGCCTGCGCCCGCGCGTCGAGCTCAGCCGACGTCTGGTGGGTGCGTGCGATGATGCGCTGCTCGGTCTCGTCGAACACGTTGGCGATGTCGGCCGCCCGCGCGGTGATCGCGCTCGCCGTATCGCCCACCCGCGCCGCCAGCTGCTGGTCGGCAACCTCGAAGGCGCGGGCGAGCTCCGCGGCCCGCTGCGTGAGCTGCTCGGCGGTGGCGCCCACCCGGTCCGTCAGCCGCTCGTCGGCATCCTCGAAAGAGCGGACGATGTCGGCCGCCTTGGCCACGATCTGGCCGGTCGCCTCCACCGCGCGCGCCATGATCAGCTTGCTGGTTTCCTCGGCGCGTGCCGCCAGCCGGCCGTCGACGTCGTCGAAGGCCCGCACGATGTCGTTGGCCTTGCCGCCGATGGCGTCGGCCACCTCGGATACCCGGGCCGAGATCGCGGCGGTCGTCGCCGCCGCCCGCTCGCCCAGCCGCTGGTCGGCCGCATCCATGCCGCGGGCGATCTCCTCGGTGCGCGAGCCAAGCAGGCCGGCCGACTCGCCGACCCGTGCCAAAAGCTTCTCGGCCGAAGCTTCGGCCCGCGCCGCCAGCTGTTCGTCGGCCGTGGCGAAGGCACGCACCACGGTCTCGGCATGGTCGGCCATCGCCTCGGTCGTCTCGGAGACCCGGGCCGAAAGCCGCCGGTCGGCCTCCTCGAACGAGCGGGTGATGTCCGCCATCCGGGTGATCATCGCGCCCGCCGCTTCGGTCGCCCGCTCGGCCAGGCGCTCATCGGCCTGGTCGAAGGTGCGGGCGATGTCGGCGGTGCGCCGGCCGAGGACCTCGGCGGACTGCTCGGCGCGCGCGGCGATCCGCTGATCGGTGTCGGCCAGCGCCTTCTCGGCCTGCTCGCCAAGGGCTGCGGTCAGCTCAAGCACGCGGTCGCGCAAGGTCGTGGCGACGCCGCCGGCGCTGCGCTCCAGCACGAGGCGGACGCTGTCGATGCCGGCGGCCAGCGCCCGCTCCATGCTGCCGGTGCGTTCCTCGATGACCCCGGTCTGGCGGCGGAAGGCGTCTTCGATCCGCTCGACATCGGCCGCCAGCGCCTCCGAAATGTCGGAGCGGCGGTCGGCAAGCGTCTGGATGTGGGCGACGACGGCACCGTCGATGTCGGCGCGGGTGTCACTCAGCCGTCTGAGGTCGTCCTCGAGCGCCCGGGTGAGCACGCCGCGGCTCTCGCTCAACTTGCCGACATGGCCGGCGATCGCGGAGTCGATGCCGCTGCGCACATCGGCGAGCTTCTCGAGATCGAGCTCAAGCGCTTGGGTCAGCAAGCTGCGTCCGTCGGCGAGCTTGTCGGCCTGCGCCGACACGGCGAGGTCGATGGCGGTGCGGCTCTCGTCGATCTTGCGCAAATCGTCCTGCAGGGCGCGCGCCAGGATGTCGCGGCCTTCGGCGAGCTTCTCCACCTGGCCGGAGACGATCTGGTCGATCGCCGCGCGGCTGTCGTTCACCTTGTTGAGGTCGTCTTCCAGCGCCCGCGAGAGCACACCGCGATCCTCCGCCAGCTTGGCGACCTGGGCGGCGACGATCTTATCGATCTCGGCGCGATGGTCGCCCAGCCGCGCCATGTCGGCCTCCAGCGCGCGCGACAGGATCTCTCGGCCTTCGGCGAGCTTGGCGACCTGGCCGGCGACGATATTGTCAATGCCGCTGCGGCTGTCGTCGATCTTGCCCAAATCGGCCTCGAGCGCCCGGGCCAGCATGTTGCGGCCTTCGGCGAGCTTGCCCACGAAGCTGCCGATCGACTCGTCGATCGCGGCCCGCGTCTGGCCGAGCTTCTGCAGGTCCTCACTCAGCGCGCGGCCGAGCGCGCTGCGCCCGGTGTCGAGCTGTTCCAGCTGGCTGCCGAGCTCGGCATCGATGGTGGCGCGGTGCTCGGTCACCTTGCGCAAATCGTCGTCGAGCGCGCGGGACAGGATGTTGCGGCCCTCGATCATCTTTTGGACGTGCCGGCCGATGGCGCTGTCGATCTCGGCGCGGCCCTCGCCGAACCGCTGGAGGTCCTCTTCGAGCGCAGCGGCGGCCTGGCGGCGGCCCGCGGCGAGACGCTCGCCATAGTCGTCGACGGCGACATCGATGCCCTGCCGGGCCTCGGCGAGCTTGGCGAGGTCGGCGTCGAAGGCCTGGCCGATCAGGCTGCGGGTCTGCTCGAGCCGGCCGGCGAACTCGGCCGCCCGCGATTCCAGCATCGTCGAGGTCGACATGACGATGTCGGCCATCTCGGCCCCGATCTTGGCCTTGCCCTCGTCGATCATGTTCGACAGGTCCTGCTTGCCTGCCGTGAAGGTGGTGGCGATCTCCCGGGCCCGCTCGACCAGCGTCTCGTTGATCTGCCGGGCCCGCGCCTCGAGCGCGACATTGAGCTTCTGGGTGCCGCTGTCGAGCGCCTCGGCACGGTTCTGGAATTCGGCGATCAACGAGCGGCCGCGCTCGCCGAGCGTCGTCTCGATGCTCGTCAGGCGCTTGTCGATCTCGGCATTGAGCGTCTCGGTCACCCCGCCGACCAGCGTCACGACGCTGCTGGCGCGCTGGTCGAGCACTTCCGAGAGCGAGCGCGTGACCTCGTCGGCATTGCTGGTCAGGCTGGCGATGCGGGTGTCGAGCAGATTGGCAAAGCCTTCGCCCGAGCTGGTGATCCGCTCGCTGACGTCGCCGAGCCGCTGGTCGATCGAGTTGAAGATCGACACGCCGCTCTCGTTGATGCGGTCGATCAGCGTGCCGCCGGAATCGGTGATCGTCGTCGACAGCTTGGTCGAGGCGGTCAGGATCGAGTCGCGGATCATGTCCGAGGCCGAGCCGAGCTCGTCGCGCAAGGTCTCGTGCGCGCCGGAGATCGAGGCGCGGACGCGCTCGGCGTGGCTGATCAGCGCGTCGCGCTCGCTGCCCAGGCCATCGACGAGGGTGCGGATGCGCATCTCGTTCTGCGCATAGGCGCGCTCCAGCTCGTTGACCTCGGTCTGCACCCGGGTCTCGAGCTCGACGGCGCGTGCCAGGGTCCGCTCGATGCCTTCGCCCATGGCCGCAACCTCGCGGCGCACCGCCTGGCCGACGGTCATCACCCGGTCCTGCGCCAGGCTCTCGGGCTCGGCCAGGCGCAGCGCCAGCTCGCCCATCGACTGAGCCGCAAGGCGCATCTCCTGGGCACGGCGCACCATCACCGCGAACGCAAAGAACAGGATCACCGGCAGGACGGTGGCCGCGGCCAGCGCCAGCACCGAGGGCCGTGCGACGAGCTCGGCGCCGCTGCGCAGCTGCCAGAACTGCGCCCCGTAGAAAAGATGTGCGAGCCAGAGGCCGCCGGCGACCCAAGCGATCGACAGCAGCGCCATCAGCCAATAGATCGCCGTCGACGGCCGCCGGTTCATCCGCCCGACAGCGGCGCGAAAATCCTTCTGCCGGTCGTCATTGGCCGGCGCGAAGGCCGCCGGAGCCGGCGCCGGCGCGGCAGGTGGGAGCGGCGCCGGTGCCGGCTGCGCTTGCGCCAGCGGATTGGCCGGCGCCGGCTTTTCCGTGACGGGGTCGTCGACCGGCCTCAGGCCCATCGGCATGGGGATCGGCAGCGGCTCGGGCTTGGCCTCGCTCTT
Organism: uncultured Alphaproteobacteria bacterium; assembly: GCA_963791325.1. Classification (GTDB taxonomy): domain Bacteria; phylum Pseudomonadota; class Alphaproteobacteria; order Rhizobiales; family Rhizobiaceae; genus JBEVJK01. Next base: position 84,579 of record CAWBRU010000009.1, on the reverse strand, counting down.
GCCGGTGCCGGTGCCGTCGGCCTTGGGCTCGGCCGGCGTGCCGTTGCGGCTCTCGCGGGCGAGCTCGTCGGCGGCGCGCGAGATCTGCGCCTCGAGGTCCTCCATCGAGGCCGCGATGTCGGCTTCGCCGGTCGGCTCGGCGCTGCTCAGATCGAAATCAAGAGCCTTTTCAAGCTCTTGCGCGACTTCATTGTCAAGATTTTGCGTAATCGATGTGTTGCGCGCCATGCCGCCATTACCCTATTGGGATGCCGCGCGGCCAAACCGTTTCCGTTCCTCGCCGGAAACCACGCGCGACTGATCTGGTTTCGCCGTATCGTAGTGACGCCGTCAGGTAAAGGGAACCCGACGGCGTCCCCATGCCTAAAAGTTTAAACATAGGGTTAACGCCGGAAGCGGCCGCGCCGCTTTTGCCTCGTCGCGATGCTATACGCAACGCATTAACTTCGCGTCCACATGATCGCCCTAGTTTGATTGATGATCGGTACCGGTTGTTAGGACGAGGAAAAACCATGCCCCTGTCGGATTCCGACGATGCCGCCTTCGGCCGGCCGGGCGGCGAGGCCACGGCCGCCGCAGGCACGCGGCCCATCGATCTGATGCATCTGGCCCGCCAGACGCTCGGCGACCGGGCGGTCGAGCAGGATGTTCTATCGATGTTTGCCCACCAGGCGGCCGGCGTGGCCGAACGCATCGGCGCGGTCGGCGAGGCCGAACGGCTGAGCCTGGCGCACACCCTCAAGGGCTCGGCGCGCGCCATCGGAGCGTTCGCGGTGGCCGACTGCGCGGCCGAGATCGAGGCACGGCCGGAAGACGGCGCCGCACTCGAGCGGCTGCGCCGGCTGATCGACGAAGCCCGCGACTTCATTTCCGCCATCAGCCGCTGACGGCCGCAAGCCGGCCCGCGCCAACGCGTCACGCCACGCCGCTTTCCGGCCGCAGTTGACTTGCGCGCCGGAGCCATTATTCCGGCTCGTGTTACGCGCCGACCCCGCAGGGCTTGATGACCAAACTTACTTACATCGCCAATGACGGCACCCGCTTCGACGTCGAGGCAGAAAACGGCTCGACGGTGATGGAGAACGCCATCCGCAATGCCGTGCCGGGCATCGAGGCGGAATGCGGCGGAGCCTGCGCCTGCGCCACCTGCCACGTCTACGTCGACGAGGCGTGGACAGAGGCCGTCGGGGAACCCGAGCCGATGGAGGAGGACATGCTCGACTTCGCCTTTGACGTCAGACCGAACTCGCGGCTGTCGTGCCAGATCAAGGTCTCCGACGCGCTCGACGGCCTGGTGGTCAGCATCCCCGAGCGGCAGGGCTGAGCCGATGGACGGGATCGTCACCGCCACGACCGATGTCGTCATCATCGGCACCGGCCCGGTCGGTCTGTTTGCCGTGTTCGAGCTCGGCCTGCTGGACCTCAAGTGCCATCTGATCGACATTCTCGACCGTCCGGGCGGCCAGTGCGCCGAGCTCTATCCGGAAAAGCCGATCTACGACATTCCCGCCTGGCCCAAGATCTCGGCGCAAGGCCTGGTCGACCAGCTGATGGAGCAGATCGCGCCGTTCAAGCCGAACTTCACCTTCAACCGGATGATCGTCGGGCTGGAGCGGCTGGAGGAGGGCGGTTTCCGGGTCACCACCGACGAGGACGAAGTGATCGAGGCCAAGGTGGTGGTGATCGCCGCCGGCGGCGGGTCGTTCCAGCCGAAGCGGCCGCCGATCCCCGGCATCGAGGCCTATGAGGGCGACAGCGTCTTCTACTCCGTCCGCCGCATGGACGACTTCCGCGACCACGATCTCCTGATCGTCGGCGGCGGCGATTCCGCACTCGACTGGACCCTCAATCTGCAGCCGGTCGCCCGCAACGTGACCCTGGTCCACCGCCGGCCGGAATTCCGTGCCGCGCCCGACAGCGTCAACAAGATGTATGCGCTCCAGGAGATGGGCAAGCTGAGCTTTCAGGTCGGGCAGGTCACCGCGCTGCAGGGCGCCGGCAGCGCGCTCGCCGGCGCCGTCGTCAAGGGACCGGACGGCGACGTCGAGATCGCCTGCACGCGCATGCTGCCGTTTTTCGGGCTCACCATGAAGCTCGGCCCGATTGCCGAATGGGGATTGAACCTCAACGAGAACCTGATCCCGGTAGATACTGAAAAGTTTGAGACTTCGACGCCCGGCATTTTTGCCATCGGCGACATCAATCACTATCCCGGCAAGCTCAAGCTGATCCTCTCGGGCTTCCACGAGGCGGCCCTGATGGCGCAGGCCGCAAAGCGGGTCGTCAGCCCGGGCGAGCGCATCGTGTTCCAGTACACAACCTCTTCGACCAGCCTGCAGAAGAAGCTCGGCGTCGCCTGACGGCCGTATCGTTTGGGGCGCAACGGCAGCCCACGGCGCTGGCCCGGAGCCGCGGCCGAGATTTCAGCTGGACTGCTTGCTGGCCTGGATCCGCTCGATCCGGTAGCGCAGCAGGCGGATGATCCGGTTCTCGAAGTTCATGCCCTCGACGCGGTCGAACTCGGCCTGGTTGCGGTCGTGCTGGGCGAGCACGCGCTCGGAGATCTGCCGGGCCTTTTGGGCCGCCACCTGGCAATTGCGCTGGCGGCCGATGCTTTTCAGCTGGTCCTCCAGCGTGCGGGCGCTGCTTTTGGCGATGCTGACGTGGCTTTCCTCGTGCCGCTTGATGTCTGCCGACAAGGTGTCCCAGATCAGCCGGGTGCCGCGATCGGCACGGCCGCGCGGCTGCCAGCGCGGCAGGATCACCTTGGCCCTGACGGTGACATTGGCCGACACCAGCGCGCAGGATGCCGGGCTCTCGGCATAGGCGATGCGGGTCGTGAACTCCATCTGGGTGGCGCCGGGATGCCGCTCGCCGGTGCTCTCCACATGCGGCCCGCGGCGGTTGAGCTCGTTCTCGATTTCGTCCAGCGTGTTGCCGCGAACGGCGAAATAGCTGTAGGTCTTGCTGACATTGGCCGCGCCGGCCTGCCCCGCCGGCCAAGCCAGGGAGAAGGCGAGTGCGGCGAGCAGGCCCGAGCGGGAAAGAAGACCGTCCATCGCCGGACAATGCGCTGCCGGCGCATGTCAGGCAATTCAATTCGGCAGCCGCCCGGCCGAAAGTCCGCGGGCGTGGCCCGCAGGCATCAATGGAGCCAGTCTCGACCATGGCGCGTTGGCAGTTGGCGCACGGCCGTCACCTCGACCTCGGCGACAGTGCCAAGCTGATGGGGATTCTCAACGTCACCCCGGACAGCTTCTCCGACGGCGGCCGCTTCATTGGCATCGACGCGGCGCTGGCGCAGGCGCAGCGCATGGTCCAGGAGGGGGCCGACATCATCGACGTCGGCGGTGAATCGACGCGTCCCGGCGCCACCCCGGTGGCGGCGGGCGAGGAGCAGCGCCGCATCCTGCCGGTGATCGAGGCGCTGGCCGGATCGGGGACGCTGATCTCGGTGGACACGTTCCGGGCGGCCACCGCCCGGCTCGCGGTCGCGGCGGGCGCCCACATCGTCAACGACGTGCACGGCCTGCAGCGCGAGCCCGACATCGCCAAGGTGGCGGCCGATACCGGCGCCGGCCTGGTCATCATGCATACCGGGCGCGACCGGGAGAAGTTGCCCGACGTCGTCGCCGACCAGTTCGTGTTTCTCGAGCGCTCGCTCGAGATCGCCCGCGATGCCGGGGTGGGCGACGGCCAGATCGTGCTCGATCCGGGCTTCGGCTTCGCCAAGGACTATGAAGAAAATCTGGCGCTGATGGCGCGCTTTGCGGAGCTCCTGCGGCTTGCTTACCCCTGGATGGTCGGCACCTCGCGCAAGCGGCTGGTCGGCGAAGCCACCGGCCGTGCGCCCGACACGCGCGATCCCGGCACGGCGGCGACCAGCGTCATCCTCAGGCTTGCCGGCGCCGACATCTTCCGGGTCCACAATGTCGCGGTCAATCGTGATGCCCTGGTGTTTGCCGACGCCATGCTCGAAAGACGGCGGCTTCACGAGGATTGATGTCCAGCATCAGCATATGGTGGTAAGTTATTGATAACAATTTTAATTGGAATAAACGGGTGAACGCCGAGCGTGTCTTTCTGAGCCTCGGAGGCAATCTCGGCGATCCCCGCGCGACAATGGCCGCCGCGCTGAGGGTGATCGGCGCCGACCCCGACACGACGGTCCGGAAAGCTTCCTCGCTCTACCGGACGCCGCCCTGGGGCAAGACCGACCAGCCCGATTTCCTCAACGCCGCGGCGGAACTGCGCACCCGGCGCAGCCCGCATAGCCTGCTCGCATTGTGCCTGGAGGTGGAGCGCCGGCTGAAGCGGGTCCGCGGCGAGCGCTGGGGGCCTCGGCTGATCGACATGGACATCCTGGCCTTTGGCGACCGGCACATCGACGAGCCCGGCTTGGTGGTGCCGCATCCGCGCATGCTCGAGCGGGCATTCGTGCTGGTGCCGCTGGCCGAGATCGCGCCGCGCCTCAAGATCGCCGGCCGCACCGTGACAGCCTATCTCGGTGCGCTCGACCGGGGCGGAATCGACAAGATCGCCGGGCCCGAATGGGCGCAAGGCGGCCGCTGAGCGGATCGATCGCCGCCGGCCTGCCGGGGCGGAGGACCAATGCGGGTGTCGCCGGCCGGGTCTTTTTGCAGATCACCGTCTCTTCGAATCGGTGCTCTGCTCTAAGTCTTTGTTTCCCGCAATTCCGGACGGGAAACCGTTGCCGCTTATCCCGAAATTGCTCTATTCCTGCGCGATCGAGCCGACGCCGGCGCCGTCGACGCGTTTCAGGCTGACCCCGATGACCGGCACCAGCACGTCGTCGACCTTGACCGAGACGGTGACGTTCATGGTGTTCTCGTCGGCGAGCCTGGCCAGCATCGCGCCGTTGAGCTGCTTGCGGTTGAGGCCGAACACCACCTTCTGGCCCTTGACGCTGCCGGAGACGACGTCGAGGCCCTTGCCCCCGGCGCCGTCGAGGAATGTGCCGGCATAGCCGGCACCGCGGCGCTCGACCGTGGCCGTCATCTTCTGGGTGAACACGCCGACGCGGCACGCCCCATCGAGGGTCATGCCGACCTTGGCCTGCGGGGTCGACCCGGTGAAGGTGCAGTTGAACTTGGTGCCCTTGTATTTGCCGGCGACGATCTCCCCTGGGCCGACCCAGGCGCCTTCGACGGCATGGAAGAATTTCCGGTCGGCCTGCCCGCCGTCGGCGGCTGCGGCGGCGAAAGGGGCCTGCGCGGCGAGGCCGAGCAGAACCGCGAACGAGAAAAAGCGCTTCATGGTGAGGATCCGGCGGGGCGAGGACGCAGATTCGAATGCCAGAAAATAATGAAGAAAATTGGTTAACGGATTCCTAGCGCGGCTGCCGGAAGGGCGTCAGTCCAGGTCTTCCGGCCCGGCCTGGCGGGCCCGGGCAAAGGTCGTCAGCGCAGCCAGGAAGTCGGCCAGGCCCGGGCGCTTCAGCGCGGTGAAGGGCAGCGGCCGCACCGTGTCTAGGGCGGCGATGCCGATGCGTGCCGTCATCATGCCGTTGACCACCCCTTCGCCGAGCTTGGCCGAGAGCCGTGCGGCGAGGCCGTGGCCGACGATCTGCTGCACGAAGCTGTCGCCGACCGCGATCGACCCGGTCACGGCCAGGTGGGCGAGCACGCTGCGCACCAGCCTGAGGAAGCCCAATGCGCCGGGGCGGGCGCCGTAGAGCGTTGCAAGGCGGCGGATCAGGCGCCCTGCCTCGAACACCACGTAGCCGATGTCGACCAGCGCGCGCGGGCTGACCGCCGTCACCAGCGACACCCGCTTGGCGGCGTCGAGGATGATCGTCTTGGCCCGTGCATCGAGGGGGGAGAGCAGCTCCGCCTCGGCCAGCCTGATCAGATCGGCGCCGTCGATGATGTCGTCGCGCAGCGCCGCAAGGCCGGCCCGGCCGGCCGCCGTCTCCGGCCGTGCCGCAAGCAGCGCGGCGAGCCGGTCGACCACCGCCGAAGCCGCCCGCCGGTCGTTGCGCGCCAGCGCGGCGGCGGCATCGCCCCTCAGCCGCTCGACCGAGGCGAGCTTCATCAGCCCGACCGCCTCGCGGATCAGGATCGCCAGCAGCGCCAACGCCGCGACGGCGGCCGCCGCAGCGGCGACGTAGCCCAGCCAGGGCGCACGCTCGAACAGGGCCCGGATCAGCCGGTCGACCCAAATGCCGGCCGTCAGTGAGATAAGCACGCCCAGGGCACCGGCAAACACGCTGCCGAGGTGCGAGCGCCGCTTCGGCGGGTTGGCCGGCGGGGGCAGCGCGGCCAGATCCTCGGGATGGTCGAACACGTCGACGGCATCGGCCACCGCCAGGACTTCGGCGGGAGCCACGGCGCGCGGCCTCCGCGTCTCAGCCGGCGCGGGCTTCGGCTCGGCGCGCTTTTCCTGCAGCCCGGGGGGCGGCTGCAGCCGGAAGGCGGCCGGCTTGCGCGAAGTGGTCATGCCAGACGGTCTCCGATCAGGAACTGCAAGGCGCGGTCGAGGCGGATATGCGGCAGCGACAGGGTCACCCCGCTCGCCGAACGTTCGAGCTGCGGCGGGCGGAAGCGCACGAAGCGGAGGTCGGCGAGGTGCGGCTCCGAATGCGCCGCAGCCTGGTCGTCGAGGATGCCGGCGAGGCTTTCGGGCAGATCGCCCGGGAAGATTGCGGTCTCGGTGTCGCCATCGAAGGTTTCGGGCCCGATGGCTTCGCCCCGGATCGGCGTGCCGATGATCACCGGCAGCTGATCGCGGCCCTGCTTGACGCTGCCCTCGCGGGTGGCCCTGACCGCCGCCATCGCCAGAACGTCGACGGCGGCGCCGGAGAAATCGGCGCGCTTGATCGCCCGGTCGGCCAGCCGGCGCACGATCGCCTGCAGCCGGTCATGGCTCTCATGATGCAGATGGTCGGCCTTGGTCGCCGCGATCAGGATGCGGTCGATGCGGCGTTGAAACAGGTCCGAAAACAGGCTGCCGCGGCCGGGCCGGAAACAGGCGAGGATCTCGGTCAGGGCACGTTCCAGATCGGCCAGCGCCGCCGGTCCGGCGTTGAGCGCCTGGAGGGCATCGACGAGCACGATCTGGCGGTCGAGGCGGGCGATATGCTCGCGGAAGAAGGGCTTTATGACATGCGTCTTGTAGGCCTCGAAACGGCGTTCCATCATCGCGTGCAGGGAGCCGGGGCGCGGCCGGCCCTCGCCAAGCACGGCGAGCGGCGCAAAGGTCAGCGCGGGCGAGCCTTCGAGGTCGCCGGGCATCAGGAACCGGCCCGGCGGCAGCGTCGACAGCGAGCGTCCATCCTCCTTGCACGCCCTGAGGTAGGCGGCGAAGGTCTCGAACAGGCCGCGAGCGGTGACTTCGTCGGCATCGGCAGCGGGATCGACGATCGCCGTGCGGGCCCGCCACACGGCCGACAGATCGCTGCGGATCGGCAGGCTGGCAAGCTCGAAGGCCTCGGCCGAGAATTGGCGGTAGCTCTTGCCGAGCAGCGGCAGATCGAGCAGCCATTCGCCGGGATAGTCGACCACGTCGACGGACAGCCGGCCGCTCGAGAACAGCCGGTTCCAGCCCGACGCGGATTCGAAAGCGATGGTGAGCCGCAACTCGGACACGGCGCGGGTCGATTCCGGCCAGACGCGGCGCTCGACCAGCGCGGCGATGTGATCTTCATACTGGAAGCGAGGCACTTGATCGTCGGGCTGCTGTTCCAGAAAGGCGCGCGCGATGCGCCCCGACTTCTGGGCCTCGAACAGCGGCAGCCGCCCGCCGTGGATGAGGTTGTGGACGAAGGCGGCGATGAACACCGTCTTGCCCGCCCGCGACAGGCCGGTGACGCCGAGCCGAAGGCCGGGCGAAAACAGGCTGGAAGCGCGGTCGGCCAGCGTGTCGAAGGCGATCAGCGCCTCGTCGGTGTAGCTTGTCAGGGACGCCAATCGCAAAAGATCCTGGCCGCACAGCCTTTCCATATAGAGACGCAGCGCCGGTCCCGGAAGAGCATCGGCCGGGCGCGGGTTGGGCTCAAAGATCCGCCGGCGTGAGGAACGCCTCGAGATGTCCGGCTCCGGGTGCGGCGCTGCTGATCCCGCCGTCGAAGCGGATCACTGCCAGACCCGACGTCGGGAAGCCGCCGACGATCGCGGCGCGGGCACCGGCCTCGCCGCTGCCGGCGAGTGCGGTTGCCAGATCTTCGGTCATCGGGTTGTGGCCGACGACGAGCAGCGAGGCAAGCGTGCCGCCGTGCCGCTGGACCAGGCCGAGATAGCCGTGTGCATCCTCGGTATAGAGGCCGTCCAGGAAGATGGCGCGGCCGCCGTCGATGCCGGAATGGCGGCAGAGGCCCTCGAGGGTCTCGCGGGCGCGGCGGGCGGTCGAGCAAAGCACGCGTGCGGCGACGTAGCCGGCGGCGGCAACAGCAGCACCCATCGCCTCGGCATCGGCCCTGCCGGCGGCATCGAGCGGGCGGTCGAAATCGCGCATTCCCGGCGCCGGCCAGGCGGCTTTGGCGTGTCTGAGGAGGTAGAGCCTGGCCAATGGGAAATCCGCGCCGACGGGAGGGTGAAGAAATCGCCCGCAGCCGGTTTAGAGGGGCGTTGCGCCGGGTGCAACCCGCCCTTCGGCCAATCCGCCGGCCCCTGCGAAGGATGATCCCCGTCCCCCAAACTGAGGCCTACGAAGGTGGTGGCGAGGCCGCTAAAATCCGCGCTAACAAAAGCGTGACTCGGGTGTGGAATGATCTTGTGCGGCTTTGGGGTGCCGAATATATAGGCGCGCATCGAGGTTGGTAGGGTGAGTCGAATGAACGACGTCGTTGATGCCGATTACGTCCCCTCGGAAGACGAGCCGTTCATGAACGAACGACAAAAATCCTACTTCCGCTCCAAGCTGGTGTTCTGGAAGAACGACATTCTCCGCGAAGCCCGCGAAACCCTCGAAATCCTACAGCAAGAAAACGCCAACCTTCCCGATCTCGCCGACCGGGCCTCTTCGGAAACCGACCGGGCCATCGAGCTCCGGGCGCGTGACCGCCAGCGCAAGCTGATCGCCAAGATCGATGCCGCGCTCAACCGCATCGATGAAGGCACCTACGGCTATTGCGAGGAGACCGGCGAGCCGATCGCGCTGAAGCGCCTCGATGCCCGCCCGATCGCCACCCTGTCGATCGAGGCGCAGGAGCGCCACGAGCGGCGCGAGAAGGTCTATCGGGACGATTGAGCCCCAAGCGAAATAGCGAATAGGGAGTTGCGAATAGGGGAAGAGGGCGCGCGTCCTCCGAACCGCGGTTGCTGCGCGCTATTCGCTACCTCCCTATTCGCTATTCGCTGCTTTCAGCCCCGCTTGTGGCTCGACAGCTCGCCCAGCAGGCGGGTCATCTCATCTTCCAGCGACAGTTCGGGGCGGCGCTTGGCCGGCGGCGCAGCGCCGTTCTCGAGGTTGACCTCGAGCTCGTCGATCAACGTGCTGTCGATGTCTTCGCGCGGCGCGGGCTTGTCCTCACGCGGGGCAGGCCGCGGCGCCGCGGGCGTCGCCCGGCTGCCGAGCGGCGGCACCAGCGGTCCGTTGGGCGCCGGCGCGGCCGGCATGCGCGGCGCCGGCCGCGGTTCGGGCACCGGCCGCGGTTCCGGCGGGACCGGCTGCGGGACGGCGATTGCGGCCGGTTCCGGCGGCAGCGGGGCAGGCGGGGGCGGCGCCGGCGGCTGGCGCACCAGCTGCGGGGCAGGGCGCTCGAACGGCCGGTGGGCCGGCTGCGGCGCCAGCCGTGGCGCCGGCGGCTCGAGCGGGCGGGAAGGTTCGGCGCGCGGGCTGGGGGCGGGATGATGGATCTCGGCCGGACGCGCCCGTTCGGGAGCGCGCACCGGCTGTTCCGGCAGCTCGCCTGCCGGCAGTCCGGCCCGCCGCTGCTGCACATGGAAGCGGATGTCCTGCTCGACGACCACGTCGGTCGGCCCGCCGATCAACAGCAGGTGCTCGACGTCGTCGCGGCGCACCAGCACCAGCCGGCGGTGGCTGTCGACGGCAGTGGCATCCATCACCGCCAGGCGGGCCTTGCGGTTGCGCCCGCCCGACACGAAGGTGCCGAAGGTCAGGCCGCGGATGACGCGCACGACGAGCAGCAGCAGGGCGAGACCGATCAGCGCCGCCAATGTCCAGAGCAGGGCCATCGCATAGTCCGGCCCCGCCACTGATTCCAACCACTGGCGCATGCAAGTCTCCCACACCGCGGATGTCGGCTGCACTGTATTCCGGCGAAGCCGCCGACCGCAAGTTGCCAGAGCCGCCAAGCGCAGGGCGACGCGCGCCTTTGCACAGGCACGTTTTTTCCCCTGCTTTTGCCGTCAGGCTCTTTCCCGGGCGGGGCGAATATGGTCCAAACTCTGAGCCGGCAGGGGCCGGCCAAGGGGCCGGGAAACAAGGCACACCATGGGAAGGGACACGCGCACCGATTTCTATCCGGCACCGGTGGTCAACCAGAACACGCGTCCGGGCGCAATTGCCCGGCTGATCGTCTTCATCGTCGTGCTGACCGCCGCCGCGATCGTCTTCGGCCTGTTTCGCGAGCGCCTCGGCGAGCCGTTCCTGCTCGGCATGCTGGGCGTGCTCGCCATGATCGGCGTCGGCTTTTTGTTCGCCGCCGCGATCGGCTTCATCCAGGTGGCGCCGCGCTCCACCGCCGACGACCTGGCCCGCGCGTTCGTGGATTCGCTCACCGAGGGCCTGCTGGTCACCGATGCCAAGGGCCGCGTGCTTTATGCCAACCGCGCCTATGCGGCGATGACCGGCGCCAGCTCGGCCGCCGATCTGCGGACGCTGGAAGGGCTTTTGTCCGACGTCTCCGAAGCCGCGCCGGTGGTGTTCAGGCTGGCCTCGGGACTGCGCGACGGCCAAGCCGGCGACGGCGAGTTCCGGCTGCAGCAGGCGATCCGCCCCGGCTCCGACGCCGGCGCCCGCTGGTACAGGATCAGGGCGCGCACCTTCACGCTCCCCAACCAGCGCCAGCCGCTGTTTGCCTGGCAGCTCGCCGACATCTCCGCTGAGCGGGCCGAACAGGAGCGCTTCTTCCTCGATCTGCAGAAGGCGATCGACCATCTCGACCAGGCGCCGGCCGGCTTTCTGGCGGCCGATGCCGACGGCCGCGTCACCTATATCAACGCGACCCTGGCGGAATGGCTGGGCATCGATCTGGCGAGCTTCACGCCGGGCGCGACGACCCTGCCGCAGATCGTCGCCGGCGACGGCATGGCGCTGATCCGTTCGGTCAAGGCCGATCCCGGCACCACCCGCAATGCGGTGGTCGACCTCGATCTGGCGACGAGTTCGGGGGCGGCGCTGCCGGTGCGCTTCCTCCACCGGGTGCAGGCGAGCCGCGACGGCGCCCCGGGCCCGACCCGCACCATCGTGCTCAACCGCACCCAGGGCGAGGATTCCTCGGCCGATCTGCGCGCCGCCGAGGTGCGCTTCACCCGGTTCTTCAATTCGACCCCGATGGCGATCGCCGGCGTCGACCAGAGCGGCCGCATCCTGCGCACCAATGCGCCGTTCCTGTCCCTGTTCGCCTCGGCGGTCGACCGCGATGCGGTCGACCGGCGGGTGCGGCTGGACAGCGTGATCCACGAACGCGACCGCGCCGCATTCGCCCAGGCGCTGGAGCGGGCCAAACAGCACCAGGCCGACATCCTTCCGATCGACACCGTGCTGCCCAACGACGAAGAGCGGCATCTGCGCGTCTACGTCAATGCGATTGCCGACGGCACCGGCGGCGAGGGGGCGGAAGAGGCGGCGATCGTCTATGCGGTGGAGACGACCGAGCAGAAAGCGCTCGAGAGCCAGATGGCGCAGAGCCAGAAGATGCAGGCCGTCGGCCAGCTTGCCGGCGGCATCGCCCATGACTTCAACAATGTGCTCACCGCCATCATCATGGCGTCAGACCTCTTGCTCACCAACCACCGGCCTTCGGACCCGTCCTTTCCGGACATCATGAACATCAAGCAGAATGCCAACCGCGCCGCCTCGCTGGTCAGGCAGCTGCTGGCCTTCTCGCGCAAGCAGACATTGCGGCCGGAGGTGCTCAGCCTCACCGATGTGCTGGCCGACCTGCGCATGCTGTTGTCGCGGCTGGTTGGCACCGAGATCAATCTCAAGATCGATCATGGCCGGGACGTTTGGCCGATCAAGGCCGATATCGGCCAGTTCGAGCAGGTCATCGTCAATCTGGCGGTCAATGCTCGCGACGCCATGCCCGATGGCGGCGACCTCACCATCCGCACCCGCAACGTCACGGCCGGCGAGTGCGGCCGCTTCCCGTTCCGCGAGCTCTCCGCCGCCGACTATGTGCTGGTCGAGGTCGAGGACACCGGCACCGGCATCGCTCCCGACGTGATCGAGAAGATCTTCGAGCCGTTCTTCACCACCAAGGAGGTGGGCAAGGGCACCGGGCTCGGGCTGTCGATGGTTTACGGGATCATCAAGCAGACCGGCGGCTTCATCTATTGCACCTCCGAGCCCGGCAAGGGCACGACCTTCCATATCTTCCTGCCGCGCCATTCGGCCGACGCGTCCGACGCGGCCGAGCCGGCCGCCGAAGCCGCCCCGGCCGGGACGGCATCCGCCAGGCCCGCTGCCGCCGACGCCGCCCAGGACCTGTCGGGCTCGGCGACGATCCTGCTCGTCGAAGACGAGGACGCGGTGCGCATGGGTGGCGTGCGGGCGCTTCTGTCGCGCGGCTATACCGTGCACGAGGCGTCGTCCGGGATCGAGGCGCTGGAGGTTTTCCGGGAGCTGAACGGCAAGGTCGATCTGGTGGTCTCGGACGTGGTGATGCCGGAGATGGACGGGCCGACCTTGCTGGGCGAGCTGCGCAAGCTCGCGCCGCAGGTCAAATTCGTCTTCGTCTCCGGTTACGCGGAGGACGCATTCGCCAAGAACCTGCCCCAGGACGCGCAGTTCGGTTTCCTGCCGAAACCGTTTTCGCTCAAGCAGTTGGCGACAGTGGTGAAAGAGGTGCTCGAAGCGCCGGAGGGCTAAACTGCCCCTGGCCGCCGCCGACCCGGCTCAGGCGGCCTCGCTGTGCAGGGGCGGCGCGCGCCTCCGCGCCGAGCCGCCGGCCGCGCAACAGATAGAGCGCGCAGGTCGTCCTCAGCATCGAGGCGAAATTCGGGATCCGGCCGTGGATCTCGAGCGCCTCGTCGTAGAGCTGCGACAGGAATTTCGGCGTCGTCAGCGCTTCCGAGCGGGCGATCTCGTCGATCAGCGTCCAGAACGTCGCCTCCAGCTGAATGCTGGTCGAATGGCCGCCGATGCGGACCGAGCGATTGACCTGCCGATAGCCTTCCGGATCTTGGCCGGCAAACACCTTGCACATCACGTTTCCTCCCGCTGGATCGTTGTCGTTTGGGCGGCGATCTGGGCCCGGATGCCGTCGCAAGGGGCAATTGTCGGCCGCGGCGCGGCTCGGGGCAAGCGGACTTTCGTCCGCATAGGCGCATTCGAGCCGCCCCGTGGTAACCGGCTGCCACCCATTGTCCGGATAGCCGGCGATAATCGGCCGATCACGAATCCACCGCGGCAGCGAGGGTGCGTTTGGCCAAGGCCGTTCACAGCATGATCCGGGTTCTGGACGAGGCCCGCTCGGTCGCGTTCTACCGTGACGCTTTCGGCCTCGAATTGGCCGACCGGCTCGACTTCGAGACGTTCACGCTGGTCTATCTGCGCAATACCGAGGCCGATTTCGAGGTCGAACTGACGATCAACAAGGGACGCACCGAACCCTATGCGCCGGGCGACGGCTACGGCCATCTGGCGGTGGTGGTCGCGGATCTCGAAAGCGAGCACCGCCGCTTCGAGGCGGCCGGCTGGGCGCCGCGCCGGCTCGTCGATTTCAACCATGATGGGCGCCGGCTCGCCCGCTTTTTCTTCGTCGCCGATCCGGACGGCTATCAGATCGAGGTTTTGGAGCGGCAGGGCCGCTTCCGCTAGGGCGGTACCGCCGGATCCCCCGGGGACCGGCGGTTCGCTCCAGGTCACTGTTTCTTTTCGCAATTCCACCAGGGGAAGCCGGTCCACTTTCCAGGAATTGCCGTAGCCAGCCCGGGCTCGGCCCGGGCAAGCAAGGGAGGAACCGATGGTCACCATCTACAGGGGACGGCAAGGGCTGTCGCGGCGCGAGCTGTTGAAGCGCGGCACCGTGATCGGCGCCGGCGCGCTGCTGGTCGTGTCGGGCGGCGCCGTGCTCAGCCGGCAAGAGGCGTGGGGGCTGGAAACCGCGGCGCTGAAGCCGGAGGAGATGGCCACCCTGATCGTCGTGGCGCGCGACATCTATCCGCACGATCACGTCGCCGACCGCTTCTATGCCGTGGCGATGAAGGCCCACGACGAGAAAGCCGCCAAAGACCCGGCCTACAAGGCGTTGATCGCGGACGGCATCGCCGACCTCGACCGCCGCGCCGGCGCGGGCGGCTACACGGCGCTCGGCTGGGAGGCGGACCGCGTCGCCCTGCTCAAGCAGGTCGAGGCCACGCCGTTCTTCCAAACGGTGCGCGGCGGCATGGTGGTCGGCCTCTACAACCAGAAGGATTTGTGGCCGCTGTTCGGCTACGAGGGCGAATCCTACTCCAAAGGCGGCTACATCGCGCGCGGCTTCAACGACATCGACTGGCTCTGAGCCTGGAATTGTTCCGGCAACGGACGCGCCTCGGGAGGATACCATGGCAGCGAAGTATGAATTGAGCGACGACGGCGTCGTCGTCATCATCGGATCTGGCGCCGGCGGCGGCACGCTGGCCAACGAGCTGGCCCAGAAGGGCATCGACGTGGTGGTGCTCGAAGCCGGGCCGCGCATCGAATTTGACGAGTTCATCAACGATGAGTGGGACAGCTTCGCCCAGCTGTCATGGCCGGATCCGCGCACCGCATCGGGCGACTGGCGGGTGGCCAAGGATTTCCCTGGCCTGCCGGCCTGGATCGTGCGCGCCGTCGGCGGCACCACGACCCATTGGGCCGGCGCCTCGCTGCGCCTGCAGGACCACGAGTTCAAGGCGGCCAGCCATTACGGCAAGATCGAGGGCGCCAATTTGCTCGACTGGCCGCTGACGCTGGCCGAGCTCGAGCCCTACTATGCCAAGGCCGAGGACAAGATGGGCGTGACCCGCACCAACGGCATCGAGGGCCTGCCCGGCAACAACAATTTCAAGGTATTCAAGGCCGGCGCCGACAAGCTCGGCTACAAGGAATGCAACACCGGCCACATGGCCATCAACTCCGCCGAACGTGACGGCAGAATGGGCTGCCAGCAGACCGGCTTCTGCTTCCAGGGCTGCAAATGGGGCGCCAAGTGGTCGACGCTCTATACCGAGATCCCGAAAGGCGAGCAAACCGGCAAGCTGGAGGTGCGGCCGAACGCCTTCGCGGTCAAGATCGAGCATGACGATCACGGCAAGGTGACGGCCGTGGTCTATGCCGACAAGGACGGCAAGCTGCAGAGCCAGAAAGCGCGGGCGGTGTGCGTCGCCTGCAATTCGATCGAGAGCCCGCGGCTGCTGCTCAACTCGGCTTCGGGCAAGTTCCCGGACGGGCTTGCCAACTCATCCGGCCAGGTCGGCAAGAACTACATGCGCCACACCACCGGCTCGGTCTATGCCGTGTTCGACCGCAAGGTGCATTTCTACCGCGGCACGATCATGGCCGGGATCATCCGCGACGAGGCCAGGCACGATCCCTCGCGCGGCTTCGCCGGGGGCTATGAACTGGAGACGCTGTCGCTCGGGCTGCCCTTCCTGGCGGCGTTCCTCGACCCCGGCGCCTGGGGCCGCGGCTTCACCTCGGCCCTCGACAGCTACGATTCGATGGCCGGGATGTGGATCGTCGGCGAGGACATGCCGCAGGAGAAGAACGCGGTGAAGCTCCACCCGACGCTCAAGGACGAGCATGGCCTGCCGATCGCCGACGTCTGGTTCAGCGATCATCCCAACGACGTCGCCATGCGCAGCCACGCCTATGGTCAGGGGAAGGCGCTCTACGAGGCGGTCGGGGCGACCCGCACCTTCCCGACCCCGCCCTATCCCTCGACCCACAATCTCGGCACCAACCGGATGAGCGAGAAGGCCGCCGACGGGGTCGTCAACAAGCTCGGCCAGTCGCATGACATCGGCAATCTGTTCGTCTCGGACGGCAGCCAGTTCACCACCGGTGGCGCCGAGAACCCGACGCTCACCATCGTGTCGCTGGCGATCCGGCAGGCCGATTCGATCGCCAAGCTGATGTCGGAGGGCAGCATCTGAGGCGGGCGCACGAGCCGACCGGCGGGGCGGGCACCTGAGCCTGCGGCAGCCTATTGCCACCGGGGGTATCTTGCGCGGCGGCGATGAATCGGCAAGATTTCATCGCCAGGAGGCGTGCTTTACCAGTGACCGAATGCCCTGCCCGGTTTGCGGGCGGGTTCGCAGGCGAAGCAAGCTCGCGGGTCGGGGGTCGGCCGGTGGAGGGCAGCGCATGGGTTTCCAGGTCGATGACAGCGCCAAGCGGCGCCTGACCGATCCGGCCGAGATCGATCGGTCGATCCAGCTGCTCGAGGCCAGAGGCCTTTACGGCGACCAGCTCCTCACGGAAATGACCCGGATCTTCTATGTCGATCTCGACGCCTTGCAGGGCGTTCTGGCTGGGCTGGCGCAGGCCGAGGCCGGCCACCCGCCGCGGCGGTCGACGCGCGGCTGAGCCTTTCCGGGCGGCCACAAAAACGGGAAGTCGCATCGACGGCGGGGGTGCGGTCGGGTGCCAGGAGCGATCCGCCGCCGACGCTATCGCCGCGCGCCGCCGGCCTTGAAGGGGCCGCCGATTTCGCCTCGGCGGCCCACACTCGCGGCTTCATCTTGATCGGCATTCCGGCAAAGGCCGGCAAATCCCGCAAAGCCGCGGGCGCTCAAAATTTCAGTGCTGAAAGATATTCTCGGGAAGGCTGAGCGAGCGCGCGATGCGGTGAAGCTTCTCCGCGTCGCCGGACTGCCCGCTCTCGATCTCATCGATTTCGCTGCGTGCCAAACCGCAGGCAATGGCCAAATCCTCCACGCTGTAGCCGATCGATTCGCGCAGTGCCTTGAGCGCGTTGGTTCCCGCCGCGAAAGCGGCGGCGACGGCCTCGTGAGGCGGAAGATTGGAACCGGCATTGGACATGAGACAACTCCATCTTTGATAGGGGCTGAAACGGTTGCCTGCAGAACAAAATAATAGACCTGCGCCGCTCGACAAGCGGCCCACCTCGCCTCCATCGAGGGACCTGATCCGACTTCGATTTACAGGGACGCGGAACTTGGGACCCGGCGACCTAAAGGCGGTTCAGAGTGCGATGCAAGTCACACACCGTGTCATTGAAAAATATTACGGGAGCGGCTCAAGCCGGCATGCTGAGGCCATTGCGTGATCTTCCAAAGCCGCCCACTATTTGCGAGAAATGGCGGCCTGACGAGGGCTGCGTCGGCGGTGTAGAGACGGCAGCAGGTAAGCTGCTGTAACCAGCCCCGCTGCCGTTGCTTGACTGATTTGAGCGTTCATTTCGGGGGAAAAGTGATGAACTTGCTGTCCGGTCCAATCCTTTGTGCGAGCATTCTCATTTCTCTCCTTGTGCTTGGCGAGACGGCGCAGGCGCAAGGGCAGGCGGGCTGCGTTCTGGAACAGGTCGGCGGCACCCAGCGTAAGATCTTGCGCTGTCCCCCCGGCATCACGATCACCAGCGAAACGGGGGCGCGATTCACGCTGCTCGACCGCGACCGCAACGGCATCGTCGACGCCGCGACGCTGGTGAGCAAGGCGATCATCGTCGACGCCCCGCAGGACGGAGCGGCGGCCGGTTTCGAGGTGTTGACCCCGCAAGCCATCGCGGCCGTGCGCGGCACCCGCTGGGCCGTCGACGTCGCCGGAACGCGGACCTCCGTCTTCGTGGTCCGCGGCAGCGTCCATGTCGAGCGCCTCGACGGCCATCATCCGGTGACGCTCGGCGTCGGCCAGGGGGTCGATGTCGATCCCGGCAGCGGGCCGCTGACGGTGAAACGCTGGTCGCGGGCCCGGGCCAATGCGCTGCTGGAGCGCCTCGGGCAGTGACGGCCGTGGGCAGGCGCGCCCTGCCTGTGCTTCTCGCTCTCGTCCTGGCCGGTGCCTGGGGAGCCGCGCTCGGCCTCCAGCATGTCGGCGGCAGAGCCTGGTTCCTTGACCGCGTCGAGGCGACGCTGACCGACATCCGCATGGTGCTGCGCGGGCGCCGCCCGCCGCCCGGTGTGGTCGCCATCGTGGCCATCGACGACCGGACCGTGCTGAGCGAAGGCGGCTACCCGCTGCCGCGCGACGCGCTGGCCGGTCTGGTGACTGCCGTGCGGGCGCTGCAGCCGAAGGCGATCGCGCTCGACATGCTGCTGATCGACCGGGGGCCGGCGGCCGGCGACGAGGCGCTGGCGGCAGCCCTCGGTGCCGGCAACAGCGTGATTGCCGGCGCTGCCCTGTTCGCCGGCGGCCGCCAATGGGTCGCCGGCGGGGCTCGCACCGCCGACAGCGTGCCGGTCGCTCAAAGCTTCCTGCTGCCCCAGGCCGCGTTCCTCGATGCCGCCGCGCTGGGCATCGTCAACGTCGCCACCGACCAGAGCGGCACGCCGCGGTTCCAGCCGCTGATCTTCCGGACCGGCGATCGGCTCGAGGCGGCGTTGGTGTTGCGGGCCGCCGCGCTGGCGCTCGGGCAGGACCCGACCATTGCCGAGGACGACGTCGTGCTTGCGGATCACCGGATCCCCACCGATCTCGGCCATCTCCTGCCGATCGGCTTTTACGGCCCGCGCGGCACCATTGCCACCTTCAGCGCGGCCGACGTCCTGGCCGGCCGGCTCGACCGGTCCGCCATCGCCGGCAAGGTGGTCGTCATCGGCGCCACCGTCACCGGTGGCGGCGACGTCTTCCCGACCCCGTTCGACCCGGTGATGCCGGGCGTCGAGGTGGTCTCGACGGCGATCTCGCATCTGCTGGCCGGCGATGGCCTGCGCCGCGACCGGAGCACGCGGCTGGCCGACGCGGCAACCGCCATTGTCCTGCCGACGATCCTGGTCGGCCTGATCGCCTGGCGGCGAAGCCTGGCCGGGCTGGTCGCCGTTGCGGCCATTCTGGCGGGCTGGCTGGCACTCAACATGGCCCTGTTCGCGCACGGCATCTGGCTGAGCCTGGCCGTGCCGCTGGCGGCCGCGGTGCCGCCGCTGGCGTTGTTCGGCGCCGTCGAGCTGTGGCTCGACCGGCGGCGGGCGGTGTTTTTCGCCGACCGCAGCGCCTTGCTCAGCCAGTTCCAGGCGCCCGGACTGGGAGACTATCTGACCCGGCACCCGGATTTCCTGGCAACCCCCGTGCGGCTCGAGGCGGCCGTCCTGTTCATCGACCTTTCCGGCTTCACCGGCGTCAGCGAGGTGCTCGGCGCCAATCAGGTGCGCGAACTGCTCAACACCTTCCAGAGCCTGGTGGCGGAGGAGGTGGTCGCCTGCGGCGGGGTGATCACGGGCTTTGCCGGCGACGGCGCGATGATCCTGTTCGGCCTGCCGAACCCGGCCGCCGACGATGCCCGGCGCGCGGCGCGCTGCGCCATGCGGCTGACGGCGCGCACCCGCGCCTGGATCGCGACGCTGCCGTCCTCGACGGCGGCGCGGATCGGCTTCAAGCTCGGCGCCCATTTCGGCCCGGCGGTGGCTTCGCGGCTGGGCGGTGCCGGGCACCAGCACATCACCGCGACCGGCGACACCGTCAATGTGGCCAGCCGGCTGATGGAGGTGGCGGCGACCCAGTCGGTGGACCTGGTCATGAGCGGCGATTTCCTGGCGGCGGCCGGCGAGGACGCCTTCGGCGAGGGCGAGCTCGAGGGGCCGCTGCAGACCCGCATCAGAGGCCGGTCCGGCTCGCTGACGGTATGGAGCTGGCGGCCATAGAGCCTGCGGTTGCCGCCTTCCTCGCGTTTCGAAAAAACGGTGCGGCGGATCAGGCCATCGCCTTCTGCAGATTCTCGTCGATCTTGTCGAGGAAACCGGTGGTCGACAGCCACGGCTGATCCGGGCCGATGAGCAGCGCCAGGTCCTTGGTCATGTGGCCGGCCTCGACCGTCGCCACGCACACCTTCTCCAGCGTATCGGCGAATTTCTGCAGCTGCGGGGCGTTGTCGAGCTTGGCCCGATGCGCCAGCCCGCGGGTCCAGGCAAAGATCGAGGCGATCGAATTGGTCGAAGTCTCCTCGCCGCGCTGATGCTGGCGGAAGTGGCGGGTGACGGTGCCGTGAGCGGCTTCGGCCTCGACCGTGCGCCCGTCCGGCGTCATCAGCACCGACGTCATCAGGCCGAGCGAGCCAAAGCCCTGCGCGACCGTATCGGACTGGACGTCGCCATCGTAGTTCTTGCACGCCCAGACATAGCCGCCGGACCATTTCAGGCTTGACGCCACCATATCGTCGATCAGCCGATGCTCGTACCAGATCTTGCGCTCCTTGAAGCGGCCGGCGAACTCCGCCTCGTAGACCTCCTGGAAGATGTCCTTGAAGCGGCCGTCATAGGCTTTCAGGATGGTGTTCTTGGTCGACAGATAGACCGGGTAGCCGCGCTGCAGGCCGTAGTTCATCGACGCCCGCGCGAACTCTCGGATCAACTCGTCGAGATTGTACATGGCCAGCGCAACCCCCGAGGCGGGCGCGTCAAAGACCTCGTATTCCTGGGTCTCGCCATTTTCGCCGACGAATTTGATCGACAGCTTGCCCTTGCCGGGGAAGCGGAAATCGGTGGCGCGATACTGATCGCCGAAGGCGTGGCGGCCGACGATGATCGGCTTGGTCCAGCCCGGCACCAGGCGAGGCACGTTCTTGCAGATGATCGGCTCGCGGAAGATCACCCCGCCCAAGATGTTGCGGATCGTGCCGTTGGGCGACTTCCACATCTTGCGGAGCGAGAACTCCTCGACGCGCTGCTCGTCGGGGGTGATGGTCGCGCATTTGACGCCGACGCCGACCGTCTTGATGGCGTTGGCGGCGTCGATCGTCACCTGGTCGCCGGTGGCGTCGCGGTTCTCGATGCTGAGGTCGAAGTATTTCAGGTCGATGTCGAGATAGGGATGGATCAGCTTGTCCTTGATAAGCTTCCAGATGATGCGGGTCATCTCGTCGCCGTCGAGCTCGACGACGGGATTCTGCACCTTGATCTTCGCCATGGAACCTGCCTCGTTGCGCTGATTTTCGTGGGCCGCGGCCCCTATAGCAGCCGCGATGGACCCCGCCAACGGCTTTGCCAATGCTTCATTTTTCAGCCGCAATGTGGCAGGCAGGCGTCACCATCGCAACGAAGGACGGCCAGCCACCATGCCTGCCAGCGAAGCCGGCCCGAAGCTGCGCGGCCCAGCGATCATCCTGGTCGAGCCGCAGCTCGGCGAGAATATCGGCATGGTCGCCCGGGCGATGGCCAATTTCGGGCTGGCGGAACTCAGGCTGGTTGCGCCGCGCGACGGCTGGCCGAGCGACAAGGCACGTGCGGCGGCCAGCAAGGCCGATCATGTCATCGACGCGGCCGTGGTGTTCGACACCCTCGAGGCGGCGATCGCCGATCTCGGCTTCGTCTTCGCCACCACCGCCCGGCCGCGCGACGGCTTCAAAGCGGTGCGCAGCCCGCTCGAGGCGGCGCGCATGCTGCGCGGCCGGGCCGGGCAGGGGGTGAGCACCGGGATCCTGTTCGGGCGCGAACGCTTCGGGCTCGACAATCTCGAAGTGAGCCGCGCCGACGAGATCGCCACCTTCCCCGTGGACCCTGGCTTTGCCTCGCTCAATATCGCGCAGGCGGTGCTTTTGATGGCCTATGAGTGGATGAAATCCGGCCTCGCCGCCGAGACCGACACGGCGTTCGCCGGGCCGCACCTGGAGCCAGCCTCCAAGGCGGAACTGACCGGGCTGCTCGACCATCTCGAAGCGGCGCTGGCGGCGCGCGGCTATTTTCGCCCGGCCGGAAAAAAGCCGAAGATGGTCGACAATCTGCGCGCCGTGCTGACGCGGGCCGGGTTCGGCGCCTCCGAGATCAAGCTGCTGCGCGGGGTCGTCGCCTCGCTCGACTATTTTTCGCCGAAGGAGCCGCGCGGCGCCGGCTATCCGGCACGCAAGGCCCGGGATGACAGCCTGGCGGCCCGCGGCCGAACGGAGCGGGCGCCGGACGGCGGCAGCGGGGACGAGGATGACTGAGCGGCCGATCCTGATGTTGGATTCCGGCATCGGCGGCCTGACGGTGCTGCGCGAGACACGGGTGCTGCTGCCGGAGCGGCGCTTCGTCTATGTTGCCGACGACGCCGCCTTTCCCTATGGCGATTGGCCAGAGGACGAGCTCTGCCGCCGCCTGATCGCGCTGTGCGGCCGGCTGATCGACGAGCACGGGCCCGAGCTCGTGGTGATTTCCTGCAACACGGCCTCGACCTTGGCGCTCGCCGCCCTGCGCGAGGCCTATCCGCAGACGCCGTTCGTCGGCACGGTGCCGGCGATCAAGCCGGCGGCGGAGCGCACCCGGTCCGGCATCGTCTCGGTCCTGGCGACCCCCGGCACGGTGAAGCGCGCCTATACCCGCGACCTGATCCAGTCGTTCGCCGACGCCTGCCATGTGCGCCTGGTGGGCAGCCAGCATCTGGCGCGCATGGCGGAGGCCCATATCCGCGGCGAGGCGGTCGCGGATGCAGGGATCCTCGCCGAGATCGGCCCCTGCTTCGTCGAGATGGACGGCCGCCGCACCGACATCGTGGTGCTGGCCTGCACGCATTATCCGTTTCTCGCCAATGTCTTCCGCCGGCTGGCGCCATGGCCGCTGGATTGGCTGGATCCGGCCGAGGCGATCGCCCGGCGCGCCGCCTCGCTGGCCGTCAAACTGCCGGCCGGCGAGGAACAGCACGGCCCGGACGTCGCCGTCTTCACCTCCGGCCGGCCCGACTTCGCCACCCGCCGGCTGATGCAGGGGTTCGGCTTGAGCGTCGCCGCCGGCTGACGGAACCGGCCGCGCTGCGGGAGCGTTTTCTCTGCGGATTGTTGAGCCAAGGAGCCGACCATGCCCGCCACCTCGAAAGCCCAGCAGAAAGCGGCCGGGGCTGCCCTCTCGGTCAAGCGCGGCGAAAGCCGGAAAAGCGCGTTGAAGGGCGCCTCCAAGAGCATGTACAATTCGATGAGCGAAAAGCAGCTCGAAGAGTTCGCCGAAACCGAGCGCAAGGGCCTGCCGGAACACAAGAGCAAAGGCTGAAGCGCGCTTGACAGCGTAACGCTCATCCTCTACAAACCAGCTAGCGTCCGGGCAGGAATGTCCGGGCGTTGTTTTTTGACGTGTCCCGTGGGTCCTTCCGCAATGCGTGCGTGGCGGATCCTGTCAGGTCCGAGATAGACGGGCCAGAGGAGGGCGCGTTTCCTTCCCGGATCCCCGCGGTCCGGGCCTGTCACATTGAAGGGAATGCGATGAGCAAGCGCGAATCCGCGAAATACAAGATCGATCGACGCCTCGGCGAGAACATCTGGGGCCGGCCGAAATCGCCGATCAACAAGCGAGAATACGGCCCTGGCCAGCACGGCCAGCGCCGCAAGGGCAAGATGTCCGATTTTGGCCTGCAGCTGCGCGCCAAGCAGAAGCTCAAGGGCCATTACGGCGACGTCTCGGAAAAGCAGTTCCGCAAGGTCTACGAGGAAGCCAACCGGCGCAAGGGCGACACCTCGGAGAACCTGATCGCGCTTTTGGAGTCGCGGCTCGACGCCATCGTCTACCGGGCCAAGTTCGTGCCGACGATCTTCGCGGCACGCCAGTTCGTCAACCACGGCCATATCAATGTGAACGGCCGCCGGGTCAACATCGGCTCCTACCGCTGCAAGGCGGGCGACGTCGTCGAGGTGCGCGCGAAGTCGAAGCAGCTGGTCTCGGTGCTCGAGGCCGTGCAGCTCGCCGAGCGCGACGTGCCGGACTATATCGAAGCCGACCACAGCAAGATGACGGCGACCTTCAGCCGCGTGCCCGGCCTGTCGGACGTGCCGTTCGCGGTGCAGATGGAGCCGAACCTGGTGGTCGAGTTCTACTCGCGCTGACCGGCTGCTGCGGCCACGCGCCGTACCGCCAAGTTCACGGCCGCGTCAGCGGCCGTGCTGTTTTTGAAGTGATCCATGGCGTGCGCCGGTCCCGGAGGGCGGGTCCGCTTTTGCCATCCTGACAAAACCTTTCAGCATGTTTGAGGCAGGCCCGGCCTTTCGGGTGGTGCCGGCCTTTCGTTTCAAGTGTAAAATCCCCATCTCAAGAGCACGGACGGAAGCGTCTTCCAAGGCACGCACCGTCCCCTCGTGCCGATCATCAGCAAGGTCACGCCATCATGACAGACGATGCTCAGGCGCTTTTCGCGCTTCTCAAAGAAACCACCGACGTCGATCGCGAGGTTCTGACGGCAATCCGGGAGACCGTCGCCTCGGCCCCTGACTACAAGCTTTCCCGCATCAACGCGCTGGCGTTCGCGGCCGAGCACGGGCTCGACGAGGAGCGCACCGTGGCGACGTTCCTGCACGCCGCCCAGGTCGGCATGTTCGATCTCTCCTGGAACGTGCTTTGCCCGGGTTGCGGCGGCGTGCTCGACAGCAACACCACCCTGAAGAGCGTGCGCAAGGAGGAGTATGTCTGCTCGCTGTGCGCCGAGGGCTACACGCCGACGCTCGACGAGATGGTCGAGGTCACCTTCACGGTCAATCCGCGGGTGCGGCGGATTGCCGCCCACGCGCCGCACGAGCTGCCGATGCACGAGTATTTCCGGCAGATCTACTGGAGTTCCGGCGTCGCGTTGCCCGATGGCGAGGACTTCTCGCGCGCGATGGACAGCTTCGCGCTCGACTTCGTCGAGCTGCCGCCGGGCGAGAAGGGCACGATCTCGCTGCAGCTGCCGGCCGAGTTCTGCATCATCTTCGAGCCGGTGACGCATTGCGTGCAGTTTCTCGAGGTCAAGGGCGAGCCGACCCGCGAACGGCAGGCGGTGTCGCTGGTCATCGACCGCGAGCATCTGCAGAACCAGACCCTGCAGATGCGGCCCGGACCGCTGCGCATTGCGCTGGAGAACCGCACCGAGACGCGCGTCCTGCCGACGGTGTTCGTCGCCGGGGAGGGGCTGCACACGATGCTGGGGCAAAGGCGGCCGTTCCTCACCGCCAAAAGGCTGCTCACCAACCAGACGTTCCGCGACCTCTACCGGACCGATACGCTCGACGTCGATCAGCGGCTGAAGATCACCAGCCTGACCTTCCTGTTCACCGACCTGCGCGCCTCGACCGCGCTCTACGAGCGGGTCGGCGATCTCGTCGCCTTCGACATGGTGCGCGCGCATTTCCAGGTGCTGAACGAGATCGTCGCGGCCGACGCCGGAGCCGTCGTCAAGACCATCGGCGACGCCGTGATGGCGACCTTCCCGACGCCCGACCGGGCGATCGCCGCGGCGCTCAGGATGCGTCGGGCGATGAACGATCTCAACGAGCGGAGCGGGCGCGAGGATCTGATGCTGAAGATCGGCGTCCATTCCGGGCCGTGCATCGCCGTGACGATGAACGAACGTCAGGACTATTTCGGCCAGACGGTCAACATCGCCTCCCGGGTCCAGGATCTGGCCGATTCGTCGGCGATCTTCGTCACCGGGGCGGTGGTCGACGATCGCCAGGCGCAGGAGCTGCTGAAGTCCGAGCAGCTGGTGCCGGTCTCGCACAATGCTTCGCTGCGCGGGATCGCACGGGAGATTCCGGTGTTCACCATTCCTTGAGGCGGTGCCGCATGGCGGGCCAATCGAGGAGCAGGCCGGAGCTGCCGGTTCGGCCGCCCGTTCCTTTCACGCAGGGAGCGCCGGCGGCTTTTGCCGGCGCCTGCCGCCGCGTTCAGCCGCGCCGGTAGATGAAATAGCGCTCCTTGCGCACCGCGTGGGGCAGGGGTTCGGGCGCCAGCAGCGGGTGCACCAGCGGTAGGCCGCTGGCGACGATGCCGCCGGGCTTCACCAGCCGGGCGGCAAGCTCCGGCAACCAGGACAGGGTCAGCAGGTCCTGGTCCTCATAGCCGGTGCCGATGTCGGCGTGCAGCAGCGCGGCGGCGATGCCGGCCAGGCGGGGGGCGGTCTCGCGGATCTCGCCCAGCACCAGGTCCTCGGGGGCGGGCATCGACAGCCGGTGGGCAGCGCAGACCCGGTCGAACGCGATGATGCGCCGCGCCGGCATCAGCTCGCGCAGATGATCGTAGGTGCGGCCATTGCCGAGGCCGAGCTCCAGCACGGGCCCATCGATCGCAGCAATCCGCTGCGCCACCGCGTTGAGCACGTTGCGCTGCGCGCCGAGGCGGCGGATGAAGCTGTCGAGGCGACTCATGGCGCTCAGGATAGACTGTCCGGCAGGTCGCCGCTTGTTCCAAGCGGCGGTACGGTTTGAGCCTTGGCGGCGTGGAGACCTATTTGTAGGGGTCCGCGGCGTCGCGCAGGCCATCGCCCATGAAATTGAAGGCGAGAATGACGAGGATCACCGGGATCATCGGGAACAACAGCCACGGATAGAAGGCGATCGTGCTCACCCCCCGCGCCTCGGTGAGCAGGATGCCCCAGCTGGTGATCGGTGGCCTGAGGCCCAGTCCAAGGAAGCTCAGCGCGGTCTCGCCGAGGATCATGCCCGGCACCGCGATGGTGGCGGTGGCGATCAGATGCGACATGAAGCCGGGGATCAGGTGGCGGCCGATGATGCGGCTCGGCCGCGCGCCCATCAGCTGGGCGGCCAGCACGTAGTCCTCCTCGCGCAGGGCCAACAGCTTGGAGCGCACCGCGCGCGCCAGGCCGGTCCAATCGAGCAGGCCGAGGATCATGGTAATGCCGAAATAGATGACGATCGGACTCCAGGTGACCGGCATGATCGCGCCCAGCGCCATCCACAGCGGGATGCTCGGGATCGATTGCAGCACCTCGATGATGCGCTGGACGACCAGGTCGATCACGCCGCCATGGTAGCCCGCCAGTCCGCCGATGACGATGCCGAGGATGAAGGAGAAGGTAATGCCGATCAGGCCGATGGTCAGCGAGATGCGGGCGCCGTAGATGATGCGCGAGAGCACGTCGCGGCCAAGCCTATCGGTGCCGAGCAGGAACATCTGGCCGTTCTCGGCCGGGCAGACCAGATGAAAGTCGCTATCGAACAGGCCCCAGAATCGGTAGCGATCGCCGCGGCAGAAGAAGCGGATCTTCTGCACTTCGTCCCGGTTGTCGGCATAGACCCGCTTCAGCGTGTCCATGTCGAGCGTCATCGTGCGGCCATAGACGAACGGCCCGACGAAGCTGCCGTCGTGGAAGAGCCGGACGCGCTGCGGCGGCGTGTAGATGAAATCCATGTTGCGGGTGTGCAGATTGTAGGGCGCCAGCACCTCGCAGACGAGGATCATCGCGTAGAGCGCTGCCAGAAAGATCGCCGAGGCCATCGCCAGCCGGTGGCGCTTGAACTTCCACCACATCAGCCTGAGCTGCGAGGCCTGGTAGACGCGCGACTGCTCCTCGGTCATCGCCTCGACCGACAGGGGGTCGAAGGGCGCGGCCGAGACGAAGTGGGCGAGCGGCGCGCCCGGCGACGGCAGCGGCGACTTGGTGGGGGGCAGCGGTGAGTTCATTTGGTGCTGCCGCCCTGCAGGCGGATGCGCGGATCAAGGATGGCGAGCGCCAGATCCGAAATCAGCACACCGATGACGGTGAGGAACGCCAGAAACATCAGGAACGAGCCGGCCAGATACATGTCCTGGCTCTGCAGCGCCTTGATCAGCATCGGACCGGTGGTCTCGAGCGACAGCACGATGGCGGTGATCTCGGCGCCCGAAATGATCGCCGGCAGGATCGAGCCGATGTCCGACATGAAGAAGTTGAGCGACATGCGCAGCGGGTATTTGACCAGCGTTTTGAACGGATGCAGCCCCTTGGCACGGGCCGTCATCACATACTGCTTCTGCAATTCGTCGAGCAGATTGGCGCGCAGGCGCCGGATCATTCCAGCGGTGCCGGCCGTGCCGACGATGACTACGGGAATCCACAGATGCTCGAGAATGGATTTGGCCTTGGCCCAACTCATCGGTTCGCCGAGGAACTTCTGGTCCATCAGATGGCCGATCGAGGTGCCGAACCAGATATTGGCGAAATACATCAGAATCAGCGCCAGCATGAAATTGGGGATGGCGATGCCGAGCAGGCCGAGGAACGTCAGCCCGTAGTCGCCCCAGCTGTACTGATGGGTGGCCGAATACATGCCGATCGGGAACGCGATCAGCCAGGTGAAGAGAATGGTGACGAACGACACCAGAACGGTGAGCCACATGCGGTCGCCGACGACATCGGTGACCGGCAGCTGGTATTCGAAGGAATAGCCGAAGTCGCCCTGCAGCATGCCGGCGACCCAGTAGAAGTAGCGGATCACCGGCGGCTTGTCGAAACCGTACTCGGCGCGGAGCGCGTTGAGCTGATCCATGTCGACGTTCTCGCCCTGGGCGCGCAGCTCGGCGGCATAGCTTTCGAAATAATCGCCCGGCGGCAGTTCGATGATGGTGAACACCAGCGCCGAGATGATCAAAAGGGTCGGCACCATCACCGCAATGCGCCAGAGGATGTAACGGAGCACGCCTCAAGCCTCGCGGTTGTCGAGCCAGAACGTATCGGGAAGGTAGACCCCGAAATAGCTTGTCGGCTCGAACCCATAGAGGGCATCGCCGGGCAAGTTCTTCATCCGCGCCGCGCACAGCACCGGCT
Source organism: uncultured Alphaproteobacteria bacterium (assembly GCA_963791325.1). Taxonomy (GTDB): domain Bacteria; phylum Pseudomonadota; class Alphaproteobacteria; order Rhizobiales; family Rhizobiaceae; genus JBEVJK01. The sequence continues at coordinate 55,821 of CAWBRU010000009.1, read as the reverse complement.
GCTGCGTGCCGTTGACGATGCCGATCGAAAACACCTGCTGGGTGTAGATGCCGAGCATCTCGGTCCACACTGCTGCGCGTTCGTCATGCACGGGCGAGCGGCGCCATTGCTTGACCAGCTCGACCAGCTTGGCGGCTTCCGCCAGGTCGGGCTGCTCGCCGACCTGGCCGTTGGATTCATAATAGGAGCCCCACAGCGGCCATTGCAGCTGATCGCCCATCGTCGGCGCCAGCGCGCCGGGATTCATGTCGGCCGTCGGTACCCCATTGTCGATGCCCGACCACATCGACATCATGATCTCGCCGGCCATCGCCCGGCTGCGGAACACATCGCGCTGCGAGGTGCGGATGAACAGGGCGATGCCGACCTGGCGCCAATGGTCGGTGACCAGTTCGAGCACATCGGTCTCCAGCGTGCTTTCGCCGGCGGTCTCGACCACCACCTGGGCCGAGCGGCCGTCGCCCAGCAGCCGGATGCCGTCATCGTCGCGGCCGGTGAGGCCGAGCTCGTCGAGCAGCTCGTTGGCCTGATCCGGATCCCAGGCGACCCAGGCCTGCGCGAATTCCGGCTTGTAGAGGGGACTTTCAGGGAGCACCGTGTCGGCGCTCTCCTTGCCCAGTCCGTAGAACACCGCTTTGTTGATTTCCTCGCGGTTGATCGCCAGCGACAGCGCCCGGCGCATGCGCACGTCGCGCAGCAGCGGTTTCCACTGCGGGTCGGCGGTGTTCAGATTGGGCAACAGCGCCAGCCGCGAGCCGAGCGTGCGCTTCCACAGCGCGACCCGCACCGGGTAGCGCTTCTCGGCGTCCTTCAGGAAGGCATAGTCGGTGAAGTCGATGCCCATCGCCTGCAGATCGCTCTCGCCGGCGCCGGTCTTGGCGGCGATGATGGCGGACGAGCTGATGTTCAGGATGAAGCGATCGATGTAAGGCAGCTGCACGCCGTTCTCGTCGACCCGGTGGAAGAACGGGTTGCGGTCGAAGACGAACTGCTCGGCCGGCGGCTTGGTGGTGTTGCACCACGGGTCGAGCATCGGCAGCTCGGGGTTCTCCGGCCGATATTGGCGCGACATCTTGAGGTGCAAGGCCGTCCACTTCTTGGCCTTGTTCTTCTTCATCAACGCCTTGAGCTTATCCTTGTCCTGGTACTTCTCGTGGAACTGCTTCATGTAGGCCGCAGGCATGACCAGGCTGATCGGCTGCGGGGCAGCGATGCTGGGCAGGAAATCGGGATTGGGCGCGTCCCAGCCGTAGCGAACGGTGAGCGGGTCGACGATCTCGAATTTCGGCGGCTTGCCGTCGACCAGCAGCGCCCGCGGCACGCCGCCGGACTGCAGATCCTCGTTGAGAAACACGTCTTCCCAGGTGTAGCGGAAGTCTTCCGTGGTCAGCGGACTGCCGTCCGACCATTTGTGGCCGTCGCGGAGCTTGAAGGTGAAGATGCGGTCGCCCTCCGACTGGTAGCTTTCGAGGACGTCCGCGGTGAAGCGCAGATTCTGATCGTAGCCGACCAGCCGCGTATAACCGTAGATGGTCATGACGCGGATATCCTTCTGGCTGCCGATCAGGGTTCGGCACTCGCCGCCATAGTGCCCGGGCTGACGTCCGAGCGCGGCGACATTGATCACCCGCGGCGCCTTCGGCAGCCGCTCCGACATCGGCGGCAGCTGGTTGGCGGCGAGCTTGTCCTTGAGGAAATCGGGTTCGGCGGACGCGGCGTGGGCAACTCTCGGGGCTGCCACCACGGCAGCCATCAACCCCAATGCGCGACGCCGGGTGATCATGGCCGCAACTCCCTGACGTCGGCGGATCGGCGGGCTAGCACGAAATGGCCGCCGCCGAGGTCGGCCGGGGACAGGTCGCTGCCCGAATCGCCGCTCTGGAACTGCGGCGCCCATTTGCGCCAGTCGGTGGCGCCCTTCTGCAGGGTGCCGAAATCGAGCGGCCGGTCGAGGTCCGGGAACGGCACCGCCGCCAGCAGCGACTTGGTGTAGGGATGAACCGGCTTGCGCAGCAGGATTTCGCGCGGGGCGAGCTCGACGATGCGCCCGCCAAACATCACCGCAATCCGGTCGGCCATGTAGTCGACCACCGCCAGATTGTGGGAAATGAACAGATAAGTGAGTCCAAGTTCCTTCTGCAAATCCTTGAGGAGATTAAGAATTTGTGCCTGAACCGAAACGTCGAGCGCAGACACGGGCTCATCGCAGATGAGCAAATCCGGCCCCAGCGCAAGGGCCCGCGCAATGCCGATCCGCTGCCGCTGGCCGCCCGAGAAGCTGTGCGGGTAGCGGTTGACGTAACGCCGATCGAGGCCGATCGCCTGCATCAGCGCATAGACCGTCTCCTGGCGCGAGCGGGCATCGCCGCGGTCATGGATTTCCAGCGGCTCGGAGAGGATGTTCTGGATCGTCATCCGCGGCGACAGCGACGACACGGGGTCCTGGAACACCATCTGAATCCTGGCGCGCAATTCGCGCAGCTCGGCGCCTTCGGCGGCGAGCGTGTTGATCGGCCCGCGGGGGCCGTTGTAGACGACCGAGCCGCTGTCGGGCGTGATCGCGCGCATCAGGATCTTGCTCACCGTGGTCTTGCCGCAGCCGCTTTCGCCGACCAGGCCGAGGCACTCGCCGCGGCGGATGTCGAAGCTGACATCGTCGACGGCGCGCACGCCGACCGCAGTGCCCTTGCCGAACCAGCCGGATTTGCGCGTGGTGAACGACTTCGACAGGTTGCGCACCTCGAGCAGCACCTCGGCGCGGCGCCCTGGCTGGCCGCCGGCCTTGCCGTTGCCGAGCAGGTTCTTGACGTTGACCGGGACCTCGCGCAATGCCTTCAGCCGCTCGCCGGGCTTCATGTCGAAGTGCGGCACCGCCGCCATCAGCGCCTTGAGATAGGGATGGGTCGGGTGGCGGAAGATATCGGTGACGGTGCCGGCCTCCATGATCTCGCCGTGATAGATCACCGCCACCTCGTCGGCGACATTGGCAACCACGCCGAGATCGTGGGTGATCAAGAGCATCGACATATTGAGCTTGGTCTGCAACTCGCGCAGCAGCAGGAGGATCTGCGCCTGAATCGTGACGTCGAGCGCCGTGGTCGGCTCGTCGGCGATCAACAGCGCCGGGCGGCAGATCAGCGCCATGGCGATCATGGCGCGCTGCCTCAGCCCGCCCGACAGCTCGAACGGGTACATGTCGTAGGCGCGGTGCGGGTTCGGAAAGCCGACCAGCCCGAGCATCTCCTCGGTCTTGGCCCGCCGCTCGTCATAGCTCATATCGGCGTGGATCTTCAGGACTTCGCTGACCTGGTTGCCGATGGTGTGGAGCGGCGACAGCGAGGTCATCGGCTCCTGGAAGATCTTGCCGATACGGCTGCCGCGCAGCGCCCGGATCTCCTCGCCGTCGCGGGGCAGCTGCAAGACGTCGGTGGTCTTGCCGTCGGCCGGGTCGGTGAACAGGATGCGGCCGCGCACGTGCGCGGTCCGCGGCAAGATCCCCATCACCGATTGGCTGATCACCGACTTGCCGGATCCGGATTCGCCGACCAGAGCGGTCACCTTTCCGGGGAGCACGCGCAGACTGGCCTGCCTCACCGCGTGGATCGGGCCGCCAAGGATGGCAAACGAGATGCCGAGGTCCTCAATCCGCAACAGATCGGTGCCTGAACTCATCCCATTGGCATCCCCGGTGCCCGGCGGCCATTGTACTCGGCCTCGCCCATGGAGGAACACTATCGCACGAGCTATAACGTGCCTAGACCATGTGCGTTGCAAAGCCTCGACATTTGAGGCCGGAGTGAGCGGGGGTCAGAGGGGCGGGCAGCCGCCGCCTTTGAGCACGTCCTCGCAGCGCGGCGAACGGCGGAAGTCGTCGTAATAGAGCGTCCATTCGCCGTCGTGGCCGGCGCGATAGGGGCCGAACTTGAAGTACTGGTTCTTGCCCAGCCCGTTGTCGGCGTGGCCGATATGGCCCTTCACGGTGACCACCGGCTTGCCGTTGGCAAACAGCTCGATCAGGCCCGAGCCGTCCGGTCCGGGCCTGGTGTAGACGACGAAATCGATCCAGCCCGACTGAGGCGCGGGCAGGGGGTTGCCGCGATCGATGACCTCGATGGCGGCGGTGCAATCCTTGAACAGGCTGCCGTCTTCGACCGTCCAGCCTGGATCGGCAGCGACCAGTGCGCGCATCTGGTTGGATTGAGGCCGCAGCCATACCCGCGTGCCGCGGTCCGGGCAGACGCCGCCGGCGCCCGGCTTGGCTTTGCCCTGCGGCGCGATGTAGTTGGTCTCGACGGTGGCGAACAGCTGGCCGTTGCGCAGCCGCAGGGCAAAGAACGGACTGAAGTCGCCCTCCGCGCCGGCGTCGATTTCACGCTTCCATTGGGCAATCAGATAGCGGTGATCGTCGGTCGGGATCGGCTCGGCGAATTTCACCGCGAAGCCGTACCAGACGCCCTGATCATAGGGCACGCGCAGGGTCGGCTTCTCCCAAATCTCCGCCCGTTCGCTGCAGGAATCCTGATCCTTCGGGCAGATCGGCCTGACGCTCAGCTTCAACGCCCCCGCGCCCTCATGGGTGACCTTGCTCTGAAAGGCCAGGCTGCCCGCGCTCTGCTCGAAATTCTTCTTGTAATAGAGGCCGCCGCCTTCGGCGAAGCCGTCGTGATCGAAACCGTCGATCAGGACGTCGGACGCGGCGAGCGCCCCGGCCGGCTGGCCGGCGCAGATCGCCATCAGCAGACCCGCAGCGAGGCGCAGCCGCCGCCTCACTGCAGCTTCTTCGCCGCGTCGTCGGGCAGCTGCCGCTGACCGGCATCGCGATGCAGCAGCATGACCTGCTCGGCATCGGACATCATCCGGTCATAGGCGGCCTCGAAACCTTCCTCCTCGCCCAGCGCCAGATCGGCCATGTCGGGCGACAGCACCGTCACCTTCTCCCGCACGCCGTCGAGCTTCTCATTGCCGAGCGTCAGCCAGCCGCCGCCGGCATAGGTGGCGAAGTCCTGGCTGGCGATGACCCGCTCGGGGTACTTCTTGGTCAGCAGCTGCAGCCGCTGCACCTCGTTGACCGCGGCGCCGAAGGCCGAGAAGGTCAGCCGGTCGGTGAGGCCGACATTGCCGAACATGACGTTGCCGACATGCATGCCGATGCCGTAGGCGATCTCGCCGAGCCCCGCCTGTGCCCGCTGGCGGTTGAGCTCGGCCACCCGGGCGGTGGCCTTGAACGAGGCGGCCAGCGCGGCCTGGCAGGCGACTTCCGAGGGCGCGCGATGGCGCTCGCACGGATAGACGGCGAGAAAGCCGTCTCCGAGGAAGGACAGGATCTGCCCGCCGCTGCGGTTGAACGGCGCAGCGATGGCATCGAAGAACTGGTTGAGCGTCTCGATATAGCCTTCGCGGCCGGCGGTCTCGGCAAGCTTGGTCGAGCCGCGCATGTCGGCCATCACCAGCGCGGCGCGGATGGTATCGCCGTCGCCGCGTCTGATCTGCCCGTTGAGCACCCGCTTGCCGGCATCGCCGCCGAGATAGGTGGTCAGCATGTTGTCGGCGAGCTTGTTGAGGACGGCCATCTTGCTCGCCACCGCAAGATGGTTCTCGATCCGCAACAGGGCGGCAATCGCGCTCTCGGAGAAGCCGTCGGGGGCGTCGGTCGACCAGCTGCCGATCATGCCCTGGCTGGCGTTGAGGCTGAAGGAATGGACGAAGGCGATGTAGTCGGTGACCCCGATCTTCTTCAAATCGTCGAAGATCGGGAACTCCGACGGCGCGTCTGGATCGATGCGGCGGCGCAGGTGCTCGAGCCGGTTGCTGATCAGATGATAGTAGGGGCTGTGCAGGAACCGTTCGGAGGGCAGACCGGTCTTCTTGCGAAAGCCTTCGACCTCCATGCCTCGGCCGCGCTCCCAGGTGAAGCCGAGCGCGTCATAAAGGGGGTGCAGCATGGAGAACGACAGGTGAACCCGCACCAGCGGCAGGCCGGCGGCCGCCAGCCGCTCGCAGAAGCCGCGCACCATGGTTTCGAGATCATCGCCGGCAAGCGACGATTTGGTCAGCCAGTCGGCGACCTTGTCCATGAGGATGTCGGAAATTTCGAAGCGCTTTTCGATCATTTTTCTTCAAATGCCGGAGCGGGACCGTCACGCCGGAGGCGCCCGATCCTCGCACAAGTTGACCCCGCCGCCGCTGAAAGCCGCACTGACCTCTACTTAGCTAACGTGGGGATCGACGGGAAGTGGCGCAAGCCCTCCCAAACGGCAGGTTGCAGCAAAGCCGAGACGTCCGCCCCTTTTTTCAGGCCGGCGCCTTGGCCTTGAGATTGGCGGCCGCAACGGCGTAGCCGCCGGCGGCGCCGTCGATGAAGTGGACGTGATTGCGCTGGAACGGCGAGGCGACGAGGCAGGTCATCAGCGCCGAGGTCTGGCGGTGCAGCCCGTAGGTTGCGATGCCTTCCCGCTCCGCCTGTTTCAGGCGCTGCTCGATCCGGTCGGCGACCTCGGCGTCGATGTCGAGGGTCATCTTCAAGCCGTCGTCGAACTTGCGGAAGTCGGAATTCTCGGCGGTATCGCGCTTGTAGAGCTCGGCATCGAAACCGAACGGCTTCCAGCCCGTCTTGCTGGCGAGATGGGTCACCGCCATCTGCGCCAGGATCGAGAGGCGGGGCTTGAGCCGGTGGCCGCGCGGCGCCAGCGCCGCAGCCTCGATCGCAAGCCCGGGCGAGGGAAAGCTGTAGGTCGGTCCGGTGAGCGGGACCGGATGGCCGCCGCGATCCTCCTCGGCGGCCAGCGCGAGCAGATCGGAAACCAGGCGCTGGAACGCCGGCAGCGACTGGGCGTCGCTCGGCACGGCGATGATCGAGACAATCTCGCCGTGACGCGACGGGATCGGGTTCCAGCGGCAGGAGAGCCCGGTGAGGTCCGGCCGGGTGCCGCTGGGTGCCGGCTCGATGCGGTAGCGGCCGGCCTTCATCTCGGCCTCGGCCCAGCTGGCGCCGCCGCCGGCGAACATCGCGTAGGCGACCTCCTCGGAGGCGCGCAGACTGGCGACGCGGACGTCGAAGCCACGCGCCCGGATGTCGGCGAGCGGCACGATTGCCGCGCGCAATTCGAGGCCGAGCTCGTCCTTGACCCAGGCCTGGACCGCGGCCAGGGTGCGCGCCACGAGGTCGCGCTGAGACTGCGGGAAGGCCACGATCGCCCCGTCGCCGCCGAACACGAAGGGCAGGTCGCGACGCTGAAGGGCATTGAGCAGCGCCGAGATGACGCTGGCGCCGGCCATGTTGACCGCCTTGTAGCCGCCGCCGGCGATCGCCTCTGTCGAGCCGACGATGTCGGCGGTGGCCAGCGCCCAATCACCCGGCAGCGGCCGGTAGGCGGCAACGTCGGCGACGTTCTCGAAGGCGGTCAGGACCGGGACGCTGTCGAGAAAGGCGTCCGTCGGGGGCGGGGTGTCCATCGTCGTGTCGTCCTAGCACATTTCGGCAGCTCTGGCCCGCACAGCCGCACGGCTCACCGATTCTTGAACTGGCCAACGGCGGGCGCCTTGGCCGGCTCGCCGTTCGGCCGGACAGCCGAGGGCGTGCCGGATAGGCTCGCGCTCATTTTGACTTTACGCTGCGTGCGCCAGATAGGTTTCGCAGCCGCGATGCGCATCGCCTTTTATGCTCCGCTCAAAGCGCCGACCCATCCCGTCCCGTCGGGGGACCGCGAGATGGCCAGGCTGCTGATGCGCGCGCTGAGCCTCTCGGGCCACGAGGTCGAGCTTGCCTCGGACCTGCGCAGCTACGGCGCTGCGCCCGACCCGGTGCTCTATGCGCCGATCCATGCGGCGGCCCGGATCGAAGCGGCTCGGCTGGCCGCGGCGTGGCGCCGATCGGGGCCGCCCGATCTGTGGTTCAGCTATCATCCCTACCACAAGGCGCCGGACCTGGTCGGGCCCGGGCTCGCTGCCGCATTCGCCATTCCCTATGTCGCGGCCGAGGCCTCCTATTCGCAGCGGCGGGCGGTCGGGGCCTGGGCCGACAATCAGCGGCAGGTGCTCGCGGCGCTCACCCGATCGGCGGCCGTGCTGTGTCTCACCGAGCGCGACCGGGCCGGGCTGGCCTCGGTCGTCGATCCGGAGCGGCTGGTGCTTTTGCGGCCCTTCATCGATGTCGCACCGTTCGCCGCCCCGCCCGAGCCGCGGCCGGGGGAGCTGGTCACGGTGGCGATGATGCGCAGCGGCGACAAGCTCGACAGCTACCGGATGCTGGCGCAAGGGCTCGGACGGCTGGGCGGCCGGGACTGGCACCTGACGATCATCGGCGATGGGCCGGCACGGCCGGCGGTCGAGGCGGCGTTTGCCGCGCTTCCCGCCGAGCGCCTGGCGTTTGCCGGGGCATGCGGCACCGAGGCGATCGCCCGCCGGCTGGCGCGCGGCGCCGTCTATCTCTGGCCGGGCTTCGGCGAGGCTTATGGGCTCGCCTATCTGGAGGCGCAGGCTGCCGGGCTGCCGGTGGTGGCGCAAGCGGTGGCCGGGGTGCCCGAAGTGGTCATCGACGGCGAGACCGGCCTCCTGGTGCCGGCGGGCGACGTCGGCGCCTTCGCTGCGGCCGTCGCCAGGCTGCTCGACGACGCCGCGCTGCGCGGCAGGCTGGCAGCTGCGGCGCGCCGGCGGGTATGGGCCGAGCGCTCGCTCGCCGCCGGCGCAGCGCGGCTCGGCACCATCATCGCCGCAGTGGCGCGGCGATGAGCGCGACCTGGAACGATCTCGGCGCGGCCCTCGACCGCGCGCAGGACCGCGGCCACGAGGTTGAGCTCTGGCTGCGCGACGACGACGCCGTGGCCCCTTCGGCCGCGCTGGACCGGCTGCTCGCTCTCTGCACCGCCCACGCCGTGCCGTTGACGCTGGCCGTCATCCCGGCCGCGACCGGCGCCTCGCTGGCGGCCGCACTCGCCGGAGACCGGCTGGTGCGGGTCGCGGTGCATGGCTTCGCGCACACCAACCATGCGCCGGCCGGCGAAAAGAAGCAGGAGCTCGGCCCGCACCGCCCGACGCAAGCGGTCCTCGACGAACTCGCGCGGGGTCTCGGCCGGCTCAAGACGCTTCATGGCGAGCGGGCTCTGCCGCTGCTGGTGCCGCCGTGGAACCGCATCGATGCGGAGGTGGTGGCTCGGCTGCCGGCGGCGGGGTTCGAGATCCTGTCGACCTTCGGACCCCCGCGCCCGGCGCCGCTCAGGGTGCTCAACAGCACCGTCGACATCATCGATTGGCACGGCAGCCGCGGCGGTCGCGATCCCGGTGCGCTGCTGGCCGAGATCCTGGCGCAGCTGACCCAATTTTCGCGTCGCCCGATCGGGCTGCTGACCCACCATCTGGTCCATGACGCCGCGGCCTGGGCCTTTCTGGAGCGGCTGCTGGCCGTGACGGCCGGGCATCCGGCCAGCCGCTGGCACGATGTCAGCGCCCTCGCGCCGCCGCCGTCCGGCGCGCCGCCCGGCGCGGCGAGGCGATGATGCGCTCGAACTCCACCACCTGGCCGTCGCGGGCCGCAAAGGCGCCGCCGAATTCGGCCACCGCCCGCTGCTCGATCGCGTCGAGTTGGGTATCGGTGCGCGCCGGGTCATGGTGGAACAGCGCCAGTTGCCTGGCGCCCGCCGCCTGGCAGAGCTTGACGCCCTGCTGCCAGGTCGAGTGGCCATAGCCGCGCTTGCGCACCATCTCCTCCTCGGTATAGGTGCAGTCGTAGACGACCAGGTCGGCCTGGCTGATCAGGGCAAGCACGTTCGGATCGAGCTCGCCCGGCTCGTGCTCGGTATCGGTGATCACCGCCACCGCGCGGCCGCCCCACTCGACCCGGTAGCCGATGCAGCCGCCCGGATGGTTGAGACTGCCGGTGCGCACTGTCACCCCGGGGCGGGGCCGCAGGATATCGCCCGAACGGAAATCGCGACAATCGAGCTGCGCCCGGCAGATGTCCAGGCGGACCGGAAACCATGGCGGCCGCATGAAATCGCTGACCATCTCGTTGGTCGTCATGCGCCCGGCGAGATGCCCCGAATGAAGCACCACATGGGTCTCGGGATCATAGATCGGATAGAAGAACGGCAGCCCGAGGATGTGGTCGTAGTGAGAATGGGTGAAGAAGATGTCGAACTCGTGCCGCCCCTCGGCGCGCAGCTTCTCGCCGGCCGGGCGGATACCGGATCCGGCGTCGAAGAACAGCACATGCGGCCCGCAACGGACCTCGAGCGAGATGGTGTTGCCGCCGAAGCGGATATATTCGGGCCCCGAGACAGGCACGCTGCCGCGAACACCCCAAAATCGGACGCTGAGGAGATCGTCGTCCATGGCGCCTTTCGGTGGCTTCCCGGTTCCTGCTGTGTGCAGCCGGGCCGCCACCCCTAAACGTGACACGTATTGCGCGCCTTTTTCAACTGGTCACAAAGTCGAGCAACGGACAAGCCGTGGCAGGACCCTGGAGGGGCGGGCGTCCGGAGCCGTCGGCCGCGTCGCATTTGCGCTTCAATGCCGTTGGCTCCGGGCATCGATCAGTTCCGCCGTGGTGTGGCTCAGCCGGTTGGCGAGCACGCGCACGATCTCGATGGTCATCTCCGGAAATTCGCGCAATAGGCGCAGGAAATGGTCCTTGCGGATGCGCAGAACCTCCAGAGGCTCGGCGGCCTTGACGGTGGCGGTGCGCGAAACGTCGCACAGAATGGCGATCTCGCCGACGATGGAGTTGGGCTCGAGCTCGGCGACCTTGATCTGGCCCTTGCCGGAATCGACCAGGATGTCGGCGGTGCCGGAGAGGATGACATAGGCCGCGTCGCCCTCGTCGCCTTGGTGGAACAAAGTCTGTCCCGCAGTGTAGGTGACCCTGTCGGAGGTAAAGGCGAGCAGCTTCAGCTTGGCCGGTTCGACGCCGGCAAACAGAGGCACCCGCCGCAACATTCCCACTTCATCCTTGAGAAGCATCGCTGCACCTTGCCGAATTGCCGGCCACCCTGCCTAATTAGGCCAGCATGGCCTTGAAGATACCGTTTCTTTCAAGAAGTGTCTCGTGGCTTCCGTCGTCGACGAGTTCACCGCCGTCGAACACCACCACGCGGTCGAAATACTGTGCCATGGCCGGGTTGGTCAGCACCCAGATGACGGCCGGCATGCGGCCGTCCCGGTGGGCTTCCTCGAGCACGTTGCGCAGGATCTGGTCCTGCAGCCGCTGGTCGAGCGCCGACAACGGGCGGTTGAAGATCAGATAGTCGGGGCGCTTGAGCAGCGCCCGCGCAACGTCGAGCTTCTGTCGCTGCGCAGCCGTCAGCCGCCGCCCGCCGACGCCGACATTGAAGCCGAGGCCGACGTCGAGCACATCGTCATAGAGATTGAGATCGTCGAGGATCTGGCAGACGATGGTGCGGATGCGCTCCGGCCCGTCCGGCTGGCTGTGGGCGATGCGGCCGAACAGCACGTTGTCCATGACGCTGGCGGTGGTGGTGTAGCGCTCCGGATCGTAAGGCTCGATGGCGCCCTTCAGCTCCTCGGGCAGATGCTCGTAAAACAGCGTCCGTGCCTCGACCACCTTGTCCATCAGCTCTTCGGTGAGCAGGCCGAACCGATGCCGCGGCTCGACATAAGCGAAGCTGAGCGTGATGATCGGCGCCCGGTCTTCTTCCGAGACGCTGTCGAACGGCCGGCCCTTGAGCTTCTGCAGCAGCGCATCATAGGTCGGCAGCTCTTCCGGCGTCATGAAGGCGAGCTGCTGGAAGAACGGGTGATCCGGGGGCAGATCGCTGAACAGCTCGATCGCCTGCTCGGCGATCTCCAGACCCATGCCGTAGAGGATCTCGTCGAGGCCGAGTTCCTTGAGCACCGAGGCGAAATAGGGGTTGGCCGCGAGCGCCTTGTCGGCGAGCTCGGGACCGGTGGCCGCGCCGAACAAGAGGTTCTCGCGCACCGTCGCCTCGCGGTTGTAAGCCCCGGGCTCGAACGGCACCACGAGATCGGTGGCACCCTCCTTCTCCAGCCGTTCGCGCAGGGCGGCGCGCAATTCCACCACGCGCTCGACCAGCTGGCTGTGGCGGGCCGGCTCGGCCGCCGAGCGCAGCCCGAGGTCGAGGATGTCGCGCGACAGGATGACGGCTTCGAGCACGTGGCGGATGACGGCAAACAGCTCCTGCGGATTGTGCGCGCCGGCCGCCTCGTAGTCGACCCAGTCGCTGTTGACGTCGTAGTCCGGATTGCCGGCGAGCTTGGCCTCGAGGACCTCCCAGCTGCGCCGGGTCGCCCGGTCGCCTTCGTAGGTCAGGGTGTTGAGCGGCGCGTGGCGCAGACCGTAGAGCAGGTTGTCGCGCAGCGTGCCTTGCGGCAAGAAGGCATCGGACGAGGCGTAGGAGATCCGCCGCCCGGTCACCGATTCCGGCAATTCGAGCAGATCGATGTCGCCGGCGACCACCTTGCCGCTCTCCGGCCAGGCAAGCCGGGCGAGCGCCTCGGCGAAGGCCTCGGCGCCGCTGCCCACGGCGCCGACGATCGCCACCATCTCGCCCGGCTCGATCTGCAGCGACACGTGATCGACCAGCTGCGCGCCGCTGTCGTCGATCAGCGACAGATTGACGGCCGCGAGCGGACCGTTGAGCGCCGCCGCCTTTTCCGCAGTCAGCGTCTGGTTCTTCGGATCGACCAGCCGGTCGATGCTGAAGCCCTCGACCACCTGCTGATACTTGACCTGCACGTCCTGGCGCGACTGATCCCAGTCGATCAGCTCCTTCATCGGTCCAGGCAGGTCCTTGTAGGCGGCGATCACGGCGACCAGCTGGCCGACGTCGAGGCGGCCATGCAGCGCCAGATAGCCGCCGATCAGGTAGAACAGGAACGGCGTCACCTGGGCCAAGAAATTGTTGATGAACTTGACCATGAACTTCCACTGGTAGAGGTCATAGCGGATCTTGAAGATCCGCCCCAGCCGCGAAGCGATGTCGGCGCGCTCGAAGTTTGAGGTGTCGTGGACGTGGATCGCGCCGATGCCTTCGACGATCTCGCTGACCCGGCCGGACAGCTCGCGCGCCGTCAGCTGGCGCTCGCGGCCAAGCCTGAGCAGCCGCCGGCGCATGCGCGGGATCAGTACCAGCTGGATGGCGACGATGATCACAGCGATCATTCCCAGCCAGAAATTCTGGATCATGATGAAGACCATCGCCGTCAGCGCCTGGCCGCCGAGCAGCGCCGGCTGGACGAAGGCATCGCCGATGAAGCCGCCGAGCGGCTCCACCTCGTCCTTGACCATGGTGGCGACCTCGGCCGACTTCACCCGCTTGAACTGGTAGGGCGGGAACCTGAGGATGAGGTCGACGAGCTCGAAGCGGACGCGCCGCAGCATGCGCTCGCCGAGCCGTCCCTTGAAGGTGTTGATGTAGAGCTTGAACAAGCCGTTGATGACGACGAGCAGCAGGAACACCATGCTCAAAGCCAGCAAGGTCTGCTCGCGGTCCAGCGGAAAGCCCTGGAACAACTCGACCGGACCGATGAACGGGATGTTGTATTTCAGGTCCATGAAGGGCTGGGTCGCATTCGGCCCTTCGAAGCCGTCACCCTGAATCGGGCCGTTGACGATCAGCTTCGGCAGATCGAACGACATGAAATAGGGGATCATCGACAGACCGACGACTACCAGGATCCATATTTGCTGGCGCCAGGTGTGCGTCCAGATGTAGCGCGCGAGGCTCTTTTCCATGAACAGTCCGTACCAATCAGCAGCCCGGCTTCAATACGAAGAAGCGGCGTGAAGCATAGGGCGAGCCGGCAATCGCCGGATCGCGGAGTTCCAGGTCGAACTGGCAGAGGATCGACAATGTCGGGCGGCTGAGGATCGACGGCACCTGGTCGGCGGCGCGGCCGAGCGCAGGCGCATAATCGAGCACGACGTAGCGGGCGCGGTCGATCAGGCCGAACAGCTTCTCGCCGAGGGCCGAGCGCGCGCCGAGCGGCTTCAGCGAATAGCCGAGCATGATCAGTCCATAGCTGCCCGGCTCGAGCTCGAAGGCGACGTCCTGGAACTTCGCGCCGACATGGCGGACCCGGCAGGGGCGGCCGCCGAGGGTCTCGGCGCGGTGGTCCGGCGTCTTCGGATCGACCGACAGCACCGACAGCGGCGCATGCGTCAGAAAGCCGGTGATCGGCTTGCGGTGGCCGCCGATTTCGACGATGTGCGGGCAATCGCGGACGAAGTGAGCCGCCAGCACTTGGCGCACGTCTGCTGCCGGTCCCGACAAATGCGGCAGATCATCTCCCGCGTTTCTCGGCAGCGCGGCTTCGAACGACCTCAAATCCATCCGGTCAGATTGCGTTGTGTTGACGAACGCTGCACCATACAACACCCCTATGAACGACGCTACCCAGCCGCATGCCGGGGACGGTTGGCACGAACATGCCTTCGACCTGACCCGCGGGATCGCCGCCTATTGCGCCAGTCCGCTGGTCGGCGCGCTGGCGCGGGTGATCGCCCGCCACCCCGATGCCGATCTCGCCAACGCCTTCAATCACAAGCAGGTTGCCTGCAAGATGTGGGCGCGCGACCAGCTTTTCAACACCGCTAGAGGCCGGTTCGAGACGATCTGGATCCTCGGCGGCTGGTATGGCGTGCTGGCGGCGATGCTGTTCGAAGATCGCCGCTTCTCGATCGGGCACATCGACAGCATCGACATGGATCCCGGCGTGGCCGAGGTCGCCTCGACGCTCAACGGCGATTGCGGCGGCCGTTTCCGCGCCTTGACCGCGGACATGTACCGGCTCGACTACCGCCGCGAGCCTCCCGATCTGGTGGTCAACACCAGCTGCGAGCACATCGCCGATGTGCCGGGCTGGCTGGCGCTGCTGGCGCCGGGGACGCGGGTGCTGCTGCAGTCGAACGACTATTTCCGCGAGCCGAGCCATGTCAGCTGCGTCGCCGACCTGGCCGCCTTCGAGCGGCTGGCGGCGCTGGCTTCGATCGACTATGCCGGTGCCCTGCCGACCCGCAACTATACCCGCTTCATGCTGATCGGCCGGGTTTAGAGCGCATCTCCGCTGCCTCAAGCCGTTTGGGTGCCGCGCGCCGCGAGCAGCTCGTGCAGCAGATCGGCGGTGCGTCGGGCGCCGTCGAGATCGACGGCGTGGGCGGCCGGCGCAGGCCCGGCGGCCAGCTCGGTCACGGCCGCGGCCAATTCCCCGGCCGTCAGGGTCTGTTCGGCAAGCACCCGTGCCAGATCAAGCTGCTCCAGTCGCCAGGCCCGTGCCGGCTGCTCGGTCTCGCCGCCATCGGCAAACGGCACCAACAGGCTCCTGCAGCCGGCCTGCAGGATGTCGCAAACGGTGTTGTAGCCCGCCTGCGAGACCGAGATCGCGGTGCCGGCGAGGAGCTGGCGAAAGTCGGTGCGGAAGCGGAAGACGGCGAGGTTGGCCGGCCCGGCAGCCTCGATCTCGGCATAGATTTCGGCGGGCAGGTTGGGTCCGCCGATCAGTGCCCAGGAGAGGCTCTCGTCGGCCTGCCTGGCGGCCTCGGGGACCGCCGCGGCGAGCCTGGCGCCGGCGGCGCCGCCGCCGGCCGAGACCAGGACGTCGTAGCGCTCGAGCGAAGGCGCCGCCGCCGGCGCCGCCACCAGCCCGGTATAGCCGACCTTGCCGGCGATCTCATCGGCCAGCGGGAAGCTCAGCGACAGGTCCGCGAAGTTCGGATCGCCATGCACCATGACCAGGTCGAAATAGCGATTGACCAGGGCTGCCGTCTCCTCGTTGCGGCCCGGCTTGACCCGGTCCTGGAGGATGTCGCGCACCGAGGCGACCAGCAGCGGCTTGTCGGCGCCCAGCGCCTCGATCGCCTCGATCAGCGGCAGAAGCTCGAAACGCATCTGCCGGCGGCCGAACGGAAACGCCTCGAGCACCACGATATCCGGTTTTTCCGCCGCAAAGGCGGCCAGCAGCGCCGCGATGCGGGTCCGGCGCAATGGCGCATCGAGCGGCTTTCCGTCAAGGTCGACCAAGCCGGAAAAGCCCTGGTCCGCGGCGGTGAGCGGCGGCAGGGCGATCTGCCGCAGCGCCGGGTCGGGAAAGCCGGCGACCGGCGGCCCGCCGGTGACCATGGCGACGTCGAAGCCGGCCGCCTGCAGGGCGGTGCCGATGCGGCTGGCGCGGGCCAGGTGGCCGATGCCGAGCAGATGCTGGACATAGAAGAACAGCTTCGGACCCGTCCCGGTCACGAGGCGATCTGCCATTCCCGCTCGAACAGCGATGCAAGCTGGCCGACGCTGGCACGGTGGTCGAAGGCCTCGCGCACCCGGGCCTCCGCTGCCGCGCCGAGCCGCAGGCGCAGCCCAGGCTCGCGGATCAGGCGCTCGAGCGCTGCGGCGAGCGCGGCCGGATCGTCGGGCGGCACGACCAGCCCGTTCTCGCCGTCGCAGAGCAGTTCCGGCACTCCGGCGACCGACGTCGAGGCGCAAACCAGGCCCTGACTGGAGGCTTCGACCAGCACGTTGGGCAAGCCGTCACGATCGCCGTCGGCGGCGACCCGGCAGGCAAGCGCAAAAATGTCGGCCCGGCGATAGCGCTCCAGCACCGCCTGCTGGGCGAGCGCGCCGGCAAAGTTCACCCGCGCGGCAATGCCGAGCTCGACGGCAAGCGCCTTGAGCGAAGCCAGCGCCTCGCCGCCGCCGACCTGCTCGAAGCGCCAGGCAAGGCCGCGCGGCAGCAGGGCAAGCGCGCGCAACAGCACGTCGAAGCCCTTTTTCTCAACGGCGCGGCCGACACTCAGGATCTTCACCGGGTCGGCAGGATCGCTGCCGTCGCGGCCGCTGCGGCTGCCCTCGAAGCGGCCGAACCGGGCGAGGTCCAGGCCATGATAGCTGAGATGCAGGCGGCCATCGCCGGTGCTCAGCGCCTTCAGCCGCTCGAATCCGGTGCGCGTGCAGGTCACCGTCCAACGCGCCGATCCCAGCTTTTCGGCAAGCTCCCAGTCGGGCGAGGTCCAGATGTCCTTGGCATGCGCCGAGCAGGTCCAGGGCAGGCCGAGGAGCAGGCTGGTATAGCGGGTGACCGACGCCGGGGTATGGGCAAAATGCGCATGCAGCCAGGCGCCGCCTTGGGGCCATTCGGCCGCCAGCACCAGCGCCTGGCCGAAGCGGCGGATCCGGTTGCGGCTCACGTCCCGCCGGAAGTCGCTGACGAAGCTGTTCCAGGCTTTGACGAAGCCGGGCTTCAGCAGCCGGTCAGCCAGGGCGCGCAGCACCCGCAGCGGCTCCCGATGGAGGTATTCCGGCAGATAGACGACCGGCGCCCTGATTTCGTCATGGACGGGATGGCGCTGGCGCTCGGTCGGTCTCCTGAGCGCCACGATGACTCAAGTCGATGCCGGCCCGTTCCAGGCCGAGCAGCTCCTGGGCGATGAAGGTTTCCGACAGGCGTGGATAGCCCTTCAGCACGACCACGGTCTTGCGGCGCTTGCCCGTCGGCATCGCGGTGCTCAGTGCATGCCCTCGACCACAGCGAACTGGGGCCGGGAGCGCCGGTCGAGCCAATCGCCGACGATCTCTGAAATGTGCGGCAGGCCTTCGAGCCGAAGGTCGGGATTGGACTGCGAGGGGCGAGGCTGCGACGGCAGCGCCTTGAGCGCGGCGGCGAAGCGGGTGGCGTCCTCGGCCTCGCCGGGCAGCAGCATCTCGACCAGCCCCAGCTCGGCCGCGCGCCGCGCCCGGATCAGCTGCTCCTCGCGCGGCCGCACTCTGGGCACGATCAGCGCCGGCTTGTCGAAGGACAGGATCTCGCAATAGGTGTTGTAGCCGCCCATCGCCACCACCCCGGTCGCCCCGGCGATCAGCTCCTCCATGCGGTTGTCGAACTCGATGATCTCCAGGAACGGGATCGGGCCACCCTTCTTGATCAGCTTGCGCCGCTTCTTGGCCGGCATATAGGGCCCGAGCACGACCAGTGCCTTGTGGGTGAGCTCCGGGTCCTGCTGGTAGGCATGGATGACGTCGTGGATCAGATCCGCTCCGTCGCCGCCGCCGCCGGTGGTGACCAGAATGTAGTCGCCCTGCGGCAGGTGGCCGGGCCGCTCCTCATGCGACAGGCTGCGCTGCAGGAAGCCGACGAACTTCATCTTGGCGCGCACCGCGGCTGGCACGTCCAGGCCGGTCAGCGGATCGTAGAAATCGGGCGGCCCATACGCCCAGATCATGTCGTAGAACAGCCCGATCTTGCGCATCATGTCGCTCTTCTGCCACTCGTCGGCGAGCAGATGCGGGGCGTCCATCACCTCGCGCAAGCCCAGCACCAGGGTGGTGCCGCGCGTCTTCAGGTAGGAAAGCGTATCCTCGACCTCGCCGCGCAGCCCCATCGGCTCCTTGTCGACGATGAAGATGTCGGGCTGGAAGGTCTCCGCGGTATGGCGGATGATCGATTGGCGCATCTTCAGCGTTTCCTGGACGTCGAAGTGACGCTCCATCGAGGTATATTCGCCGTTGCGAAGCTTGATCACGCTGGGGATCTTCACGAAGTCGACACGTGCGCGATAGTCGAAGGCGCCGGCGATGGTCGCGCCCGAAATGATCAGCACGTGCAGGCCGCGGAAATCCTCGACCAGCGAGTGGGCGATCGCCCGGCAGCGCCGGAGATGGCCGAGGCCGAACGTGTCATGACTGTACATCAGGATCCGAGCGTGTTCGAAGCGCCGCATCATCGATCGAAAACCTCAACAGTTCGGCTTGCGCCGGGACAACAGGACACTGCGTTTGCGACCGATGCGACTGCCCACCGCACGGCCGGTATGGTTCACATAGCGCTGGAATTGGGGGGATCAGCTTGCAGGAACGCCCGCTCTCGATCGCAGACAGATGTCATGCAGCAGGCTCCTTGACGTGCTGGGCGTCACGTCAAGACGCCGCTGCCGAGCTTCAAGACCTTAGCGCAGCCGTTTGGCTCTGCCTAGCCTGCTTTGCTGAGGCCTGATCTTCGCTGCTGTTCTGCCGCCCGCGATCCGCTATGAGGAAGCCGACCAGGAGCAAGCAACATGACCCTAAGAGCTGCGCTCGAGATCGGCGACATCGGTTGCGAGGCCGACTTCGCGCTGTTTCAGGCGGCGCCGAAGACCGTGGAGTTCAACAAGCTGCGCAAGCGCCTGTTGCGCGCCACCCGGCAGGCTCTGGCCGATTTCGCCATGGTCACGCCCGGGGAGCGCTGGCTGGTGGCACTCTCCGGCGGCAAGGACTCCTACGGGCTGCTCGCCGTCCTGCTCGATCTTAAATGGCGCGGGCTGCTGCCCGTCGAGCTCATCGCCTGTAACCTGGACCAGGGGCAGCCGAACTTCCCGAAGGAGGTGCTGCCCGCGTTCCTGCGCCGCTACGGCATCGGTCATCGGATCGAGTATCAGGACACCTATGCCGTGGTCACCGACAAGATTGCCGAGGGCAGCACCTATTGCTCGCTCTGCTCGCGGCTGCGCCGCGGCCACCTCTACCGCATCGCCCGGGAGGAGGGCTGCTCGGCCCTGGTGCTCGGCCACCACCGCGAGGACATTCTGGAAACCTTCGTCATGAACCTTCTCCATGGCGGCCGGCTCGCCGCCATGCCGGCCAAGCTCCTCAATGACGAGGGCGACTTGCTGGTGCTGCGGCCGCTGGCCTACGCGGCCGAGGCCGACCTCGCCCGCTTTGCCGGGCTGATGAATTTTCCGATCATTCCATGCGATCTGTGCGGCAGCCAGGAGGGGCTGCAGCGCAACCTCACCAAGGCGCTGCTCGACGATCTCGAGCGGCGCATGCCGGGACGCAAGGACAGCATGATCCGGGCGCTCGGCAATGTCCGGCTCTCGCATCTGCTCGACCGCAGCCTGTTCGATTTCGCCGGGCTCGAGCGGCAGGCGGAGCAACTCTGAGGTTTCGGCGGTCAGCGCAGCGGCTTGCTGTGCGCCTGGAACAGCTTGCCGTGCTCGGCATAGAGCACGATCAGCACCGCCAGCAGCGACACCGCGCAAAAGCCGCCGGTGAGCGGCCTGACGCTGCCGTCGAATGCCTGGCCGATGCCGGCGCCGATGATGCCGCCGCCGATCGTCTGGACGAAGCCGGTCACCGAACTTGCCGTGCCGGCGACATGGCCGAGCGGCTCCAGCGCGATCGAATTGAAGTTCGAGCCGATCCAGCCGAACTGCACCATGGCGAGCATGAACAGCAGGAAGAAGATCGGCAGCGGCACGGGGCCGAACAGCGACAGGATGAACATCAAGGAGCTCATCGACGCAAAGCCGAGCAATGCTGCATGCGAGAGCCGGCGCATGCCGAAGCGGCCGACTAGCTGCGAGTTGGCGAACGAGGAGACCGCCATCATTCCGGCCATGCAGGCAAACGCAATCGGGAACCAGACGCCGAGGCGATAGAGGCCGACAAAGATCTGCTGGGCAGAGTTGATGAAGCCGAACAGCGCCCCGAACACGATCGTGGTCGCAAGCGTGTAGCAGAGCGAGACGCGGTTGGTGAGCACGATGGCAAAGCCGCCCATGACGGACTTGGCGGTGAACGGCCGGCGATATTCCGGATGCAGCGTCTCCGGCAGCCGGACCGCGGTCCAGATGGTGATCAAAAGGGCGATGGTGGCCATGAACAGGAAGATCATGTGCCACTCGGAAAACAGCATCACCAGTTGGCCGACAGAGGGCGCGATCACCGGGATGACCATGAACACCATGAATACCAGCGACATGATCTCGGCCATGGCGCGGCCGCCGAACGTGTCGCGGATCACCGACACGGCGATCACCCGCGTCGACGCCGCGCCGATGCCCTGGATGAAGCGCACCGCGAGCAGGAAGCCGAAGCTCGGCGCCATGGCCGCCGTCAGCGCCGCCGCGACGTAGATCACCAGGCCGAAGAGCAGGGGCCCGCGACGGCCGAAACGGTCCGACACGGGGCCGTAGACCAGCTGCGCCAGGCCGAAGCCGGAGATGTAGGCGCTGATCACATATTGCCGATGGTTCTCGTTCTCGACGCCGAGGCTGGCGCCGATCTGCTGCAGCCCCGGCAGCATGATGTCGATGGCGAGCGCATTGAGCGCCATCAGCGCTGCCGCGAGCGCAATGAATTCCCACCGCGGCAGCTTGGTTGCGCCGCCGATCGTCGCCGTATCTGGGGATTGCTGGTCCATCGTCTCTGCTTGCGCGCTCATGCCGAAACGCAAATGCGCCGGAAGCCGGCGCATTCTGCCAGGAAGCCGCTCCGCGCGCTGGGAACGGCGCGCGTCGATCTCGGATTAGGCGGCGCCTTTGACCGCGATGCCCTTTTCATCCAGGAAGCTCTGCAGTTCGCCGGCCTGGAACATTTCGCGGATGATGTCGCATCCGCCGACGAACTCGCCCTTGACGTAAAGCTGCGGAATCGTCGGCCAGTTCGAAAATTCCTTGATCCCCTGCCTGAGTTCGTTGGACGTCAGCACGTTGACGCCTTTGTAGTCGACGCCGAGATAGTCGAGGATCTGCACCACCTGGCCGGAGAAGCCGCACTGCGGAAACCCGGGGGTGCCCTTCATGAAAAGCACCACGTCGTTGCTCTTCACTTCGCTGGCGATGAAATCGTTGATGCCGCTCATGGCGAATTCACCTCATTGGGCCGGAGCCAAGGTCCGGCGTTGTCGGGGTACTGCTATCACCGGACCTCATGTGGTGGCAACCGTCGCCGGTGGCAAGCGAAGCGGTTGAATTCACTCCGGCGCGCTGGTCTGCAAGGCGAGCGCATGCAGCACTCCGCCCATATTGCCCTTGAGCGCGCCGTAGACCATTTGATGCTGCTGCACGCGGGTCTTGCCGCGAAAGCTTTCGGAGACGACCTCCGCGGCATAGTGGTCACCGTCGCCGGCGAGATCGCGGATTGTCACCTTGGCGTCCGGGATGCCTTCCTTGATCAGCCGTTCGATTTCGCGTGAATCCATCGCCATCGGGCGTCTCCGTCAGCTGCCCATGAAACGCGGAAACCAGGCCTCGTGGGCTGCTTGCAAGGTTGCCACAGGTATCGCACGCGCCCGGCCGAGTTTCAATTCGCTGCCGCCGCTGCGCCCGATACGCGCAACCCTAAGACCGGCCGCGCCGATCTGCCGCATCACCCCGGCGGCGAGGTCGGGCGCGACCGCGAGCAGGTAGCGGCCCTGATCCTCGCCGAAGAAGGCGGCCGCCGGATCGGCGCCCGGCGGCGGCGCGATTTCGGCGCCGATCCCCGAGTTGATCGCCATCTCGGCCAGCGCAATGGCCAGACCCCCGTCGGCGAGGTCGTGGGCGGTGCCGACCTCACCGGCCGCAATCAGTTCGCGCACCACGGCGCCCGCGGCTCTTTCCTGGCCGAGGTCGACCGGCGGCGGCGGCCCGGCGGCGAGGCCATGGAGGTGGCGCAGATAGAGCGACTGGCCGAGATGGCCGCCCCAATCGGGGGCCGCGCCGACCAGGAGGATTTCCTGTCCCGGCGCGCCGAAGCCGATCCGCGCCATCCGCCGCCAGTCGCCGATCAGCCCGACCCCGGCAATCGTCGGCGTCGGGCTGATGCCCTGGCCGTTGGTCTCGTTGTAGAGCGAGACGTTGCCCGACACGACAGGGAAGTCGAGCGCCCGGCAGGCATCACCGATACCGGTCACCGCACGGACCAGCTGGCCCATGATTTCGGGCCGCTCCGGATTGCCGAAATTCAGATTGTCGGTGACGGCGAGCGGCAAAGCGCCGACGGCGGTGAGATTGCGAAAACATTCGGCGACAGCCTGCTTGCCGCCTTCATAGGGGTCGGCCAGGCAATAGCGCGGGGTGACGTCGGAGGAAAAGGCGAGCGCCTTGGCCGGGTGGCCCTCGACCCGCACCACACCGGCATCGCCGCCGGGGCGCTGCAGGGAATTGCCCTGGATCAGGGTGTCGTACTGCTCCCACACCCAGCGGCGGCTGGAGAGGTCCGGGCCATCGAGCAGCGCCAGCAGCGCATCGGCGACGTCGGCGGGCGGCAGGGCGCCGCGATCGAGCGGCGGGGGAAGGGCCGGCTCGGCCCAGGGACGGTCGTATTCCGGCGCCTGGTCGCCGAGCTCCTTGATCGGCAGGTCCGCCACGACGTCGCCGCCATGGACGACGCGGAAGCGCAGGTCGTCGGTGGTGCGCCCGACGACGGCGAAGTCGAGGCCCCATTTGCGGAAGATCGCTGCCGCCTCGGCCTCCTTTTCGGGCCGCAGCACCATCAGCATGCGCTCCTGGCTTTCCGACAGCATCATCTCATAGGCCGACATGGCGGCCTCGCGCACCGGCACGCGATCGAGGTCGAGCACCACCCCGAGGTCGCCCTTGGCACCCATCTCGACCGCCGAGCAGGTCAGCCCGGCGGCGCCCATGTCCTGGATGGCGATCACTGCGCCCGAGGCCATCAGCTCCAGACAGGCTTCGAGCAGGCATTTCTCCGTGAACGGATCGCCGACCTGGACGGTCGGGCGCTTTTCCTCGATGCGGTCGTCGAACTCGGCGGACGCCATGGTGGCGCCGCCGACGCCGTCGCGGCCGGTCTTGGCGCCGAGATAGACGATCGGCAGCCCGACACCTTCGGCCTTGGAGTAGAACAGCGCGTCCGTGCGGGCGAGCCCTGCAGCAAACGCGTTGACCAGGCAGTTGCCGTTGTAACAGGAGTCGAAATTGACCTCGCCGCCGACCGTCGGCACGCCGAAGGCATTGCCGTAGCCGCCGATGCCGGCAACCACTCCGGCGACCAAGTGCCGGGTCTTGGGGTGATCCGGCGCGCCGAAGCGCAGCGCGTTCATCGCCGCGATCGGCCGCGCGCCCATGGTGAAGACGTCGCGCAGGATGCCGCCGACGCCGGTCGCGGCACCCTGATAGGGCTCGATATAGGAGGGGTGGTTGTGGCTCTCCATCTTGAATACCACGCAGTCGCCATCGCCGATGTCGACCACGCCGGCGTTCTCGCCCGGACCCTGGATGACGCGGCTGCCGCTGGTCGGCAATGTGCGCAGCCAGCGCTTCGAAGACTTGTACGAGCAGTGCTCGTTCCACATCGCCGAGAAGATGCCGAGCTCGGTGAAGCTCGGCGTACGGCCGATCAGCTCCAGGATACGCTGATATTCGTCCTGCTTCAGGCCATGCGCGGCGATCAGCTCGGCAGTGATGGGCACATCATTGGCAGAAGTCATCGGCGGAAAGGTCGATCCCAGCTTTGGCCGCTCGACGCTGCTTAGCGCAGGCTGCGCTGCATTACACGCCCAAAAGCTCGCAAATCAACAGCGGCGGATTCGACCGGAGCACCGCTTCCCAGCCTGTCACCGCAGAGCCGCATTTCATGAAGGGAGCGGCTCTAGCCGTAGCTGTCGTGGCCAAAACCTCGGCTTTCGAGCAGGCGGCGCAGAACGGCCAGCCCCTGCTCGAGCTCCACCTGGCCTTTCGGCACGCTCAACGAGACGCGGGCCCGGTGGAAGGCGCGTGCGCTGCGTCCGGCCATGAACTCGTCCTCGTCGTCGACGAGCACGCCCTCGGTCTCACAGGCCTTCTTGAAATTGGCCGACAGCCACGGATCCGGCAGCTTGATCCACAGGAACGGCGTGTGCGGGTTGGAGGTGAATTCGAAGCCGTCCAGCAGCCGGCGTGCGATGGCTTCGCGCGCCGCGATCTCGGCCCTCACCTTGGCGAGGATTGCCGCCGCGTGCCCGGAAAGCACCAGCCGGGCGGCGAGGTCGGCGAGCAGGAACGGCATGCCGCCGGTGATCATCCGGTGCGAGGTGATCAGCCGCGTCGCAAAGTTTGCCGGGCAGGCCACCCAGCCGCCGCGCACCCCGGCCGAGACCGATTTCGACAGGCTGCCGACGTGAAAGGTGCGCTCCGGCGCCAGCGTGACCAGCAGCGGCGGCCCGTCCTCGACCAGTTGGCCGTAGATGTTGTCCTCGATCAGCCAGACATTGTACCGGCGGGCAATGGCGACAATCTCGTGGCGGTCGGCCTCTGAAATGATCGTCAGTGTCGGGTTGTGGATGGTCGGCATCAGAAACACCGCTTTGGGGTGCTGCTGGGCGCATAGCCGCTCGAACCCCTCGGGCGTGATCGTGCCGCTGTCGGTCTCGATCGCCACCGGACGACGCCCGATCAGGCTGGTGCTGCGGGCGATCGAGGCGAAGGTGAGCTGCTCGAAGGCGACCTTGTCGCCCGGCATGGTGACCGACGAGATCAGCGCCAACAGTCCCGCATGGCCGCCGAGGGTGGGTGCAATCGTGGCCGGATCGGGCCGCCAGCTGGAACCGGCGAGAAATCGGCTGCCGGCCTCGCGCCAACTCGTCGGCCAGTTGCGGATGTAGCTGATCGCCTCCTGGCCATGCTCGCGCAGCACGGCAGCGACGAGGCGCTCGATGATGTCCGTCTGGCCGACATCGGGCGCGGCGGTGGAATCCAGCCGGATCTTGGCTGCGACGGGCGCCACCCAGCGGGCGTCCTCGCGCCGCGCGTCGTCGGAGGGGGCGGGTGCCGGCTCGGCCGACGCCCGCCGCCGCAAGACATAGGTGCCGCGGCCGACTTCGCCGCTGACCAGACCGCGCTCGCGGGCCAGCGCATAGGCGCGTCCCACGGTGCCGATGGTGACGCCCATGTCATAGGCGAGATCGCGCTGCGGGGGCAACTTCGCGCCCTCGAGCAAGACGCCGGCGCTGATGTCATCCTCGATCCGGTCGGCAAGGCGCAGATAGAGCGGGCCGGAGCGGCCCTCGAGGTTGGGCAGCCAATTTGTCATCGTGACAATTTAATAGATTGATACAATCTTCGAGTCAAGTCATAGGATTGTACCCATCGCTGAGCAACGCCGTTGCAGCAAAGGAGGCGGACGATGAGTACATTTGTGACATTCGAACGGCCAGCCCCACGCGGCGAGGCCTGGAACGTGTCGGCCGAAGGCAACCCCTGGAGCGCCCGGCTGCTACGTTTGGCGATCGCGGTGGAGGCCATGCTGGCGCGGCGACGCAGCCGGCTGGCGCTGCTCGAAATGACCGATGACCAGCTGAAAGACATCGGCCTCGGCCGCGCCGACGCGGAGCGGGAGGGCCGGCGCTCCATGTTCGGCTGAGGCCGGTCTGCGTGATGCCGGCGCCCGCTCACGCCGCCGCAGTGCAGGCCGGGTTGCCGGACGACCAGCGGGCGAGGTCGGCGCCGATCCGGGGGCCGAGCGCCTCGCCCATCAGCGGTCCGAACGCCTCGACCCGGCGCGAGGCGCCCTCGGCCTGGACGACCAGCAGCGGCCGCGCCTGATAGTTCTTGGCGGGCACCAGCAGAAAGCGTGGCCGGCCGCTGAACGAGTTCAGCTCGTTGGCCATGCGATAGGCCCGGAACGCCGGGTCCCCGCTGGCGAACCAGCAGCGATGCGCCGCGATCGCCACCTCTTCCATGACCTTGAGCGAGGCGCTCTTGCCGCCGCCCGGCGCGGCCGGGGTGCTGCTCGACTGGCAGCCCGCGACGGTCAGGGCAGCAAGCCCGGCGAGCAGGCCCGCGATGCCGGGCAGCAAATCGATGGCCAAGCGCATGGTCTCACTCCTTGCCGCGATGCCGGGGATGCTCAGGCGGCAAGGCCGAGGGCACTCTCGAACAGCGCGCGCCCATCGGTGCCGCCATGGGCAGGCTCGATCAGGTTTTCCGGATGCGGCATCAGGCCGAGCACGTTGCCGCCGGCGTTGACGATGCCGGCGATATCGGCCACCGAACCGTTGGGATTGGTGCCCTCGGCATAGCGGAACACCACCCGGCCTTCACCCTCCAGCCGCGCAAGCGTCTCGGCGTCGGCGAAATAATTGCCGTCGTGATGAGCGACCGGGCAGCGGATGATCTGGCCCTGGCGATAGGTGCGGGTGAACGAGGTATCGGCGTTGTCGACCCTGAGCTTGACCTCGCGGCAGACAAAGCGCAGCGAGGCATTGCGCATCAGCGCCCCCGGCAGCAGCCCGGCTTCGACCAGAATCTGGAAGCCGTTGCATACGCCCATCACCTGAACGCCCTGGCGAGCCCGTTCCGCCACGGCGCGCATGACCGGCATGCGTGCCGCAATTGCGCCGCAGCGCAGGTAGTCGCCATAGGAAAAGCCGCCGGGAATGACGATCAGATCGACAGCGGGGATCGCCGTTTCCGTCTGCCAGACGCTGAGCGGCGGCGTTCCGCCGATCTTGGTGAGCGCGGCGATCATGTCGCGGTCGCGGTTGAGCCCCGGCAGCAGAATGACGGCGGATTTCATTGCGGATCGAAAGGTCTCTGCGGCTCGGCGAATTCGCCGATCTCCAGCCGCCGTTCGATCCGGTCGAGGCGAAGATCCTGGCGGCCCATTACGCCATACACATTGTGGATATCGCTCTGCATTCCCGCCATGTGTATTCTCACGACATTGAGCTCGCGCTTCACCTCGCCGAGGTCGAGACGCATCTCGGACATCTCGTGATGGATTCGCTCCATCAGCTCGTTGGTCACATCGCCCATTGCGCCCATCCCCGTTGCAACCTCAGGTAAGGGCGACAGTGTAATTCTCGATTACCGTGTTGGCCAGCAGCCGTTCGCACATCGCCGCCAGATCGGCTTTGGCGCGCGCCGGATCGGCGCCCTCGACCTCGATGTCGAAGACCTTGCCTTGCCGCACCTGGCCGACGCCGCCGAAGCCGAGCCCGGCCAGCGCATGCTCGATCGCCTGGCCTTGCGGGTCGAGCACGCCGGCCTTCAAGGTGACGGTGACGCGGGCCTTGATCATCGTCAGTGCGGACGGCCCTTGCCGCTGTCGGAGGACACCAGCACCGGGCCGGTCGGCCGGGGCGGCTCGTTCTCGTTCATGATGCCGAGCCGCCGCGCCACTTCCTGATAGGCTTCGACCAGCCCGCCCATGTCGCGGCGGAAACGGTCCTTGTCGAGCTTGTCCTGGGTGGCGACGTCCCACAGCCGGCAGGAATCGGGGGAGATCTCGTCGGCGACGACGATGCGCATCATGTCGCCGTCGTAGAGCCGGCCGCACTCCATCTTGAAGTCGACCAGCTGGATGCCGACGCCGAGAAACAGCCCGGAGAGGAAGTCGTTGACGCGGATCGCCAGCGCCATGACGTCGTCGATCTCCTGCGGGCTTGCCCAGCCGAAGGCGGTGATGTGCTCTTCCGAAACCATCGGGTCGTCGAGCGCGTCGGCCTTGTAGTAGAATTCGATGATCGACCGCGGCAGGACAGTCCCTTCCTCGATGCCGAGGCGCTTGGCGAGCGAGCCTGCGGCAATATTCCTCACCACCACCTCGAGCGGGATGATCTCGACCTCCTTGATCAGCTGCTCGCGCATGTTGAGGCGGCGGATGAAGTGCGTGGGGATGCCCATGCGGTTGAGATGGGTGAAGATGTGCTCCGAAATCCGATTGTTGAGCACGCCCTTGCCGTCGACGATCTCGTGCTTCTTCTTATTGAAGGCGGTGGCGTCGTCCTTGAAGAATTGGATCAGCGTGCCGGGTTCGGGGCCCTCATAGAGGATCTTGGCCTTGCCCTCGTAGATGCGGCGGCGACGGTTCATCGATTTTTTGTCTCTGGTTTGGCGGCCGCTCGGCGAGCAGCACGCTTGGCGTCTGTTGCGCGGCAGGGGAATGCGACGGACGATCTCACGGCCGGTAACTACCGCAAAGCCGGCGATTGCTCAATCGGCAATTCTGCGGCATCAACGGCTTTCACCCGCCCCGTCGGGGCTTTTGCCCGGGTGCGCTCTATTGACCGAGCGCCGGCGTTTTGGTTTCTCAGCAGGGCGTTGCCGCGGCGCCGCCGCCCCATTGGAGGATTGTCATGAACTCGATGAAGGACCGCGAGGAAGGCTTCGAGCGCAAATTCGTCTTCGACGAGGAGCTGCGCTTCAAGGCGATCGCGCGCCGCAACAAGATGCTCGGCCTGTGGGCCGCGGAAAAACTAGGCAAGACCGGCGCTGATGCCGACGCCTATGCCCGCGAGGTGGTCATCTCCGACATCGAGGAGGCGGGCGACCATGACGTGCTGCGCAAGCTGCGCCGCGATTTCGACGCCGCCGGCGTCGCCCAGTCCGACCACCAGATCCGCCGCACCATGGATGAGCTTCTGGCTCAGGCGGTCGAGCAGGTCAGGAACGGCTGAACCGATGTCGCTGAAAAGCCGCCTTGCCGCCGGCGAGACCTTGTTCACGGCCTGGTCGGGCGTACCCGATCCGCTGACCGTCGAGCTCGTCGCCGGCATCAACTTCGATGCCGTGACGCTCGACATGCAGCATGGCGGCCACCATGAGGACAGCGTTTTGCGCAGTATCCCGGCGATCACCCGGGCCGGCCGCAATGCGCTGGTGCGCATCCCTGTCGGCCGCTTCGACATGGCGAGCCGGGCGCTCGACTTCGGCGCCGAGGCGGTGATTGCGCCGATGGTCAATTCGCTCGCCGACGCGCGGGCCTTTGCCGCCGCGATGAAATACCCGCCGCTCGGCGAGCGTTCCTGGGGGCCGACCTGGGGGTTCCCGCGCAGCGGCGTGCGCGACTTCCAGACCTGGCTCGAGACCGCCAACACCGAGACGCTGGCGCTCGCCATGATCGAGACGCGGCCGGCGCTCGAAGCGGTCGACGGCATCCTGGCCACCCCCGGGATCGACGGGGTGTTCCTGGGACCGTCGGACTTCTCGATCGCCTGGAGCGGCGGCGCGGTGATCAATGCACTGCTCGACGACATGATGGAGGCGGTCGCGGGCGTGGCGAAGAAGGCCCGCGAAATGAACAAGGCGGCGGCGATTTTCCTGGTCGATCCGAAGCTCGCCGGACGGTTCGCCGGCATGGGCTACCAGCTGATGGCGATGGGCAACGAGGCCCGCTACATGGCGCTCGGCGCCGAAGGGATGCTCGCCACCGCGCGCGCCGCGCTCGCTCAGCCGCGCTGAAGCCCTTGCCCGCGGGGCGCACGGCTCAAAGGCGCGATAGGAACTGCGCGAAGGCGATCGAGCCCTCCGGCCAGGGTCCGTGTCCCAATTCGCTGTTCAGATGGCCGGCCTCGCCGGCATCGATGAACAGCGAGCCCCAGGCGGCGGCGACATCCTCGGCCACCTCGAAGGGGCAATAGGGGTCGTTGCGGCTGGCGATGGTGAGCGAAGGAAACGGCAGCGGCAGGCGCGGGTAGGGGCCGAAGGTCATCAGGTGCCGCGGCCGGATATCGGGATTGGCGACGTCGGGCGGGGCCACGAAGAAGCCCCCCGCCACCTTTTTCCTGAACTGCGGAATGGCATGGATCGCGGTCGGCACCCCGAGCGAGTGGGCGACCAGCACGACCGGCCGCTCGGCCGCATTGACGGCCTCGACCACCCGCTGGGTCCAGTCCTCGCGTACCGGTTTCGACCATTCGGCCTGCTCCACCCGGCGCGCCGTCGACAGCCGCTGCTGCCAGCGGCTCTGCCAATGGTCGGGGCCGGAATTGGTGTAGCCCGGCACGATCAGAATATCGGCGTCCTTGGCTTTCATGGCGGCGCATGTAGCGGCCCGGTTCCCCGGCGGCAACCCCGGTCCTGGCTCTCGTGCTGCGCCACCGTGAACAGGCTGTCGCCGCTCCGGGGTCTTGTCAGGAGCCGCCGTTGGCATGACTTTGGTCCGGTCGACACCTTCTGGAGCGTTGCGCATGACCGCTTTGCCATTTGCCGCCACCACGCCGCTCAGCATCGGCCGGGTCGGGCTCAAGGCGCGCAGCGCCGAGCGCCTGGCCGCCTATTACCGCGATGTGCTCGGGCTCGCCGAGCTGTCGCGCGCCGACGGCACGATCGTGCTCGGGGCGGGCGAGCGGCCGCTGCTGGTGCTGGAAGAGGATCCGGCAGCGCGCGCCGACGACCCGCGAGCCGCAGGGCTCTTCCACACCGCCTTCCTGCTGCCGTCGCGCGGCGATCTGGCGCGCTGGTTGAGCCATGCCGTTGCCGAGCGCGTCTCCGTCGACGGCGCGTCCGATCATCTGGTCAGCGAGGCGATCTACCTGACCGATCCGGAGGGCAACGGGGTGGAGATCTACGCCGACCGGCCGCGCGAGCTGTGGACATGGCGGCGCGACGGCGTGATCGACATGGCGACGCTCCGGCTCGATCTTCCGGGCCTGGTCGCCTCGGTGCCGGAGGTGGAGCGCTCCTGGCGGGGCGCACCGGACGGCACGGTGATCGGCCACGTGCACCTGCGCGTCGGCGAACCCGATTTGGCCGAAGCCTGGTGGCATCAACGGTTTGGCCTGGATACGGTGCACAAGCTGGCGGGCAGTGCCGTGTTCCTGTCCTCCGGCGGCTACCACCACCATGTCGGCGTCAATTCCTGGCAAAGCCGCGGCGCCGGACCGCGCGACCCCGGCCGCAGCGGGCTTGCCTGGCTCGAACTCCAGGGAACGGAGCTCGCGCCCGGCACCTTCAGCGATCCATGGGGAACGGAAGTGCGCGCAGCAGCCAGGAACTAGAGCTGACCACCGTTTCTTTAAATCGGTGCTCCACTCTCGGTGCTCCACTCTAAGTCTTTGTTTTTTCGCAATTCCGGACGGAAAACCGTTGCCACTTTTCCTGGAATTGCTCTAGCGCGCCAGACGCCTATTGGCGCGGAATGGTGATGTGTCCCACCTCGGGCTTTGCCACGGCGCGGGAATCCCCGAGGTAGCCGCCGACGAACAGAAAGCCGAAAATCAAGGTGGCCGCCGCCACGGCGCCGGCGCCGAACCAGCCGGACCGGCTGGGTGATTTCGGGGCGGCATTATCGGTCGCGAACATGGTTAACCCTCCGCAAAGGCTCTTTGAGGGACTCAACGATGCTCGGGCAACGAAGGTTCCGGCGCGCTGTCGCCGAACACCCGGGCAAAGATCGTGTCGACATGCTTGAGATGGTAGCCGAGATCAAATTGCTCGCGGATTTGATCTTCCGGCAGCGCCTGGCGCACCTCTTTGTCGGCCAGCAATTCCGTCAGGAAATCCGCGTCTTGCTCCCAAACCTTCATGGCGTTTCTCTGCACCAGGCGATAGGCGTTTTCGCGCGACAGCCCGGCCTGGGTCAGCGCAAGCAGCACCCGCTGCGAGTGGATCAGCCCGCGGAAACGCTCGAGATTGGCGCGCATCCGCTCCGGGTAGACGATCAGTTTGTCGACGACGCCGGCCAGCCGCGCCAGAGCGAAATCCAGCGTGACGGTAGCGTCGGGCGCGATCATCCGCTCGACCGCGGAGTGCGAGATGTCCCGTTCGTGCCAGAGTGCGACGTCTTCCATCGCCGGCAGCGCATAGGCGCGGACCATGCGCGCCAGCCCGGTCAGGTTTTCGGTCAGCACCGGGTTGCGCTTGTGCGGCATCGCCGAGGAGCCTTTCTGGCCCGGCGCGAAAAATTCCTCCGCCTCCAGCACCTCGGTGCGCTGCAGATGGCGGATCTCGACCGCCAGCCGCTCCACCGATGAGGCGATCACCGCCAGCGTGGCGAAAAACATCGCATGCCGGTCGCGCGCAATGACCTGGGTGGAGACCGGCTCGGGCGTCAGCCCCATCATCCGCGCCACATGGGCTTCGACCCGCGGGTCGATATTGGCGAAGGTGCCGACCGCGCCGGAGATGGCCGCCGTGGCGATCTCGGCCCGGGCGTGCACCAACCGTTCGCGGCAGCGCTGGAATTCGGCATGGGCAAAGGCGAGCTTCACCCCGAAGGTCGTCGGCTCGGCGTGAACGCCATGGCTACGGCCGATAGTGACCGTCGTCCGGTGCTCGAACGCGCGTGTCCTCAGCCCGGCAAGCAAGTTGTCGAGATCCGCGAGCAGCAGGTCGCTGGCGCGCGACAGCTGCACCGCCAGGCAGGTATCGAGCACGTCCGACGACGTCATGCCCTGGTGGATGAAGCGTGCATCCGGCCCGACGATCTCGGCCAGATGGGTGAGAAAGGCGATGACGTCATGCTTGGTCTCGCGCTCGATGGCGTCGATGCGTTCGAGGTCGAACACCGCCTTGCTGCCTTTCTCCCAGATGGTGCGGGCGGCGCTTTGCGGGATGACCCCGAGCTCGGCCAGCGCATCACAGGCGTGGGCCTCGATCTCGAACCAGATGCGGAACCTGGTTTCGGCCGACCAGATGGCGACCATCTCGGGCCGGGAATAGCGCGGGATCATGACCTTGTCCTGTCGTCCGAGGAGCTGCCGGGGGTCTCTTCCTAGCCGAGCGGCGCCGGCTTCTCAATGCGGCGGCGTCAACAGGCGTCCGGGTCCGCCGGAGACTTGCCTGTGGACGGCCGGCATGATCAGGGCTAAGATCGAAGTAAGTTCTGAACGGGCCATCCGATGTTGTTGATTGGGCAATATGATTCTCCCTTCGTCCGCCGCGTGGCCATAGCCATGCGGCTTTACCGCTTCGACTTCGAGCACCGGCCCTGGTCGACCTTCGGCGACGCCGACAAGGTGGCCGCCTACAATCCGCTGAGACGGGTGCCGACCCTGGTTCTCGGCAACGGCGAAGCGCTGATCGAGAGCCACATCATCCTCGACCATCTCGACGAGCTGGCCGGGGAGGGCGAGGCGATGATCGCCGCGCGCGGTGCCGAGCGCCGCCGCCATCTGTGGATCTCGGCGCTCGCGACCGGCGCCGGGGACAAGGCGGTCAGCCTGCTCTACGAGCGGGTGATGCGCAAGGAACGGCTGGAAAGCTGGGTCGCGCGCTGCCGGGCGCAGGTCTCGGGCGCGCTGACGGTGCTGGAGAGCGAGCGCACGGGGGTGACGACGCCGTTCTGGTTCGGCCAGCGCATCGGCCACGCCGACATCGCCGTCGCCTGCGTGCTGCGCTTCATCGGCGAGGCGCATCCCGAGCTCTTCGAGGCCGCCCGCTATCCGGCGCTGGCCGCCCATGCCGAGCGATGCGAGGCGCTGCCGCCGTTCCGGGAGATCGTGCAGCCGCTCGTCCCGCCCAAGGGGTGAGCTTGCGGCGCATTCACCCCGCGGCATTCCCGAAGCGTTGCGCCCAGGTCGGATAGATGTCGCCGGGGGCCGGGCTGGCGCTGTAGACCGCCCGCGCGATCGCCCGGGCGACGGTCGCCCCCGCCAGAGCATAAAGGTCGAGGGCGCTGTCGGTATCCGGCGCAATGCCGCTGTCGCCGGTCGCCAGCGCGAACACGAGATCGCCGTCGACCGGGGTGTGGGTCGGCCAGATGGCGCGGGTGAACCCGTCATGGGCCGCAATCGCCAGGCGCTTGGCCGCGGCCTTGGAGAGCACGGCGTCGGTGGCGACCACCGCCAGCGTGGTGTTCAGCCCGGCCTGAGCCATCTCGCGGTATTTGATCGACAGCCTGGTGCTGTCGGCCGGCATCGGCGCCGGCAGGCCGAGGCCGCCGAACTCGTCGCCGATCTCGAACGGCGCCGCCCAGAAATGGCGGGTGTCGGCGACGGTCACGGCGCCGGTCGGATTGGCGGCGACCAGCGCACCGACGGTGGTGCCGTCGGAAAGGCGGGTGGAGGCGGAGCCGAGCCCGCCCTTCAGCCCCGCCGCCAGCGCGCCGCTGCCGGCGCCGGCGGTGCCCAGCGCGAAGCTCCGGCCTGCCGCGCAGGCAGCCTGGTAGCCGAGCTCACGATAGGGCGGGAAGCGGCCCCAATCCTTGTCGCCGCCGTTGACGAGGTCGAACAGGATCGCCGCCGGCACGATCGGGATGCGCAGCGCGCGGACGGCAAAGCCGACGCCCTTTTCGCGCAGCGCCGCCTGCACGCCGCTCGCCGCATCGAGGCCGAAGGCCGAACCGCCCGACAGCACCAGCCCGTCGATATGGCCGACCGTGTTGTGCGGCTCCAGCAGATCGGTCTCCCGCGTGCCCGGCGCGCCGCCCAGGATCGCGACCCCGGCCACCGCGGGGCGCGCGCAGATCACCGCCGTCACGCCCGATTTCAGCGCCGGATCATCGGCATTGCCGACGCTCAGGCCGGCGACGTCGGTGATCAGGTTCCGCGGGCCGGTACGGTAGGTCACGGCGCATCCACCGCCAGGAAGCGGTCGCCGTCGAAGCGCAGCAGCCGGAACGGGTTGGTGACCAGATCGCCTTTGGCGTCGAAGGCAACGCTGCCCAGCGCGGTCTGGAACGTGCCGGCGGCGAGCACCTGGGCGAGCGGCTTGCCGCTCTTGTCGGCATCGGCGAGCGCCGCGGCGGCAAGCTCCACTGCAGCGAAAGCCGGCAGCACATAGCCGTCCGGCTCGATCATGTGTGCCTTGAGCGTTTCCAGCGCGGCCGGCGCGGCAATCGTTGCCGGGTCGGGCAGGCCGACCATCAGCGTGCCGGCCGGAACATCGACCGCGCCGGGGGCGGCCCGCAGCGCCTCGCCGCCGGCAAGGGAGAGCGTCAGCCCGAGCCCCTTGGCGTCGCGGCCGATGATGGCGACGTCGTCGAGATCGCCGCCGACAAAGGCCGCCGCGGCGCCGGCCTTTCGCAGCCGCCCGGCAAGGCCGACCTGGTTGTCGAGATCGGGTCGGTAGGTGTCGACGAACACCGGCTTCAGGGCCAGCGCCTCGGCGCCCGCCCGCACGCTTTCGGCAAGCTCGCGGCCATAGATGGTGCCGTCGTCGACGATGGCGAAGAGCGTGTCGCGCCACAGCTCGGGGATGAGCTTGGCCGCGGCCTTCTGCTCGTCGTCGGCGCGCGGACCGTAGCGGAACACCGGCCAGCCGGTCCGTTCGCGCCGATCGGTCAGGCTGTCGGTGCGCACCCCGATCGCGATGACCGGGATGCCGGCGTCCTTGAACGCCGGCATTGCCGCCTCGAGCGCCTCGGTGCACAGGAAGCCGACCACGATCCTGACCTTGGCGGCGACCAGCTGGCGCGCTGCCTGGGCGCCGCCGTCGGCCGTACAGCGGTCGTCGGAGACTTCAACGGAGAGCGGCGGGCCGGCGGCCTCGGCGGCGGCGGTGGCGCCGGCATGAAGCTGGGCGCCGAGCAGGGCCGAAGCGCCGCTCAGCGGTGCCGCGATGCCGATCAGCGGCTGGTCGGCCCGCGCCGGCGAACCCGAAAGCGTCAGGCCGAGCAACAGCAAGGCCATCGCCCGCCCGACCCGCGGCGAAGCTCTGTCGGTGTCGCTGGTCCGGCCGTTTGCCATCGCGCCCAAGACCTAAAGGCTCCTCTTTGCAGGCGCAACATAGCCATTGGCTTGTGGCCCCTCGGCTCGCCCTTATATAGATGTGGCAGCTCGCTTGGTTGGAATTCGCTCGTGCTCAAACTCAACGACGTCGGTCCGCAGGCCTACCGCGACGCCATGGCGCGGTTTGCCGGGGCGGTCCACATCATCACCACCGATGGACGCTCGGGCAAGCGCGGCGTCACGGTGATCGCCGCCTGCTCGGTGTCGGATTCGCCGCCGACGGTGCTCGCCTGCCTCAACCGCGAAAATCCCAACAACGAGCACTTTCTCCACAATGGCCGATTTGCGCTCAACACGCTGTCGGCCGAACAGGAGGCGCTGTCGATGGCGTTTTCGGGGCTGACCGGCCTCACCACCGAGGAGCGGTTCGATCTCGGTCACTGGGACACGCTGACCACCGGCGCTCCGACCCTCAGAGAGGCGATCGCGGTGTTCGACTGTGAGCTGATCGACAGCAAGGATCTGGCCACCCACCGGGTGCTGTTCGGCCAGGTGACGGGCCTGCGCGTCGGCGAGCTGCTGCGCCCGCTGCTCTATCACGACCGCGCCTACCACGTGCTCTAGCCCGATCATGGCCGCGCCCTCCGCCGAGATCGTTTCCCCGCGGCCGGTGCCGCAAAACATCGACGAGACGCTGGCGCTGCTCGGGCAGGCCGACTACGTCGCCGACCGGGCGCTGGCCACCGTCTTGTTCCTCAGCCTGCGCATGGGCCGGCCGCTGTTCCTGGAGGGCGAGGCGGGCGTCGGCAAAACCGAGATCGCCAAGGTGCTCGCCGCCGCGCTCGGCCGCCGGCTGATCAGGCTGCAATGCTATGAAGGACTTGATGTCTCATCTGCCGTCTATGAGTGGAATTATGCCGCTCAGATGATAGAGATCCGCATGGAGGAGGCGGCCGGCACGGTCAATCGCGCCGCCATGGAGAAGAATGTCTTCTCCGAAAAATATCTGATCCGCCGCCCGGTGCTCGAGGCGCTATCGGGCACCAAGGGGGCGGCCCCGGTGCTGCTGATCGACGAGCTCGACCGCAGCGACGAGGCGTTCGAGGCGTTCCTGCTCGAGATCCTGTCGGATTTCCAGGTGACCGTGCCGGAGCTCGGCACCATCAAGGCCGAGGAGCCGCCGATCGTGGTGATCACCACCAACCGCACGCGCGAGATCCACGATGCGCTGAAGCGGCGCTGTCTCTACCATTGGGTCGATTACCCCGATGCCGCCCGCGAGCTTGAGATCGTCAGGCGCAAGGTGCCCGAGGCCAACAGCCGGCTCGCGGCAGAGGTGGTCGAGTTCATCAAGAAGCTGCGCGGGCTCGACCTGTTCAAGCTGCCCGGCGTGGCCGAGACCATCGACTGGGCGGGAGCGCTGACCGAGCTCGACAAGGTCGCGCTCGACCCCGAAACGGTGTCCGACACCATCGGCGTGCTGCTCAAATACCAGGACGACATCGCCCGGCTGGAAAGCGGGGAAGGGCGCCGCCTGCTCGCCGAGGTCAAGGCCGAGCTGTCGGCGGCCGAGTAGGGCGAGGCAGATGCCGGGCGGGTCCCTCGTCGTCGATCAAGCGGTGCCGGAAGGCCGGCTCGCCGACAATATCGTCTATTTCGCCCGGGCGCTGCGCAAGGCCGGCATGCGCGTCGGGCCGGCCTCGGTCAAGGAGGCCATCGAAGCGGTGCTGGTGGCCGGGCTCGGCAATCGCGACGATTTCTATTGGAGCCTCCACACCGTGCTGGTCACCCGGCGCGAGGACCATGCCGTCTTCGACGAGGCGTTCCGCCTGTTCTGGCGGTCGCGCGAGCTGATCGAGAAGCTGCTTGCCATGCTCTCGCCGGTGGCGCCGCAGAACCGCGAGCGGCAGAGGCCGCGCCCCGCCGAGGGACGCGCTGCCGACGCCCTGTTCGCCGGCCGCAAGGAGCGGCAAGGGCAGTCCGAGATGCCTGAGATCGAGGTCGATGCCAGGCTCACCTATTCCGGCCAGGAGGTGTTGCGCAGTAAGGATTTCGCCCAGATGACGGCATCGGAGCTGGCGGCGGCCAAAGAAGCGATCGGAGCCTTGAGGCTGCCGTTCGACGCGGTGCGCAGCCGCCGCTTCCGCCCCGACCCGCACGGGGACCGCGCCGACCCGCGAGCGATGATGCGGGCCGCGCTGCGCACCGGCGGCGCGCTGATCCTGCCAAAATACCGCTCGCCGCGCCGCGTCCAGCCGCCCCTGGTGGTGCTCGCCGACATCTCCGGCTCGATGAGCCAGTACACACGGGTATTTCTGCATTTCCTGCATGCTTTGGCCGACAAGCGCCGGCGGGTGCACACCTTCGTGTTCGGCACCAGGCTCACCAACCTGTCGCGCCAGATCCGGCATCGCGATCCCGACGAAGCGCTCACCAACTGCGCAGGCGCGGTCAAGGACTGGTCGGGCGGCACCCGCATCGGCAGCGCCCTCAACGAGTTCAACCGGCTCTGGTCGCGGCGGGTGCTCGGCCAGGGCGCGGTGGTGCTGCTGATCACCGACGGCCTGGAGCGCGACGATACCGCCGGGCTGGCGGCCGAGACCGAGCGGCTGCACAAATCCTGCCGCCGGCTGATCTGGCTCAATCCGCTGCTGCGCTTCGACGGCTTCGAGCCGCGAGCGCGCGGGGTGCGGGCGATGCTGCCCCACGTCGACGAATTCCGTCCCGTCCACAATCTCGAGGCGCTTTCGGATCTCTGCGCGGCACTGTCCCGGCCGGCCGATGCCGACACCGATCCGCGGCGCTGGCTGGCCGAGTCGCGGACGGCATGAAATAACCCAAAAAAGCAGCGCTCAGCCAAGGAAGGTGTGAGATGAGTGTGGAAGGAACGTTGGACGAGAGCCGTGATCCGCTGTTCATCGCCGAGCGCTGGATGGGCGAGGGCAGGAACGTGGCGATCGCCACCGTGGTCGAAACCTGGGGGTCGGCGCCACGCCCCGTCGGCAGCCATCTGGTGATCGACGGCGAGGGCAATTTTCAGGGCTCCGTCTCCGGCGGCTGCGTCGAAGGGGCGGTGCTCGCCGAGGCCGCCGACGTGATCGACACGGGCACGGCCAAAATGCTGGAGTTCGGCGTGGCCGACGAAACCGCCTGGCGGGTCGGCCTCTCCTGCGGCGGCCGCATCAAGGTCTATGTCGAACGCCTGGGCTGACCATGGATCCGTTCAGCCTGAAGAAACTCAACGAGGCGCGGCGCGGCCGCCGGGCCGCTGTGCTGGTGACCGACAGCGCCGAGGCGCGCGACCGTGTGGTGCTCGAGGGGGAGACCGTTGCCGGCGCCCTCGGGGAGGCGATCGCCAAGGCCTTCCGCACCGGGATCTCCGCATCCGCGGATGCCGATGGCCGCGGCTTCTTCCTGAACGTCTATCTGCCGCGGCCGCGCCTGGTGGTGATCGGCGCGGTGCACATCAGCCAGGCGCTGGCGCCGATGGCCAGAATTGCCGGCTTCGAGATGGAGATCATCGACCCGCGCACCGCCTTTGCCACGGCAGAGCGCTTTCCCGAGGTCGCCGTCCATGCCGAGTGGCCGCAGGAGGTGCTCTCCGGCCGGCCGCTCGACGCCTATACCGGGGTCGCAGCGCTCACCCACGACCCCAAGATCGACGATTTTGCACTGGCGGCGGCCCTTCAGGCCGGTTGCTTCTATGTCGGGGCGCTGGGCAGCCGCAAGACGCACGCCAAGCGCCTCGAACGGCTGTCGGCGGCCGGCACCAGCGCCGAGCTGGCCACCAGGATCCGCGCGCCGATCGGGCTCGACATCGGCGCCGCCAATCCGGCCGAGATCGCCGTGGCGATCCTGGCCGAGCTGATCCAGGCGCTGCGCTCCCGCTCCGGCGGTCGCAAGCAGCTGGCGGGCGAAGCGGCGTGAGGTTCGGACCGCTCCCCGTTGCCGACGCCGAGGGCGCGATCCTCGCGCACGCGGTGGAGGTCGAGGGCCGGCGCCTGCGCAAGGCGGCGCGTCTCGGCCCTGGCGACATTGCCGCGCTCGTTGCGGCCGGCGTCGCCGAGGTCGTGGCGGCGCGCCTGGAGGCGGGCGACGTCGGCGAGGATGAGGCGGCGGCCCGGCTTGCCGGCGCGCTGCAGCCGGCCGGGATCGAGATCCGGCCCGCCGCCACCGGGCGGGCCAACCTGCACGCCCGGCAGGCGGGCGTGTTCCGCGCCGACAGAGCGCTCGTCGACAGGATCAACGCCGTCGATCCGGCCTTGACGCTGGCGACCTTGCCCCACCACGCGGCAGTGGCGGCGGGGCAGATGGTGGCCACCGTCAAGATCATCCCATTCGCAGTGCCGGCCGGCGTGCTCGATGAGGGCGTCGCCGCGGCACTGGCCGGGCAGGCCTTGCGGGTCGACCCGTTCCGGCCGCTTCGGGTCGGCCTGGTGCAGTCGACGCTGCCCGGGGTCAAGGCGAGCGTGCTCGACAAGACGGTGCGCGTCACCGCCGCGCGGCTGGCGCGCTCGGGAAGCCGGATCGTCGGCGAGCGCCGTCCGCCGCATGAGACCCGGGCGGTCGCCGAGGCGGTTGCCGCGCTGATCCCCGACAGCGACCTGGTCGTGGTGTTCGGCGCGTCGGCGGTAAGCGACGACGCCGATGTGGTGCCGGCCGCCATCACCGCCGCGGGCGGCACCGTGCTGAGGGCCGGGATGCCGGTCGACCCGGGCAATCTCTTGGTGCTCGGAACACTCGCCGGCAAGCCGGTGCTGGGCGCGCCGGGCTGCGCCCGAAGCGTCAAGGAGAATGGCTTCGACTGGGTGCTCGACCGCCTGGCGGCCGGCATTCCGGTCGGCGCACAAGACATTGCCGGCATGGGCGTCGGCGGTCTCTTGATGGAGATCCCGAGCCGGCCGCAGCCGCGCGATGGGGTCCCCGCGGCGCGTATCGCGGCCGTCCATGCCGTCGTCCTCGCCGCCGGCCGGTCGAGCCGCATGGGCGGGCCGAACAAGCTCCTGGCGCTGTTCGGCGGCGAGCCGCTGATCCGGCGCACCGTCGGGCGCACCCTCGCCAGCCGGGCCGCCGGCACCGTGGTGGTGGTCGGCCACCAGGCCGACCGGGTGACTGCCGCGCTGTTCGGACTGGCGGTAACGATCGCCGACAACCCCGATTACGGCAGCGGCCTGGCGGCGTCGCTGAAGACCGGCGTGGCCGCGTTGCCGGCTGATGCCGACGGTGCGCTGGTCGTGCTGGGGGACATGCCCGACATCGCCGCCGCCGACCTCGACCGGCTGATCGCCGCCTTCGTCGCGTCCGGGGGGACTGCGATCGTGCGGGCGACCCATGACGGCCGGCGCGGCAATCCGGTGATCCTGCCGCGGGCGGTGTTTGCCGCCGTGGCGCAGCTCGAGGGCGATACCGGCGCCCGCCACCTCGTCGAAGCGGGCGAGACGGCAGTGGTCGACGTCGAGATCGGCGCCGCCGCCGCCGTCGATGTCGACACGCCGGAAGCGCTTCGGCGCGCCGGCGGCGTGCTGGAGGACGAGCACTAGGTGGCCCGCCTCGTGATCGCCCTGCTGATGGTCCTCGCCGGGGCCGGCGCGGCCGCCGCGCTGACGCTGGCGGCTCAGAAGGACCAGCTGTTTGCCTATCCCGGCATTCTCTCCAGCGGCGACGGCGGCGATTTTCTCGTCGTCGACTACAACGAGGCGCGCGACATCAACCGCCGCGACGA
The DNA here is from genome assembly GCA_963791325.1 of uncultured Alphaproteobacteria bacterium. Taxonomy (GTDB): domain Bacteria; phylum Pseudomonadota; class Alphaproteobacteria; order Rhizobiales; family Rhizobiaceae; genus JBEVJK01. The sequence goes on along the minus strand of CAWBRU010000009.1, from coordinate 14,072 downwards.
CATCCCGGAGCGGCGGGTGAAAGCCAGATATCTGTCGCTGGGGGTGCGGCGGGAACAGCAGGACCTGACGCTGGCGACCGCAGCGGGGCCGGTTAGCCATGTCGCCGTCGGCCGCACGGCAAATGCCAGCCTGATCGTCGTCTACCTGCATGGCCAGGGCGGCAGCCGCAAGCAGGGGGTCGACGATTTCACCTTTGGCGGCAACTTCAACCGCGTGAAGAACCTCGTGGCGGCGGCCGGCGGCCTCTATCTGTCGCCGGATTTTTCCGACTTCGGCGAGCACGGCGCCGCGCAGATCGCCGCGCTGATTGCGCATTACGGCCAAGCCTCGCCGGCGGCGCCGGTGTTCGTCGCCTGCGGCTCGATGGGTGGCGGGCTCTGCTACGAGCTCGCCAAAGACCCGGCGACCGTCGCCCGCCTCGGCGGGCTGTTGCTGCTCGGCTCGCATTGGGACGACGACTACTTGAAGAGCCAGGCGTTTCGCCGCAGGGTGCCGATGTTCCTGGCGCAGGGCAGCCATGACACCGTCTTCGACCCGGCCCGCCAGGAGGCTTTCTACCGGCAGATCCGCGAGAAGGCGCCGGGCTATCCCGTCCGCTTCGTGCGGTTCGAGACCGGCACGCATGGAACACCGATCCGCATGACGGACTGGCGCGGCACGCTCAATTGGATGCTGTCGCTGTCGCACTGAGCGGCGGTCGGCAGGAAGCTGTGGCCAGGGCGGCACGAGGGCTGGCATCCGAGCCGCCGGACCCATACCTTGGGCGGGACGACTCCTCAGGCAACCGACCGCAGGCGCCGGCGACGGAATGGACAGTTCTTCCTCTTCGAATGAACCGCCTGTGTTTCAGGCAGCGGCGAAATACGGCGCCGACGACCACGATTTGCGCCCGTTCGTCCACCTGCGCGTGCACTCCGCCTATTCGCTGCTCGAAGGCGCCCTGCCGCTCGCCCGGATCGTCGACCATGCGGTCGCCGACGGCGCACCGGCGATCGCGGTGACCGACACCAACAATCTGTTTGGGGCGCTCGAATTTGCCCAGAAGGCGGCGAAGAGCGGCGTCCAGCCGATCATCGGTTGCCAGGTCGATCTGACCTTCGAGGCCGAGGCCGGCGGCGCCGAGCATAGCTATGGCCGCAAGGGCCGGCTGGAGACGCGCCCGGTGGTGCTGTTGGCGGCGACGGAAGAAGGCTATGGCAATCTTGTCCGGCTGGTCAGCCGGCTCTATCTCGGCAATCCGCCCGGCGAGGCCATCCATCTGCCGGTGGCGGCGCTCGACGGGGCGAGCGGGGGCCTGATCTGCCTGACCGGCGGCGAGCGCGGCCCGGTCGGCGCGGCCCTGGCGGGCGACCATCCGGCGGTCGCCGAAGCGCGGCTGTCGCGCCTTTCGGCCCTGTTCGGCGACCGGCTCTATGTCGAGCTGTCGCGGCCGCAGGGCTATAGCCGGCGCATCGAGGCGGCGATGGTCGGGCTCGCCTACCGCTGCGAGCTGCCCTTGGTCGCCACCAACGAAGCCTTCTTCCCGGCCCGCGAGGATTACGAGGCGCACGATGCACTGATTGCGATCGCCGAAGGCGCGGTGATCGCCTCAGACGACCGGCGCCGGCTGACCCCGGACCACCACCTCAAGAGCCAGGCCGAGATGTCGGCGCTGTTTGCCGATCTGCCGGAGGCGCTGGACAACACGCTGGAGATCGCCCGCAGGGTCTCGTTCTTCCCGCGCAACCGCGCGCCGATCCTGCCGCGCTTTGCCGCGCGCGACGCCGCCGGCCAGGAGGCGGCCGAGGAAGCGGAGGCCGCCGAGCTCGCCCGCCAGGCGCGCGAGGGCCTGGCCGAGCGCCTGGCGAGCCGCGGGCTGACGCCGGGCTACAGCGCCGAAGACTATGCCGCGCGGCTCGACTACGAGCTCGGCATCATCGCGCGGATGAAATATCCCGGCTATTTCCTGATCGTCGCCGACTTCATCAAATGGGCAAAGGCCCACGACATCCCGGTCGGGCCGGGACGCGGCTCGGGCGCCGGCTCGCTGGTCGCCTATGCGCTCACCATCACCGACCTCGACCCGCTGCGCTTCTCGCTGCTGTTCGAGCGCTTCCTCAACCCCGACCGGGTGTCGATGCCGGACTTCGATATCGATTTCTGCCAGGACCGGCGCGAGGAGGTGATCCGCTACGTTCAGGAAAAATACGGCCGCCAGCAGGTCGGCCAGATCATCACTTTCGGCACGCTGCAGGCGCGCGCGGTGCTGCGCGACGTCGGCCGCGTGCTGCAGATGCCGTACGGGCAGGTCGACCGGCTGTGCAAGCTGGTGCCGCAGAACCCGGCCAATCCGGTGTCGCTCGCCAAGGCGATCGAGGGCGAGCCGCGCTTCGCCGAGGAGGCGGCCAAGGAGCCGATCGTCGAGACGCTTTTGACGATGGCGATGAAGCTCGAGGGCCTCTACCGGCATGCCTCGACCCACGCCGCCGGCATTGTCATCGGCGACCGGCCGCTGTCGGAACTCGTGCCGATGTACCGCGACCCGCGCTCCGACATGCCGGTCACCCAGTTCAACATGAAATATGTCGAGCAGGCCGGGCTGGTGAAGTTCGACTTCCTCGGCTTGAAGACGCTCACCGTGCTCGACCGGGCGGTGCGGCTGATCCGCCGCCGCGGCGTGGCGATCGACCTTGCCACGATCCCCTTCGACGACGCCGAGACCTACGCCATGCTGTCGCGCGGCGAGGTGGTCGGGGTGTTCCAGGTGGAAAGTGCGGGGATGCGCAAGGCGCTGATCGGCATGCGTCCCGACCGCATCGAGGACATCATCGCGCTGGTGGCACTCTACCGGCCGGGGCCGATGGAGAACATTCCGACCTACAATGCCCGCAAGCACCGCGAGGAGGAGATCACCTCGATCCATGCCAAGATCGATCACCTGATGGCCGAAACCCAAGGCGTGATCGTCTATCAGGAGCAGGTGATGCAGATCGCCCAGGAGCTCGCCGGCTATTCGCTCGGCGAAGCCGACCTGTTGCGCCGGGCGATGGGCAAGAAGATCCGCGCCGAGATGGCGCAGCAGCGCGAGCGCTTCGTCTCCGGCGCCGTCGACCGCGGCGTGGCCAAGCCGCAGGCCGACTTCATCTTCGATCTGCTCGCCAAGTTCGCCGACTACGGCTTCAACAAGAGCCATGCCGCCGCCTACGCGATCGTCTCCTACCAGACCGCTTACCTGAAGGCGCATTATCCGGTCGAGTTCCTCGCCGCCTCGATGACGCTCGACATGTCCAACACCGACAAGCTCGCGGATTTCCGCGCCGATGCCCTGCGGCTCGGCATCGATGTGGTGGCGCCCTCGGTGACGACCTCGTTCCGCGATTTCGAGGTCGGCGACAACCGCATCTTCTACTCGCTGGCGGCGATCAAGGGGGTGGGCGAGGCTGCCGTCGAGCACATCGTCGCGCTCAGGCGCGAGCGGCAGTTCTCGAGCCTCGGCGATTTCTGCGAGCGCATCGACCCGAAGATCGCCGGCAAGCGGGTGCTCGAAAGCCTGGTGGCGGCCGGCGCGCTCGACTGCTTCGGCTTCGACCGCGCCGCGATGATGGCCGGCATCGAGCGGATGATCGGCATGGCCCAGCGCGCCCAGGCCAACGCGCTGTCCGGCCAGACCGACATTTTCGGCACGGCCGGCGAGGGCCGGCCGGCGCTGGAGCTGCCCGCCGCCGACGCCTGGCTGCCGGCCGAGCGGCTGCATCGCGAGTTCCAGGCGGTCGGCTTCTACCTCTCGGCCCACCCGCTCGACGAATACCGCGCGGCGTTGGACAAGATGCGGGTCCAGAGCTGGGCCGATTTCGCCTTGGCGGTGAAGCGCGGGGCAAGCGCGGGCCGGCTGGCCGGCACCGTCACCCAGCGCCAGGAGCGCAAGACCCGAACCGGCAACAAGATGGGCGTGGTCCAGCTTTCCGACACCTCTGGCGGCTACGAGGCGGTGGTCTTTTCCGAAGGGCTGGCCCAGTACCGCGACCTGCTCGAGGCCGGCCGCTCGGTGGTGATCACGGTCGCCGCCGAGGACCGGCCGGAAGGGATCAGCCTGCGCATTCAGACGGTCGAGGCGCTCGACGAGCTGGCCAGCCGCGCGCAGAAGGCGCTGCGCATCTATGTCCGCGACGCCGCTCCGCTGGCCACGGTCGCGGCGCAGCTTACGGTCAAGGGCGAGGCCGAAGTCAGCCTGGTGCTGATCCGCGAGGGCGCCGGCGAGATCGAGGTCGCGCTGCCCGACCGCTACCGCATCTCGCCGACCATCGCATCGGCGATGCGTGCGGTGCCGGGGGTCGTCGAGGTCGAGCTGGTCTGACCGGCAGCACGCCGCGCCGCGGCGGTGGTCAATCTGCCGGGCGCTTGGCTCCGGCTCCGGCGCCGCCTTTGCCGAACGTGTAGCCCGTCTCGACCGCCCGCTGGCCGAAGCGCTCGCGCAGGCTGTCGACCGCGACCTCGGCCCGGGCGCGCTTGTCGAGGCGGCCATCGACCAGGTCGGGCGGATCGGCCAGCGCGCCGTCGGCGAGGTCGACCACGCCGATGCCGAGCAGCCGGTAGCGGGTGCCGTCCAGTTCCTTGGCGAGGAGCTGGGCGCCGGCCTCGAAGATCCGGTCGGCCAGCCGCGTCGGATGCGCGAGCCGGCGATGGCGGCTGCGCAGCCGGAAATCATGGCTTTTCAGCTTGAGCACCACCGTCCTGCCGGCAAGCCCGGCCTGCTTCAGCCGTGACGAGACCTTGTGGGCGAGCTCGTATAGGACCGGCACCAGCGCCGCCGGGTCGGCAAGATCGCCGGCAAAAGTGGTTTCGGCCGAGATGCTGCGGGCCGCCTGGTCCGGCTCGACATGGCGCTCGTCGCGGCCGCGGGAGAGATGAAACAGCCGCTCGCCCATGGCGCCGTAGCGGCGCATCAGCTCACCCCGTTCGAGCCGCTGCAGCGCACCGATGGTGCGGATGCCGTCGCGCTCGAGCTCCGCGGCGAACGCCTTGCCCACGCCCCAGATCAGCGTCACCTTCTGCGCGGCGAGGAAGCCGACCGCCTCGGCCTCGCCGATCACCGAAAAGCCGCGCGGCTTCACAAGGTCCGACGCCACCTTGGCGAGAAATTTGCAGTAGGAGAGCCCGATCGAGACGGTGATGCCGAGCTCGCGTTCCACGGCGAGCGCAAAGCGGGCCAGCGTCACCGCCGGCGGCGCCCCATGCAGGCGCTCGGTGCCGGCGAGGTCGAGAAAGGCTTCGTCGATCGACAGCGGCTCGACCAGCGGCGTGAGCGCCTGCATCATCGCCCGCACCTCGCGTCCGACGCGGACATATTTGGCCATGTCCGGCGCCAGCACCACCGCGTGGGGGCAGGCCTCCAGGGCTTTGAACATCGGCATCGCCGAACGTACGCCATGGATGCGGGCGATGTAGCAGGCGGTCGAGACGACGCCGCGCTTGCCGCCCCCGATGATCAGCGGACGATCCTTCAGCGCCGGGTTGTCGCGCTTCTCGATCGCGGCATAGAAAGCATCGCAATCGACATGCGCCAGCGTCAATCGGTAAAGCTCGGCGTGGCGCACCAGGCGCGGGCTGCCGCAACGCAGGCAGCGGATCGCGCCGGGGCGCTGCAGCGTCAGGCAATCGCGGCAAAAACCGTCGTCGGGCGCGTTGACAGGGATCTCCATCGATGAGAACATACGAAGAACAAGCTGCAAGAAAATCTAGCCGACCGGCCCGAGTTCGAACAAGGCGCGGAGGACCTTTCGTGAGCGAAAGCATCGTTCCGCTCGTGCCGGAGCGGTGGCCGGCGTTCGAGGACCTGTTCGGCAAGCAAGGTGCCTGCTACGGCTGCTGGTGCACGCATTTTCGGGCGCCGCCGGCGGCGCGGCGGGCGAGCGACCCGCAGGGCAACAAGGACCTGATCCGGGCCCGCATCGCGGCCGGGCCGCCGCCCGGCCTGCTGGCGATCGCCGACGGCCGTGCGCTCGGCTGGATGCAGATCGGCCCCCGGCACGACGTTCCGGAGTGGAACAATGCCGGCCGCGGCTCGGCCCCTCTCGATCCGGCCGATGCGGCCGATCCGGGGGCGTGGGCGATCTCCTGCTTCTTCATCCGCTCGGGCGCCCGTCGGCAGGGCCTGACGCACCGGCTGGTAGCCGGCGGCATCGCCTTTGCCAGGCAAAACGGCGCCAGGCTGGTCGAGGCGTGTCCGATGGACCAGTCGCGCGACCAGCGCTCGACCGGTCTGTTCGTCGGCTCGACGCGGGTGTTCCTGAAGGCCGGCTTCGCCGAAGTCGCCCGGCGCAAGCCGGGACGGCCGCTGATGAGGCTCACCCTGTGACGGAGCGGAGCGGGCATGGCAGCCGTTGAGCGGCGTGCACCAAAGAATGTGGGAGCGGACACCTAGCTGTCATTTCCAAGGACGTTGTCCTTGCTCAGTCGTGAGATTGGAGGCTTGCCGCCGAGAGCGGCGTGAGGTCGTTTGGTATTGTAAACGCAGAGCCACGCCGGCATGGCTGCGGTTCGCCTGGCCGAAGTCTCATATGGGGCGGCGTCTATCCACTCGCGCAGCGACGTCTGAATGAAGCATTCTGCCTTGCCATTGGTGCGCGGCGTAGTGGGCCTGGTCCGCTCATGTCGGATGCCTCTCAGCGTGAGCGCAGCCTTGAAGAGGCGGCTCGTGTAGGCCGATTAATTGTCGGTCATGACGCACTCGACCGATACACCATGGCTGTTGAAGAAGCAGAGTGCGTGGTCGAGGAAGGCGTTGGCGCTCTCCTTCTTCTCGTCGGGCAGAACTTCGGTGTAGGCCAGCCGGGAGGCGTCGTCGATGGCAACGTGCAGCGCTTCCCATCCCAGCCCTTCGCCGCGGCCACGTCGGTTGCTCTGACCGCGCCGGTCGCGGTGAAGCGGTGGCCGACCCCGTCGATGCGGCCAAGCTTCTTGGTATCGAGGTGGATCAGCTCGCCGGGCTTGTCGCGCTCGTAGCGGATCACCGGGCAGGCGGGCTCCCGTGCCTGGAGGGGTCCGAGACCGAGCCGGCGCAGCACTTTGCCGATGGTCGAGAGCGGCCGCTCAAGACGGCCGGCGATCACCGGCCCGGACAGGCGTGCGCGGCGTAGCGCTGCGATCTCGGCCTCGGCAGCGCTGTCGAGCCGCGAAGGCGAGCAGTGCGGTCGCGACGAGCGGTCGACGAGACCCGCCCGGCCTTCCGCTCTGAAGCGGTCGCGCCATTTGCGCACCGTCCTGCCGTCGACGCCAACGGCCGCGGCAACCGCGGCAATCGTCCAGCCTGCGTCCAGCCGCTGCATCATCAGCATTCGACTGCGCGGCGTGGTTCTGGCATTCTCATGAATGTCCATCCGAGGCTCCTGGGTGACGGTCGCGTGTGTGGTAACCGCAACCTCGCATCCAAGCCTCGGACGGACAACCTCCACCTCCATAGTAACAACAGCTAAGCCATTGTTCTTCCGCAATTCCGGACTGAGACCCGGTTTCCGTTGGTGCTGGAACAGCTGTGGGGCAGGGGTTAGGTTCTGGAGCCGTTAGCAGCCGACGCTGCCGAAGCGCTCTGCCGTTTCGCTCCGACCGGAGCCTATACCGCCAACTGGTCCGCCGAGCCGGCCGCCGGACATGATCATCCGCGTCAGCCGGCAAGGCCTCACCTCAATGCCGCCCGTTCGCTCCTGGCCCCTCAGCCCATCTTCCGAGACTCGCGCATTCTAGGAAAAGTGGACACAGTCTCGCGTCGGAATTGCAGAAAAACAAGGGCTTGGGGCGCGTGGCCCGTCAGTCAAGGCAATGGACCGGCCGCGCCTTCATCCGCGGCGGCCGGAGAAATGTCCGCCAGGCACCCTAAATGCCCGCCCTCGTCGCCAGCCGCTTCAATCCAGACCTCAAGGGCACCTACCAGCGGCTCAAAGCGACCGGCAAACCAGCAAAAGTCGCCATCACCGCCATCATGCGCAAGCTCGTCGTCCTCGCCAACGCCCTGCTCAGCAACAGACGAAACTGGCAATCACTTCTGCCTTGACCAACACGGATACTCTAATGCCAAAACCCTCCATCGAACCGGGGTCGAACGCTTCACCCAGCGCCGCAGTTCACGAGTCCGCCGCTGCGAGCGGATACGATCAGTGTGGCCGTTTCCGACCCCGATGGTCGTTGATTTTGGCTGTCGTTCGCTCTCCACAGTCCTCCTTCAATTTCTATTGACGCACGCCATCCGTTTCGGATAGAGTTGAACATAACAGGAACAAAAGGAGGAGGCAACCGGTTTCCGCAACTCAGACGAGAAGTTGGTGCGAAAGGGACAGCCAGACTTGTCGAGTGGGCAGCTAGCGCCAATGGCGCGGTCGACCGTAGTCCGCAGAACACGCCGACGATGCTTTTGGTGACGGACCTCAGATCATGCACGGACCTAGATCATGCGCGAAGTCGCGAGGTCGAAGGCGACCGAGCCGAGCGGGGGCGCCCCACGTCTCGTCGTCACTTTGGCAAGAGCGCTGGAGCACCAATCGGCGGGCGCGGCCCACCGGCACGCCGCGCAGATACCGCCACCTGCCTAAGGCAGGCGCCGTAACGGGCCCGATAAACCGCCCGGCTTTGAGCTTGTCGTCAAGATCGGCGGCGAAGTCGGTTGCTCGCGGTGGGGATGGGGACCAACGCAGGTCAGGCGGTCGGCCGTGGGCATCCGCGCCTTCGCGAACCTGCCGAAAATGGCGGGCCTGCGCTCACGGCCCCGCGCCGGCGTCCGGGCCCGAGCTCACGGCTCCTCGCCGGCGTCGTTGATCTCGATCCAATGGCCGTCCGGGTCCTGGAAATAGATCTGGCGGGTGCCGTCCTGGCGCCGGTGGACCTTGCCGGGCTCGCGGGCCAGATTGACGTAGGTGATGCCCTCTTGCACGAGGTGTGCGAGCGCTGCATCGAAGGAGAAGGTGGCGAGCGCCAAATGCGTCGAGAACTGGCGCGGCCGCTCACGTTCCGGGTCGCCGCCGATCAGGTGCAGCGTGCGGAAGCCGTCGACCACGAACCAGCGGATGTGGCTCCTGCCGACGCGGTTGGGGATCTCCTGAAGCCCCAGCACACGAGCATAGAACGCGGCACTCGCATCGACATCGCGGACCAGCAGCGAAGCGTGATGCAGGGCAAACGGGATGGTCATAGCGTCACTCCGCGACATTGGCCGGCCGCGGATCTGCCGCTGCCGTGCCATCCTAGAGCATGACCCGGAAAGGTGGACACCGGTTTTTCCTCGCGCAAACGCGGAACGCGTTTGTCGCGGAGATCATGCTCAATCAACAACTCAGAGCGAGGGGGCGATCCGAAGAAACGCCATCACGCCTACTGCAATTCCAACAGAAGCGGAAACCGATTTCCTGTTCGGAACTGTGGAAAACCAAGAACTTAGAGCGGACCGGCGATCCGAGGAAAAGCCGTCCCGCCCCAGCGCAGCCGAGAGACGGCCTCCGCCGCGCGATGTCGGGCTTTGTCCCGGCCAGGACCGGAGGGCCGCGGCCGGCCACGCGTTGCGGCATCAAGGCGGGGTGTCGACATCGAATACCGTCTGCGGGTCGATCTTGCCGTCCTCGCTGGCGTCGACGTCGTATCTGACCAAGGTGAAGGTGCCGTCGCGGAACAGCCAAGTCCCGTTCGACGACGCATCGCCGAGGCCGCGCCATTTGTCGGCGGACACGATCGTCCGGGTGGCTTGCGAATAGTCCGAATTGACCAGCTGGTCGGCTGCCTTATAGCCGACGATGGTGAGCAACTCGACCGCGCCTTCGGGGTCGCCGCCGACATAGCGGAAATCGAGTTCGGGCGTGGCGAATTGCAGCTGGCCAAGCGTGCCCTCGGCATCGCGGAGATAGTAGACTTCGACGCTGTTATCGGCACCCATCCCGCACGGGAACCGATACAGTCTGAGCATCTGCTCCGGGTCGGCTGCGCCGGCATCCTTGGGCCGGTAGGGAAGCGCGAAGGATGTCGGCTCGGCAGCATCGGGATCGGCATCGGGGGCGAGCGTCGCGCAAACCGCAGAATAGTCCGCCGCGAACCGCGCTTGGGCGGCCGCCAGGCCGGCGTCCTCCGGGGTCGGCAGGCGCTCCCCGCCGCAATCCGCCGGCAAGGCGTCGAGCAGATCGCCGGAACTCGGCTTCAGCGTGCCCCGCTCGAGATGGAGCGGCACGAACATATCGCCCTGGATCGCGGGATCGGCGAGGCGCGCGGTGTAGCAGCCGGCAAAGACATGACGGCTGCCGTCAGTGCCGGTGGCGCGGATCGCTACCGGCAGGGAATAGAACATGCTGCCGGCGGCACCTTCCGCGGCGACGCTGCCGGTGGCGAGGTCGACCTTCTCGGTCGCGGCATAGCCGTTGACGAAGCTCTGCAGATCCTTGGCCGGTTTGTCGTCGCCGAAATAGGACCAGGCGCGTGCGTATTCCTTGCGGTTGACGGCGTTGTAGAGCGAGCGCACCAGAGCCGCCGCATCGGAGCGGTCGTCCAGATAGGGCGGCGGCGAGGCTCCCTGCGCGGCCGCGGCGAGGGAAAAGAACGGCAGCAGCAGAGCGGCAAGCGCCGGTTTGGGCATGGCTGGACTCCTGGTCGGGCAGTCGGGCCGCGCCAGTCTAGCCGCGATTGCGGCGGACCCGCGGCACCGCCCTCAAAGCGGATCACCGCTTCCTTAAATCGGTGCTCCCGCTCCCAGCCCTTGTTTTTCCGCAGTTCCGGACGGAAATCCGTTGCCACGCTTCCTCGAATTGCCCTAGCGGCGGCCGATGCGGGGGAAATCGGCCGGCCGCACGTCGCGGCTGATCGGCGCCTCCGAGCGGAGAGCGCCGTGGACGATCTGCGCGGCGCAGGCCCGCTGGGCATCGCCCGGCCGCGGCCGGGCAAACAGCTCGGTGAAGAAACCGGTCATCATTGCCCCTTTTCGTTCCCCTGCGGGCTACCCCGGGCGGGGAGGTAGGTAATTCGCGCGATCCGTGCAGCACTTCACGACTCATGGCAGCCATGCGCGGCAATTTCGCGTTCCGACGAAAACCGCCATGAAGGGCTGAAACTCCCCGACTGCGGCCGGCGTAGCTTCACGGCTGGTCACGCCGGCATCATCGCAATCCTGGCGAAGCTCGGGCCGCATCTGCGGCCCGCTTTTTTGCCCGGCTCCCGCGCCGGCTAGCTGTCGTTGCTATGGAGGTTGTCCGTCCGAGGCTTGGATGCGAGGTTGCGGTTACCACACACGCGACCGTCACCCAGGAGCCTCGGATGGACATTCATGAGAATGCCAGAACCACGCCGCGCAGTCGAATGCTGATCGTGGAACGTCTTGAGGCGGGCTCGACGGTCGCGGCCGTGGCGTCGGCGTTCGGTGTCGACGGCAGGACGGTGCGCAAGTGGCGCGACCGCTTCCGGGTGGAAGGTGCTGCCGGCTTGGGCGACCGCTCGTCGCGGCCGCATTCCTGCCCGTTCCGGCTCGATGCCGCCGCCGAAACCGAGATCGCAGTCCTGCGGCGCCAGCGGTTGTCGGGGCCGGCGATCGCGCGCCGCCTCGGCCGGCCGGTCTCGACGGTCGGCAAGGCGCTGCGCCGGATCGGGCTCGGCAGGCTCAAGGCTCTCGACCCGGCCGTGGCAGTCGTCCGCTACGAGCGGGAGCAGCCCGGCGAACTGATCCACATCGATTCCAAGAAGCTCGGCAGGATCGACGGCATCGGCCACCGCATCACCGGCGACCGGCGCGGCCAGAGCAGCCGTCGCGGCCGTGGCGAGGGTCTCGGCTGGGAGGCTCTCCATGTCGCCATCGACGACGCTTCCCGGCTCGCCTACACCGAAATCCTACCCGACGAGAAGAAGGACGAGCGCGACCGCCTTCCTCGAGCGGGCGCTTGGCTTCTTCGAGCGCCATGGCATCAAGGTCGAGCGCGTCATGACCGACAACGGCTCGGCCTACAAAAGCTGGCTCTTTCGAAAGGCACTCGCAAATCGCGGCATCCGCCACAAGCGAACCAGGCCATACACGCCACGCACCAACGGCAAGGCCGAACGCTTCATCCAGACATCCCTGCGCGAATGGCTCTACGCCCGACCCTTCCAGAGCTCGGCCCAGCGAACCGAAGCTATGCCGGCATGGCTGTGCGATTACAACACCCGCAGACCTCATGCCGCCCTCGGCGGCAAGCCTCCCATCTCAAAACTCAAGGACAACGTCCTTGGAAACGACACCTAGAGCGGTTCACGGATTAATTGAATCGTTGGGATTGAACGAAGCCGCTGACGCGGCATTTGGCGGGTCGGTTTGCGGGTGAAGCTTCTGTTTTGAACGATTGCGGCTGTTGAAGCGCAATCTTTGGAACAGGAGCATTGAGATGGCCGAGTTGAGCCCTCTTCGCCGGCGCATGATCGAGGACATGACGATCCGCAATCTGTCGCCGGCCACGCAGCGATCCTACGTGCACGCGGTGGCAAAGTTTTCCCGCCATTTCGGCCGCTCTCCGGAGCGGCTCGGACTTGAGGACGTCCGCGCCTTCCAGGTGCATCTGGTTTCTCAGGGGATTTCATGGCCGGCGCTGAACCAGACTGTGTGCGCGCTGCGGTTCTTCTACGGCGTGACGTTGGGCCATGCCGAGATTCCGGAGCGGATCCGTGTATGCCCGCTCGCCGCGCACGCTGCCGGTAGTTCTCAGCACCGACGAGGTTGTCCGTTTCCTGGAGGCGGTGCCGAGCCTGAAGACGCGCACGGCCCTGACGACGGCCTACGCAGCAGGTCTTCGCGCCTCGGAGACCGTCGGGCTGAAGGTCGGTGACATCGACAGCGGTCGCGGGGTGATCCGTGTCGAGCATGGCAAGGGCGGCAAGGACCGCACCGTGATGCTGTCGGCGCAGCTTCTGCGCATCCTGCGGGTCTACTGGCGTCTGGCGAAGCCGCAGGGCTGGCTGTTTCCCGGCCGGGACGTGAGCCGTCCCATCGACGTGCAGGTGCTGTATTCGGCTTGCCGCTCGGCACGAGCCGCCGCCGGCATCGACAAGCGCGTGACGGTGCACACGCTCAGGCACAGCTTCGCCACGCATCTGCTCGAGAACGGCACCGATATCCGCATCATCCAGGTGCTGCTTGGTCACAACAATCTTTCCTCGACGGCGCGCTACACCAAGGTCTCGAACGGCCTGATCCGGCGCACGACGAGCCCGCTCGACCGGCTGAACATCGAGGTGGTGCCGCCGGGCTGATCCGGTCCGCCCATGCCGGCGAGACTGGAGGTGGCGGATATCTTCCGCCGCCATGGCGAGGCATATCGGCAGGTCAATATCGGTCATCTCGGACGTGTCGAGCGGCGTGTGATGAGCGCGATTGAGCTGTGCCGAAGGGCCGAACTGGGCGGCCATGTCGAGGGCTGCCGGTCCTGCGGGGCGATCCGTGTGGCTTACAATTCCTGCCGCAACCGTCACTGCCCGAAGTGCCAAGGCCAGGCCTGCCGGGACTGGCTTGCCGCGCGGCAGGCCGAGCTCCTGCCGGTTGCTTACTTCCACGTGGTGTTCACCCTGCCGGCCGAGATCGCCGCGATCGCCTTCCAGAACAAGGCGATAGTCTACGCCATCCTGTTCAAGGCAGCGGCCCAGACGCTGCGCATGATCGCCGCCGATCCCAGGCATCTTGGCGCCGAGATCGGCCTCATCGCGGTGCTGCACAGCTGGGGCCAGACCCTGCACCTATCATCCCCACCTGCATTGCATCGTGCCGGGCGGCGGCCTGTCCCTCGATGGCACGCGCTGGATCTCCTGCCGACCCGGTTTCTTCCTGCCGGTACGCGTGCTGTCGCATCTGTTTCGGCGGCTGTTTCTGGAGGCGCTGCGCGCCGCCTTCGATGCGGACAGCCTCAAGTTCTTCGGCGATCTCGCCGGCTTGGCCGAGCCAGCCGCCTTCACCCGCCTGTTGGCCGAGGTCCGTCGCCTCGCATGGGTCGTCTACGCCAAGCCGCCCTTCGGCGGGCCGCAACAGGTGCTGGCCTATCTCGGCCGCTACACCCATCGCGTCGCCATCGCCAACTCCCGGCTGATCAGCATGGACGACGATCGCGTCGCGTTC